>BBDJ01000026.1 GCA_001312325.1 Lysinibacillus pakistanensis | reverse complement strand
CTGTGCGAAAGCGAAGCGACAGCAACATGGTTTTTAACTGTGTGAAAGCGAAGCGACAGCAACAACAACAACATGCGACTGAGTGACCAACATCATGTTGCTGCGTTAACACTACGCTTTCGCACGAAATAACATCTGTTTGCCAAAAGCCTCCAGCGGATGTCACGGAATTGAAAAGGAATTAGTAAAGGATGTTCGTCTAAAATCATCGGTTCCATGCGATAACGGCTACACTGACCTGCATCAATCAGGCCTAAGTACAAAGCCGATTGGATGCAATTATGCTAAGGTATAATGGATCTTTCTATATGTACTTAAATTAATTTTTTTAAGAAACATTGGATGCTTTGAACATTTACGCTTGTTTCGGTAAACTAGAGATAATGTAGCTTGGAAAGGAAAAAGACATGATGTATGAAATAATAATGAACTCACTGGATGATACTGAAAGCTTTGCATTGAAACTTGCCAACTTACTAGAAGCCCGGGATACGATAACGTTGGAGGGGGATTTGGGTGCCGGGAAGACGACATTTACAAAAGTCTTAGCGAAAGGGCTAGGTGTAAAGAGAACGGTAAATAGCCCAACATTTACGATTGTGAAACAATATGAAGGACGTTTACCATTCAATCATTTAGATGTTTATCGATTAGCTGAAAGTGACGAAGATCTTGGATGGGATGAGCTATTTTACGGAGATGCTGTATCAGTTGTAGAGTGGGCACATCTAATTGAACAAGATTTACCACAGGAGCGTTTAGGAATAGAGATTTACCAGATCGGGGAAAATCAACGACGATTTGTGTTAACACCTCGTGGAAAGCGATATGAGGCATTATGTGAGGAGCTAATAAAATGATTTGGTTAGGGATTGAAACAGCGAATGCACCGTTGTCTATTACTGTTGTAAGGGATGGACAAGTGATTGCAGAGATTGTACAAAATATAAAATTAACACATTCAGCAGGAGCGATGCCTGCTATTGAGGATGTACTTGCACGAGCCAACATAAAGCCAAGCGAGTTAGATGCAATTGCGGTATCAGAGGGGCCAGGTTCCTATACAGGAGTACGAATTGGTGTAACACTGGCTAAAACACTAGCATGGACACTGCAAAAGCCTCTAATTGGGATATCAAGCTTGAAAGCATTAGCTGCAAATGCTGCTTTATATGAAGGATTTATCTGCCCAATTTTTGATGCGCGAAGAAATAATGTATATACGGCTGTTTATAGGGGTTCAGAATTAGACACTATTTTTGATGATTATCATGATCATATTGATGGCTTATTAGCACGTTTAAAAACTCTGGAGGAACCTATTTTATTTGTTGGAGTCGATGTTGCTGTTTTTTTGGTCTAGGATTGTAGAAGTACTAGGTGATGATGCCCGTCGTGCACCTTTTAGTTATGATTTGCCTCGAGCAAGTGAAACAATTCGATTAGCATCAACCTTAGAGCTACCTTGTGTGGAGGCAGTTCATCACTTTATTCCACAATACAAACGTATTGCAGAGGCAGAGGCGAACTGGCTAAAGGAGCAGAAGGAGAAAAGGGATGAGTAGTAATATAACGTACCGTAAAATGGTTATTGACGATGTTCCGGCTGTATATGCAATCGAGCTTGCTACATTCCCAACGCCATGGACGCTAGATTCTTTTTACTATGAAGTACATGAAAATCAATACGCACATTATGTTTTAGCTATAGATGAAGAGGATCACATAATTGGTTTTTGCGGTATGTGGATGGTAGTAGACGCTGCGCAAATTACGAATGTTGCTGTTATAGAGTCAGCTCGTGGTCGTGGGATTGGTGAAGGATTAATGCGAGAGGCTATGCGAATTGCGCAACAGAATGAGATGGAAATCATGAGCTTAGAGGTGAGAGTAACGAATACTGTTGCTCAAAATCTTTATCGAAAGTTAGATTTCCAAGATGGTGGCTTACGAAAAGGCTATTATACAGATAATGGGGAGGATGCCCTTGTTATGTGGGTGAATTTATAATGGATAATCAAATAATATTAGCAATAGAGTCAAGCTGTGATGAAACAGCAGCAGCAATTATTCGAAATGGCTGTGAGATCGTTTCGAATGTTGTTGCATCTCAAATAGAAAGTCATAAACGATTTGGTGGGGTTGTACCTGAAATTGCGTCCCGCCATCATGTTGAACAAATTACGGTTGTCATTGAAGAAGTCCTAGCACAAGCAAATATGAATCCAAGTGATTTAGATGCAGTTGCTGTAACAGAGGGACCAGGTCTAGTAGGTGCATTGTTAATAGGAATTAATGCTGCAAAGGCCTTTGCCTTCGCTAACAATTTACCGATTATTGGTGTTCATCATATAGCAGGTCATATTTATGCAAATGCACTTGTCCAACCAATGGAATTCCCACTTTTGGCACTCGTTGTATCGGGAGGCCATACGGAGCTTGTGTATATGAAAGAACACGGCTCTTTTGATGTCATAGGTGAAACGCGAGACGATGCAGCAGGGGAAGCTTACGATAAGGTTGCACGTGTTCTAAACTTGCCATATCCTGGAGGGCCACATATTGACAAGCTTGCACAGGAGGATTGTGAGGCAGTATCCTTTCCAAGAGTTTGGCTAGAAGAAGATTCGTATGATTTTAGCTTTAGTGGCTTGAAATCGGCAGTAATTAATTACAAACATAATATGGATCAACGCGGTGAAAAAAATATCTCCTACTGCTGTTGCTAAAGGCTTTCAGGAGAGTGTGGTTGAGGTATTAACAGCAAAAACACTACGTGCCGCACGTGAATATAAAGTGAAACAAGTCATTGCGGCAGGAGGTGTGGCAGCTAATAAGGGCTTGCGTACATCGCTTGAGAAGGTTTTTGCTGAAGAGGACATTCCATTTTTTTGTTCCTCCATTAAAGCTCTGTACAGATAATGCTGCGATGATAGGGGCAGCAGCAACACCAATGTTTGAAGCAGGTATACGGGGAGATTTAACGATGAATGGTCGCCCTGGAATGGAGTTGAAATCCTGGGTGTAATAGAAGAAAGAGGTGTCATAGATTAAATTCTATGATACCTCTTTTTGATATGTGAAAAAAATGTAGAAATATTACATGATGAGCTTTGATGAATTGACAAATTTTTCAGATAATTATCCACAGGTTGTGAGGGAATAGAAACAACGAACATCCGTACTTATGCACAAAATGTTGATAACCTGTGCATAATTTGTGGTTATTCTATATATAGTAGCATGTTTTTCACATAAAACTGTGAGTAAAATAATTTGAATCTGTGGATAATGTGGAAAAGTCTGTTGATATGTTGGTATTACTAGATTCTTTGTGTGCATAAAGCTGTGGGCAGTTTTTGTCGAAAAATAGCACTTGACCAATATATATGAAATATAAGCGGAGGTAAAGAAAAAAAGCCATGTGTCAGGCACATGGCTTTACATCCAGCTATACAATGATATTTTCAAGTTCTTCATTAAGTTCGAGCCATTCTAACTCAAAAAGCTCATGTTGTTCTTTAGCAGTGGATAATTCCTCTTGAAGCTGTAAGATTTTCTCATGGTTTGTGAAAATTTCTGGATCACAAAGTTCAGCTTCTAAATGGGTTATTTCTGCAATTACCTTTTGCATTTTATCTTCCAGTTCTTCAATCGTACGCCTTATTTGACGTTCTCGTTTTTTTGCCTCTTTATCAATTTTAGAGGTTGAGACTTTTTCTGTTACATCTGTTTGACCCTGAGATGGAGTAGCTACCTTCATTTGTGCGAGTTCTAATAGTTCCTGTTTCTTTTCTAGATAGTAATCATAGTCACCTAAGTACTCGAAGGAACCATCACCAGATAGCTCAACTACTTTCGTAGCAATTCGATTAATAAAATATCTGTCATGTGATACAAATAATAATGTTCCAGGATAATCAATCAACGCATTTTCTAAGACCTCTTTGCTATCTAAGTCTAGATGGTTAGTAGGTTCATCTAAAATTAAGAAATTTGCCTTTTGCATCATTAATTTAGCAAGAGCAAGCCTAGCCTTTTCACCGCCAGATAAAGAGGACACAGCTTTATCTACATCCTCACCACTAAATAGGAAGCGGCCTAGAACAGTCCGAATATCCTTTTCATTCATTAATGGCCATTCGTCCCAAAGCTCTTTTAAAACACTTTTATTGCTTGTAAGCTTTGCCTGCTCCTGATCATAGTAACCAATTTGAACATTTGTTCCATAACGAATTTCTCCAGAGAGTGGAGATAAATCTTTTACAATGGTTTTTAATAGAGTGGATTTACCTACGCCGTTTGGCCCGACAAGCGCAATTCGATCTTCTCTATAGGTACGCAAATGAATGCCAATTGATATTTTTTTTAGCATTATAACCTATTGTTAAATCATCCACAGATAATACATCATTTCCACTTTGACGATCGATTGTAAAACCAAAGCTTGCCGATTTTTCATCGCCATCAGGAGATTCCATCCATTCTGTTCGTTCTAACATCTTACGGCGACTTTGTGCCATCTTTGTGGTAGAAGCACGTGCAATATTTTTTTGAATAAATTCCTCAAGCTTGGCTTTTTCATCTTGCTGGCGTTCAAACATTTTCATATCACGCTCATAATTTTTCGCTTTTTCATCCAAATAAGCACTATAATTACCTGTATATTTTGTTACCCGATGGCGTGAGACTTCATAGACAATCGATACAACCTGATCTAAGAAATAGCGATCGTGGGAAACAATAAGAATCGCGCCTTCATAGCCTTTTAAATAAGATTCCAGCCAGGATAGCGTTTCAATATCTAAATGGTTAGTAGGCTCATCTAGTATTAAAAGATCTGGTTTACTTAAGAGAAGCTTAGCAAGTGCTAAACGAGTTCGTTGTCCTCCTGATAATGAGCGAATGGATTTTTCGTAATCCTCAGGATAAAACTGCATGCCATGAAGCACTGAACGGATATCAGATTCATATTGATAGCCACCTGCATCCTTAAAATTATGCTGTAATTGATCGTACTCAGACATTATTTTGGCATATAAAATAGTATCTTCATAAACTGCTGGATCAGCCATTTTTTTGTTCTAGTGAGCGAAGGGTCTTTTCTTGTGCTAAAAGCGGTTCAAAAATGGTTAGCATTTCATCCCAAATCGACAAGGTTGAGTTTAATCCAGCGTGCTGCTCTAAATAGCCGATTTGTATGCCCTTAGGAATAATAATATCGCCCGCATCATATGACATTTGACCAGCAATTATTTTTAGTAGAGTAGACTTACCTGCGCCATTTCGTCCTACTAATGCAACGCGATCACGATGTTGAACTTCTAACTTAACGCCACTTAATATTTCATCTGCAAGGAAGGATTTATATAGTTGATTGACCTGTAAAACAATCATTCTTGACACCTCAATTCTTCCTTAGTGTAATGGATGAACGATGTGCTTGCAATGTCGATGCTTTACTTATTCCGAGCTGTCATGTAAGATTGAAACGATTTCCTTTTAGTTAGTGGCGTAAATGGCGCCATTAACTAAAGGGAAATTCTCCAATTAGAAATAATAAACTTTGTAAGTAGTTCAATAAGCATGTATCATTTAAAATATGTTTAGGCGAATTTTGATACATACAAGGAGGAAAAAGTTTGAAACAAGAATTAAAAATTCCACAAGCCACTACTAAAAGACTTCCTCTTTACTATCGTTTTATCCAAAACTTTGCGCACGAAGGCATGGAACGAATTTCATCGAAGGAGCTAAGTGAGGCGATGAAAATAGATTCAGCAACCATTCGCCGTGATTTTTCTTATTTTGGTGCACTTGGGAAAAAAAGGATATGGCTATGATGTTCAACATTTATTAAAATTTTTTAGCCAGACGCTGGATCAACATGAAACGACAAAAGTAGCGTTAATCGGTGTAGGGAATTTAGGTAGTGCTCTATTAAAATATAATTTTCAAAAGAACCATAATACACATATCGTTGTAGCATTCGATTCTAAAGCTCCAAAGGATGGCAAAATGATTAGTAATATCCCTGTTTTTCACCCTGATCTATTGGAGGAAAAATATGCAGAATATGGCGCTGAACTAGCCATTTTAACAGTTTCACCACGCTCAGCACAAAAGATGGCTGATCGTCTAGCGGCCATGAACGCTAAGGGTATCTTAAATTTTACCCCAGAGCGCATTACTGTCCCAGATAAAATGCAACTCTTAACAATAGATTTGTCTGTCGAATTACAGGCACTTATATATTTAATTCGTAATCAGGAAGAGTGAAATTCCAAGTATAGTTCACAGTTTCTGTCAAATAGAAATATGAAATAAAATAAGAAGTAATCTATAAGATTGACGAAAAAAATTTCACATATAATTAGTTAGCAAAATGGCGAAATATGCGTTAAAATGATGGATATAAAGAGGAGGTGGCTGTAATGGGCGGTATTGGTCCTATGAGCCTCATTATTATCGGAGTTGTCGCGTTACTAATTTTTGGTCCTAAAAAGCTACCAGAGCTTGGTAAAGCATTTGGTTCAACACTACGTGAATTCAAAAATGCAACTAAAGGTTTAGCCGACGAAGATGATGATGACAAGAAAAAGAAAGAACTAGATAAGTAAGTTAGGATGTTGAGGAATGAATCCAAAAGATCTAACTGTCATTGAGCATATAGAAGAATTAAGAAAACGGCTGTTCATTGTTGCCGTTTTCTTTGTTCTAGCTATGGCTGGCGCCTTTTTTTGTCGCAAAGCCAATTGTTAAATATCTTCAAATTACTGGGGAATCCTACAATATAGAACTCCATGCATTTGATGTAGTAACACCACTTTCAATTTATATCCAAGTTATATTTTTAATCTCTTTTATTGTTTCTTCGCCGATTTTGATGTACCAATTGTGGGCATTTATAAGTCCAGGACTAAGAGACATAGAACGAAAAGCAACCTTAAAGTATATTCCTTATGCGTTTTTATTATTTTTAGCAGGGTTGTCTTTTTCTTTCTTTTACTTATTTCCTTATGTCATAAAATTTATGATGGGTTTATCGAATGAATTAGACATACAACCAACAATTGGCATAAAGGACTATTTTTCATTTTTATTTAGACTTACAATTCCATTTGGTTTCCTTTTCCAATTACCGATTGTAGTCCTATTCTTTTCACGTATCGGAATGTTATCTCCTGAACTATTAGTTCGTTTTCGCAAGTATTCCTATTTTGGTTTGTTTGTGTGTGCTGCTATAATCGCACCACCTGAGTTGGCTTCACATTTAATGGTTTCAGTACCTTTGTTTGCTCTTTATGAAATTAGCATTATGATTTCTCGTATTGGCTATAAAAAAATATTTGAAATCAGAGGAAATGCGACTGAAAGAGGAACAGGAAGCGGAGCAAAAACGGCAGGTTGAAGAGGCACTTGAGTTACAACGGAAACAAATTGAAGAATTAAATAATCAATAATCAATTTTTTTGAATTGAAGTGACACCCAAAAGTTAGTGTCAAAAATCTAACTTTTGGGTGTTTTATATGTCAAAGTTTAGCGGTAAATTTTAAGTTATAAGAGAATATTTAAGACGTCCTTTCTTATTGAGAATTAGCCAAGAATTATAGTATTCCTAGTAATTACGTAGAAACATACAAAATAAAGTTTATTCTGTTAAATTCAAACTTGATGTAAAACACTTTATAAAACAAACAAGCTTTTTAACAAGATAATGTGATTAATTTTCAAATGAACCAACCAACTATCATAAATTAAGTGGTACAGTACATATTCAAAAGAAGGAATAGAGGGTATGATTTAAAATAAAGGAACGACCTCTTATGTCAAAAAAAGAAAAGAAAAATACACAATGGAAGAAAATCAATTATATCGTAGAACAATTAGAACGTGAAAATGAGTTCTTGGTTTAGAAAATGCATATTTAAAAAAATTAGATGTTTTTCAGAAGAATCAGGGTTCTTACCTCGAAAAGCAGAATCAACGTTGACATTAGAACTCTAAGAAGAATGATTCCGATTATTATCGTGTACTTCAAATTGTAGCTAATCCAAAAGCAACAAATAAATAAAGGAATTTTGACTTCGTGATACCAAAGAAATACACTTTATCATGCGTTATCTTCACAGTTCACTTAAAACATACCTTGTTTGATTCATTTTGATTCAAGTATTCATAAGATACTTCTCTATTTAATAATAACAACCTTAATACCCGAATGCATCAGTATCCAGTAATCCTCAGGTAAATATTCTATAGGCTTTTTATAACTATCTGAAACCAGTGAATAGGAGAGAGCCAATTGTATACGTAATAAATTTCACAGTTAAATAAATCTTCTTACCAAACAATCTTAACTCCGTAATATCCCTACCATTTCTCATTAGGCGTTTCCGCTATATATTATGACTCACTTTTGCCCTTGAAATGTTGGTTTATCGCGAATACAACAATAGCTATAACATCCGTATAAATAGCTTGAATTTCAGCCTTTAAATCTACATGTAGGAACTTGACGCTTCATATTTTTATTAAATCATAATGCGTGCTACTGAGTAGAATTTGTGCACTGAAATACTCGATTTCCATATGTAAAAGTTTGATTCGCTTTAATTTCTTCTGGAATAGTCTGCTACTCGTGCTGGTAAGGTTGTTTGTGTAAATCTTTTTTTCATGGATGTGCGCCCATTTTCATTGATTGAAGGGCATTGTAACCCAGTGTTTTCAATTATAAAATTTAGTACATCTAATTTAAACTGTGATGTTAATTTGGATATGTTATATTGTTAACCCATTTGACAGTAAGTTGTCGATTTGTTCCCATTGATTAAGCAATATCAAGGTAATTCCACTTATTTACTATTAAGCAATTAGTTGCTTCTAGTTTTCCTTTTATTCTAAATTTATTCATGAAAAAACTACACCTCCAATGGGGGTGCAGTTCAAATACTAAATAAATTTTCTTAAAACTTATTTTCTTGGATATATCCAACCCTCATAAGTACCATCTTAATGGGTTTTCCTGTAAAAAACTCAGTTGTATGTTCAATACTTACTAAATTTAGTATACCGCTCCAATCGCCGTCAATATAATATACTTGTTTTTCTACAGTTGCGTAACTATAGTAACCTCTTTTGATTCCTGAAACCCATCTTTCATGTACAGCATAAGGAGTTATTTCTCCAGAGTTTTGTGAAATCTCCCTACTACTTTCAGTTCTTACATTATTAATACCATTATTGTCTATTTCTTCTGCTGAAGAAATTAGTGCTCCTGATAGAGTTACTGATAATCCTAGTAAAACACCACTAATCATTTTTTTTCGGTTGCATATTTAATTCCTCCTTTAATCCTTTTAAAGCGCTATATAAAAGTTAGCTACACTCGAGTTAAATCAAGTCTATCACTTTCATTATGGCTAATCAATACTAATTTACAGTAAATTTGGATTTTTGTGAATATTTACTATTTTATCTATGTATAAACTATATAGAATTATTGGACTTGTATAAATTTTGTTTCCCAAAATAAAAAAATAGCAACAGAGAACGAATAGTTTTCTGTTGCTATTTTTATTTGGGATCAATCCTATGTCCTTTTTTTTGATAAAGGAAGCCTTTTATGCCGAAATCAATCGTGATGTAACTAAGTTATCAATAATCGGCAGTTATACAATACTCAACTAAGTTTATTTTTGTGTATTACCTTTTGAACCTTATAAATATTTATTGCATTTTTTGTAGTTCATCAAGCAACTTTTGTAACTGTTCTGCATACACTTGTACAAGTGTCACAAAACCATTCAGCATGACATGGGCGATAATGGACGTCCAAATGCGTTTTGTCTTGTGGTATAAGAAGGCAAAAATTAATCCACAAATTGTATAAAGCAAGATATGTGAGAAGTCCCTATGAATAAGAGCAAAGAAAATGGCACTTACTATTGCTGCTATCCAGAAATTCGTTGTTTGGACAAGCGATCCAAAAATAACACGGCGGAAGATGAACTCTTCTAATATAGGTCCAAATACGACAATCGCTAATATTGCAATGGGAGCACCTTTAGCAATAGCTACAATATCAGCCGTGTTTTGCGAACCACCTTGGATACCAAATACAGCCATTTCGATAGCTACACCAATCATTTGGCCGATGAAAACTAAGAAAAAAACCAATAATTCCCCACATAATTGATAGTGGTATCGTTTCTTTCTTTCCCTGATAAATATCCCAAAACGTTTTATCGCGGGATGTTAGGAATAAGCTAAGGATTAATGCAATGGCAAAGCTTAGTGCAATATACCAGCCTTGTGTAAGTGGAACGGCTTGTGCACTAGCTAAACCAGTAGTACTCATAACAAGCTTGTGAAACGGTTCTATCAGCCATTTGCCTGATATTTGCATGAGGATATAAATCAATAAAACATATAGGGCTGTTTTTTTTATGTTTATTTACTTTTTGAGAATTAGTCACAGTCAAAGTCCTTTCCATTCATTATGCTACTTTTCTATTGTAGAGGAATTTGGAAAGAAAACAAAATTTTCGAAGTTCTGACTTGCAAAAAAAAGTGTGATTGATTATCATAATAATTGTGTTAGCACTCAACTAGATAGAGTGCTAATAAACTCTCAACAAATATTTAATTATTAGGAGGTTGTTTCACTTGTTAAGACCACTAGGAGATCGTATTGTAATTGAACTAATCGAGGTAGAAGAAAAATCTGCATTCGGTATTGTACTGCCAGACTCTGCAAAAGAAAAGCCACAAGAGGGTAAAGTTGTAGCAGTTGGGACAGGTCGTGTGTTAGAAAACGGACAACGTGTAGAGCTTGACGTTAAAGTTGACGACCGCATTATTTTCTCAAAATACGCTGGTACAGAGGTTAAGTATGAGGGTAATGAATACCTAATCTTACGCGAAAGCGATATTCTTGCAATTATTGAATAATTCAATGCTTTAATAAAGCAATGCCTATAATGATTGTCATATATGACAATAACAGTATGGTGAAATTGATATAAATATATTGATGAAGCTTAACGAATATTCCATTTCAGGAGGGTAAATTCAAATGGCAAAAGATATTAAATTCTCAGAAGAAGCTCGTTCATTAATGTTACAAGGTGTAGATAAATTAGCAAACGCAGTTAAAATTACATTAGGCCAAAAGGGCGCAATGTCGTTTTAGAAAAAAAATTCGGTTCACCGCTTATTACTAATGACGGTGTAACAATTGCAAAAGAAATTGAGCTAGAAAACCCATACGAAAACATGGGTGCAAAATTAGTAGCAGAAGTTGCTTCTAAAACAAATGAAATCGCAGGTGATGGTACAACTACTGCGACAGTTTTGGCACAAGCAATTATTCGTGAAGGCTTGAAAAACGTGACGGCTGGTGCAAACCCTGTTGGTATTCGTAAAGGGATTGATAAAGCAGTTGCTGCTGCACTGACAGAATTACATGCAATTTCTCGTCCAGTAAGCCATAAAGATGAAATTGCACAGGTTGCTGCCATCTCTGCTGCTGATGATGAAGTTGGACAACTTATTGCTGAAGCAATGGAGCGTGTTGGTAACGATGGTGTTATCACAATTGAAGAATCTAAAGGCTTCACAACAGAGCTTGACGTAGTAGAAGGTATGCAGTTTGACCGTGGCTACGCTTCACACTACATGGTAACTGATACAGATAAAATGGAAGCGGTTCTTGATAATCCATACATTTTAATTACAGATAAAAAAAATTACTAACATTCAAGAAGTATTACCATTATTAGAACAAGTGGTACAACAAGGCCGTCCACTTTTAATCATTGCTGAAGATGTTGAAGGGGAAGCTCTTGCCACACTTGTAGTAAACAAACTTCGCGGAACATTCAATGCTGTAGCGGTTAAAGCTCCAGGATTTGGTGACCGTCGTAAAGCAATGCTTGAAGATATCGCCATTTTAACAGGTGGTCAAGTGATTACAGAAGAATTAGGCTTAGACCTTAAAACAGCTGATATTACATCACTTGGTCGCGCTGCGAAAGTGGTTGTAACAAAAGACAATACAACAATCGTAGAAGGTGTTGGCGGTGCAGATGCAATTGAAGGCCGCATTGGTCAAATCCGTGCTCAGCTTGCTGAAACAACTTCAGAATTCGATAAAGAAAAATTACAAGAACGCCTTGCAAAATTAGCAGGTGGTGTAGCAGTCATCAAAGTTGGTGCTGCAACAGAAACTGAGTTAAAAGAACGTAAACTTCGTATTGAAGATGCACTTAACTCAACTCGTGCAGCTGTTGAAGAAGGTATCGTATCAGGTGGTGGTACTGCACTTCTTAACGTGTATGCAGCTGTTGAAAAAGTTGCAGAGGCAGAAGAGGGCGATGTAGCAACAGGTGTGAAAATTGTTCTACGTGCCTTAGAAGAGCCAGTTCGCCAAATCGCGAACAACGCTGGACTTGAAGGCTCAATCATCGTGGACCGCCTAAAACGTGAAGAAATCGGTGTAGGCTTCAACGCAGCAACAGGTGAATGGGTGAATATGATTGAAGCGGGCGTAGTAGACCCAGCGAAAGTAACGCGCTCAGCTCTACAAAACGCAGCATCTGTAGCAGCACTATTCTTAACAACAGAAGCAGTTGTAGCAGATATTCCAGAACCAGCAGCTCCAGGAATGCCTGATATGGGCGGTATGGGTATGCCTGGCATGATGTAATCACTCGCTTTAGCCCTTAATATAAAGGGTAAATAAAAGGCGAAATGCTAACATTTTGATAATATAATGGATTTTAATTGAGGCTTCTCATTAGTTGTGTAAACTTTTGAGAAGCCATTTTTCATTTCTTCATCTTTTTTTAAGAGTTTATGGATTCCTCTTAGTTACTAACTGACAAAATATCTAAATTTGTAGTTCATTTGATATGGTTTTTACCGAATATTAAAGTAAGAAGCTCTTTTAATATTGAAAGGAGGAATATAGATGCGCATTGAATATAACCAATATCATCAGCCAGTCACTGATCATAAACTAGCGAAGTCAGCAACACATGTAGCTGAAGAGGAAAAACAATTGATGCAGAAGCAAAAGAGGGAGCAAGAACTAGAAAGGCAAAAAAAAATAGCAGAGCAACTAAAGAGAGAAACTGAGGCTGCTAAGGAGCGAATGAAGGCAGAGGAAGACGCATTAAAAATTTATACAACATGTTTAGAAATTGCAAGACGTATTTCCTCTGGAGATAAAGTTCCAACGAAGGATCATCAATTTTTAGTCAAGCATGACCCAGCATTATATGGGAAAGCGCTGACTATGCGTATACCCAAAGAGGATCCAAAGGAGTACAAACAATTGTCTGAGGATGAGGAGAGTCAAAATAAGCAACAGTCAGGTATATCTGAAGAAATAAGCGAACCAACAAGTCAGGATAATTCTAGCTCAGCGGTAGATATAAAAATTTAAAAATCAACGGTCTGCTTTCAAATTTATAATTTGAGAACAGGCTTTTTTTTGTACTGATTGAACATGGAGAAAGCTATTAAATTAATTTTCCTGTTGTTTTTCAATAAATTATCACTTACAATACATATTGAAAATGATAATCGTTATCATTAAAGAGAAATGTTATAGATAGAGGTGAAATCTTGGATAAACAGGATGCTAAGAGAATAGGCAAAGGTAACATGTATTATGTCATGATCTTACTTATCATTGGTGCAATTTTATTATCTGCTGTGTTATCCGTATCAATAGGGCAGGTTAGTATTCCGTTCAAGCAATCTATGGATATTCTTTTACATACGATTACCAATGGAAAGTTAGGGTCACTTGATCATATTCAAAATCAATCGTATTTAAATATTATTTTGCAGGTAAGAATGCCTCGTGTGGTTTTTGCCTTATTGATTGGTATTGGACTTGCCTTATGTGGGGTGGTCATGCAGGCGATTGTTCAAAATCCGCTTGCTGATCCATATATTTTGGGCATTTCTTCAGGTGCAACATTGGGTGCAACCTTCGCCATTCTAATTGGCTTTGGTGGTAGTGCGTTCCTAGCTCAGTTTGGTGTAGCTTTTGGTGCTTTTGCAGGTGCAATGTTGACATCGATGGCCGTTCTTCTTTTATCAAGTATTGGTGGTAAAGCAACCTCCATTAAACTCGTATTATCAGGAGTTGTAATAGGGGCGTTATGTAGCTCGTTCTCAAGCCTTATGATATTTTTTTGCTAAAAATACGGATGCCATTAAAGCTGTTACATTTTGGTCAATGGGGAGTCTCGCCACTGCTAGCTGGGACAAGACACCAATCTTAACAGTTGTCGTTGTGATAGGTGCAGCGTTATTTCTTTTCCAACACCGTATATTAAATACAATGCTATTAGGTGATGAATCAGCTATTACATTAGGAATCAATTTAAGTATTTATCGAAAATTATATATGATTCTTACTTCTTTAATAGCAGGAACTATGGTTGCCTATGCGGGAATGATTGGCTTTGTTGGTTTAATTATTCCCCATATTACAAGGGGTATTTTTGGTGCAGATCATAAACGCTTAATGTTGGGGACGTTACTGTTAGGAGGATTATTTATGATCTGGGCAGATATTTTATCTAGAACTTTAATCCAAAATGTTGAATTACCTATAGGAATCATTACCTCTGTCATTGGATCACCATTATTTATCTACATGATTGTAAAAAAAAGGTTACAACTTCGGAGGGTAGAACAATGGAATTAATTGCGAAGGAAATGGAAGTCAAGATAGGCAAAAAAAGAAATTGTTAAAAACGTTTCTATTCATGTAAAAAAAGCAACAATTTGTGGGCTTAATCGGACCAAACGGATGCGGAAAGTCGACTTTATTGAAAAGTATTTATAAAAGTATTTCGCCGCAAAATGGCATGGTTTTTTTAGATGATTTAGATGTTTTAAAAAGTCCAGAGAAAAAGATTTCTCAGCACTTAGGTGTAGTAGGGCAATTTAATGAAATGCATTTTGATTTAACTGTGCATCAGATGGTGCTATTAGGCAGAACTCCGCATAAGAAAATGTTAGAGTCAGACACGAAGCATGATTATGGAATTGTTGAGGAAGCGCTGAAACGTACAAATTTGCAAGATTATAAGGATCGCAGTTATCTATCGTTATCAGGTGGGGAAAAGCAAAGGGTTATTTTAGCAAGAACGATTGCACAGCAACCTAAATTTATGATATTGGATGAACCGACCAATCATTTAGATATCCGCTATCAAATTGAAATTTTATCCTGTGTGAAGGAATTAAATATAGGCGTTCTTGCAGCTCTTCATGATTTAGAGATGGCAGCACATTATTGTGATTATCTTTACGCAGTGAAAGATGGCGAAATTTATGCGCATGGTACACCAGAGGAAGTTTTAACACCTGATACAATAGAAGCTTTATATCAAATAAAGTGCCAAACATTTACTAATCCAGTGACGAATGGATTAAGCTTTGCATATGGATTTTAGGAGGGTTATAAATGAAGAAGAGATTATTAGTAGGAATGAGCTTAGCAGCTATGTTACTGTTAACAGCTTGCGGTGGCACAGCAAAAAAATACATCTGAGGAATCAGAAGCGAATGAACATTATCCACTAACCATAGAAAACTATACAAAGGCTGAAGGTGGATCAACTTGGGAAAAGAAAGAACAAAAATTCGATAAAGCACCTGAAAGAATTATGGCTAACACACGCCCAGCAGCAGAACTATTATTACACTTAGGCCTAGGGGACAAAATTGTTGGAGTTGGTGCAAACTTTGGTGCACCTGATACATCTGTAGAGAAAGAATATGAAAAGTTAAATATTTTAAGCGATGGATATGTTGGCAAAGAGGTTGCATTAGGAACTGATCCAGATTTAGTTTTTGGACGGGGTGGATTATTTGATAATGCTGAATGGGGTGTAGGTACTGTAGATTCTCTTAATGATATGGGCGTTAAAACATATGTTTTAGAATCTTCTATAACAGGAGGAACCTATGAATCCATCTACAAAGATATAGAGAATGTTGGAGAAATTTTTAATGTTCAAGACAAAGCAGCTAGCTTTATTAAGGAATTAAAAGATAGACAAAAGACGATCTCTACTAAATTAGAGAGCATTAAAGAGCACAAAACATTTGCTTATTTGCATACGAATGATCCAAAAGATCTTTTCGTATGGTCAGCACATGGTGAATCATTCTTTAACGATGCTTTTAATATGATTAAACTAGATAATATCTTTAAGGATGAAACAGGTGATATTAGCATCGAGACTTTAATTGCTACAAATCCAGATGTTTTAATTCTACCAAACTGGGATGGATCAGATCTTACAAAAGTGCGGGAAGAAATTTATACCAATCCTAAACTTTCAAGCATGAAGGCTATTCAAAATAAACAAATTTATATTGTAGATTATAATTACATGTTTGGCTATGGCTATAATACAATTGACGGTATGGAAGCTTTAGCAAAAGAAATGTATCCAGATTTATTTAAATAAGTGAAGGGGCAAGAAGGTTAATCCCCAATTTTTAAAGGAATAGCACGCTAGAAATTTTCTAGTGGCTATTCCTATTTTTAATGAATCAGTAATTGGTTTCTATTCAATATTATGATTGATAAATGTGTAAGCATACTATCCCAACAAATAGAAACGGGATGCTGCTTATCAAGATAGATTAACCGAGTAGTAAGGTTGTTATTTATAGTACTTGTATCTATCAAATGAGGCGAGGAATTCAAAAATAGACCTGTTTTAAAGATGGCTTCCTTTAATGTCCATAGCTCATAAAAGGCTTGTAATCGATTGGGATTGTCTTCTGAATTAACTATAGCTAATTCAGCCTGTGTCATTGCAGAAAATATGACCTCTTCACTCAAAGGTATTATTTCTTCTACATCAATTCCGACGCGCCCCTTTGTAGTTAGTGCCACGACTATCCACTTTCCCGAATGTGATAGATTTATATCGCCTTTCCAATTATCACTTATTATATATGGACGTCCGTTAGCATCTCTTTTCATTTGAATTGGGTAATTGCCGAGGACCTTTTGAAGCGCCCATTGAATAAGCGTGTTTCCTAATAAGGCTCTTTGCCTGTCCTGCCAATGCTTATATTGTAAAATTCTATGTTGCTCTGCCAGTGATAGCGGATGGAAAAGCGTATTCCATTCTGCTTGTACCAGTTGTTGACCAAGAGGTAACGCAAATAAGTATACTTTGTTAATCTTCATATGATTTTTATAGACTCTGGCTCAGGGAAGTACTCCATTTTTATGCCGTAATGAATCATCTTGCGAATAAAGGCTGCATTGGGCACTGCACATGAAATCTCTGTATGTGCTAAAAATGCTTGTGTTTTATCGCAATTAAAAATAAATGGTGAATCACTTGCTCCATCACCTTCTAGCTGTGCAATGGCTAATGATAAAAACGCCTGTGCTTCCTCTGTATGCTCGTTATATAAAAGCCAATTCGTATATTCCTGAGCAGTCACAGTTTCAAGCTCATAGCCAATATCCTTAATCACGTCAATAAAGTCTAGATAACGTAGCGGAGTTGGGTTACATAAATGGAATACATGTCCGTTTGAAGTAGGCTGACTTGCGAGAGCCACTAGCGCTTGGCTTGCATAATTAATTGGTGTAAAATCAACGTGCCAATGAGCAATAGGAGTCTTACCTAAATAAAGCATGGATTTAATCATACGATAAAAAGCATTGTCGTCGATATTGCGTTGAATTTACCAGTTTCAGAATGACAGGTTAAATTCCCAACACGATAGATGGATATAGGAATATCAAGCTTGCTGGCCTGACGTACGAGATTCTCAGCCTCTAGCTTACTTTGCGTATAAACATTGTTGAGCTGATAGTCATAATTAAAATTACCTTGTGCTTCATTGGGCCCCCAATTATTTGCGGCAAGCTCCTCTGGAATCCCCATTGTTGAAACATAATGGAAATGAATACCTTTTTTTACGTTTAGCTAGTTCCAACAAATATTTAGTACCCTCAACGTTAACATCATTAAATTGTTCCGCTGCACCAAAATGTCTTACGTCTGCTCCGCAATGGATAATTGCATCAATTTGATTAATAATGGCATTCTCATCTTTGTTAGATAAACCCAGCCTTTGATGTCCTAAATTTCCTTGTATTACTGTCACTCGATCTTTCAAACGTGCAGTGATACTATCTCCGAAATAAAATTGCATAGTATCATTAAGCTTTTCTTCAAGGGATATACGTGCATTAGGTCTAATGAGACAGTAAACCTGTACATTTCTTGTCATTAGCAGCTCGTATAATACATGACTTCCTAAAAAGCCAGTTGCGCCAGTTAGTAAAACAGTGTTCATCGGTAATGGTTTTACTACTTTTGAAACTGGTAGGGAGTTCGGCTCCTTTAATTCCTTTAATAGGGCAGTCGAAGTCATCTTGGGATTTTCGTGATTCTCAAACTGATAGTTACGAATGTAATAATCAAGCTCTGCAATAGTTTGATATTGGAAGAAGTCCTGTATTTTTAAGAAGGGAATATGCCTCTTCACTTGTACAAGAATCTCTAAAACTTTCAACGAATGTCCACCGATGTGGAAAAAGTTATCATGAATGCCAACTTGTCTTACACCAAGTACGTACTCCCATGCCTTAGCTAGTAATTTCTGTCTATCATTTTCTGGGGCTACATATTTGCTACTTAGAGAGGTAGTTTCTTCTATCTCCAGTAATTGCTTTCTGTCAATTTTACCTGTTGGAGACAGAGGCATTTCTGGTAATTCAAAGAATCGCTCAGGAACCATATATTCTGGTAAATTATTTGATAAATACTCTCTAATGGCCATTTGTTCTATTTGCATGCCGCCTGACACAGTATAATAGGCTAATAAACTATTATTTCCATCAGCCTTTTTCTTCGCTACAATGATTGCCTCTTGTATGCTAGGGAAATTACTTAATACAGCTTCAATTTCCCCAAGCTCAATACGAAATCCTCTAACTTTAATTTGGGAATCTTTCCGTCCAATAAATTCAATGACACCACTTGGCAATAAACGAACTAAATCGCCTGTTCGATACATCAATTCCTCGGTTTTGAATAGATGTGGAACAAAAACCTCGGCTGTTTTTTTCAGGCTGGTGTAAATAACCTGCTGCTAAACCAATGCCTGCAATACATAATTCACCTGTGACATTGATTGGACAAAGCTGATGATTGCTATTAACAATATACATTTCATAGTTGGCAATCGGTCTACCAATTGGCATACTCCCCTGATTGTCTGTTATCGTATCTTTTATCCTGAAGTAGGAGGATAACACTGTGCATTCAGTTGGTCCATAAACATTAACAATTTCAGTATTTTTACCGAATTTCTCTTGCCATCTTTGTACAACAGCGGGCATTAGTGCTTCACCGCCGACTGATAAATATTTAAGAGTCGATAATTTTTCTTGATATTCTACAGGTAGATATGTGGCAAGCTGTGTAAAGAAAGCATTTGGTACTGTTGCGGTAGTAATCTTTTCCCGTGCAATCATATTCGCAAATGCTTCGATGGATAGACGTTCAATACTTGTGAGCATATGTAGTCTTGCACCTGAAAAAAAAGCCGTAAATGTTTCTGTGACTGAAGGGTCAAAACTGTAGGAGATAAACTGAGAATAGACGTCATCTTTAGTGGATTGGTAAATTCTCTGATTATCTGTTATTAAGTTAATAACAGCCTCATGTTTGAGCATGACACCTTTTGGTTTACCTGTGGATCCAGATGTATAAATAATATAGGCTAAATCGGATGGGTGTAGATCGCTGTGGATATTTTCTTTTGTAAAACTATCCTTCTGATTGACGGTCAACACCATCGAGGTTGTTCATCATTATGTATGAGTTGTTTCAGTAAGTTTATATGTTCATCTTTCGTCAATACATATGGAGCACTAGTGTCGTTCAAAAGGTATTGGCACCGTTCTTGTGGATAGCTTGGATCAATGGGAACATAGGCACCACCTGCTTTTAGTACACCTAGAAGACTAATAATTGTTTCCTTACTGCGCTCCATTATAATAGCTACAAAATTTCCCTTTTGCAGGCCCTTGTCTATTAACATATGAGCAATTTGATTAGATTGTTCATTTAGTTGATGATAGGTCATCGTACCATGTTCGAAGGATAGTGCAATCTTATCAGCAAACTGGTGTGCAACCTGATAAAAGACTTCAGGTATTGTGATTTGTGTATCGTAATCGGCTTTAGTTTGATTTAATGCTTGGTATGCTAGTAAATCCTGTTCATTTAACAGTTCTGTACACTGAGAGACGGGCAGTTGGTGCTCAAATAGTTGTGTTTGATGATGTGATAAATAAATATTAAAATCTCGTGTATTATTCAATCATAACAACTCCTATTATCCGAATATTAAAAATAGATTTTAGCGATTAACTCCCGCAGATTTTCATAAATCTGCGGGATATTGAGAACCTGCTTATAGAAAGCCTCATTTCATTTTTATTTCAAGACAAATGTGTTAACAACATTTAATAATTCGCTGGACAAATCAGTTAATACTTGTGCTTCTTCAGAAACTCTTTGTACGGTATTCAGTTGAGAAGAGGAAGTTTCAGCGACTGCTCGTGTATTATCTCTTGAACTCACAGAGAAATCTTCCATATCCTTTACAGCGGAGGTTACTTCCTCCATGCCGGCTGCCATTTCCTCTATTGTTGCGGATAGTTCTTGTATTTGTCCAGTAACATGGTGGATTGAAGTTAATATATGACTAAATGACTTCTCAGAATCATTGATCATGACTAAACCATTATCCACTTCCTCCACAGCACGCATCATCACGTTTACAGATGTATTTGTATCATGCTGAATATGTGAGATAAGTGTGGAAATTTCGCGAGCGGATGCCTCAGATTGCTCAGCAAGCTTGCGTACTTCGTCAGCTACAACAGCAAAGCCACTTCCAGCTTCTCCAGCACGTGCTGCTTCTATGGCTGCATTCAATGCCAGTAAATTTGTTTGGGAGGCAATACCAGTAATAATACCCACGATTTCTTCAATTTTTCCTGAATGTTCGCCAAGCATTTTTACGGATGCTGCTGATTGATTCACTGCTTTACTAATTGCATTCATTTGAGCCACAGATTTATTTGTCGAGTCATTTCCTTTTTCAGCTTCCTCAGATGCTTGAATGGAAGATTCCGATATTTTGTTGGAAGTCATGGCAATTCGTTGAATACCTATGCTCATTTCCTCAATGGTAATCGAGCTTTCTTTTGCTTTTTGGACTTGTAAATCAGCGCCCCCTGCAATCTCTTGCATCGATGAGGCTACACTATTGTATGAATCTGTTGCTTCTTGCATATTTGTAGATAATACATTGGCAGTGTTCGAAACACGTGCTGAAACATTTGTAGTGCTTTTAATAACTGCTTTCAAATTTTCAATCATGGAATTAAAGTTTTCTGTAAGAAGGCCCACTTCGTCTGTTGATATCACAGGTAAGGCTCTAGCTCTAAATTACCATCTGCCACTTTTTTTAGATTGTAGGGAGAGATGTTGAATCGGTGTTAATTTTCTTTTTAAAACTGTATAAACAGCAATGGATGAACCAATTAAGAAAATTATTGTCACTAAAAGAATCCATGATACCTCTGTCATCGCCTTAGCCGTTACCATTGAAACATCATAGTCAATTGCATATGCAGCTAAAATTGTTCCGTTTTCATCCAAAATTGGTGTAAGGCCTGTTTTATAGCTACCATACTCATCTGAATAAATGCTCGTAGCGGTCGCTTCTTTTGTTTCAAAGACTTCTTTAATTCTCGCTAAAAAGTCATCTGATAAGCCCATAGCTATCATATCTTGGTTATACTCTGCCCCAAAATCCAGTACGCTCGAAGATAGAACAGGCGCGTTTATATTTTTTTCCATCGACTGTTATAAGGAATAGATTTGTGATAATATCCGAGTGATCGTTTATAGCGTCCATTTCTTTTGTTAAACGAAGAACATCTGGATTGCTAGCATTAGGCTCCTTGATAACAGATTGCAATGTTTTTAGGTCTATTGACTTTGCTAAGACCATTCCTTTATCGAAAAGAGATTGATTCATATCTTTTAAATTACTATTCTTTACTATATAATATGAAAGACCTAGATTGACTAATCCGAATAGTAGTAAAATACTTATTACAATAGTTGTTAATTTTCTACTGATTGACATGTGCTGTTTCTTACTTTTCTTCATGTTCTTCCTCCTATAATTATATACAAAACATATTTTAAGTAAAAAAATAGACATTCACAGCTGAGATGGTCAAAAGTAAATAGTAGAGAACATTACATTTGGCAGTCCTGATGTAATTTTCGTGGAAGATATGTATACCTTTTTATTAAAATATTTATGAATGGAAAATAATCCAAACATCCCCTGACATTAAACAACTATACTGCCAAAAAAAATGATTCACAACCCAAAAAAACTTACTATTTCGACTTATGATCTTTAAAATAAAATTTTGAAAACAGGTATAATAGTACAAGAATAACTGTTTCGTGTTGATATTTTTATAAAATTTTATTAATTTTTAAATATTTAATTATAAGAAGTAACATTCATGAAGTTGATTTTAAGAATTAAATTATAGGTGAAAAACATCTTTTATTTTTTAAATTGGGTCTTTTCAATTACAAATATTATTATGATAGAAATAGGTGAAGCATATAGCCTATTTTTATAAAACGCTTTCCATTAGTTTAAAACGAACTAGTAGAAAGCATTTTTATTGGATCTTGAGTTCCCTAAAATGCCAGACACTATTCCTGGTAAGCCCCGGCTATTATGTAGCTGAGGAGGGGATAGAGGCTGTCCCTTATTTGATTGACCTCTACTGTCCCTATATTTAACAGGATTTCATCATCAGTTCTTCCTTCTGATTCAAAAATCTGTTATTGCCTTGATTAGTGCCAGTAGAGAGTACCCAAATTCTTTTATACCAGAATAAAATTGTTGATTAAAATTGTCGGGAGTAACATATGCCAATGAAACACACCTTCTTTATTTTTATGCCTATATTCAAAATTCCACTAGTTTTTAGACGAGTATACTTAAAATTGAAATTGTTATAAAATATACTGATTTTCATTATAATAAGAAAAAAAAGGGTGTTTGCATAATGGCAATTATCAAGATTAAGAAAATAATATTGCATAATTTACGAAATGTTCGTCACGGTGAGATTTCCATTGCAGTAAATTTCGAGTCATTTTTACAGGCCAATGTTGTAGGCTTATATGGACAGAATGGTTCAGGTAAAACAACGATTGTCGATGCCTTCAGTATATTGAAAGCACTAATTTCAGGCTGGATAGCAGAGGTGAAATTACCTGTACAAGAAAAACACTTAGTGATGGCAGGAGAGGGTAAGGCTAGCATAGATTTTGAGTTTCTTGTGGAAAATCAGTTTGGTACATTTTTTTGTCAATTATTATGTAGAGCTAAAAGAGGATGAGTATCGACTATACACAGTTCATGAACGACTTACGTATCGGGAAAATGACAAGGGTAAACGTACGAAGATACTAATTGCTGTTACAGATGATGATGTGCAGCTACGTAATGCTAAACTGACTGATTTGAATGAACAAGCACGTATTCAATTGCTAGTTGTACAGCAATTAGCTAGAAGACAATATATGTCATTTATTTTCCATAAAGATTTAAAGCCTCTATTACAAGAACAGCTTTCGGAGCTGGAGATGGAGCTTCTTCAAAATATAGCGATTGATTTTACTCAAGATTTTCATGTTATCAATAATCAAAATATCGCACCATTGTTTGAGGAGCGAATCATGCCCTTTAGTATCCATTTAGAGAGAACTAGAGGTTTAATACCATATGATTTAAAGGGACCAGCAGTATTGCCAGAAGAGACCTTCTATGTGTTATGTGAGGTTGTCGAACAAAGTAATCAAGTATTGTCAGCAATGATCCCAGGTCTGACCATAAAAATTAATGTTATTACGAAACAAATGATGGATAGTGGGGCAAAAGGGGTTCGTTTTGAATTTTTATCCAAGCGGGGAAAACGTGAATTACCGCTTCGTACGGAGTCAGAGGGGATATTAAAAATTATTTCTGTCCTTAGCTTGCTTATTGCGGTATACAACAATCCTAATGCATGTGTCGTTATTGATGAATTAGATTCTGGTGTTTTTGAATATTTGTTAGGTGAGTTGTTAACAGTGATAGATGAGGATGGAAAAGGTCAGCTTATCTTTACATCTCATAATTTACGTGTGTTAGAGGTGCTAGCCATTAAAAATTTATGGTTTACAACAACAAATGAAGATCACCGCTATATACAGCTAAAAGGAATAAAGGAAGTAAATAATGCTAGGGATGTTTACCTACGTGCTATCCAGCTTGGTGGTCAGGATGAGGAAGTTTATAAGGAAACAAAATCATTTAAAATGAAGCGTGCATTTAGAAAAGCAGGTGTGCAGCATGACTAAAAAAAATTCTCCTAATTATTGTTGAGGGACAGACAGAGCAGATTATCTTAGAGGATTATTTAGATGAATACTTTGCAAACTCAATGATTCGCTTTGACGTTCAGCGTGAGGATATTTTGACAAAATGGGATGCCAATAAGCGTATCCCAAATATCAAAAATAGTGTTGTTAAAGTAATCCAGGGCTATTTAAATAAATATAAATTTTTAGCAAAGGATTTAACGGCTGTTGTTCATATCACAGATGCAGATGGCTGCTTTATTGCACCAGAATTTGTTAAGGTGAAGGAGGATATCGAGCAAAATTTGTTTTATACGGAGGATGCAATCTTAGTGAATTCGGATAAACGCAAAGAGCAAATTGAGCAACGTAATGAAATGAAAGCGAATAATGCTAGGATCTTAGTGGCGAATGACCACTTCAGCATTAACCGTTTAAAAGTACCCTATCAACTATTTTATTTTTCTACGAACTTAGAACATGTACTATGGAATGAGCGCAATGAAATTCCAACAGAAAAAGTGCATAAGGCGGATGATTTTATGGAAAATCTCACCGGTACTATTGAGGAGTATTTAAGGGGATTTCTACCAGTTAGTCAAGAGCTGCCATATAGAGAAAAAAATGAAAAAAAAGCTGGGCATTTTTAATGGATGGCTGTCATTCATTGCAAAGAGGAACCAATGTCCCGTTGTTATTTGAAATGATAAAATCTGATGTACAATAAAAGTGCCTCCAATGTTCAAGGAGGGCACTTTAAAATGTTACCAGTTGTTTGTGTGCACAGGTTAACGCTGTTGTTCATAGCTACGGATATGCCCTAAAATGGCAGGATCCTTAATTTTAGTATCTTCACTTAGTAGTAATAGCTTCGACATGATTTCGGCTGTACGAGGGTCATCATCCACCATTGGTAGGAAAATACGTCCACGATGCTGCGCTTGTACAGCGATTATTGGAATCATTGATCCACCCATTTGATGGACAACACCACTACCTAAATGTAGTGAATAGCTAGCAAGTTTACCTTCAATAAGAGCATGCTGTTTTTTCACTTCTACGTTTGTAAGTTTTAATAGCTTTGTTAATTCTTCCACAATCACACTACGCATTTCAACTGTAGAATGACTTGCCTCGGGATCTACACCACCAACATGCGCAACACTAACAACGAGATCGATATCTCGCATAATCTCAGAGAAAATTGCTGCAGGAATATCATCTAAGACTATGCTTTTGCCAGTTAAACGATTATAGAAATAAACACCCTCAATTGCAGGCGCTTCAATTTCTGCTGGGGTAAACCAATCTGCCTGTGCATATAACGAGGCCACAATATTTTCCTTATAATACACTTTACGAGGTCCTTCATCATAACTAATTTGCCAGCCTCTTGTTTTTAAAAGGGCTACCGTTTGAGATGGATTTACTTGGTGTCCTGCATAGCGGAATGATCTTTTTTTGCCCTTTTTCATCTTCATTTATCACATATAGCTCACGGAGCACTTGCTTAAACGGTTGCTTTATTTTGTGCTCAAACATATAAGCCTGCCATTGACGCCATTGACCACTTTCAAGTAGGTGATATGGATGGGCAATTTTTAATGTTGTCGTTGGTGCAAGTGAAATGATGTCACCTGATAGTAGCCTTATGCCCTCTGCAGTGAGCATTCCTATATACACATCGCTTTTAAAGACAAGCTTTTGTAGAAGAGGAGCTAGGATCGGATGCTTTAATAAATTGATGAGCTCTTCAGCATGGAAGACTGTTTCTAACTCCATTGCCTGTTCAAGCGCTGGCCGTGCTCGTTTATATTGCTCCTTCAACTCTTTTCGTGCCTCTTGTAATGCAATAACCTGTGTATTTTTCTTCAATGTTGTTGGGATATTTTTAAGAAGTTTTCCATCCTTTGTCACGATAATTTCCACATCAGCATCATCTTTAATCTGCAAATGAGCCGTAATATGTTCGATTTGCTGTGCTTCAAATAAATGTTTCATTTCATGAAAGGCGGATAGCTCCATTCGCCATGTAAATCTTGTTGTTTCTCCATCACCAGCATTGCGTGCTAGATTTTCAAGTGCAATACTTGCTGCTCGTGCTTCGCTTGCACGACGTTGGGCTCCGAATTGCTTACTTTCCTTTAAAAATTGTTGAATAAACTGATAACGTATTAGAGCATCCTTTTCATCTGATTTCTTTAATGGGATAAGACCAAGTGCACGAAGCTTGTCTTTATTACGTTTATCTTGTATTTCTTTCATTAATGGCTTTGGACTGAGTTTTCCAATTGCAGTATCGGCATAAAGCTGTGCTCGACGATGATTTGCTCCTTCTGATGCATATTTTGCGGCATCATAAACAAGCTTGAAATTTTTTTGCACCAATTGTTTGATAGGCACTTTGGAACCAACCTAAATCAAATGCCCCATCTCGGAAATCGTCGGAAGTGATGCTTGAGAAGAGGGCAATTTGATCTTTAGCAAAATCCGATAAGTAGTCGGTTGTATGGGCGATAAAGTACCATGCAGATTCTTTTAAGCCTTCCCAGCCAATTACTTCACTAACTAGATCGATCCAATGCTGGTTATACATCATTGCTTCAATTAATCGCTCTTTTGAAATATCTGTTTTTTTCCCATGCATCTTTTAACTGCTGTGCGGATTCCTCTTTTTTTTAGGATAGCAGTTTGCAAGAAGACGTGAGAAAACATCCTTTTTCGTTTCTGCCTGCCAAATATAGCCCCGAGCAAGCTTTTCTCCATCAAGTGCCTGTAAAATTTTAAAGAAATAATCAATACCTTCTATATAGGATATACTGCTTGCAAGCTTCGTTACGGCAGTAGGAATATCGCCGCGCTTAAGCTCAATTTCTAAAATTCGCTTGATTGCCTGCTCACGTATAGCAAGAAGAGTCGATAAATCTTCAAATGACTTTTGATACTTTTCGATTAATTTATTAGGTGCTATCAATACCTCAGAAGCTAATGTATTCGTGAAAATGGCCTCAAATAAATGATCCTGTGTGAATAATCCTGCTTGAAGGGCATCTAAATATTGGAATAGGCTTAAATTAAATACACTTGGGCTAAACTGTTCCTTTTGCATGCGCTTTGTTAATTCTTCGTTAATAGCGAGCATTTTGACATATTCGCCATACGTCGTATAGCCTGAGAAGCATCTATCAACAAAGGCATCGATTACATCTAAATCTACTATAGTGGAAGTCGAACGATAATAATAATACCCCTTATCTCTTACTTCGAGCTTCCACTGTTCAGGTGGTATTTGAGATAGCAGCTGAAGCATTATACCAATTGCTTGCTCGAAAACATTGAACCCTTGTGAATGTTGTTCTAAAAGTTCGACTGCTTGTTTATGAAGCTCCTGCTCCCCAGACAAATTGTCTAAATCCTGTGAAAGCACAGTAAAAATTCGATCCAGTGTTTGCTCATGCTTTAACGCATTGAACTTAGCAATATATTCTTTAATTTGTGCATAGTTAAGGATTGGAGCGATAAGAGCGTGTGCTGCTTCGCTAATTTCGTGGACAGCAGGGTATTGAGACAGATTACTATAAAAGTTGAAATAAGCTAAATCCTCTGTGCTGAATTTTTCTTCTTTTATCCACTGTATGATTTCCTCAGGTATTGGATGGACGTCAAGACTAGCGTTTTTACTATTCTCTTTTTTTGGAGGCTATAACGTTATAGTCTTGTCCTAAGGTTGTTGTCATTAGAGTATCATTCCACTGGTATGTCTCATACTCATAATGAGCATGAACATCAATTAATTGAATCAGTCGCTCAAGCTTTGCTAAAAGTTTATGAACATCATAGTCAAAAAAATTTCTCAAGTGGCATTTGTGCCTGCAAATAAATTGGAATTAGCTGCTTCCATGCCTCTTCACCGTCTACCTTGATATCGATATTAGAAATGTTTTGGTATTGAATAGGCGGGTGTGGTGTATATAAGCCAAAGCCATTTTCCTCGTTATATTCTGGAATATCGCTTGTTAACAATTGATCTAAAAGCACTTGCTCTGTTGCAGTAACTTTTGGTAGCGTCTTGCATAAAGCTGTAATTTGTTCATTTGATAAGTGATATTCTTTTGAGGCTTCTAATAACAACTCAAGTCCACCAAGTCTTTTTAATTGCTTCTTGTCTTGTATAAGTCGCTCGGCACTTTGCAATATTTTCTCTTGTGACTGTAGCTTTAAGAGAGAAATAGCCTCTTTACGAAGTGAGCCAGATTTATTTGCTAAAAGATCCTCAATTTTTAAAATTTCATGATCAGTAGGTGTTAATAGCTGTATCTTTTTGAGCGCGAGGGAACGATTAATAGAGCTTCGGTCTCGTAAAGAGCTAAATAGAAAATCGCGCTTTCCTTGTGTAGAATTATCAAGGCAATAAATATTAAGAAGTCCAATTCTGCTAGTAGGTGAGTAGGCATCCGCATTCGCAATAATACGTTGAAATAATTCTTCATCCTGTAAATGATGGGCCAAAATAATTTGTGTTGAAATAATGTCCTCTAAAGATATGTGCGCATATACGAAGGATAGGGGTTTTCCTGCAATTGTTAGACCATCCTTTGAAACCTCACTCTTTGCCCATTCGAGCTGATTAAATAGCGGATATTCAATATTTTGAAGCTGTGTATTTTCTTGCATGTACGTTTGTAAATCTTTAGACCAATCGTTATCCCTAGCATATTCACTGTTAATATAGTTATTTACATGGAGGAAATTCCCCCAAGCAAAAGTAAAGAGCTCAATATCCTTTGTTGTTAAAATAATATCTTTGACATATTGTGCAGTAAAGGAAGTTTTTCCTAAATTTTTTTAAGAACGCAAGTGTTGTAAGCTGGACATGCTTTTGGCGTCCTAGCAACTCTGGCAAAACCATATCAAGCTGCATGTAATCTTTTGTAGAAATTGCCCAGAGTGCCACGTAAATATCTATTGTTCGCTCGCTTTGCAGTAACTCCTTAGTGAAATTGTCGTTTTCAATAGCTTGAATCGCTAATGACAAGACTTCCTCTGTAATCTTTTGATTTTCAAAGCTATTATAGCCAAGTCCCATCCAAGTATCGACAGCACGAATAACCGAGGAGAAGCGAGTTAGCTGGTGCTCTTGAATAAGCTTCATGATTGTAAGCTGTGCATCTAAGGTACCATGATCGATATTCTCAACAATAGCTTGACGTAGCCCCTCTTGCCTTGCTGCCGCAACTAATAGCTTTCCAAGTGCTTCATGCAGGCGACTATTGGTTGATTTAAAAATCCCTCGTATTAGTGGATAGCCAAAAAAAGCTACTTTGATGTTCATCAAATAGGATATTTTCAATAGCTTCCTCAATAGCTGGGTTTTGTAATGATAGCTCCTCAGCAAGCAATTGCTCAAAAACATTAAATGGCATTACCTTTATATTCTCTTGCTTCATCACATAGGAGCTATAGTTAGGATATGTACCATGCTCATATTGATCGTGGTTCGTCAATAATTCCTGTAAATTGATTTCTTCAAATGTTAGCATTTCTTCAATTAATTGCAGACATTGAAAAAGGTGATCCTGTACTGGTTGAGCGGAACGAAACGATCTACGCAAAATACCAGTCTGAAACATTGCTGTATCATAACGTAATGCCAGCTTCTTAATATTTTGTGCTCGTTCCTGTGAAGAAAAGAGTGTTAGTACATCAATTAGTGGACCTGTAAATAGCTCCTCAAGTGTTGAGATTTTCAAATCAGCAATTTGCTGCTCAATAATATAATCACGTGTATCCATATATTGAAGCAATGCTGTAGCTATTGGTTGAATAGCAGATGGTGCGGTATCAATTTTACTTTGAAATTGTAGTTTTTGTTCATGAGAAAGTGTCATGGGATTCCTCCTTACCAAATTCGTCCTGCTAGCATCGTTAATTTTATAAAAGTAAAAACGTCATCTTCTTGAATTGTTAGTGGTGTTGTAAGTGAATTTAATTGCTCCTCATTTTGGACTACTAAAAACAGTTTATCTTCAAAAGCTTGAATCACTGTCGATTTAGCCTGTTCTAAAGACTGAACAGTGGCATTTTTTTTTTCGCCAAAATGTATCTTGCCATGATGAACAGCATCCTCTAATAGCTCCTCAGTTAGATAAATATGAAGCGGTGTATCCAACGCCTTTTCGTTAAAATTCTGAACCTCCTGTGTGACGAGCTGTAGTAGTAATTCTTTCAAGGTATAGACAGGCTCTTCAATTGTAAATGCAATCTTTTGAAGTTTACGCGACTTTTTTTCCAATTGTTTTTTGCTGGTAAAATAAACGCAAACTAACACCTCCTTACAGTAATTTCATTATACAAGAGAGTAAATCATGAAAAGAATAAGGCATTTTACGCTAGTTATATAAAAAAAAAGTGGGAAAAGTGTAACGAATTATTTGTTGTAGCGACTTATTTCTGAGTGTAGAAAGTGGGGTGAAGCTTTGGATAAGAGTCTAGTAAAAATAGAACATTTGTACGATTCTTTTTATCTAGATGTGTATCATTTTGCGCTTTATTATACAAATAGTAGAGAAGAGGCAGAGGATATTACACAGGAGACATTTTTCAAGGTGATGAAGCAGTTAAATAATTTAAGGGATATGGATAAAGTAAAAACTTGGATATTGTCAATTGCACGAAATACAGCAGTAGATATACATAGAAGGGAAAAAGTAAAGAGACTTTTAATAGAAAAACTTAGCTGGCAGCCGGTATTGAAAGAAGTATCAAAGCCTCTGGAATTTATAGAGAAAAATGAGCAATGGCAAATAGTACAAGAGGCGTTAATGACATTAAAATCACATGATCGAACAATCATTATTTGCAGAATGCTAAAAGACTACACGATTCAAGAAACCGCTGAGATTTTGGGCATTTCGGAAGTGAAGGTACGTGTTGATTTTCATCGGGCAATGACAAGGCTTCGAAAAAAAGTAGGGAGGGACGATTGATGGAAGAACGTGATTATGAGTTATTTGACGCACTAAAAAAAACGTCCTGATAAAGATCCAAATATAGATTTCTCAAAGCAATTGCGTCAGAGCCTTGAAAAAAACTCCTATAAAGAAGATAAAACGATTTTCTATAGCGACAATATTAACCATTCCAGTGACGCTAGCTGTTCTATTATTTGTATTCATAATTGGTACAGGGCAATCAATCAACCTGAAAAACGCAGCACTATTAACCATTAATCAGGAGAAAAATCTTACGAATATATTATGTGTTTTCCTAATGCTTGCCCTCTTATTATTTATACTGTTCGTTTATTATAAGGGGCTTACAAAAGGAAGACTTGTCTATTTAACGTTTTCACTGTCCTTTTTAGCATGGGTCGGAAATCTACTATATGCAGAGAATCAAAATATTGAAGAACCAAGCTATAGCGAATTCTATGATGATAACAAAATGATTGGATCATTTACGAATATGCAAGAACGTTTAGATGAGATTCTAAAGGAACAGGATAACTACCTCGTGAAAGCAATTGAAGGAGATGTAAAATAATGAAAAAGCCCTACGAATATATAGTGAATGGTGTGTCTTTTGTTTATATGGATTCAAGTTTTTTTCGGATTACCAGATATATTTCCAGATTTTATTGGTTATCTATCTTTTATATATGGTATTCACCTGTTGCCGTCCTTTCATAACTTAAAGCGTTGGACGAAAACTTTCGCAATTATTTTGGCAGTCTTGTCATTCTTTGTGGAGCTAGATCAATGGCTAGGTTATAAGATACTGGGGGACATTGGAATACAGTTTATGCAATTTTTATTTATCATTTTTATGTATTGTGTTTTTCAATTATTATTACACATTCATTATAATAAGCCACTTGAAGCTAAGACATTTAAAACCTATCAGACATATATAGCATTGATGCTATGCGGCTTCGTTATACAAGCATTTTCAATGAATGTTGAAGAAAGTATGCGAGAGAATGTTCATTTTATAGGTTCCGTGCTACAGTTGGTTGCTTATTTCTTCTTTGTATTCTATTTTCGAGCGTGTCATAAATATTATAAATACAGCATGCCTTCACAGTAATCGGTGAAGGATTTTTTTTAACTTCTTTCAGCAAATGTTTTTTTGTATCGAAAGCATAGCGGCAGCAGCAGATACAGAAGTCTCTCACCTCTATACGTGGTGAGATGAATGTGAATTTAAGCTTCTTTTCAGAGGGTGTCCAAACATCCACTGGAATAGAGGAACTCAGTCTAAGAACGCACGTCCTGTGGCAATTTATCTGTGCGAAAGCAACAACACACGACTGAGTGACCAACATCATATTGCTGCCGCTACGTTAGCACTACGCTTTCGCACAGAAAAACAACATGTTGCTGCCGCTACGTTAGCACTACGCTTTCGCACAGAAAAACAACATGTTGCTGCCGCTACGTTAGCACTACGCTTTCGCACAGAAAAACAACATGTTGCTGCCACTACGTTACACAAAGTCGATTTCGGACGCAATTATGCCGAGGAATAATTGATAGAAACCTGTTTCGAAAGAGCAATGGCATCTTTTCCTTCCTTATTTCATAAGCTTTATAGGTATGATTTCATGACGCTTGAAGGAGGCAATGTCATTCAAATACATGTTGTACGAGCTGGGGAGTCTTTATGGGGGATTGCACAGGCGTATGGGACAACGGTTCAAAGTATAGTAGATGCCAATCAAATTCCAGAGCCAAATCGACTAGTCGTAGGGCAAGCTCTTGTTATTCCGATTATCGGAAGCTTTTATTATGTGCAGCCAGGAGATAGTTTATGGTCCATTGGTCAGCGCTTCGGTATTAATTATGCAACACTTGCACAGGTCAACAATATGAATCCAAACCAGCCGTTATCTGTTGGGGTGCGACTATATATTCCATCTCCACCTAAAACAAGAGCTGAAACTTTGGCATATTTGGAGCCGAGAGGAACATCTGTTAGCGAGCCATTATTGAGTCAGGCTAGAGAAGCAGGACCATTTTTAACGTATCTTGCTTTATTTAGCTATGAAGCAAGGCGGGATGGGACACTTAAAAAACCACCAAGTCAGGGTGTGACGCAAATTGCTAATGATACAGGAGCCTCCTTAGCAATGGTTATCTCAAATTTAGAGAATTTTAGCTTTAGTGGTGATTTAGCACGAGATATTTTTCAAAGTACAGCTGTACAGGATTTGCTTTTCGAAAATATTCTTGAAGAGGCAAGGCGTTTAGGGAGCATTAAAGATATCCATTTTGATTTTGAAAATTTGCCAGGGGATCAACGTGAAGCGTATAACAATTTTTTTAAGAAGAGCTGTAAGTAGATTCCATCCACAAGGGTACACAGTATCCACAGCACTTGCGCCAAAAACGAGTGCAAGTGAGCGTGGTCCTTGGACAGAGGCACATGATTATAGAGCACATGGAGAAATCGTGGACTTTGTGATGTTAATGACCTATGAATGGGGATATTCTGCTGGTCCTCCTATGGCAGTATCTCCACTTCCTGAGGTAGAGGCAGTTGTTAAATATGCTATTAGTGAAATTCCTAGAAATAAAATTATTCTAGGACAAAATTTATATGGCTATGACTGGACACTGCCTTTTGTACAAGGAGGTCCTATTGCCGAAGCAGTTAGTCCGCAAAGAGCTATTGAAATTGCTAAAAAATATAATGCAGCTATTCAGTATGATAGGAGAGCCCAAGCTCCTTTCTTTGAATACTATGATGAACAGGGCAGGGCACATGTTGTTTGGTTTGAAGATGCAAGATCTATTCAAGCCAAATTCGATTTAATAAAGAGATATAAACTTCGAGGAGTGGGTTATTGGAAGCTAGGTTTACCATTCCCACAAAATTGGTTATTAATAGGCTCCAATTTCGATGTGGTGAAAAAAATAACTATTCAATTTTCTTTTAAGCGGTAATATTCTGTAAATATCGTTTCCAAATTTGGAAATGTATATTATAATAAATGGTAAATAGTTTTCTAGGAGGGATATTTTGGGTAAGTTTAAAAAGTTAGGTATTATACTAACATCTACAGCATTTACTGTCGGGGTACTTTCACCAATTTCACAAGCATCTGCCAATGTAAAGGAATCTTCAGAGAGAATTGAAATTCAAGTAGCTTCAACGGAGACAAAAGTCACGAAGAGTATGCTTATCAATAAATTGCATGCAATATTCCCAGATAAGTTTAATTTCTTAACAGAGAAAGATTTAAATGTAGGAAGCGGACACTACTATACAGATGATACAACAATTCGTTATGATATAAGCTTCCATAAAACTGTGAATGGTAAGGAGATTTATGGTAGCTTCACATTTAAGGGAGACGATTTAGAACTAGAGAATTTCTATTATCAGCCTTCTGATATTTCAGATGCAATGTATCCAGCAAAGTATTCTGAAGCTGATGCACAAAAAAATTGCAAAGGAATTCTTAGCTAAATTCCCAAATACTGAAAACTACAAACTTCAGGAAAATGGTACTGGCTCTGACTCCTATTTTAATATGAGCAGACCATTATCACAGCCAATTGCTTATTCGTTTGTCTATTCACCAACTCAAAATGGTGTGGCAATCAGCGAGCAATATTTTACTATTGAAGTCCTTGCGAATGGCGAAATTACAAGTGTTTATCGCAATACAGAGCCTCTTAGTAAGGCAACATTTGATAGTGTAGAGCAGAAGAAGACTGAAGCGGATATTCTTGCTCAAATTCGTGATAATTTAGCAGTTGAATTGCGTTACACTGTCGATTATGATTTCGAAACAGATCAGCGTAAAGTGAAGCTTGTTTATGCACCAGCAATAGGCTTTAATGGGGTACATGCTTTAAATGGTCAATGGCAAACAGTGAATGGCTTCTCGGCACAGGTACCGAAAGTAAAACGCGTAGAAAAGCTATCCTCACAACCGCTTGAACCAAGAAAGAAGGGTATGACATTAGCTGAAGTAGAAGAATTTGCAAAATCCTTCTTAAAGGTTGATCCTGATAAAGCTAAGTTACAAATTGATATGATTGATGAAAGAGAAAACCAAAATGGGGAAACAATTTACTCTGTAAATTATACGTATGTGTATGATAATGGTGGCATAGGCTCCTCATTTGAATTAAATAAGGCAACAGGCGAAATTATTCAATACCATGATTTAACTAGAGATTTCGTAAAGTCTAATGATAAGACTACAACCATTTCTAAGGATGCAGCATTGAACAAGGCGATTGAATACTTAAAGCAATGGGCTCCTTCCTATGTGCATAATTATTCTAAACCATTAGAGGATGCTGTATTAGCTGATTATAGTAAAGAATATTACTTCTCATTCCCGCGTGTTGTAAATGATATCGCTGTGTAGGAGATGAAATATCTGTAAGTATTGGTTCTGATGGCTCATTACGTTCATTGTATATTTCTAACCAAAAAATCGATAATTGGCCATCTGTAGATAAGGCGATTTCTGCTGATAAAGCAAAAGAATCTTATCGTGAGGCACTTAAATTACAATTGCAATACGCTAAACAAAGTGGTGAGGATAAGAATCATTATGATCTAGTGTATTCACCAACTTATGGTGGTAATTTACTTAATCAAATTGATGCAACTACTGGTGAGTGGTTAATTAATATTGAGGATAAAAAAAGAGCAACCATTGATTTCACATCCTACAGCAGCAAAAGAGTTAAATTATTTGGTTAGTCAAAATGTGTTAGAGATTAAAGACCCAGCTACTTTTAATGCTGATACTGGCGTGACTAAGGGAGAAGCACTAAAAATTTTGCTTAAATCTCTCACATATGGCTATTTTGGTGGATATGGAGAAGGTGATGAAAAGCAATCCTTCACAAATATTGATAAAAACCATCCATTATATGGAGTAGTTGAAGAAGCCGTGAGAATGGGTGTTTTAAAGCCAGCAGATCGATTTGATGTTGATGCAACGTTGACTCGTCAAGAGCTTGCAGAATGGTATATTCGTGTATTAGGCTTAGAGAAAGCTGCTAAGCATAGCGATATTTATAAATTAAACTTTGCTGATGCAGGCTCAATTGATCCAGCATACTCTGGCTATGTGGCTTTAGCAAGTGCAATGGGATTAATAGATGCACAGCAAAATAACTTCAACGCTACTGAGAAAGTATCATATGCAGATTTAGCTGTTTCAACAATGCGATTAGCTAAAGCTATTGGCGAAGGTAATAACAGTCGCTTCTTTTAAAAATAGAAAGGGTATCTCCTAATTATTGGAGATACCCTTTTTGGGTTAATTTTAAACAAAGGTGAAATAATAACAGAAGAAAGGAGTGTAAGGATGAGAATTAAATTTTTTATGGCTATTCTTTTTACGACTATCGCGCTCTATGGCTGTACAAAAGAAAAGGCGCAAGATATGCCGACAAATGCTCCAGTTCAACAAAATAATCAACAAGTCGGAGATACCGCAACAGATCAAGTACCCTTCAATTTTTTAGAGTTTTCGTTGGATGTTGACTATTCTGCGACAGATTCCTATGAAGCTGAATACGAAAATAAAAAGTCCGGCATAGCAGCAAAATTACAGGATACCCGAAATAATGAAAATCTTCAGGGAGATGCAGCTTATACGAAGCTGGAACCTCTTTTTAAGCAGCTGATGTTTGATTCCACTACACCAAATGATGAAGTAATAGATCAGGTTATTTCCGTATTCCATATTGCAGAGGACTTCCAATCAATTGAGATTGAAGTAGAATTTGTTGATGGGAATGAAAAAGAATTTAAACGTCTAAAGTAAATGATGCAGACTGAATTCATTCATTAAAATCCAGTTATCTATTAATGGCTGGATTTTATTTCTTAGAAGTAAGTAGTGCTATAAAGGGGAAAGTCAATTTCTGAGTAAAACAAATTAATTGTCGTATAAAGAAATATATGTTATTATTATCTCGAATTAAAGATAATGAAATTCGAGGTAAATAGAAAGAGGGAGTGGTATGAGGGAAGACAATCGTAATTTAAAGGCTTTTACGGTCTTGTTCCGTGCATATCAAACGATTCAGGAAGCAACAAGAAGAGATTTACTACAATATGATTTAAATCAAACCGAATTTTCAGTGCTTGAATTTTTATACCATCGTGGGGAACAACCGATTCAAGTGATTGGAAAGAGAATATTAATTGCAAGTAGCAGTATTACCTATGTTATTGATAAGCTTGAACAAAAAGGCTATGTCTATCGATTTGCTTGTGCGAAGGATCGCCGTGTCACTTATATTTTTTTTAACAGATGAGGGACGGGCTTTATTGGAAGAGATTTTCCCGAAGCATGAACAAAAAAATTAATGAAATTTTTGAAGTATTAGACCCTGAAGAACTGGAAACAATGATTCTATCTTTAAAGAAGATTGGTTTTAATGCGATTAATAAATGAACAAATTTACATTAATATCTCGAAATCGAGATAATAGGAGGGTTTTAAATGAATCATTTAAAAGGGATTCATCATGTTACAGCAATTACTAGTAGTGCCGAAGAAAATTATAAATTTTTTTTACTTTTGTGTTAGGAATGCGTTTAGTGAAAAAAACAGTTAATCAGGACGACATTCAAACATATCATTTATTCTTTGCGGATGATAAGGGCAACGCAGGTACAGATATGACGTTCTTTGATTTTCCGAACATTCCAAAAGGCGTGCATGGAACAAATGAGATTTCAAAAACCTCCTTCCGTGTACCAACGGATGCCGCTTTGGACTATTGGGTGAAACGTTTTGACCGATTACAGGTTAATCATACTGGCATTAAAGAACAATTTGGTAAGAAAACTTTATCTTTCGTTGATTTCGACGATCAGCAATATCAACTTATTTCTGATGAGCACAATAATGGTGTTGCATCTGGGACTCCATGGAAAGATGGACCAATCCCTTTGGAATATGCAATAACAGGATTAGGGCCAGTATTTGTTCGAGTTGCTAATTTTAAATATTTCAAAGATGTGCTAGAAAAGGTGATGCTTTTTACTGAAATTGCTGAGGAAGGAGATTTCCATTTATTTGAGGTAGGAGAGGGAGGCAACGGTGCTCAACTTGTTGTTGAATACAACAGTGTTCTACCTTTAGCACGTCAAGGCTTTGGTACAGTTCATCATGCCGCATTCCGAGTAGAGGATCGCGCTGTGTTGAACGAATGGACTGAACGATTTGATAGCTTCGGCTTCCATACTTCTGGTTATGTTAATCGTCACTTCTTTGAATCACTTTATGCACGAGTAGCCCCACAAATTTTATTTGAAATAGCCACTGATGGGCCAGGATTTATGGGGGATGAGCCTTATGAAACTTTAGGTGAAAAACTTTCATTGCCACCATTTTTAGAGCCAAAGCGTGCTCAGATTGAAGAACTCGTTCGTCCTATTGACACTGTAAGAAGTACAAAAAAAGTTCGATAAAGAATATGAGTAATACTAATTCATCCAGTAACAGAAATAAGTTGTTTACTGGATGGATTTACATAACTGCATTGGGGGTTTAAAAATGGAATTTTCCAAACTAATTGATAAGCGTCGTTCAGCTAATAATTTTTTTGAAGGACGTTAAGATGACTGAAGAAGACATACGCCCTATTTTAGAGGATGTTAAGCTTGCTCCATCGGCTTTTAACTTACAACATGCTAACTATATCGTTGTGTTAGATGAAGAGATGAAGGAAAAAGTAAGAGAGGCAGCATTTGGTCAATATAAGGTACATTCAGCATCTGGGGTGATTCTAGTATTAGGTGATAAAGAGGCCTATAAAAACACGGCTAACCTAACTCAAGGGATGGTGGATTTAGGTATAATTACCTCTAGCGAATTAGAAGAAATTGTAGCAGAGAATACTAAATTTTATGAAGATCGTGGCGAGGATTTTATGAAGGACGAGGCGATTCGTAATGCTTCATTATCAGCCATGTTATTTATGCTTGCTGCAAAAAAATCGCGGTTGGGACACTTGCCCAATGATTGGGTTTGATAATGAAAAAAATGCGTGAACTTTTTAATGTGCCAGAAACACATGAAATTGCACTTATGATAACAATAGGTAAGGAAAAAGAAAGCAGTCGTCGTTTACGAGGTTATCGTAAGCCGGTTGAAGAATTTGCCACTTATTATTAACATGGTATAAAATAGAATTGCTATACAAATACTAAGAATAATAGACATTTTAGGAGGAAATAACATCATGAAAGTAGTAGCTATCGTAGGTAGTATCCGAAAAGAATCTTATAATATGCAGTTAGCTAAGTTTATTCAAAAACAATATGCTGAGAAGTTTGAACTTGAGGTTTTAAGCTTAAATGAGTTACCAATGTATAATCAAGATATTGAAAATGATGCACCACAAGCCGTGCTTGATTTTAAAGCAAAAGTGAAAGCTGCAGATGCAGTGCTTTGGGTGACACCTGAATATAATGGTACTGTACCAGGTGTGATGGTTAATGCAATTGACTGGTTATCTCGTGTAGACAAAGTAATGATTGGAAAACCATCTATTATTATGGGTGCATCGATGGGGAACCTTGGTACTGTTAAAGCACAATTACATTTGAGAGATATTTTATTCTCCCCAGGTATTAATTCACCATTACTTAGTGGGAATGATGTTTATATTGGTGCTGTGCACACAAAATTTGATGCAGAAGGTAATCTAACAGATGAAGGTACTGTAAAATTCCTTGATTTAGTTATCGATAACTTCTTAAACTGGGCAAAAAAAATACGTTTAACTTCTTTCAACAAATGTTTTTTGTATCGAAAGCATAGCGGCAGATATTTTATGCGTGTAAGCATAGCTGTAGTGGCAGATACAGAAGTCTTCCAGCTCTATAGGTGGTGAGTTGAATATAAAGAAAGTCCTGTAAGTATGGGGTATACTTACAGGACTTTTTTTCTGCTGAAACGAATAAAACTCTGGAACAGCGTTAAAAGAGATTGTTCGATTAAAAATATTGTTCTCCTGCATGAAATCTTCACATTTTAACGTTATACTTTTAACTTGATTCAGCAAATCTTTACTGAGCGAAGGCGTAGTGACAACAACACACGGCTTAGTGACCAACATCACGTTGGCTCAAAGCACTCGATAGATGTCATGGATTTTGAAGAGGAGCTTTTCGAGAGAGCTCGAAAAACTCCGAACACGATTACACTGAGGCATAATTGATGAAATCTCAAAATGGTGGGTAGCAAATGAGAAAACTTTCACTAAAGCTTGGAATCATTTTTTTTATTACATTATTTTGCATTGAAACATTTATGATGTTCTTTTTACATACTTCTTTAACCAATTTAAGGGTTGAAGAGGAACTAACAAGCTTGCAGGCAAGAGGAAACTCTCATAGAACAATATTAGAGCGAAATTTTGACAAGGAGACCCTAGCTCATATTGTATTAATGGAGTCAGAGGAAGATACAGATGTAGTTATTACAAATATATCAGGAAAAATACTGGCGTCTTCAAACCCACATCCTGAAATCAAAGATTATATAAATCAATTAGAGAATACTGTTCCTTATAATGGGGAAATACTGCAGCGTCATTGGCAAAATGAAAAATATATTGCAACCATTAGTCCAATTCAAAAGCAGCAGAGTACAGTTGGATATGTTTTTATGTTTCAAAATACAGTTTCAATCCATGCATTAATGGAGCGCTTAAATAAGCATTTTTTTAATTGTTGGATTTGTTTCAGGTCTTGTAACCATTGCTGTCATTATTGTTTTATCTAGAAAGCTAGCTCACCCTTTAATTCAGATGAAAGAAGCTACTATGAAAATGAGTAATGGTGACTTTTCCGTGACACTTTCTTCGAACGGTAGGGATGAACTAAGTGATCTTGCTATAGCAATTCAGCATTTATCAGATGAGTTGAATCATTTAAGACAGGATCGAAAAGATTTTTTTATCAAGCATTGCCCATGAGCTTAGAACGCCCTTAACTTTTATAAAAGGCTATGCGGATATTCTCTATAAACGTAATTTGACGGAGCAGGATCGGCAAAAATATTTAGGTATTATTATAGAAGAAACAAATCGGCTTTCACATTTAATAAGGGAATTATTTGAACTAGCTAAAATGGACGAAAACTCCTTTATTATTGAAAAAGAATGTCTTCAATTGAATGAGTTTTTGGAAAATATTAGAGGGAAATTGAGTCCTGCATTTCAAGAAAAACAGCTGCATTTTAACGTTCATTGCGAAGAAGGATTAACTTTAATGGCTGATGCTGCAAGACTGGAACAAATATTAATGAATCTCCTCAAAAATGCTTTATCATATTGTTCATCAGGTGACGTTATCTCCGTCATAGCAAAAAGACAGGACGATTTAGTATCTATACTCGTTAAAGATACTGGAAAGGGAATTCCCAAAAAGGATTTACCTCATATTTTTGAACGATTTTATCGTGTTGAAAAATCTCGTAGTCGTGCTTTAGGGGGCGTTGGACTGGGGCTTTCAATTGTAAAAGAGCTTGTTCAGGCGCATGGAGGGGAAATAACAGCCCAGAGTAAAGAAAATAAAGGAACATCTTTTATCTTAACGTTTAAAGGAGTCAAAAAGCATGAAAACAATACTACTCATTGATGATGAACCTAGAATGTTAGACTTGCTTAAGCTTTATTTAGAGCCTGTTTTCACATGTAAGGAAATGGTATCCGTTCAGGAGGCTCTGATCTATTTAGAAGAAAATCATGTAGATCTGGTACTTTTAGATATCATGATGCCAGAAATGGATGGTTGGCAGGTCTGTAAAGAAATAAGGAAATTTTGGGATGTGCCCATCATCATGCTAACAGCAAAAGGGGAGCATACTGATATGGTAAAAGGGCTAAATCTAGGAGCAGATGATTACATTCTGAAACCCTTCGATGAAGAAGTGTTACTAGCACGTATTAATGCTGTTCTAAGGAGGGCAAAAAGTGATGAAAATATTGTGTCGTTTGAGGGATTACATTTAAACAAGGAATCCTTTGAAGTGTGTTTTAGACAGAAGGAAATACCCTTAACGCCTAAGGAATTTGAGATGCTAGCCTTATTTTTAGCGCATCAAAATAAGGTTTTTACTAGGGAGCATCTTATTAATACTGTATGGGGTTACAATGATTCGATAGAGGATCGAACAATTGATTCACATGTACGTAATTTACGAGAGAAACTACGGAAAAGTGGTTTTCCTGCTGATGATTATTTACAAACTGTTTGGGGGCTTGGCTATAAATGGCTTAAGTCGGCAGGAAGAAATGCTTTAGAGCTTAGAAGCTAGAAGAACCTCTGCTAGAAGTCTGCAGAGGTTCAGCGGCTTATTCTGCTTTTAGTTCGTCCTCAGTTACCCATTTATGATTTTTTACAGACTCTCCATTTGTAGTAGCTGTATAATCAATCATATAAACAGTTGTTTGGACTGCTTTATCAATCCGAACAGTCGCATTTTCCATGCCCGTCATATGAGATGCATTTGTCTTAACCTCAGTGCCAGAGGCTAATGGAGCTAAATCTGGATTAATCAATTCCTCATGAATAACCCACTTATGATTTTCTACACGCTGACCACCTGTAACTGGATCATAGGAGACAATATATGCAGTAGAATCATATGCGCCTACAATTGTTGCTTTTGCTCCCTCCATACCTTCCATATGTCCATCGGTAATAATAGCTGTGCTTCCTACTGGAAATTTAGGGTTTACGGCAGTTTTCAACGCTACGGGCACCTCACCCGAGCTAGAATGGTCCATTGTTGAATGATCCATCTTTGTATTCTGCTCAATGTCATTGTCCTTTTTAGTTCCTGATTCTGTCTTGTCAGAGCAAGCTGATAACGCTAGTAAAGTAATTACTGTTAGGAAACTAATAAACCAACTTCTTTTTATCTTCATCCTTTATTCCTCCTCACTATTTACACCTAATGTAGCAAATAAATGTGCAGAAATAATGGAAGGATTAAAAGAAATACACCATCTAGTAGGATTGGCGTTTTAAGAATTCAACTATTTTATTGGTATTATTTTTAATATCCTTTGTAGACGATGCGCAAAAATACCAGCAAAGACTGCTAAAATAATATCCTTTGGCAAAGGTGGCATCATCCAAAGCCAGGCCATCTTATAATTAAAAGCATCTGGAGCGCTAGCCCATAGCTTATAAGCAAAGTACATCCAATTTGTCCCTAGTAAATAATTAATAGCTGTAGCAATTACTGCAGCAACAATATAGCTTTTCTTTGTTCCGCTACGCTCAACAATCAGTCCTGCGATAAATGCAGCTAAAATAAATGTGACAATAAAGCCAAATGTAGGCTCAAGATTTGTCCAAAGCCGCCACCAAAACGTGCAAATACAGGTGCACCAGCTAAGCCAATGCACATATATACCGTACAAGCAAGCGCACCCTTTCTACTACCAAGAACGAGTCCAGCTAATATAGCAAAGAAAGTTTGCAATGTGATGGGGACTCCGCCTACAGACATGAAAGGGACAATAGAAGTAATATTTGCACCAATCATCATTAATGTTGAAAATAATCCAATATAGGCAATATCTACTGTTCTTAATCTATGATGAGAGTGTTCTGCAACTGTTGCCATAATTTCACTCCTGTCTATTAAAGTTATTAATAGTGTATGAAAATAAAATATTTGTGTCAACCCGTAATTTATATTAGGTTAACTCAATGATAATTAATAGACTAACTACTTAAATGTATGATAGAATCGTCATAATTTTAATAGTTTGGATACTAATGGTGTGACATCTTATACAAAGTGTCACTTAAAAGGGAAGTCGGTGAAAATCCGACGCTGTCCCGCAACTGTAATGAGGAGTTTTATGATGATTTAGCCACTGTTTAAGGAACGGGAAGGTAATCATAAAACGTTGATTCGAAGCCAGGAGACCTGCCATTTAGTGATAGTTGTAATGCCCACGAGGATGAACGCATTTACGGATAATAGAAGGAAATCTTTCTGACTTTGTTGATGATTCTAGGGTATTTCTATGCATACTATGCATGAAATACTCTTTTTTTATTGCTTCATATCTATTACGGTTGATTAGGAGTATTATACATATGAATAAAAAAATTTATACTATTATCACTGTCTCTGTTTCTAATTCTAATCATTTCTATGACTTTGGCTGTTATGGTTGGATCTGTTTCCATCACACCACTTTATGTGTGGCAGGTTATCCTGTCCAAAATTCCAATCGTCCAAAATTTTATAGAGCAGGATTGGAGTCGCTCGCAAGAAATTATCATTTGGCAAATTCGGGTGCCACGCGTCTTGTTGGCTGCCATCGTAGGAGCAGGCTTAGCAATTGCAGGAGCAGCTATACAGGCCCTTGTGCGTAATTCTATAGCTGAACCATACATATTAGGAATATCTTCAGGGGCAACAGTCGGTGCTACAGCTGTTATTATTTTAGGTGCATTTTCATTCCTAGGAATTTTTGCTCTTTCAGTATCTGCATTTTTAGGATCACTACTTGCCATATTGTTAGTGTTTTTCCTTGCTCGTGTTGGAGGAAAAATATCTGTCTTTAGACTTTTACTTGCTGGAATGGCAGTATCGTTTATTTTATCTGCTATTTCGAATTTTATTTTAATGATGGCAAAGCAAGAGGGTGGAATTAAGGCAGTTATGTATTGGATGCTTGGAAGTCTGGCTGGTGCAAAATGGAGTAATATAATTATTCCTACAGCCATTTTCATCGTCGTGTTTGCCTTACTGTGGCTCCATTATCGTCATTTAAATTTATTATTGCTTGGGGAAGAGGCGGCAGTTACATTAGGCGTCAATATCCAACAGTTTCGTTTACAGCTTATCCTACTAGTATCTTTATTAACGGGTGTGCTTGTTGCAGTAAGCGGCTCTATTGGATTTGTTGGCTTAATTATTCCACATATTGTTCGCATAATTGTAGGTTCTAACTATAAATATGTAATACCAATTAGTGCTTTATTAGGAGGTATTTTTTTAGTTTGGGCAGATGCGATTGCTCGAATTTTGATAGCTCCTGAAGAAATGCCGATTGGAATTATTACTGCTTTTTGTGGAGGACCATTTTTCATTTGGCTACTGCGCCGTAATAATTATTCTTTCGGTGAAGGAGATTAAACCTATGACATTAGAAGCAAGGCAGGTATCCTATTCCATTCAGGATCAACGCATATTACATGAGGTTAGTATGCAAATAAGGGAAAAGCAATTTGTTGGGCTAATTGGTCCAAACGGTAGCGGGAAGTCAACCTTATTAAAAAAATATGTACCGCCTATTAAAGCCTGAAAATGGTACGGTTCTGTTAAATGAGCAGGATATTTTTAAGCAATCAAGTAAAAACATTGCTAAAAATTTGGCGGTAGTAAGTCAAGAAACACCGGTTTTATTTGACTTTACAGTACATGACTTAGTGAGTATGGGAAGAACACCTCACAAAAAAACTATTGGAGCTTGATCAAGAACGAGATTTTCAAATTGTGAAGGATGCATTAAATCAAACAGGTATCACACATTTAGAAAAACGTAGCTTCAGCTCTTTGTCAGGTGGAGAAAAAAAACGGGTGATGGTAGCACGTGCACTTGCTCAGCAAGCACAGATACTTATTTTAGACGAGCCAACAAATCATTTAGATATACAGCATCAATTACAGCTAATGGATTTAATTCAAACTTTGCATTTAACCGTTGTTGCTGCTTTGCATGACCTAAATATTGCGGCGATGTACTGCGATCAAATTTATGTTTTACAGCAAGGTCAAATCGTTTGCTTTGGTACACCGGAAGAAGTGCTTACACCAGCATTGTTACAAGATGTATTTGGTGTTTATGCCGATATACAAACTCATCCTCTTACAGGTAAGCCGTATTTAACGTATGTATCGGAGCAATATACAAGGAAAATATTAAAATATTGATAGTATGAAAAAAAGGCGTATCACTTAGTACGGATACGCCATGTTGTTTATCATTAATAGGACTGTGGTTAATGGAGGAAAATGCTTCATTTACTGCAAACATTATTAATAAATTCTACCGAAGCTAGCAGCAAAATAAATTAAGATATGGCTTTTAAACCTGCTACACCAATGATAATGGCAACGATACTAATCAAACGGGTACGGTTTTTGGATTCGCCGAAAAATATAATATTTACAAGGACAGCCCCAACAGTCCCAATACCAATCCATACAACATAGGCGATGCTTAACTGTAAATAGTTAAAGGAGGCATATAATAGCGCAAAGGATAACCCAAACCCACCCACATATATAAATAAATTACGAAGCGTTTTTTTTCTGACTGTAGAAGCGTAAGCCTACCACCCCGATAATTTCTGATACGGCAGCTAATAATACAAGTAACCAGCCCATTATGCATTAGCTCCTTTCTTATCATCATGATCTCTAGCAGTGTTATCGGCTAATTTAAGACCAATAACCCCTAGAACTAAAATAAACATAAAAATCGCTTTCATAGTGTTAAACTCTCCTTCAAAAATGAAAATGTCCATTAATGTGGTACCAATTGTTCCTGCCCCAGCAAAGATCGCATAAACTGTGCCAGTAGGTAGGTTTTCACATGCTTTCGATAAGAAATGGAAGTCCGTAGCGATTAAGCTATGATAATAATCCAATGCCACCAAGAATATGCGGTATTAAAGCCAAAAATCCAAAATAATTCAAATAAACTTGTTAGTCCAACATACAGCCAATCTTTTTTTCATTGTTCAATGTCCTTTCGTTTAATCATATTTATGACTGACATTCAGTCATTTATAGTGTGAAAAAGAACGCCACTTATGTGTGACGTAAGCCAAGTGCATGATGTAAAAAGTCAAGGAGTTCAAGCTTTTGCATTTTGATGGTTTCTTCTTCACTGTCATCATACAAGTAAATTTGCTCAGCTGCAGATTCTATTAATCCAATAATAAGCTTAGAAGATCGAGTAGTATTTAATGAAGGACGAATTATTCCTTGCTGTTGAGCCTCATATAAGAAATTATTCATCCATTCGTAATAGGGCGCATAAATATTTTCCCATTCTTTCATATGTTCAGTTTGAGTAATACCAGCGTAGATAAGGGCAAATACATCCCGATAGTCTTCAGTTAGTGAAAAAAACAATATCGACTACTTTTTCAAGCTGCTTTGCAAAAGGTTCCTGTAAGGAAATTCCTTCTTTAATGGCAGCAATTATTTTCTCAACCATAACTTTCGCAATAGCCGGCATGACTGAAAGTCGCGATGGGAAATAAAGGTAAAATGTCCCTTGTGCGATACCTGCAGCTTTGACGATATCCGAAACTTTTGTCTTTTCAATTCCCTTTTCACGAAAAACTTCAATTGCAGCTTGAATAATTTTCTCTTCCTTTGACATGAAATCCCCCGCTTTTGTCCTGCTTAATTAGTATGTTACAAAATAGTTGAAATAAAGTCAAAGAAAATGACTGATAGTCAGTCATTTTTATCTTGATTCAGCAAATCTTTACTTTGCGAAACCAACAAATGTATTGTATTCAAAGCGAAGCAATAGGTGCAGAAGTCAAGATAAAATCCCCGATGGATGTTACGAATTTTGAAGTTGAAGGGCTTTTTGAGGAGCATGAAAAACTCAGGTCTGAAAGATTATTGATATGCATAAATAACACTTTCTCGGGGAACTTTATGGATGAAAGGATTTGATGATAGTGGAAGAGATTAAGTTTGCACAATTAGATCAACAGCAGCTTGAAAAAAATTAACGAACTGGAAAAGAAAATTGGCGTGACATTAGTGGCCTATGACTCCTCTTCAATGTCATCTCAGGGCTCAGGTGCCTTTGAAGCAAATAATGGCACGCATAACAACCATCCATCATAATGAACAAAAGAGATACCTTGCAGCAATGTGGGGTTTTTCTGTTTTATGTTGATTCAACAGATGTATATGCACCAGTTGAATCAACATAAAGCCCCGGCGGATGCACAGATTTTGAAGAGGAGCTTTTCGGGCAAGCTCAAAAAAAATCAGGACACAATTACTCTATGGCGTAATTGAAGAAATAAAGGGAGTGAAGTTTAATGATGCAAGAATTTTATGCTGATTTACATATCCATATTGGACGTACCTTTAATGGACGTGCTGTTAAAATTACAGGCAGTAAAACGTTAACATTAGCAAATATTTTAGAGACTGCTAGTGCAAGAAAGGGTCTTGATATGATTGGAATAATTGATTGCCATTCTCCAGAAGTAATAGAAGAGATGACATGGATGATGGAACAAGGTTTACTCAAGGAACTGGAACAAGGGGGTCTACGCTATCAGGAAACAACTCTGATCCCAGGAAGTGAAATAGAGATTTATGATGAGAATTGTTTAGGACCTATCCATGTGCTTGCCTATTTCCCAACACTTAATCTGATGAGAGAGTTTTCCACTTGGATGTCAAATCATATGAAAAATATCCACTTAAGCTCTCAGCGAATATATTGTGATGCACGAACGCTACAACAGAAAGTTTATGAGTTAAGTGGACTTTTTATTCCTGCACACGTATTTACGCCATTTAAAAGTCTGTTTGGTAAAGGCGTGCAACGAAGTTTAACAGAAGTTTTCGATCCACAGCTTATAGACGCAATTGAACTGGGATTAAGCTCGGATACCTACATGGTAAACAATATTAAGGAGCTCCAAGCCTATCCATTTGTCAGCAATTCTGATGCACACTCTCTTGGGAAGATTGCTCGGGAATATCAAAAATTACGATTAACTGATGCCAATTTTTCTGAATTGCAATTGGCACTTCAAGAGCAGCAAGGGAGAGCAATAACGGCTAATTATGGTTTAAATCCTTTACTTGGTAAGTACCATCAAACAGTCTGTGCAAAGTGTGGCGAACAGCTAGACAATATGACGACTGTCTGTCCAAAATGCAACAGTATGCAAATTATAAAAGGAGTCGCTTTACGTATTCAGGAGTTGTCAGAGCACCTTGTTAATCAACGTGTTCGTCCACCCTATATTCATCAAGTTCCATTGGATTTTATTCCAGGCTTAGGACCAAAAACGATGGACCGATTAGTAAATGCCTTTGGTACAGAGATGAATATTTTGCATCGCATCTCACTAGAACAGCTTGAACAAATCGTTCCACCGAAAATTGCCAAGATGATTGATTTGGCAAGAACAGGTCAATTAGCAATTGAAGTTGGTGGTGGGGTATATACGGAAAAATTCAATCTGAATAGAAGCTAAAAAATGCTTGTTCTTATTTAACCCTTTTTTTAACCTTCATCTATTAAAATAGTAATCAGTAGATGTTGAAGGAGTGAGGGTATGAAATTTTCAAAGAAATTTCAATTTTTAGCTAGTAGTGTACTAGCATTGCAGTTATTAGTGCCAGTAGGTGCTAATGCTGAAGAGCAAAGAGATATTATTGCACCGAGCTGGGTGACTCAGGTAGATTATGTAGCACTAGGGGATTCATTGGCCCATGGTATGAATGAAGTGGGGATTATCGGATTAGGGTATGCCGATTTTGTTGCACAGGCTTTACAGAAAGAGGGACTCATTACTTCATATAATAAGGGCTTTGCTTATACAGGCTATACTACGAAAAACGTATTGGAAGATTTACAAAATGATGTCGAGAAGCCAGTGGTTGGCTTTGGTTATCCAAATGAACAGGTAAAGCTTCGTACGTCTATTAAGGAGGCAGAAATTATTACCTTAACAGCAGGCGCCAATGATTTAATACCAATTTTAAAGGAATCTCAAACAACAGGTATTAATGCAGTGGCAATCTTAAAGGCTTCGCAAGATGCAGTCAAAAATATAACTGCTATTTTAGCAGAAATTAAAAAAACTAAATCCGAACGCACAGGTTTATGTGATGGGTTATTATAATTCCTTCCCTTACTATAGTGAGGATTTACAAAAACAATTTAAATTATTATTGACTACGGTAAATTCCACAATAAAAGCAACTGTTGAAAAGGCTGGAGGTATATTTGTTCCGACATACGATATTGTGGCAAAAGACGTGCCAAGCTATTTACCAAATCCAGAAAATATACATTTAAGTGAAGCTGGTTATATGGCAGTTGCAAATGAGGCATTTTTACCAGCAATTAAAGCAAGCTCATTATGGGATGTATCAAAAGTGATCAGTACAACTATTCAAAATAATACATCTGTGCAGGTAAATTGGCAGAAGGCTACAGACAATGTAGGCGTGCAAAGCTACAAAGTTTATGTCAATGGTGAGCTAACTGCAACGCAAAATGCCGACACAACGACAATTACGTTGGAACATTTAGCTGATCATGCGGCATATACTGTCGCTGTAAAAGCAGTAGACGCTGCAGGCAATGAAAGCGTACAAAGTCCAACTATAACTTTTTCATTAGGGGGTGCTTCAAGCTTTACTGATATAGAGAATCATTGGGCAAAGGAGTTTATTCAAAAAAACTGCTAAAGTAGGTATTATGAAAGGCTATGCCAATGGAACATTTAGACCTGAACAGAATGTAACTCGTGCACAGGCTGCGTCTATACTTGTCAGAAGCTTAGGCTTAACAACGCAGAAACAGGCACCATTTACGGATATTTCAAACTATGATGCAAAAACGCAGTCTGAAATTGCAGCTGCGTATACAAATGGACTTATAAAGGGAACAGATGGAAAATTTAACCCAGGGCAGCCAATTACTCGTGCTCAGCTAGCATTAATGATTAGCCGAGCCTATGAACTGCAACAAAAGAAACCATATGTAATGAAAGGAAGTACGCCATTTACGGATATTGCTGGCTACAATGAAGAAACAAAGCATGCGATTACTATGCTATATGAGCTTGGCATTGTTACAGGTAGTGATGGTAAATTTTTACCAGAATCCTCAACGAAGCGTAGCCATGCAGCGAAAATATTTGTTAATTTTAGCGATTTATTTTGAATTAGCAAATGTTTTGTACTGAAATGGGCTTGATGCCTTGTATTTTGCTGGGCTAATTTAATTCCAACAGGGGTTTTGACAGGACTGTACACAACTGGTTTTAATAGCTGGGACCGGGGATGTTATTAATGCTAGGACGTTCAGTAGTCGATTTTACAATTGATGACGACAAAAAGAAACAGATAAAAAAACATGTTTAACATAAATAAAGCGGTACAATAAAGGATTTATTGTACCGCTTAACTTATTTACGACAATCTAGCAATAATGCCTTCCTCATCATCTAATACAAGCTCGATACCAGTTGAAAATGGATCACCATGTAGGACATCTTTAATCCATACGCGTAATGCACCAATCATCGCTGCTGTATTGAATAACTCTATCTGTCCATTCACTTCAACTTCAGCACCAAAGCCTGTATCATCATCGTAGGTTAGCTCTACAAGCACTTCTTCTGGGCGAATATTTTTATAATATGCCTGTGATAAGCATATAGCATTAATAATATCTTGTTCATTAATTATTTGTGCCATTGTGCTTCCTCTTTACGCTTCTTATCTTTAAACATATTGATAATTTTTACGACAAGCATAATGATGACTGCAATTGCTGCAACGTTAATTAATAAACCTAAAATATTACCTAACAAACCCATACCGCTAAAGAGGCTACCAAATAACAAACCAGCTAAACCACCCAGCATTAGACCTTTCATAAGACCACCAGAAAGGAAGCCACCTTTTTTTTGCTGCTGTATCTGTTTTGTTTGTAGATGTTGTATTGTTTTTATTTGTTGTTGCATTATTTTGATCTTTAGATTTGTCCTGAGATTTTTGGATATTTGAGCTATTATTATTGTTTGTAAAGCCTTTTTTTCCCCGATTTATAGGATTTAGCTTCTGCAGTTGGTGTATCAGAAACAAATAATGTTGCCCCAACAGTCGCAAACATCAGTGTCGCTACAAAAATAGCGGCAAGAATTTTTTTTCATTACTTAATTCCTCCAATATAATTTTTCATTTTGTCATAAACTAGTTCTTACAACTAATTTTACATGAACGTTTTCAAAAAAATAAAATAATAGCCGTCATTAATTTAGAAATAACGACAAATTTGAATAAGCAGTGTCAGCAGAAAGGGTATAAAGACAATAGGATGGAGTGAGACGATGATACAAACATTGATGCTATTAACAGCAATTTTCCTCCTATTATATACAACAGAAAAAGACGCTTTTTTCAATGCAGTAGTTCTAGGGCAATTAGGTTTATATATTTCAAGAGCAATCATCATTCAGTACCCTTTATTGCTACCAGATAATCAGGGAGTTGTCTTGGAGATGGGATTCATCATTATACTTGGGGGAGTTTTCGAGCATTATGTTTATTTTATCGATTGTTCATGATGATTTGGTATGTATTTGTGATATTTATGATTATATGAAATTTGGTATAAACTTTTTTTTTCTATGCGTTTTTAATTTTTGGTTATACAATGTTTGTATACAAAAGTATAATGTCATTTGCAATAGTCTATCATTTTACATCTATTCGCTATGGACCTGAGATCAGGCTAATTGGTGATAAAGTACCCCGTTTTCAGCTAGTCGTTCAGGGAACAGAAAAAGTATTGGAAGCCTATACCATGAAATATTTTATGGTGGAAGTATATCAAATATCTACTCAAACGATAATAATGGAAGATCAATCAATGAATACTGAAAAAAATATGGCATTTTCAAAGGCATGATGGATAAACATGCGCAAGGAATTGACTCAAAGACTGCCTTTTCTCGTTTATTAAACATGTATAAATGGGCTCATAAATATGTTTTTTTAGTTACCATATTATTCATTGGGTTAATACTAAGAACGTATGTGTAATCAATTTTAAACTGTCTTCCATATAATATTGGCAAGACGGTTTTTTTATAATGCAAGGGGGGAAACGAATGTATGGACAATTTTTAGCTGAACGAAATAAAAAGCGAATTGAATCCTTACTAATGCTCACGCAGACTCAAGGTACATGGTTTGCACAAAACATCAAATTGCTAACATTTGAAGAAGTGTCATTAACAGCCTTGCATAAAATGCTGTATCAAGTTGTGCTTGGACTTTTAAAAAAAAATCAACAACGCCATTTACAAATTGTTCATCCAGAGCAGACACAATCAATACAGGAAAATGTCTTAACGCTTTTAGCTGAGTATGATGATTTACTGCGTGAAGCGATTCCACTCCCTATTTATATTTTAATTTGGCAAATTTCTTCACTTGAGAAGTTAGCCTATTGTAACGAGGTTGCTGACGATGTAATCGATGTATTGGAATGGTATTTTATCAATCAAGATAAGCAGTTTGAAGCATTTGATGAAGAAGATTTAGATCATGAGGGCATTATTGATTTATATAAAGAGTCAATAGAAGAACAAGATGCAGAAGCACAGTTTCAGCTTGGAGAATATTATAGTGCAAGTGAAAGCTCCTGTTTTCAGCCTGAAAAATCTTTAAAATGGTTAGAATTAGCAGCATCGCAGGGGCATGCCGATGCACAATATGAACTTGGGAATTTTTATTTCGAAGGTATAGGTGTACAGGAAAATTATCGCAGAGCTTTTTCATTGTATGAGGCGGCAGCAAAGCAAGGGCATCCAGATGCGGCGAATAACTTGGCGGATATGTATTTTAACGGTGAAGGAGTATCAGAAAATATCCTTCTTGCGAAGAAATGGTTTGACTTCGCTGCCAAGCAGGGTGTTGCTGAAGCAATGTTTACTCTTGGAATAATTTACGAGCAAGGGTTAGGTGTCGACATTGATGAGGAGCACGCATACTTCTATTATAAAAAAATCTGCCGAAGCAGGCTATGTTGAAGCACAATATAGGCTTGGCGGAATCTGTTTTGAGGGGCGATTAGGTCAGCCCCGAGATGTGAATCGTGGTTTATATTGGTATGAAAGAGCTGCAGAGCAATACCATGTAGACGCATTTTATGATTTGGGGTTTATTTGGAGTCAAGGTTTAACGGGTATACGTAATATTGAGAAAGGAATTCATTGGTTTAAACAGGCTGCTCTTCAAGGAGACTCAGAGGCAAAATTACAGCTTGGGCATCTTTATAATAATGGAGAGGGCATAACTAGAAATGTAAAAGAAGCTATTAAATGGTACGGACTGGCTGCGGAGGCAGGAATAGAAGAAGCAGCCGTTTTGCTGAATGAATTAAAAGGAATGTAAATTTTTCGTAAAAAAAATTATAGTTATTTAGTTTCTATTATCATCTTGGTTTTATAGGTATAAAAGGTTGTTTTCGTTGTTTGTTTTAGGTATATATTAATGCATAGAACTAACGGTAAAAATATTAATATAGTGAAGGGATAATAAAGACAAAGGAAAAATAAACAAAAAAAATAAGCAAAAGAAATATTAGTTGATACAAATTAGCTACCAAAAGATATAGTGGTAGCTTTTTTACTGCTTTAAGCCAATAGTTTGGCTACAGGGACTTTTTATACAATTAATGGTAAAAAAATGTATGATAGGAAATTGACAGCTATTTATAAAATGGATAAGGTATATGAGTGATTTTGAAAAGAGTAGTTCATGCTATGGCTAAAAGATAATTGGGATTTTGTTCAACTAGAACTTGAACAGAAATTAACCTAAACCTATTTTCTTACATTTTGAAATATATATTTTTGTAAACGGAATTGGATTTTCTCAGCTTTGCAAAAGTACACGTGAAAGAGGGAAAATGTGTGATTTTTCAAAAACAGAGAAAGACAGCAGCGATAGACCTTCAGCAATATGTTGTAAAAATGGATGTTTCTAATTGCAAGTCAATGGTCAAGCAAATAGAAATGCTAAATTTAACAAAGCAGGATTTACAGTATTTAAAAGCCTTTCAGCCATTTGTTATAGAAAATATTAATGATATTGTTGATAGATTTTATAGAATGATAGGAACTGAGGGTAGTTTAGTAAGTATTATTAATAGTCACAGTTCTGTAGAAAAATTAAAAGTAACGCTAGGCCGCCATATTATAGAAATGTTTAACGGCACAATTGATGATGAATTTTATCGAAGACGTACTAATATTGCTAAAGTACATGTTCATATTGGTTTAAGAACACAATGGTATATTTGTGCCTTCCAAGATTTATTTTTATCATTCATGGACTTAGTAGAAGAGCACATTCATCATCCCAAAGATCAGTTTAATACTATACGAGCCATTTCTAAAATTTCAAACTTTGAGCAGCAATTAGTATTAGAGGCCTTTGAAAATACTGTTGAGCAACACAAAGAGAATATGGAACGGAAAAAGGAAGCCGTGGAAAAGGAAATCGTCACGTCTACAGAAAGTCTTGCTACAATATCCCAAGAAACAAATAACTCATTTCATCGAATAAGCAAGCAATCAGATGAAATTAAACAGTTTGCAAAAAACTCACTTTTGGTGTCAGCGGAGGCTGAGAAGCAGGCAGTAGAGGAAGAGAACTAATAAAGAGTCAATCACAAAATATGTGTAATATTATTGATTTGCTGAAGGATATAACAGAAAATATTGAACAGTTGACTGGTATGTCAAAAGAAATGGAATCAATTATGAATGTTGTTACCACAATTGCCAACCAGACCAATTTATTAGCTTTAAATGCAGCTATAGAAGCAGCCCGTGCTGGAGAAGCGGGTAAAGGCTTTAATATAGTTGCTAATGAGGTTCGAAAACTATCGATTCAAACAAAAGATTCTGTGACATCAGTAGACATGTTGTTACAAAAAAACAAATGAACGGACAGATAAGCTAACACACTCTCTTAATAATATTCAAGAAGAGGTCATATCTGGCAAGGAAAATATGGTTCAAACAGAAGGGCAATTTACGAAAATATTAGAATCGATGACAGAAGCAAAAGAGCAAAATGATAGTATGGAAAAAGAAGTATTAGCGATAGCGGAGGTTCTTAATGAGCTAGGGATTGCCTTTGAAGAAGTAACGAATTCAGCTGAGAAATTAGCAAATGTTGCCCAACACTTAAATTAATTCAGAGTAAGGATATTATTGTGGTAACCGAAATCTACAGCCTATAAACACTATAACAACCATTGATATATGGTGTTTAATGGTTTTTCAGTAAATATTAACTAGTGGATCGCCGGAATTTTAAATCAAGGGTATTTTTTTGTTTCATCATGAAAAGATACATATTTAGTCATAGTAATGGAGCTATCCTCACCACTGGATAGCTCCATTTTTGCTAAATTTGTAAAGGGTTGAGCGTAATTTTCAATAAAAAGGGTTTATACTAAAGGAAGACAACAAAAATTAGGGGCGGTTAATATGGAAACAGTGGTTGTATTAGGTGGCGGAATTACGGGTTTATGTACGATGCATTATTTACAGCGCCAAGTAAAGGAAAAAAAATTAAATGTAAGGCTTGTGCTTGTTGAAAAAAAATACATATTTAGGTGGTAAGTTGCACTCTGAATACGAACAGGGATTCATTATGGAGACAGGGGCAGATTCAATAGTAGCCCGTCATCAAGGTGTTATGGAGCTGGTTGAAGAGCTTAATTTTAAGCAAGATTTGGTATACAACGAAACGGGGATTTCTTATATATACACAAATAATGAGCTCCATGCGATTCCGGCAGATTCAACATTCGGTATTCCGATGAGCCTTCACTCTCTGGAAGAAAGCACACTTGTATCCGAAGAAGGTAAAAAAAGAAGCATTAAAGGATTTGACATTGCCGAATGTAGGCTTTACAAAAGACAGCTCAATTGGAGAATTTTTAACGTACTATTTGGGGGAGGAGCTTGTTCAAAACCAAATAGCGCCAGTATTAGCAGGTGTGTATTCAGGAGATTTACATCAACTGTCGATTGCCTCGACATTACCTTATTTAATCGATTATAAAAATGAGTACGGTAGTATTATTAAAGGTTTTGACGCAAATCGAGAACAATTTGTAAAAGCTGCTAATAAAAAAATTTATTTCATTTAAAAATGGTTTATCGTCTTTAATTGATCGTCTTGAAGAAACATTAACTGATGTAGAAATTTTAAAGGGAATTACCACTACTAGTGTCAACAAGCAGGGAAATCACTACCAAGTTACTTTAGCAAATGATACGATCATTGAAGCAGATCATGTAGTTTTAGCATTACCTAATGAAACTGTACAGTACCTATTAAAGGATGAAACATTGAACCGTTATTTTGACCAATTCAATACTGCCTCCGCTATTACAATTTATTTAGGATTCGATGTACCCGATAGTAGATTACCAGCTGATGGAACAGGCTTTATTGTGTCTCATAATTCTGATGTAATCTGTAATGCAGCGACATGGACAAGCCGTAAGTGGAAGCATACTTCAGCAAATGAGCAGTTACTTGTTCGACTCTTCTATAAAAGCATCAACCCCACATATGAGAAGTTACGTAGGATGACAGATGAAGAATTATCTGTTGTTGCCTTAGAGGATGTAAGAAAAAGCTTGGGGATTAAAGAAAAACCAAGTGTCGTGAATGTAAGCAGATGGATTGATCAAATGCCGAAATATGATTTAGCACATCGTGAGGCATTACAGGGCTTATTACAAGAGCTCGAAACAAACTATCCGAATTTATCCATTGCGGGCTGCTCTTACTTTGGTGTAGGTATAGGTGCTTGTATTCAAAACGGTAAAAAAATAGGGGATAATATTGCTGAAAAATTATCTTAATTGCAGAATATAAGACAAAAAAATTATATTTTTCGTTTGAAATATCCTTTGTTACGTGAAATAGTCTTGACTCAAACGTTTGTTAACGTTATGATTCTTTTAATTATTTAAAAAATTCATACTAAATTCTTATCAAGAGAAGCTGAGGGACTGGCCCAATGACGCTTCAGCAACCAACTTTTTGTCAGGTGCTAAATCCAGAAGACCCTATGGTCGAAGATGAGAAGGAACAACAATTACGAAACGTAAAAGCCTTCTTTGTGTTAAAGAAGGCTTTTTATATTATAGAAAAATAGAAAGAGGGGCTAGTTTTATGGGGTTGCTTGAAAAGTTAAAAACGCATGTTCTTACAGCAGATGGTGCAATTGGTACGGTATTATACGGCTATGGCTTGGAGTACTGTCATGAGGAAATGAATGTTCAAAGACCAGAATTAATTGAAAAGATTCATAGAGAGTATATAGCAGCTGGAGCCGATATTATTCAAACAAATACTTATGGAGCGAATGCTATAAAATTAGCACGTTACGGATTAGAATCGCGTGTTCAGCAGTTTAATGAAGCAGCTATGACGATTGCCAAGCGAGCAGCTGCAGATGGAGGTCAATTTGTTTTAGGGACTATTGGGGGATTCGAGGCATTCGGAAAAGCGATGCAACCTTAGAAGAAATTTTAGCGACTGTTGAAGAGCAAGCAACTGTGTTACTGGCAGGGAATCCAGACGGCCTTTTACTTGAAACCTATTATGATTTTGAAGAATTAACAGCAACATTAAAAATGCTTCGAGCCAAAACAAAGTTGCCAATCATTGCGCAAGTTTCAATGCATGAACCGGGAGTGCTGCAAAATGGTAAGAGTTTAAATAGTGCCCTACATGAGCTCGAGGCACTGGGTGCTGACATTGTAGGTGTTAACTGTCGTTTAGGTCCATACCATTCGATACAGGCATTTGAGGGTGTAGAACTTCCTGAGAAGGCATTTATGTCTGCCTATCCAAATGCATCTCTTCTAGATTTAGAAGACGGGCGTGTTGTTTATGAGTCAGAGACAGACTATTTTGGTCGTGCTGCTGTAGCACTTCGAGATCAAGGCGTTCGTTTAATAGGTGGGTGCTGTGGTACGACACCAAAGCATATTGCTGCAGCGAAAAAAATACTTAGAGGAATTATCTCCAGTAGAAGAAAAATTAGCGAAGCCTGAGAAAGTAGAGATTGTACGTGAGGCAGAACCTTCAAGATTCGAGCCACTGCATATAAAAGTAAAACGTCAACGTTCGGTTATAGTAGAGTTGGATACACCAAGACATTTAGAAATCGATGGTTTTATTAAAGGTGCTAAAAAAATTATATGAGGCAGGCGCAGATGTGGTCATGATGGCGGATAATTCCCTAGCATCGCCAAGAATAAGTAATGTGGCAATGGGCGCATTATTGAAAGAAACACATGGGGTACGCCCGTTAACACATATTACATGTCGAGATCGTAATTTAATTGGGCTGCAATCTCATTTAATGGGTTTAAATGCACTAGGCATTCATGATATTTTAGCGGTTACTGGAGATCCAACAAAGGTTGGGGATTTCCCAGGGGCGACGAGTGTTTATGACGTATCATCAATGGAGCTTATCCAATTAATCAAACAGTTAAATGAAGGTGTATCTTTTTCAGGGAAGCCACTACGTCAAAAGGCAAATTTCTCTGTAGCCGCAGCGTTTAATCCGAATGTACGTGTATTAGACCGAGCTGTATCTCGATTAGAAAAGAAAATTGAACATGGGGCAGATTATTTTATTTCACAGCCTGTCTATACAAAGGAAAAAAATTGTAGAAATTTATGAGGCGACAAAGCATTTAGAAGCACCAATTTATATAGGAATTATGCCAGTTACGAGCTATAAAAGTGCGGAGTTCTTACATCATGAAGTTCCCGGCATTAAATTATCTGAAAACGCATTAGCACGGATGAAGGCTTGTGGTGAGGATAAGGAGCACGCGACACTAGAAGGAATTGCAATTGCTAAGGAATTAGTAGAGGTAGCCGCAGAATATTTCAATGGTATTTACCTCATTACACCATTCCTACGCTATGATATGACACTAGAACTAATGAAATTTATAGAGCAATTGGATGAACAGAAAAAAAGGGGTAAGTATAAATGGCTAAGCATTTGATTGAAGAGCAACTTGAGAAACGAATTTTAATTCTTGATGGCGCAATGGGAACAATGCTACAAAACGAAAACTTATCAGCTGAAGATTTCGGTGGCGAGGAATATGATGGCTGTAATGAAAATCTTGTACTAACTAGACCTGATGTGCTTGAAAAGGTTCATAGAAAATATTTGGAAGCAGGGGCAGATATTATTTCCACAAATACATTTGGAGGTACTCCACTTGTATTAAATGAATATGATCTGGGAGCAAAAGCAGAGGAAATCAATAAACGTGCTGTAGAAATAGCACGTAAGGCAGTGGATGATTTTACTACCTCTGATTGGCCACGTTGTAGCAGGAGCGATGGGACCTACTACAAAGACCTTATCAGTGACAGGTGGAATTACCTTTGATGAGCTAGAAGAAAACTTTTATGTACAGGCAAAGGCATTAATTGAAGCTGGAGCGGATGTATTGTTGCTTGAAACCAGCCAGGATATGCTCAATGTGAAGGCGGGCACTTTAGGAGTATCTCGCGCATTTGAAGTGACTGGCAAAGTGCTTCCTGTGATGATATCGGGAACAATTGAACCAATGGGAACGACACTTGCAGGACAATCCATAGATGCATTCTACATTTCTATCGAGCATATTAAACCACTATCTGTAGGTCTGAACTGTGCGACAGGGCCAGAATTTATGACGGACCATATTCGTTCATTAGCAGAGCTTTCTACGGGATATATAAGCTGTTACCCGAATGCAGGCTTACCTGACGAGGAAGGATGCTACCATGAATCACCAGAGTCACTGTCGCAAAAGCTAAAAGGCTTTGCAGAAAAGGCTGGCTGAATATAGTGGGAGGCTGCTGTGGAACAACACCGGCCCATATCGCTGCTATTCGTGAGGTACTAAAGGACGAAAAGCCACGCCAATTACCTGAGAAAACTCATGGTCATGTAGTGTCGGGTATCGAGCCATTAGTGTACGACGATTCTATGCGTCCATTATTTATTGGAGAACGTACAAATGTAATTGGCTCTCGTAAGTTTAAAAACCTAATTATTGATGGGAAATTTGAGGAAGCAGCAGAAATTGCTCGTGCACAAGTAAGGAATGGTGCCCATGTTATTGATATTTGTTTAGCAAATCCTGATCGTGATGAACTAGCAGATATGCGAGGCTTTATGCAGGAGGTTGTGAAAAAAAGTGAAAGTACCTCTTGTAATAGACTCAACGGATGAAAAAGTTATCGAAGAAGCACTCAAATTTTCGCAAGGGAAAGCTATAATCAACTCTATTAATTTAGAGGATGGGGAAGAGCGTTTTGATGCTGTGATGCCGCTTGTGAAAAAATATGGTGCCTCTTTGGTTGTTGGAACGATAGATGAACAAGGGATGGCAGTTGATCGACATCGTAAGCTAGAGATTGCTGAACGTTCCTATTACTTGTTAACAGAAAAATGGGGACTTGCACCAGAAGATATCATCTTTGATCCATTAATGTTTCCGGTAGGTACAGGAGATGAGCAATATATTGGTTCTGCTTTAGAAACAATCGAAGGAATCCGACTCATCAAAGAAAAAAATGCCACGTACATTAACAGTGCTTGGTGTCAGCAATATCTCATTTGGATTACCGCCTGTTGGCCGTGAGGTGTTAAATGCAGTTTATTTATATCATTGTACACAGGCAGGCTTAGACTATGCGATTGTGAATACTGAAAAGCTAGAGCGCTACGCTTCCATTCCAGAAGAGGAAATTAAGCTTGCAAATAATTTATTATTTAATACGAATGATGAGACATTAGCCATATTCACAGATTTTATCGCGATAAAAAGAAAGAAAAAAACAGAGGCTGACATCCCTAAAACAGTAGAAGGTCGTTTAGCTTACTATATTTTAGAGGGGACAAAAGAAGGTCTTATTGAGGATCTAGACGCTGCTCGTGAAATATTTGAAGCACCTCTTGATATTATTAACGGTCCATTAATGGATGGAATGGCTGAGGTTGGTCGACTATTTAATAATAATCAGCTTATTGTTGCGGAAGTATTACAATCCGCTGGGGTTATGAAGGCTGCTGTTGCTCACTTGGAGCAATTTATGGAGAAAAATGAAGAGAGTGCTGGTAAAGGAAAGATGGTGCTAGCAACAGTCAAAGGGGATGTCCATGATATCGGGAAAAACCTAGTTGATATTATTTTAAGCAATAATGGCTATAAGGTGGTTGACCTTGGCATCAAAGTAACTCCTGCTCAATTAATTGAAGCTGTTCGAAAAGAAAAGCCGGACTTTATCGGGCTTTCAGGCTTACTTGTAAAATCAGCACAGCAAATGGTCATCACGGCACAGGATTTCAAAGAAGCGGGGATTGACGTCCCAATTTTAGTGGGCGGTGCAGCATTATCTCGACGTTTTACAGAAACTAAGATTGCGGATGAGTATGATGGACCAGTCATCTATTCGAAGGACGCGATGCAAGGATTAGAGCAGGCAAATCTTTTAATGGGTTCAGAAACACGTGCAGATTTCCTAGCCAAAATTGATGAATCCCGTAAAAAAACGTTTAGAAGCAGATGAGAAACGAGCTGCCCGCCCTGCAAAAGAAACAGCTATAAAACCTGCTCGCACAGTAAAGGAAGCCCCTGTATTTTTACCAGCCGATGTAAGGCGACATGTGAAAAAGGAATATTCTGTATCTCATTTATATCCTTATGTAAACATGCGCACTTTACTAGGTCACCACTTGGGTTTGAAGGGGCAAGTACAACAATTACTTGATGCGGGAGACACAAGAGCAATAGAATTAAAGGACTTAGTGGACGATTATTTAAAAAGTGATTTGTTGAAACCGTCTGGAATGTATCAGTTTTTCCCTGCACAGGCAGATGGAGATGATGTAATCGTCTATGATCCAGCAGATAATAAAACAGAAATTGAGCGTTTTACCTTCCCACGTCAGCAAGTGGAACCATTTTTATGCCTTGCAGATTTCTTAAAAACGGTTGAGAGTGGGGAAATGGACTATATTGCCCTAATGGTTGTTACAGCAGGACAGGGGGTCATGGCAAAGGCGCGTGAGTTAAAGGAGGATGGGAAATTCCTTGAAAGCCATGCATTACAATCTACAGCACTAGAATTAGCAGAGGGCTTTGCAGAAAGAATGCATCAGGAAATTCGTGATCAATGGGGCTTCCCAGATGCCACAGACTTTACAATGCGTGATCGTTTTGCAGCTAAATATCAAGGACAGCGCTTCTCATTCGGCTATCCTGCGTGTCCAAATTTAGAGGATCAGGAGAAGTTGTTTGGCTTATTAAAACCGGAGGATATTGGTGTTCATTTAACTGAAGGCTTTATGATGGAACCAGAGGCTTCTGTTTCTGCAATTGTCTTTGCACATCCAGATGCTCGCTATTTTAATGTGTAAGGTTAAAAAAAGAAATTTATATAGAAGTATAGATTACCAAACTGTCATAATTGATTGAAGGATGTGAACAGGATGATACGCTTCATGGAGGAAAAAGATATACCTGAGGTTTTAGACATCTACAACGATATTATTTTAACGAGTAAGGCTGTTTATCGTTACGAAACGCAATCGTTAGAGGAGAAATTGCAATGGTTTAAGGACCAACAGGCTTCTCATAATCCTCTCCTTATCTTTGACGAGAATGGTGTAGTAGCAGGCTTTGCTACCTATAGTCAGTTCCGTCCCTATCCTGGTTATAAGCATACGATGGAGCATTCTGTGTATGTGCATAAGGATCATTATCAAAAGGGAATTGCTACTAAGCTAATGCATAAGCTTATTCGAATTGCAGAGGAGCAGGGTGTGAAAACACTTGTAGCAGGCATTGATGGTGAAAATATTGGTAGTATTAAAGCACATGAAAAATTAGGCTTTGAGTATGCAGGTACAATAAAGAATGCAGGCTATAAATTTGAACAATGGCTGGACCTGGTGTTTTATCAGCTTCATTTATCTGGACCTAAATAAAAGGATATGACAAATGTCATATCCTTTTTATGATGTTTGCGTCTGTTGCTAGTTTATGCTCATGTTTTATGATGAGGTCATAAAGAAAAAAAGAAAAGAGGGAGCAAAACAATGGCAACAGATAAAGAAAAAACAAAAAAACTGCGCCAAGATGTAGCGCCATTTGCGAAATCAGATACTGCTAAAAGTATTTTTCAAATGATTAATACGATTGTACCGTTAATCGCACTATGGATTGCTGGATATATGGTTGTAGATGTTTCACCATGGTTAACAGCTGGATTAAGTGTTATCTCGGCTGGGTTTGTCGTAAGGGTATTTATAATTTTCCACGACTGTACACACGGTTCATTTTTTTAAAAGTAAAAAAGCAAACGATTGGGTTGGCTTTTTACAGGAGTATTAACGTCATTCCCATATGAAAAATGGAAACGTGAGCATACAATTCACCACGCAACTAGCTCGAACTTAGACAAGCGAGGTATCGGTGATATTGATATGATGACAGTAGAGGAATATTTACAGGCTTCTAAAGGTCAACGATTATGGTACCGTTTTTATCGTAATCCATTCGTTATGTTTGGATTAGGTCCATTATATATGGTATTAGTATTAAATCGTTTTAATCGTAAGGATGCAAAACAGAAGGAACGTCTTAATACCCATGTAACAAATGTTGTGATAGCAGGACTTTGTGCAACGTTAATCTATACGATGGGCTGGCAAGCATTTTTACTAGTACAGGGTGTAACATTATTCGTAGCTGGATCTCTTGGCATTTGGTTATTCTATATTCAACATACGTATGAAGATTCATATTTTGAACATGATTCGGAATGGGATTATGTAAAGGCTGCCGTTGAAGGAAGCTCGTATTATAAATTACCAAAGCTATTACAATGGGTTACTGGGAACATTGGTTTTCACCACGTCCATCACTTAGCTCCACGTGTACCGAACTATAATCTTGAAAAAGCGCATAATGAAACACCACCATTGCATACAGCAACAACGATTACATTGCGTACAAGCTTAGAATCATTGCGCTACAAATTATACGATGAAGATCAAGGGAAGTTTGTAACGTTTAAGGATGTCAATGAAATCATTAAACGAAAAGCAAAAGGCAGTATCGCTGCTTAGTAAAAAAAATTTTTTAGCCATCTCTTCTGAAGGGATGGCTGTTTTTACTTAAATAGTTATCTATGTGAAGACAAGCTAAGGAAAGCCATGTACAGGCATAAAATTAATTTTCTTGTTATAATAAGGGAAAAGTAGGAAAGAGCGTGAGATTATGTTGAGGAAATGGCACAGTATTATTCCGAATAGTCCAATGCTCAGTATATATTTATGGATTATTTTTTGTTTCCTACCGTTTTTCTTTATTTTTAGAAAATCATCTTATTTAGAAATATCCATAGGGATTACCTTTTTAATGTTATATTTTATTTTCTATCGATTTTCTATGAATTCGAAAAACGGCCTTGTATATATGTGGATCAGCTTTGAAATGGTCATTAATATCGTGATGACAATACTGTATGGCTATGTGTATTTATCAATTTTCACAGCTTTCTTCATTGGTAATATTCGTAGACCAGTTGGCTTCTATATTATGTATGGATTACATATTGGCTTTACGGTTATTTCGACAGGTGTTGGTTTCTTTGTGGAGCTACACTTATTTTTATCACAACTGCCGTTTGTTGTGCTAACAATTTTAGCGGTAGTACTTCTTCCGTTAACGATTTATTCAAAAAAAATAAACGTGAAAACTTGGAGGGGCAGCTGGAAACGGCTAATGAGCGAATTGCTGAGTTAATTGTTTTTGAGGAACGACAACGTATTGCACGGGATTTACATGATACACTAGGTCAAAAATTATCCATGATTGGCTTAAAAAGTGACTTAGCATCAAGACTAATTGAACGAGATCCACAACAGGCTTTAATAGAGATTAAGGACATTCGTCAAACAGCTAGTATTGCATTGAAAGAGGTTCGTGAATTAGTTTCTGATATGAGAACAACAAAATTTGAGGATGAGCTTATGCGCATTTCTCAGATATTGAAGGCTGCTGAAATGGAATTTATTTTTGAAGGAGATAAAGAAACATTACAAGTGCCCCCACTTGTAGAAAATGTTTTATCGATGTGTTTAAAAGAGGCTGTAAATAATGTCATCAAGCATAGTGGCGCTACCAAATGTGAAATTGCCTTTCATCAGAATTTTAAAGAGATATATTTGGTAGTCCGTGATAATGGACAAGGAATTACGAAAAAGCAAGCATGGAAGACAGGAAATGGCTTAAAGGGAATGCGTGAACGTTTAGAATTTATAAACGGCTCCTTTAAGATTGAAGGTGAGGAGGGCACCACATTAACGGTGTCGATTCCAGTGGCAATTACGCATCAGAAGGTCAAAGAAAACCTGAAGAACATATAGAAAAGAGGCTTGTAACATGATCCGAATTGTAATTGCTGAAGATCAGGGTATGCTATTAGGCGCACTTCGCTCTTTACTAAGTATGGAGGATGATATGGAAGTCGTAGCTTAGCCAAAAATGGAGAGGAAGCATTGGCACTTGTAGCTGAGCATCAGCCTGATATTTGTATTATGGATATTGAGATGCCGGTGAAAACTGGACTTGACGCTGCAGAGGAAATGCATAACTCTGGATTTGATTGTAAAGTGATTATATTAACAACATTTGCAAGACCAGGTTATTTTGAGCGTGCTAGAAAGGCTAGTGTCCGAGGGTATCTGCTAAAGGATAGCCCAATAGAGGAATTGGTCAGTGCCATCCGTACCATTATGGACGGTAAAAGAATTTATGCACCTGAACTAGTTGATTTTGTTTATGAGGATGATAGCGAAAATCCTTTAACTGACCGAGAGAGCCAAGTACTGACACTTGTTGCAGAAGGTAAGACTACCAAAGAGATTGCTGCAGAATTATTTTTATCGGCAGGGACTGTTCGTAATTACATCTCCACTATTTTAGAAAAATTAAATGTTGGGAATCGTATTGAAGCCATCGCCCGCTTTAAAGAAAAAGGATGGAATAAATAAGTAGCTTAAGAATGAATATCCTTATACCTATACAAATATATGGGTTGAAAATAGACAAAAGGCATTGAATTATTTAAATTCAGTGCCTTTTGTCATTACAAAAAAATATATTAATATATTGTATATTTTGACTATTAATGATAAGATTTAGAAAAAAATAATCATTTTAACGGGAAGGATGGAAATAATTATGAGAAAAATTATGAAAGTTACTTCAACAGCGTTATTAGCAACAACATTTGTCGTTACTAGCGCATATCCTTCAGCCGTTTTTGCTGCAAGCAACGATATGGTTGATTCAGTAGTTGAGACGGAGACATCATTACAAAGTAATATGGATATAGCTGTTCAGGCGGCATTAGTCGGTCCTGAAATTAAAAAAAATTAAATGTACTAGGTCATGAATTTAATGTGAAACCAGCTTCTATTTCGAAAAAGAATAATTTAACAGTCGTAAATGGGCAAATATCTCATCACTTAAGCTGGCGTCCGGATGATCAGTTATACTACCGTATTGATATAGAAAATGGAGAAGTAAAGCAAGTAGAGCTTAAAATTGACCGTGGAGGTTGGACAAGTTTATCTGCTCCATTTCTTGCTACATTAGCACAAAAGAATGATATTCCGGTTACGCTCGAAATGATACAAGAACTTGGGCAAAAATTAGGTAGTTTTATTGATGGTAAATGGGAATATGCCGCTGAAGCAATTGTTTCAACTATTGCGTTACATATTGAATAATATAAAAAAATCAGTGAGGCTCTTTTTCATCCCCACTGATTATTTTTATGACACGTTTTTAAGAATTTCTAATAGTGCTTGAGAGATCAGAGTTTGAATTTCCACAACTAAAGCCAGAAGCTTATTCAATTAAGCTTCTGGCTTCTTTATGTGGGACCTTATTTTTTTACGTTTTGTTAAACGTCCCAGAACAAATGCACCTGCTGCTACGGCAAGGACTGTATTTGTTTTTTTCGTAAATACTTGTTTTGTCACAAGATTAAGGTTTTGAGGACGCTCAGCTAAACGGCGCATAAAGTAGCCGTACCAATCCTCACCAAATGGTACATATACACAGAAATTATAGCCTTCATTAGCAAGCTCTTTTTGCATGTCTGTACGGAAGCCATAAAGCATTTGGAATTCAAATTTATCTAATGGAATATTATGATCAGCTACAAAGCGTTTTACATGTGCTATTACATTATGGTCATGTGTTGCAATGGACGTGAATTTGCCATGAAGTAAATGATATTCGATTAACTCAATGAAATTTAAATCAATATCTAATTTATCTTGGAAGGCAACCTCAACAGGCTCTTTATAAGCGCCTTTTACGATACGTAAACGGTAGTCCTTAAATTTCTCGATATCGTCTTTTGCACGGTAGAAGTATGATTGAATAACAGTACCCACATTATTAAAAGTTTTGGAAAGCTCCTCAACCATATCGAATGATGTCTGTAAACGACCATAGTTTTCCATATCAAAGTTCACAAATATATCATAAGCCGCCGCTTTTTCTACAATCTCGTATAAATTATCGTAGCAAAAATCAACATCGATATCTAATCCTAATTGCGATGGTTTTAACGAAATATGGGCATCGACACCATTTTCGTGAATAGCTTCAATAACAGCGAGGATTTGTTCTTTTGCCTTTGTTGCTTCTTCTTCAGTTGAAACAAATTCTCCTAAATTATCCACTGTGCAAGAGATATTATGTGCGTTCAGCTCTTTGATGCTTGCAATTGTTTCCTCAATATTTGTACCAGCTACTACACTTTGTGCTCCTAATTTAAGGCCATATTTTTTTGCAGCACTATTTAATAGTTGGTTTTCAGATAAATGGATGAAAAAATCGCGTAATACCATGGTCATTCTCCTCACTGCTTTTCTTTTTAGTATAACATAATTTATAAAAGTTATATCGATTTCACCACAATCGTTATTTCATTTCAAGAATTTGCATGCGTTTGTTAAAAAGAGCAGGATAGCTTAAAAAACCTATCATTATGCTTGATAATGTCGCTGTTGTGAGGAGAGCAAAAATAATTAAGAGTTGAAATTGGACTGCTTGTATAGGGTCTGCACCACCGATAATTTGACCACTCATCATGCCAGGCAGTTGAACGAGTCCGATGGTTTTTTTGACTCTCAATTGTAGGAATCATACTTGCTTTAACAGCATTTATTAGCTGTCGATGAATAGCCTGTTTAGGCGTGCCACCAAGTGATAAAATTAATTCAATTTCGTCATGTCGATTGGTAATCTCTGCTGTAAAACGATTTAAAAATAGAATGGACAATACCATAGAATTACCAATGAGCATGCCGCTAATGGGAATAATATATTGTGCAGTTGCTGGAACAATATGAAAGCCGAGTAAAACGCCCTGTGTGACAGCTTCGATTACAACTAAAGTCAAAGCTATTTTCCACGTGATACCTTGAATACCCTCTCCTTTTTTTGCGAGCATTTAATGTTGCCACTACGATCATTAATGCAACCATAAGGAAAATATAAAGAAAGCTTTGGGCATCAAAGACAAATTTTAAGATATAGCCTACTGCAAGCAGTTGAATAATTGAGCGTATTGTAGCAATAATTGTATCTTTTTCAAGTCCAAGATTTAATGTTTTTGATAGTAGCAGAGGGATAAAAACAAAAATTAATGTCAGAGATAATGTTGTAAATGTCATACATTCGCCCCCTGTACAAATTCTGCTACACGTGGATTTACAGGTGCTTTCAGTAGAGAGCTTTTTCCTGTTTCAATCAGTTCACCATCCATCATGACCCATGTGAAGTGCCCAATTGTTAATGCTTGCTGCAAATTATGTGTAATCCAGATCATTGTGACATTGTATTTTTTTGTTAATGGTAGTAATGAGTGTCTCGATATCCTGGACAGATTGACGGTCCAGTGCAGAGGTGATTTCATCTAATAATAAAATGGAGGACTGATTAATAAGCGTTCTCGCAATAGAGACTTTTTGTCGTTGTCCACCTGATAATCCATTTATAGAGCGCTGTAAAAAGCTTTGATCAAGTCCGACATCTTGTAAATATTGAATGGCTTCTTCTTTTGTAAGCTTTTTTTCCTTGTAATGAACGAGGAAGTGAGAGATTTTCAAACACAGTCCCGTTGATCATAGGTGCTGCCTGAAGGGCGATGCCGACATGTCTTCTTAAAGCGGTTGGTTCATATGTAGAAATAGGTTGATTATCAATTAATATTTGACCATCTGTAGGTGATAATAAGCCATTGCATAATTTTAGTAGAGTTGTTTTGCCAGCACCAGATGGACCGACTAAAGTGGTAATTTTTCCTTTAGGGAATGACCCAGTAATCGATTTTAAGATGGTCTTGCCATTTGCTGAAAAGCTGACCTGCTGAAGGTGAATAGAAGGCTCGTATAACATATTCATGCGGTTGAAACTCCTTTATACTAATAGGTACAATAACTTTATCATGAAATGAATAAAGGCTACAGCTATTTTACCATTTTGTAGTCTGTGAAAATGGAAGGGGAATGGAAAATGAATGTATTGTATGTAGATACATTAACATATGCACAAGGTAATATGTATATCGTAGCCTCAGATGAAGGTCTCGTATATATTGGAACACCAAATGCATCATTTGAAGAGGTAGAAGTATGGGCCAAAAAGCCATTTAAAGGCTTTCGCTTTGAAGAGAATAAAGCAAAATTACAGCCATATATTAAGCAATTTACGGCTTATTTTAATAAAGAGCTTACAGAATTTGATTTGCCGATACATATCAAAGGGACTCCATTTCAGCTAGCAGTATGGGACGCACTGATGGAGCTACCATACGGTACAACGGCATCTTATTCTGATATTGCACACCGCATAGGTAATCCGAAGGCAGTAAGAGCGGTAGGTGGTGCAATAGGGGCTAATCCAATATTGGCGATTATTCCATGTCATCGTGTGATTGGGAAAAATGGTAAATTAACAGGTTTTCGGAGTGGATTGGCAATGAAAGAATTTTTACTTGAAATGGAGAGAGCTGGAAGAAATTGATTTCGATAAAGAATGCGTTGTAATAAAAAGTTTGCTCCAACAAAATCACATGTTTGAGCGTAAGACTTCAAGGAATAATCAGTAAATCCACACGTTTATTAATTCAGGAAAAGAATCTGCATGTCATCTATAGAAGCTATGCAGATTCTTATAATATCAAATATTAGACATGTTCCTCTTGAATATTGGTTTGCGTTTTTCCAAAATGTGTTAAACGATGGGCGAATGTTTCACCTTTAACGGCAGAGCCTTTGAAAATATCCTGGTATTCATAGGCTGGTGTACCATGCTCAATAACATCCAAACCAGCGATTTCTTCCTCTGCAGAAACACGTAATGGTACAAATGCTTTAATAATAAATAAACCGATTGTTACAGAAATGCTAACCCAGGCAATGGTAGCGATAATCCCAATTGCTTGCACGCCTAGAAGCTGATGCCGCCACCGTAGAATAACCCTTGACCATTTATATCAAACAGACCTACTGCGAGAGTCCCCCAAATACCACAGATTCCATGTACGGCAATGGCACCAACAGGGTCATCAACTTTCAATTTCCATTCGATGAAACGTACACCTTCTACAAGTAATGGAGCTGCAATTAAACCAATGATGATAGAACCCATAACACTAACATTAGCCGCACCAGCTGTAATGCCGACAAGTCCTGCCAAGCACCGTTTAATGTAAGTGAGCCATCAATATGTCCATATCGAAACTTCGTATAAAAAGCAGTTGCGACAACTCCGGCAGCGGCTGCAAAGAATGTATTGGCAATAACGCTAGGCACTAGTTCAGGATCAGCTGCTAAGGTAGATGCTCCATTAAAGCCAAACCAACCGAACCAAAGTAAAAATACACCAAGAGAGCCCAAAGGAATACTGTGTCCTGTGATGACATGAACACGACCGTTCTCATATTTACCAAGACGTGGTCCAATCATCGCCGCTGCTACAAATGCAGCTACAGCCCCTGTTAAGTGAACTACTGTTGAGCCTGCGAAATCAATAAATCCAAGATCTGTTAACCAGCCCTGACCACTCCACACCCAATGACCGACAACAGGGTAAACTACTAATGTCATGAGTATAATAACGCCGATATAAGCAAAAATATTTGTACGCTCAGCTACCGCACCAGATAAAATGGTTGCGCCTGTAGCTGCAAACATTGTTTGGAAGATAAAGAAGGAAAGATCATCTACACCTTGTAAAGCAAAGCCACTTGTACCAAATAAACCTCCTGCAGTATCACCAAACATAATTGCGTATCCACATAAAAAGTAAATAATACCGCCTAGTGAAATCGTTAGAAAGTTTTTCATAATAATATTGACCGCGTTTTTAGAACGTGTAAAGCCAGCCTCAACCATTGCAAATCCAGCGTGCATAAAAAAATACTAAAACTGTACCTAACATTACCCAAACTAAATTTACCGATAATAGAACCGCATCCATATATAATTCCCCCTTATTCTACGGCAATTGAGCCGACTTCTTTAGTACGGATTCGAATTGCCTGTTCTACTGGATAAATGAATATTTTACCGTCACCAACTTTGCCGGTTGCAGCATCTCGTAAAATTACGGCCACAATAGGATCAACTTTTTCATCATCAACAATCATTTCTAATTTCAACTTTGGTAAAAATTCAATTTCGTACGTGTTGCCACGGAATAAACCAGTGCGACCTAGCTGACGTCCACAGCCTGCAATTTCGGAAACACTTAGCCCTGCAATTCCTTCCTGTGCAAGTCCGTCCCTAACAGCGCCGAAAACTTCAGGACGAATAATTGCTTCGATTTTTTTCATTGAAACCAGCTCCTTGCGTTAATTTATTTTACATGTTAAAACGGCATTAAAAACAACGCAATTATTTTTTTTGGTATAGATGTCATGTTATATTACACATAATGTTTCGATTGCCGTAATATATTAAGTAAAATGTTTTTATAGGGGGAATGTAAGCGGTACTAAAATATGTGTCTAAAATGTGTCGAGTTCTAAATTTTCTGATTATTAATGTGAGGAAATCTAACATTGAAACAGAAGAATGTAAAACGCAAGAATTTGGGTATATAGTGTATACTAGGACTAATTATCAAAGCGGAAGAAGGGGTTATTTGTGAGTTCACACTATGCAGATGATAGCTTAGCACTGCACACAGACTTATACCAAATCAATATGGCAGAGTCGTATTGGGCGGATGGTATACATAATAGAAAAGCAGTTTTTGAATTATATTTCAGAAAATTACCATTTGGCAATGGATATGCCATTTTTGCTGGATTAGAAAGAATGCTTGATTATTTACGCAATTTTAGTTTCAGCGATTCAGATATAACCTATTTACGAGAAGAGGTAGGCTATAAAGAAGACTTTATTGATTATTTGAAAAATATCCGATTCACAGGAGATATGTACTCCATGGTGGAGGGGGAGCTTGTTTTCGCTAATGAACCAATCGTTCGCATTGAAGCACCGTTAGTAGAGGCACAGCTAATTGAAACAGCCCTTCTTAATATTGTGAATTACCAAACTTTAATTGCAACAAAGGCTAGTCGTATTAAGCAAATTATTAAAAATGAAGCAGCAATGGAATTTGGCACAAGACGTGCTCAGGAGATGGATGCAGCCATTTGGGGAACAAGGGCAGCGTTTATTGGTGGCTTTGCTTCTACAAGTAATGTTCGTGCAGGGAAACTTTTTCATATACCAGTTTCAGGTACCCATGCACATGCACTTGTTCAAGCTTATAAAAATGATTACGATGCATTCCATGCATATGCAAAACGTCACCGAGATTGCGTGTTCCTTGTGGATACTTACAATACGTTAAAATCAGGTGTGCCGACAGCCATTAAAGTAGCTAAAGAACTTGGGGATAAAATTAATTTTATTGGCATTCGTTTAGATAGTGGTGATATAGCATTTTTGTCAAAAGAAGCTCGTCGTATGTTAGATGAAGCAGGTTTCCACAATGCCAAAATTATCGTATCCAATGATTTAGATGAATACACCATTTTAAACTTAAAGGCACAAGGTGCAAAAGTGGATGTATGGGGAATCGGTACAAAGCTTATTACAGCTTACGATCAACCTGCTTTAGGGGCTGTCTATAAAATGGTTGCCATCGAAAATGAAGAGGGTCAATTAGAAGATACAATAAAAATTTCTGCGAATGCTGAAAAAGTTTCGACACCTGGTCTTAAAAATGTTTATCGAATTATCGATCGAAAGAACGGTAAGGCAGAGGGAGATATATTACGATGCAGGATGAAAACCCACAAGCAGAGGAACGAATAAAAATGTTCCACCCTGTTCATACCTTTGTTTCGAAATTTGTTACAAACTTCGAAGCAAAAAAAACTTACATCAACATGTAATTAAAAATGGAGCCATCCATTATCAAAATCCAACATTGGAAGAAATGCGCGATTATGCTGCGAATAATTTAGAATTGTTATGGGATGAATATAAGCGTGCTATGAATCCTGAGGAATACCCTGTCGATTTAAGCCAAAAATGTTGGGACAATAAAATGCGAAATATCGAAGAAGTGCGTGAAATGGTCAATCGATTATAAGGAAGGAGTGAACAACAAATGACTTTACAGCAGCAGATTATTCAGGAATTACGAGTGAACTCTACTATTAATGTGCAGGAGGAAATTCGTAAATCCATTGATTTTTTAAAGGAATATGCCCGCCGATATAGGTTTGTAAAAGGATTTGTTCTGGGAATATCTGGTGGACAGGATTCTACATTAACAGGGAAATTAGCGCAGCTTGCGGTTGATGAGTTAAATGGGGAGTCAGAAGAGGCGACATATTCTTTTTATGCTATACGCTTACCATATGGTGTTCAGGCTGATGAAAAGGACTGTCAGGATGCCATCGATTATATTAAACCAACAAAAGCCTTTACAGTGAATATTAAAGGTGCTGTCGATGCAAGCGTTCAAGCATTAGCGGATGCGGGAATTCAGATAAGTGATTTTGTAAAGGGAAATGAAAAGGCACGTGAGCGAATGAAGGCACAATATGCGATTGCTGCTATGAATAATGCTGTCGTATTAGGAACGGACCACGCTGCTGAAGCAATTACGGGTTTTTACACAAAGTTTGGAGATGGGGGTGCGGATTTGATGCCCATCTTCCGCCTCAATAAACGTCAAGGTAGGCAATTATTAGCTGCGCTTGATTGCCCAGAACATTTATATTTAAAAACACCAAACTGCTGATTTAGAGGAAAATCGCCCATCCCTACCAGATGAGCAAGCACTTGGTGTAACATATGATCAAATTGATGATTATTTAGAGGGAAAGACTATTCCTGAAGAAGCACGTAATACATTAGAAGGATATTATTTACGTTCTCAGCATAAACGCCATATGCCGATAACAATATTTGATGATTTTTGGAAGTGATCTTAAAGAAGAGTTTTATTTAAAGTAGGTTAAACTT
>BBDJ01000025.1 GCA_001312325.1 Lysinibacillus pakistanensis | reverse complement strand
TGTTTTGCTTTATTTTAGCGTGTCACCGTGGCGACTTGTATAATACTACACCCCTTTTTTTTAAAAAGGTCAACACTTTTACAGAAAAAAAATTTAGCTTTTTTTATTAAAGTAGAAAAACTTCCTATATTAATAACTACATATTATTTTTGGTTTCACTCGAATTATCTTAATGTAATACCACTAACTAAAATATAATTTTATCATATTTCTTGATAAAAAATTAATAGTTTTTTTAGGAAGAATGAACAAAAAAACTCGGTAATAAAAACCGAGTTTTTAAAATGGGAAAAAGAACGGAATGGCTATCATCATTACAATAAACATAACAATCTGTAATGGAATTCCTATTCTTACAAAATCCATAAATTTGTAGCCTCCCGCTGTCATTACCAGCGCATTGGTAGGGGATGCAATCGGTGTAGCAAAGGCCATGCTTGCTGCTACTGCTACTGCTATCATAAAGGTTGTTGGGCTAACATCCATTGCAATCGCAGCACTCATGGCAATAGGTGCAAACAATACAGCAGTTGCCGTATTACTAATAAATTGACCAAAAACTGCTGTCAAAATATAAACACCAATTAGCACTCCATAGGGTCCAAAATCGCCGAGGGCATTGATGATACCATCAGATAAAATAGCCATACCACCTGTTTTTTTCTAATGCTGTCGCCATTGGAAGCATTGCAGCCACTAACACAATGCTTTCAAAATTCATATTGCTATAGGCATCTTCCATATTTCTTAAACAACCGGTTAATATCATCAGAACTGCACCAATCATTACAGAAATAACAGCTGGGAAAATTTCGAATGCCATTAAAATAATCATGAATAGCATAATAATACCCGCAAGACCAGCTTTACCTGTAGCTGCTGCTACACTTGCATGCTCCTTAGGTTGGCCGACAACAACGACATCCTGGGTCTCTCTTGCTAACAAAAGAATTTCATCCCATGCGCCTTGTACTAAAATAGCATCTCCAAATTTTAACTTGTGCGAAATCATATCTTGAAGCTTATATCCACCTTTTCGGTTAATACCAATAATGTTTAGGTTGTATTTTTCTCGGAAGCCAAGAGAGCTAACTGTTTCATTGATAAAGCTTGAATTTGGTGTGAGCAATACCTCTGCAATACCGAGATGCTTTGATACCAATTCATCGGCCTCTCCTTCAACTAACCCTTGCATCTCAAGATGATAATCTTCAACGAAACGGCTGATGTCCTCTTCTTCTCCTTGAACATATAGCTCATCCTTAGCATGAATGACACTTGTTGGACCTGCCATTTCTTGATAAGTCATCGGCAGTAAATTAATGCCCTCCTGTGATTTGCGATGAATTTTCATCATGCAGAGCATATACTTAGCGGGTAGTTTTAATTCTGCTAATGATGTTTCAATTATAGGAGATTCTTCTGGAACAGAGATTTTAAATAGACGATTATTTAAATCATACTGTTTAATAATTTTCTTCGGCGAAAGTTTATAGCCTTCATTTGTCTGGGTACGATTTTGTTCCTTAGGTAATAGGATATTACGTACAAGCACTAAATAAGTGATACCTGCAATCATTCCAACAATACCAATAGGTGTTATTTCAAAGAAGCCAAGTTTGTTATAGCCTCTATCCAATAATAACTGACTAACAATTAAATTGGTCGGTGATGCAATTAGTGTCATAAGACCAGAAAGACTCGCTACGTATGAAAGTGGTAGTAGAAACTTTGAAGGGCTGACTTTCATACTGATCGCTATACTTACAACTATTGGCATCATTAATGCTACAGTACCTGTATTACTCATAAAGGCACCAACTGATCCTACAATAATGAGCAGTAATACAAATAATTTCAGCTCACTATTGCCAGACCATTTGAGCAATAACTGGCCTGCCATCCCTGCAAGACCCGTACGTAAAATTCCTGCACCCACGACAAATAGCCCTGCAATCATTAAAACTACAGAGTTTGAAAAACCAGATAATGCCTCCGCGGGTGTTAAAATATCCGTAATGACAAAAGCCAATAGTGACACAATCGCTACAAGATCTGCTCGTATTTTATTGGTCACAAATGCGAAAATTGTTGCTCCTAAAATAAGAAATGTTAATGTAAGCTGCACATCCATGAATTCCTTTCTAACATTAATCATTATAATGATTGCCAGCAAAAAAAATTATATTTCATTGCTATTTTTATTATAGCTTACGAGAGAACATATATGATAAAATTCACCATCTTTTCAAAATTTAAAAAAAGTGTGGCACTTAACCACACTTATTAGTTTATTTACGATAAAGATGATGCTCTTTAATATAATCGTAACATGAATTTGGCAAGAGATACCTTGGCTCACCACCCATCGTAAATTCTTCACGAATATAGGTAGAACTAATTTCCATTGCTAATCCCTTATCTATAAGATGGAATCTCCCATCATCATTATTTCTTAAAATTGGAGAACGACTAATCGTTGATAGCATATCAATACCATGCCTTGCCATTACAATAAATTTATTTTCAGCTACTAATGCGTCACCTTTTTTTCCATAACCCCGCACCAATATCCACTAATAAATCAGCGCCCATAATAAAATGAACTTCATCCTCTGGGTGCTTTTCTCTAAAATACTTCATGGTGTCATATGTGTAAATATTCCAACCTTCTTGATTCATTTCATAAGAATCTGCAATAAAACGATCATCTTTGGAAATCGCTAGCTGTAGCATATTCCAGCGATGAGTATCCTCTGTTTTTATTGTTTTATCCTTCCGTTTGTTTGAGCAAGGTAAAAAAAATAACCTTATCTAATTTACAACGGTGTGCGACTGTACTAGCTGTCCAAAGATGAACATTGGTAATTGGATCAAAGGATGAACCATAAATACCTATCCTCGCCATCGTATCTTCCTCCTATCGTTTTCTATTTAGTATTCATCGTTTTCGAAATTTTTTTCTTTTATGGCCCGAATGCTGGATATCTTGTTATCCCAGCAAGTTTGACTTAAATCGACTGGATACTCTTCTGGGTTCATTGTTCGTTTGTACTCACACCATAACAATTTTAAATTTTGCTTCGCATATGCTTGTGTTTCTTGAATAGTAGGTTCCTCAAACACAACTTCCCCTTTTTCTACAATGCTTTCATGTAACTCTATCGCTGTAAAATTCGTAACAAATTTACTTATATACGTATGAACAGGGTGGAACATTTTTAATCTTTCTATTTGCTGGATGTTTTCATCATCAAGGGCAATATAGTCACCTTCAGCATGACCATTCTCATTATTAACAATACGATAAACACGCTTACACCCAGGAGTAGTCACTTTTTCGGGATTTGCTGAAATTTTAATCGTATCGACCATTTCTCCACTCTCATTTTCAATAGAAACTAATTTGTATACTCCGCCAAGAGCAGCTTGATCGTAGGCTGTAATCAGCTTTGTTCCAATTCCCCAAGCATCGATTCGCGCTCCTTGCGATTTTAAATGCATGATTGTATATTCGTCCAAATCATTCGAGGCCATAATTTTAGCGTCTGTAAAGCCCGTATCATCTAGCATTTTTCTTGCTCTTTTTGAAAGGTAGGCTAGATCGCCACTGTCTAAACGGATACCAATAAAATTAATCTGATCTCCTAATTCCTTGGCTACACGAATTGCATTTGGAACGCCTGAATGTAACGTATCATAGGTATCTACTAAAAAAACACAATCTTTATGTGCAACTGCATATTTTTTTAAATGCAGTATACTCATCTTGATAGGTTTGAATCATCGCATGGGCATGAGTTCCTGACACGGGAATACCGAACAATTTCCCTGCCCTTACATTACTTGTTGCAGAGAATCCGCCTATATAAGCTGCACGGGCACCCCAAATAGCAGCATCAAATTCGTGTGCACGTCGAGTGCCGAACTCCATTACGACATCCTCACCTGTCACTTGTTTGATACGTGAGGCCTTTGTTGCAATTAGTGTTTGGTAATTCACGATATTTAACAAAGGGGTTTCAATTAATTGGGCCTCTGCTAATGGCGCTTCAATTCTTAGGATAGGCTCGTTGGCAAAAACGAGTTCTCCTTCTCTCATCCCTTTAATGCTTCCTGTAAACCTAAGCTCCTGAAGATATTGAAGAAAATCTTCGGGATACTTCCCCTCTTCTCGTAAATATTGAATGTCATTTTGAGAGAATCTAAAGTTATTGATAAAATCGGTAATTTTTTTTAAGCCAGCAAATACCGCATAACCATTACCAAATGGAAGTTTTCTAAAATATAGCTCAAACACAGCTTTACGTTGATGAACACCATCTTGCCAATAGGTTTGAACCATATTCATTTGATATAAATCCGTGTGTAACATGAAGCTATCGTCTGCATATTTCATGTATTTTCCTCCATCCCTGATTGTCAAATAATAGTGGCACCAAGCGTGTGCTCGAAATGCCCTAACGCCCACTCATGTCCTGTTTGATTAAAGGAGGCGACAGCATTTTTATGAATGACGATATCGAACCCTTTATTATAAGCATCTACTGCTGTATGGAGAACGCAGATATCTGTACAAACGCCGATTAAATGAAGCTCAGTAATCCCTCTTTCACGTAATTTCAATTCTAAATCTGTTCCTGCAAAAGCAGAGTAACGCGTTTTATCCATGTAATTGACGTGATCTTGCTCTTTATTTTCTTCATATAATGGTTTTAATGCACCATATAAATCTCTGCCTTTAGTATTTCGAATATTATGTGGTGGGAATAGCTTTGTTTCTGGATGATAAACATCCCCTTCTTCATGAACATCTATAGCAAATACAGTAAACTCTCCATTCCTAATAAATTCCTTTGTTAAGTCTACATTTTTCTGCTCAAGCAGCTGTCCAGGCTCTCCACAAGTTAAAGCTCCATCTGATGCAACAAAATCCACTGTGTAATCAATATTAATTAATGCTCGCTTTTTCATCATTTCATCACTCCATCTTATTAATTAGTAATACTAAAATTACAAATTACATTTATTAAAATAAACAGGAAAGACGAATCTTTCCTAATGGTAAATAGACTCAATAATTTCAAAGTCGTTAAATGTATATAGTTGTGAAGGTCTAAAAGAATTACGTTTTGTCTTCTTCGGCTTCCCTTCCTCATCCAATACCCTTTCGATAAAAGGTAGTTTGGGTGCCTTTGTAAAGAATACGGAATCATTTGAAATTCGGGAATCCTCTCCGACTGTCAGTAGCACTCGCTGTAATTCAGACAAAGTAAATTCCGGGGGTAGAAAATTTTTAGCAACTGTTGTTTGTATCATATCTCTTTTAATAAATGCCAAAGCATCGTTAATAATTTGACGATGATCAAATGCTAGTTGAAGGGTAAATACCTCTTCTATATCAAATAGCTCCACCTCAGCGGCATCATCACTTGCCTGTCGTTGCTCAATAAATGTTTCTGGAACAATGGCATAAAAAGCATTTGAAATCATCCAACCGCGTGGATCTCGATCAATTCCATCGTATACACCAAAATGTTGTATATGTAGACCCTCTACATTTGTTTCTTCTTTTAACTCCCTTTTCGCAGCGATATAGGCTGTTTCCTTTTGACTGGCATCTATAAACCCTCCTGGAAGTGCCCATTTGCCTCCTTCAATATTGGGATTTCCTTCAGCATCCTTTGCTGCACGCTTGATGAGCATAATCTTTAGCGTCATGTTCGGGGGTGCTTTTTCTTCTTTTTTTTCTGAGACAATTGTAAAAATAGCAATATCCGCTGTATAGCCATCAGGTGTTTGATATTTTGAGGAATCATAGTTTGCAAGTACTTCTTCTTCGCTCTGGAATTTTGTCATTGAAAAAACTCCTTTATTAAAAAACTTAAGTAATTTGTAATTATATAATTATATTTAATTAAATAATACTTGTTAAAACTTATAAATGCAACTCTTTTTTTTAACTAAAATTAACCAACCAGTTGCCTATAGCATTATCGACAATTGGTTGGTTTATGCAATGTTATTATAAAGCCTAGCTCTTAAAGCATTTCTGAGCTTGTTTTTGCTTGCATATGAAGAAGTAAATAATCTGGCCCACCAGCTTTGGAGTCTGTTCCAGACATATTAAATCCCCCAAACGGTTGATAACCAACAATAGCGCCTGTACAACCTCGGTTGAAGTAAAGGTTTCCGACATGGAATTCTTCACGAGCCTTTTCTATATGCCCACGGTTATTTGTAATCACTGCACCCGTTAAGCCATATTCTGTATTGTTAGCGATTTCAATTGCATGATCAAAATCCTTAGCCTTCGTAAAGCCAACTACTGGTCCAAAAATCTCTTCCTTCATAATCCTTGCCTCTGGAGAAAGGTCAGCAAATACAGTTGGCTGAATAAAGTAACCGATAGAATCGTCCCCTTTTCCACCTGTTAACAGCCTTCCTTCCTGCTTACCAATCTCAATATAATCCATGATTTTATTATAGGCATTTTGATCAATTACAGTTGCCATGTAGTTTGTATAGTCCGTTGGATCACCTTGAGTCAATTCATTGGTTAATGCTACCACACGTTCAAGAACTTGATCATAAACATCTTCTACAATAACTGCACGAGAACATGCAGAACATTTTTGACCAGAGAAGCCAAACGCGGAGGATACTATCGAAGTCGCTGCTAATTCTAGGTCTGCTTCTTTATCAACAACAATTGTGTCCTTTCCTCCCATTTCTGCAATCACACGCTTTATCCAAATTTGCCCGTTACGAACTTTCGAAGCACGGTCAAAAATACGGAGACCAACATCACGCGAACCTGTAAAGCTGATAAATCGTGTGTCTTTATGATCGACCAGATAATCTCCCACTTCTGAGCCATTTCCTGGCACAAAATTAAGAACACCTTTAGGAAGACCTGCTTCCTCCATTACTTCAACAAATTTTGCAGCAATCACTGGAGTAGTGGAAGCTGGCTTTAATAATACTGTATTACCTGTCACAATTGCCGCTACTGTTGTTCCAGCCATTATCGCAAATGGAAAGTTCCATGGAGAGATAATAATACCTACCCCTAATGGAATATAGTCATAACGATTAAATTCATTTGGACGACTTTGAACTGGTGAGCCGTCTTTAATTAAAAGCATTTGACGACCATAGTACTCCAAGAAATCAATGGCTTCTGCTGTATCTGCATCTGCCTCCTTCCATGGCTTACCCGCTTCCTTTGTTAACAATGCTGAAAATTCATGCTTTCGACGACGAATAATTGCCGCAGCCTTAAATAAAACATCTGCGCGAGACTCAGGTTTCACTTTTTTTCCACGTTTTAAATGCTTGAACAGCTGCTTGCATAGCTTTTTCGGCTAGCTCTTTGTTTGCCTTCGATACATGTCCTATCACTTCTCTTTTATTGGAAGGATTGTAGGAAACAATCTTATCCTCTGTGGTAATTCGCTCTCCACCAATTACTAAATCGTAATCTTGCCCTAAGTACCCTTCAACAGCTTGTAAAGCATTTAAATAATCTAATCGATTAGCTTCAACACTAAAATTAGTAAACGGCTCATGCTTATATGCTACTACCATATATACCTCCAATATTGTTATCCACTCAACATATTGAGCTAGTAAAAATCGTTACCCTATCTTACAGGTACAACCAGCTCTGTTAATTTATTTTTAAGCTCTGCTTCAACAGTAGATGAAGCATCTACTAACGGAACTGAAACTGAACCAACAGGTATACCGACAAAGTTTAATGCGGCTTTTAAAGGTCCTGGGTTTCCTTCTTTATATAGCGTCTTCATTAATGGGAAATACTTTTTATGCAGTTCTATTGCCTCGTCATAGTTTTTTTTCTTGAACTAAGTCATAAATCTTCACCCATACTTCAGGAATAAGATTTGAGCTAGCTGTAATGGCCCCTGGCGCCCCTGCAATAAATGAAGACACTGCTCGGAAGTCCTCTCCACAAAGAACGGAAATTTTATCACCAACAATTTGAAGTAGCTCAAGGACATCACCTATATTATCTGAGCAAACTTTCATTCCAACTACATTTGGCACATTTTCAACAATCTCTTTTACTGTATCATTCGCCAAATGAATGCCTGTTTTATAAGGAATGTTATAGAGGATAATTGGCATCTCTAAACATTTATCAATCGCTTCATAGTATTCGATAAATCCTTGTTTTGTTGGACTTACATAATATGGTGTCACAATCATAACAGCGTCAGCACCAGCTTGTTTTGCATAGCTACCTAATTCTACATTGTCGCCTAATCCTGGAGAAAGCAAGCCTACTACTACTGGCACACGACCATTGACAGTACTTAATGCAACATCAATAGCAATTTTTCGTTGCTCCATATTAAGAGCAGCATATTCTCCTGTTCCACCTAATACAAGCAAAGAATGAATATGATTATTTAGTTGATCCTCAATTAGATTTGCGAAGCTTTGTTTATCAACAGACCCATCAAGGTGTAAAGGTGTGACTAATGCAGTCATAATTCCATTAAATTTCATTTTAATAATCTCCTTTAAATGTTATTTATAAGCCTTTGCGTTGCCTAATACTTGTGGATTTACTACATTTCTTGATATTTTCCCATTTAACACAACACCGACTTCGTGTGTTATAGATTCAGAGCATCTATCTTTTGCCTCTAATGTATCGCCACCAAAATGCGGTGTGAAAATTACATTCTCCAATGTAAAAAGAGGGTTATCACTATTTGGGGGCTCTTGCTCTAATACATCTAACGCTGCACCAGCTATTTTTTTAGTAACTAGTGCGCTAGATAGTGCTTGTTCATTTATCAATGAGCCTCTCCCTAAATTAATAACAAATGCTGACTCTTTCATTAACTCAAATTGCTTAGCAGAAAATACATGATAGGTGTTTTTCGTTAATGGGGCATGTAAAGAGATAAAATCACATATTGGAAGACACATATTTAAGTCATCGATTTTAACAACACCATGTAGCTGCATTTCTGATTCTGTAACAAATGGGTCAAATCCTAAAACATTCATATTAAATGCCCTTGCTTTTTTTAGCTAAATCCTGTCCAACCCTTCCCATTCCAACGATTAAAAGTGTCTTCCCGTTCACTTCCATAGGAAAATACGATTCTCTATAATGCCATTCATTGTTTCTAACTTTAGAATCACTAATATTTAAGCTTCTACTTAAAGCTAAAATGGACATCATTGCATGCTCTGCTACAGAAGTATAGTTACTAGATGGGGCATTCAACACGACTACGCCATTTTCTGTTGCGCTTGGAACATCTATATTATCTAGCCCGACTCCATGCATTCCTACGACTTCAAGGGAGGGGCAGCTTTCTAAAATATTTCTTGTAATTTTTTTCTGTTCTTACAATGACTGCACGGGCCTGGTGTTTGTTTATATAGGCTATAATGGTCTCCTCTGAACCATTCGGTGCCAACACTACATTAAAATGATTGGTTAAGTACTCAACACCATTCGGTCGGATCGTTGGTTCAATTAATAGAACTGTTTTTGTCATATAATTTCTCCTTCGAAAATATAGTTATAATACTTAGTATACTAAGTTAATGTAAAAAAAATTTTGTTATTAGGAGTCTTTGTTTAGTGACAGAAAGACTCCATTAATTTTTATAATACTTTTGACAAAAATGATTTTGTTCTTTCATGGGATGGGTTTGTGAATATATCTCTTGGATCTCCTTCTTCTACTATATTACCACCATCAATATAAATAACTCGATCAGCCACTTCACGAGCAAATCCCATTTCATGTGTGACAATGACCATTGTCATCCCTTCCTGTGCTAATTGTTTCATAACCCGTAAAACCTCTCCTACCATTTCAGGGTCCAGTGCAGATGTTGGCTCATCAAATAGCATTACATGCGGCTCCATTGCTAAGGCTCTTGCAATAGCAACTCGCTGCTGTTGTCCACCCGATAAATTAGAGGGATAAGCAGTTGCTTTCTCTGCTAAGCCTACTTTTTTTTAACAACTCCATGGCTTGTTTTTCAGCATCTTCTTTTGTTTTCTTTTTGAGTCTGATTGGTGCTAATGTAATATTTTCAATAACCGTTTTTTTGGGGAAACAAATTAAATTGCTGGAAAACCATCCCCATTTTTTTGGCGAAGTTTATTAATATCAACGGTTTTATCTAAAATATTTTCGCCTTCTATAATAATTTCGCCACCACTCGGTTCTTCTAAAAGGTTCAAGCATCTTAAAAAGGTACTTTTACCTGAACCAGATGAGCCTATAATACAAACAACCTCTTTAGCTGCAATCTCTGTGCTAATACCTTTTAAAACTTGTAAATCTCCAAAGGATTTAGAAAGATTATTAACCTTTATCATGTAATAACAAACCTCCGTTCCATCTTAGTAGAAATAAGGGAAACAGTATAAATGGTGATAAAGTAGAATAATCCTACCATCGTTAAGATTTCAAAGGATCTAAAATTCATCGCATATATGGATTGTCCAACCATTGTTAATTCAGCTATTCCGATAACTGATAGCATCGATGTATCCTTAATTGCATGCGTTAATTGGTTCACAAATGACGGAATCATACGTCGTACTGCCTGTGGTAAAATGATTAAAGCCATAGTTTGAGCATAAGAGAAACCTAAGGATCTTCCTGCTTCCATTTGCCCCTTACCAATTGATTCGATTCCTCCACGGAAAATCTCTGTATTATAAGCTCCAATATTAAAGCTTATGGCAATCAGCCCTGCTGTAAAAGCCGAAAGATGTATATCCAAAGCTGTTGGTGCGCCAAAGTAAATAAATAATATTTGAATTAGTATTGGTGTTCCGCGAATAAGATTAACATAGATTGCTGCAGGATATCGTAAAATTGCATACTTCGACATCCTCATAAAACACGCAATTAGCCCAATTATAAGTGAGAAAATTATTGATAAAACGGATATTAATAGCGTCATATATAACCCTTGCAGAAGATAAGGCAGTGCATCTGTCATAACTTTGAATGTTGTTTCCATAAAAACACCTCACTTCACATTAACTATGTTTATTTACCAAACCATTTTTCATGGATTTTATTGTATTCCCCATTTTCCTTAACTGTTTTTAAACCAGCATTAATCTTATCTGCTAATTCTTTGTTCCCTTTTTTTAACAGCAAAAGCATGTTCATCGACTGTCATATGCTCTCCCACAATTCGGAACTTCACATTGTCACCATCTACCGCTAAACGATACTCAACTGTAGGAGAGTTAAGCACAAGCGCATCTGCATTTCCATTTTCTACATCTAAATACAGCGCATCTGTTTCTTTTAGAGGCTTCGCTTTTCCACCATATTGATCTGCTAATTCCTTTGCCTTTTCAAATGTTGTAGAACCTTGTGTAGCAACAATTGTTTTTCCTTTTAAATCCTCAAAGGATTGGATGGAGCTATTATTTGCTACAGCAAGCACTAATCCAGAGTTTAAAAAGATATCTGAGAAATCCACAACTTCCTTTCGTTCTTCACGTATTAATAGCGAGGAAGCGATATCTACCTGATTAGATTGTAAGCCTGGAATAAAACCATCAAATTTCATCTCTTTAAATTCTAGCTCTAAATTTTCTTCTTCTGCAATCGCTTGCAATAAATCATATTCAAAGCCAGTTAATTTACCATCCTGTTTAAAAATAAGAGGTGGATAGTTATTTAAAGCAGCTACGCTTACTTTTTCTCTTCCACCACTGGTACCCGCGTCAGAGTTGCTATTACTACACCCCACGAGAATTAAAGACAACAACCCAATAGTCCCCAATAAAAATAACAACCTTTTCATCTTATACATTACTTCATCCCCTTTGCTCGCATTTATTTTGTAAATTCTGATAATAGCGAATAATTAAATATTAAATCATAGCACTAGGGATGTCAATAACTTATGATACTAAGTATTATAAAAATTCTTATTTTATCAATATCAAACCGGATGCTTATTAGTATCTAAAATAAGAATAGTACTTCCAATTATCCGTATTTATATAGAAGATATTTAAATCCATAGGAACCTTATTTTCTGCATAAGATATTCTCGTCCCTTTTAACACTGCAGTTGTGTCGGGTATTTGCAATGCACCTGCAATATAAGGAGTTGCAATAACCGCTTCTATTTCATCCTCTACCTCAACAATATCGATATTTGATTGCTCTTTTAATAGTTGCTGGACAGAAGAAATTGCTGTATTTTCTTGGTAAACCTCTGAGGATATTACAGGTCGGATATAGTGTTCTAAGAAAAACATTGGTTGATTGTTTAAATATCGAATTCTTTTTAAATAAATGATTTCTGTATCCTCTTCTAATTTTAATAGCTTTGCAAAGTGTGGATTGACCACCTCTTTAATCTCAATTGTTCGAACAGATATTTTTTTTCCCAATCGTTTGAATAATGGTTTCTAAAGCCTGACATGCTAGTCCAAGTTTGTTTTGGTTGTTGGTTGCTGACAAAAGATCCCTTCCCTTGTACTCTATGAATTATTTTGTCATTTTCAAGCTGCTTCAGCGCATTTCTTACTGGCGTACGGCTTACCTTGAATATCTTTTCTAGCTCTGCCTCCGAAGGTAAAATATCACCAACAAGATATTTGCCCTCTGCTATTTCTTGCTTAATTGTGTCATAAATTTTTTTGATATGCCGGTTTCGTTTGAATAGTCATCTACCCCTTTTCTTTTTAGAATATAATACCCTATAATTCATTATTTTTACAAATACTTATAATACTAAGTATATTTAAAAAGTACTTAGTATTCGTAACATGGTATAGTAAATTATTATAGTTTAATTATAATCATAAAAAAAATCCCCTCATTAGAAAACTGAAGGGATTAAAATATTAACTTATTGTAAAAAAAGTTAATTTAAAAGAATACCATCTCGCACAACAATTCGCCCATTTTTAATAACAGTATTTGTATGGTTCATGCCATAGAAATATTGAAGTTGTTTGTAGTTAGCAACATCCAAAATAACAACATCAGCTTGTTTTTCTGCTTCAAGTGAACCAATTTGTTCGCCTCGATTAAGTGCATATGCAGCATTAATCGTTGTCGCTGTTAGAACTTCCTCCAGCGTCATTCCCATATGCATACAAGCTAAATTCATAATAAATGGTAGACTCAATGTTGGTGATGATCCAGGATTAAAATCAGTAGATATCGCTACAGGTACACCTTTATCGATCATTAGACGCCCCCTTGCAAATGGAGCACGTAAGAAGAATGCAGTTCCAGGCAACAATACAGCAATCGTACCCGCTTCAGCCATTCGTTGAATACCCTCATCAGAGGCAACCAACAAATGCTCGGCTGAAATTGCTCCTACCTTTGCAGCAAGCTCTGCTCCCTTATACGGCTCAATTTCATCAGCATGAATTTTTGGCGTTAACCCCAGTGCTTTTCCAGCCTCTAAAATACGCTGTGATTGCGCTGGTGTAAAGACACCTTTTTCACAAAATACATCATTAAATTCAGCCAGGTGTAACTCTGCTACTTTTGGTAGCATGTCATGAATCACAATATCAACGAATACATCCTCACGTCCCTTATAGTCTCGCGGTACTGCATGTGCTCCCATAAAAGTACTAACGACATCAACATCATGAGTTGCTTGTAATTTTTTTTGCTACCTCTAGCTGTTTTTTTTCCGTTTCCCAATCCAAACCGTAGCCTGATTTGGCTTCAACTGTTGTCACACCATGCTTTAAAAATACATCTAAGTGCTGCATCGACTTGGCATATAAATCTTCAAAGCTAGTTTCTCGTGTACGCTTTGTTGTTGCGTGAATCCCACCACCTGCATTCATAATTTCCATGTAGGTAGAACCATTGAGTCGCATATTAAACTCTTGCTCGCGTGTCCCACCATGTACTAAATGTGTATGACAATCCACCAAGCCTGGCATCACAATCTTACCAGAGGCATCAATAGTATCTGCTTTCTTGACTAAATCAGGGAAATCTACTGCCAGCTGTTCAAAAGCCCCAACAGCTATAATACGATCTTCCTCAATAAGAACACTACCATTTTCAATAACGGCAATTTCTCGCATCTTTTCCCTTGTGCGCGGTCCTTTGGCATTACTTTTTAATGTAATGACTTCATTGGCATGTTTAATTAAAATGGTCACTTCACATCATCCTTTAACATTGGTATATGCACACCTTTGTTTTTCGCTGTTCGAATCGCTATGTCATAACCTGCATCCGCATGACGGGCAACACCCAGCCCTGGATCGGAGATTAACACACGTGCAATTTTCTCTGCAGCGAGCTCTGTTCCATCTGCTACTAACACTTGACCTGCATGCTGCGAATAACCCATTCCTACTCCACCACCATGATGAACACTTACCCAACTTGCACCGCTCGCTGTATTAACAAGAGCGTTTAAAATCGGCCAATCTGACACAGCATCCGAACCGTCCAACATTCCCTCTGTTTCCCGATTTGGTGATGCTACCGACCCAGAATCTAAGTGATCGCGACCAAAGACAATCGGCGCTGATACTTCACCATTCGCAACCATTTCATTTACTTTTAATGCAAAACGGTGACGATCCCCATAGCCTAACCAGCAAATACGTGCCGGGAGCCCTTGCCATTTCACCATTTTTTTGAGCCATATTAATCCAATTGACAAGACTTTCATCCTCAGCAAACATCTCTTTTGCCAGTGCGTCTGTTTTATAAATATCCTCTGGGTCTCCTGAAAGCGCTGCCCAGCGGAATGGCCCTTTTCCTTCACAGAATAATGGACGAATATACGCTGGTACAAAGCCTGGGAAATCAAAGGCATTTGTTACACCCATCTCTTTGGCATATGCTCGAATATTATTGCCATAATCAAATACTTCTGCACCAGCCTCCTGAAACTCTAGCATTGTACGAACATGCTCTGCCATCGTTTCCTTCGCTTTTCGCTCATACGTTTTTACATCTGTTTTACGAAGCTCCAGTGCTTCCTCAAATGTCATGCCATTCGGTACATAGCCATTAATCGGGTCATGTGCAGAGGTTTGATCTGTTACAAAGTCTGGAATAATTCCTCGATCTAACAGTTCACGATTGATGTCTGCACAGTTACCAACAAGGCCAATCGAAGCTGGCTCCTTTTGGTCACGTAATTTATTGACTAATGCAATCGCTTCGTCCACAGTTTCCACGATGTAATCACAATAACCTTCTTTAATTTTACGTTCAATGCGGGCACGTTCTACTTCTACAACTAGAATAACAGCGCCTGCCATTTTTCCGGCTAAAGGCTGTGCACCACTCATACCACCCATACCACCTGTAAGGATGAACTTACCACGTAAATCCGCAGTGCCAAATACTTTTTTCCCTGCTTCTACGAATGATAAATAAGTGCCTTGCAGAATTCCTTGGGCACCAATATAAATCCAGCTACCCGCAGTCATTTGACCATACATCATTAAATCTCTATCTTCTAATTCATAAAAATGATCCCAATTTGCCCAAGCAGGTACTAGATTCGAATTGGCAATTAACACACGTGGAGAATGCTCATGTGTACGGAACACAGCTACCGGCTTCCCAGATTGAATCAGAAGTGTTTCATCATTCTCTAATTCTTTTAAAGAAGCAATAATTTGTTCATAGCTTTCCCAATTGCGAGCAGCCTTCCCAATCCCACCATAAACAATCAGTTCATCCGGATTCTCTGCTACCTCTGGATCAAGATTATTCATTAGCATGCGCATTGCCGCTTCTTGTGTCCAGCCTTTACACGATAAAGTCGTTCCCCGCGGTGCACGAATATTTGTTGTTGTTTTCATAACGAACCATCCCCTTAGATTTTATTTAGATAATTCCACTAAATCATCGCTATCTAATAAATATTTTGCTAACGCCTCAATTTCATCACCAATTGGTTGATCCGCTAGTAGCGGTGGACAAAATTCACGCACTTTTTCTAAGTACTTTCGGGTTGTTGGAGATAATTGCTCCTCTGCTTGATCTAAATGAATTGCCTGTGACGCACAAATCATTTCTATTGCAATTACTCGAGCAGCATTATGGACAATTTGTCGAACTTGACGAGCTGACGTTGTTCCCATGCTTACATGATCCTCTTGATTACCAGATGTTGGAATAGAATCCACACTTGAAGGGTGTGCCAATACTTTATTTTCAGATACAATCGAAGCCGCTGTATATTGAGCAATCATTAAACCACACTCAATACCAGGGTTTGTCGCTAAAAATGGTGGCAGGCCTTCATTCAATTGAGGATTTACCATACGTTCTGTTCGGCGTTCAGAAATATTAGCCCACTCACACACACCAATTTTTAAGAAATCCATTGCTAAGGCAATTGGTTGACCATGGAAATGCCCCCCTGATAGTACCTCTCCATTCTCTAATACAATTGGATTATCAGTCGTTGCATTCATTTCTGTTTGTACACGATCCTGGGCATAGAAGAATGATTGCCAAGATGCACCGTGTACCTGTGGGATACAGCGCAGTGAATAAGCATCCTGCATACGTATCTCACCCTGCTTCGTTACCCGTTTACTTCCATCTAACCACTTACGTATTCTTCCACCTACCAGCTCTAACTCTGGATGTGGTCTTACTGCTAAAAGCGCTGGATCGAACGCTGATGTAATCCCCTTTAAGGCCTCAAGTGTTAAACTTGCTGCCATATCAGCTGCTAGCCCTATGCGCTCAGCTTCATTAACAGTTAACACACCAATACCTGTCATTGCTTGAGTGCCATTAACAAGCGCTAGCCCTTCTTTCGCTTGTAGTCGAACAGGTGTTAATCCCGCTTTTTCTAATGCCTTACTGCCACTCAACACTTCTCCATTAAATTCAGCCTTCCCCTCACCTACAAGCACTAAAGCTAGATGCGATAATGGTGCTAAATCTCCACTAGCTCCCACAGAACCCTGAGACGGTACAATTGGATGCACACCCTTATTAATAAAATCTACTAATAGCTGGACTGTTTCCTGACGAATACCCGAAAAACCACGTGCTAAGGCATTGGCACGCAAAACCATCATTGCACGTACAACATCTGTCGGAAACGGTGTACCAACACCTGTTGCATCTGAGCGCAATAGATTTAGCTGTAAAAGCTCAATATCTTCCTCTTCAATTTTTATATTACTCAATTTCCCAAATCCTGTATTTACACCATAAATCGTTTGCCCTTCAGCTAAACGTTTTTCAATACGCTCTCTACTTAATCGGATTCGCTCCACACTTTCTATAGATAGCGTTACCGTTGCGTTACCTTTAACAATTTTCTCTATTTGCTTTCTAGTTAATGTATTGCCATCAAGCTCGATGACTGATTTCATATGACATCCCCCTATTCCCTTTATGGCTGTGTAAAAATTTTTATCAATTATGCTCGGCATAATCGCGTCCGTGATATCCGCTGGAAGCTTTAACTTCTTTCAGCGGGTGATTAGACACCCTCTGAAAAGTAGTTTAAATTCTCATTCATCTCACCATCTATAGAAGTGGGAGACGTCTGTATCTGCCGCTGCCGCTACGCTTACGTGCACAAAAAAACTTCTGCTGAAAGAAGTTAAATCCATTTCCTTGAGAGGATGGATTACTCTATTTACATTGTACTAACTACTTTTTTCAGAAAATAGAGAATTTTAATGCAAGAAACATGATTTTTTTTCAGATTTTTATGTTATTTTTATGAATATAATCGTACTTTTTTTACGAAATAAGATTATTTTAAGAAAGGTTGGTTGTGATGAGGCTATTATTAATGGATCGAGACCCTGCAGAGCTTTCTGGTATTCGCTGGTTTTTACATACGTATTTTCCTGGAGATGTAACGATTGAAATGTGTACGAGTATGTCTGAGGCACATCAAAGCATTCAGCAATTCGAGCCTGATGCAATCCTATTGAATATTGATTTATTCCCAAATAATCGTTTAACTGCTCTAAATCATGTTTTTCAGAAATATTCTGGGGCTATTTTAGCAATGACAACAGAGCCCTTATTTAAAAATGCGTTAAAAGCCATTGATTTACAAGTACAACACCTTTTTGTCAAGCCCATTGATTTAGAAGTATTAAAGCAAAAGCTTACGACTATCTCTCTTCGTGTACCCCAGATCAACAATGCTGTTGAGACGGCGACAGACGAATCCTTTTACTATCGATTATTTATAGATAGTAAGCCTAGCTCCATAGAGACAGCCAGGCATTTTACAATGATTGAGCCTGAGCATTCAGAAACATTAAACAAGCTATTTAATTGGCTACAGCAAACAGCAATTCACTATCATATGCAAGTCTATCCATTATCTGATAGTATCGTCTGCTTATTCCTAACAAATGATATAAAGATCGTGGAAAAGGATGTTCGTACGCTAATAAAGGAATGGCGTTTAACAAGCAATAGCTCTTTAAATATTGGGATATATGATGGGGAACCTACAACTCTTAAGAATATGTATATCTTCACAAAGCGCGCCCTTCATCAAAGCTTTTACGAAGGATTCGGGCACATTTTTTTATGCAAGTAAACAATTTGAAGCACAGCCATTTGATCCTTTGTTAACACCAGAGGAGCAGCAATTACTAATCAGTAGTTTGGAAGAAGGCAATCTTGAAGCCGTTAAAACATTTTTATATCGGCTATCCAATGAAGGAATTTATTACGAGCAAGATGACTTACGTATTCATCTAACTAGTGTCCTAGCGCAAATTCGCCGATTCATGCTGAAGTATAAATTGCATGAGAAAGCTGCTATTGAGCAAAATTACCGACAGCTTTTTCATTTAATTATCGAACATCCTATTTTTTATACCATTCTAAACGGCATCATTTTATTTACACAAAGACTTATTGAGCTAGCTCGTGAAGCAAGATTAGAGAAAAGGGCCGATTATGTAGAGCTAGCAATAGAAATTATCGATCAACAATTTCAGGATAGTCGGTTATCTTTACCCTTTGTAGCCCATAAATTAGGGATTAGTCCCAATTATTTAAGTACGATTTTTTTCAAAGAAGCAAGGCTTGCCCTTTAAACGCTATCTACAGCAGGCTCGAATTCATAGTGCCATGAAAATGCTTGTGGAAACAGATTTTGCCATTAGCGAAATTGCACATTTAAATGGATTTGAAGATTCCAATTATTTTATAAAAATTTTTAAACAGCAGATAGGCATGACACCCAATCGCTATCGGAAATCCTATTAAATGAATTTTCATTTAGCATACTCTATTTTCAATTCTGACAAAGAAAACAGTGATTTATTTCATATATATAATATACAAGCATTTTGATATCATCACTAAATTTCAGGATTGATAGATCAATAGAATGTGTTTGTTAGAGGCAATTTTAGATTACAGGCTACTTTAAATATGCATAATAGAGAAAAAAACCAATGAAAAAGCATTTCATCTTCCTCTCTTTCTTCTTATATTGTTTTGAAAAGCTTTGTTTTGGGTAGTGAAAATATGCATAATTCTACTACTTCACACATATAATAATAGTTTATATCTCAAAATAAAAATTCTTTAACGATAATTATTATAATGTACTAGAAATTCTATTTTATATTTGTTATAGTTATTGATGAAGAGTTTGACTCACAATTTTTTTTCAGGAGGTAAACTAATATGACAAACGCAAATGATCGTAGCCGTCGTTTTACAACAGCAGGTGGTGCTCCAGTAGTAAGCAACCACGACTCCATGTCAGCAGGTCCAAGAGGTCCTCTGTTACTTCAAGATGTATGGCTAGTTGAAAAATTAGCGAACTTCAACCGTGAAGTTATTCCAGAGCGTCGTATGCACGCAAAAGGTTCAGGTGCATTTGGTACCTTCACTGTAACGCATGATATTTCTCAATATACAAAAGCAAAAATTTTCTCAGAGATTGGGAAGAAAACAGAAATGTTTGCACGCTTCTCTACAGTTGCAGGTGAGCGTGGTGCAGCAGATGCTGAGCGAGATATTCGTGGCTTTGCCCTTAAATTTTATACAGAAGAAGGCAACTGGGATTTAGTTGGGAACAATACGCCTGTATTCTTCTTCCGTGATCCATTACACTTTACAGATTTAAATCACGTGGTAAAACGTGACCCACGTACAAATATGAAAAACTTAAACTCGAACTGGGATTTCTGGACTTCACTACCAGAGGCACTTCACCAAGTCACAATAGTAATGTCTGACCGTGGTATTCCAGCTGGTTACCGAAATATGCATGGTTTTGGTTCTCACACGTATAGCTTTATCAATGCTGAAAATGAGCGTGTATGGGTAAAATTCCACTTCCGCACAGAGCAAGGCATTAAAAATTTAACAGGTGCTGAAGCAGAGGAAGTAGTCGGTAAAGACCGTGAATCTTCACAACGTGATTTATACGGTGCTATTGAGCAAGGTGATTTCCCTAAATGGAAAATGTACATTCAGGTAATGACTGAAGAACAAGCTCGTGAACTACCATATAACCCATTTGATTTAACGAAAGTATGGTATAAAAAAGATTTCCCATTAATTCCTGTAGGTGAATTCGAATTAAATAAAAACCCAGACAACTATTTTGCTGAGGTTGAGCAAGCTGCATTCGCTCCATCAAACATTGTTCCTGGTATTAGCTTCTCACCAGATAAAATGTTACAAGGACGAATCTTTGCTTATGCAGATGCACAACGCTACCGCCTAGGTGTAAATCATTATATGCTTCCAGTAAACGCTCCAAAATGTCCATTCCGTACTTTCCATCGTGATGGCGCTATGCGTTTTGACGGCAACCTTGGTTCAACTTTAGGCTATGAACCAAATAGCTACGGCGAATGGGAGCATAACTTAGACTATAAAGAGCCTGAATTACGCATTGATGGTAACGCAGGTATCCATGACTTCCGTGAAGATGATAACAACTACTTCGAGCAACCAGGTAAACTATTCCGTCTTATGACTGCAGAAGAACAACAACGCCTATTCGAAAATACAGCAAATGATATGGCACCTGTTGAAGAGTTCATCAAACGTCGCCATATTCTTCACTGCTATTTAGCTGATCCAGCATATGGTGAGGGTGTAGCAAAAGCAATGGGTCTTTCATTAGAAGGTATGGATCTTTCTAATCCATACGTGAAACAACCATCTAACGTTTAATTTTTCCACCTATTATTGATATCCAAATCCAACTTTAACTCTATGTGAGCCACGCTTCACATGGAGTTTTTTTTTTCAACGAAAAAAGGTTTGTGCCTAAATAGACACAAACCTTCATTACAATATTATTGATAAATCTGACTGCCTGCTTTCTTAAATTCCTCAGCCTTTTCCTGCATCCCTTGATGAATTGCCTCTGTCGTATTTAAATCCTTTTCTTTTGCATAATTACGAATATCCTGTGAGATTCTCATACTACAGAACTTAGGCCCACACATTGAACAGAAGTGCGCAGTTTTTGCCCCCTCTGCTGGTAATGTTTCATCATGGTATTCAACTGCACGTTCTGGATCTAAAGACAGGTTGAATTGATCGCGCCAACGGAATTCAAAACGTGCCTTTGAGAGTGCATCATCTCGCTGCTGTGCTCCCGGATGCCCCTTCGCTAAATCAGCCGCGTGTGCAGCAATTTTATACGTAATCACCCCTACACGAACATCCTCTCGATTTGGTAAGCCTAGATGCTCTTTTGGTGTCACGTAGCACAACATTGCCGTACCAAACCAACCTATCATTGCCGCACCAATAGCAGATGTAATATGATCATAGCCAGGGGCAATATCTGTTGTCAGTGGTCCTAAAGTATAGAACGGAGCCTCCTTGCACACCTCTAATTGCTTGTCCATATTTTCTTTAATCAAATGCATCGGCACGTGGCCTGGCCCCTCCACCATCACCTGTACATCATGCTTCCAGGCAATCTGTGTTAATTCTCCTAACGTTTCAAGCTCTGCAAACTGTGCCTCGTCATTAGCATCTGCAATCGATCCAGGACGTAAGCCATCCCCTAACGAGAAGGCAACATCATATGTTTTCATGATTTCACAGATTTCTTCAAAATGTGTATATAAAAAGTTCTCTTGATGATGATATAAGCACCATTGTGCCATAATTGAACCTCCGCGTGACACAATGCCTGTTACACGATTTGCTGTAAGTGGCACATAACGCAACAGTACGCCTGCATGAATCGTGAAGTAATCAACGCCTTGCTCTGCCTGCTCGATTAACGTATCACGATACACCTCCCATGTTAAATCCTCAGCTACACCGTTTACCTTTTCAAGTGCTTGGTAAATTGGCACTGTTCCAACTGGCACCGCAGCATTACGGATAATCCATTCACGCGTCGTATGAATGTGCTTACCAGTCGATAAATCCATAATATTATCAGCACCCCAGCGTGTTGCCCAAGTCATTTTCTCCACCTCTTCTGCAATAGAAGATGATACTGCTGAATTCCCAATATTAGCATTAATTTTCACATGGAAGCTACGTCCTATAATCATTGGCTCAGCCTCAGGATGATTAATATTAGAAGGCATAATCGCACGCCCCGCTGCAATTTCAGCGCGAACAAATTCAGGTTCCATATTTTCACGAATCGCCACAAACTCCATTTCCGGAGTTATAATTCCCTTTCGTGCATAATGAAGCTGTGTGATATTTCTCCCCTTTTTCGCACGTATAGGTTTCCTAGATAGCTCAGGAAAAACGTTTTCTTGAATACGTGGATCATCAGCATTGCGGAAACCATTATCCTCTGGTTTAATAGTTCGCCCTATATACTCCTCAACATCCCCTCGCTCTCTAATCCATTTACTGCGCAACGCTGGTAAGCCCCTTATAATATCTACCTTATAGGCAGGGTCAGTATATGGACCGCTCGTATCATATACACGAACTGGAGCATTTTTCTCTTCTCCAAAGTTTCCTGTTGTTGGACTTAATGCAATTTCACGCATTGGTACCAAAATATCCGGTCTCGAACCCTCTACATAAACCTTTTTACTCCCCTCAAAGCTCGACATAATCGTAATGTTCTTTTCGCTAACTGTTGTCATGACCTACTTCTCTCCCTTATAGAAAATTTATACAAGGACCGAATCTAGCTCAACCCAACAAAAATAAAAACCGAATCCAAAAAAATTTTGGATCCGGCTATGATTGTAAAAGGTATAATTATCGCATTGTAAAGAGCACGCAATAATTTCTTAACTTTCCCACGCTGGTATGAGCCAGATCAGGTCCAAAGGGTCAAGAAACCTCAATGCGTTTCCCTCTCAGCCTGACTCATCAGACTCCCCTAGTCAATGCTATTAAGTTTGATGCTAGTGTAACAGATATTGCTAAGAGATGGAAGCTTCATCACTATTTTTTTCCTTCAGAGTTTATATTTTTGCTTCATAAGATTGACTGTATTGGAGGAGCTTTTCATAACGGAAGAAACAGAGTCTGAAATCTGCATAATTCCTGCCGTCATTTCTTCAATTGTTTTAATGATTTCCGCATATACAAATACAATGTAGCCATCATAACAACACTCAATAAAATGACTATGCCTAAAAGTATAGGCAAGTACTTCGTGTCAGCAGATATTTGAATGCCGTAAATAATGGAGCTCACGTCATATGTTATGAAAGAAATAATAATTCTGCTAGATAAATAACGATTGTTACTGTAATACAGCTCACTATTGTTGAAAATAAAACAGTTTGTGCGGCTGTTGCTGATTCGATATCATACTCTAATGCTAAACTAGAACTATTTCGGGATGTTGGAAAAGCGCTAGCAATAAATAGTGATTGTGCCACTACCCCATCTATTCCAAGTAAATAAATAATGAGTAAAGCAACTGCTGGTCCCAAAATTAGTCGTGTAAAACAGCTAATAATGACGGTTTTATTAAACATGGATTTTATTTCAAGCTGTGATAATTGGGCACCTAACGTGATTAATGCCACAGCAATAAAACCGTCTGCCACATGATCTATTGGAATTTTAATAAACTGTGGCACTGCAAGATTAAAATAGTTCATTGCCACCCCTATAATAAGCGCATGAATGATAGGCATCTTAAGAAAATTCTTTACAATGGATATACCTGATTTTGTTGAGGAAATTAAGTTGTATAAGCCATATGTATAGGTAGTCATATTTTGGAATATCACCAGAATAACCTGTATCGCTACGCCGATTGGCTGTGTCACAAATATCATTTGTGCAACAGGAATTCCATAGTTTCCTGAATTAATAAGGACAACACTATTTTTAAATACTGCAGCCTCTGCTTTAACTAAACCAAGTCCTTTCGCTAAAAAAATGACTTAGCACCATTTGACTGCCGATAAAAAGGACAATAAATATCGCAACTTCTCCAAGCACAGAGAGCTCTACGCTTGTTTCATATAAATTAACAAAAACAGCGGCTGGCATGAAGCAATAGGTTATAAGCTGAGAGAGCGCTTTTAAATTGAAGCAAAATTTCTTTTGCAATATCGCGCCAAGCACAAGAAGCACTAAAATAGGAGCAACAATCTGGAAGAAAATCATACCGAGATACATCATAGCATTTGTCCTCCTCTCTTTTCTTATAGTAGTGCTGTTTTTCCGCTAGGTCAATCTGTCAAAAAAAGAGAATAATATTGAGCTAGCCTTCTTCAGTCAATTTCGCCTTGGCGTAATTGTTGCTGTCGCTTCGCTTTCGCACAGAAAACATTTGTTGCTGTCGCTTCGCTGTCGCACAGATAAACAATGCGCTCGGATTTTGAATAGTGCCCCACGATGTTGGTCACTCAGGCGTTTCACAGGATGTGAAGATCTTAGCCGAAGTTCCTCTATTTCAGTAAGTGTTTGAACACCCACTGAAAAGGAGCCAAAATCGCATTCATCTCTCCCACTGTTGAGGTTGGAGTCTTCTGTATCTGCCGCTGCCGCTTTGCTTACGCGCATAAAACATCTACCGCTTTACTTTCGATACAAAAAAACATTTGCTGAATGAAGATAAAAAAAGAACTGCCTTAGGTAACCTTCAATACCTCTTAGACAGTTCTTCATTATTAAGCTAGCTTAAACCGATTAACAACCTCTTGTAATTCCTTTGAAATCTCATTCATAGTATTGATGGATTCCCCCACCTTTTGTAGCTCTGCTTGTTGGTCGATAGCAGAGGCACTTACCTGTTCTGCAGATGCAGCTGTCTCCTCTGAAATAGCAGAAATACTTTGGATTGCCATAATTGCTTGATTTTTATGCTCCAACATATCCGATAGCTTAGCCATTAGCTCATTTATCGAGGAAGCGATAGAGTTTGATAGTTCACTGTTGTCTTTAAATGCTACCTCTGTGCTTTGTACAGACTCATTTTGTGACTGCATAGCTCCGCATTTGAAGTAATAACAGCAACGGTTTGCTTGGAGTTTGCAAGTATACTATCCACTGTTTGCTTAATTATATCTGTTTCGTTTTTTGATTGCTCTGCTAGCTTTCGTACTTCCTCTGCAACAACTGCAAAGCCTTTGCCATGCTCGCCAGCACGTGCTGCTTCTATACTTGCATTTAAGGCTAATAAATTCGTTTGCTCCGTAATGCCTTGAATAGATGTGATTATTTGGTTAATATTGGCAATATTAGATGCCAGAGACTCCATTTGCTGTTGAATACGGCGATTCATGGCATTTGTCTCCGCATTACGGTCACGTAAGCTTTCAACCTCTTGCATGCCTTTATCAGTAGTAGCTTTTGTTTTATTTGACAGCTCATCCATTTCATTCGATAAAGCTGTAATAGCATCAATTTGATCGGATAAATCAATCATTCGATAGTTTGTCTCCTCAGTATCCTCAGATTGCTTAGATGCACCTTGAGCAATTTCATTAATTGCTACAGAAACCTCCTGACTTGAAGCCACTATTTCATTAAATGTCTCATGAACATGATTGGATGATTGATTCAGTAGTGTCGTAGAATTCAGCACTGTTTTTATGGCACTATTCGTTTGATCTAGCATATTATTATAAGCCAATGCAACAGCCCCAATCTCATCAGCTTTAATATATTTCTCATCCACTTTTTGTGTTAAATCACCATCAGCCGCCATTTCAATAGATGCACGTAAAAACTTTAATGGTTTCAATTGTCTATAAATGAATAGGGCACTAGCAGCAGACATTAAAACCACTATAATAATAGAAGCAACAATTGTAAAAATAAATACCTGATTATAAGTCTCTAGAATTTTCGATTTAGGTAGTACCATTTGGACAGTCCATGTTTCACCAATTCCCTCTAATACCATTGGTGAAAAGACATTGAATGAATTTTCTTTCAATTCGTCAGAGTCCATGTACATGCTTTTTACTTCGCCACTATCCATCGTTTGTTTAATGCTTGTCCAATCCATATGATCCTGCATATTCAATCCATCTAATGTAGCACCAAGGCTATTCGCTGTTAAAATTCCTTTATTTGTAATAATCGCAGCATAACCTCCATCTGGCTTGACTGACTCTGTCAATCCATTAAGATAATCGATGGATAAATCTGCCGTTAATATACCGAAAAATGACCCTGAAGCATTTACTAATGGAACAGAAATAGTTGTCATTAGGACTGTCTTTCCATTGACATTATAATCATAGGGCTCTGTTAGAACTGATCGTCCCTCGTCCTTTGGTACCCAATACCATTCGGACACACTTTTATCATCTATGCCTTCAATAGCAGCAGCAGTAATACCACCACCATCCTTACTTAAATAAGGTATAAAGCGATTTTTTTGAATCAGTTAATGCCGCATATGTAGCTGAATCTATTTTCATAGTATTCTGTTCTAATAAAGTCGCAAGAGCTATCGGTTTTACGTTTGCAATATTTTGCTCTAAAATAACCCCTACGCCAAGCAAATCATCATTATTCACTAAATTGGTTTCCATGATATCCAAAATAGCTTGCGCGGAAACCTCACCTTTCTTCTCCATAGTTTCAACAATACGTTTTGTTGTTAGTAAAGTAGTATTTGCTTTCTTAAAGCGCTCACTCATTTTTGCCGCAGAAAATTCAGCAGTTTCAAGCGTTGCACTTTCTGCATCATCAACACTTTGATTTTTCAAAATAATGCCTGTTATCATCGTATAAGCAAGAAATAATAGTAAAAATATTCCTATTATTAGAGAAGATAGCTTCAAAGCAATACTTCTAGATTTTTTTCATGACAACACCCCTCTTTTATACATAATAATAATGGATGGAACATTGTATCACAACAATAGATTTAGCGAATTAAGTAGAATTTTACATATTTATAGAGAAATATTAGGATTTTATCACAAAAAAACAAGAAAGATAAAAAAAGGGACTATTGGTTTATTTATTTAATCAAACCTAGTAAAACATGCCCTTTGGATACTAAATTATTGAAATATATGATATATTAGCTACTAAATACGATGATTGGAGTGACCAAAATGAAAAATAAAGCGTTATCAACTTTTATGGCAACGGCTCTTACAGCAACCTTAGTATTGCCAGTGGCACCTGTAAACGCTGCTTCTAGTGATTCATCTGTAAACCAGTCAATTCAAATTGGTGAACGATTGGCTGCTACAAAAACGAAGGTTCCAGCAGGAGATGCAGTTACTATTACTAATATTACAAAGGATAAGGTGCGTACTTCTAACGGACAATATAATATTAGTGATTCTCTTAAATCACTCTTTAAAACTGCAAATAGCACGGCATTAACGAATGCGCAAGCTACAATTGTCGTTAAAAAGGGTGAAATTACTAGCGTCACATCACTAACATTGAAAAAAAGCTGGCACTAACAAAAAGACGGTGTATTTCGATGGCGGAGACGCGAAGATTGAAGGAAGCCTAACTGTCGATGCAGATTATGTGAAAGTTGAAAATGTAGCTATCGAGGATGAGCTCATTGTTACAAGTCGTGTAAAAAAAATCATTCTCACTTGATAAAGTAACAATAGGGGATGGAATTACCTTTAAACCTCTTACGGCAAGAAAAATTAATTGGCTTAATGTTTCTCTAAATGATGTGAAATCGGCTACGCTTAACGTAGAACGTACAAAAGTGGATGTATCCTCTAACCAAACAATTTCAACTATCAATGTCGTTGATAAAGTGGCTGCATTTGAGGTTTCATCGAATGTAGACAAACTAATCATCGATGTTGACAAAGATTTTAGCCTTTATGGAGAGGGTAAAATTGAGCAAATAACTGTTAGTGGTGGTGCAAAGGTAGCTTTAGATTCAGGACATATTGTTACTAAAGTACAGGTAGATGATAGCAAAGCTTCCGTAACACTACCTGTGGCAAATAAAACTGAATTAAATAAATTACTAACTGCCCCTCCATATGTTCCGGTCTCTGTTTATGGAAATGACGTTTTATCAACTGAAAAATGGACAACACAAACAGATCGCAACGCATTTGAAGCAGCCGTTACAAATGCTAAAGCAGTAGCAAATAATGCAAGTGCTTCACAGGAGCAAGTGAACAATGCTATTACACAATACAAAACTGCATTAGCAAACTATCAAGCTGTGCAGAAAAACGGAACGAAGTATGGGTATGGAAATGGTGATAAAACATCATTACAAAATCTAATCAATTCTGTTCAATATGTGACAACTTCTTGGGATGGCTATAACTTATCAAATACCACGCCTTGGACAACTCCTACTGAGAGATCTGCAATGGAGTCAGCCGTTTCATCTGCACAAGCAGTGGTGAATAATTATTACGCTACTCAAAACGATATCTCTAATGCCATCTATAATTTAAATAATGCTATTACGACTTACAAAAATGCTCAAAGAAATAGAACTGCTGGATACGGTACAGATAAAACATCATTACAAGCTCTAATTAATTCTGTTCAGTATGTGACAACTTCTTGGGACGGTTATAACTTGTCATATAACACGCCTTGGACAACTCCTACTGAGAGATCTGCAATGGAGTCAGCAGTTTCATCTGCACAAGCAGTGGTAAATAATTATTACGCTACTCAAAACGATATTTCCAATGCAATCAATAATTTAAATAACGCTATTACTAACTACAAAAATGCTCAAAGAAATAGTACGAATGGATATTATGGAGATAAAACATCATTACAAGCACTTATCAATTCTGTGCAGTATGTTACAACTTCTTGGGACGGTTATAACTTATCATATAACACGCTTTGGACAACTCCTACTGAGAGATCTGCAATGGAGTCAGCCGTTTCATCTGCACAAGCAGTGGTAAATAATTATTACGCTACTCAAAACGATATTTCTAATGCTGTCTATAATTTAAATAGTGCTATTACGACTTACAAAAATGCTCAAAGAAATGGTCAAAATGGATATTATTGGCAATAAACTATCAATATGAGCACTAATCAATTCTACTATGTGGAGTTACCAATATTATTTATTATTAAATGAGTGTAATAACATATTTTACTCATTAAAGGAAAATATATTATTGAAAAGCTGAAAGACTAGCAAAATCTTAAAAAGCGCGAGAAATCAATTTAAAACATTGATTTCTCGCACTTTTCTGATGTGAAACTTTTTAATTTTAATCTAAATTTTACCTATACCCCATCCTCTTTCAACTTCAATTCAACACATCCACCTGCGTAACCGTGCTACCCTTTCTCCAACCTCTATACCATCCTTCAATTTCTACACTCGGCTCTACTGCCAATTGCTCTTGCAGCATTTTTTTTAAGTTGCCCATATTGCTCTTCTACGGCAGCAGCATTATTGAGCAGATCATATAGCTTCATTAAGGAGAAATAGCTCTCCTCTTCATCTGGGGAGATTATTTGGATCCTCTCCTGTACTCTCACTGCTGCAGCATATTGTTGGCTTCTTATATAAAATTCACTTAATTGCTGTGCGTGGCGCAACCACAATCGTCTGAGCCGTTCTCTTTCTCCTTCAGACCAAAGATAATCGCTATCCCCTAAATAATCTCCTGTATAGGCTTGGGACACCCGTTCATGTTTATCTGCTGTATCTTCTTGTAAAGGGGGTAAAGATTTTAATTGATCCAACCATTGTTCTACATCAATTACTACATTTTCCACTATTAATTTATAACCCGAATTTAACAATGGACTTGAGATTTGAATGCCCTCTAACCCATAATTTTTTAATGTTTGACGGATAGTATAAATAGCTGTATAAAGCTGCTTGGATGCTTTTTCTATATCTGATTCTGGCCAAAATAACTCTAATATAGTGTCACGATAAATGATTTCATTGCGATTGCTAAGCATATAGGCGAATAGCTCTTTCGCTTTCGATGTCCGCCATTTCATTAATTGCACCTTACCCTCAGATGTTATGACTTTAATCCCACCCAGCAGCTTAATCATTTTTTGCTTCGTTGCCATTTGTTGATTATTTTCGCTTACCCGCTGAAGCCGTTCCAATGTTTTTTGTAAGCGCGCCTCTTGCACAGGCTTTAATAGATAATCTATTGCATGCAAATTAAAAGCATCTATCGCATATTTGTCATAACCAGTAATAAAGACAATCTCAACATTCGGCAAAAGCTCTTGAAGCTTTTCTCCTAATGCAAGTCCATCCATATCTGGCATGACAATATCTAGAAATACAACATTAGGTTGCAGCGCTTGTATTTGGGCAATGACATTTAGGGATTCGGTATATGCTCCAACTATGTCAATTTCCGGGACTTTACTCTTTTCAAGTAAGGTTTTCAGTCTCATTAATGGTAAATGTTCATCATCTACTAATACTATTCTCATGACATCCCCTCCTTAAAAACTAGTCATAGTATTAATATCGTTATGTTTATGAAAGAATTGATAAAAAAAGCCGTTACTTTTGAAGGAGTTTTAAACATTTTGTTGAAATTAATTCTTTATGATAAAAAAAGAAAGTACTCTCAAAAAAATTTCATGATTTTTCTAATTGCTGGTATATTCTTTTGCTTGCTTACATTACTTCGTTTTGCTTGGTTTGATTTAACAAATGTTCCTGAAGGGGTCTCTGCAAAACAAGGAACAGTGGATTTAAGAGCTGTAGATACAAGCTATGATTTTAAAACTAAACTACAAGGAGAATGGGCGTTATATCCAGACACTTTACTCGCATCAGAAAAATCATCTGTACATGATGAAAAAAAAGTTTATTCCAACCAACCTGAGTCATGGAATAAATACTTTAAAGAGCTTAGCAATAGACAATATGGTTCTTATCGCTTAACAATTCTAAAACAACACAATGCACCTCAAATGTATGGTATGACAATACCTGAAGGATTAGCACCTTACGAACTGTATGTAAATGGGCAACTAATTGGTGGACTGGGAAATCTGAAATCCGACAATGAACGAACTGCCCCGATTAGTAGACCGATTACCTATTATTTTACCCTAGACTCGAATGAAAGTGAGATTATTATACAGGGCGTTCAAACGAATCGTTATTCACAGGGTGGATTTACAAAAGAAGTTATTTTTGGCGATTTGTACTCGATGGAAAAATCAAAGTTCTTTTCTATAGGTACTCAAATAGCTGTATGTTTAGTTTTTTTTATTTTATCTTATCTTTGTTGTTTTACTTGTAGGAATTGGAATTCGAAGTAAATCACTCATTTATTTTGCCATGATGATTATTTTCACGTGTATAACTGTACTCGTTTCTAGTAACAAAATTATTTATATTTACCTACCCATTAACTGGATTTGGGCAAGTAAACTATTTTACTTTTCTTATATTATTAATATGTTATTTTTCGTGTTATTTCTACGCGAATTAGTGAAGGAATATTTAAAACCACCAAAAATATTAAATGTTGTTCCAATGCTATGTGTAGCTTATTTAATATTTATCATTCTATCTCCAATCGAGTATATCTTTAAAACCAAAATTATTTTCACAACAGTATTTATTGTGTCTCCTATTATTATAACTGTTTTCATATTATATATAGTAATTAAAGGACAAAAAGGAATTGTGTTTTTATTATTAACTGGTACCGCAGTTGCTGGTAATTCACTATTTTTTTTCAACAAGGCAGAATACTACATTACCTTACAGTCATTATCCCTTTGATCTCTTGATTGCTATCACAGCAATATCAGCATATTGGTTTACACGTTACTTCCAAACAACACTGCAAACCGAAAAGCTTTCTGTTAAGCTCCAAAAAGAAATCGATACAAAGGATGATTTTCTGGCAAATACTTCACATGAGCTTCGCAATCCGCTTCATGGCATGATGAGTATTGCCCAAACACTATTGGCGAAGCAAAATTCGGATCTTCCCGAAAAAAATAATGATGATATAAAGCTACTGCTAACAATCGGCAATCATATGAGCTACATGCTGGATGATTTACTCGATTTAGTGCAATTAAAAGAGAAAACACTCCGTCTTCATCCAAAGGCCATTAATGTGCATAATCTAGCAAGTGGCGTAAGTAATATATTACTTTTTATGCTAAAAGGAAGGCCTATAGAGCTTATTATTAAAGTACCAAAAGATTTACCGCCTGTCTTAGCAGACGAAACTCGGCTTATTCAGATTTTCACCAATTTAATTCATAACGCTATTAAATTTACAGAAAAAGGTTCTATTACTATAGATGCAGAATTGATCGGTAAAAAAAATGTATATTTCCGTTACAGATACGGGAATCGGTATTGAGAGAGACATACAGGAAAGAATATTTGAACCATATGAGCAAGCAGATTCAAGTATGACATCTATTGGCGGTGGACTTGGACTAGGCTTAAGTATTTGCCATGAGCTAGTTGCCCTTCATGGAGGAAAAATATCATTGGTGTCCACTGTTGGCAAAGGCTCTACCTTTACTTTTTCATTACCAATAACGAATGAACAAGCGGACAATGATACGAAAACAAACGTTGACAACGATGCTTCTCTTTCTAAATATGTCTCATTACTTAATAGTCTCTCAAAATTTGAAGACGAAATAGCTGCGGTTACTGAAAAAGAAACGCTAGTGACTAGCCATTCGAGAATTTTAATTGTTGATGATGATGCCGTAAACCTACAAGTTCTTGCCAATGTGCTTTCTACGGAGGCTTATAATATTGAAACTGCATTAAGCGGGTCCGAAGCGCTGGAAAAGCTACAAAATAATAGCTTTGATTTGGTCATTTCCGATATTATGATGCCACATATGTCCGGCTATGAATTGGCGAAGAAAATTCGTGAACAATTCTCCATTTCTGAATTACCAATCTTGTTCCTAACAGCCCGTCAGCAAAGAGTGGATATTCAGCTCGCCTTTTTAAGTGGCGCAAATGACTATGTTAAAAAACCAATGGAATATGTGGAGCTTAAGTCAAGGGTCCATGCGCTTGTTCGTGTAAAGCAGTCCAGTGAGGAACGCCTACGAATCGAAGCAGCTTGGTTACAGGCACAAATTCAGCCCCACTTTTTCTTTAATACACTGAGCTCGATTATTTCCTTGCATGGCGTGGATAATGAGCAAATGGAGAAGCTATTATTAGCATTTAGTGACTATTTACAAATGAGCTTCGATTTCCAAAATGTCGATTTGGCCGTATCGATCGACTATGAATTAAAGCTTGTGCGCTCCTATCTAGCCATTGAACAAATTCGCTTTGGTGATAGAATTCAAATTCACTGGGATATCCCAGTAAATATGGAGCTGTCCGTTCCGCCACTATCCATTCAAACGCTCGTGGAAAACGCCATCCAGCATGGCATTTTACCAAAACGCGGAGGTGGAAACGTGACCATTCGCATTACTGAGGCAGAGCACTATTTTACTATAGCCATTTCTGATGATGGCGCTGGCTTTGATAATACCACACCGCAAAAGAAAACAAGCGTTGGTCTAGTCAATACACAACAACGCCTAAAACAATTATTTAATGCAGAACTAACTATAGAAAGCGTAGTTGGACAAGGTACCACCATCTCATTCCCGATTCCTAAAAATAAGGATAGAGAAAGTCTGCTCTATCCTTCGTACCAGTATTTTCTCCTCCAAATTCCCATGGAAATCCGCTATGATTGTCACTTGCCTGTACAGAGAATACTTCTCGCGAAACATCATTAGTATTAAATTGGCTGTCTGGACGTGTGTAAAACCCCTTGTTTGAGGCAATTTGAATTCCACCATTAAAATTAAGTGCGTTAGGGACACTATCATTTGCTGCTGTCACTCCGCCATTCGGGCTCCAGTATCCAACACCTGCTAGGTCTGTTAATTGGGTAATCTGATTTGTTCCCTCTTTTATTACTGCACTTCGTTCTACATCTACCCAAGAGATTAAACCATCGCTTACTCCACCTGGGCCTGCTGTAGGAGCTGCTTTTACTTTCTGTGGAGTACCCGCAAAGGATACACTACTTGCGACTAGTGCTGTGGCAAGAAAAGTGTTGAGCGAGCGTTTCCACCATTTTTGTTGCTTTGTTATTTGCACATTTTTTTCCTCCCATTCTTTTAAAATTTCATAGATTTATAAAACGGTCTAATTCATCCTCCCTTCTTGTAACGCCATCTATTTATTCACCAATAAGGAACCTAGTCTTTTGGATAGTTTCCCTCACACTTAACTATAGAAAATCGACCTATACAAAACCTTTACACAATTTTTTTATTTATTTTTCCTTTTATTGACATATATACCAATTAACGAATCCGATTTAATAATTATAAGATTTTCATTAGTTCTTCTTCGTTTTAAGTACATAAGACATAAAATCAATAAAAAAACATATAGCCTATTGACCTATTCGCTCAAAATATACATAAAAAAATCCTAAACTATGATAAAATTGGTTTAACATCATAACTTAGGCTGGAAAATTTGTATTTAGAGATTAATTCAAATCATCGAATACTATTCTAACTATCCAATGCCCAATTTTTCACTTAGGACTTATCAGCCAACAAACTTTTCCAATAGGAGGTTTTCTTATATTATGACAAACAAAAAAAAGACTAGCATTACTAGCCTAGTTGCAGTCCCTTCACTTCTTTATACGACACCTGCTACAACAGCTGCTGCAACCGATTTCTCTAATCAGCCAAAAGTAGCCTACATATACGATGTTGCAAACTATAACTCGAATGTCGCCAATGTTATTCAGCTTATTTCAAATATTAATAACACAACAGCTTCTTTCCAAACATCGTTAGAGTCTGCTCTCAAAGCCTATAACGCCTTAAATGAAAACGAAAAACAATATGTAACCAATTATGCTACTCTTTCTTATCATCAACAAACGAGAATTGCGTATCGTAAGCTTGCTGCTCAAATTGAAGAAAAATTAGCTTCTGTTGAATCGACTTCTGTAAATTATTATCAAAATGTCTTAGAAACAAGAGATTGGTATAATACTTTGAATGCTGCACAGAAAACCTATGTAAGCGCACAAACTCAAAAAATATTGACCTCCTCTATCTTGCCGAATACCTCTACAGATAAAGTGGTCAATAAAATTAAATTGTTAAACTCGTCTCGCACGAACTTTCATAAGGATGTCGCTGATGCCCGAGCTGAGCTGAATGCTTTACGAAAATATTCGAACATCTCATTACCTTCTGGGATTGAACAGCTTTTACTAGATGCTGAGCAACTTGTTGTCAAAGATAAAACTGTAGCAAAGGAAGTAGAAAATGCCATTAAAGCTTTATCACCTAAAACTTCCACTGCTCAGGATGTTCAAGCAGTGAAAACAGCATTTGAAGCCTTGACACCTGTACAACAGGAGCTTGTTCCAAATGTTTGGACATTAGTAGACTATGTAAACGGCAAGTATTCATTATCGAAGAATGGGAACGGGACAAAAACGCCGACTTTATCAGATACAGCCGCTGAACCGGGTAAAACTACAGAGATGACTAAAAGCAAAAATACCTATAAAGCTAAAATAAATGTGGCAGACTCTGAAATCGATACAGAACGATACGTACTAACAACTAAAGCCAATATGACGGTCATCATTCCACCACTTGAAACTCTTCTAAATGAGGGTAGTGGCGTGATGGATATTCAAGTTACACGAAATTTGAATCGTATCAATTTCCAGGCAACATTAAATAAAAAAACCTGTTAAATATGAAGCTGATATGGAAATTATTATTGAAAATATACCTTCCAACTCCTACATTGTCCGTATCGATGAATTTGGGGAGAGAATGCCAGCTGACTATACAATTGATGGCAATCGAATTTATATTCAAACAACTACATCTGGTACATTCCAAATTGTAAGAAATTAATTGATGTTTATGCTCGAATTTAAAGCACGCTAGGCTGTATTCTCCTAGCGTGTCTCTTGTTATTAAAAAACTATTATGCCAATAAAGTTTTTCAATGGAATAAATGTTTAATGAAGATGGCTCAGGCGTTTTTTGTTGTTACTACCACAGATGTCTTGTAAAAGGCAAATAACCATAGATTTTATTAGCATAAATAGTTTTCTATCTAGCATGAATACTAGTCAATCGTGCATATATTCTCTTCAATTCAGCAATCCCCCCTTCAAAATTAAAACTTTCTTATGTTTTCGACAAAATAAAAGCACACTAGGCATTTTCCACCTAGTATGCTTGTTTTATTGATCTTATTTTGCTGCGGCTTGAATCTCAAAGAAAGCCCAATGCTCTTTTGGTATATCCTTGAAGATTTGTTCTGTTTCCTCAGTCGGTATTGGACGATTAAAGATACGATTCAGTACCTTTACTGCCTGAGCGCGTGTTAGTTTCTCTTCAGGTCTAAATTGTCCATTGCCTGAGCCAACCATTATTCCCATTGCGCTTATGCGATCGATTTCTTTTGCCGCCCAATGCGTAGCAGCCACATCACTATATGTTTCGCCACTTGCCGTCACTTCACAATATGGGGTATCTGTAGATTCTTCTACACATTGCTTATCAATCCACCTCACAGCAATAACCGCCATTTGAGCTCTAGTAATCATATCATTCGGACCAAATGAGTGATCAAGACGTCCTTGCATGATTCCTTGCGTTCGAATATACTCAATGTCATTTTTTGCCCAAGAAGTAGCTGTATCCGCATAAAATAAATTAGATGTCTCTGGTACATCATTGTCACTTAGGTTTCTTGCCAGCATCGCTGCTATTTGCGCACGTGTGACATTTGCATTCGGACGGAAAGTGCCATCTGTGTAGCCTTGAATATAGGAGGCAAATGTTCTGTCTACCTCTATAGGTTCCTTTTCTGGTTGCTCTTCTTCCTGTCCTTGTTCTACATATAGTAAAGAAAAAGTAGAAAAGTGTTGTACATCAAAGGCAATACCTGTTTTCCCTTTCGTAAATTCTACAAAACGCCCACGTATTAATTCATGTGTTCCATTACTGTGCTCTACGTAAACCATTATATTTTCCCGTTGAGCTGATGTTATGTTCGCTGGTAATGGTAGCAGCAATGTCACCTGACGATTTTGTAGATTTGTGTCAATAGATATTGGTTGACCAACAAGCTTTACATTAGCGCCATTACTCTGTTGTAAGACTTTTTCTGCTTGTTTAGCCCGCTCCTCGATAGCTTTCTGCCGTAGTGCATCCTTAATCGGTACCATTCGGAAATAAATATCTTCATCGAAATCATTCATTGAAGCAAAAGGAACATCAATTTTGACTATTCCCATACCTATACCAAAATGTGATTTGCCCTCTATTAATCGTTTGGCAGCCTCTCTAGCCAGTATCACCTTTGTTTCACTTGCTGGTTGTTCCATATCGGGTATCACAAGTCGAGATCTTTTTTTCTTCCTTATTCGCTAATTTTCGGAGAAACTCGTTTGCATTTGCAACCGTAAAGTTTACTGTATCCTGGAAACTACCGTTACTAAATACACGTGTTAACATTGTTTGCAGGAGCACCTCGTCTGGCATACTCGGATCTACAACATTCACCTTTAATTGATTACTTGGTGCAACAGGGTCAGGTGTTGAAGTAGGATTCGGAGTTGATAATCCTCCATCTCCCGGTACAGAATTTTTAGACCATAAAGCATATAATATCAAATTTTCTTTCCCCATTTGAATCGTTTGCCCATCTTTATAAGTAACACCTTTTCCATCAGCCTTCGTATTCCATCCTACAAATGTATAGCCTGCTTTCATTAAATTACCTGTATTGCCCAGTACTGTGATTGTCTCCTGACTTTTATACTGCTTCGAATCTGTTGGCACTTTGCCCCCACCATCTCCGTTACCGTCATACGTAACTGTGTATGTTGGCAGTACGCTAGTCGTAAAATTCCAGGAAGTATTATCAGTAATCCCTTTATAAGCATTGCCCGCTAAATCAGTAAATGCTCCTGCATCAATTTGAATGCTGTAAGCAGTGTTAAGGGCCAAATCCACTGTAGGATTTATTGTCACAGTTTCATTAGTAATAGAAACATTTACTTGTGTAACACCAATTGTTTCGACAATTTGGTTACCCGTAGCATTTCGAATGATAATGTTTTTACTAGTTACAGGTAAGATTTTTTTCATTAAATGTTAACACGAGATTGTCTGTAGGCTGAACATCAATTGCCTGATGCGCTGGGAAGTAGGTTGTTATTTCAGGAGCCTTTTTATCAAACATCACAATTGTTCCTGATGTAACCTTGGTTACCTGTAAGCCGTCATTCCCTGCTAAATCTTGATAATCAACTGTAAAGCTAATTGGTCCCTCTGTGTCTCCGGGCTTCAGCGTATAGCTTGCTTGCCATGTTTTAGCATCTCCATCACCTTTACCGCTTACATTTGCTGTTTGTCCTAGGATCTTTACATTTGGTGATTGAATATCCTCACTTGTCTCAAAGTCGATTGTGATAACATCGTCTACCTTAGCAACTGCTGGATTAGCATTATTTGAAGCCATTGTCACCTTCTTTACAGTTGGCTTTATACCATCGACTATGACATAGCTTCCGTCAGTTACGTCCGTTACCTCTGTTGCTGAATTGCCCTGTAAATCTTTAAAGTTAATGGTAAAAGGTGCTTTTCCCTCTAAATCACCATTCGCTATAACATATGTTGCCTGCCAGTTTGTGGCGGCTCCCGTTACAGTTGCAGTTTTCCCCGCAATGGTAATTGTCGGTATTTGGATATTCTTATCTGTTTTCATTGTTAATGTGATCGTATCTCCTACCTTAGCCTTTGTAGGATCCAGGTTATTCGATTTGATCTTCACCTCTACAGCTTTTGGCAGAGCTTTATCAATCACAAATGTAATGGTTGTCGTATTACCTGCACTATCTGTTACTACCAAAGTATAATTTCCAGATGTACTTACAGTGGCTCCACTTGTGAAAACAACTCCATTCAAGGTAGCCGTTCCTTCATTAAAGCTGATTGTTACGTCGGTGTTGTAAAGACCGTTATTTGTAACTCCTGTTATGACTGGAGGTGTTGTATCTAGTACAATTGTATCTGAGAATGTATTTGATATATTGCCAGCAGTATCCCTTAGTTGCATATAAACTGTTTTACTACCATCGCCAATTAACAATGTCCAACTTTTCGTAGATACTTTTGACTCCCAACTGGACCAAGTAGTACCATCATTCGAAAAGCGCATTTCTATCGCTTCTCCTTCTAAATCAGTTGCCGTCATTGTTAAGATAACATTAGTAGAATTTGTATATGCTGCCCCATTATTAATCATAATAGAGCCTGTTGGTGCATTATTTTTAGTAATCTGGATTGTAAACTCCTTATCAAACGTATTGCCAGCCTCATCTGTTACTCTTATCGTAATCTTATAACTATTTTTCGTATCATATTCAAACAACATATTTGTCTTTAATACATTTCCATCAATCGTAAAGAAGCTTGTATCCCCAGACTGTAATGAATACTTGAATGTTTGCGAGCTTCCTGAATCTGTTGCTGTCAATGTCCCAACAGTTGTACCAATAGGCTTCATTTCTTGTACAGTAGTATTACTAAGGCCAATTTCGGTAGGTGGTGTACCATCATAGATTATTTGTAATTCATTTGATGCTTTATTTAATGCACCTCCACCATTTGCAACTACCTTTTCAGGAATTTTGATTTTCACAGCTCCATCTGCAATAGGTGATACTAGGGCTGTATATGTGTTACCAATTCCTGACAGTGCTGTCACATTTCCATTTGTAACTTCTATATCCCCAACCGTAAAGCCTGTCACTGACCCACTGAAAACAATGGCTATAAAAATTGGAAGGCTATTTGTTGGACTAGGTTTATTTGTTGAAATTGTCACTGCTGGACGTGCATTGACGATTAGACTCATCGTATAGACAGTACTAAAATCAATACCATCGCTTACCTTAAATGTAAAAGATGAAGAAGATCCATTTTCTGTAATATATTTTAAATTACCTGCATCTAAATTAGCCTTACTGATTGTCATACCATTTGTAATAGCTTCCCCACCATCAAATTGCTGATTATTATTGCTATCAAGAAAGAGCTGTCCGCTATTTGGGATAGTAGAGATTTGAATCTGTTTCAAAGTATCTCCAGCATCTTCATCTGAAAAAGCAAAGGAAGTACTATTAAATGTATACACTTGACCCTCGTTTACATCTATGGTTCCATTACTGGATGTCGGTGGTTTATTTAAGGCAAGGGTTGTTACCTGCTGCATCGTATATGCACTCTTATTGCCATCGGTATCTTTGACAATGACATTAAAATAATAGGTAGTATTGGCAGCAAGACCTGTGACATTAAAGGAATTACTATCCTTGACATAGCTGCCTAACGGTGTACCATTCGATTCAATTGTACTAACCGTACCAATATTGTTACTACTAGATTGATAGACATGATATTCTAAATCCTCTTGAGTTGTTATATCATCAGATGCTTTAGCCCAGTCCAATTGTACTCCTGATGTAGTAATATTTGAGGTAGTAATAGTACCATTTGAAATTGTCGGCGGATTATTATTTGGGATATCAATCGTAAATTGAGTAAATGTTAAATCCCATAGTCCCGCCTGTACAGTAGGTATAAATTGTACACTCGCAGTAATGACAAATGAGTTGATACCCTCTATATTAATAGGAATTTCATAAATAGGTTCATGATTTGCAACTGTCTTAAAAGTTACAGGATTTCCTTTTGGGTTTCCTGCTCCATCATACCCTTGAATTGTTAAGGATAATGCATCGTTTTCAAGATGTTTATTAATAGTATTAATCTTTATTGATTTTAAATCGAAGATCCCACCTGCAAAGCTTTCTCCAGCAGAAATTCTAATTGATTTTGGTGGTGAATATTCATCTGCATCAAAATAATAACCAGCTGGAAATTGTGATCCATTGCTATACTTGAATATATTAATACCATCATCACCAGGAATACCACTCACTACAAAGCCATTATTTGTATCATCTTTCCACGAAGCTTGTGTTAAATCCTGTATACACTTCGGGAAATCGGGAGAATCGCAAGCGGCTGCCTCTACTTTTAAAGGTGACACAAACCCTATTCCTGCCAATTGACTAAAAACGACTAACACCAAACACAGGGTTATTGTTAATATCTTTTTTTCCCATTCTATAGTCTCCTTCTTGGTTCCACACCCTTCATTTAATGAATCGTTAACCCTTAGGAGGCCAATCCCCATATAAACAAATAATAAAGTTTAGCCCTAAATATGGTTGCATATTATTATGTGGTTGACTTCCCCCAGCTACATCCATCGTCATTAGATTCATTTGTTTATTTACTTGTGGCGTATAGAGAGGAACAGAACCTTTCCCTTGTTGATCGGTCCATATTGCTCCAGTTGGCTCATTATTTGATGGTTGAGTATTGTTACAAGTAGCAATATGATTATGACTAGGCATTTGAGTGGTTAATAATGTAACAGTAGCTGAACCCCCAGATTCTCCAACATTTCTTGGTGTTAACCCTACACCAGTTCCTTGATGAAGCGCTGCCCTCCCATTTAAATTTGGTAAAGCAAACGTTGTTTTTCCATCTCCTCCGTATCTGTTACCCAAAATAGCATATAATGCACTATTCGTGGCAATGTTTATTATCTGGCCATCGCACAAAGCCCAGTCTTTTGGTGCAAAATTACCACCAAATATTCTAATTTCTCCAATATATGCTTCTGACACTTTACCCCCACCTCCTTTTTTCTAATTTCTTGATGGATAAATTCCGACTAAAGCTATGCAGTAATTAGCGACACTGTATGGCTGCATATTTTGATGTGGCTGCGAATTTCCTGATGTTGACAATGCTTGCGTGTTCATATTAGTATTTGGTTGATTGACAGAATAAATATTATTAGTGGATGTACCCCATACATTTCCAGTAGCCACTTTCAACGTAGCACTCTCTGAACTACCATTAACAATATGTGTATGAGTCGGCATCTCATTAGTTGTTAATACATGTGCCTCTTCTCCTGCTTTTTGTCCACGTGTGATACTACTACTTACATGAACTGGGACTCTTCCCCTTAAATCAGGTAATGCAAATGTCGAGGAGCCATTACCACCATAAGTTGCTCCTAATATTGAATAAAGCGCTTGGTTTGTATTAATTTGCAATACTTGGCCGTCGCATCGTGCCCAGCCACTTGGAACTGTCCCAAAGCCAAACAATCGAATTTCACCTAGATATTGTTCACTCATCCTTCATACCTCCTATTCCGTTGGATAAATACCGTAAAGGGCAATAATGTAACTAATTGTTAAAAACGGCATTAAATTGTTATGAGGAGCGTTTCCTCCAACACTTGAAACGATGGCGGCATTCATTGTGCCATTTGGTGGCTGTGTCGAATATTGTATATCTTTTGCCCAAACAGCATTTTCTGGACTAGGTGTTGTGCCATCAAGAGAAGAAGCTTTTACCTGGTGTGTATGTGCAGGAAGCTGTGATGAGATTAATGTGACAGATTCCACCCCTCCCATTTGACCATTGACAAAGGTAGTGCCAGTCGTTGGATTCTGTCCTTGATGTACCACAACCCTGCCTTGAAAATTGGGTAATGCAAAGGTTGTTTGACCATCTCCCCATACGTTGTGCCAATCAAAGAAAAAAAGTATTTCATTTTCGGAAATAGATAGTAGTTGACCATTACAAAGTGCCCAGCCATCTGGCGCATAATCCCCAGCAAACAATCGAATTTCTCCGACAAATTGATCCATTCTTAAACCTCCTTCAAAAAAACATTGCTTTTCCTAACACATTACGGTTCCAAGGTTAAAAATAGGTTAAAAAATATATTTTTTTTCAAAATAGATGAATTTACCTACCATTTAATTCAAAATATCAATACAATTTTGTTACTTATAAGAATCATTTATTACTTCTAAATTTAGATGAAGACATTACGTCTCTTAAGTAAAATATTAAAATTTAAAGTTGGGCTATACCATAAGCAAAAATACATTTAATTTGATGTGTTCTTCATGAAAAAAAACCATAATAAATAGGGAAATCTGTACCGTATTTCCCTTTACTAATACAACCTATAAGAATCAAAAAAATTGCAGGATAAGGTCTCTTACCATTGTTTCCTCTAAAAAAAATTAGAAAATCATTGACATTAGCCATATTACGGGAATATGCTTAAATAAAGTTTCCTTAAAGAAACAATATATAATTAAGGAAATATTATTATAGAAGGGAATAAAAACTGCCCATGACTAAAAACTTAACATCACTTTCAAAATGCTCATTTGGCGATTGCTTTTTAATAAAAGAAATAAATATTGAGGGTCCTTTAAGAAGAAGATTATTAGATTTAGGCTTTGTGAAAGGAGCCGAAATCTCGGTTCTTCGCAAAAGTCCTTTAGGAGATCCAGTCGCATACCGTGTTAGTAATACGACTATTGCTTTACGTAATGATGAAAGCTCTAAGATTTTGGGCGAAATTGTAAGGGAGGAACAAAATGAGAGTAAATAAAATAGCTTTAGCAGGTAATCCGAATACAGGCAAAAGTACATTGTTTAATACATTAACAGGATTGAAACAGCATACGGGAAACTGGCCAGGAAAAACGGTTGTTCATGCTGAAGGCTTCTTTGAACACAAGGGTGAACAATATGTACTTGTGGATTTACCAGGAACCTACTCTCTATTCTCCAATTCGACAGATGAAGAAGTGGCAAGAGATTATATTATTTTTGATCAGCCTGATGCAACGATTGTCGTGCTTGATGCAACTTCTTTAGAAAGAAATTTAAATCTTGCACTACAGGTATTAGAAATGACCAACAATGTCATTATATGTATCAATTTAATAGATGAAGCAGAGAAGAAGAGTATTCAGATTGATGAAAAGAAATTGGCACGCGAGCTAGGAGTCCCTGTTGTCAAAATATCAGCAAGAAATAAAAAAGGAATTGAACAATTGTTGGATACATTGAATCAGCTCGTCAATGGGCAGATCATTACAACTCCTTATCGTATGACCTATTCAAGAGAGATTGAGGAAGCAATATCCAAAATAGAATCTAAACTTAATGGCTATTTTGATGATAAATATCCCTCAAGATGGGTTGCCCTTCGCTTACTTGACGGAGATGAGGATTTAATTGTAAAGCTACACAATCATAACAATAATAGACAGCGAGAGGTGAGCACAAATGGAGTCCCGATCAGTGTTAAATCATAGCTCCTTAAAGGCAATTTTAGCTGAAGTAAGAGAAGTTTCGAACAAGGACATTCGAGATGAAATCGTTAGCGATATTTATGCAAAAAGTAAATCGTTATGTAAAAAGGTAGTGTCCCAACAGCATACAGCTCTGTACAGATCTGATAAATTAGATGAAATTTTCACATCTCGCATTTGGGGATTCCCAATTATGCTCCTCATGCTTGGGACTATTTTTTTATATTACGATTGCTGGAGCAAATATTCCATCCGATATGCTAGCAAGCTTATTTGGCTTTCTGGAGAGTAAGCTCACATACCTTTTTGAAGCAATGCATGCGCCTGAGTGGCTCCATGGTATTTTAGTGCTTGGGCTATTTAGAGGAACTGGCTGGGTGATTAGTGTGATGCTGCCACCAATGGCTATCTTCTTCCCTATCTTTGCATTACTAGAAAACTACGGCTATTTACCTCGCGTTGCATTTAACATGGACCGTTTATTTAAACGAGCAGGTGGTCATGGAAAGCAATCTTTAACAATGGCTATGGGCTTTGGCTGTAATGCGGCAGCTATTCTATCTACTAGAATTATAGAATCCCCTCGTGAACGAATGTTAGCGATTTTAACCAATAATTTTGTTCCTTGTAACGGGAGATGGCCAACGCTTATTTTATTAGCCTCGCTCTTTATGGTAACTGGGTTTACAGGAGCAGCTGGTACATTTATGACAGCAGCCATTTTAATAGGATTTGTTTTGCTAGGTGTAGTCGTAACATTAACGGTATCCTGGGGACTATCTAAAACAGCTTTAAAGGGTGTTCCTACTCATTACACGCTAGAGCTACCACCATTCCGAAAACCAAAGTTTTGGAATACAATTTTGCGAGCAAGTATCGATAAAGCATGGAATGTTTTAAAAAGAGCGGTAATCGTTGCAGCACCTGCATCTATTTTGACTTGGATCTGCGCTAATATATACATTGGCGATACAAGTATTTTAATGCACTTTGTGAATTTTTTTAGATCCATTTGGTCAGGCTTTAGGCATGGATGGCTTTATTATGGCTGCCTTTATTCTGGGACTTCCTGCTAATGAAATTGTTATTCCTATCCTCATCATGGCTTATTTATCTCAGGGGGCTATGCTTGAAATTGAGGATTTATCGAAGCTTAAGCAAGTGTTTATCGACCAAGGCTGGACGTGGCTGACAGCTTTAAATATGATGCTTTTCTCTCTCCTACACTTCCCATGTGGAACCACTTTGGTGAATATTTATAAAGAAACTAAGAGTCCAAAATGGACATTTATGTCATTTTTAATTCCAACGGCTATCGCTATCGGGGTAACATGGCTAACAGCAACGATTGCTCGAGCATTTGGCTGGGTATGATAAAAGGGGTACTCATTCCCCTTTTTCTTTTTGTTTCTATAAGTTATACCATCCTTATTTGCACTGAAAACAATTCTCATTTATAGTGGATATAATAAGAAATTTTTTTACTATATCTTATTACTTAAGGAGCGTTTAAGAATTGAATTTAAACATCGATACAAATGATCTAGACTCACTCTATAGCGAAATTGAATGCAGACAGTTGATCATGCCATCCAATCAAAAAAACCTATAGTTTACCTATCCATAATGGCTCAGGTAATATTGAAAGACAGCTTTTAAGAGTAGGTATGGAAATGAATTGGTTTCAAGCTCAAACGAATGAGCCCCTATCTTTAAGCTGTAACGTTCGTTATCCTCATCTTGAATTGTTCTATCCACTATCTGGTGATGGATTTTGGGCAACAAATGGAAAAGAATTTAGCTTAGCAGCCAACACCTCCAATTTTCTATTTGTTCAAAACACCAAAATATATTCAGAGCTGACGCCAAAGGAAAAAGTAGTCATGATGGAATTACGTATAGATTTAAGACACTTCAAACAATTAATCGCAGAAAATAAACACCTTTTTGAGCAATCGTTTTTTTTGTCAGCAAATATTCAATCCCTCTTACATTCATCGACTAATCGAACAAATAAAGAATTGTCCTTATACAGGCATGCTGAAACAGCTTTATATAGAAGGGAAAGCACTTGAATTGTTAACCCTTCATTTAAATGGCATAGAGCTTGAAGAGAAAAAGAAGAAAGCCGCCACGAAGCTTAATGAAAGTGATATTCATGCTCTCTATCATGCAAAAGAGATTTTAAATAATTGCTGGAGATATCCTCCTAGCATTTTAGCACTTTCGAAAAAGATTGGTTTAAATGACTACAAATTAAAATACGGGTTTAAAGAATTATTTGGTACAACGGTCTTCGGCTATGTTAGAAATTTGCGGATGCTTGAAGCACGAAATATTTTAGAGCAAGGAAAAGCTAATGTCAGTGAAACAGCACTAATGGTTGGGTATCAAAATTTAAGTCATTTTGCTACATTATTTCGTAAAACATTTGGTTATAACCCTAGTGAAATATTAAAAAAATAAAAAATAATCATTCTTAAAAATTCTCTCAAGATTTTTCAATCATTGAGAGATTTTTACATTGTCCTATTTTAATGCATTATAAATATCTTCAATTCCTTTTATTTTGGCTAGAGCTAATGGACCAGGTAAAGATGGATCATCTAAGTAATAAACTTGCTTATTTTTAACTGCGTTTAAACTTGACCAAACGGCGTTATGTTCCAAATCTTTTTCAACACCACCTGCAATTGGTGTTTGCCAATTATTCACAACGAAAATATGATCGGGATTTAATTTACCTAGACCTTCTAGACTTATGGTTCCCCCTTTTTCAGCCTCTGGAACTGGCTTTAATCCTAGTCCATTATAAAAGGATTCAAATCTTTCTATATCCCATGTGACAAAATTTTCTTTCCCCTGGTACATTGTAAACAATACAGTTTCATTACTATGCTTACTAAGTTCTTGTTTGTACCTAGCTGTTTTTTCATCAAAATCTACTAGTACTTTTCTTACTTTTTCTTCAGCTCCAACAATTTCACCCATTTGCATTAATGTTTCTCTCCAATCGCCGGCTTGTGGCAAAATCACTGTTGGAGCTATTTTAGATAATTGTTCGTATTTGTCGCTCATATCATCTGCCGCAATAATCAAATCTGGTTTAACAGCAAGTACCTTTTCAATATCTACTTCCTGACCAAGATCTATAATTGTATGATTTTTTATTAACTCATTTAAGTAAGGGAAATTTCTCTGAATAGTACCAATCCCTTGACCAGCAATTGGAAAAACACCTAAAACAGCTAAATAATCTACAAAGGATATGTAGGGTGTCGCAATTCTTTCGGGCTTTTTATCAATAGTTGTACTGCCTTCTAAATGGTGAATTATTTTTGGATACTGAGTCTGTTCCACTGTAGAATTAGAAGCCCCTTTCCTATCTACTCCTGTTGTTTTCTTAGCACATCCTGTCACCATCAGTAGTAAACAGAGAAAAGCAAAAATATATTTATAATTTTTCAATCTACACATCTATTTATTCCTCCTCAATTATTGAAAATGATAATCAATATCATTATTAAATTTATATAAAAATTTTTTTCTTTCTACCATTTCCGGGATTATTTATACTAGTAGACGGATTTTTTTGTTAAAACTGTTGTTAAAAAAATCCATTTACCGTTAAAGAAAATCCTTTACAGAGTGGCAACCTCCACTACCTTAATTGATAATTATCATCAATAAAGGAGGAATGGACTTGCAACCAAAAAAAAGTAATTTTTTTATCAATGATTATTTGTTATATCGGATTCGGGGTTATTATCCCAATTCTTGCACCTTTAATTCGAGAGATAGGACTTCAGGAAAGACACGCTGGAATTGTTATTTCTATCGCTGCCTTAGTATTATTACTAGCGGCTCCTTTCTGGGGAGTACAAAGTGATCGAATAGGTCGGAAAAAGGTCATGGTGATTGGATTTGTTGGTTTCTCATTTAGTTTAGCCTTTTTCGCCTTTTTAGGATGGATGGGGATGAAGGATTTATTACCAATCAATGTCGTGTTCATCCTATTACTTAGCTCGAGGATTATGTTTGGCTTCTTTTTCCCAGCAATTTCATCATCCTCACAAGCATTGATGGCAGATATCACTTCTGTGCAAGAAAGATCAGCAGGTATGGCGATGATAGGTGCAGCTACAGGCATTGGCTTTATTATTGGCCCTGCCCTAGGAGCACTTCTATCAACAATTAATCTAATTTTCCCAGTCATTATCACAGCTATTCTTGCATTAATCGCTGTTATTTTGATAGCTATACACATTCCTAAAGCAGAGCCGACCGTAGTAGCCAATAAACGCAATAAGATTAAATTAACAACTAGTGGTCTTCGTTCCTATCTACTTATTGCTACGAGTGTTATGTCAATGATTGTTATGCTTCAAGTAACATCTGGATTTTTTTATACAGGATCGATTTTCATTAGATTCTAAGGAAACAGCAATCTGGGTAGGTATTGGTATGTTTGCCGTTGGTTTAATGATGGCGCTTGTGCAAATAACTATTATTCAAAAACGACAGTATTCACCACGTAGACTGGTCCGTATCGGTTTGCCTATACTTCTACTTGGGTTTGTCCTATTAATCGAGTGGAATCATTTAGCTGGATTTGTTATTGCCTTTATGCTGTTTGGCATTGGTGGAGGTTTTCTAATGTCAGGTTATACAGCTGGCATTTCCCTGGCAGCCGGAAAGGAAAATCAGGGTGCGGCTGGCGGTTTAACAGCAGTTGCTACTGGAATAGGTTCATTAGTTGCACCAATTGTTGGGACAGAGTTATATCGTATACATCCAGATACACCTTATTGGATTTGCATTACAATCAGTCTCCTACTAATTATATTTGTATATTCCTCACATAAGGCTTAGTCATTGACCATACTGCAAAGAAAGAGACAAGTGATAACAAAGCATCTCTTGTATAATTATTTCATCATTTTTATTCAAAAAAAGCTGCCTTTCTAGTAATTAAAAAACTAATAAGCAGCTTTTATCTTTTTTCATCTTTATTTTGTCGTTGTCAATCAATTTCGCCTTGGCGTAATTGTTGCTGTCGCTTTGCTTTCGCTACAGAAAACATTTGTTGCTGTCGCTTCGCTTTCGCACAGATAAAACCGTGTTGCTGTCGCTTCGCTTTCGCACAGATAAAACCGTGTTGCTGTCGCTTCGCTTTCGCACAGATAAAACCGTGTTGCTGTCGCTTCGCTTTCGCACAGATAAAACCGTGTTGCTGTCGCTTCGCTTTCGCACAGATAAAACCGTGTTGCTGTCGCTTCGCTTTCGCATAGATAAATTGCAACAGGACGTGGCGTTCTTAAACTGAGTTCCTCTATTCCAGTGGATGTTTGGACACCCGCTGAAAAGAAGCTTAAATTCACATTCATCTCACCACATATAGAGATAGGAGACTTCTGTATCTGTTGCTGCCTCTATGCTTTCGATACAAAATACATTTGCTGAATGAAGATAAACAATCAACAATGAAACCTAATTGTTTATTTAATGAATAAATGTCATTGTAATTATTCAGATGAAACATCTCATGGAGTAAAGCGTATATGTAGATAGTGTGTAAAAGAAACTTTTAGAAAGGAGCCTTTTACAATGAACAATGCTATCAATCAATCGACATTGGATGAGCTAGTCGCTCAGGCAGTTAAAAAAAAGAATATTGTGAGTGTCGTGTTATGTGTAGAAAAAGGGGATAACTCATTTTCTCAAGTGTCTAGTGCAGGCAATATGGAGGATGATCACCCATATTTTCTTGCAAGTGTCACGAAATTATATATTACAGCAAGCATCTTGAGGCTAAGGGCAGAAAATAAGATAAATTTAGATGATAAAATCTCAAAATATCTTTCTAAAGATGTAGTAAGTCGAATTCATGTGTTTAAAGAGATTGACTATTCAAATGATATTACAATCAAACATTTGATGTCTAATACTTCAGGAATTCCAGACTATTTTACTTCTGAGGTTTTTTTTAGAATTAGTAAATGGCAAGGATCAATCCTGGCCTTTTGATAAAACAATTCATTCTGTGAAACAAATGAAACCAAAATTTAAGCCTGGACAAAAAGGAAAGGCACATTATTCTGATACGAATTATCAGATTTTGGGTGAAATTATTAAAACGATTACAGGAAAATCAATTCAGGAAGTATTTAAGGAATTTATTTTTGATGAATTAAATCTTAAGCATACCTATGTTTATGAGGATAGCAATGATTTAAAACCCCTGCCACTAAATTACAAATCCAAGCAACTCCATGTTCCTCAATACATGTCTTCTATACCTGCAGAGGGAGGTATTATCTCTACAGCTAAGGAATCAATGATTTTTGTAAGAGCATTCTTTAACGGTAAACTTTTTCCGAAAAGTGATTTTAATGAATTATTAAATAGCTTTAATTTCCTCTTTGTTCCTGGACAATTTTATTATGGAATAGGCATAGCAAAACAGCCGATCTCTCTTTTTTTCCTTTAAAGATGGATTAATCGGTCATTGGGGACAATCTGGGGCATTTGCGTTTTATTTACCGAAAAAGGATCTTTATTTTACAGGAACGGTTAATCAAATTGTAGGTCATAATGTAGCCGCCCAGTTAATCACAAAAGTCAGTAAACATTTTTAATTAGCCTACTAAGAGGCTTTTGGATCATCCAAATTGAAAAAAAGCAGACTCGTTTTTGGGTCTGCTTTTCATTTTTGTGTTAAAAGGACATGTTGATGAATTTTATTCGTCATCAAGTAACTATTGCTTCCATTCATTATGATCCTGCTCATTCCATTAAAATCTGAAGACTAGGAACCTCATCATAGTCATTTATTTGTTTATGCATTAACTTTTTACTTTTTGCTAGTTTCTTCAATTACCCACAATGCCTGAGAGAGCATGAAATAACAACTTGTACGAAGCCTATGTACAGGCAACTGATCAAATGACAAAATAAGGCTCTCCGTTAAAGCCTAATTCCCATTCGTGATGAGAGGATGGGTTAAACCATTGTTTTTTTAAAATACGAAGATACCACCTATTCATGATATGCAAAATACTTCCCTGTTTTATAAACAAGGAAGTAGCACTTTCTTACTTTTTACTTGTAAGCCATTTGGTTAATTCTTCAACCTGAGCAAGGACAGCAGTTGGATCGTAATACCATGAACGTTCCTCTGGCCAGATATAAAGGTGATCATTTTTTTACTGCTGGTAAGCTACTCCAAATTGGATCTTTCTTGAAATCCTCAAGCGTTCGAGTATCGGCTGTCAAAATAATATAATCACCTGCGTATTCTGTTAGCATCTCCTCTGAAATCTCTGCCCACTGCTTTTCCATAATTTCATCGGCAAATTTTGCAGGTGGCTTTCGTCCGAGTGCCTGATAAACTGGCTGTCCACCACGACCAAAGTTATCACCATAAACATACAGTTTTTTGCCCGCATCTTCAATAATTGAAAAGCTTACATCCGCTGGTATTATCGCATCCACCTGTGCTTTAGCATCAGCAATTTTTTGATCATACTGTGCTAGCCATTCCTTTGCTTCCTGCTCCTTGCCTAGTAATTGACCAAAGTATGTAAGTTCTTCATGTGCATTTTTTAATTCACCATAAGGAATCACAACGGTTGGAGCAATTTTACTTAACGCCTCATAATTATCTCCATTGCCTGTAATGATTAAATCTGGTTTTAAGCCTATAATTTTTTTCTGTGGATGGCTTCCCATAGGTGCCAATGCTCGTAACCCCTTTTAAAGCATCCTTTAAATAATAATTTTCAAGTGTTAATCCAGGTGCACCAATAGGCTTTTCATTTAACACGATTAAAGTAGCAATATATTCTTCAGCAACGATACGCTTCGGGTTTATGGGAATTTCAATTTCTCCATTCATAGTTTGTACCTTTTTTTGTATCTGCTGATTCACTCTCTTTAGTGGCTGAGGTTGTCGTATTTCCACAAGCCGTTAACAGAAGCAGTAATCCAACAAAAAGTGAAGCAATGATTTTTCTTCTTTGTAAAAGCAATATTATCCCTCCATACAACGTAAATGATAACTATTCTCATTTATTGTAGAAGAGTATACTATAAATGTCCATGCATGAAAGTGATCTATTTCCATGTACTTTTATGATGTCAATACTCTCATCAATTCTTTCAGCTGAGCGGCTGTTGACAATGGGTCATATCCATAAAATAACTCATACTGATTGATAAAATACACTTGTTTCCTGCGTACAGCCTCCATAGACCACCATTGTTCTGAGTGTAGCAACTGCATAAGACGTTTTTTTCTCAAAGTCTTGCTTAGGAGTAGCCGTGATAAAAATATGATCTGCTGGAAAATAAACAAGCTCTTCTATTTCTGCTGGAAAAAAAACCAGATTCCCTAATACTTTGTCCAACAATCGAATTCGGTCGACTAAATCCTAAATCATCATATAATATTTGACTCCCCCTACCATAGCTACTATCTAGACAATAGGCTGCATGGCTACCTATCTCCCAGACAATTGCAGTACCTCTTTGACCAATCCGTCGATCAAGGATATGATTATAGTCCGCTATCTGTTCATTATATTGATAAAGCCATTCTTCAACTAAATCCTGTTTATCAACAATGCTTGCGATAAGGCGAAATTGTTCTCGCCAGCTAAACTGCATACACGGAAGCTCGAATACAGGTGCCAACGAAAGGAATGCTTTTCTCTCTCTTTCACCAGTATAGTTAATAATGACGTCTGGACATGCTGCTATAATTTCTGCATAAATTGTGGCAGCATCATACTCATAACCTTTTAGCTTATGTACAGGAGGAACAGGCTTTAAGCTCTCAATATATGGTGAAAATACACCTAATTCAGGCATAATCCCAAGAGCTAATAAACATGCTGTATGATTTGTGTTCAGGGCAACAACACGTTTCGATTTTTGATTATAAACTGAAGGCGATACACCAACGAGCTGTTTAAATTTCCTACTTAAATAGGTACCTTCTCGATAGCCAACATCTCGCGCAAGGTCATCCAATTTTGGCATTTCAATCAATAGCTTTTTTTGGGATTCACGGACTCTTAGTAAAGTTAAGTATTTAGTAAATGGATAACCGGTATGCTTAAGAAATGTGCGCGAAAAATGTTCTGGACTCACCTGAGCCTTTTTCGCCATTTGTTCACGCGTCAATTCTTCCTGAAAATGTAAATGAATATATGCTAGTGCTATTTCAATCCATGATTCTTCTTTTTGCTGTATAGATTCATTTAATTCGGTATAAATCGTCTCTAACAAGTCAGCGAATAACTTCTGTAGGCGGAATGGGTGCGTTTTTTTAATAGCCTTTTCTTCCTTCTCTATTTCCAATGCCAGACTCATAATCTTATAGGAACAGTCTTGAATCATGGAGATTTCTTGAAATAAGTTGGATTCTCTTACTCCAAACGGGCGATACTCGATGACTATTCCATTCACATTGCTATTATTGGGAATATGAAAATTACTGATATGATCCCAAAACATTATGGTTCTAGCGTGAAGCTCAATTTGCTGATTTTGAAGAGTATAGCTAACACTACCATCATAAACGATAATGATACATGGTAATGGAGATGAATGTTTATAGGTATCTAGCATATCTTCTAAATAAATTATTTGTATAGGCTGATAAAAAATATGGGAAAGTAGGCTGTTTGCTATAGACATCTTTTTCTATCCTCCTAAAACGCCAAATTGATATTGATTATCAATTTCATTATAATGAAGTAGAATTTAAAAAAAGCAAACTAGTTAGGCATCTTTATGAATTATGTTTAATCCCTTTCTAAAGAATTAATAATATTCAATAGTATCATCTCAGCTCCTCCTTTTTAAAAACAGAGAAAGGCATTAGTTTGCATTTTATGACTGGGAAATCTCATCCTACAACAATCGAAACTAGCGAATATCTTTCACCCAAAAGTCACTCTTCTCCCATTATTCAGCTGATCTTCTACGTTTTTCATAGATGGTTCCTCTCGGTAAAAGGCTGAGAAAATTTCTTTAATACCTCACTAGGATTTATTCCATACTTCCCCTTAAATGCTTCAGCAAAATGGCTTGGATTAGAATAGCCCACTGCATTGGCAACCTCTGTTACATTCATTGAGCCTTTTGTAGTAAATAACTAGCCTTCTCTAAGCGTTTCTCACGTAAATAGCCAAACACTGTTGTGCCAAACATTTCTTTAAAACCCTTTTTTAACTTAAAATCATTTAATCCGATTAAACGCGACAATTCCATTAAGGATGGTGGATTCATCATATTTTCAATTATAATGGCCTGTGCTTGACGTATCTTTTCCCTGTCACTATTTGAGAATTCCGTTTGATTAATAGGGTGGCTGAGAAAAGTTTGAAATGCTCTTATTAACAGTTGTAAAACAGTATATTCAAGCTCTAAATTTGTCATTTTTTTAGCAGCTATACCATGCAGCATTTGCTTTAAAATAAGCGTATCTATAGCATTAATTTTTTCCTGAAAGAGGCGATAGGGGGTTCCTTTAAGAACTTCATCAAAATTCATAGAACTCTCACCATTGCCATCTATCTTATCCATATAATGATTAAAGGTTGAAACTGGAATACCAATACCAACCATTTGATAAGCTTCATTTTTATTGAATAAAAAGCTAGCCTCTATTTGTTCAATAAATTGTAATGAACATGTCCCTGCAGTTATTTCATAGGTACAACCCGAAATTTGAACTTCCCTTGTTCCTTGTAGACAGAAACTAATTTCTACCATTGGTTTGGCTGTAAGCATATCCATTCGATGCTCTTTATAAAATGAATAATCAGAAACGACCACTTCCAAATCCTGACGAGGCTAAGTCGATGAATAGCTCCATCTTTTACACTTGACTGAAAAGACATGTAATCCTGTGGTATTTCCTGTGAACTCAGTATTTCGAATGCATGATAAAAATGATTAAAATTTTGATGAAAATCAACTTTCATAGAGGTTGTCACCATCTTTCAGCTCTTCATTGAGAATTATTATCAATAACTAACCAAAGTATAGCAAACAGATTTACTTTTAGCTATCAATTATGCCTTAGCGTGAATACGTGAAATCCGCTAGGACTATTGTTCCTGTATATTTTCACCTTTAAGAACAGTTGACAGAAGTAGTGTGATAAAGAATACGATTGCACCAAAGCCATAAGCCATTTTAAATCCTCCTGCATACTCAATAAGCCAGCCTGCAATTCCTGGCCCCATCATTTGACCAACCGCATAGAAAATGGAAATAAAACCTATGGCAGAAGCTACATACGAAGGTGACACCTGCTGGCTAGCCTTCATTTGAATCAAAACAAGAACTCCACCAAGTGAAGAGCCCCAGATAATGGAGGATAATATAAACCCTCCTGTATTTTCTAGCATAATAGGCAGGAGATCTCCTATAACAGAAAACAGCAATGCTGCTATTAAAGCTTTTTTTACACCGATTTTATCAGCCAACATTCCCCAAAATGGAGCTCCGCCAATAGAAACGATACCTGCAATTGCATAGATAGAGCCTGCTGTAGCAGTTGAGATGCCAAGCTCCTTCATATAGCTTGTCTGATATAAATTGGGGATAAGATAGACCAGTCCAACAGCGAAATACATACCTGCAATGATATACAACTTCTTACTTCGCCAAGCAACGTTACTATCTCCAGTAGTATCCTTATCAGTTGTTGCCTGTGGTTGCTTTATTACCCAAAACGCTAACAACACTACTGCAATGGTCATGATTGCGAAAATTAACCAGGCGCCCCTCCAACCTAGCTCTGGAAATTGCTGTAGCATGAATGGCACGAGTAAGCCTGAAAATAGCATCCCAATACCAGCTCCGCTCATTAACAGTCCCATCACAGTGCCTCGTTTCTTTGGATACAGGCTAACGGCTATCGATAGTAGAGGTGTATAAACTAATGCACTTCCAGCCCCTGCTAAGAACAAAGTGATAGACGACCACCAAAAGCCTGTGACAAATACTAGACCTCCCAAGCCTAAAATAACAAGGCATCCTCCAACGAGCAGAACATTTTTTGCACCAATACGCATTGATAGCATTCCCGAAAGCCCTACTGTTAGCAAATAGCCTAGAAAGAGCATTGTTCCAAGTAGCCCGGATTGTGTTGTTGACAGTGATAGCCCCTGCTGCATAAAGGGTAAGATAATACCATAGGCCATACGTGCAAACCCTGTCGTTGTGACAATCAATAACATACCAGTTGTAACAAACAGCCAAAAATTCCTCATTTACCTTCATCCTCCCCTCGTTGATAATTATTATCATTTAGAAACATGGTTATTTTAATCTTTTTAAATATCGTTCTCCACCAATTGGCGGATATTTTAACGGTTACACGGATTTTACTTCCAAAACCTACATGGTCATCAATTAAATTTTGGATAAAAATTAATGGAGCTTCTTTCATTTCTCCATTGTGAAAGTTAACTTGCTCCATTATGCTAACTAATGTCGATAATGATTCTCATTATCTATTAAATACTATTTCGGAGGACTAGGTATGAAAACGTTTAATAAATATATGCTCCTTTGTAGCGTATTGCTAACTTTAGGATTAGTACTAGCTGCTTGTAGCTCCAAAAATGAAACAGCAAAAAAAAGAGGAAGAACAACCGACTGAAAGCAAAGTACGTGTTTATAAAGACTATTTAAATCATGAGGTGGAAATCCCACTAGAACCAAAGCGAGTGATTTATCACGGCGAGGGCTATGGTGATATTGTCGCATTAGATGCCCAAACAGTAGGTGCAGGTTTCTCCTGGATTACTGGTTATGCATGGGAGAAAGAAGTACATAATGTAGAAGATGTCGGTTTCCCTATCAATATTGAGAAAACACTTGAACTAAAACCAGACCTTATTATTGTTGCGACTTCAGATGAAAAGATCTATGAACAGCTATCCAAAGTGGCACCAACTATTGTATTCGATACCTTTGCACCTTTAGAGCAGCGTTTAACAGAACTTGGAGATATATTAAACAAGAAGGAAGAGGCAGAAAAATGGCTCAGTAATTATAAAGCGAAGGCAGATACAATGTGGAAATCCTTAATTGACGAAGGAGTTTTAAAAGAAAATGAAACGGCATCTGTTTTAACCTACTATCCTGGGGATCGACTGTTTGTGATGGCACGTGCAGGTCTTTCACAGGTTCTTTACGACTCCAATGTCTTAAAGCCTGGCGACAAAATACAACAAATCCTAGATGAAGGGACAGGATTTGCTGAAATCTCCACAGAGCTTCTTCCTGAGTATGCAGGAGATCGAATTTTCATCCTTACGCCAGTACCTGATGAAGCAAAACAGTCTACAAAGGAAATGATGGAAAGTCCCATTTGGAAGGGGCTCCCTGCTGTAAAAAAATGGGCATGTTTACACAATTGACATTCGAAAAGCTGATAGTGATGCCTCAACTAGAGAATGGCTGCTAACTGAACTACCTAATATGCTAAAAAAATAAATAAAAGAAAGAGACATTTCATCTTTGTTGAAATGTCTCTTTACTTTTTATACAATACAGTTAATTGATAATGATTTTCATTTAGAAAGGAAGTCACTAATGGAAGATAAAAATTCAACTTCTTTTACCAAAGACTTACTTTTTCATTTAGAAACTATTGACTGTATTACACAGAGCTATCCGTTTATTTCAACCTCTCATCATACGATGATTCTTTTTACGGATGGTTGTGGAACGTTAACAATTGATGATATTCCCTATCTTGTGACGAAGGGAAAAATTTTCCTTGTACAGCCACATTCAATAATTGATTTATCGGGTATAACTAAAGATTTTTGTTTCTATAAAATTTCCTTTTCAGCTTTTCAGTTAGTACAAGGCCCTTCTCCTTATATAGAACCCATTTTTTTCTGAGCAAGTGGAATATACGTTATACCCGGCTACCCGCTTTACTCGACTAACAGAGGATTTGTATGCTATGAAGCCTCATTCGGATTATCTTAAACAACAAGTAATCTTATATGAATTATTACATTTATTATTTGAACATCAGCTTCATATGGATTACCAAGTAAATATTATCAAGGCTGTTGAACAAACAATTGACTATATACATAATTATTATCAGCAGTCTTTACCAGTAAAAAAAACTCGCTGATTTAGCCCATATAGCCCAATGGCAATACAGTGCAATCTTCCAAACCTTAACAGGGAAAAGACCATTGGATTATATAACAGATTTACGCCTAAAAAAACGCAAAGGAATTACTCCTACAAACAAATGAACCTTTAAAAGATATTGCTCAGCGGGTTGGATTTGATGATGAATATTATTTTAATCGCCGCTTTCGACAGATCGTTGGCATTCCGCCTAAGCAGTTTGCTCGTCAATATAAGCAAAGAACTATTGTTAAAGATTGGACAGGGCATGAAGTAGAAATTCCTGCCTCACCTCATCGAATTATTTATCATGGAGAAACGTTTGGGGATATGTTGATTTTTAATGTACAGCCAATAGGTGGTGACAAAAAAATCTATTAGCAAATCATTTTATAAAAATCACGTACCTAATGTGCAAGATGTGGCATTTCCAATTAACATTGAAAAATCTTCAAAGCTGAATCCAGATTTAATTATCTTTACAAATAATGACGAGCAACAATATCAGTCTTTATCATCTATTGCTCCAACCATTACACTCAATTCCTGGGATTCCTTGGATGAACGCATTCTTCTATTAGGGCAGTGGCTTGGCCAACAACAACGGGCAGAAGATTGGTTAACACATTTTAGACTACAAGAAAATACAATGTGGCTACAGCTACAAAAAGTTGTAAAGCCTGGTGAAACGGCTACAGTTTTAACTTTTGACCACGGTAAACGGCTATTTGTTATGGGCTGTACAGGTCTATCCCCTGCTCTTTTTCATCCATGTGGATTCCAGCCTCATAGACAAGTAAAAAAAATTACTACAAGCTGGGAAAGGCTATAAGGAAATACCAATTAATCACTTACCTCAGTATGCTGGTGATCGAATCTTTATGCTATTATCTGACAAGCCTGAATCGCAAATAGCAACTATGGAATTGCTCAAAAGTGATAGTTGGAGAGAACTTCCTGCTGTTCAAAATAACCACGCTTATTTGATTGACGCAACAAAATGGAATTACAACGATGCCTTTACAAGAGAGAAATTACTGGGTGCATTACCAAAGCTATTGGTTAATGTAAAATAATTTTCACACTAACATATAAGAGGTGACTTGTTAACATGAAAACCGAAAGTGCTACTGATATGATGACAACTCAAATATCATTAAAGGATATCCGAAATTATATTGCAAAACACCATCATCAGCCCTAACGATTGATCATTTAGCTTTCATTTCTGGTCTCAGTTCCAGCTATTTTGGGGAGGCATTTAAAAAGGAATTCGGGCAAAGTGCTACTGATTATTTAACAGAGTTACGCATTGGACATGCCAAACAATTACTTCGCGATACTGACTTGTTGTTACGTGATATTGCTAGTAAGGTTGGCTACAGTGACGAGTTTTATTTCAGTCGAAAATTTAAAAAGGAGGTTGGAGTTTCACCATCCTCTTATAGCAAAATAGCTCGTCGGCGTATCTCCACTTTTTCTGTGTCCACTACTGGGAATTTATTAGCACTAGGAATAATACCTGTCGCAGCACCACTTAATGCTAAATGGAGTCCATATTATTACAATCATTACCAGGACAAAATTCATGTGCCTTTAAATATATTTGATGCGGAATCGGAGGATAACTTTAGAAAATTAGCATCTGCAAAGCCAGATATTCATATTTTTCAGGAAGAGCCCTCCCTATCCATGCTACATTGGCTTGAATCAATTGGCGTCAAACATGTGACGATTAAAGCAAAGGATTGGAAAACTCAATTAACAGAAATAGCTGACGCCATCAACAAACAGAGCGCTTGTAAACATTTTATTCAAACGTACGAGCAAAAAGCATTACAGGCAAAGCTAGAGATTAAACGAGCGGTTGGAAAGGATACTTTTGCTGTACTCCGATTATGTGGAGATCAATTATTTTTATATTGTAATAAAGGAATTCAGAATGTTCTTTTTACAGATTTGCAGCTTCATCCTATTGATGCGCAACAAGAAACATGTAACGAGCTTATCACTCTTGAACAGCTTTTAGACATAAATCCAAACCGTTTGCTATTCATCATTTGCCCCGATACGGCCACTCGAAATTATTGGCTCGCTTTACAATACCTTGATAGTTGGAAAGAGTTACAAGCTATAAAAAAATGGACATGTGTATATTTTGCCATCGAATCCTTGGTTTGAGTACTCTGCTATTGCCATTAATCGAATGTTAGATGAAACATTGTTAATGTTAACCGGAAAAAAATCCAAATCCCTTTCCTGTTCCAGTCCATGGCTTCCTATCTAACACTGAATTATAATTCCATTTGAGAATCATTATCAGTAGAAGGAGACCTTGATGAACAATGAACGTAAACTGTCGTTATCACTATCAAACAATTTTAAAATCTATCTTTGTGTTTGCCTCTTTATTACTTGTTATTGGCGTACTTACTGCCTGCAATGCTCAATCAAGTAATAAAGAAGAAAAGGTAGTAACACAGGCATCACCAGAAAGCACGAAGGAGCAAAAGGATGTTTATCCATTAACAGTAAAGGATGAGCTTGGAAATGAAGTCATATTACCTGCTAAGCCGACAAAAATATTTGCGCCTGTCATGGAGGACTCGCTGCTTGCTTTAGGCATTAAACCCATGATGCAATGGTCAAATGGCGTGAAGCCACAGCTTTATTTGCAGGATCAGTTACAAGGTGTACCAGAAATCAGCTTTGCAAGTGGTCCTCCATCCGCAGAGGCGATTATGGCAAACAAACCAGATATAATTATATTGCACAACTCTTTTTATCTTGAAAACGGCACTTATGAAAAATATGCAAAGATCGCCCCAACATACGTATTCAAAAATGCAGCAAGTGATTTGGAAGGTTCTATTAAAGTATTAGGGCAGCTACTTAATGAACAAGATAAGGCTGAGCAAACATTACAAAGTTATCAAGAGAAGGTAGATGCTGCACAAGCGAAGCTAGCTGCTATTACAGAAGGGAAAAAAAGTGGCGTTAATTCGCTTTAATGCGAAAGGTATGTTCTTCATGACTGATGAGTATTTCAGTGGCTATGTATTAACGCATGAATTAGGCTTTGAACAAAGCAACTTAGTGAAGAATGGTGCCTTCGAGGTGTCATTAGAAATTTTGCCAGAGCTTGATGCAGATTATATTTTCCTTATTAATGATGGCAATCTTGGCGATGAATTTTTAAAGGAATTTAAGGAAAGTAAAATTTGGCAAAGTACAACGGCATTCAAAAACAATCAAGTTTACGAAACAGCAGGAGATTATTGGCTAAATGGGGGCATTCATGCACAAGGAAAAGTCATAGATGATGTATTGGAGTTTTTAACACCATGAAAACAATGACAAAGAAACCCTATGTATCAAAAGACTATTTTGAATACACGATGACTTCCCAACAGCAGTTAGACTATCGAATATTGATTGCGCCCCCAACAGACGAGCCGCCAGCAGATGGCTATGCTGTAGTATACGTCTTAGATGGTGACGCACTTTTTCCAACACTTGCAGAGGCAGTGAAGCTACAAACAAGAAAACCAAAAGGCTTTGACCCCATTCTTGTTATAGGTATTGGCTATCCCTCAAAGGAGCCATTTGATATGGAACGACGATGCCTTGATTTTACATTACCTGTAGGTGAGGAAAATCTACCACCTCGTCCTGATGGTACGCCTTGGCCTCCTAATGGCAAGGCGAATGATTTTCTAGATTTTATCGAACATGAATTGATGCCTAAGGTGGCAAAGAAATGGCCCATTAATAAAAGTAAACAAGCCATTGTAGGGCATTCATTAGGTGGTCTTTTTACTCTATATGCTTTATGTGCAAGACCTTATTTATTTACGCACATCATAGCTGGAAGTCCCTCTGTTTGGTGGGCTGACAATGCTGTGTTAAAAGAAATGGAGAGACTTAGTGAAACTTGGAATGGGAATCATACTATCAATCTGCTGCTCACAATTGGTGCCAATGAACTGGCTGATATGCTTGAAGGAGCTGAGCAAGCAGCAGAACGAATGAAGCGTTTAAGCGACCAAAACATTCACACTCATTATGTAAAGTTCGATGAGGAGGATCATGTTAGTGTCCTTCCCTGTATGCTTAGCCGACTCCCTCGCTTTTTAAATACCTGATGACAATGATAACCCCAAGTGGTAATTTGATATGCTCCCTATTAGATAGACAGATTAAAAAAATAAAATCTGTTTATCTAAGGAGGCATTTTTTTATGGAACGAAACAAACATTCAATCGAGTAAAACTACAATTCTAGAATTTTTCTAAGAAGGTCACTATTCCATCTACGAATTGTATTCATCAATCTTTTATAGCTGAGATATGAATATGAGGCAGGTGAACGCGAAGAATTACAAGAAGCTACTCCATGTAAATTCTATTCAAAAGAGTTAAATCTACCGATGGATGATGACTGATTATATTCATTTTCATTCTAACTATCGCTACCAAACAAGTCAGAAACTCTTAAGCTCAATGGTGTAAGTAGCACACCCCAATGCATTTATGAGAAAAATTACTAGGAAAAAAACGACAGTTAGTTCCAGGATTATTAAGCTTAAAATAATCGCCTTTATTAAAACCTATACATGTCACAGAATGAATTTTTAAATTAGCCTATCAATTTTTTTGCATTCTTTATTTTCTTTTTACGGATAACCTTTAATAAAATTGTTATGATGATTATGATCATTATAAAACTTAAATATGGAATCCACCATTTAATAGTTTCAACAATTCCCTCCGATAATCCAAAGCCCATTAGAAATTCAACCATATTATCTACTCCTTTTATTTAAGTCTATTGTCCAAGATTACTTGTTTTGCACTATGATAAGTTGCAATGAAATATATTGCATATAGTAGAAAAATAATCCCGAAGCTTACAAACATATTCTGTTTTATAGAAACTTCAAAAAACGGTTCTAATTTCTCCAATACAACCTTAGTAGTAAAGATTGATAACAAACTAGCTAAAATTAAAGGTGAAATAAAATAAAATCCAATTTGTCTAAACAACAACCTATTAATCATTTTTTTTCATCTGCGCCAATTTTCGATAAAGTCAGATATTTTTCTTTGTTATCCTGTGTTTCTGTTAATTGCTGTAATGCTAGTATTGATAAAGTGACAATCATGAATATTATTCCTAAGTAACTGCTAATAAAAGCTATTACTCCAAATACTCCAAAGTAAGTATCTTGTATTACGCTTTTAGTTACGTAGTAAATATTCCCATCAAGAGATTTTTCAACCCATTTATTATTCATTATTTTATAGACCATTCCCTCAATTTCTTGTGAGGGAAAAATACCATTCAATAACAAGCTATCTGGATTCATTAGATTTTTCATATTATCTGGTACAACCACTGTCCCTACATCATTTGCCCTTGTTGAATTTGTTAAGTAAGTAATGTTACTAAATATTTTTTTTGTTTGCTGGAGTGAGCTCATTATCACCTATTCTAATTTTCCCTTCATTATTTAAAAAAAATAATGAATATGCTTATTAAAGGGTTCATAGTTTGCATTAATAATGAAATTATTTTCTCCTAGCTGAATTTCTTCTTTTCCAGATAATTTCAATATTTTATTGTAATCTGTCTCGGTTATCAAAGTAACTTGTGACATAAGTAATTCTTGTTCTAAATCAGATAGTTTTACTTGTTTCTCTTTAAACAATTCCCCATATGTTAAACCTGTGTTAAACAACATTATTTCAACATAATTCACAAGATTTTCTTTAAGTGGAATACCATCTTGTTTTGCTGTTTCTAAAAGACCATTGTTTTCATCATATGGTTGTACAATTGTTAGATCAAACGGGGTTGCAGTGGTAACTTGCTTATTCATAGAGCTTGTAACACTAACCCCTGTTCCTAGAACAACTAGTGAAGCAATCAATAATGCACTTAAAATGCTTATTACTAGATAATTGATTTGCATTTTACTTCCAAGTTGTCGAAACAAAAACGAATTTAATTCTTTAAAATACAACTTTTTATTTCTTTTTGCCCAAAATACCATTACACCACAAATTGTGTAGTAAAAAAAGAATAATACCAAAACCAAGAAGTGAAACTATCCCTGTTAAATAATTTTTATCAAGCCCATATTTCAATAACAATAGAATTCCAGAAGTTATTAGAGTAATCGCTACTAAGAAAAGACTACTAGTTACCCATTTGTTATAGACCTTTAATTCTTGATTTTTACGATTTGCAATTAATAAATCGATAAGTTTAATGTTCATAATATTACGTGTATTAAAGAGCGCTACTATAATATAAATAATTGAAAAACTTATAATAGTCTCTTTTATAGCTACTTTTGATAACAATAATTTATATCCAATCGCATCTCCTACAAACATTTTTAAAGCTAATAATGAAATTACTTGTGACTCTAAAAATCCTAGCCCAAGTCCTATAATTAAAGCAAATAACCCTACCAAAAAAAGTCTCACCTACAAAAATGAAGGATATCCGCCATTTACTCATTCCTAATGTCATATAGATACCCATCTCTTTTTTTTCTTCGCTTCATTATAAATTGATTGGCATATATAATGAGAAAAGCAAAAACAATTGCAATAAATCTTGTTAATAGACCAATATATGTAACTAATGCATCCCCAAAAATCTCCATAGAATAATTTAAATCATTTAAAGCTGGTTGTGATGATACTGAATTAAATGCATAAAATAGGCTGACACCTAAGACAAGAGTTAGAAAATAGATAGCATAATCTTTAATACTTCTGCCTACATTTTTATATATCAATTTAAAACTCATCATTGATATTTCCTCCTAGCAGTGCAACAACCTCCATAATTCGATGAAAGAAAGTTCTACGATCATCGTTTCCTCTTATTAGTTCATTAAAAATTTGCCCATCCTTCAGAAAAATAATCCTTCTGCAAAAACTAGCATTATATGGATCATGAGTAACCATCAAAGTAGTGGCATCTTGTTGTTGATTTAAAATTTCCAAATTTTCCAGCAGCATTTTAGCGGATTTACTATCAAGAGCCCCAGTTGGCTCATCTGCTAATAGTAAAGTAGGTCTTGTTACAATTGCTCTAGCTGCAGCAATTCTTTGCTGCTGACCTCCTGACATTTGATATGGATATTTGTATAGTACTTCTTTTATATCTAACGCAGTGGCAACTCTATCCACTTCGGGCTCAATTTCATTCGCTGGATAATTAATGATAGATAATGCCAAAGACACATTTTCGAATGCAGTTAGTGTATCTAGTAAATTATATTCTTGAAAAATAAAACCCAATTTTTCACTTCTGAATTTTGATAATTTATGGCCCTTTAATTTGGTGATATCTTCGTCATCTATAAATACATGACCAGCAGTTGCAGTATCGATGGTTGAAATACAATTAAGTAAAGTCGATTTACCGCTTCCACTTGGCCCCATAATAGCTATAAAATCACCTTTTTGCACTTCAAATGAAATATTTTTCAATGCATGAGTCACATTACCCTTATTACCATATACCTTTTCAATATTTTCAACTTTTAATATTGTATTCACTTTCCCCATCCTGCTCCTTTTATGGATTACTTATCCTTTTGTTACCATAATATTACCATCGGATGAATTGACAAAAAAATCGATTATTGTATCATATTATTACCGTTTTGTAAGTTTACTTGCACTTCACTATAATGGTATGAATAATGGAAATAAATCCAGTCATTGGTTTAAATAAAAGGAGATTTATACATGAAAATATTCATTATCGAAGATGATCCAATTATCAGAAAGGAACTTTTTAATTTTTTTAGAAAAATACGGATATGAGTGCATGAGCGGAGATGATTTTACAAATATTGTAGAAGATGCTTTACAAAGCATGCCACACTTAATTATTTTAGACCTTAACCTTCCTTATCAAGACGGTTTTCAAGTGTGTCGTGAAATTCGTAAGTCGTCATCTGTTCCCATTATTATAGTAACTAGCCGCGACACTTCCTTCGACGAACTATTAAGTCTTCAAATAGGAGCAGATGACTTTATTACAAAACCATATGATTTACAAATTCTTTTGGCTCATATTCAAGCCGTTTTAAAAAGAACATACGAAATTTCCAAAAGTGTTATTCTTACTTATAAAGATTTGACTCTGGAAGTATTAAAAAGTAAGGCGATTTATAATGGTACAGAAATAGAGCTTACAAAGAACGAATTATGCATTCTTCGACTACTGATGTTGAATAAAGGAAATGTTGTTTCTAGAGATGAAATAATGAATGACCTTTGGCAAAATGGAGATTTTGTTGATGAAAACACTTTAAATGTTAATATTTCGAGGTTAAGACGTAAATTGGAATCAATCGGTTTAAAAAAAGTATTTATTAACGAAGAGAGGACAGGGTTACCAGCTATGAGCTTAATCGAATTCTTTAAGGAAAAACAGTTATCTATATTTCTTCACTTTCTTTCATTGCTAATCATTTCCTCTATCCTCTATTTGTATAATGAAAATGGAAGTTTAGTAATAGTAATTGATTTAATACTTCTTTTTTTCTTTTTCATACCATTAGGAGTAAAATACTATCAATTAAAAAAATTATTATGATGAAATAAAAAAATATTTCAAAACAAATCAAAGAAAAAAACATATATTGCAGATATTGTAGAGGAACCTCCTTTTTTTTTCAGGGAAATTCTTCTACAACATCCTCAATGAAGCAACAAAAAAAATATGAATGATTGTATTTTCTCTTTAAAAAAACGCTCAACGTGATTATACCGACTACATTGAACTTTGGGTGCATGAAATAAAAACACCTATTACTGCACTAAAATTAATTATAAGCAACCATAAGGCGTTCGAAAGTACCCTTATTCAAGAAGAATTATTAAAGATAGAAGGTTATGTTGAACAAGCATTATATTATGCAAGAAGCAGTACTTTAAATCAAGATTATAGAATTGAAACATTTACACTAGATAAGGTTGTTAATTTAGCCATTAAATCACTTTCCCTAAGTATTATTCGTGCTAATGGTAGCATACATAAGGATAATCTTGATCTAAGAGTTACATCTGATTCAAAATGGATTGTTTTTATTTTAAAACAATTAATAGATAATGCTATTAAATATCGACATAACTCACTTAAATTGTCTTTTATTGCTAAAAAAGTAGAGAGCGGTACTTTATTGTTAGTATCAGACAACGGTATAGGTATAGCAGCAGCTGATATTGAAAGAATTTTTAAACGAGGATTCACAGGAATTAATGGCAGAAACTATGTTAAATCTACTGGAATGGGTTTGTATCTTTGTGAAACTTTGTGCCAAAAATTAGGCTTACGAATAAGTGTAGATTCCCAGGAAAGTATTGGTACTACATTTAAAATATATTTCCCAGATAAACTACGAATATTCCAATAAAAATAAACAAATAATTTATAACGTATATAAAAAAATTTTATTTCAAATCCCCTTTTTCATTATATTGACTGCATTATACTATAAAACAAATTAAAGTTTATAAATAAAAGCCAAACAACTGTAGCTTTCTACAATTGTTTGGCTTTTAATATCTCTCTAAATTACTATATTAATAAATTGATTATAACGTTTTAGAATCTTTAAAGTGTGAACTAAAACTTTAATTAGATGCCTATTATACGATTTTGATTAAGGTTTTCTCTCAATTTTAATATATTTCTGTTGGTCGTTTGTATCTAGTACGCCTTGAGAAATATTACCGTATTTATCGACAGTTGCAAAGTAAATACGGTCACCCTCCATAAATACTTTATTCAGATTAGAAGACTTCGTTGTTAATACCGATCTTTGGGAGTTATCTGATGAATTTTCAGGTTTACCAGTACCTGCAACTGAAATACCATTAGCAATACCAGGAACAGCTTGTCCAGCCGCTATTTGGTCAGCATGCTCACCTGCAAAAATAATTTCTTCTGCGGTTAAGTCTCCAGGAACAACATTTACACGGACTGCATAATAGAATTTCACATCATCTCCTGCGTTTGCAAGTTGATACATAAACTCAAGCTCTCTGTAAGAATGGACATTCCCCACTGAGATATTCCCCATTAATGTAGCTGATCTGAACGCCACACCAGATTTTTGGTATACATATTTTCCAAAATCCTCAACATTGAATTTATTACCCGTGTAACCTGTAATATTGTAATCGACTGCTTCATTCTTCATCTTCACTGTAAATGTTTTATCTGCCGTATTTGGTGCCACTGGTTTGATAATCAACTTACTTTCATCTGTTGTTTTTGTACCTTGTGTATACTTAACAAATTGATATTGAGATGTAATATCTTGACCTGATTCATTCGTAATTGTAAGTAAATTTAAATTGTTTATTAAAGAATTGCCATTTTCATCGCGCATAATAGCTTCACTAAATGTAATCGTAAATGTATCATCTGGATTACGATAAACAATATTACGTTTCTTTTGACCATCAACTGTCATTTCAATACGTGGTGGTGTACCATCAGAATAGAAATTTTCTCTCATCCAACCCATACTTGATTCATCGTAACCATCGGAAGTAGCGTTGGATCTGTACACTGTTATATTTCCATACGTATCTGCAGCACCAAAATACACAACATATTCCTTATGCGGCTCTAAAGTTACACCTGTAGCTTCAGATAATGGGAATGATCCCTTTCCACTTTTCTTAACGCTTGGGCTACTTCTTAATTTTTCCTCTAAGAATTTTCGTTCAGCAGGTGTATCAATTTTTAGATTTGCCGAATCATTTGTTGTGCCATCTGCATTTTTCTTCGGTACAAACCAATAATGAAGCTCTGTTGTTTCATCAGTATCAAAGGAAATCATAGCTTTCGTATCATCATTTTCTTTAGGTTTTACTACTAAATTTTTAATTAACGGTGCTCTTGTATCACCAATCATTTCCTTTGAGGTAATTTTTGAAATTTCCCCGCCACGATCCTTTAAGACCATATAGACGGAATAGCTTAGGAATGGATTCAATTTGTCTTTCGAAATTGTTATTGGGAATTTTTTTTGTAGCTTCCTCTAAATCAGCTGGACCTGATCCACGATCAATATATATATCCTTCCCACCAATTTGGAAATAGCCTGATTTTAATGATGAATCATTTGCAAACTCATTCACAAAATCACGTTCTGTAATGCCCTTGTCTGTTAAATATTGCTTAAACGTTTTTACTTCTCCATTGTCTTCAACAGTATCAGGCAGCACCATATAATAATAAGTACCAGCCTTACTTGGCTTAAATTCTACTTCAGAACGTCTATAGTTATCATTTTGATCTGGCTTACTAACTACATTTTCAATCGTTATAACAGGCATATCAAATTTTTCATGGATATATTCCGCATAGTTTCTAACAGGTTTGCCAGGGTCAACAGTATTGACATTTTCAAAATCATTACCCGCTAAGTCCTTTACGCCCGGTAAAACAGTAGCGCGTAATGTATCACCATAAACAAAGCCTGTTTCAGAAGGAATCGTTAATAATACTTTTTTTGTCCCCTTCTTTATATTCTACTGCCGAAGGTTTAATTTTATTTTGTCCTGTTGTGTTAACAATAACTGTCCCTGATAAATCATAGTTATTTATATTACGAGCACTTTCAGGCTCCAATGCTTCGTTTAAATATAAGTAAAATTGATTTGCTTTTCCTGCTGGTTCAAGCTTCGTCTGCTCAACATAGGGATGAATATTATCTAATGCACTTGTCGTAAACTCTTTGATGGCCTCTTTTGGGATAGGGTCTACCGAATAGTTACCCGATGCATCCTTCATGACCACATAGAGCTGATACACTTCTTCTGCCTCTAAGCCTGTTAAAATCTCCGTAATTCCTAGTTTACCTGCAACAGCCTTACCTGTCCCTGTTGGTTTTGCTACTATATCTGCGGTTGTCGGATCAGCTGCAGTTGTCTTTTTCCGAACATAGTAGTAGTAATCCCCTGGCTCGCTTGCAGTAAATGTAAACTCTGCTCGTTTTCCACCATGTAAAGGATTCACTTTTAGAGATTTTACTACTGGCGGTGACGCATCCTTCATCTGGAAGGATTCTGATTTAAGATCAGAAACATTTTTCGCACCATCTACGACCATTATATAAATAACATATTCTTTTTTTCTCACCTAGATTTGTCACTTTAAAGGTGTTGTTATTTAATACAGCTGAACCTGTTCCACTTGCAACATTATCAGTAGAAACACGATCAACCATTTCTCGTTTTGTTGGTGGTTCAGCGTCCTTTTCTCGAACTATATAGTAATATGTGCCGACTTTATCTGAAGTAAAGTCTACCTGTACATCACTACCATTCAATACAGATACTTTAGTGATATTAACAACAGGCTTAGTTTTATCAGCAGGCTTTTGGTTTTCAATATCATCCTTATCGATTGGTTTACCATCTGGATCTGTGATACTTCCAACATTATCTTTATCCTCTAAGAAATCATCAAAGATATTATTTGGTGATTCACCCTTCGGTATAATAACTTTGTCAATATACGTGTATGGACCAATATCCACCCAGCCAAATGCATTATCCACATACAGTGTACCAACTCGACCGTCTATATAAAGCTCTAAATCTGTAAAGCTATTGTAGTTAATCCAGTCGATATTGCTATCGCCATATATTGTAAGCTTTGTTTCTGTATCAAGGTTTAGTGTTCCAATGTCACCTTGAATTTCAAATTCACGAACACTTCCGATAATATCCACACGCGGTAGCTTAGTATTCGTTTCAATTTTAGTACCGCTTTGAGATACAACTAAACGTGATACAGTGCTGTTATAAAATTCAAGATGTTTTTCCACATTTTTCATGGTCACTTTTTCTTTAGACCAGTTAACAAACGGTTTGTTTTTATCTGGGTTCTTCTCTGAATTTTGATTTGTCCAATTTTGAAGATCAGACGATGAATTGCTATTGGACGAGGACGAGCTTTCCCCATTTTGATTTTCTGGATTAGACCAGTTAATAAATGAAAAATTCGTACTTGCTGTGCGCCCAATTGATAATGGCTTGTAGCCGGAAACATTTAAATGTAAAGGAGGACGCACTGTTTCGTTTACTAGCATTGTGCCAGTCAATGTAATATTAGAAAATCCAATATAGTTTCCATTGACAACAATGGTTGCACCAAATGAACCATACTCACCGTCAAAATCTAAAAATTTTGAGCTTGTGCCGCTTGCATTCAATGTTAGCTTTGAAACAGATTGAATAGTCTTCCCAGCTAAATTACCTTCAATGATTGCTCCCTGTAAAACAGGTGCATTATACTCATTAAAAACGTTTGCTAAATTGTCAGGTACCGTGTAAGGCTCAGCATTTATGTAGACTACATCATCTTCAATACCCGTAATCTTGTAAGAGGACGCATTCCCCTTTTTATCTTGTGCGCGAACAATGAAAGAGGCAATCTGACCACGAGTTACTGGATTAAATGGAGAAAATGTAACTGGCGTAGTTCCTTCTGTAACTTTTAAATCCACTAATGTTTGAATATAAATGGCATTACTCGTTTGGCTATTAACATCCTGAAAGCTATGATTATAATTTGAAGCTACCTCAAATTTAAATCCAAGCACAAGCATTTTTGCTAATTGGCCACGTGTAATAACTTCATTTGGCATAAATGTTCCATTCGAATATCCAGACATAATCCCTGCATTTTGTAATGCCGCTACGTATTTGTAATATTCACTGCCTTTTGGAACATCCTTGTAATAAGGGTCCTGTACATTTTTTTAGGTCTAACTTTAAGACAGTAGCCAGCATTTTAGCTGCCTGACCTCTTGTTACATTTTGATTTGGTCGGAAGGTATTGTCTGCAAACCCATTAATCGCACCCTGAGAATATAATTTTAAAATATTATCATAGTGACTTGAATATTGATCGATATCCTTAAACGGTGAGGTAGCTGCTTCTGCCTTTTGTGGCGGTGGCACTACTAAAGCAATTCCGCTAGTAGCAAAGACAGTTGCAATAAGTGCTTTGTTCACTTTTTGGATTTTGGTTTTATCCATTCCACTCATCCTTTCACTTTATGGATTTTGATACGCACAAATATCAATTTCATCATACCCTTTATATCGACAGCTAATTAGAAAACCTTCATAGTTAATTCTAAAATACTAGTAGAAAATCACGCATTTATCGGTGCTTTGTGAATTTAAAGTGTACATTTGAGCAGTGAGTACGCCTTTTTAGATTTCCCTGTCCTATTAAGCAACTCTAGGAGCATAATTCATTCATTTTTCTTATGGGATTCCTACACAAAAAAACCAAGGAGCATCGGTGCTCGCTTGGCTTTAACGATATATAGGCATACATCTAGTCGTTCTTGAAATGTCATAAGGGAAAGGGGGATAACCTTACGTCTTGTCAAGTCGATCAAGAGATGTGTCCCGAGTTTGCATATTATTTGAACATGATTTAGAAGTGATATATGTCAAATCATTTAAGAGTAGCTTGCCCAAATGATTTCTACATTAATCATGTACCCCTAAAATAGCAATGTATGCCTATCTGTCATAAATTTTTTTACTAATTATCTTGCCCAGCTACCATCACTTGATTACGCCCAGCCTGCTTAGCAAGATACAATGCCCCATCGGCAGCTTCAAATAATGCTTCCGTTGAATCAGCCATTTGAGGATAGACAGCTACCCCTGCCGATAATGTCACAGGTCGACCACAAGGACTGATCGTGTTAGCTAAAACCTGACGTAGCGTTTCTGCAACAGAAGCAGCTTCCTCCGCTGTAGTATTAGGTAATAGCATAACAAATTCTTCCCCACCGTATCTGCAGCATACATCTCCTTCTCGAGCTACAGCTTTCATATTTTTCGCTAAAAATTGCAACACCTTATCTCCCACAGCATGACCATATGTATCATTCACACTTTTAAAATGATCTAAATCCAACATAACGATAGCGTGAGGTAGCTTGTTTTCTTGCCATTCTGCCAGCATTGCATCCATCGTACGTCGATTTGTTACCCCTGTTAGTGATCAGTGGTCGATTGATCCTTGAAAAACAGTACCTGTCCATGTAAAAAAGATAAGCTCCTTATTAAAACACTTTTTAAAGAATACGCTTCAAAATACCAACCTTGGACAGATTTTAGCCCCTCCACATTTTTACTATCTAGGCTCTCCTCTGTTAAAGTGGCTAATTGCTGTAAAGGACTAGCAATACGTGCTGCCGCCCAAAGCACAATAAGGATTGAAACCAGCATAAGTGGTATAGATTTTATCGCCACATCCTGCACCCGATCAAACGAAGGCGCTAATGCCACATCTAAAGGTTTTTGAGATACGACTCCCCACCCTGTTAAAGATACTGCACTATAGCCTGCAAGCATTTTAATGCCTTTTGTGTTCTCGACTAGCTGTGCTCCATTCTTCCCAGAAATTACAGCTTTCACGACTTTATTTTCAGTAACTATATCATTGACTCTACTTGGGTCCTGATGGTAAATCACTCGACCATCTTCGTCTACTACATATACATAAGAACCATCATGGCTATAATGTTCTCCTAATAAAGTATTAAAGGCATTTTGTTCCTTTAAATAAATGGTCCCAGCCACCATTCCTAGATATTCATTGGATGCTGAGAATACAGGATAAGATATAAAAATAATTAGGCGTCCTGTAATCGCCTCATAAGGTTTTGAGATAAGCGGCTCCTTTTTAGTTAAAGCCTCTTTAGCACCAACTGATGTTAAAACCTCTCCCTTTATTTCTATAGAGGGAGGTGAGATAGAAAGTACACGGCCATCTGCATTCGTAATAACGACAGAGTTAAACATACTATTTTGCATTTTCAAACGATCTGTTTCCTGATTTAATGCATCTTCATCATCCATCTTTGAACTAATATTGGAAGCACTATAACCTAAAATTTGAAAAGCCTCCTCTAGGTAAGCATCTGCTGTAGATGCTAATTTTTGTGCGTACACTCGGTTCGTTTCTAATGTATTTTCTTTAATCGAGTCAACATTCATTTGGTAACCGCTCCAGAGACTACCAATACTTGTAAAGAAAAAGGCAGCCATTGCTACTCCCATAATTAAATGTTTTAACTTTAACCGATTTGATTTCAACTTTCACACCCCTATTATTTTTAATGAGTACATTTCCTTATTTTATTAGAAATAATTTATTGAAAACAGTGATTTTTTATAGATATTTTATATCTAAAGTAACATTATAGTGTAAGTACCAAAATTTATCCTCTCGTATTTTTAGCAAAAATATAGTATTTTTATAGTAATAAAACGCTCTATTTCTGATAGATTTTTATTAGATATTGTACTTTAACAGAAGAGGATTGAAGTATGTTGATTTATAAAACAGCTCCAATTTTATTGGGCTTTGGTATGGGATTATGGGCTAAAGCTTCTATCAGTTCAAATAAAAAAGCTTATTCGAGTGCTTTGACACAAAAAAAACGCCTCAAGTATTAGCTTTCAAAGTGAATATGAAATGGAATGGCATCGAATAGGGACCGATGATTTCCTATTTTCTCTTGTAGGAAGGCATAATTCTCAAGTCGTTGGTGGATATGAAACGAGATTAGCGCAAAAAGCATTTGGTATTAAAATAGGTGCTAGTCTAACAGAGGTTACTAAAAAAATATGGGTCTCCTCTCAAAGCTATGCACTATCAAAATACAAGTTACTTGCTACATTATATTGATTGTACAGACAATGTAGTACATGGTACCTATTTAATTAATCAGCACTATGTCACTTTTTTTCTATGATTTACACAAAAACAATATAGTTCGCTCCATTCTTTGGATTCATTCTGCTACAGAATTAAATAAAAATAGCTTCTATGGGAAACCTTCCAATGAATTACGGACAGGATTTGAAGATTTAATGGTTGAACTCATTAATCATGAACGAGCCGTAGAAGGATTGCAACCACTTATTTATGATAAAAAAATGCAATTCTATTGCGCGCCAACATAGTAATAATATGATAACTCATCAATTTTTTTAGCCATGAGGATCATAAAGGTCATCATTCGAATGATAGACTTACTGCTGGTAGTGTAGATTATTTCTGGTATGGTGAAAATATTGCCTCTGGTCAATGCAATAGCATTTTTGCTCATGAGGCATTGATGAATTCTGCAGGACATCGTAGGAATATTTTAAGAAAAGAATTTACGCATGTTTTTGTCGGTGTTTGCTTTAAAAACAATGGTTCACCTTATTTTACAGTGAATTTTTATTCAAAGTAATAGCGTACACTTTGACATAATATTTCTATAACAATATAAAAATCTCTATGTGTAATCTATTACATAGAGATTTTTCATAGTTTTGAAAAACTAAATGGTCAATGG
>BBDJ01000024.1 GCA_001312325.1 Lysinibacillus pakistanensis | reverse complement strand
GCTTAAAGGCAAGTCTATTTTTGTATGCACGTAGCTGTATTAGCGTATATTGCCGAGAATGGAGGAACGGCTGTCCTGCATTTTCTTCACAAAATTTGTCATTGCATCAAATGCTTCATTTCGTTTACTGTTCATACTTTGGATGCGTAGCATATCCATTTGCTGTGAGTTGCTTAATGTATTGATTTGATTCTGTACTGTTTGAAGCTGCCCATCTAATTCTGCTTGTTTAGCTGTATCAGTTGTAGCTCCTTTTTCTGCGTTCAATTGGTTAAGCTGTTCATTTAAACCAGCTAGTTGTTCATTTCTTGTTTGAACTTCTGTCAATTGTGTTGGTAATTGACTTTCTAATAGGTTAGTTCTTTGCTGTTGAACCATTTTTAAAGCGGTTTCTAAATCAACAGAAGATAAATCAATGGGAGCCATCCCCTGATAACCTACCCCTTGAATGGAAGCTGCAGATGATTGGTTTGCTCCTGCAAATAATAAGCCAACCGCTAATGTGCTACCAATAACTAATTTTTTCATACGAATATCCTCCTAAAAAATGATAAGGGAAGTATCCAACAAAATTTTCATATTCCCTAAAAGTAGTCTAGCGTATCAAGGTTAAAATTAGTTTAAATTAATTTAGTACTTTAGAAGGAAAATTATGAGAAGACGTTGATGACTACTCCCTTTACAACAAATTTTATTGACAATAATAATAAGCGCACTTATTATTGTTGATAAGTGCACTTACTAATTTAAGAATGGGTGAATAATGATGTGGAAATATGAAAATTCAATTATTACTGAAGCAACACCAGAAGCTATTTGGAAGCTATATAATAGTGTTGATAAATGGAAAAAATGGGACGGTAGTATACTAGAAGTAAAAATTAATGGGCCATTTGAAGAAGGGGTAACAGGGAATTTAACACTTTTGGGACAGGAGCCTTTGCTATTTACGCTTACAGAAGTAAAAGAAAATAAACTTTTCACCAATACAACAATTCTCGAACAGTTAAGCATTAAGATGGATTTTCGTCATGAAATAGAAATTCTTGGCATACAGACAAAGGTGACTCATAGTGTAATCCTATCTGGACCGAATGCTGAAATGATTGGGAATCAAATTGGCCCTATGATTACACAAGGCATTCCGAATAGTATGTCCAATTTAAACCAACTTGCTAGAGGTGATATCTCATGAAGCAAAGATTTTGGATAGGGGTTGTATCCGAAGAACATGTTAAAATAGGGGAAAAAGATGGGTTTGCACAGCTTTGTCATGGAAAACATTCACCTTTAAAGAGAATGAATGCAGGAGATTGGTTAATATACTATTCGCCAAAAACCAAATATCCAGACGGAAATCCTCTTCAAGCCTTTACGGCTATTGGAATGGTCAAGTCAGGGAATATTTATCAAGTGAAAATGGCTCCTCAATTTACTCCCTACAGGTTGGACATATTGTATCAGCCTTGCCACAATGTAAGTTTTGTACGTATCAAATCAAAACTAACATTTGTATCTGAAAACCCAAATGTAGGTTTATTATTTCGTAGAGGACATTTTGAAGTAACTAAACAAGATTTTATAACAATTGCAAATGCAATGGGGGTGGATTTTAGTGGAATGGAAATCAAAGTTTAATGATCCAAAAGAAAGCTCAGGTTTTTTTTATTATGGCAAGTTACACAAGCTTGGCAAAGGATGATTACAAAGGAACTGAGCAGGATAGATCTGACGCATGTCCAGTTTGTGCTATTAACTGCGTGTGATTATCTACATGTAAATGGTGAGACGGTTACTCAAAAAAAGACTAGCAGATTTTACCAAATTAAACGGTATGATGGTTTCAGATGTTGTCAGAACACTTGAGGCTAAAGGATTTATTTGTAGAAACAAAAACCCTTTAGATAAGCGCGAGATACTACTTTCTCCAACTGAAGAGGGGTCAAATAAAATTAAAATAGCGTTACCAATTGTTGAAAATACGGATGCCCAATTTTTTTAAACCTCTTCAGGATAAACAACCTAACTTTAACAAGGAACTACTCTCACTGTTAAAAGCTGAGGTGGATGAGTGAGCGTTTTAATGAAAAAAATATTTATGTAAAAGCTAATTTGTGTGAGAAATCAATTTTTTTAGAAACGTTGATTTCTCACATTTTTTAATTTAACAAAAATATACATATTCCAACCTCTTTTTATGATACGCTCCTATTAAAATACAATGAATGGTGGAGGAGAATATAAATGAAAATGAGGGATCAATATACTTGTCCATTAGAATTAACCCACGATATAACACGAGGAAAATGGAAGCCTATGATTTTATGGCAACTTGCCAAAGGACCTGCATCTCTTTCACAGCTTGTTAAAGATATTCGAGGAATTACTCAAAAAAATGTTATTAGAGCATCTAAACGATTTAATGGAATTCAACATTGTAGAAAAAAACCTCTTTTGAAGGATATCCATTAAAAGTAGAGTATCGTTTAAGCGAGAGAGGCAAAAAACTATACGAAGCAGTAGAAATTATGCAAAATGTGGGCATTCAATTAATGCAGGAGCATGGAATGGAAGATTTCTTAAGAATGAGGGGATTCATTGAATAAAAAAGATACTTACGAAAAAGTGGGTACTGTTCGATAGTTTCAAAGCTCCGTATACTATTTCTAGACCATTGAATTAGAAAGGAGTATATACTTAAATGAACAATTTACAGGATTCAGTTAACAGGCTGCTAGAACAGCAAAATACGGCATTCGTAGGCTCCATCGATCATGAGGGGTTTCCTCAAGTGAAGGCCATGCTTGCACCACGCGTAAGGGAGGGCTTTCATGCTTTTTATTTTACAACGAATACGTCCTCTATGCGGGTAGCCCAATTTCGTCATGAACAAAGGGCAAGCGTTTACTTTTGCGATCAAAAGCGTTTTGAAGGGGTAATGTTCAAGGGAACTATGGAAGTGTTAGAGGATCAGGCATCTAAGGAGTTAATCTGGCAAGATGGCGATACACTTTATTATCCACTTGGTGTAACGGATCCTGATTACTGTGTATTAAAATTTACCTGCTTGTCTGGAAGATACTATAACAATTTTTCTTCCAAAACCTTTGAAGTGTAATAGAGTAGAAAATTCCTCGTTCTACGGTATGCTAGAAGCTATGAAGTCTGCACAAGCGTGTGGGCTTTTTTTAATGCTTGTTCAATTGAATGTGAAGGTTTGAGTGCGTTATGGTGATAGAAAAAAAACTTTTTTTTGTTTTTTTTTAAAATAAAATGAACTTTTTATGATCCCTGTTTGTATAGTGAGTGAAATACAAAAAGGGAGGTTATATTTTGGAACTAATTGTTAAGGATATTGTGAAAAAAATTTAATGGTGTAAATGTACTGGACGGTGTATCAACTACATTTAAATGGGGCAATTGCTATTTATTGCTAGGCCAAAATGGTGCCGGAAAATCTACATTATCAAAGTGTATAGCAGGTGATCTAAAATCAGATGAGGGTTCTATGCAAATCCATGGTTCGTCGGTTAATGTACATGAGCAGGTAGCGCTGCAATATCAATTTTTTTTCAAGCTATCAGCATCTTAAAATTCGCGAAGTGATTGCTCTTTTTGCTACATTGACGAACAACAGGATTGATTTGGGTGAGCTATATGAAATATTAGGGTTATCAACATATGATCATATTTTGATGAAAAATGCATCAGGCGGTCAGCGAAAAGCAGTATCTATCTACCTTTCTTTCTTATTAAATAAACCTATCCTCATATTAGATGAGCCATTTGCTGATTTAGATTTAACAAAGAAAAAGCAATTGATGTTTTACCTACAGCAGGAAATTAGTCAGCGTAATAAATTGCTCATTATTATTAGCCATGAGGTGGCAGGATTAGAGCTATTATTTGATTATATTGTCATCCTGAAAGAGGGTAAAATTATTGAAAATGCTACACAAGATGAGCTTTATCATAAATATACTGACGCAAGATTACCGGGAATTGAAGGTCTTTATTACGAAGTGACAGGTCAAATTTTAGGAGGAAAAACAGGATGATCAAGCAAATTGCACGTATGTATATGTTGGAAAGTATTCGTAACCCAGGAATGGCTATTGGAAATTTGTTACCAGGATTTATGTTTATGACCGTATCATTTTTTTGCTAAAAGCGTGATGACTGAAGAATCATTTGAATTTTTGATTAAAGGTCAATTTTTACCGATTTCTATAATTATGATAATCTTTTTCTTTTCTTTTTCTAGTGCTACAATCTATTTAGCTGATATGAAAGCCAATAAAACCCTCCAATGGGTGCAGCGTACAGGCATTAAGCCACACACTTACTATATAGGGATGGGAATTGGTGTCTTTGCATTATTAAATCTATTTTTAGTGTTACTACTCACTGGTTACTCATTTATAATTGATATTTCTTTATCATCATTTTTGCTAGTTATTTTAATGAGTAATTTTGTATTACTGGCATTGTATCCATTGAGCTTTATATTGGCAGGTCTATTTAAAAATGAAAAAGTGGCAACAAGTATGCTTGTACCAATTATGTTGTTATTTATGTTTTCCATACAAATGACATCGATGTTTTTAACATTAGCGGAGAAAAACCCTCAAGATTATTTTATTTTCCTAATTTGGAATCCGATGCTATATTTATATGATAGCTTGCAAGTATCGTTAAATTTAATGGGCGAAACATGGCTTCCGCAATATCAGTATTGTATAATTTTAGCTGTTCTAAGCTTGGTGTTAGCTACCATTGCAAAGAAAGTATATAGCAGTCAGTAGGTGATTTTATGGGAATTGGATGGATTGTGTCTCTTATTGTTGGAGGCATCATGATGGTAGTAATCATAGTGATTGCTATTTCACTAGAACGAAAATATATTGTACGTGAGAATGGAAAAATTAACTATAAAAAAAACAACTATTTTTTTTACGCTGGAATGTGTTTGATACATTAACGATTGTCTTATCTATTTATACGATACTTTGTGTGCAGTCACTAAACATGCTCGTGTCTTCTGGTCAAACAGTCGAAAATCCTTATGTACAATTTTTTTACAAATCAATCACAGGTATGGGTTACAGTTGACATCCTTTATTTAGTATTTCGGGTTTCAAATACGATGAAGGCCATTAAGGCTCATTGGGGGATGAGCTAGATGATGAGCAATGAGGAGTGGATGGAGGTTTATAAAAATGGCGATATTGAGGGCTTTGAACAGCTCTATAGTCGTTTGTATGAGCCTCTGTACTGCTTTTTATTTCGCTATACTCGTGAGGAGCAGCTAAGCATTGATATTGTACAAGATACCTTTGAGCGTTTACAATATATAAAGCAGGATTTTGATCAGCAAAAGGGAACGGTGAAGGCATTTTTATTTCAAATCGCTTATCGCTTAATGATCAATAAATTAAATCGACGCAAAAAGTGGCGCACACTCTTTCCCTTTTTAGTACCAACAGAAAGCCGTCGTCTATCCGCTGATGAAAAATTAACGGTTCAAGAAGCTATACTTCAATTACCCGAAAAGCAACGAGCTGTTATTTTGCTTGTATATTATCATGATTTGCCCCAGGAGGAAATTGCACAAATCTTGTCCATCCCACTTGGTACCGTTAAATCGAGATTACATAATGCGATAAAGACTTTAAAGGAAGAGCTAAAGGAGGATTTCGATGCTTAAAAATGAGTTTCACAAGGAGCAATGGCTAAAGGACAGCTTAGATCAAGATAAAGTAGAGATTCCCGAGCAACTAATCACATATAAGAAAAGTCGCTGGCAACGTTTTATCCAGTATTTAGCCTCTCCTACGAAAGATCCATTAGAGCCTATTTATTCATCCTCAGTCGGCTACACTTCTTTGAAACTATTACCTATCGTCACGGCTGTATTTATTACAATTCTTCAAATTATGCTTCAATAATAGGAATAACTCTTAAATATTTCACTGCCACAGTCATTAGATTGTGGTATTTTTAATGAATAGAGTACTTTTTATTGTAAAAGGTCGAGGTGAATACTTTGAGGGTTTTTAGAAACATTCCACAGCCAAACAAGATAAGAGGTCAGCTTCATAGGGCACTTATACTCATTACTTTTATCATTGGACTTTGTATATTTATTCCAACGCTTTTCATTGAGTTCCGACAAACTATTCAGCACCAAAATGAAGAGATGGTAAATTATTTAAATGCTCAAACATATTTTTTTGAAAGCTGGTTAACAGAACGTTCCAGTGATATACATACTATTGCTAATTTAGACTTTGTAAAAGGTTACCATTATGAAAAGGCACAAGATTTTTTTTCAAGATTTCAAAGATAAAACAGATTTACTGACTTGATCTTCGTCAATAAAGATGGCATTGTGCAATTTGATACCGTTACAGAACTTACAACAAATGGGACGGGTGTAAATGTACAAAAACGAGAGTATTTTCAGATTGCAAAAAAAACACAACAACCCTACATCACAGATATTTTTATCAGTAAGGTTACCAATCAGCCAATTGTTGCATTTGCCTCACCTATTTTAAATGAGCAGCAAGAGTTTAATGGCGTAGTTTTTGGAACCGTGAATGTCCAAATAATCAACCAATACCTACATGAATCAAGAGTCGGCTTTCTTGGACATGCCTATATTATGAATCAGAATGGCATGATGCTGACTGAGTTAAATGTGAGAAACAATGATAGCTCATCTGAACAATTTATAGTGGATGAGCATATTCTTGATTTCGCTGTCAATAATACAGCAAATGACCTTCATGTTTATAAAGATATGAACGGTAAATGGGTGTTTGCGAAAAGTAAGCCAATCAATCAACAAGGAAATTATGATTATCAAATAAATGAACACCAGCTAGCACCTTATGCACAGGAATTTCAGGAGCTTTGTTCATCCTTTAATGATATGAGCACCAAGGTCAGACAGGATACAATTTTATTGAAGGAATTATCGATAACCTGTCAGTTGACAAAGCTCTATAACCGCCGTTATTTAATTGAGCAGGGAGAGCTTGTTTTTGAGAAATGTTTAGAAGATGAAAATGCATGTTCATGTATAGCCATTGATATCGATTTTTTCAAAAAGGTTAATGATACTTATGGACATTTAATTGGTGATGAGGTGTTAAAGCATGTGCCAACATCATTTCTAATTCTGTACGACGAGTGGATTTAATCACAAGGTATGGGGAGAGGAGTTTGTTATTTTATCTCCAGATACAACAATAGAAAGTGCCATAAAAATAGCAGAAAGGGTTCGTGAAAATGTAGAAGCGAATCCATACACAAATGATCATGTAAAGATCAATGTAACAGTGAGTATTGGCATTGCACAATATGGTCGAGCCAGCGATGTTGCTACATTTTATGAGCTACTTGATAAGGCTGATCAAGCACTTTATATGGCCAAGGAAAGTGGTAGAAATCAACTTAGAGTGTATGATAGCACTAAAGTAGGTACAAACATTTAATTAGCTAAGTAGAATCTAATAGGCACTGTTATATATAGCGGTTTGAGTGGGGATTAGATATAAACTAGCCCCACTTTTAGCCCCATTTCCAAACAGTCAAACGAACTTATTGTTATTTAGATCTTGTTTTATTTCCTTAAGCTAAATTCAATGATTTCTCCAATATAGCAATACGTTTGGTAACCTCTTCTTGAGAAATATCATGAATTTATATATAACGATTGTGTATATGTTTTGTACATTCAATCGTACAGCCACCCAAGTGATGGTGCCTCTGCAACATCTAATTTGATCAAACTCCTGAAGTATGCTCGGACTATCAATAATTAGTGAATATTCCTCGTAAAAGCTAGATTAAGTTCTATCTTTTACGGGGTTTTTTATGCATTCCTATAATCTTTAGAGACTATTTTTTAGTAAACACTTTTGTTTCCAACTATCTAAATAATCGGATTATTGTTGCAACACTAAAAAAAATCATGTTAGTATTAGTAAAACGTTTTACTAAAACGTTTTACTTGTGAAGGGGATGAAAAAATTGAGAAATAAACGAATTGCAACGATTGGGGATGCAATGGTCGTTTTTAATCCATCTAAGACAGGTCCTCTACGTTTCGTTCCTTCCTTTGAGCGAGCTGTGGGTGGTGCAGAATTAAATTTTGCGATAGGTGTTACACGTTTAGATATGGAAGCAAAATGGATTAGTTGTATTGGAGACGATGAATTTGGCAAGTTAATTTATAACTTTGCGCGTGGTGAAGGGATTGATGTATCACATGTCTTACGAACACCACATATTCCAACGTCTATCTACTTCAAGGAAATTCGGGAAGATGGGGCAGGTAAATCGTTTTATTACCGCAACCCATCACCTTTACTTGAGCTGACAGAAGATCGTATAGATGAGTCAGTGCTCGATGATGTGGATTTATTACATATTAGCGGCGTGTATTTAGCAGTATGTAAACATAACATTCAAGTTGCATTGAAATTGATTGCTTTAGCACAAGCAAAAAAATATTCCTATATCCTTTGATCCAAATTTACGTTTAAAACTATGGACTATCGAAGATGCCCGAGCTGTATACGAAAAAGTGTATCCATCTATTAATCTTCTTTTAACAGGACAGGATGAATTTGAACTTTTATTTGAAGGGCGTACAGTTAAAGACGTTCAAGAGAGTTATAAAATAGACGAAATTATTGTGAAAAAAAGGTGAACAAGGCGCCACTGTTTATACGACTACTGAACAGCATGATCGTGAAGCTTTTTCCATTCGTGCCAATGATACTGTAGGAGCAGGAGATGCATTTGATGCAGCGTATGTCTATAGCTATTTAAATGGTTACGATATCCCAGAACGCCTCCGTTTAGCCAATGGTGCAGGGGCATTGGTAGCAATGATTAAGGGAGACAATGAAGGGCTCCCATCCTTGCCAGAATTAAGACAATTTATCGGTGATGAAAAACTAATTGAGCGTTAGGAGTTGTCAGGAATGCAAAAAATCGAAATTTTGAAAGCGTTGTCAGATGCGAAAGTTGTAGCTGTTATTCGCGGAAGTTCACCTGAAGAAGCGACAAAAATTTCAAAAGGTGCCATTACAGGTGGCATTCGAGCAATTGAAATAACGTATACAACACCATTTGTTGAAGAAACCTTTAAAGCATTACGCCATAGTGATGCAATAATTGGGGCAGGCACAGTATTGGATGTAGAGACTGCGCGCCACGCGATTTTAAACGGTGCAAAGTTTGTTGTTAGTCCAAGCTATAATGCTGCGATTGCAAAGCTTTGCAATCGCTATAGTGTACCGTACCTACCAGGGTGTATGACCATTACAGAAATGGTGACAGCACTTGAAGGTGGGAGTGACATTATTAAATTATTCCCAGGAAATCAATTTGAACCTAGCTTTATTAAAACGGTTAAAGGGCCACTTCCAAATATCACAATTATGCCTACAGGCGGTGTTGGTTTAGCTAATATGCATGAATGGTTAAATGCAGGTGCGGTCGCGGTAGGTATCGGTAGTGATTTAAATAAAGCATTTGCAAAAGATGGGTATGAAGGTGTTGTAGCTCAAGCAAAAGCGTATATGAAAAATCTATCAAACTAGGAGGTAGTAAGGATGAATATGACGTTTAGATGGTACGGTCGTGGCAATGATACAGTGAAATTAGAAGATGTAAAACAAATTCCAAATGTAAAAGGAATTGTTTGGGCATTACATCATCTACCAGCTGGGGAAGTATGGACAAAAGAGGCCATTCAAGATGAAGTTGACTATATACATTCTTTTGGATTCCATACAAATGTCGTAGAAAGTGTCAATGTCCATGAGGATATTAAACTAGGATTGCCAACACGTGATCAATATATTGAAAACTATAAACAATCTATTCGCAACCTAGGCGAGGTTGGTGTCAAGGTCATTTGCTATAACTTCATGCCTGTATTTGATTGGACACGTACAGACCTATTCCATGCATTAGAAGATGGCTCAACGGCTCTCTATTTTGATAAGGAAAAGGTAATGAATTTAGATCCACAAGAACTAGTGAATGAAGTAAGGGCTTCTTCGAATTTAACCCTTCCAGGATGGGAACCAGAACGATTAGCCCGACTTTCAGAATTATTCGAGCAGTACAAGGAAGTAGATGAAGCCAAACTTTGGGACAACTTAGCTTATTTCTTACAAGCCATTTTACCAGTTGCAGAAGAAGCAGGTATTCAAATGGCGATTCATCCAGATGATCCACCGTATTCCATCTTTGGCTTACCGCGCATTATTACGGGAGCAGAAAGCTATGAAAAATTAATTAAAATCTCTGATTCAGTGGCAAATGGTTTTACGTTCTGCTCAGGTTCAATGGGAGCAGATCCACAAAATGATATGGTTGCAATTGCTGAAAAATATGCATATCGTGCTCCATTTGCCCATATTCGCAATGTGAAAATTACGGAAAATGGTAGTTTCTTTGAAACATCGCATTTTACATCTGATGGTTCAATTGATATTAAAAATATTGTTCGCACATTAAATGATCAAAACTATGAAGGCTATGTACGTCCAGATCATGGTCGTCATATTTGGGGAGAACAATGTCGTCCAGGCTATGGTTTATATGATCGAGCACTTGGCATTATGTATTTAAATGGTCTTTGGGATGCTTATGAAAATCTAAAGAAATAGGTGACATGTATGAAAGCACTACAAGTAATCAAACCTTTTGAAATGGCTTTAATTGATGTAGCAGAACCAGTGGTAACAAAGCCAACAGATGTCCTCGTTCAAACCGAATATGTTGGTATTTGCGGATCAGATATGCATATTTATCATGGCTCGAATCCATTAGCGACATTGCCTCGCGTGCCTGGGCATGAAGTTGTTGGACGTGTGTTAGAGGTTGGTCAGGAGGTGCAAGGATTAAAAGCTGGTGACAAAGTTGTTGTCGAACCGATTCGTTATTGTGGAGAGTGCTATGCTTGCCGTAAAGGACAACCAAATGTCTGCGAACAGCTTTCTGTTTTTGGTGTTCATGAAGATGGAGGTATGCGAGAGCGTTTTGTTGTGGCTGAAAAGCAATTGCATAAAGTAGCAGACCACACTCCTTTAGAAGAGGCAGTTTTAATCGAACCTTATACAATTGGCGCCCAAGCAGTATATCGTGGTGAATTACAGGCTGGTGAGACGCTATTGATTCAAGGGGCAGGGCCGATTGGCATTTGCATTTTAAAGATGGCTAAATTAATGGATGCACGAGTGATAATTTCTGATTTGGATCCAGCTAAGCTCTCTTACGCAAAAGAACTTGGTGCGGATGAAGTTGTCAATGTAAATGAACAAAATTTATTAGAGGCTGTTAATCAATGGACAGATGGAGTAGGCGTCAATGTATCTATTGATGCGGTATGTATTCCGCTAACTTTTAAGAATTCTATTGATGCTGTTTCAGTTGCTGGAAGAGTGGTAGTCCTTAGCTTTGGAGAGGAAGCTATTGAACTTGCTCCTCTACCAATTACGAAAAAGGAATTGTCAATAAAAGGGTCGCGTTTGCAAACGTTCCAATTTGAAAACGTAGTCAAGCTTGTCAATGCTGGAAAGCTACAGCAACAAGGTTTAATTTCACATACCTTTTCATTACATGAAGCAAAAGAAGCCTTTGAATTTATAGAAAAAAACCCAAATGAAGTACGTAAAGTCATTTTAAAAGTAGGTGAGTAAGGTGCATGAGGCATTACAAAATAAAGTAGCCGTTGTAACAGGTGGTAGTGGCGTTCTTTGTTCCGAGATGGCAAAGGAATTGGCCCAGCAAGGAATGCGAGTAGCTATTTTAAATCGTACAGCACAAAAAGGAGAAGCAGTCGTCCAATCGGTTAAGGAAAATGGTGGGGAAGCGATTAATTTTTCTGTGGATGTTTTAAATAAAGAGTCATTAATAGCAGCGAGACAATTAATTTTACAGCAATATGGTCAGATTGATGTGCTTATTAATGGAGCAGGCGGCAATCATCCAGATGCCATTACTGCTGATGAAGTATATAAAGAAGAATCAACTACACCAAATTTCTTTGAATTAACGCCAAACGGTTTTGAAAGCGTATTCTCGAATAATTTTACAGGAACATTTTTAGCTTCCCAAGTTTTTGGCGAAGCATTGCTGAAAACGAAGGGGACGATTATTAACATTTCATCCATGAGTTCCTATGCCCCTATGACAAAAGTGCCCGCATATAGTGCGGCAAAGGCAGCGATTAATAATTTTACACAATGGATGGCTGTGCATTTTGCAGAAGCAGGTTTACGTGTTAATGCCATTGCACCTGGATTTTTTATTACCGAACAAAACCGTCATCTTTTGCTGACAGAAGATGGCTCACTAACAGCACGTTCAGAAAAAAAATCATTACAGCAACACCACAAAAGCGTTTTGGAAAACCACAAGATTTATTAGGGACATTATTATTTTTAGCTGATGATACATACTCAGCATTTGTTACTGGCGTAACGATTCCTGTTGATGGTGGATTTATGGCTTACGCAGGCGTTTAACAAAGGGAATCTATTTCAAATTTAGGGGTGAATGATATGAAACAACAAGGTATTTTTGGAGATGGCAAAACGATTGTTATTGTCATGCTATTTTTAGCAGGTGTCATTAACTATTTAGACCGTTCAGCATTATCGATTGCAGCACCATTTATTCAAGAAGATATTCATCTAACGTCGACACAATTAGGGATTATCTTTAGTAGTTTCTCTGTTGGGTATGCCATTTTCAACTTCTTAGGCGGAATGGCTTCCGATAAATTTGGTGCCAAGTTAACGCTATTTGTAGCGATGATTGTATGGTCTTTATTCAGTGGAGCAATGGTATTAGTCGTTGGGTTCGCTTCATTGATTATTGTTCGTATTGTCTTTGGTATGGCGGAAGGGCCATTGTCGTCAACCATAAATAAAATGGTGAATAACTGGTTCCCTGCAGATAAACGTGCCTCTGTAGTAGGCTAGCCAATAGTGGTACGCCACTTGGTGGTGCGATTGCAGGTCCAATTGTTGGCTATATTGCATTAGCATATGGCTGGAAATATTCATTTATTGCGATTATGATTCTTGGATTTATTTGGGCAATTGTGTGGTTTAAAGTAGTAAAAGAAAAGCCAAATAAAGAAGAAAATGTAGAACCAATGGCAAACCTAGAAATTGCAGCAGAAGATATCAATCATAGTCGTGGACTGTCTTACTACTTAAAACAACCAACAGTATTGTTTACAGCTTTTTCATTCTTTGCCTATAACTATATCCTATTCTTTTTCTTAACTTGGTTCCCAAGCTATTTAGTAGAGGCTCGTGGCATGGCTGTTAAAGATATGAGTATCGTAACCGTTATTCCGTGGATTTTAGGATTCTTAGGTTTAGCATTGAGTGGGATTGTATCGGATTTCATCTATAAACGCTTTATGCGTAAGGGTGTTTTATTCTCTCGTAAAGTCGTTCTAGTTACATGCTTATTCTTAGCAGCCGTATCTATTGGCTGTGCAGGTATTGTAACAACAACAGTTAGTGCTGTCGCGCTTGTTGCTACCTCTGTTTTCTTCTTATATTTAACAGGGGCTATTTACTGGGCCATTATTAATGATGTGGTGGAATCAAAATATGTTGGGTCTGTTGGTGGTTTTATGCATTTCCTTGCAAACACGGCAGGGATTATTGGACCAACTTTAACAGGCTTCCTGGTAGATAAAACAGGAACGTTTTCTGCGGCTTTCCTACTTGCAGGTGGCTTAGCGGTCATCGCTTCATTAGCAGTTATTAAATTTGTTACACCAATCGTTCATAAAGAAATAGCTTAGAAATAGAAAGGATGGATTCAAATGAACAATCAAACAGTTATTAAAATTCATCCGATGGACAATGTTGCCATAGCCTTGAGTGATCTTCCTCAAGGCTTTTTACTTCCATTGGATGGAAAAGAAATAACGTTACAGCAGCCAATACAACGTGGGCATAAAATTGCCACCACAGCTCTTTCTAAAGGTACACATATCACAAAATACGGTTTCCCAATTGGTCATACGACAGAAGAAATCCCAGCAGGTAGTTGGGTTCACGCACATAATATGAAAACCAATTTAACAGGCGAATTAAGCTATGAATTTAAACCAAAAACACATCCCATAGCCGACCCTCGTCATGCACAGCGCACGTTTAAGGGCTATCTTAGAACAGATGGTCAGGTTGGTGTGCGGAATGAAATCTGGATTATTAATACAGTTGGATGTATTAATAAAGTAGCTGAAAATTTGGCGAAGTTAGGCAATCAATTATTAAAGGCTGACAATTTTGATGGTGTACAGCATTTCGCTCATCCATATGGTTGTTCACAACTCGGTGATGATTTAACGTATACACAAAAAAATATTAGCTAATTTAATTCACCACCCAAATGCAGGGGCAGTCATTGTATTAGGGCTAGGGTGTGAGAACAATTATATTGAGCTATTTAAGAAAACAATCGGCTATTATGATAAAGATCGTGTAGCCTTTTTAAATGTTCAAGAATCAGCAGATGAAATGGAAGAGGGTCAACAACTGCTTGAAAAAGCCTTTGACTATGTGACGACATTTGAAAGACAAGCGTACCCTATTTCAGAACTGAAAATTGGTTTGAAATGTGGCGGTAGTGATGGTTTCTCTGGCATTACAGCTAATCCGATGATTGGCGTATTTTCTGACCAATTGATCTCAGCAGGTGGTGCAACGGTGTTAACGGAAGTTCCAGAAATGTTTGGGGCTGAACAGATTTTAATGGAACGTGCAAAAGATGTCTCTGTTTTTGAGGAGATTGTGCATTTAGTAAATGATTTTAAACAGTATTTTATTAAATATAATCAACCTGTCTATGAAAATCCTTCTCCAGGAAACAAAGCGGGTGGAATTACAACATTGGAAGAAAAGTCACTTGGCTGTATTCAAAAGGGGGGATTCCAAGAGATAAAAGAAGTGCTTGATTATGGTGACCGTATGTCAACAAAGGGGCTACATTTATTAAACGGCCCAGGTAATGATCTTGTATCAACAACCGCACTTGCCTCAACAGGTTGCCAAATCGTCCTTTTCTCAACAGGTAGGGGCACACCGTTTGGAGGACCGACACCAACAGTTAAAATTTCAACAAATACGCCACTTTATGAGCGCAAAAGAAATTGGATTGATTTTAACGCAGGTCAATTAGTGGATGGAAAACCGATGGATGTTTTAGTTGATGAATTTATGGATTATATTTTAGCGTTAGCGTCAGGAGATGTACAAACAAATAATGAGAAATATGGATTCAAAGAAATCGCTATTTTTAAAGATGGCGTGACGATGTAGGAGAGAAATGATATGAAGCATCCTATTAAAATTATGCAAATAGGTGATGGAAATTTTATAAGAGGCTTTTTTTAACCTGGCAGTTGAAAAACTACAAGTCCCTTGCAGTATCGTTTCAGTCGCAGCAACAGCAAGAGGAAAAACGGTCAAACAGCTGGAAGAACAACAGTTGCAATTCACTGTCATGGAACGAGGGTTAAAAAATGGTGAGGTTATAGAAGAAGAAACCACTGTTAAGGTTATTCAAGATACTATTCATCCATATGAGAACTGGCATTCATTTTTACAATATGCGCAGTCAGAAACACTTGAGATGATTGTGTCTAATACAACAGAGGCAGGAATTTATTATGAAAATATCCCTTATCCTACTACCTGCCCAACAAGCTATGCAGCAAAGTTAACAGTCTTTCTAGAACAATATTACAATCATTTTCAAGGTGAAAAACAATTGGCAATTGTGCCTCTGGAATTAATAGAACAGAATGGCTCTACACTAAAAACGATTTGTCTACAGCATGCCAAAGACTGGAACATGCCTATAGCATTTAATAAATGGCTCGCTACTTTAACCTTTTGTAATACACTAGTAGACCGTATTGTAATGGGATATCCACAAGAGTATCAGGGAAAGGATGCCTTATATACAGTTTGTGAACCCTATTTCTTATTTGTGATTGATCAGAAAGAGCCTTTTAAACATTGGCCAACAAGTCTTGATTTGCCTTTTGTTTTTGATGATTTAGACATGTATCAGAAACGCAAAGTCGCCATTTTAAATGGTAGTCATATTTTGCTTTCAGCATTTGGAAAAATTTTCCACTACACAACCGTAAGAGAGGCATTTTCTAATGCAGACGTTCGAGCCTTTATTGAAAAAGTAACAAACGATTTTACACACCGATTCCAAGTAGATGAACGCTATCAGCAAGATGTCTTTGAACGTTTTTTTAAATCCATTTATTGAGCATCAGCTATATGATATTCAATTAAATGAATTATCAAAGTGGCAAACACGTATTGCTCCATTTGCTGAAACAGAAATATACTATCAAGCTTTAGCATTAGGGATATATGCAATGAATCCAACACGCTTTTCCATGCGTGAATCCGATCAGGTTATCGAAAAATTGATTGATATCCATAACCATTTTGAACAGGGGCAGACAAAGCCAATGCAACAATTTATCGAACAGCATTTCCAATGTGATGCAACCGAGGTGATTCAACAATTATCCACAATTCATAGATTATTGGAGGAAATAGTATGCGACAATTGATCATTAATGAACCGTTTCATATGGTGGAACGTGAGGTAGACAAGCCAAGTATTGTAAGGAGTCATGATGTTCTATTAAAAATCACACATATTGGCGTGTGTGGAACAGATACACATGCTTTTGCAGGTGAACAGCCATTCTTTAGTTATCCACGAGTGTTAGGCCATGAACTAGCTGCTATCGTGGAAGAAGTCGGTGAAGCAGTTAAGGACATTCAAGTAGGAGATCGTGCAACAGTTATTCCATACATCCATTGTGGAGAGTGTGTTGCATGTCGTCGAGGTCAAACGAACTGCTGCAAATCTTTGAAAGTATTAGGTGTACACATGGATGGAGGTATGGGCGAATATATCGTAGTTGATGACAGTATTGTAATTACTGATAATGCTGTGTCAGGTGACCAATTAGCCATTGTGGAACCATTAGCTATTGGTGCCCATGCAGTACGTCGTTCGGATCTAACAGAAAATGATACGGTACTTGTTATCGGTGCAGGGCCAATTGGATTAGGAGCGGCACGTTTGCTAAATTACGCGGCGCAAAAACAGTATTAATGGATTTGAACGAAGAACGTTTAAAAGAAGGACAGGCATGGTCGGAAGCGGATGGTGTGATTGTTGGTAGTTATGAAGTAATGGTACAGTTACATGAAAAATTTAATGGCGAACTTCCTACAGTTGTCTTTGATGCAACAGGTAATCAACAATCAATGGAATCTTCGTTCCAGTACGTAGAAAATAGCGGAACATTAGTATTTATTGGCTTAATGAAGAAGACGATTACATTTAACGATCCTGAATTTCATTCAAAGGAATTAACGCTGAAAAGTAGTCGAAATGCTACTTTGGAAGATTTTCAGACAGTCATGAACTATATGCAATCAGGCGCTATAAAACAAGGCTATGTAACAAAAAAAATCGCTTTCGATGAAGCAATTTCTTACTTTGAGGCAAAACAATACAATTCGAATAAAGCACAAATCTATATTAAATAATGGGAGGATTTTTTATGAATTTCTGTACCAACTTTAAAAAAAATTAGTCGTTTAAGAAGTTACAGCTCAGAGTGTTAACATCTCGCAACTGATTATGAATTACATGATTACGCCAACAGCACCAAGTTTGGAAAAGTCCTGGTCCATGGTGAAATGGAGCAGAAACGAAATGCAGAAACAGGGCATTTATTTACCGAAACTAATATAACTATTTGAATAGTTATATTAACCAACAAAATATGCTATGCTATTTAATACCAAGGAATAGGTAGGAGATTGATTTTAGTGAAAAAAAACAACAATTGCCGATGTTGCGCAATATGCAAATGTTTCGAATAGTACCGTCTCGCAATATTTGAATAAGCGATATGAATATATGAGTGTAGAGACTCGTAAGAAAATTGAAGAAGCTATTGAAGCATTGCAATATCGTCCAAATTTAATGGCACGTAGCTTAAAACAGAAATCTACCTTTACGATAGGTATTATAGTAGCGAATATTATCCATGACTTTTCAACAAAAATTATAAATGCACTGGAAGCAGAGTTTGATAAAGAAGGCTTCCATATGATTGTATGTAATTCGGCGGATAATCCTAAAAAAAAGAAAAAAAAGCATATCGAAACTTTACTAGAAAAACAGGTGGATGGCTTGATTGTTTTTCCAACAGGAGAAAACAAAAATCTGTATGTAAGGCTCCACCAACAAGCGATTCCAATCGTTTTTATCGACCGTTTTATAGAGGGAGTGGATATTCCAGCTGTATTGCTTGATAATTTTTCTGCAATGAATACGGCAGTGGAAACGTTTCGAAAGCACCCGTTAGCCATTATCACAACATCTTTAGCCTTACCAATTACTCCTCGTGTAGAACGTTTAGAAGGATTTCGCCAAGCACTTCGAAATAAAAATATGTTAGTTGATGAGCGATACATTAAAAATGGTGAACCAGTAGAGATGGAAGAAATATTCGATCAATTATTTGCATTGGAACAACCACCAAAAGGGATAATTGCTGCAAATGATCGTATTTTTCAAGAATTAATGATTTATATAAAAAAGCGAAACTTACGTGTACCGAATGATTTACAAGTGATAGCTATTGATGATGTGCCCTATGCAAATTTTTTTAACTCCTTCGATTACCACATTAAAACAGCCTATCCTACCGATGGCTCAAAAATCTGCTTCACTACTCTTTGCAAAAATCAAAAAAAGAACAGATAGCTGATGAACAAAAAACTCTATCGCTTTAAGCCGATAGTCATTCATCGAGATTCAACTAACTAAAACAGCAACCCAAAGCTATGAACTTAGCTAAGGGTTGTTGTTTTAAGTAATACTGATAATTCCCTTTGTTCCTTTTTCTTGTTGAAATTCACGACTTAGCACATTGGCTACTAGTGCTTCATAACTATGATTTTTTTTGCGGGTAAAAAAAGGTGACTGTATAGTTCGAGACAGGATTTAGCTGTTTCATCATGCGACTAAGTTGTCCTATAGGGTTAGTCTTAATAAGCTTTATTATTTTTTTTAATCTACCTAATTTTACTTATTTAGAGGCTAAAAAAATAATAATGAAGGAAACGCCTGAAGTAATTGATTTGTCTAAAGAAAATGAAATAAAGGAACAATTAGGAATGTATTATAAATACACAAGAGAAAATATGTATATATTCAACTCGAAAGATGGTAAATATTCAAAGAGAAAAAAATCTTAATGAATGATCTTTTTTTACACATTTATATCCGGATAAAACGCTAATTATATATTTAGAGGAACCTCCTATTATTTGTTTACCATACCAAGTATTCAATTAATTTGAGCCTTTTAAAAGTGTGGGAAGAATAATTTTTAATTCGTAGGTCATACTAAAACGGATTTCACTTATGAAATCTATAATGATGAGGAGGATGGAAAATGAGTAGGTTTGAACAATTAGACCCCAAATCTCAAAAAATCCACCGCAACTGGTCAAGGATTAAGCATTCTAAATCTCAAGTAAATGGTGAAACGGAGATTACTCTCCACAACCGTATCTTGAGAAGTGAAGCAAAGGCCCGACAGTTTTAATCATGCTAGAAAAGTAAGTGTCATCAAGCCCAGAATTTATTCTGGGTTTTTTTTAATTTGTAAGCTAAAATAGACCCAATTATTTTTTTTATCTTCAATTATTTTGTAATTAATCCGATATAAACTCTAACGAAATTAAAAGGGATAGGGGATTATAATGAAAATAACATCATATACAAATACAGTGAATTTTATGCAAACTATCCATACTCCGTCTAAGGGAGATGGAAATCCTCAAGTTTTAAAAAAAGATCAGGATGTTGTCACAATTGGAAAGGAAGCACGTAGTTTATTCGATTCTCACATTCAATTGCAAGAGGCACCAGAGGAGATAGCTCAAAAGATAGCCTCTATATTTAAGGATGGAGGGAAATTAAACTATGTAGAAAGTGAGGAGCAGCTTGCTATTCGTGCGGAACAGCAGGCTCGATTGGATGAGGAAATTGAACATAATGTTCTTGCCATCATCATCCCGCATATTCAAACAAACGAGAAACTTGTCAATAGCTTAAAAGGTGCAAGTCAGCAAGCACTCGATGCTACATATTCAACAATATCTCAAAATCTCTTAGTGCATAATGTTGCAATATGACGGAAGAACAGCGTCAAGCCATGATTTCACTTGGTTTAGAAAAAGCGCAATTTATTGCAGATAACTACTTAGAGGGAAAACAGGCAAAAGATTTTATGGAGGCTATGACAACAATTGCAAAATTTGCAGTCAATGGCGTGAAAAATGACAATGGTACTGTTTCATATGCAATTGAAAAGGGTCCATTAGTACATGCACCGGATGATTATATTCATATAGATGATTTAGTAAAGGATGCCTACCCTGAAAAATGGCAGAGCTTTAAAGATAAAATAGTAGCTGCTACTGAAAAACAGGATAAAGATGCGCTTGTGGAAGCATTCAGGGAATATAATCAATTGGTTAAATCGATTTATACAAATCAACCACATCTCGTGCAAGAAAAAAATAAAAGATTATGGTAAGTGGCAAGAAAACATTAAAAATACAGAGGTTTCAAAGCAATTTAGTCAATTAGATAAAACCTCTCTTTCCAATTTTATGGAGGATATCAAAACAACAAATGCTTGGTTATCCAATGAGTTTTTGGCAAATGATTTAAAAAAATTTCCAAAGATATCTGACTAGAAATCATTAAAATCATTTAGTCTCCTTGATGTCCATATCATATAAGGAGACTATTTGTGTTGCCATTTTTGAAGGGAGAGATACTAAATGACAGAACAAATCAAAATTAGAGCTGCCACTGAAGAGGATGCTGAAAATATACTGTCAATACAGAGTGAAGTTTTAGCAGAAGAAGATTATTTAATCACTACGCTAGAGGAATTTCAGCAAACGATTGGTGAGCAAAAAAAATGGGTAGAAGCAAAATTAGCAAATGAACGAGAATTAATCTTAATCGCACAATATCAAGAAAAAAATAGTTGGTTGGCTTGTGTTTCAATCACCAAATCGAAAACGATTAGCTCATACAGGCTCCTTTGGCATGATGATATTAAAAAAAATATCGTGGTCTGGGCATTGGGAAATGCTTGCTTGAGCAGCTACTAAAGTGGGCTGGGTGCAATCCGTATATTGAAAAGATTAGTCTTGGCGTATTTTCAACAAATGAAAGTGCCATTGCTCTCTATAAAAAGATGGGATTTGTAGAGGAAGGAAGAAAAATCAATGAAATTAAGTTAAATGATAAGCAATATATTGATGATGTTTTAATGTATAAGATGGTTTGATTTCATTAATTGGCTAATCAAATTCTAGGTAGAGACTTTTATAAAAAAACTATGCGCTTAGAGTATTAATTTCAACGTCTTTCCTGTTTCTATTAATACCCACCTGGAATCATTAAATAATTATTACCATTTACAATAACTCTGCCTTCTGGTTGAATAATATTTCTTCATTAGATAAAGTTAAATGTTTCCTTTTATTATAATAGTGTATAAGGTTAATTAAAAAGGAGAGAAAGTAATGAATATTCCAATTCCAACATATTTACAGCCATTTGCAGAAAACGTACAACATCTGAACGAGGTTGAATCACAATTACAGCTTAGTTCTTGCACTGGCAATCAACAATTTGAAATTTGGTATTATGGTGATATGTTATCACTTGAGGGAGAGGTAATGCCTTTCATTACAGGCACAACCGCTAAAATTGTTGCAAAGGACCCATTAACAGCAGAGGAAATTTTACTGTTTGATGGGACCATGCATGGCTATAATGCATTGTTTTGTGATGAGTATACAGAAGAGCAACGTGTTAATCGTTCACTTCAAAAATATAACATGCCCGCAACAGAGATTGTATTATCATTTTTTTTATAATATTGATTTCGATGAAGAAGAGGATGACTATGAGATAGATGACCAAGGTTATGTACAACTGATTAGCGGAGAAACAGCAGACTGGGACACAATCAAAAGAAATGGCTATGATGCACTTGCTTTTTATTTCAAGAAAGAAGATGGGACGCTGTTAGCATTTGCGCAGGAAGAATTAGCATAACCTACAATTTAAAAACGAGTTGACACTTCATCATAGCAATCTCCTTACTCGACCGATTTAACTTCTTTCAGAAAATGTTTTTTGTATCAAAAGCGTAGCGGCATACGGAAGTCTCCCATCGCTATAGGTGGTGAGATGAATGCGAATTTAAGCTACTTTTTTTCTTACATATGAGTAGTTGATATGGTTACTCAACGCTTAGCCGGTTATCCAACACCATTCAGGGCGATATGTATTTGGAATGTCAACTTGTAACAAACGGCTTATATTATGGCGACTCAAATCCCTCGCACACAGGAAGCGATTGATTGGCGATTATTGCTTCAATTGGTCTCGGTGGGGAATAGCGGTAAATTGTATTTTGGATTCTTGAGAAACATTGTAAAAATAAACATTGGGAAGTCATGGGTTATTTTGCAATGCTTTTAAGTAAGATAATGGAAAGGAATTGTTAATAATATGAAAATATTTAATTTTACACAAAAGTTTGCCAATCCAATTATAAATTATGATTCAGTAGACGCTTTCTATAAGAGGATAATGAGAACGGTAGAACCAACGAGTATTGGTTTTATGTATATAGAGCAGGGTGGTATCGTTGGAATGCATGAGGCTCCTGTTCCCCAGTTATTTATAGTCATTCAAGGTGAAGGATGGATTTGTGGAGCAGATAAGGAGAAGATATTTTTAAAGGCTGGAGAGGGTGTGTTTTGGCAAACAGGACAAGCACATGAATCTGGAAGTGACACAGGATTAACAGCACTTATCCTCGAATCTACGCAAATTAATCTTGCCTAGTCACAAACTGTAACGGAGTAAATTTTAGCTCCGTTACAGTTTTAAACTAAGTTTAACATATATGCCCACCGAAAAGATTTTCACACTCTGCTATTTTCACAAAGCCTCTTGCTTGATAAAAGCTCATACCTCTTATATTTTACCTCTCTACACAAACGATAAGTAACTTGATTTCAGAAAACATTTGGATACCTTGCTGTGTAGCGCTGAACCAATACCTTTGCCCGTGTTTCAGGAAGAATTAGATTGCCAAAAGCTCAGCTTCATCATTTTTTATATTTGAAAAATTGGAAATCTACTATTAATTCCTAATATAGCAACTTAAAAAGGACTGCTCTCTAGACGTTCTTTTAAGCGCCCAGCACTATAAGCAACCTGTAAAAAAACATTCTGGATGTCATAGGGGATGATGCTTTCGTATGTTTATGCCAGCTTCTCTTGGCAACTTCTTGCACGAATAAGATGTCATTCTCTTGCATCTGTCGTATAATTAATGTCAACACTTTCTACTGCAGATTCCAATTTTTCTATTTATTGTAACATTAAATATATGAAAGGAGATGACTTCATGCAAGTAGTGGAAAAAGCATTTGGCTATATTACGAGAGAGCATGAGGGGCAGTTACAGGTGCTAGTTTTTGAGCAAAATACAGAAGGAGCAGGCATACAAATTCCTAAAGGCACAGTAGAGGAAGGGGAAACACCGCTAGAAGCTGTAACCCGAGAGATGTTTGAGGAGACAGGCTTATCGCGTTTAACAGTTAAGGGGTTAATTGCTGAGGATTATTTTAATCATTATTCGGGTGCTTTACAAAAACGCTATTTTTATCATCTAACGACGAATGAAAAAAAGAGATACATGGCAGCATCACCCTACAGGATTAAATGAAGCAGGTTTTGTATTTTCCTTTTATTGGATAATGGATGAACAGGAAGTAACGCTAGCACAAGGGCATGGAGATTATTTGTATCGAGTAATGGCTCGTGTTAATCATTAAGTATATTTCCGTTAGTGAATTCTTTGGGGAAAGCTGAAAACTAGCGAGGGACTAGGTTTACAAATTTTCAGCTTTATTAATAGCGCTTCTACTAATGTATAGAACATTCTATAGCCTATTTCAGGCTAAACTTAACATGAAAAAATTTTTGGTACAATAAGATAGGCCATATTGAATGAAGCTAAAACAACCACGTTTCTAGTTGTTAGAGACGCGATTGTTTTGGTTACTAATTTTTAAGCTTTCGTAGCAATTTCTAATGCTTGGGTGAAATCAGCGATTAAATCGTCAACATGCTCTAGTCCTACTGAGAAACGCAATAGTCCATCAGTAATACCACGTTTTGCACGTTCTTCAGGCTCCATTGCAGCATGACTCATTTTAGCTGGGTAGGATAAAATCGATTCAACGCCACCAAGAGAGACAGCGAAAACAGGAATTTTCATCGCTTCTACAAGTGCTTTTGCGGCTTTGTAGCTTGGCAGACGGAATGATAGGACAGCACCTGCACTTGTGCACTGGCTACGATGAATATCATAGCCTAGATGAGATTCAAGCCCAGGGTAATACACCTGCTCGACAAGAGGGTTTGCAGCTAAAAACTCTGCAATCTTTTGTGCCGATTCCGCTGAGCGACTAAAGCGTACATCAGTCGTCTTTATATTTTGCAGTAGTGTAAAGGAATCTTGTACACCTAGAATATTGCCGAATGAATTTTGGATAAAGTAAAGATCCTGTCCTAGCTTTTCATCAGCTGTAACCGTCAATCCTGCAATAATATCAGAGTGTCCGGATAAAAACTTTGTAGCACTATGGATGACAACATCTACACCTAGCTCAAGTGGGCGTTGATGTAATGGTGTCATAAATGTATTGTCTAAAAATGTTAAACAATTATGCATCTTGGCTAAGGTAACTACCCCACGAATATCTGTAATGCCGAGCGTTGGATTAGATGGTGTTTCCATATAAAGCAATTTAGTTGTAGGTGTGATAGCTGCTTCAACAGCTGCTAAATCGGTAAAATCAACAAAAGTATGCGTTATCCCAAAACGTGGTAATACTTTAGTGACGAAACGATATGTTCCCCCATAAACATCTTCTGTCATCACAATATGATCACCCTGTGATAAAAGCATCAATGCTGCGGACACAGCGGCAATCCCTGAGGAAAAGGCATGAGCACGAACTCCTCCTTCAAGTTCTGTAACTGCTTTTTCCAATGCATCCCTTGTAGGGTTACCTGATCGAGCATAATCATATTCACCAAATTCATCAATACTCTCCTGATGAAACGTCGATGATAAATACATAGGCACATTGACGGCACCTTTTTTTATTAGCGTAGCCGTCACGAACACCTGCGTGTATTAGGCTTGTTTCAATACGTTGCTTCATGTCTATGCCTCTTTTCTAAGGATATCGAATACTTGTTTTAAATCGGCAATTAAATCCTCAGCCTCTTCAATTCCGACTGAGAAACGCAGTAAACGGTCACATACACCACGTTCAATACGTTCCTCATATGGCATATCTGCATGTGTTTGAGTAGCAGGATACGTAATAAAGCTTTCAACACCGCCAAGGCTCTCAGCAAACGTAATTAATTTTAAGTTACGAAGGAATGGGTCAATCCACCCAGCTTTCTGTAAACGGAAGGACAGCATGCCACCTTTTCCTGTGTATAATACGTCAGTTACAAGTTCTTCCTGCTCTAGATAAGCAGCGATTGCTTTAGCATTTGCATCGTGCTGCTTTAGACGAAGATGCATTGTTTTTAAGCCACGAATCAGTAACCAAGCATCCATTGCCCCTAATACCATTCCGCTGCCATTATGAAGAAAGGCAATACGTTCCGCTAGTTCTGCGCCTTTTGCGACAACTAAACCCGCTAAGACATCATTATGACCACCAATATACTTAGTAGCTGAATGAATAACAATATCTGCACCTAATTCGATTGGACGTTGGAAATATGGCGTATAGAATGTGTTATCAACAATTAACCATACACCATGCTTGTGGGCTAATTCCGCGTAAGTTTGCAAATCAAATTCCTGCATAAGTGGGTTTGTCGGAGTTTCAATGAAGAGGGCACGCGTATTGTCATTGATTAAAGCCTCAACCTGTTCAACCGATTCAAATTTTGAGTAAACAGGTTTAATATTATATGTCTCTTCGAAGAAATTAAAAAGTCGATATGTACCTCCATATAAATCATCAGGCACCACCAATTCATCTCCAGGCTTAAATAATGATAGAATTAGCTGAATGGCTGCCATACCTGAACTACAGGCAAAACCCATGTCCCCACCCTCTAAATCAGCGATTCCTTCTTCTAATAAGCTACGGGTTGGATTTTTTTGTACGTGTATAGTCAAAACCAGTGGATTCACCAATCCCTGTATGCTTGTACGCTGTTGATAGATGGATTGGCGGGCTGACAGCACCAGTTCTTGGATCACTTAAATTGCCAAGCTGTACAAGTTTTGTTTCAATACTTCTGTTGATTGTCATATTGTCACTCTTTTCTGCATCGTAGTCATGGAAAGAGTCAAATTTTCTCTTGATCCATATTCTCAATAATTGTTACCAATTTAACATGTATGATAAAGAAGAACAAGATGATTTCAGAAAATTAGCTAGATTATTTAAGGTAAATCACCTAGGAATAGTAGGAGATAGAGGAAGGGAAGCATTTAAGAGGAATAGATAAAACGGAAAAGTAAAAGAATCTGCCTGCTTCCTAATCGGAAATGCGAACAGATTCTTTAGAAATTTTAGGCTTGTTCTTTTTTTAATAAATCTCGAATTTCCTTTAGCAGCTCTTCCTTCGCATCTAGTTCAGGTGCTGGTTCTTCCACAACTGCCTCTTCTTTTTTTACGAGAAAACTTGGTCATAATTCTTAATGCCATAAAAATTGCAAAAGCAATTATTAAAAAGTCAATAATCGACTGTAAAAATTCACCCAATTTAACTGTGGCATCCCCAGAGCCATAGACAAAGCTTTCTGTTAAATCGATACCACCAGTTAAAATACCGACTAATGGCATAATAATATTTGCAACTAAGGAGGTAACAATTTTACCGAAAGCACCACCAATCACCACTGCTACTGCTAAATCGACAATATTGCCCTTCATAGCAAACTCTTTAAAGTCTTTCCACAAAACAAATTCCTCCAATATTTATCCATATAAATGAATCAAAATATATTTTACTATATTTTTCCCGTTCTTTTCAACTGTTATAATAGTGGAAATTATATACTGAAAAAAACGACTACAAAAAACGACAAATTTGGTAATATAGAAAGAGAAAATTTAATTAGGTGTGAATTATGACGAAAAATATGAAGAAAAAACCATTATCATCATCCGTTCAAATGGGAGTGATAGCACTATTAGTACCAATAGCCATAACAGTTTATGTCCTTGCTTTTTTTTGCCTGGAGGGAGCTTCAAACACTACCGATATTTGAGAAAATCGCTCAACAACGGGCAATAGAAGATATTCAACAAAATTTTGATATGAAAATTCCTGAACAATTTATTCCTATTTATGTAGCAGCAGAGGAGAAATATGGTGTGCCATGGACTTTACTAGCAGCCCATCATCGAATAGAAACTCGCTTTTCCTCCATGAAATCTCTTGTTTCCCCAGCAGGTGCTGAAGGTCCGATGCAATTTATGCCATGTACATTTGTGGGCTGGAAACATCCTTCCTGTTCAGGTTTAGGGAAAGGAAATATTTCAAAAACAGAGCTAATGAGTCCAGAAGCCATAAAGAAATACGGTGGATATGGTGTGGATGCCAATGGAGATGGAATTGCAGATCCATATGATATTGAGGATGCTATTTATAGTGCGGCAAATTATTTATCAAAAAAACGGGGCAGCAAATGGCGATGTTAAACAGGCTGTTTTTCAGTACAATCATAGTGATGAATACGTTGAAAAGGTGTTACATTATTTCAATTTATATAATGATTATCATAATGAGTTGAAACAAGCAGTGCTGTTAAATGACAAAAAGTAAAGAGCCACCAAAATTGATGGCTCTTTCCTACATATTTAGGTTGCTTTACGCATACTCTTTAAAATAATGCTTACAATGAAGATAAGCACAATCGCACCAATTAATGCTGGGAATACGTAAAAATCACTAACTCTCCAACCCCAGTTGCCCAGAACCATGCTACCAACCCAAGAACCGACAATCCCTGCAACGATATTTCCAATGATGCCGCCAGGTACATCTTTTCCTAAAATGACGCCAGCTAACCAACCTAAAATACCGCCGATGATTAAATACCAAATGAAGCTAATCATTTTCTCTTCATCTCCTTAAAATTAAGATATAATGGCGATTACTTAGTTATACCCTGAATAGAGCATATTAAACGCACCTAGCTTCTATGGTTTTTATTACAAATCCATGAAATGGCTTTATTGAACTATTTTTGCACCTAGCGTATGTTCAAAATGACGTAATGCCCATTCATGGCCTGCAGCATCAAAACTTGCAACACCATGTGCATAAATAACTGTGGGAATACCCAAATTATAAGCATCGACAGCTGTATGTAATACGCAAATATCCGTACATACACCAACTAAATGAATTTCTTCAATGCCACGTTCCTTCAATAATATGAATAAATTGGTTCCCGCAAATGCACTATAACGTGTTTTATCAAGCCATAATACCTTATCTTTGTAAAGATTATACATTTCACCTACTCGCCCATATAAATGGCGCCCCTTTGTGCAACGAATATTATGTGGAGGAAATAGCTTTGTTTCAGGATGAAAGCTATCATTTTCTTCATGTAAATCATTGGCAAAAACAATGAATTCTTGATCAGCAATAAATTGTTCAATTAAGGATGCTATTTTTTCATCCAATACTTGACCGGGTTCACCACATGTTAGTTTTCCATCAGAGGCTACAAAATCATACGTATAATCGATAACTAATAACGCTTTTCTCAATTTTTCCACTCTCCCTATAGGTATAATTTCACTTTAATCATGCCATATTTGGGCCTGGTTGTCAGAAAAATGATTATATTTTAATATTAAGAATAGTTTGAAAATTGTTTTTCGTGTGAGTATAATATGAAAAAAAGGAGAGTGTTCTATATGAATATGACAGCTATGAAGCGTTTAAATCGACAAGGGTTACTTATTGCAGGTTTACATCTGCTAGTGATGCTAAATATAGCAGCAGATTTCATTTTTGTCTCGTAAGCTAATAAAAATAATATAGAAAGGTGAGTTTAATGCTTGTCGAAAACTAAAGCAACCGTGATGGCTATTTTGATGATATGTCCACGGTTGTTTTTTTGTTGTCTTGAACTATTATATGAAATACTTTTGAAATCGTGATATGAAAAGGAATTTTTTTAGTCAATTGTCAAATACATAGTACATGTAAAGGAGTGATTGGGTGACAACAAGATTTAACCACGCTTTTCAAGAAATAGAGCGGCCTTTTGCTTGGATAGATTTTGATGCTTTAGATAAAAATATTGCAACGGTTCGCAATGATTGCAGAGAAAAAAAACATCCGAATTGCTACAAAATCAATTCGTTCTGTAGAGATACTACGTTATTTATACGACAACCTTCCAAATGCTGTTGGATATATGACGTTTACGGCTGCTGAGACTCTTTTCTTATTGCAGCAGCATTTTGACGATGTATTGCTTGGCTATCCAGTTATGGAAGAAGAGTCAGTACGACAGTTATTACACTTCGTAAAAGAAGGAAAAATCGTCACTTTTATGGTGGATAAGGAGGAGCATGTGACATTTTTGGCTAGGCTAGCACAAGAGCTTGGCGTACGTGTACAGGTATGTATAGATATTAATGTGTCCAATGATTTTAAATTACTTTATTTCGGTACAAAACGTTCTTCCCTTTATTCATTAGAGACCTTAACACCGTTCTTAAAATTTATACAACAACAGCCAGACATCGAGGTCGTAGGAGCTATGGCTATGAGGCACAAATTGCTGGGTGGGCAATCGACCTGTAAATGCTATAAAGGGAAGAATTATAGACATTATGCAGCAACAAGCTAAAAAACAGGTTACTCAGTTTCGTCGATTAGCCATTGCTCATATAAAGGCGTATTTTCCTAAAGTACGCTTTATCAATGGTGGTGGTTCAGGGAGTATGGCGTATACTGCACAGCAGCGAGAAGTAACGGAAATAACAGTGGGTTCTGCATTTTATGCCCCAGCATTGTTTGATCAGTTTACGCATTTATACCTTGAAAAGGCAGCTGGATTTGCTTTAAGAGTAACAAGGAAGCCAGAAAAAAAATATTGTTGTTTGCCACGGAGGAGGGTATACGGCCTCTGGTGCAATTGGTGCTGATCGTTTACCGGTATTCTATGAGCCTACCTTTTTTTTCATATCTTAGTTTAGAAGGAGCAGGAGAAGTTCAATCACCGATTAAGGTAAAGCATAAAAATATTAATGTAGGTGACACATTGTACTTTCGACATGCAAAAGCAGGAGAGCTTTGTGAAAGATTCCAAAAACTGCATGCTATTCGAGGGGACAAGTATTTAGGGTCTTATAATACTTATAGGGGGGATGGGCAATGTTTTCTATAGAGAAATGGAAAAATGGTGAGAAATGGACAAATTGGGCTGGCAATGTAATCTCTTATCCAGGTGAGATGTATTTACCCCAATCGATTGAGGATGTAGTCCAAATAGTGAAGCAAGCGCGTGAATCGGGAAAAACAATCCGTGTCACAGGTGCCGCTCACTCTTTTAGTGCTGTAGCAATGCCTGAGCATATCGCACTTTCTTTACATAATATGCGTGGCTTATAGCTGTAAATGAGGAAAAGCAAGAGGCAACACTTTGGGCTGGAACCTATTTATATGAGATTGGACCTTCGCTTGCAAAACATGGCTTTGCTCTAAGTAATATGGGGGATATTCAAGAACAATCCATTGCGGGAGCCGTGTCAACAGGCACACATGGAACAGGAGTAACACTAGGCTCGCTATCTTCAACAGTCACAAAATGGGGATTTGTTGACGGTACTGGGACATATCAAGAGCATACTAGAGGCTTGGATGATTTATCTGAATCTTTACATGTATCGCTCGGTATGCTTGGTGTGCTTGTGAAGGTGACAATTAAAGTAATACCTCTTTACGGCCTACATTATATAGGCACAAGGGATACGCTGACAAACGGACTGACTATTTTTGCCGAGGATATTCGACAGCATCGTCATGTGGAATGGTTTTATTTTCCTGGTAGTGAGACCATACAAGTTAAACGTATGAATGCGGTAGACCCAGTTTATCAGAGTGATTGGAGCAGGAGAATTGAAATAATGAAACTTCAAATAGTAGAAAATGGTGCATTTTTAGCAATGTCTGAGCTTTGTAAATGGAAGCCTTCATTAAGTGGAGCGATGAGTAAAATAGCTGCAGCAAATGTTGTAGAGGGGGAGAAAACAGGCATTAGTTATGAAATTTACCCATCCCCTAGAAGCGTAAAGTTCCAAGAAAGTGAATATGCAATTCCCTTAATGTATTTTGAAGCATGTATGGAGGAGATTCATGCAACCTTCAAAAAGGGGCTTTTTAATGTTCATTTTCCATTGGAATGTAGAACTACAGCTGGTGAAGCAGGTTTTTTTAAGTCCTACTCAGGGGCATGAATCTGCCTTTATTGCCTTTCATATGTATAAAGGAATGCCTGAGGAACCTTATTTTGAATGGATTCATACGATGATGAAGAAATATAAGGGACGTCCACATTGGGGAAAACAAAACCATTTAACAGCTGGGTATGTGTATGAACTATATCCAGATATTGAAAAGTTTTTAGCAATTCGTCGTCAGTATGATCCAGATAATGTTTTTTTTACTGGTTATTTAAGAAAATTATTCACATTGTAAGCGCTATCCTATTCTGTAGACTTCTGCCCATCTTCCAAGGTAATAGAAAGACAACATAAAGATATTTATGAAAAATTAAAATTTGAACGAAATGTCAAAAAAATTATCAAAACGAGATAAAAGTGATGCTTAATCAGCATGAAAACGATTTCAAATTAAACAAATAATTTAAATTGTTTAAACAATTCAAAAAAATACTGTTGACGAGACCTTTTTTTTCGTACTATGATAACAACAATTTAACACGTTCGTTATAGCAGTTAGTTGTCTTTCAGGCAGTTAACATATAGACGAAAACAAAATAGACAGAACATTTCGTATATAGCAACGAACATAGCAATAAATGAGGGGCGTTTAAAATGAGAAGTGACATGATTAAAGTAGGCGTAGATCGTGCGCCACATCGAAGTCTTTTATATGCTACAGGCAAAGTAAAAGCAAAAGATCTAGGCAAGCCATTTATTGGGGTTTGTAATTCTTACATCGACATTATACCAGGTCACGTTCATTTACGTACATTTGCTGATGTTGTCAAAGAAGCCATTATTGAAGCAGGAGGAATTCCATTTGAGTTTAATACAATCGGTGTAGATGATGGCATTGCGATGGGGCATATTGGTATGCGTTACTCCTTACCAAGCCGCGAAATTATCGCAGACTCTGCAGAAACAGTTATTAATGCACACTGGTTTGATGGTGTATTCTACATTCCAAACTGTGACAAAATTACACCAGGAATGCTAATGGCAGCAGTTCGTACTAATGTACCATCAATTTTCGTTTCTGGTGGTCCAATGGAGGCCGGTACTTCTGCAACAGGTAAGCAACTATCATTAACTTCTGTATTTGAAGGGGTAGGGGCACATAAATCAGGGAAAATGTCAGCTGAAGAGCTATTAGATATTGAAAATAACGCATGTCCAACATGTGGATCATGCTCAGGAATGTTTACAGCAAATTCTATGAACTGTTTAATGGAAATGTTAGGTGTAGCTTTACCAGGAAATGGTACAATTGTTGCTACATCTGAAGAACGCCATCAGCTTATAAAAGAGGCTGCTAAACAACTAGTCCGTATGATTAAAGAGGATATTAAGCCTCGTGACATTATTACAAAAGAGGCAATTGATGATGCATTTGCACTGGATATGGCAATGGGTGGGTCAACAAACACAGTTCTTCATACGCTAGCGATTGCTAATGAGGCTGAAATTGACTATAACATTGAAGATATCAATAAAGTGGCAGAACGTGTTCCATATCTAGCAAAAATTATGCCAGCTTCAGATATTTCAATGGATGATATTAATAAAGCTGGTGGCGTTAGTGCCATTATTAATGAATTAGCATCTATTCCGGGTGCTATTCATCCAAACCGCCAAACAGTTGCTGGTGTAACAATGGGTGAACTTGTAAAAGACTATCACATCACAAATGATCAAGTTATCCGTACAAAAGACAATCCGTATAGCCCAGTCGGTGGCTTATCAGTTTTATTTGGTAATATCGCACCAGAAGGCTCTGTAATAAAAGTAGGAGCTGTTGACCCTTCTATTCAGGTATTCAGAGGCGAGGCAATCGTCTTTGATTCACAAGAAGCGGCACAAGAAAATATTGATAATGGAATAGTGAAAGAAGGCCATGTAGTCGTCATTCGCTACGAAGGACCTAAAGGTGGCCCAGGGATGCCTGAAATGCTCGCACCAACGTCTGCTATTCAAGGCCGTGGTCTCGGCACAAAGGTTGCATTAATTACAGATGGTCGTTTCTCAGGTGCATCTCGTGGTATTTCAATTGGACATATTTCACCAGAAGCAGCAGAAGGTGGTCCAATCGCATTAGTTGAAAACGGTGATGTCATCACAATTGATCTACCAAATCGTAAAATCAATTTAGAAGTTTCAGATGAGGTTTTAGCTGAACGTCGTGCAAAACTGCCAGTATTTGAACCGAAAATCAAACGTGGTTGGCTTGCAAGATATTCAAAATTAGTAACCAACGCTTCTACAGGTGGCGTGATGAAAATTTAACAATTTGATATGTTAAAACGTTGATGAGGTTAAAGGTTCTAGAGCCTTGTATCTACCAGAGAGCCGGTCGTGCTGGAAGCCGGCGATACAACTAGATCCGACATCCCCTCGGAGTGAGCTATTAAACGCAGTTGCCATTAGATAGCTCCGGGCATAATCGAAAGTGCTCGTTATTAATGAATAAATGTTTTATGACACCGTATTGGATGCGAATAAACTCGCATTGGTTCATAAATGCTTTCATTTATTCACGAGGTAGCAAGTTTTTGCTATAAAAAAAGGGTGGTACCATGGAAAGTCTTTTTCATCCCTACGTAAGGTAGTTCTTTGCGTGTGGAGAAAAGGGCTTTTTATTATTTTTGACGACGTTTCAGAAGAGTCTCTTATTTTCTTAAGGAGACCTTCAGCCAGTTATACTTCACTGATGCGCATCACTAATGTGAAATTAAAGGAAAAAGAAGAAGGAGGCATATTTGATGAGTGCGAATGTTTCTATCAATGAAAAAGAAGAATTAGCAACAACAGCAAAGGCTGAACAAACCTATCAGGCGAAAGATGGTGCTGACGTTTTAGTGCAAGCATTGCATGATCAAGGTGTCGAAATTATTTTCGGTTATCCAGGCGGTGCTGTTCTGCAAATTTATGATGCAATGTATAAAAATCCAATTCGTCATATTTTAACTAGACATGAACAAGGTGCGATCCATGCGGCAGAGGGTTATGCACGGGTTTCCAATAAACCAGGTGTTGTTATTGCCACTAGTGGACCAGGGGCAACAAATCTAGTAACAGGTATTGCGGATGCTATGATTGACTCGATTCCGTTAGTTATTTTTACAGGTCAAGTGGCCACATCTGTCATTGGTACAGATGCATTCCAAGAAGCGGATATTATGGGAATTACAACACCAATTACAAAGCATAACTACCAAGTACAGGATGTCAATGACATTCCGCGTATTGTACAAGAAGCTTTCCATATCGCCAATACAGGCAGGAAAGGTCCCGTAGTAGTGGATTTCCCAAAAAATGTGTCTCAAATGCTGTTTGATGTGGAAAATCCGCCACAAGCTCCAAATGAAATTTATTTACCAGGTTATCAACCAACCTATAAGCCAAACTATTTACAAATACAAAAGGCGATTCAGGCAATTTCATTAGCAAAGAATCCTCTCATTTTAGCTGGTGCTGGTGTACTCTTTGCGGATGCACGTGAAGAATTAACAAGATTTGCTGAAAAATACCGTATTCCAGTAACTAACACGCTTTTAGGGCTTGGATCCATCCATGGAGAACATGAATTATTTATCGGAATGGCTGGTATGCATGGTACTGTTACAGCGAATACAGCTATTACAAAATCTGATTTATTATTAAATATTGGTGCTCGTTTTGATGATCGCCTAACAGGAAATTTAGCGACATTTGCTCCGAATGCAACAATTATACACATTGATATTGATCCAGCAGAAATTGGTAAGAATGTACCGACTGATATCCCGATTGTGCAGATGCAAAGGAAGCATTAAAAGCATTGTTGAAAAAGGATTTTGAGGGTCCTGATACAGCAGAATGGCTTGCATACTTGAGAAATCATGCCAATGAATACCCTCTGTGGTACTGCAAAGACCCTGGAGAAAAGGAAGTTTTACCGCAGGAAGCATTAGAGCTTGTGCATAAAATTACAGAAGGTGATGCAATTGTCACAACGGATGTTGGTCAGCACCAAATGTGGGCTGCACAATATTATCGCTTAAATAATGATCATGGATGGGTAACGTCTGGTGGACTTGGTACGATGGGCTTCGGCTTCCCAGCTGCAATTGGCGCCCAGTTTGCGAAGCCAGACAAAAAGGTTGTTTCTATTGTAGGAGATGCAGGGTTCCAAATGACTGCACAAGAGCTTTCCCTATTAAAAGAATTCAACCTACCAGTAAAGGTGGTAATTCTAAATAACAGCTGTCTTGGAATGGTACGCCAGTGGCAACAAACATTTTATGAGGAGCGCTATTCATCTTCATTAATGCCAATCCAACCAGACTTTGTTAAATTAGCTGATGCATATGGTATAAAGGGTTATCGTATTAATACAATCGATGAAGCGGAGAGCATTTTCCGTGAGGCACTTCTTTCAGATGATCCAGTATTAATTGATTGTCGTGTTAAACAGCTTGAATGTGTTTATCCTATGGTAGCACCTGGCAAAGGCTTACATGAAATGATCGGGGTGAAAAAGAATTGAAACGAGTAATTACAGTAACAGTGATTAACCAAAGCGGCGTATTAAACCGTGTAACGGGCTTGCTGATGAAACGCCAATTCAATATTGAATCCATTACAGTTGGTCATACGGAGCAGCCGAACTTCTCAAAAATGACATTTGTTGTAAATGTAGAAGATGAGAGTAAAATTGAACAGCTAGTAAAGCAGTTATCAAAACAAATTGATGTATTAAAGGTCAATGATATAACAGATAAATCAATCGTGTTACGTGAGTTAGCGCTTGTCAAAGTTATTTCACCACCAAACTTACGATTGGAAATGAATTCAATTGTTGAACCATTTCGTCCACAAATTATTGATACGGCAAAAAAATGTTGTCACATATCAAGTTGTAGGACATCCAGATAAGATTGATGCCTTTATTGAACTCATTCGACCATATGGAATTAAAGAATTAACTCGCACAGGGGCAACTGCTTCTGTTCGAGAAACACAAAAAAATCTCAAATCCGCAGCTCTCTATTTTAAAATAGTTTGCATATAAAATTGATTGCTTTAGATGCATAGCGCAATTTTGTACTGTGCATTTAGAGTCAAAAATTAAACCCAAATTTAGGAGGAAACAAACAATGGCTACTATGTACTATGAACAAAACATCAATGAGGAAGTATTAAAAGGGAAAAAAATCGCAATTATCGGATATGGCTCACAAGGTCATGCACATGCACTTAATCTAAAAGAATCAGGCTTTGATGTGGTTGTAGGTGTTCGTCCAGGTGGATCTTTCGATGCAGCTAAAGCTGATGGATTAGATGTTAAAACTGTGGCTGAGGCAGCACAAGAAGCAGATGTTATTCAAATCTTACTTCCAGATGAGCGTCAAAAAGCTGTCTATGAGGCTGAAATCGCTCCACATCTTGAAGCAGGTAAAGCACTTATGTTTGCACACGGCTTCAACATTCATTTCGGTCAAATTACACCACCAGCAGATGTTGATGTATTCTTAGTGGCACCAAAAGGTCCAGGACATTTAGTACGTCGTCAATACCAAGAGGGTGCAGGCGTACCAGGCTTATTCGCAATCCATCAAGATGCAACAGGTCAAGCGAAAGACTTAGCCTAGCATACGGAAAAGGAATTGGCGCAGCTCGTGGTGGTCTTCTTGAAACTACATTTAAAGAGGAAACTGAAACAGACCTATTCGGTGAACAAGCAGTACTTTGTGGTGGTGCTACACAATTAGTAAGAGCTGGTTTTGAAACATTAGTTGAAGCTGGTTACCAACCAGAACTAGCATACTTTGAAACACTTCATGAATTAAAATTAATTGTTGACCTTATGTTTGAAGGTGGTATGGCAACAATGCGTTACTCAGTATCAGATACAGCTGAGTGGGGTGACTATGTAGCAGGACCACGTATTATCGATGAATCCGTAAAAGGTCGTATGAAAGAAGTATTAACAGATATCCAGGATGGTACGTTTGCTCGCCGTTGGATTCAAGAAAACGAAAACGGTCGTCCAGAATATACAAAATTCAAAGAAGCAGGTGCAAACCACCAAATCGAAGAAGTTGGTGCTAAATTACGTGCTATGATGCCATTCATCAACGAAGGGAAAGAAAAAGTTGTGAGAGAAGTAGCAACTAGTGCGAAAAATTGATATTTTCGATACAATTCTTCGCGATGGCGAACAATCCGCTGGTATTAATTTAAATACAGCAGAAAAATTGAAATAGCCAAGCAACTGTTGGCAAGGGGCGCGATGCACTAGTTGAAGCCGTTATTAATATTCGTTAATGGTGGTCAACAACTGGCAGAAATTCCTCACAGGATGTCTTAGAAGCTTCTGCAAAAGCTTATCTAAATACGATTATTCGTCATTTAATTCAGGCAAGTAAACGTGCACCTGTGAGTTAAGCATTAAGCCTCTGGTGAATGTCACAGATTAGTGGTAGTGAATGGACCTCGTATCATTCACATTGATGGCTCTCATCTATATTTGTAGATGAGAGTCTTTACTAAAATAGTGTATGTCTACACTATACAAAGAAAGGTGTTTTGACGATGGAGAAAAAAAATTACAGTACTTCCTGGTGACGGAATTGGGCCAGAGGTTGTTGCTTCTGCTGTACGTGTATTGCAAGTAATCGGTAAACGTTTCAACCATACATTCCATTTAGGTTATGCAACAATCGGAGCGCTGCCATCGACCAACACAATAATCCATTACCAGATGAGACGATTGAATTGTGTGAAAGCAGTGATGCAATTTTACTTGGGGCAGTAGGTGGTCCAAAATGGGATAATAATCCACCTGAATTACGTCCAGAAAAAGGCTTATTGCGTATTCGCAAGCATTTTGATTTATTTGCAAATCTACGTCCAGTAAAGGCGTTCCCGAGTTTACTTGAAGCTTCACCATTAAAGCGTGAAGTTGCCGAAAACGTCGATTTAATGATTGTACGTGAATTAACAGGCGGCGTATACTTCGGGGAACCACGTATGCGTACTGAAAATGGTGCGATTGATACAACTGTTTATTCAACGGCTGAGGTTGAACGGATTGTTGAAAATGCCTTTGAATTAGCACGCTTACGTGGAGGTAAATTATGTTCTGTCGATAAAGCAAATGTACTGGAAACTAGTCGACTATGGCGTGAAGTAGTGGAAGCGAAGAAAAAAGAATATCCCGATGTACAGGTTGAGCATAATTTAGTCGATTCGGTCGCGATGAAATTAATTACAAATCCGGGTCACTATGATGTGGTTGTTACTGAAAATATGTTTGGTGATATTTTAAGTGATGAAGCCTCTGTTATTACAGGTTCTTTAGGTGTATTACCATCGGCCTCCATTCGTGGCGATAATTTCGGTCTATATGAACCAGTACATGGCTCAGCTCCAGAAATTGCTGGCCAAGGTGTAGCAAATCCAGCGGCAACTATTCTTTCTGTGGCGATGATGCTGCAATATTCATTTGGCTTAAAAGAAGAAGCGGCGGAAATTGAACGTGCTGTTAGTGCAGTATTTGATGATGGTTATTTCACAGCAGATCTTGCTCGCGATGGTGGTCGTATTCTATCTACGAATGAATGGACAGATAAAGTAATTAACGAGATTGATACTAGCTTTGTTTCGGAAAGCATTATGACAACATACATTTAAGAAATAGGTGAAGACAATGGGCAAAAATATAATTGAAAAGATTTGGGATAAACATGTTGTTTATCAGGAAGAGGGCAAACCTGACCTGTTATATATTGATCTTCATTTAATTCATGAAGTTACTTCTCCGCAGGCTTTTGAAGGTCTGCGCATGAACGGACGTAAGGTGCGTCGTCCAGATTTAAGCTTTGCAACAATGGATCATAACGTCCCTACTAAAAATCTACCAACGATTAATGACCCAATTGCACGTAATCAAATTGAAACTTTGGCTAAAAATGCTGAAGAATTCGGTGTCGAGCTAGCTGGAATGGGGCACCTGATCAGGGCATTGTTCATGTTATTGGACCAGAATTAGGCTTAACACAGCCTGGTAAAACAATTGTTTGTGGTGATTCCCATACATCCACACACGGTGCCTTTGGAGCTATTGCCTTTGGTATTGGTACGTCTGAGGTGGAGCATGTACTTTCAACACAAACCCTTTGGCAAAATAAGCCAAAAACAATGGAAATTCGTGTTGAAGGTGAACTACCTGTTGGTATAGCTGCAAAAGATATTATTCTAGCAATTATCGCTAAATTCGGTATCGGCGTTGGCACAGGACATATTGTGGAATTCACTGGAGAGGCTATCCACAAGCTTTCAATGGAAGAACGTATGACGATTTGTAACATGTCAATTGAAGCAGGTGCAAAAGCTGGTCTTATTTCACCTGACCAAATAACTGTTGACTATATTCGTGGTCGTAAATATGCACCTCAAGGCGAAAAATTTGATGAAGCGGCAGCCTATTGGGTAAGCCTTGCTTCTGATGAGGACGCAACATATGATACAGTTCGTATCATTAAAGCAGAAGAAATTGAGCCAATCATTACTTGGGGAACAAATCCTTCAATGGGTACAGGTGTCTCAGGAACTGTTCCAACACAAGCGGATTACGAGGATGAATCAGATAAAGCAGCACTTCGTAAAGCACTTACCTACATGGGCTTAAAAGAAGGGCAACCATTAACATCCATCGATATCCAACACGTATTTATTGGCTCTTGTACAAACTCACGCATCAGTGATTTACGTGCGGCTGCAAGTGTCATCCAAGGAAGAAAGGTACATGATAATGTCACAGCAATCGTTGTACCAGGTTCCCATTCTACAAAAAAAGCAAGCTGAGGCAGAAGGGTTAGATAAAATCTTTACAGAAGCAGGCTTCGAATGGCGTGAATCAGGTTGCTCCATGTGTTTAGCTATGAATGATGATGTTGTACCTGCTGGCGAACGCTGTGCATCTACATCCAACCGTAACTTTGAAGGGCGCCAAGGAGCAGGTTCTCGTACACACCTTGTTTCACCACCAATGGCAGCAGCCGCAGCAATTGCTGGACATTTTGTGGATGTACGTGAATTTGTAAAGGAAACGGTGTAAGTTTGTTTTTACACGGAAGGGATGATTGAACATGGAACCAATTAATATCGTGAATAGTGTCATAACGCCACTTGATCGTAAAAACGTAGATACAGATCAAATTATTTCGAAAGAGTTTCTAAAACGAATTGAGCGCACAGGCTTTGGACAATTTTTATTTTACCATTGGCGTTTTGACGCACAGGGTAATGAAATTCCAGATTTTATATTGAATAAACCTGAATTTAAAAACTCCAAAATTTTAGTAGCACAGGATAACTTTGGATGTGGTTCTTCTCGCGAACATGCTCCATGGGCTATCCTAGATTATGGCTTCAATGTTGTCATCGCACCATCATTTGCAGATATTTTCCATAATAACTGCTTTAAAAATGGTATTTTACCAATTAAGCTAACTGAAGCAGAATGTGATGAAATTTTAGCAAAGGGTCTCGCTAAACCTTACATGATGGAAGTCAATCTGGAAGCTCAAACAGTAACTGGTGAAGATGGAAACGTCTATAAGTTTAACATCGATTCTTATTATAAAGAAACATTACTAAATGGCTGGGATGAAATTGCTTTAACGATTAAATACGAGGAACAAATTGCTGCTTACGAAGCAAAACGTATGGCATTTTAATAGATGATTTTCCTTAAGACTGAAGACGAGGTACAATTGTCTTCAGTCTTTTTAATTGCAGTTAGATGTTGCTAGTTAAATGGAGGATGGTGAATGCTCGGGTAAGGGGAAACCGCTCAGCTGGGAGAAAAAACCGCTCGTTATTCTTGTTCCTATCATGTTTTTTTCGATAGAATATAAGCAATGAAAGGTAGTGAAAAAGATGATTACAGTTATTGGGAGTCTTAATATGGATTTGGTTGTACAAATGGATACTTTTCCAAAGCAAGGTGAAACGATTTTTGGTTCAGCGTTTAAAACGGCACCAGGCGGTAAGGGGGCCAATCAGGCAATTGCTGCTGCACGTCTTGGAAGCGAAGTTTCAATGATTGGCTGTGTAGGCAATGATAGCTTTGGTGATACCCTACGAAAGGTTTTATCGCAAGAGTCAATTCAAACTAAGGCCATTAAAAGTACGGCAGTGCCTACTGGGATTGCAAATATATTAATCTATAATCAAGATAACCGCATTATTGTAGTGCCTGGCGCAAATTATGAGTTAAAGCCTGCTCAGGTCGAAGCGGCAAGGGAAATTATTCAGCAAAGTCAAATGGTCATTATACAGCTCGAAATTCCCAAGGAAACTGTTGCCTATGCCATAAAATTATGCAAAGAAGCCCAAATACCTGTGCTATTAAATCCTGCTCCAGCAGCTAATTTTGATGTCCAATGGATGGAAGATATTTCGTATATTACACCGAATGAAACAGAATGTGCAGAAATTTTTGGCGATGATTTTGACACTATTTTAAAAAAATATCCAAATAAAATGATTATAACCTTAGGTAGTGAGGGAGCTCGCTATTTTGATGGGGAATATCAGATTCATGTGCCAGCTTATATGACAAAAGCGGTAGATACAACAGGTGCAGGTGATACGTTTAACGGAGCACTTGCCTATGCTTTAGTTGAAGGTCAGTCATTAGATCAGGCTCTATATTTTGCTAACATTGCAGCCTCTTTATCCGTAGAGAAATTTGGCGCTCAAGCTGGCATGCCAACACTTGGAGAGGTATATGCACGTATGGCTGGATTAGAAGAATAATAGATATAAAATTTATTTTCTCAATAATAGGGAATAATATACGTAATAGATAATTAAATATACATGATATAATTCCTAATTTTGACGACACTATGTAAGTATTTTGTCCTTTTTTTGTCAATATTTCTTAGTACTATGTATTAGAAAAGGATTCGTATCATTTATAATGGACTTATAGATACATACGAAAAGAGGTTTTGAGGATGACAAACATTGACAACCTGCCAATCGAAAATACAGCCTCAGCAAATAATATTTTACCACAGCTTGTTGATCGTTTAAGACAATTGCATGGCATCATCGTACAGAATACATATGTAAAAGACACAGCTAAGCATCTTAATCGAATTATACAGGATGCCAATAATCAAACGATGATTCTTATTGTGGGAAAAGAGCGTGTTGGCAAAACAACACTTGTGAACGGGCTTTTAGGACGTCACGTTTTACCTGTGAGTGAACAGCATCCAACTGGCGTAAATACATTTTTGCGATATGGCGAACATGAAGAAATAAGAGCCTATTTTTTGGATGGTGTTGTGGCAATATTTGATATGAGTAAGCTTGAATTACTGACAACTGGTGATACTTTCGCATCGGAAATATTACGGGAGCATTTAGATTACTTGGAGGTTTATCTAAAAAAATGATTTATTAAAGTCAGTAACAATTATTGATTCAGTGTCATTGGAAGCTGGCGGTGGGGAAAGAGCTTACTTCTCTGAGTCATTAATTAATCGAGTGGATGAAATTTTTTGGGTTTTACGCTCAGGTTCTATGGCCATTGATGCGGAAATATTATTAATGGAGACCTTAAAAAAATAAAGGTGTTGAACCACATTGTGTGATAAATGGGATAGATTCGAATGAAGAAACAGAGGGGTTTATTCTTTCGGAGAGAGAACGACTTGGTCATCTAGTCAGTGATTTTATTCCTATCTCAGCAACAAATGCACTGAAGGCTCAACAAACTAATAATGATGAGCTATGGCATAAGAGCCAATATGAGCAATTAATCACACAAATTCATCGAGTTGCAGAAAATAGTGATAAAAAAAACGTATGCTATTTTAATTCGCTTTTTGCAATGGCTAGAACGATTTCGCTTTGAATTAACTGTGATTCCTCAACGTGATCCATTCCAATCTGCCGTTGAGAACATTGAAAAATTTGCAGGCGATACTCAATATGAGTTTTCTCGCTATCAACGCGATTTAACGATTGTCACAGAATATGAACAAGAATATGAAGATGTCGCCAATGTATTTAAAAATGTTCAGACATTATATCAGCTATTACAAACTATTTCTCAGAATGACTATTTGCAGGACAACATTGTAGAAGGCTTTACAGAAAAGGCCATACATTATCAGCAAGTGCTTCGAGAATATCGCAATATGTATAGCGAATATAATCGTGAATATGATCGATTGGATGCACAGCATAAAAAAAATTCATGGAAAAGGATTAATGAAAGCAATTTTTGGTCAGCATACCCAAAATGAATTTTTCAAGGAACGTGTGAATAAGCTAAATGAGCAGCAGGCTGTTTGTATTGAACAGTTTGAGAAAATACAGGAAGCAGAGGCAATCATGCTTCAGGCTATTCATCCTATCCAAAGCTATCTAATGGATTTAACGAAAAAAACGTTTGCAACGCATTGAGCAAAAGGTACAAGAGCTCAATCAACAGCGTTCAAAAGAAAAACGCCAATTAAAATTATATGCCAATAAATTAAATGAATTTTCTTGTTTAATCGAAGCACAGGGCTATATTAAGGAAAACATTCAGCCGTTTTTATTAAATGGACAAATGCCGCTTAAAGCAAAAGACCTTGAAATGCTAAAAGAGACAATCCATAGTATTATGAGCATTGATTTATCTTATAATGGTATTCTTGCACGAAGCCAAATGAATAATAAGATGGAAAGCATTGCAATTCCTTTTGATGTTCAAGATAAATATCCAATTTATGCATTAAGTTTAATAGAAACAGATGTAAAATCAAATGATATTCCAGACATACCGAAAAAATTAGATATTTATTATGAGGAGTAAGATGCTAGAAAAATGTTCTAAAAGTATTGTCAACTTTTAGAACATTTTTCATTTGAAACAAATGATGGTATTTGTCCGTATAGTTAGGGAGGAGGGATTTTTATGATTACTGTGAACGGACGTTTTACAGAAGCGAAAATTTATGCTAAAACCGCACTGCCATCAGCTATTGATCAAATTCAAGAATTAACAGATCAGCCTTTATGGCAGGCACGAAAATTCGAATTATGCCAGATTACCATGCAGGGAAGGGATGTGTAATTGGCACAACTATTCAGCTACAAGATCGAGTAGTCCCTAACCTTGTCGGTGTTGATGTTGGCTGTGGTGTTTTTGTAGCAGAATTGGATGCATCAGCTATTGATTTTGCTAAGCTGGATGCAACTATTAGAGATTATGTACCTAGTGGGCAGGACGTTCATCCTGAAGTTTCACCTACACGCCAATTTATAGAATTTGAAGGAAATCAATTTAAGGCGAGCGGAATAAAGGATGAATATACCAATCTATCATTAGGTACACTTGGTGGAGGAAATCATTTCATCGAATTGGCAAAAGACGAAAACGATGTCCATTATTTATTAATTCATACTGGCTCTCGATATGTTGGCGCCAAAGTAGCTAACTGGCATCAAAAGAGAGCCTATGAAACATTGCGTCGAGAGGATTTAACAGTAAAGATTGATGAGCTGAAAGAACAGGGGCGTCACAAAGAAATACAAGCAATGATAAAGGCCCACAAAGAACAAAACCCTTTAGTTCCTAAAGACTTAGCTTATTTAGAAGGCGAGTTTTTCCATGATTATATGCATGATATGAAAATCGCGCAGCAATATGCTCGAATGAATCGTTGGATCATTGCTGAAACAATAGCTCAGCATATGGGCTGGAATTTTAATGAAACCTTTGATACTATTCATAACTATATTGATACAGATACCATGACATTACGAAAGGGAGCAGTTCGTGCCAATAAAGGAGAAAAATTAGTCATTCCTATGAATATGAGAGACGGCTCGCTGATTTGTGTGGGAAAAGGAAATGAGGATTGGAATTTCTCAGCACCTCATGGAGCAGGGCGAATGTACTCTAGACGAGCAGCTAAAGCGACATTAAATATGGCTGATTTTAAAGAAACAATGCAAGGTATATGGACAACATCCGTAAATGAAGAAACATTAGATGAGGCTCCTATGGCCTACAAGCCAATGATAGAGATTACATCGGCTATTGAAGAAACGGTGGATATAATCAAAGTTATTAAACCTGTTTATAATTTTAAGGCGAGTGAAGCAGCAATGCCGTATGATCGAAAAAAAATAAATACCTTTCAAAAAGTTAAATCACTCATTATACATCTATGACTGTCTATTAACATTATCCCTGTAATGGTATAAAATAGGCTTACAAAGATGAAATGGGTGGTTTTTTGGTATCTTCAAAAGATGTGGCAAAGTATGCAGGTGTTTCTCAAACAACTGTATCTAGAGTAATAAATACGCCTGAGTTAGTTAAGCCGAAAACAATTGAAAAGGTAATGAGGGCGATTGAAGAATTAAACTATATTCCAAATGATATAGCGAGATCACTTGTTCAGCAAAAAACAGGGACAATTACATTGATTTCAGGACCTTTACACAATCCTTTTTTTTGTTGATTCAACAACAGCAATTGTTAACTATGTCAATGCTCGGGGCTATAAAGTTCATGTTTATTTTGGAACGGAGGATAACTTAGACACGATTTATAATTCTGTTTTAGAAACGAAGGCTGATGCGATTATTTTATCGTCTATGCTGTATACCGATCCTTTATTTTTTTAAGCTAGAAAAATTAGGCATACCTTTTATCATGTTTAATCGCAAGCATCAAGAAAATAGACATTTTGTAGAGATAAATAATGTAGAAGCTGGATATATCGCGACAAATCATATTTTATCTTTAGGTCATCGAGATATTTGTTGGATTGGTGGTCCTCATGAAATGAGTACCTTTTATGGAAGGTATAAGGCTTTCAAAAGGCCTTAGAGGATCATCAGATTGATGCAAAAGCAATGCCGTCTTTTTTTACAAATACCAATAAAATTGATATTGAACGAGTTTTTGAAGAGATCGTGCAGCTTCCAAAGCGACCAACTGCTTTCTGTGCTGCGACGGATGCTATAGCGATTGAAATATTAAATTTATGCTTAGCGCAAGGCTATAGGGTACCAGGGGATTTTAACGTAATAGGTATAGATAATGTCGAGCTTAGTAAGCATCATTCTATTGCCTTAACAACGGTAGGTTTAGAATCAGAAAAAAAATCTTGGATTTATGGCAATTGAAAAATTATTTGAGGTCATGGAGAAAAAAAAGTACTTGCATACAGCAAACAGAATCTGTTAAACTTTTCCCAAGAAATACAACGTGTAAGAAAATAAACTGATAAAATGTCAGTTTGTTTTTTTACACCAAAAATGTTACGTATTCATTTCTTTATATTCAGAAATGAATACGTAACCATAATGAAGGAAGGAGTGATGAAGTCTTGAAAAGGGGCTTATGGATGAATGGACAATGGCAAATGACAGACGAATTTATGGAGGTTCAAGCCCCCTATTCGAAAGAGGTAATTGCACAGTTTGCGATGCAACTGAACAGGATGTACAGTATGCCATTGAAAGTGCACAAGCAGCAGCCTCTGAAATGGCAGCCTTAACTGCGTTCCAACGAGCAGAAATTTTAGAGCATCTATCTAGATTGTTTTTGGAAAATCGTGAGGAAGCAGCTAGTATTATTTCACTAGAATCAGCAAAGCCATTAAAGTATGCCTATGCTGAAATTGATCGTACGATTGAAACCTATAAATTTGCAGCAGAGGAAGCAAAACGTTTATCTGGCGAAATGATTCCGATGGACGCTTCTAAAAATGGAGAAGGGCGCTTTGCTTATACAATCCGAGAACCAATAGGCGTTATTGCAGCTATTACACCATTTAACTTTCCACAAAATCTCGTAGCGCATAAGGTGGGTCCAGCTTTAGCTGCGGGTAATACGATTGTGTTAAAGCCAGCTACTCAAACAGCTTTATCTGCCCATTTTCTAGCGAAATTATTGGCACAAACTAATTTACCAGCAGGCGCTTTTAATCTAGTGACTGGGCAAGGGAAATTAGTAGGAGATGTATTTTTAGCACATCCAAATGTAAAAATGATAACGTTTACGGGAAGTCCTGCTGTAGGGATTTCATTACGAAATCGTGCTGGTTTAAAAAAAGGTAACATTAGAATTAGGCTCAAATGCAGGGGTGATTGTTGACGAAGGGGTTCAGCTTGATCAGATGATGGACCGAATTGTAATGGGGGCATTTTCAAATCAAGGTCAGGTATGTATCTCATTACAACGGATATATGTAATGGAAGTATGTTGCAAGCGTTTTTAGAAAAGCTAAGTGCAAAAGTAGCACAGCTTATTATTGGTGATCCTCTTGACCAAACAACGGATATAGCATGATGATTTCAGAAGCGGAACAACAACGGGCCCTTCAATGGATTAAAGAAGCGGCTGCTGAAGGGGCAAAAATAATAACTGGTGGCCATATTGAAAATAATGTTCTACTGCCAACTGTTTTATCCAACGTATCCTCACATAGCAGAGTATCATGTGAAGAAATTTTTGCACCAGTTGTGATCGTAAATTCAGTGTCTACTATAGAGGAGGCAATAGAAGCTGTTAACGATTCTCATTATGGCTTACAGGCAGGTATTTTTACACCATCGATAGAGACTGCTTTTAAGGCTTCAAAGGCATTACATGTAGGAGGTGTCCTTATCAATGACGTGCCGACCTATCGTGTAGATCATATGCCGTATGGTGGCGTAAAAGAAAGTGGCACAGGTCGTGAGGGCATTAAGTATGCAATCGAGGAAATGACAGAAATGAAGCTTGTTATTTGGAATAACAATTAATCATGAATGGAGATGGGAAAAATGAACATCATCAAACAACACCCAAAATTGTATGTAATGGACAATGGTACGATGCGAATGGATAAAAACTATATGATTGCTATGCATAATCCAGCAACTATCGATCATCCAAACCAGCCAAATGAATTTGTAGAATTTCCAGTATATACAGTGTTAATTGATCATCCAGAGGGCAAAATTTTATTTGATACTGCATGTAATCCAAACTCGATGGGACCTGAAGGGCGTTGGGGAGAATTTACACAAAAAGCATTCCCTATTAATATGCCAGAAGAATGCTATTTACATCATCGTTTAGAAGAATTAAACGTTCGTCCTGAGGATATCAAATATGTAGTTGCTTCCCATTTGCATCTCGATCATGCAGGCTGCTTAGAACTGTTTACCAATGCGACGATTATTGTACAGGAAGATGAATTCAATGGAACACTCCAAACCTATGCAAGAAATGTAAAAGAAGGTGCCTATATTTGGGGTGACATTGATATGTGGATTAAAAATAATCTACAATGGCGACTCATTAAACGCGGTGAGGACAACGTGAAGCTTGCGGAAGGGATTCAAGTATTGAATTTTGGCAGTGGCCATGCTTGGGGTATGCTTGGCCTTCATATTAATATGCCTGAAACGGGTGGTATTATTTTAGCTTCAGATGCCATTTACACAGCAGAAAGCTTTGGTCCACCTGTGAAGCCACCAGGAATTATTTATGATTCGGTTGGCTATAATTCTACCGTTGAACGAATTCGCAGACTTGCTAATGAAACGAATTCACAGGTTTGGTTTGGTCATGATCCTGTCCAGTTTAAATCATTTAGAAAATCGACGGAAGGTCACTATGAATAGATTGGAGTAGATCATTTATGCATAAATTAACCTTTACTCCTGTAAGTTATACAGGCTGGGGATGTTTACATCAGCTTCTACCTGAAGTAGAAAGATTTAAAGCTACCAATATTTTAATTGTCACAGATCCATTTTTAAAAGAACTAGGGTTAACAGATAAAATCGAACAACCCTTGCTTTCAAAAGGATATGCGACTACGATTTATACAGATATTGCTCCAGAGCCACCACTTGCTATTGGAGAAAAGCTAGTTTCCTTTACTAGGAAACATCACTTTGATCTAGTCATCGGATTAGGTGGCGGAAGTGCTCTAGATTTAGCCAAGCTTGCTGCAGTTTTAGCAGTACATGATGGAAAAGTGGCAGATTACTTAAATTTAACAGGTACAAAAACACTTGAACAAAAAGGATTACCCAAAATTTTAATTCCAACTACATCTGGAACAGGCTCAGAAGTGACAAATATTTCTGTGTTGTCGCTTGAAACAACAAAAGACGTTGTGACACATGACTATTTATTGGCGGATATTGCCATCGTAGACCCAGAGCTTACGATTTCATTACCACCTAAGGTAACGGCTGCAACGGGTGTAGATGCCTTAACACATGCAATTGAGGCATATGTTTCAATCAATGCCAATGAGGTGACCGATGCCCTTGCACTACAGGCAATTCGCTTAATTAGTGGCTCCATTCGCACGGCTGTCCATGAAGGACAAAATAGGCAGGCACGTTCAGATATGAGCTATGGTAGTTATTTAGCTGGCTTGGCCTTCTTCAATGCTGGAGTAGCAGGTGTACATGCTCTAGCCTATCCATTAGGTGGTCAATTCCATATAGCTCATGGTGACTCCAATGCAGTGCTTTTACCATATGTCATGGGATATATTCGTCAAAGCTGTGAAAAACGTATGAAGGATATTTTAGATGCAATGGGTATCTCATCTGCCTATTTATCGCAAGAAGAGGCTTCCTATAAATGTGTAGAGGCATTACAACAACTTGTTCAAGATGTTAATATTCCTTCTACTTTAAAAGGGTTTAATATACCAGAAGATGCCTTAGAGCAATTAACGGACGATGCAACAAAACAAACAAGAATCTTAGCACGAAGTCCGATGCTGCTAGAACGAGAAGATATCTATACGATTTATCGAGCTGCATTTGATGGAGAAATGCGAGAGCCTCACCAATTATAAAGAAAAAAAGGGAAACGTTGATTTTTGACGTTTCTCTTTTTTTATGAAGAAATCTAAAATTAAAATGAACGATATAGTCATTTCAACAGTCTAATTAGTAGTAAGGAGTGAGAAAGATGGATGAACAAGCTTTTTTTATATTTACTTAAACAATATGAACAGACCATGTATCGTATGGCCTTTGCCTATTTAAAAAAATGAGCATGATGCTATTGAGGCTGTACAAGAAGCTACTTATCGAAGCTTAAAAAAAAGAAACATACATTAAAAGAATCAGCTTATTTTGGTACATGGCTTGTTCGAATTTTACTAAATGTTTGTCATGATATGCGTAATAAAAGTATGCGATTTCATTTGCAGGAAGATATTGAGATTGAAGAAAACGTACATACCCACGACCGCTTTGAAATGACGGATATCATTACCAAACTACCAAAGGAGCAACAGGAGCTTATTTTTCTAAAATATTTTCATGACTATAGAAATCAAGATATTGCTGCCATTCAAAATATACCAGAAGGTACTGTAAAATCTAGATTGCATTCGGCATTAAAAAAGCTAAGACTTTATTTTCAGGAGAAAGGGGAATTGTAGATGAAGAAGGAAGAAAAGTATGACTATGATACATTTGTCCAGGAATTAGCACAAATTCATGTTCCAAATGATCAACTAGCTGCGGCACGTATGGAAAGTGTCCGTCGCTATCGAAAAGAAAACCGCAAACGTCTGCAAATATGGAAAGGCATGGCTCTAACCTGTGCACTTCTAATGATTTTTGTGGGAACTATCCGTTTTTCTCCCGCTTTTGCTAGTGTCGTTAGTAATATTCCAGGTCTTGCACCACTTGTACAGATGATTACGTATGATAAAGGTGTTGCTGATATCCTTGATCATCACTATTATGAGGAATTAGGGCAAACCCAAACCAAAAATGACTTATCGTTTACACTTCAGGGGGTAATTGCCGATGAAACAGGGATGATTTTACCCTATAAAATTTCTTCACCAATGGATCTTAGTGATTCAGTTACTGAGAAAATAGAGCTTCGATTAAACGGTGAAGCAGTACATGCCCAAGTAGATTTTCACCGATATCGTGAGGAAAAAGTTTTTCAAATTGAAGACAATCTGATTGTTACATTCTTTGACCCAATAAATTATGAAAATGCCCAATTTGAATTATATATACAATTTGCGGATGAAAAACAAACTGAATTTACGTTTCCATTTGCACTTAAAAAAAGGAATTGCGAAAGCAGAGATCTATGAATTGAATGAGAAAATGAGCTTCGAAGGACAGAATATTACGGTAAAGTCAGTCTCTATTTCACCAATTCGTACAGGTGTAACAATCGCACTTGACCCCAATAATGAGGAAAAAATTGTTGATTTCGATGATATACGTATTTTGGATGAAAAAGGGGAGGAATGGTCTGCAATCGATAGAGGTACAGTTGCTACAGGATCAGTGGATGAAGGAACAACGTACTATATGCAAAGTAATTACTTTAGAGAGCCCAAGAAGTTAACGTTATCTATTGGCAAAGTATTGATAGTAGGAAAAGAACAGGATTATATAGATGTAGATTTTAATCAAAACAAAGTGGTATCCAAGCCATCTATTCCAGGGTTACAAGTTAAAGTAGAAAAACCAATGGTGACATTAAATATACCAACCTCAAGTTATATAAAAGGATTTAATGGGAATGCAACAGATGCAAATGATTATGATGTAGACGCAGAAAGTGAAGATATAAATAGTAATAATGACTATCTGACTGAGCAAATTGAAATATTGAATCTAAATGGAGTTGCCAATCCAGTTCGTCTTTCTTTTATTACAGATGAACTCTATTTAGAGGGAACACAAAAAGTAGATATACCCTTGAAATAAGAGTAATATTTCCATATTTTCAAAAGAGAGAAACGTTCATTTTTGAGCGTTTCTTTTTTTTTATCAAAATCAATCAAGGGTCCTGAAATGTATAGTAAATATTGGGTTATTAGTATATAATATTTATTATTTTTCAATATATGGGGGAATTCTGGTGAAACTGGTACTACCACTAACAAGTATAATTAGTTTATCTCAAAAGGAAGAAATAGAGGTTATGAAGTACTGGGGAAAAAAAGGCGAATGATACTAATAAGCCTCAAGAAGAAGAATTTGAGTTGCTGAATTAATAGGAGGAATAGAATGTTAGTTGATATAAATTGTCCAGTTGAATTGCTTGAGTATCAGTTATATAGAAGTAAAAAAAACAGGTAAAGTTTATTGTTCATTTAGATTTAATAATATTTCAGAAAAAAAAGTATAAAAGCTTTAAAGCCACTGTCTATTGTTATGATCAATTTGGCGAGCCAGTAGGGATGGAATCAAATAGCTTTGAATACACACAGCAGTTAACGGAATCAATAAAGCCCAACCAGCCTTTTGATAACGGGGAAAAAATTCCATTAGATAATTTTCGTCATACAAGGAAAATGGATATAGTCATTCATAAAGTACTCTTTAGTGATGAAACAACATGGTCTAAAAAGGAAACTGAACTAGAGGAAGTAGAACTAAAAGAAATTAACAACCCCAAGCAATTATCTTATGTTAAAGCACATGAAGGAAATGATGCAAAATACTATTCACAAATAATAAATGATAAATGGTTATGTATATGTGGACGTCTTAACTTGGAGGATATGAAAACCTGTAAACGATGCAAAAGAGAAAAAGATCATGTTCTTTCAAATTATAGAAATGATAAAACAATAAATGAAAATATTACATTCTATGAAAAACAGATTGAAGATCATAAAAAGAAAGAACTAGCAGAAAAAGAACGTCAGCATAAAATATATAAGAAAAAAAATGAAGAAAGTCATTATGTATTGCTCGATGTTTATAAGTCTTTTATTGCTTATCGGTATTGCGGTTTTTGGCTTTATCACCAAGTTTACATTTTCGTGGGATAATTATCTTTTATTAAAAGATAAGAATAACTCTTTAATTGAGGCCGTTAAAATGGAAGATATAAAGAATATAGAATTTTTACTTAAAAACGGTGCAAAAGTTACTTTTATTAATAAAGACGGTGAAAATTCTGTAAGTGAAGCTATAAAATTATCAAATAAAAAAATAGCTATGTCATTAATGAATAAAGAAATAGGAAGTATAAAGGTTGGTAAAGAAAAAAAATACACTTGCACATATTGCAGTCATAAATAACCAATATGAAATACTAAAAGAGCTTCATCCATTTGGGGTTGATATGAATGTAAAAAATGAGCAAGGACACACGGTTCTATACTATGCAATGAAAATAGGGAACAGAGATATGATTGACTATCTTGTTAATGAAATTAAAGTAAATCCTCAAGAAGTGGACAATGAGGGAAATAATATAGTCCAAGTAGCCCTATTACATCAGTTAAACAATACAGAATTATTAAAGGACTTAGTGAACCTGGACATTGATTTGAATAGAAAGAATGCAGCGGGTCAAAATACATATGAAACGGCTATTCTTACTCAAAATAAAGATATTGTTCAACTATTTATAGATAAAGGACTAAATCTCAATAAGGTTGATGAAAATGGAAATAATGCTATCCATGTTTTACTTAATCATAAAAAAAGGTGATATGACTTTCTTGTCTGAGCTAATGAAAAAGGGAACAGATCTAAATGGACTTAATAAGCAAGGTCAAACACCGTTATATTTAGCTATATTGAATGGAGATAAAAATACTGTTGAGGTACTAATAAAAAAATAAGGCAAATCTAAATAGTGTAAATAGTAACGGGGAGTCAGCGGTGGAGATTGCTGAAAAGCATAACCAATCATTGGTGGAATTATTTGAACAGGATAAATTTATCATTAAGATCGATAAACAAAAAAAATGTATTTTTAGTAAATGGGATTACCTTAGGTTCTTCGAGAAAAGATGTAGTTAATAAGCTAGGAAACCCAGTTAAGAGGGAACAGTACATAACTGGAAATGGTGAAATAGACTGTAATATTTATTATTTGAAAGATAGTACTGGAAAAGATATAGAGACGCGTTATTGTTCTTATATAGGTATAAGCGATACGATTGAATTTATTTCGTTTGATTTTTATTCTAAACAACAGAATGAAAAATGGTATAAAGATTTAGGAAAACCGTATAGCAATTTTGATGCGCCCTTATTTTACCTAAAGGGTACTGAACAACTATTGTTATTAAAACCGAACGAAGAAGTAGGATTTCTTGGTTATGCAGATGGCAATTTTTATTAAAACTAAAAAAAATTGCATCTGTATTAAAAAAAAGTAAGCTACTAAGTTTCCATCAAAAACTTAGTAGCTTTTTGCATTTTCCAAATTAAATTTTCATTTAAAATAGGCTAAATGAAATTCTATGCCTCAGCATCAGGTGTAAATGTACGTGTAGCTAATTCCGCATCTAGCATAAAGATAGCATTGGAGTCGTTCTCAATACGTTCAATTTTACGAATTAGTGTGTCGAAAGTTGATTCTTCCTCTACTTGCTCATCAATAAACCATTTTAAGAATGCCATAGTCGCATGCTCACGTTCATCTAAAGCGATGTCTGACAAATTGTAAATACGACGTGTCACTTCTTTTTCATGAGAAAGTGCAGTTTTGAAGGCATCTAAAATAGATTCGAAATGGTTACCTGGACTTTCAAAGCCTTGGATGGTTGCACGGTAGCCCATATCACTTAGGAAATTATAAAATTTCATGGCATGGAAGCGTTCCTCCTCCGCCTGTACTAAAAAGAAATTGGCAAAGCCATCATAATCTTGATCCGTACAGTAAGCAGCCATCGCCATATAGGCATGTGCGGAGTAAAATTCAAAATTCATTTGATCATTTAATGCTGTGTGTAGTTTTTCAGATAACATAAAAGTTTTCCTCCCTTTGCAGTAAATACCTTCTGCTTGCTTCTAGTATACAGCGAAGAGAGGCAGACATACAAAAATTTAATTTTTCACAGTAATCCCTACAAAACTCAATTGATATTTGTTCTCAATTAGCATTTTTTATCAAATTCATATTGAGATACTAATGCTTTATATAGAGCAATTAAAAAATCACCCAGAATATTTCGAGGTCACTGAAAAACATACAGTTTTTTTTATTGTGGAAAGAGTTTAACTTTAAAAAAAGACAACTTCTTGTTTCATTTCGAACAAGAAGTTGTCTTTTTTATTCTCCATTAACTATTTTTTTCTTTTAAAAGTGTAATGATTCGTTTCAAATTTACAGCGAAGATGGCGGTTGCACCTTGTATTTCCATACCAAATAAACCCGAAGCTATTGCCGTGTCATACCCATGTCTATTTTTTAATTCACTATTTTTCGCCTCTATTTTATAGCGAGTACGTGCGAGCTCCTTAAACTCTTCACTGTTTTGGAATGCTTCTTGTTCCTTATGCTCAGTAGATTTGATTGAAACTGAATATGTTTTACTTTTTGCCCCTTCTTTATAACAACCTTCGCGGAAAGCACATATTTTACATTTTTCGATGTCAAAATAATACGTATGTTTTTGATTTTGTCCTTGATTTTTCTTTCCTGTCCGTGCTTTGCGAATCGCCATGTGACCAGCTTTACACACATACATACCAGCATCTTTATTAAATTCAAATTCATCTTCTTTTGTTCGTCCACCTTGCGTGACTTGTGGATTTAGTTTAGATATAAGTTGGAATTCTTCTTTTTTTTGCATACTGGATATTGTCTTTTTCAGAATAGGCTGTATCACCAATGACTGTATCAATGGTCATACCTGTTTCTTTACTTTTTTTCAACTAATTCTTGAAGGTATTTTCCATCACTCTTCTCCCCAGTAGTTACTATCGCAGCTGTTATTATTCGCTCATCACTCATTGCAATATGTGTTTTAAAACCAAAGAAAGAAGAATCCGCTGATTTATGTCCAATACGTGCATCTGGATCTGTCGAATAACTTAACTTCTCCTCATAATCTTGTACCACTTCTTTTAGGACATTTAGTTTTTCTTTTACAGCTGGAATCATCTCAATTTGAGGTTGAGATTCAACTACCTCGATGACTTGACGACAGTAATCCACTTCATCATTTATTTCGTTAGAATTTGTCTTTGGTGGGAAATTCTCTTTCATCGATTCATCGATTTGATAAACAGCTTTTCTTACATTTTTTTGATTTCTCTTGTAAAAATTCTATAGGTGATTTTTGATTATACCGTGCTTTTGTATGGGTGGCGTCCACGATTATTGTTTTATTTTTAATGACTTCTTTCTCTATTGCAATCTCTACAGTTTTGCCAATGAGCATATCTAATAAGCTCATATCTTGGAGACGGAGCTTACGGAATTTCGTTAGTGAACTTGGATTAATGACAGAGTCTTCTGGTGCCATATCTAAAAAAATATTTAAACGACATATCATATTTAGAACGTTCTACCACATCTACATCGGATAAATCGAATATTGATTTTAATAGTAAATATTTAAACATGCGAATGGGAGGTACCGCATTACGTCCATTATCAAGACAATATTTGTTTTTCAGTTCGTCCAAAATAAAAGAGAAATCAACAAGTTCATTTATTTGCCGAAGCATATTATCCTTCGGTACAACAATGTCATATATGGCCATAAACGGACTAAGATGAAGAGATTCTTGGTTTGAAATCATCGGGATATCACCTACATACTTACTTTTAATATCATTATTATAAAGTAAAAAGGCAGTTGAAAGTTCGATTATATCGAACTTTCAACTGCCTAATTTAAATAATGGACTTTTTCAGTGCCCTCGAATATTTCTAGGTGATTTTTTCAAATATTTTATTTTGTGTTTTTCTTTTGATTTTTGACACCCACTAAATAACCACCAAGGGCAATACCGACTAACACAATCCAGAAAGTTACTTTCCATAAAGTGGAGTGAGGGAATTCATGTGGAATTACACCTAGTTTTTCATGTGCTAATGTTAGGACGGCTAGTTTTACACCAACCCAGCCAACAATTAGGAAGGCAGCTGTTTCAAGGGATGGGAATTTATCGAGCACACGCACAAACCAACGTGCTGCAAATCGCATCATAATCACACCGATAATTCCTCCTAGGAACATAACTGCAAATTGCCCTGCATTAATGCCGCCAATATCAAAATCTCCAATATGTGGTAACGTTACTGCAATAGCAACTGCTGCTAAAATCGAATCAACTGCAAAGGCGATATCAGCTAATTCTACTTTCATTACAGTCACCCAGAAGCCAGATTTCTTTTTAGGCTCTTCAATTTCTTCTGGATTTTGTGAGGCCTTCCGAGAATCATAAATATGCTTGATAGACATGAATAATAAATAGGCAGCCCCTATAGCTTGAATTTGCCAGAAATTAACGAGTGTTGTGATAAGGAATAGCGCGGCAAAGCGGAAAATAAATGCACCCACTAAACCATATAATAATGCTTTTTGTTGCTGAGCCTTTGGTAAATGTTTGACCATTACAGCCATTACGACAGCGTTATCAGCAGCTAATAAACCCTCTAGTACAATTAATACAACGAGTACCCATGCGTATTCAAATAAAATTGCCTCCAAATTTGTTTCCTCCTTTAAACTTTTAATAGAAGTGAATGACTGCTTTTAACTTAGTCTTTCCCTATTTTAGGCAAAAGAAAAAGACCTATGCCTAAAAATAGGCAAAGGTCTTGCTAAGCGATTAACTGTATGTATACAGAAAAAAATATCTTATCATTTAAGATATGCCTTCACACCCGATGGCCAAAAACCATGTAATGACGAATGTGAAATCAGATGGATTACTCACATCTGCTAGCTACTCCCCTTTGACAATAATGTCAAAAGCTATTCAATTCTTTATAATTCAATTATAGCACTTCTAAAATAAAATGCAAATAGAAATATGAAAATATGGCAAAAAAATACTTTTGGGATGATTAAAACGAGTTGTATTGGATATAAGTGGGGAAATTTAAGGATATAGTGATTAAAGGTAAAGTCAGCCAGTTATAATAAAAACAATGGTACAAAAAAAGATAGGATTAGTAAAGTTACGGAGGGGAAAGGATGAAAAGGACATTATGCATTAGTTAGTGTTGTGGGTTTTTCAGAAAATAAATTTCAATAGTATTTAGCTGAATTCATCAATAAGATGAGTCAAGAAAATAAATCTAACTTTGGCGTAACTGTTTCAGGCTTAGACGAAGAGTAAGGAAGAAAAATTGATGAAGATAACTAAACAATATAAACAATTAGAAATATATTGTACAGGAAGGGAATTGATAAAATACGAAAAGCCTTATAACTGAGTAAAAGGCTTCCGCGATTTGAAAATCTGTATATAAAATTAAAGAATCGGAGTTAATTCTGAGTTCACAAATCGTTGGGCATCGATGATTACACCTGAAGCTGTTCGCCCGTAAACGCTGTATAATCCGCCTGTTTGATTAGGAACAATTTCAACTTCATACTGAGCTGCACTTACACTTGGAGTTACAAAAGTAGAAGCATTAGCATTAGCAGCAAAAGGAGTTGTTGATAATAATTGTCTTGAGCCGTTGAGTCTGAAAACCCTTACTACTCCTGTTAGTAAACCTCCAGTGAGATTGAGAACTTTGATACGAACGCTAGAGGCATTAGCTGGTAGATTTCCTGTATTTTCAATTGGACCAGTAGTTAATGGCATGTAATTTTCACCTCCTCAAAACTAAAGATTAATAATCTGCAGATTACATTTTCATAATATGCAATACTCTTTTACTTTCACTAGTCTTATTAATCAAGTTTCTTTAATAATAAAAGCAAAGTGTGAATTGTTTAGTAGAAAATGTATTAAAAGTGAATCTATAAACAAAAGCGAATCCATATACCAAGATATAATACCGTAGTAGTAACACCTAATATTGTGAGAGCAATATATAGTAACAAAACAAAATGAGGATTTTGCGGAAAGAGTTGAAAGTAATGAAAAAAACTTGTTGGAGTTGTGAGCATTGATTAATAGGGTTGGGGTGTGCAAGAGCAGATGTAAAAAATCGCATCCTGACAGAGCACCATCATACATGTAGTGGATAGGTTAAGGAAGGAACACAAGGCACTGTAACAGTCTAATCTGATGACCTAATTTTGAATTATGAACAAACTAACGAAATCAAAGAATTGTTAAACAGAAATCATGATAGCAGAGTGTGTTGCTCATATTTCTAAAGAAAGCAATTATCATTATCCGTCAGTAAAAAAATAAAGTTCAGGACATTATAGATATGTGGATCTTGTTAAGTCTTTGGGAAAATTAAAAAGCTGCAACTCGACACACGCTACAGCTTATATTTTATTACATTTATTTTAATTAAAATTATGTAATACCTGTACAAAAATAGATAAGGGATGAAATACGAGAAAAAGGAAAGGTAAACATTCCAACCGTTTCCATAAATTACTCTTCCAAAATAAACGAATACCGTTTCTAAAAAAAGTGGTGAACAATGACATTAAAAAGATAACAAAATAAGGTTTGTTAAATTTTTTTAATGAAGAAGATTAAGTAACATCCCAAGACGGTGTAAAAACCTCAGTTAAATATTGTGGAAACGCTTTGTCAGGTAAAAATATTATTTTTCTGGATAATCTACATGTAAATGTGGTGAAACTACCCCCTTTATCAGCCGCTACTTAAAAGCAGCATTATGGAAATCTGCCCATATCTGGATAAGAAAAATTAAAAAGAAGGGTGTCCCTTAAGAAGTTTACAGCTGTTGTCGTACCAGCCACAGAATGCATTGTGAAAAAATGGATGTTTACTACCTTAGATTTGGTAACTTCAATTTAGTAATGAAAATCCTGGAAAAATAAACTGAAAATTCAAATTTTATTTATGCAACGTTAATGAGATTTAGTGTAATGATTGATATAATGATACCTCCATTATTTGTTCTTCCTATTCTTATTTTCGAAATTATTCTTTAATTCAAATTATTGTATATTAAACTACAATCATTTAGCTATATAAATTAAGAAAAAAATCGAAAATTAATAAACTAGTAAATAAAAATAGTAAGGTAATAGTATTTCAATTGAAACTAGTTGTTTCATACAAGCAAACTCATTCAAAAATTCATAAGCTATGTTAATTACAAGAAAAGGATGTTTTGCCATGGAACAGCTTAACCAATATTCAATCACTATTCTTGGAAGTAAGGGTGGTGTTGCTAAGTCAATCCTATCAATTCTTAATCATTCTGTTATAGATAAAAATGATCCAATCCATCATGTTATTAAAAATTCAAAGTTGTTTTTAATAGATATCAATCAAAATAAAATAGATTATTATAATCCTTTGTTTCCAAATTTAATAGATAAATTGACCCTCCTACAATTTGACCTAAGTGACAAAGCCAAATTTACTAAACATCTACAATCAACAAACACCAAATTAGTTATTGATGTATCATGGGCTGATACAACTGAAATGCTAGAATGTTGTAATAAACTTGGTGTTTACTATATCAACTCAGCATTAGAGAACACCGCGGTTGATCAAGATGAAAGCTTATATGGTTTCCCATTGACTGAACGATATTATCGATTTGAAGATAAGAAAGAAACCTTTACCAATACAAGAGCGATTATTGGCTCTGGTATGAACCCTGGAGTAGTTCAATGGATGGCAATTAAACTATTGAAAGACAATTCAAGTAATCCGCCATTAGCTTGTTACATTTTTGAACATGACAGTTCCTTTTATAAAGACAAAAATCTTATACAGCCTAAAACTATTTATACTACCTGGTCAGTAGAATGTTTTCTGGATGAAGCAATTTTAAGCTATCCAATGTTTGTCCAGCATCATTTACCACTTTACTTATACGATGATGTCTATGCTACTGAATTTAAGGTAAAATTAGGAGAAAAGGAATTTTACGGATCTCTTATGCCTCATGAAGAAGTACTGACATTAGGTGAATTATATGATATGGAAATAGGATTTATCTATCGAGTCAATGAATATACAACAGAATTAATTAGAAAAAATCTAAGTAATGTGGATGACCTTTGGAATTGGAAACAAAAGCTTATTGATCCATCCTATGGAGAGGTTGAAGGAGAGGACCTTGTTGGTGTTCTTTTAGTATACAAGGATAAGGAAATTTATATGTATAATTCAATGAAAAGTAGTGATATATTCAAAAAATATAAAACTAGTGCAACATACTTCCAAGTAGCTTGTGGAATTTATGCAGGAACTGCTAGTTTAATTTTAGATAGTATTCCTTTAGGTGTATATTATGTCGATGAATTATTAATAAATACGCAAAGTAACTATGGAAAATATTTAACTTACTATATGCAGGATTTTATTTACGGTGAGAATAACAGTACGGATGGATTATTACATCAAAGAATGAAGAGAATTCAATAATAACTAACTGAAAACTTAAAGCATTCCATACAAAAAGATGAGTTAGACAAGATAAAACAACATAAAAATTTCTTGCTAGCATATTTTTAAAGAAAAAGGGACTATTGTCCGATTAGTTGTTGGCTTATAGAACAGCCCCTCTTTCAGTGAAAAAGCGTTGGTGGATACCATTATTTCACTGGTAGAAAATGGCATGATGGAAGGTGATTGCCCATCGATTAGCAACTATTCGCAATGCTGAACGTGTTCTTGTCGTTACACCAAATGGTATTGAAGAGGATGGCACTTATGATGAGTTAGCTGCGCAAAATGGTCTATTCGCTAAGCTACACCATATTCAACTTCGCAAGGGTCAGGGTGAAGTATCTAAAGAACAATTTGTAGAAATAAACACATAAATAATAAATTCTCCCATATGAGTATCTAGGGGAGATTTGTTTTTTTATTTTCTCTAATTATTGGAAATTTTTCTCTTTCTTCTTTTTTTCTATTCAAAGAAGTTCGTGTATAATCCTGTGGAGCCAATGCTTTATTACGTTCAGTATAGCCTTTTGGTGAAAGTCGGAAAATGGATTTTTTTAATGGTAGACCAATTTAAATCTGTGGCAAGATTCATGTAAGAATAGCCATAAATTCGAATGTTACATAAGTACAAAAGTGTTACGTATAGAGAGACGAAAAATCCAAATAAACCGAAAAAGCCACTTGCAAGAATAAAAACAATGCGTAGCAAGCTAATTGTTGTGACTAGAGATTGGTTCACTAATGTAAATGAAGCAATTGTAGAGATGGCAATAATCACTATCATTTCTGGACTTGTTACACCTGCACGAATGGCTGCATCCCCAATAATTAATCCACCTACAACACTTATCGTTCCTCCAATAACAGAGGGGAGCCGTAAACCAGCTTCACGGAATAATTCGAACATTAATAGCATAAGTAGCATTTCTAGTGAAGAGGGGAGCGGGAGCCCTGTTTTCGCTTGGACAACTGTTGCTAAAAGCTGCAATGGTAGCTGGTTTTGATGGTAGGTTGTCAGGGCTAACCAAAATGCCGGTAACAATAAGCCAATTAAAATACCAGATATCCTTAATAAACGCTCAACAGAACTAAAGATAATAGGGTATTCATTATCTTCAGCCGATTTTAACAATAGAAATAAATTTACAGGTGTGATAACAGCATATGATACACCATCAACGAATATAAGAAAACGCCCCCTGATTAAAGCTTGAATGGCATAATCAGGACGTCCAGTATAATCAAATTTTGGGAAAAGTTTAGAGTTTTTGTTAATGCGTTCCATTAATAAATCCCCACTGAACACTATATCTGTATCAACAGATGCCAATTGCTTTTTAATGCCGTGTAAAATATCCATATCGACAATATCATCAAAATAAAGAATGGCTACGGTTGTTTTTGATCGCTTACCTAGCTCTACTTTTTCGACACAAAAAGAATTAGTCGGTAATCGTTTTCTCAAAATTGCTATATTGACCCGTATATCCTCAATAAAATTATCACGAGGCCCCTTTACAAGAACCTCCATTCTCGTTTCTTCAGGATTTCGATTAGGCTTTTTCGCAATATTACTCGCATATATTAAGTCCTCTTCCTCAAAATAAAGCAGAAGAAATCCGGTATAGACAAATGTAATTGCCTCTTCTTTGTTCTTAACTTTTTGTAGTGTTGGGATATGGAGTTCCTTTTCAATATTTTCTTCCAGCGGCGCGTCTACTAAATGGTCAAAGAGATATTGAACACGCTTTATAATAACTTCATTTAGTAACTGTTGGTCGATCATTGAATCACAGGTAACGAAATGTACTTTCTGCTGATTAAAAGTATATTCCTGAAACTGAATATCTGCAGATTTTTGAAATAACTTTTTTTAAGGTGCTCAGATCTATAGCCATATCCGGCTGAGGCATTATGATTCACCACTTTCCATTTCTTGTTTGTCGGATTTCCCCTTTTTTTGCGGATTTATCTGAAAAGAATGCTACTAGGACGAGAAAAACAGAGATTGCAAAAAAAGAAAATAACAGTAGCTGTTAATATATAGTTCCCTTTCACCTTTAAAAATATGTTTTCATTCAAAATAATTAATGGTAAACAAATAAAGAAAAATGGAGGAGCAAGCATTTTCCAAATTTGCTTTGGCTTACTAGTCATTTTTAATAAATCAGCCACTATATATAACATAAAGCTGACTCTTATAAATGTTCCAGTTAGCCATTGATAGATTGAGAAAAAGTCTAAATGCTCTATATAGCGACCGATGGAAACTAATCCCCATTCCTCATAAGCAGGGTACCTTTGTTTAGCAGCTTCCACTGGGCCGAATTCTGTAATTGCACCAATAAGAGGTCCTAAAGTAAGCCCCATTAAAATGAAAAGCATGATGCCAAAATGATACCACCGGATACGGTCTTTATACTGATGCTGAAGAAATAACAACATCAATAGCTCAATGAATCCTGATGTAGGATAGATTGCTCCCTTTAGAACAGGTGAAAAACCATGCTCAAAAAAAGGGAAGTAATAAATGATATTCCTTCACCTGAATATTTGTAAATGCAACAAAGAATCCAAAAACTACTACTCCAAACAATACAAAAACATTTAAGATAACGATCGTCTGTAGACTAGTTGTGACAAGTAAAATACAAAGAATTGTATAAATAAATAGCAAAATGATAACTGGTGTTTGTGGTAAAAACGTAGTGTTTACCCATTGTAGCGTTTCAACCATCGTAAAAGCTGCTAAAATAATCAAAAATATAGCGATACAATAAATAACAATTGTTGAGGCTGTTTTTCCAATAGTTCCATCTAACCAATCTCTTATAGGTTCTTGTTTTGACTTTGATTGAATATAAACTAACAAAAGTAACCAGAAGATTATAATGACCGCGGCTATTAACACAGATGCCCACCCATCTCTTTTTGCAACGTCAAGCAGCGGTGGAATAATCGTCACATGGTTTTTTTAAACCAATAACAGTCATGGATAAGAAAATAACATGTAAAATACTAATTGATCCTACATTCTTCATATGAAAACCCTCTATCGTTAATTGATACCATTCAGTTTTGACAAAAAGTGAGCGGTTTATAAGTATGTTGACATTAACTCAAAAGGAGAGTATTAAATGATTCAAGCCATAAAAAAATGCGAGGAACTGACATATATACATCAGTTTCCTCGCATCTTGAACTTTTTATGTTTAGTGAATATATTGCATACTTACAAGATCATTCTTTAACACATCTGTTGGGATTTCGAATTCAACAACACCCATATAACCAGGAGCAACTTCATATTTATCGAAGGAAATGACAAGCTTCCCTTTATCTGAAATATAGAATTGTTGGTCCGCTTTAATAGCTTTAAAATCGTCAAAAAGCTCTTCGTCAGGAATGCCTCCTCCTTTTACCCAGAACACTTTATCTGAGTCAGAAGCAGCTTGTTTACGCATCTGCTCAATAATGTTTTCACTAATAGTTTTAATATAACTATCGTCTTTAAAGAGCATTGGAAGTGTAATTAAAATTTCATTTTGTTTATCAATTGTATCGTAGTGCATAGTTGTAGAAGATGATGCAACTGTATTGACAGTGTAACGACCAATCGATAAGATTTGGTCATTGTCAGTTTTAATGTCGTAACCGCTATCTACTCCTAAATGACCACCTCCATTTGCCTTCAAATCTCCAACCTCGGTGATAAAGTTATCGTAGAGGGCTTTTCCTTCTGCACGGTATTTTTCATTTAAAGTATTAGCAAGCTTTTGATTTTCAAGGTTTTCAATAGAAGGCACCTTAATGTTCGCATCGTAAGTATCCTCAGCCACTTCATATTCCGTCCATGTTAAAACCTTCACAACACTGCCAACTACAGGGATTTCAGAAAGTGTACGTGCCATTGCAGGACTGACATTTAAACCTGCAGTAAAAAGCATAGCGGCCGCTGCTGAACCAAGTAACCATTGCGGTGCCCGTTTTTTTTCTCTTCTTTTTCCCCTGTTGTAGTGCATGTTCAACTACAAAATCAAGCTCCTTTGGAATGGGTACTTTATTGTATTGCTTTTCTAGTTCTTTTAATTTTTCATCCATGTGCTGTTTCTCCCTTCACATCTTGCAATTGTATTTTTAGAAGTTTAAGCGCTTTATAAAGACGCGATTTGGCTGTACTCAGCTTTATGTTAAGGATAGTGGCTACATCAGCGAGCTTTAAATCTTCAAAATAGTGTAAAATGACAACTTCACGATACATTTGAGGTAACTCGTCTAATGCATGCTCTAAGTCCACATTTTCATAGACGTCCTCCTGAGCTGGTGTTAAATATTGCAATGTATCATCATCTGTCACTTGTAAGCGTTTATGCTTACGTAAAAAAATCTATGGCTGTCCGTACGACAATCTTATAAAACCAGCTTTTCATATACTCGACATTTTCGAGTCGGTGGAGCGAAAGCATGGCTTTTTGGATACTGTCCTGTACGACATCTAGTGCGTCCTGTTCATTTTTTTGTATAGCTATACGCGAGCAAATAAAATCGCTCTTTTTGTTCACGAATGAATTGGACAAACACCTCTTCATGTTGAAATGCATTTCTTGTTTTCATGTCCAAAGAAGCTCCTTTTTAACATTTTCAAATTGTATACAACTACTAGACGTATGGGGAAACAAAAAAAAGTTGATGAAATGATAAAACTTACCCTCATAATAAGATAAGTTTTATCATTTCATCGTAGCTACATACTTCATAAGGTAGTCTTCAATCAATCTAATAGTTACCATAAAATAAGCGATTACGTAAAGAGGATAGCATAGTCATAATTTAGTTACCCAACGTATATAAACATAAGGAGGGCATACTCTTGCCTAGCATAATTACCTATCATTCTTGATTTACCGTAACGAAATGAAAGTTGCCAGTAACTATCAGTCAGCTTGATAGCGTAATTGGTTAGCATTATGTATCTATTGCATTTCTATAAAAAGCAAAAATATTCTATTTTAAGTATAGATTTTTGTGTATTATGTAGATAATAATGTTTTTTACGTAAAGGGGATGTGATGACATTTGAGTTTAACAAATCATCTCAGAGTGTTTATTTGTGTAGTGTTTATGGGTGTATTGGTGGGATATGTTTTTAATGCGAAAAAAAGATATAACAGACAATGAATATATTGAAGTAGTAAAAGAAGGATATTTGTCCAATTTTTCAGATGTCACGGTTCGCAATGCTTTTAATTATGCGTTTTTTTGAACCATATTGGCGATATTATGAGGCAAAAACAGGGGAGCATGTTGTCGAATTATCTGGTGATATTACGTTTCAAGGGAAAAAAAAGGACATGCCATCTTACAATTTGTTGTAGACGAACAAAACATGGCGTTTTCTGCTCATGCGATGAAATTTAATGATAATGTGTTAAGTGTTGAGCAAAAAAAACAATTTGATTGGCATGGTTTATAAGACTTGGCAGATGAAGCAGCTTGCATATCAATAAGCTTTTTTTATTTTATAAAAAGTACGTCCTATATTACAGTAGAAAGGGGGAACCTACAGAGAGGATGTTTTCAATGAGGTTAAGTATTTTAGATCAAATGCCTATCCCTAAAGGTCACACGGCTGAGGAGGCATTTCAACGTACAGAACAATTGGCACTTTTAGGTGAGTCGCTCGGATATCATCGTATGTGGCTGGCAGAACACCATAATAGTAACTCGTTGGCAAGCTCTGCTCCAGAAGTGACAGCCGCTTTTTTAGCAGCGAAAACGAAACGGCTTCGTATTGGTACGGGTGGAGTAATGATGATGCACTATTCACCCTATAAGCTAGCAGAGGTCTTTAAAACATTAAGCGGCTTGGCGCCGAATCGTATTGACTTTGGTGTTGGCAGAGCCCCTGGTGGCGATCATGCAGCTATTTATGCACTAGCAGAAGGGCGAAGACAGCGTTTCACGGAGCAATATGACAAGCTTGAAATTATATTAAAATTGATGAATAACGAAAAAACGGGAGAGTATGTTTATGATCAGGTCATAGCAGCACCCGTCGATATTCAGTTACCTGAGGCATGGTTGCTTGGCTCTAGCGGACAAAGTGCTATGCAAGCAGGACAGCTTGGTGTGGGCTATTCCTATGCTCAATTTTTTTACAGGCAATATGTCCAAGGATATTTTCGATTCTTATAGAGCTTACTTTACTCCTTCTTATTACATGGAAAAACCTCAAATAATCGTTACCTATGCTACAACTGTTGCAGATACCTTAGAGGAAGCAGAATATTTGGCTAAGCCTATAGATATTACTCGGTTGCACTTGATGAAAGGGCAAATTATCCAAGGTATGTCCCCTGAGGAGGCGAAGGATTTCCCGCTGACAGAAATGGATCAAATGTCAATAGCGAATAATCGCAAAGCTAATCTTGTAGGAACGCCCAAGGATATCGCTGACTTTTTAGTAGCAGAGCAAGAGCATTATGGCTTTGACGAAGTTATGCTGAACTGCAATCAATATGCACAAGAAAGCCGCATGAATTGTTATAAGCTACTTGCAAAAGAGTTATTATAGAAACAAAATGTCCAATGCATGATGTTGATTTCTGCATTGGACATTTTTTTATATTTTAGCTGAGCCACTAACAAACTCTGTTTCTTTATAATACATATTTTTAACAAGCACATTTGGTCCTAAGCATTTTACTGCAGGACAATGACAGTTAAGAGATTTTGCTAAATCCGTGGCCATCCATTTATCAAAAATAGCTGGTAATTCATCATTCATAATATTGCCAAGTGCTGGTGTATCGCCAAAGTCTGTGACAATAACATCACCTGTGAAAATATTAATATTTAAGCGAGAGCGACCATCGGGATCATTACGCATCGTTACATTTTTTTGCTGATCTTAATCGTTTTAAAAGCAATTGATCTTCTTCATTCTTACTGCATGGATAAAAAGGTAGGGTACCAAAAAGCATCCATGTGTTTTCATCCCGAACATCCAGCAGATGATGAATCGCATCACGAGTTTCCTTTAGTGATAAAGAAGTGAGGGCGCTGGCAAAATCAGATGGGTACATAGGGTGCACCTCATGACGTGCACATTTCATCTCATGGATAATTTGTTGATGAATATGTTCAAGATATGGTAGCGTTTTTTTTGTTTAACATCGTTTCAGCAGATACCATGACACCGTGCTCAGCAAGCATTTTAGAGTTATCAATCATGCGTTGGAATAATGCTGCACGCTGTTCATAAGTTGGTTTTCTCTCCATCATCGCAAAGCCAGTTTCGACAAATTCATCAATAGTACCCCAGTTATGGGAAATATGTAGCACATCTAAATAAGGTGCAATCAGTAAGTAACGTTCTGGCTCCAATGTTAAGTTGGAGTTAATTTGAGTACGTACCCCTCGTTCATGTGCATATTTTAAAAGCGGCAATACATAATTTTGGACAGATTTTTTTTACTCATCATCGGTTCGCCACCTGTTATGCTGAGTGTTTTTAAATGTGGAATTTCCTCTAGGCGTTTTATGATTAATTCCATTGGTAATGCCTCAGGATCTTTTGTTTGCAATGTATAGCCAACTGCGCAATGTGCACAGCGCATATTACATAGAGTTGTTGTAGTAAATTCAATATTGGATAGGGTCATATGTCCATGTTGCTGAACATCTAAATACGCTTCCCAAGGATCAAAGGCAGGCGTAATTTTTTTGTAGGGTCGTCATAATTCGTACATCTTCCTTTCTAGCAATCTATTGTCTCATATTCGTCGCTATTTTCAAGCATGAAATTATCAAAAGGGCTATTTTTAGGATAATTTCCGACTTCATTTTGTGATGATATTGTTCTTTAAACCAAATGTTGGATAAAGAAAAACGATTTTGCTGTTATTTTTTTTAGAAAAACGTTATGATAGAAAGAGCGAAATGGTAACATAGCACCAAAGAAAGTAGGATATAACATGACAAAGTATGAAACTTTATTGTTTGATGTAGATGACACCTTATTAGATTTTGATATTGCTGAAAATGTAGCACTTGATCATCTATTTAAGCATGAAAATATCGCAGCAACTCCCACATTGGTTGCACGGTATAAAGAAATAAATGAATCTATGTGGCGTGCTTTTGAACGCGGTGAGGTGGCTAAAGATACACTCCACAATACACGATTTTCCATTGCATTAAAGGAATTCGGCTATGATGTTGATGGAAGCTATTTTGAAGCAATCTTTCAAAAATATTTGAAGGAGGCACATCATTATGTTGACGGTGCCTATGAAGTCATTGAGCAGCTAGCTAATCATTATGATTTATATGTTGTTTCTAATGGTAAAACAGACACTCAAAATAAACGATTACAGGATGCACAACTTGCTCAATTTTTTTAAAGGTATCTTTATTTCAGAGCAAACTGGCTTTCAGAAACCTATGCCAGCCTTTTTTTGACTACGTTTTTGAACGCATTGATGGATTACAAAAGAGTAAAACATTAATCATTGGGGATTCATTAACATCTGATATTAAAGGCGGATTACAAGCAGGCATTGATACATGCTGGTTTAATATACGTCATATTGACAATACAAGTACAATTCAACCGCATTATGAAATAAAACAGCTACACGAGCTACATGTTCTATTAGATAACAAAATAACTCTTTTATAGATAATGCTCACTACACTTCCCCCATTTGCAAATGGAAGTGTAGTTTTTTGATTGGAAAATTTCTAGGACTAGAGATCTGATGGAGTATGTGCTAAAAATACTATATTTTTACAAAGTGGATTCCAGTATGATAGTTTTAGATGAAAGGAAAGGAGCAGCAACATGAAAGGAAAAATTAGAACAGGAGTACTAGTAGGAATACTAAGTATTTCATTGGTAACTCCTTTGCAAGCGCATGCCTATCAAGAGCCCACGGATTATGTACATATGAAAACATCCAATATGGTCGTTTACTCTGCCTATGGTGCCAAAATTAATGCCTCTGAAAAGGGCGATACGTTTAGTATTAAAGCCACTATTGTCAATAACCGCCAACCTCTAGAAATTGAAATTTTCAAGAATGGAAAGGATGGAATTTTAAAACAAGTGGCTAAAAAAAGGGGTAATGGAGCCTGTTGCTTATCGAGACTTAGGAGATCGCGTAATTGCCACAATTCATAATAGTGCGGAATTAAAATTTGTAAATCCACCGCCAATTTATTTTCGAGATACAGATAATTCGGTGTATAGTTCGTATATTTCTACATTAGCAGAACGGGGTATTGTTCAAGGCAGAACAGCAGATTATTTTGGCGTTAATGATTCTTTAACGCGTGCACAATTTAGTGCATTACTAGCTCGTGCATTCAGTTTTCAGCCAGTTCAAGCAACCCAATTTAAAGATATAAATGCCAAGAAATCCTGGTATGGGGGATATGTTGGAGCATTACATTCTTTAGGAATTATCAAAGGAAAATCTCAGAATTTATTTGATCCTAATGGGAAAATTACACGACAACAGGCAATATTAATGCTTGGCCGAACTTTGGATGCGGTAGATTTTGTTCAAGAAGAATTTGTGTCCTTACCTTATCAAGATAGCTTCAATCTACAGGAGGAAGCCCTGCACCATACGCAAACCTTATATGCAATCGGAGCTTTACATGATAATATGAATTTATTACCAAATCAAACAATTACACGAGGAGAGTTTGCTAAAATGCTAGCGGTATCTTTAGAAGCTGCTGGAAGGTTGTAATAGGAACAGTAAGTCGAGGACATGATGTCTCTCGACTTTTTAATTAGTTGACTTAGTTGTTTCGCTACGGAGTTTGATAATGGGACTGAATGTAGATGTATTGATGAGTACTATTTCATATGTATATTGGTATAAAAAACATAACAACAGGCAAACCTTTTATGAGACTAGTTTCCATGAAAGGGGAAATTGACGATGACTACGGTTTTAACAGCAAATAAACGTGAAAAAGGAAGTCGCTCTTCATTAACGCAGATTAGACAGAACGGTGCTATTCCAGGTGTAGTCTATGGCTATCAAATGGAGCCAACAGCCATCACTGTGGATGCTAGAGCATTTGCCAAAATACTAGCTACGTTCGGAAATAAAAGTGTCTTTCAATTAGATATGGATGGCAGGCAGATTAATGCGGTATTAACAGAAGTGCAACGCTGTGCGCTTAAAGGCAATGTAAAACATGTGGATTTTAAATCCATCAATATGTCTGAGGAGCTTGAGGTAGATATTCCAGTGACAGTGGTTGGACATGCCGCAGGAGTCGCTGATGGAGGATTTCTTTTACAGCCTAATCGTGAGGTACGCATAAAGGTGAAGCCAACAGAAATTCCTGAATCGATAGAGGTAGATGTCACTAATTTAGCGATTGGGACTTCTCTCTATGTTGGGGATATTCGTCAGCAGTTTTCTTTTGATATCTTACAGGAGGATGATTATACATTAGTGACAATCACACCGCCTGCTGCTGAAAATGAACAAGAAGATGATACAGTGATGATACACCTGAAGTGATAGAAGCGACAGGACAAAATACTGCTGAACCAAGAGAATAGCGCAAAAGAGGAGCCATCTTACATACGGTAAGTGGCTCCTTGCTGTTTATTGAATAAACTGCTGTATAGATTTACGATAACGGAAATACATGACTAGGTACATAGCAAAGGCTACTAAAAATAGCCATGGAGGGATAAAACGCATAAGGACAAAGGGTGTTTCAAATAAAAAAGCAAAAAGGAAAGCAAAACCTTCTTTATCCCATAAACCTGGCGTAAAATAAGCATCTTTTATATGGAGAAACTTAGAAAAGTTGCCATTGTTATAAAAAATCATAAACCATATAAAAGTGAGTATCGCCCAATTGCTGGAATGCTTCATTAATCGTTTATATTTTGCAATTTGGGAATCATTATCAGAAAATAATTGATCATTGCCATCTTTTCTTTTTACCCAATAAAAAGTACCATCATATGATTTTTCTTTTAATGCTTGCCATCCAAAATCCTCATATAACTGTTTATAGTTTGTTCGGTCTTCTTTCCGAAGATCTTGCTGACAATCAATACGGATAACCTGCTCAAGATCAGTCGTATTTTTAAATGTATAAAAACCAGTAGAATTTATTTTTGTACAAACCCATCCTTTGGACAGCATATCATTTAACCATTGCTCTTCCTTATCGATATCAAAAAAAGATTTTAAACTTTTTCATTTCCATCAGTCCCCTCATATAAAGATAAAATTCGCTGCAATCTTTGTTGCTCGGCTGCTAATATTTTTAGCCCCTCGGCCGTTGTTTGGTAAACCTTACGTCTTGTGTCCTGTGTCTCAACAGGTGAAATCCAATGATATTTCAATAGATTTTCAATTGCACCATACATAGTGCCAGCAGCAATTCTTACACTCCCAGCGCTCATTTCCTCGATTTTTTGCATCATTGCATAGCCATGTAATGGTTCACGTAAGGCGAGTAGAATGTAATGCATGGTTTCAGATAAAGGTAGTAATTTATGTTTTTTTCACAAGTTCACCTCTTATACAGTCCAACTATATAGTTTGATTATATATAGTTGAACTGTATATTGCAACTGAATAAAAAAAGACAATGCACTTTTTTTGCATTGTCTTGAAGCTTATACTACGGCGCTTTTCACGCCGGTCCATCTCATAAATAATTTTTCATTAAAGGTTAAAGCAAATTGTACGATTGGTCCGAGCCCAAAAGCCATCAGTAGAGTACCAATACCAATGGGACCACCTAGTAAAAAGCCAATCACAGCAACCGTTACTTCCATAGTTGTTCGGGAGCGTGTGACACTCCAGCCTAGTTTATGAACCATAAGTAACATGAGCGTATCCCGAGGCCAATGCCTAAATTTGCTACCATATACATACCGCAGCCCCAGCCCAATAAGACTAGTCCTGTTAGGTAGGAAATGAGCTGCATCCAAAAACCATCGATGTCAGGCAGCCAGTAGTTAAAAATATCGATAAAAATACCTGCTAAAAACATATCGATAAAGGTCCCTGGTAATGGAAATTTTTTCGTAATAGCCATATCAAAGGCTAAGATTGCAAGTCCTAATAGGATGGACCAAGTGCCAATCGATAACCCAATTGATTTTGTTAAGCCGATGTGTAGTACATCCCAAGAGCCAACACCAAAGAGTTGACCTTTAATAGTTAGTGTAATACCAAAAGAAAGCACAATAATGCCTGTTATGAAAAACAAACAGCGCATAAAAAAAAGCTTGTTTCATTTTTAACCCTCATTCATCCGGAATTTCCTTTTGTCTATCAAATTATTATAGCAATGGATTTTCAATATGTCCGAAGATAGTCATTTCACATTTTTCAAAAAAAACGGTTTATCTTTATCGTGAGAGGGCAAAATAGATGAAGTAGATGAAAGGATGGGATGAAATGACTTCTGTACGTGAAGAAATTTTAGAAGTTTTGAATCGTGAAAAAAATAGGAACAATGGCAACGGTGGAAAATGGTAAACCTTACTCGCGCTACATGACGTTTCAACATGAAGATTTTGTGTTATATACGGTGACAAATAAACATTCTGAGAAAATGGAAGAGCTTCGCAAAAATCCATATACCCATATATTATATGGCTACGAAAATGGAGGCTTTGGTGATACGTATGTTGAAATAGAGGGTAAACTCACAGAAGTACACGAGGAAGGCATTAAAAATAAAATAGCAGAATTTTTTACAAGTATTTTCGTTGGCAATCAAGACGAAATGGTAACACTTAAAATTGAACCTATTCGCATGCGCTTAATGAATAAAAAAGGGCAGCCTCCAAAAGAACTAGAATTTACAAACGACCATGAATAATTGGTCGTTTTTATGTGCCTAAAAGCCAAACAATCTCTTAAATCAAAAAAAAGCAATAAAAGTTATGAATCCAACCGTTGAATGAACGAAAATCAAGATATAAGTGGAAAAAGGGAATATACATATATAACATCCAAAAAGAAATAATTATCTATTCCTTAAAATTTTACATAAATACACTTGCAAATAACAGTTAAGTATAGTTAACTTAACTAAAAGGGGATAGGAGTTGAGAGTATTGAGGTTGTTTGAAGGGATCTTAATTGTAGTTCATATTTTTTGGCTTTTTTTCTTTATTTAGATTCGATGCAAAAATAAAAAGAATAATTAATGTTATAGCACTAATTCTTTTGGTTGTTCATTTGGGGTTTGAAGGTTATAGATGGCAAATGGGGTTAACCTATATATTATTTATTCTTTTAACTGCTTTCACCATAAAGCCATTTAACGAAGAAAAGGTTACACTTGTAAGCGCGAATAATAAACGGAAGGTCAAAAAGCTTTTATACATATTTTTTTTATTCTAATTTATATGTTCAGTAGCCTTGGTTTAGTCACAATCATGCCTGTATTTCAACTTCCAAAGCCTACAGGTCCTTTTGAAGTTGGTATGAATTCAAGGCATTTAATAGATGACTCCAGACATGACTCGAAACAAAAAGCTAGGGAATTAATGATACAAATATGGTATCCAGCTGAGTTGGAAAATAATTCAAAGGATATTCAATATGAATCCTTTCCTTACGAAGAGTGGTCGGGCACGCTGGAATTTATTTTTTTCAGTGCCACGCTGTCTATTTGAGTATTTAAAATACGGTCAAACTAATAGTATAAAAGATATAGCAGTATCTAATAAAGAAGATAAATATCCCGTTCTTTTATTTTCTCACGGATTTGGTAGTACTAGAATGCAAAGTATTTCTCAAATGGAGGAATTGGCAAGTCATGGCTATATTGTTGTCAGCGTTGACCATACGAATGATGCAGCCTATACAAAATTCCCAGATGGACAGGAAGTTATGAGTCAAGCAGACGCATATTCTTATTCATATAATATTGAAGATGAGAAAGATGTAAAAACGAGATCAAAAGATATGAGCTATGTGCTCAATCAATTAACAATGTTAAACGGTAAGGACCCTCAAAGCTTGTTTACTGGAAAGATAGATATGGACAAAATTGGAATATTTGGTCATTCATATGGAGGTTCAACAGCTGCCCAAGCATTGTTGGATGATAGCAGAATTTCGGCAGGAATCAACATAGATGGACCATTGCATGAACCAGTGGCTAGCTCAGGATTTGAACAACCATTTATGTTTATTTTAAATGAAGATTATCTTTACTTATCAGACGAAGAAATTCAATACACGAATATCACCCCTGAGGAATTTCAAAAGTACCATGATAAAATCACGGATCTTGCAGATTTTCACTATAAAGAGGGAATAAAGGGAGATACTTTTATGCTTACTTTTATAGCAGGAGATCATTATACCTTTACGGATTTCCCTTATCTCTCTCCATTGTTGTCATGGAATATTGACGTTAATCAATTTCATCAAGTAATGAATGGGTATATTTTGGCTTTCTTTGATCACTATGTGAAAGATAAAGCGCTTGATCCATTACTGAGGAAAGAGGAAAAAGAAGATAAGTTCTACTATTTTAAAACTAATATGAAACATCATTGAACATAGGACTAAATTATTTCACTAGATATAAAAAAACGACCCGAAAGCAACTAGCTTTTGGGTCGTTGTTAAATTATAAAGCACGATTCTTTAACCTCTCGTTCAATATTTTTGCTTGGGCTAAAGCCTGTGAATCGTTTGCGATTTCTCCAGCTTATTGCCATTTCCGATAATATAGGAAGAAAAAGGCATTTTTAGGAAATCGAAAATATAATGGAATTGCTGAATCATCGGAAGTCCCTTAATATTGGGAGCATCGCCACCAACGGCAAGGACGATTGCCTCTGTCGTCTGAAGCTTTTCCTTGAGCTGTGGGAAACGTTCATCACGAATGGCATGGCTTAAGCGATCTATCATATTTTTCATGATGCCTGACATGCTGTACCAATAAATTGGTGTTGCGAAAATCACAATATCACTAGTAAGAAATGCTTGAATAATTTGATCATAGTCATCATCTACAAACTGAAAGCCGTTGTCGTCATGACGTAAATCGTGAATAGGCTTAATCGTTATATTTTTTTAAATCTATTTTTTTGATGTGGAATATCTGCTAATACATAATCAGCTAGCTGTTCACTATTACTAGCGATTCTGGAGCTCCCGATAAAAGCAGTAATGTTCATAAAAATCCTCCTCTATCTTTCAGGTTATAACTAGTGTAAACTTAATTTAATTATCGATAAAGATGAATGTTTCGATAAAATATATCGAAAAAAACGATTTAGGGGTGTTTGTAATGGATTTAAAACAGCTACAAACGTTTTTTAACCGCTGCAGAAACATTAAGTTTTACACAGACAGCACAGTTACTTGATTATGCTCAGTCTAGTATTACAGCACAAATTAAATCACTTGAAGAGGAGCTCGGGGTAATTCTTTTTGAGAGGCTTGGCAAGCGTGTCACTCTTACGGATGAGGCAAGCGATTACAACAGTATGCCCAAAAAAATGCTGGAGTTAAATAGCGAAATGAAAAAGGCAGTGTCCAATGAACAAGCACAAGTGGTGTTAAAAATTGGCGCACAGGAAAGTCAGTGTGTTTACCGTCTTCCAAGTATTTTGCAACAATATCAGAAAGCCTATCCACAAATAAAAATTATTTTTAAGCCGGTCCATACAACTGAAATTGCCAAAGATCTATTGCAGTCTGGAAATCTCGATGTAGCCTTTATTTCTGATGCTTATAAGGAAACACCTATGTTGTATCGTGAGCGACTTATCCAGGAACAAATAATCTTTGTAAGTGCCCCAACTAGCATAAAAAGCCATACACTATCAGCGCAACAATTATCAGCAGAGACAATGCTTCTAACTGAAAATGGGTGCTCTTATCGCAATCAATTAGAAGCACAACTACAGCAAGAGGGGTTGCTGCCATTACAAATGATTGAATTTGCAAGTATTGAAGCGATTAAACAATGTGTGATAGCAGGATTAGGTATTACATTTTTACCCAAAATGGTAGTGGAGAAAGAACTAGAGGATGGACAGTTCATCGAATTACAATCTCCGTTCAATATCAAGCCTATTTACACGGATATTGCTTGGCATAAAGATAAGCATATTCAGCCGTACCTTAGTGATTTCATAGAGATTGCAAGGAATTGGTATCGAACATTGTAAAAGCAAAGGTGCCTGTATGAAATAGGCACCTTGATTGAAAATGTTGTTTTTAATTTTGTGGACAGATAGCTTTGTTACTGCTTTTTTTTAAAGTTCCAGAAAAATTAGTGTCTTCATCATGTGCTGCCTGACAATCCACTTCGGTTATTTTTAAGGCGTTGGTAAGTCTCTCAAATTCAATAACACAGCGATTGCCAGCAGATGATTTGTTCATTACTGCTTTATTACTTGTAGTAATTGTCGCGGTTCCATCGACACTTCCGGCAGCAGTTCCATCATTCGCAGTGATGAAAATGTTAAAGCTGTTGCTTGTTGCATTGGAAATAATGGCTTCACGGCGGTTAAAATCAGTCGCACCTTTTCCCCATTTATAGCTATAGAAATAGGTACCTTCCCAGGCGCTTTTCGTAGGTGTTGTAAGACGCATTGTTGGATCAAGCTGATTTTGACCGTTTTTAGCACGTACATTTAACGAAGCATTACTAGTATTTTCATAAATAGCTTGTGCATCCTGAGAAATTTCATAAAAATTTCTTTCATCCATTCGATGAAGTATTATCACGACTTGAGCACGTGTTAATTTATTTGTTACGCCGAAAAACTTTTGTAAATTACGATTTTCATACTGTGGATTTTGACCAGTAGAAATGTAATAATCAAGTAAAAACTGGATGGATTGATCTAAACCACTTTTGCCTTTAGCCAAATGTGTAATCGCTTGAGCAACCACGCCCCGCTTGATGGAAGCTGCCCGAATATTATTATCTAAATAGCCGTTTAATGGCACACCATAGCTTGCCAGACGGTTGTAATATTCATCTGACCAGTTGGCAGTAGGGGTTTGTTTTTTTAATTCATCATAGGGTATTTCTAGTTCATAAAAATTAGACAATAATTTGGCGAATTGTTGCTCAGTAATCGTTTCATTAGGCTTAAAGGTGCCATCTGAATAGCCATTTACAATATCGTATTCCTCAGCCCATAAAATAGCATCATAGGCAAAATGATCCTCAGGCACATCTTTAAAGCCTGCAGCCTGTACCTTGTCCCCACTTACAATAACAAGAAGTGAAAATAGTAAGGTATACACTAATTTTTTTCATTAGTCTTTTTCATCCCTTCTAGCTAGATATACTAATAGTTTGCAGGAAATGGATAAAAACTGCAAATTTTTCTAGTCTTAATTTCAAAGTTGAAAGAGGTAGTAAGACAAGGGATTACAGTATGAGAGGGGGAGCTTTTAAATGCTACATCGATTCAATCAATACCTACAAAAATGGATGCCTATTTTAACGCCACTTAGCTTAATCATAGGCGTGCTATTTGAAAATATTGGGCACCAGCTGGTATTTTTAGTGCCATGGATATTTGCCTTTATGACATTTGCGGGTAGCTTAAGTATGAATATAGAAGGGATAAAAAGCTTAAAAAAAGTATCCAACAGTCATTTTTATAGCCATTGCCTTTCTACACATACTCATGCCAATTTGGACTTACATTGTATCCACAATCATCTTTCATGAGCATTTCCTAACAATTGGCTTTGTCTTAGCAGTTGCGATTCCAACAGGGGTTACAAGCTTTATTTGGGTGAGCATGTGTAGAGGGCATCTTGCGTTATGTCTTGCTATTATTTTAATTGATACAGTTCTATCACCTATCGTCATTCCTGCATTATTACATATTGTTGTGGGGCAATCAATTGAAATAGATACTGCTGGATTGATGTTAGATTTACTTTGGATGATTGTTGTACCATCCCTTGCTGGTGTTGTGTGTAATGAGTTAACGAAAGGGAAAATTGCTGTGACACTAGGGAAAAAAATTAGCCCCTTTTTCGAAATTGTGCTTATTTAGCATTGTTATGATTAATAGTAGCGTGATTGCACCTTATATGAAAACAATTAGTTGGGAGCTTTTTAGTATCATTTCGGTCGTCTTTTTACTAGCAGTTTCGGGATATGTCCTATGTTTAGTACTAGGACATTATCTTTGGAAAGATAGTAGTATAATCACGATGTTTGTTTTCACAGGTGGGATGCGTAATATTGCTGTTGGGGTTGTGATTGCTACCACCTATTTTCCAGCTAAAACGGTTATGCCCGTTGTATTTGGAATGCTCTTCCAACAAGTGTTAGCATCATTCTTTAGTCGTGTCATGGAAAGATATCAATTAAAATACGGGGGAACAAAATGCAAAAAAACACTTGCTATCCCAAGAAGGGTAGCGAATATTAATGCTGACGCTTACTTTCTTTGTCGAACATATAAGGAAATCATTGTTTTGATGAGGAGTTACTGAATTGACGAGAAAACGTGCAGGATTGACTAATAGTTGTGCTAGATAGGAGGCTATTTGTACTTAATAGAATAACTATCGTTAGTTATGAGCAGATTCCACGATATTTAAAAATATGGTTAGTATCTATGGACGGGGCTTAAGAAGGGTACACCCACCTTCTATGGTAAAAGTGTAGAAAAAGTAGGCTTCCTTTAATTGTAAAGATTAGCTAGATGTATTGACAACATAGTTATTCAACAACAAAAACACCACTATTTTGGTAAAAAAAATAGTGGTGTTTTTGTGTTGGACATTCACCTAGTCTAAGTTATTTATCCTA
>BBDJ01000023.1 GCA_001312325.1 Lysinibacillus pakistanensis | reverse complement strand
CCACAGATGTTAATAAAAAGAAGTACAAATGGCCAAGTAAAAGAGGGTATATTGTGCGGAGATAAGAAAGGGATATCTCTAAATCATTTTCAATGACTTTTGGAACAACCCAAAATTCCATTACCTATTGAGGTAGATATTCTTGGCCGTTTATCGTTACTTTAGAAGCTGAGATTAGAATTTTTTTTATTTGCTGTAAAATATGGTTCTAAAATTTTGTGAAATTCTTCCCATTTGCCTTCTTCTTTATCAAGCTCCTCTTTTTTTATTAAGTGCTCTAGCTTCTTCATAAAGCTGTTTTAATTGCTTGCTATCTGTTTCACTAACCTCGAAATTAAAGTCAGCCATATATTCTTCAAATGTTGGGGGATTATAGAATTGACCAAGGATTTCATCGAATTCATTCCATAGCTTATCAGACAATTCTTTATTTCCATCTTTATCTGCTTCTCGAGCATTCTCAAAGATTGTTTTTAGTTTTGCTAAAGTTTCAGCAGGAATTTCTGATTCTAGGCCATCTAAAGTTTCTTCAAAAGTTTGTGGTGGATAGAGCTCATCCAAATATGGTTTAAGGATTTTATCAAACTCTTCATATTTTTTTGTTAGCTTTTTCTTCATCACCGCTTTTTTTCAAGCTTTACCCATTCTTCATAAATAGCTTTAAGCTGTTTTTTATCGTTTTCTTTAATTACTATGTTACTTTCATTAAATCCGTATTCTTCTTCTATAAATTCATCAAATGATTGTGGCTGCCAATTAGCCAATATATATGGCTTTTTAATTTTATACATTTCGTCATAAATTTTATCCCATTTCTCGAGTTTCTTTTCTATCTCTTCAACTGAATAATCACCTTCATTTGTTTCTTTTTCTATCTTCTTCATTTCATTAAACAACTTTTCTAATGTTGTTAAATCTTCTTTTGTTACCTCTTTAGGTAGGTCTTTTTTTATAAGCTTCAAATGTATTGAAGTCATTATGATTTTCTACAACATTGCCTTCTACAGAGATTTCTTGTCCTTCTACTAAGCTCATTTTTTTCTAGTTGTTCAGTAGAAAAATTACTGAAACTAATAAAATAATTTTTACCATCTTGTCCTTTAAGGTTCATTCCATAATAGGGAAAGATATCTTTAATAGTCCCTTTAATTTGTTGTTCCTTTTGAACTGATGCTTCAATTGTTTTTTCTGCTGATGCAGCTCCTGCTTGAAGTGGCGTTAGAACAGCCATTCCTATAGTAAGTGCTGAAGCAATCATCCAAGTTTTTTTTAATAGTTTTTTTCATTGTTAACTCAATTCTCCTATCGAAAAGTATTTGTTTTACACTAATTAGACCCATTTACCATATGAAAACGTTCATTTAAAATTTAAAAAAATAAAGAAGAAAACTAAAAAAAAACATCCGGTCCCGCACCCCTAAGTCAAAAATCTAACTTTAGGGGTGTTTTTTATATGGCGAAATACAGTGAAGAATTCAAAATAAATGTGTTGTGAACATATGAAAGGTCCTTTAGGTTAGCGAAAAAACATGACATACCAAATCATTCGGAAATAAAGCGTTGGGTACGTGCCTATAAAGAAATTGGAGAAGTTGGATTACGTAGAAAAGTAACAAAATAGACATACTCTATTCATTTCAAGCTTAATGTATTACACTTTATGAAACAAACAGGTGCTTCTTATCAAGATACAGCGATTGAATTTAACATGAATAATACAGCGTTAATAGCGAACTGGAACATAGGAAGGGATAGAAGGCCTGCAAGAAAAAGCGAAGGGATGGCCACCTATGACTAAAAATAAATCTGTTAAACAACTAAATACAATGTCTCGTGAAGAACAGCTAGAACGTGAAAATGAGCTGCTCCGATTAGAGATTGCGTACTTAAAAAAATTTCGAGGCGAATCCGGATGCCTTCCTCAAGAGATGTATTACGATGAAGTAGAACGTACGGGGGCAACTAATTAAAGAAAAGTTATGGATGTTTCGGCATAAGTATTATGATTCTACTGGAAAGCGTTGGGAGAAGAAAAAAAGCGGCTTTAAAATAGAAAAAGCAGCATTGAAAGCGCTCATGGAAGTAAACGCTGCAACACTGCGCGGTGAAACAAAACATATAGGATAACATTTTGAGGGTAATTTCTACACTCTGTAAATGCTCTGGTAGTAAGGAACCTTTTCTAATGTTTCCTTTACAAAATGATCATTCACTTTCTGATTATGAACGATCGCTTCCATGACTTCATAGATTACCTCGTTATAACGAAGAGAATAATCATTTTTAGGCATGCAAATAATGATAAAATCCTGGGCATCTGCTAATTGCAGCACTCTGGGATTTCAGGTAAACAATTCCAACATAATTCCTCAAGATCATGTAAGTGCTGAATCATTTCACATTGTTTATCAACACCATCCCGAACAGAATAAAAAGAGCTAATCACAAGTCTCCTCCGCACACCACTCTTCTTGAACAGTTTGAATAATTTTAGAAAAGAATCCTCCATCTGAAACTTCTAATACTGATAAAAGAAGAGAGATTACTTTTACTGTTAACACCTCTGCTCCTCTAAATGAATCAATTGCAAGACATCCTTTACCGTTAGCCCAAGTTACCACTATCTTTTCTATAAATTCTCTTGTAAAACAAAACAGACATTCTTCCTAAAACCACAATCTCTAATGTGTTTCAAAAAAACTGTGTTTAAATGGGTATGGTTGATAGAGCTGACAGAAAGATAGTGGTAGAATAATCTATAAGTTTATGAATAAGTGAGGAAAATAACGATGTCCGAGGTAAAAAAAATAGATGACTCATTTGGAAAAAAAAGATACGTGAAAATCTTCAGGCCGATTGTCAAAATTGTTTTGCACTATGCTGCACAGCTTTAAATATTGTTGCTTCCAGCGATTTTGCGATGAATAAACCTGCTGGTATCCCCTGTCAAAACTTAAAAACTGACTTTAGCTGCCAAGTTCATGGTAATCTTAGGGACAAGGGGTTTAAGGGATGTACCGTTTTTGATTGCTTAGGGGCAGGGCAAAAGGTTTCGCAAACAACCTTTCATGGACAAGATTGGCGCCAGTATCCTACACATGCTGACACAATGTTTCAAGTGTTTCCAATTATGGAGCAATTATTTGAAATGATTGCTTATATTGCAGAGTCATTATCCTATACGGTTGACCCTCAGTTATATAATAGGTTACTTGAACAATTAGAAAAACTTCAATTAGCTACGGAATTAGATGCAGCAACCTTATTAACAATTGATATTCCTAATTTTAGAATGCCTGTTAATATGTTATTACTAGAAACAAGCATGGAAATTCGTCAACGCTTTATTAAAACAGTCGGTGGAAAAACGTCTCGAAAGTATAGCTATCAAGGGTTGATTGGATGGGCAAAAATTTAAAGGGCAAGGATTTACGTGCTATGGATCTAAGAGGAGCTTACCTAATTGCAGCTAATCTTCAGCAGGCTGATCTACGAGTAGTCGATTTTATCGGTGCTGATTTACGTGATGCTAATTTACGAGGAGCTGACCTTTCTACAGCTATGTTTTTAACTCAAATGCAGATTAATTCTGCCAAGGGAGATAAGCAGACAAAATTGCCTTCTCACTTAAAACATCCTACTCATTGGCTTAATTAATAAGAAAAAGGTAGATGAACGAGTATTCCTTCATCTACCCTACTATTTATTTTTGATTCTTTTTAAAAATAATTGTTGCTACAACTAGTAACAGTAAAATTGCTTGTCCAAGCATGGTTTCAATCGTAGGATAGAATCCTATGATGCTCACCACAGGCAAGCCATCTACAATTGTAGTTGATACAGTATCTCTTAATTGGAGCGTATGCAGACTGACACCAATAATTTTAAAGGCCAATACATAAATTAACACAGTTGCCACGGCGAAGAATTTATGAATCGGAATTTTTCCACTTGCTTTAAATAATACAAGAGCAAAGATTGCCAAAATAAGAAGAGCGACCACAATTCCTAGCACAAATTGTGAGGTTTCCATTTTTGGAGCAATCCCTGCATAAAATACAAGAGTTTCTGCGCCTTCACGGAAAACGGATAAGAAGCTAATGGTTGCCATGGCAAAGACAGAGCCACTGGAAATAGCACTACCTATTTGTTTAGAAATATAGCGATTCCAGCTTGCAACACTTGATTTACTATGCAACCAGATTCCGACACCAATCATCATAGCCGCAGCAAGTAAGCCTACATAGCCTTCCATTAATTCCCGATTTGTATCAATAGTTGCTGAGTTCAGGATAGTTGACATTAGGATTGCCGCAACAGCAGACAGCAGGATACCAACAAATGCTCCAACATAAATCCATTTGCGCATCTTCTTTTGTCCTGATTTATCTAGGAATGATACCAAGGCCAAGATAATCAGTAGCGCCTCAAGTCCTTCGCGAAGTAATATTAGTGCTGCATCCCATATTGTATAATCCGAATCACCTTGAATAAGCTCGATTTCGGTACGGAAATTTTCTAACTTTTTTTGTAATGGCTTCTTTATCAACAGAGGATTTTAATAAATCACTCGCAATAATGGGCATATCACTTTCAATTTTCGTATAAAGACTACCATTTCTTGTTGAGATTTCTATTTCAATACTTGGCCATACTGTAATAAATTCACGAATTTTCTCAGAAGCTGCCTTAAAATCCCCGGCTTCAATGAAATCATTAGCTTCATCAATATAAGCAATTAATGTAGCCAAAGAAAATTCTCCTTCTACTACTTCCGCTGTTTCTTTGCCTGCCACAAAATCATTAATCGTTTGCTTTAAATCTGCAAATTGAGACTGCATTAGATTAATATCAGGTTCTTCAGCAGAAATAGAGATACGCAGAAATGCCATTTGTGTTTCAATTTGCCCATACATCGCAATACTTTGCTCACGTACTGGTCGCTCACTTTTATTCCATTTTATATTAAAATCCTTGTAGGCTTCATCTATAGCCTGAATGTCCCCATTGGCTAAAGCTTTTTCAAACTCTGCTATGATTGGCTTCATCTTTTGTCCAAACTCTACACGCTGTGCCGCTTCGTCTACAGGATTTTCAAGTTTTTCTAAGTTTCGTAGTGCATTGGACAGTGCAGAAAGTGCCTCCAAACGTTCATTTTTTTGAAGTTGCTTCCGTTGCTTGCAAAAGAATCTCATCAACTTTGCCTTTGCCTCTTTTTGCTCTGAAGTGACCTTAGCCCAGTCTGTGGCAAATTGTTCAAGTGCCTGCTTTGCCTCAGCTTCATTATCCTGCTTCGTATTCATCAGTGCATCACTAATCGCAATATATAAATGACTATAGGATTGCGCAGCTTGCACAGGTACAGCTAAAGACATGATTATACAAATAATCAAACTACAGCGCGTTAAAAAGTGCTTCACCTAAATAACTCCCCTTTTGTACACCAGGGAAGCATGCAAACACAGCACTGCCTCGATGGGTAATGTATTCATTCATTTTATCCATTCGTCCTAAACTATTTTGAATGGCTGTAAATTGTGCTGGGTCTTTTTGAAAAGAAATGAATATTAGCCCTGCATCATGTGCACCAGTATTTGACATAACACCTGATGCATAAGAATAAGAGCGACGTAAAATACGGGCACCTGATTTCCTTGCCAAATGTACATGCGATGTATCTGGCATAATATATTCACCCTTACTATCCTTTGCCTCGACATCGAAATCATCAAATTCCTTTGTTTTTCCAAACGGAGCACCACTATCACGATAGCGCCCAAATGTTGCTTCCTGATCCTTTAAAGATGTACGATCCCATGTTTCAAGATGCATTTGTACTTTACGTGCAATTAAATAAGAGCCACCTTGTAGCCAGCCTTTATCAACCCAAACAACCTCATTTAAATCTTTCTCATCTGTAATCGCCGGATTCACAGTGCCATCCTTAAATGCAAAGAGATTTCGTGGTGTTCCTCCACCAGCAGGAAACGAGTTAAAGCCTGCCTGCGACCATTTAATCTCTACTTTACCAGAGGCTGCACGTACTAAATTACGCACTGCATGGAATGCTACCTGCGGATCATCCGCACAGGCTTGAATACAAAGATCACCACCCGTAAATTCTTTTTGTAGCTGATCTTTCGGGAAATGGGGTAAATCCTTTAACTCAGCGGGCTTCAGATGCTGGATACCAAGCTTCTCAAACAAAGACGGCCCTGCACCGATTGTAATGGATAAATTGGAAGCATCTAAGCCATCCGCTTCCCCAGTATCGCCTGTTGGAACTCTAGTATTCGTTGTTAAATCAACCATTAATTCACCATTCATTAAACGTACAACAAGAGGTGTCCATAGTTTGAACAACTCTTGAAGGTCTTTCTTAGATGTAAATAAAACATCCAAAGAAGCAAAATAAATATTAGTTTGAACAGGCGTAGTGATACCCGATTGATGCTTTCCGTAGAATTTAACTTTATTGCTAACAGTAGTGCTGTCTGCAACAGGCTCAAAGACATCATAGCCCATTACTTTCATAACACCACCTAAGCCAGAGGCACCGATTGCCGCACCTGCAACACCAATACCTGTAAGTTTTAACATTTCACGTCTAGATATTTTTTTTATCGATCCATTTTTCATCGTTTGACGCTGTCATTATATATCACTCCAAAATAATGCCCATTTGACTTAATGGTTCACCAAGTTGATTAACAGCTGCCGCAAGTGCCTTTGTATTTTCCTCCGTTAACTCCTCATAGGAAACAAAGCCACCATCAGCTGTTGCATGCTGTGCTAATAAGTCATCCACCGCTTTGAATTTTTCATCTAATGTTGCTACTAGTTCTTTGTCTTTCGCCTCTAATTTAGGACGTAGGATTTCAAAGATTTTTTTCTGCGCCTTCGATATTAGCCTTAAAGTCATAAAGGTCAGTATGAGAGTAGATTTCTTCTTCACCAGAGATTTTTGATGTTGAAACCTCATTTAATAAATCAACAGCACCAGTGATCATTAAATCTGGTGTCACTTCAACTGTTTGAACTAATGCATGTAATTCCTTTGCATCTGCTAATAATTGATCTGCAATTGCTTCAAAGCCTGCTGTTTTATTTTCTACCCATAGTGCATGCTCAAGCTTATGATAGCCCGTCCATTCTTCTTCACCTTTACCTTCTTCTTGAATATCGGCTAAACGACCGTCGATTCGTGGGTCAAGGTCACCAAAGCTTTCTGCGATTGGCTCAGAACGCTCGAAATACATACGTGCTGGTGCATAAGCTGCTTTCGCCCCTTCAATGTCGCCCGCTTTAAATAAATTCACAAATTTTTCAGTTTCCAGTAGGAATTGATCCATCTGCTCTAAAGCAAACTTTTGATAGGCTGATAGTTCTGCAGATAAATCCACTTCTTCTTTTGCCGTCTCTGCTTGTTCTGTTTTTGGCTTTTCATCTTTTTTTGCTTCATCTGTACTGCCACAGCCGGTCATAATAATACCGCCTGCAACTAATACTGACAATAACGATGTTTTCTTCATGCAAAAATACCCACTTCCGAATTAGTTTATATTGAGAATGATAATGATTATCATATTTGATTGCAAGAAGTATTTTTATTTAAAGAAAAAAACGTCATTTTGCAGTTGAATTTTATACACAACTAGAAAAAAAGACGTTTTTTTCTACAATATAATGATTATAATCTATGAAATTCTTGCTTGTTTCAAGTTTTCATATTTTCCATATAAGAAATAATAAAGCACAATTGACAATAATATAACAAATATCATTGAGAAGAAAATGGTACTGTATCCCTTTGAAGGAACAAAGAACCCTAAGAAATATGGACCAACACCTAAACCTAAATCATACAAAATAAAATATGTAGATGTCGCAAGTCCTAAACGTTCATTGGGTGTCACCTTAATGGCTATTGCTTGTGCTACAGAATTGAAGTTCCCATAGCCAACACCAATACAAGCAGCAGCGATTAAAAAGGCTATTGTAGTTGTGGCTGAGCTAAAGGCATACATTCCTATCGCAAAAATCACTAGACAGGGATAAATAATAATATTTGCTCCTCTAGCATCTAATAATTTACCTGTAAATGGACGAGTTGCCAAAATCACAACGGCATAGATAATAAAGAAATAGCTTCCTGCTGTCACCAAATCAAGCTCTTTTGCGTAAAACGTCATAAAGGACATTACACCAGAGTAGGCAAAACCAATAACAAGCGCAACAAACGCAATTGGTAATGCGCGCATCTCAATAAAGTTTGAAACCTTAAAGCCAGCTTTCACTGTTGCTTTCTTAGGTATGAATGGCACTGTTACCATGAAATACATAAAAAAAACAAATAATGCTAAAACTGAGTCAACAGCAAAAATCATACGATAATCCTCAAACAACTGTGTTAAAAGAATCCCAATAAATGGACCAATGGCAGTGGCTAAAATAGCACTTAAACTGTAATAGCCAATTCCTTCTCCACGTCGTTCAGTCGGTAATATTTGTGCAATAATTGTTCCAGTTGCTGTACTTGCTACACCAAGTGCAATTCCTTGTACTAAACGATTCAGCATTAATAAAGGAAGATTTCCTGCTATAAAATAGGATATTGTTGACAGCATAAATAATAATAATCCGCAAAACAATGTTTTTTTTACTACCCCAGTCACCAATTATACGACCTGTACCGAGGCGCCCAAATAATGTCCCGATAATAAAAATACTTGATACTAACCCTGCTGTACTTGTTGAGGCTTGGAATTGCTCCACCGCATAGGCTGCAATCGTCACCATTAATAAATAAAAAAATTAAGGTAATCGTAAAATTGATAAGGGAGACGATTAAAAAGTCCTTTGTCCAAAGTTTCTGTCTTGTTGCTTCCACATTGCTCTCTCCTATTGATTAATATTCATACAAATTCTTGCTAAAACCTGTGTCGCAATTTCAATATCTTGCTGGGGTACACCTGCAAGTGCCTGCTCAAAGAAAGGGCTCAGCTGCGACTTTATCTCCTGCACAAGCTCTTCTCCATACGTCGATAAGTGAACAAGTTTTTCACGCTTATCCTTACCCACTACCGTTTCCACATAGCCCAGATCCACAAGCTTATGGACAAGCTTCGTTACACTCGGCTTCTCTATAGACATGAAATTAGCAATATCTACAAATGAATGAGGGCCTTTATCCTTTAAGAAACGAAGTACTGCCCATTGTGAGCTATATAATTGATATGTTTCAAGTTGAACATTCAACTGATTGATAAACGGCCTATACATTAAACGGTATTGATTGAAAAATTCCTGTTCCACCGTCATAAAATCACTTCCTTTATATTAGTTAGCCTAGCTAACTATATACCTAAATTATTTATTTGTCTAGTAGCGCTGATGGAGTATCAGGTAAATAAGCAACTACTTGTGCGTTTCCATCACTTTTAACGTTCTATCCTTCACTTTGCGCGCTCTATCCACTACTTTTTAAATTCTATCCTTCACTTCTCACACGCTATCCAACAACTTATGCGTTTCCTCCACTTTGCGCGCTCTATCCGCTACTTTTTAAATTCTATCCTTCACTTCTCACACGCTATCAACTAATTATGCGTTTCCTCCATTTTTAACGTTCTATCCCCCACTTTGCGCGCTCTATCCACTACTTTTTAAATTCTATCCTTCACTTCTCACACGCTATCCATCTCTATCCTCCTAAACTGCAAACACCTAATCCAAAATCCAATATTTTCTATACCTTTTTATCCCCTCCGCTTTCAGAGGTAGTTGCTGCAACAACTTGTATGCCAGGTTTGGAGAATCGATGGCAAAGAACTCGCAAAAGCTTTTATTTGTTAGCTTTGTGCCAACTAATAATCGATAGTCCTCAAGCGTCCTAATCAAAGCATCCCGATCCACTAATCCACACCTTGGGCAAAGCCATTTTTTTGTAGTGATACCTTAATGGCTGACCATCCACACAATTTGTACATAACACTCCTTTCACAATATCCCTGAGAGGTACATTTATCTCTCTTTTAACCCTTGTGTGCATAGTCAAGAGAAGGTTGGCAAAACGAAACAGATCTTCTCCTTTCTTTACGCTGGGTTGATGCAGCTCTAACCATTTTTGCATTCGGGAGCGTAATCCCGTCACATGAAATATAGGTTGACCCTTAAAATCTTCTGTCAAGATACCATTCTTCGTTGCCAACACTACGGCATGTAGAATGGGTAAGCTAAGGCGTTCTTGTTGGATCAGCCTTTTCATCCATGCCACATGCCGCTCAAGTTGCTGAAATGGGTCAGACATTGCTTCCACAGTGCCATCTGCTGTTGTCCTTATAAATTGAGCGAAAGATGCATCATAGGAGAGGATTCCTGTGATATTTTTAATCTCTAAGATGAGTAAAAAGTGTGGACAGAGAAAAATGGTGTCCATTTGGTGAGTAGAACCGGCGTGATTTATCACTTGAAAATCATGGAGAATATAATGAGGGATGGTAAATCTAATTCCTGCCATTCTGCATCAACGCGCTGTTCGCCAGCGAAGCCTACCTTGATGCGTCGTAAATGCTCATTATAATTGAAGTACTCATTGTAGGTTCTAGGCAGTCTCCTTACAATTACCTCTAGTATTTTCTGTAACTCCGAAGTTTGACGTGCTAATAAAATCATTTTTTTCACCTCCTACCATGATTATACAAAAAAAAGAACCTCCACAAATGAGGTTCCTAAAAATTTGAAATACAAAGATCAGAAAATAAATATTTCACTATTTTTTTCTAGATAAAAAGTACAGTCATTTACCGCATAGAATATTGTTTGCTATTACCTTTTTGCTCTCTATCTACCAGGTCATGCATTCTTCCTTAATAAATACAAAAAGTATGGTGCGCCGATAAAAGCAACAACAATTCCAGCAGGAACACTTGCTGTCGCAATCGCAACACGTCCAATTGTATCAGCTAGCATCAGCAAGCTCGCTCCAATAAACAATGTCAATGGTAAAAAGAACTGATAGCGTGGACCGACTAGTTGCTTTGCAATATGCGGGGCCATTAAACCAATAAAAGCTATACCACCTGTTACAGAAACTGCGGCTGCTGCTAGTGCCACGGCTACAATTAATAAGCGTAATCGTTCGCGGCCAATATTCATACCTAGACCAACAGCTGTTTGCTCTGTCATTGCTAAGACATTTAAGACATTGGATTTATAGAAAATATAAGGAATACCAAGCACAAGCCAAGGCACTAAAGCCCAGAAAAATGGCCAATCAGTTCCCCAAACATTGCCTGCTAGCCATTGCGCAATAAATTGCACATCACTCCGCTCTGCTGAGGAAATTAATACCATCATAACCCCAGATAGGGCAAAGGCTACACCTACCCCTATTAAAATAAATTGAATAGGATGCACACCTTTATTACGTTGATAAGAGAAGAAATATATGCAAAGCGCTGTCAATAAAGCACTACAAAAGCCCACAACTGGTAAAACGTAAGAAAAGTGAGGAAGATCACCGTTTACTAATAGATAAAATACAGTAATCCCAACACCTGCTCCTGAACTGATCCCAATCATGCCGGGGTCTGCTAAATCATTGCGTGTAACCCCCTGCAAGACAGCTCCCGCTAATGCTAATGCCATTCCTGCCGCTGTCAGTACAAACATTCTTGGTAATCGAACGGATAATAATACAAAGGACTCTTTAAAACTACCATCCCCCAGCAAGGTTGGGATAATGCGATCTATAGAAATAGAAGCTGGTCCTAATGAAATTCCCATAGCAAAAATCAATAGCGTTACTACAAACCAAGTTAAAAACCATTTTCGTTGTTTTTTTGCGACCTTCTTTAAACAAATTGTCGTCCTCCCTTCCGTACTAATAATAGGAAGAATGGAAGACCAAGAATTGAGATAATCGCTACAACTGGCGTCTCAAATGGTGCATTAATCATGCGCCCTGCAAAATCAGCGGTCACCATAAACCAACCGCCAACAATGGCGCTCATCGGTAATACAAAACGGTAGTCTGTCCCTACAAACACACGAACAATATGCGGCACCATTAAGCCAACAAATGCTAGATTTCCAACGAGTGCCACAGCAGAGCCTGCCAGGATGACCACAACAAACATCATGATTCCTTTAATCAATGTTGTATTTTGCCCAACACCAACCGCTACTTCTTCATTTAAGCTTAAAATCGTTAATTGACGACTAAAAGCAAATGACAGTAGTAGCCCGAGGACAATCACAGGGACTATCAATAAAGCCTGCCATGTTGTGCCAATAAAGCCACCACTTGTCCACATTGATACATCCTTGGAAATTTGAAATAAGATGCCTGTGCCTTCAGCGATCGCTTGTAATAAAGCAGTCACTGCCGCACCTGCTAAAACAAGCCTCAATGGAGAGAAGCCTTTCTTGGTAGAGGCCCCAATCCCATAAACGATCATCATGCCAATTCCAGCTCCAATAAAGCAGGCTACAATTAATGTATAATAGGAGAATTTCGGGATAAATGCCATCGTTAGCGCAAGGGCAGCATTTGCCCCTGCCGTTAAACCAAGTAGCCCTGGATCAGCTAATGGATTTCGTGTGACCCCTTGCATAATCGCCCCCGCCACAGCCAGTGCACTGCCAACAAAAATAGCAGCAAGGATACGAGGAAACCGAATGTCACGTAAAATCGTGTAATGCTTGCCACCACTTTGTCCGACAATTGCTTGATAAACATCCTGAATGCTCGTATTTGCTGCACCTAAGCACAGCGAGATAGCAGCCGTGCCGATTAATATGATTAATGCAAGCAATACCTGAAGCCAAAATGGAAACTGTCGAAACTTTGTCATTTGCCTTCGCTACTCTCTACTAATTATTGTAAAAATTTCTCTTCAAAGAACTTCAGTTGATGTTCTAGTGTAATCGGATCATTGAAGTAAAAGGCATTCGCATTTACTTCAAATAAATGACCATTTTTCACCGCTTTTAAATCTTTAAACCATGCTGCATCTGTAAAAGAATTATCCTGGTCTTGGAACATACTGAAAATCACATAGTCACCTGCATAGTCCCCTAAAACTTCTTGAGAAATGGCATAGTAGCCCGGCTCTAAAGCTGTTTCTTTTACTTTCTCAGGCATTTTCAAGTCCATTTCTTGATATAAAATCTCTGTTCCACGACCCCAGTTATCGCCATAAATATAAAATTGTTTATTAAAGTTTTCTGCCACCGTTACAGTCGCATCTTCACCAATTTTTTTCTTTGATTTTTTTACCAGCTTCTGCTGCACGCGCTTTAAAATCTTCAACCCATGCTGTTGCTTCTTTTTCTTTGTTCACTACTTTTCCGATTTCAATAAATTGCTGTAAATAATCCACTTTTCCATACGTAAATAATACAGTCGGTGCAATTTCGGATAATTTATCAGCATTTTCAATACCATTTAAGCCAATGATTAAATCTGGCTCTAACTCAAGAATTTTTTTCAATATCTGTGTTTTCAACAACGACTGCATCTTTAATGGCATCTTCGAAGTTTGGATTTTTGGCTGCCCATGCATCAACACCGACAACATTCACGTCAAGCTGTAACAAATCCCCAACAAAGGAAGATAATACAACTACACGTTTTGGGTTTGCTGGGACTTCAATAGGACCTGCCTCAGATTGATATGTGATTGTTTCTGCTGAAGTTGCTTCTTTTGAGCCTTCATCAGCCTTTTCAGTTTTCTCTTCTTTATTGCCGCACGCCGCAAGGACTAGTACGAGCATCATAAATATTGGTAATAACCACTTTTTCATTGTCATTCTCCTTTTATACGGTTTGTAATAAGTTATATGTAATGCACATTGGTTTGTTTGTTCGTGGATCTTGGCCAATAACTGCATCAATATTAAACACTTTTTTTTAATACTTCTGGTACCATAACTTCCTCGGCTGTTCCAAACTTTACAAGCTCCCCTTGTGACAGTGCCACAATATAATCAGAGAAACGTGCCGCTTGATTTAGGTCATGGAGTACCATGACAATCGTGCGCCCTTGTTCTTCATTCAGCCTGTAAAGCAGCTCTAAAACCTCTAATTGATGTGCCATATCTAAATATGTTGTCGGCTCATCTAAAAAGATGATGTCGGTTTCTTGAGCTAATGCCATCGCAATCCATACCCGTTGACGCTGTCCACCTGATAAAGCATCTACAGATTGCACGCGGAAGTCTTCGGTTTTTGTCACCTGTAAAGCCCAGTCAATAACATCTTTATCCTTTTGTGATAAATTGCCAAAGCCCTTTTGATAGGGAAATCGACCGTAGGATACAAGCTCTTCCACTGTTAAACCATGTGCACTTTCTGGACTTTGTGGTAAGATGGCCAGTTCTTTTGCCAATTCTTTCGTTTTCATCTTGGAAATATTTTGACCATCAAGTATGACCTGTCCACTCTCATGCTTTAAAATACGTGTAATGGCCTTTAATAAGGTGGATTTCCCACAACCATTGGAGCCAATGATCGTTGTGATTTTGCCATCTGGAATTTGTAGCGATAAGCCATGCACAATCGTTTTATTTTCATAGCCAACACGAATCGATTCAATTTCTAAGCGCAATTTGGACCCTCTCTTTCTTTTTACTTCATTCCATGCTATGATAGGCACAGTTAAAAATGATAATCATTATCACTAGAATTAGTCTAGTTTTCTGATAAGATTTTGTCAATTACTTTTTTTACTATTGATTAAGGAAGTGGCAATAAAAATGCAACATATAGATGATGTAACGATTATAGGGTGAGGTCCTGCTGGCTTGTATTTTATAGTGGCATACGTGATAGTAATTGAAAGTCAATCACAGCTCGGTGAATTATTTTATCCCGAAAAGCTAGTGGGCACCCCCCTGTATCGAGCAAGACATTCAACCCCACCATTTTGACAGAGATAGTAGATTTTATTACACGTCAGGAAGATATTTTTATCATACATAGGGTAACGGATATTATTCTAAAACGGTGCTTTTAGCTGTTGGAGGCGGCATCATTAGCCCTCAAAAATTAACAATTGAAAGAGCCGAAAAATATGAAATGTCGAATTTACATTATACTGTCCAATAATAAGGACAGTATTGAGGTGGGGACAAATCAGCATTGAGTTGCCTGTTGAGCTAGATGAGGTAATAGTTAGATAAGGCCGTAACTGCGTAGCATCCCTCACTTTTGATGAAGCGATCCCCATTCCTAACAAAAGGCAAAGCAATGGGAGGAACAGTACAGCCTGGTATTTTTGCAGCAGGTGATACTTTATCATTTGAAGGAAAAATCAATCTGCTTCTTAGAACATTTCAAGATACAGCCAATGCGGTTAATTCGATTAAAACATATTTAGAGCGGACAGCCTATCGCCATGGTTTTAGTGTCTCTCATAAAAAAAACCGCTCCATTATCGAAAAACAACTTATCCCAGTCCTTTCATCCATAATAGAAACCCTCTCAAGTAGGAAACTTTCTTAAGAGGGTTTCTTCCTTTTATCTAAATAAACTTAAAAATGCTCCATCTGCCTTAGCATATATACTCCATTCGTAATCGTGCCAGCATGCCCCATAATCGTATTTAAATGATTTGGCAAATTTCCTAATCTAGAAGGTTGATATTGTTGGTTTGGATAGTAGGAAGGTTGCATCATTCTACCTCGAAAAGGAGGTTCAAAATATTGTCTATTGTTTGGCTGATATGGTCCTCTTCTAAAATTCGGCTGAAAATATGGCATTGATTCACCCCCTATCAGAAAGCTTCTAACTAGCATATGCACTTATGCCATTTCTAAATTAGACTTTTGAAGAAGTAGCTAATAATAATATATTTTTGTCTAAACCAAAAAAATATGGAACTCTAGTGTTTGGCCCTACATCATGATATTTTGAAGGAACCATACTAGTTTCTTTCTCATACTATATGAAAAAAAGAAGGTGGTTTTTATTCAAGGTGCTACTTATCTCGAATTTTTAGCTAAATTTGGTGTTGGGGGCGCACACCCTGGTGGCATTAATCTATCGAAGGAACTATTTAAAGCAGAGAGCATTCAACAAACTTCACATATTTTAGATGTCGGGTGTGGTACAGGGCAAACGGCTGCCTATTTGGCTACTCACTTTCAAGCCAATGTAACGGGAATAGATATCAATCCCATCATGATAGAGAAAGCTCGTCACAGAATGAAAAAAAACACGTTTGCCTGTTAACATCATTCAAGGCTCTATTGTGCAAACTTCATTACCAAATGAGTCATATGACATGATACTCGCTGAATCAGTTCTTGCTTTTGTAGATCAACAACGTGCATTACAGGAAATTTATCGTTTATTGAAGCGAGGTGGACGCTTCATTGCCATTGAATTCACCATGCCAGAATTACTGCCCTCTCAACTAGTAGAAGACATCCAACAGTTTTATGGATTTAATGCTCTCCTGATGAAGAAGGATTGGGTAGTCTTATTGCAGCAGGCTGGTTTTCATAATATTCGCATACAAAAAAAATAAATCTATCTCATCAAAGCCTGAATTTAATTTCTCCAAAGATATTGAATCAGCGCTATATGATAAAATGGATCAACATATCGCTATGAGCGTTAAATACGAAAAAATTTTGGACTATCGTATTTACTCCTGTACAAAATAATTGCATTTCGCCAGCACCCAAAGCGTTGCTGGTTTTATTGTTTCATTCTTTATGACAGGTGTCATAAAAATCCTTTGACTGCTGTGAATAGGTTTTCTCTTTGCCCTTTCTTATCATTAATGTAAGAAAACAAAGAAAGAGTGATAGAACATATGCAAACACAACAAAGACTCCCCTTTATTGATATGTTAAGAGGCTTCGCCGTTTTAGGGACTCTTGGCACAAACATCTGGATTTTTGCCTATCTTGGCGATCTATCGTATATCACAACGAGTAACTATAGTGGTTGGTGGTCCTTGAATGATTTTTTTACGAATGTTAGTATTATTTTTAGTCAATGGTAAGCTGCTTGGGCTGTTAACAATTATGTTTGGCGTAGGCTTACAATTAAAATATCAGCAAGCGTTACGAAAAGGAAATGCTTGGCCTGGCATGTACCTTTGGACAATTATTTTTTTAGGTTTGGAAGGGCTACTTCATTACACACTTGTCATGGAATATGATATTCTAATGAGCTATGCTATAACAGCTTTCATCGTTGCCTTTATTATAAGATTAGGCGACAAAGCAATGACATGGTCTTTCTATCTTTTTGGTAGCTTTCACATCCTCCTGATTATGCTTATTTTTATTAGCTCATTACAAGGGGCAATGGTTTCCTTCAATGGCATGGAGTCAATTGCTGCATTGTATGAAAATGGCACATGGCTAGCTCAAGTACAGCATCGCCTGACAAACTTTTTGTTTTATCGCACGGAAGCTATTTTTATTATCCCTATGAATGTCTTTTTATTTATACTAGGTGTAAAGTTTATGCGTAACGAGGTTTTTTCATCGACAGACAAAGGACGTCAGGCTCGACACAAACTTTTCAAAATCGGTGTATTCATTGGTATCCCTTTAAATCTACTTATTTTTATTCCTGGGGGACTTTTTGATTTTCCTGTTCGTTATTTATGTGCACCGATTTTATCGATTGGCTATATTGGAATATTAGGTAAACTGGTAGAATATAAGAGGCTAGATTGGCTTTGGCACCGCTTTGCAGATGTCGGCAAAATGTCTTTGAGCTGTTATGTCCTACAAAACGTGCTTGCGTCTATTATTTTTTATGGCTGGGGGCTTGGGCTTGGTGGACAATTAAATAGCACTCTTATTATTAGCATTTGGCTAGCTTTATCTTGCTTCAACTAGTTCTAGCATCATTTTGGCAGCAGCAGTTTCATATAGGCCCATTGGAATGGATTCGAAAAAAAACCATTCAAGCCATGACAAAGCATTAAGCAACAAAGGATGGTGTAAGCAATAAAAATTTATCCCAGAGAGCAAGTAAAGCATTATTTAATCATCGATACCGTATCCTTGATTGTCCTGATAACAATGGTGTTATGGTCAAATTCAGAGCTCCCCTTCCTGGCTAAAATAGCTGTCTTAGGCTTGTACTTAGGTGCTTTCTATTTCGCTTTATGGCATCAGGATTGGAAGCTGCTTCTTGCTTCACTTGTAGGATTCGTTGTTATTAGCATCTTGGGTATTTACGAGGACATCTTCATGCTTATCTTCGGATTTACCTTTGCAGATTTATTAGGAAGAGCCAAATCTAAATGGCATATCGCTAGTGGTATGCTTGGCATTGCAGTCATGTTTTTAATCGTCATAAGGATGACCAAAGATTCCCTATTCCCCATTGAATCGCAGGTACTAGCACCCCTGATGATCATTCAATTGGTATTCCCTGTTCTCATTTATTATGTAGAAAAGTCGAAGAATCTACAATCCGAATTAGCTGATGTCAATACCCAGCTCGTTCAACAAGAGGAAAGACAGCGTATTGCTAGGGATCTTCACGACACGATTGGTCATACCTTAACGATGATTAAAGTTAAAACAGAACTTACAACAAAACTAATTGATCGAGATCCTACAAGCGTTAAACAAGAACTAAATGATATATTAGCTACAACACGTACAGCCTTAAAACAAGTACGTGAACTAGTATCTGATATGAATTTTGTTTCGTTACATACGGAGCTACTTCACTGCCAGCAGCTTCTACAAAGTGCTAATATTACTACAACCATAAACAATCAATGCCCTAAAATCGTTCTTTCAAGTGTAGAGGAAACGATGCTAGCTTTATGTGTACGAGAAGCTACCACCAATATGCTCAAGCATAGCAAGGCAAAAAAACTGCCACATTACGATACAATGTCAAAATGGCCAATATAGGCTTACTATCAAAGACGACGGGATTGGCATACAACAAAAAGGACTTGGTAATGGCATCAACTCGATGAAAGAAAGAATGTATGCTCTTCAAGGTGATGCCATGTTTGATGGAAATACACCGACAGGTACGAGGGTGTTATTCAGCATACCAATTCAAGATGGAAAGGAGCCTCCAACATGATACGTGTTTTGCTAGCAGAGGACCAACAAATGTTACGTGGTGCCTTAACATCCCTTTTGTCATTTGAACCAGATATTGAGGTAATAGCTGAAGTTTCAGATGGGCAAAAAGCATGGGACTACATCCAACAGGAGCTACCTGATGTTTGCTTAGTAGATATTGAAATGCCTAATCTATCAGGATTAGAGCTTGCTGAAAAAAATTAAAGAGGCTCATTTACCCTGTAAAGTGATGATTGTCACAACGTTTGCACGTCCTGGCTATTTACAAAAAGCAATGGATTGTGAGGTGCACGGCTATCTATTGAAGGATGAGCCGATAGATTATTTAATTGCTACTATTCGAAAAATTATGCAGGGGGAAAAGGTTGTTAGTAAGGATTTAGCAGCTACCTTATTTATGAAGGAGCAAAATCCTTTGAATGAGCGAGAAATTGCCGTTTTACAGCTGGTGAAGGAAGGCTTGACCACTCATGAAATCAGTAAACAATTATTCTTAACAAAAGGTACTATTCGCAATTACTTATCGACCTCTATTCAAAAGCTTCAAGTTGAATCTAGACAGCAAGCTGCTCAAGTTGCTAGTGAGAAAGGCTGGCTATAACAAAAATCTCGTCACGTTGAGACGAGATTTTACCTATTTGTGATTACTTTCCTTGCAAGACCGCATTGATACATTTGCCTTTGTCACCGGCAATATCAAAGAAGCCTATATCCCCTTTAAGCAACGGACTTATTCAGCACCTGCTACGAAAAGGATATTTTCAATCTCTTTGAATCCTTGCTTTTTCGCATGCTGTAATGGTGTCACATTATCATTATCTGGTATATTCACATCGGCACCATGGTCAATTAATAATTGAACTACCGTTTGCTGTATCGGGTTTCCATTATTTAGAATAATCGCCTCCATCAATGCAGTCCATCCCAAACGATTCACATGGTTGACGTCAATAGTCGTATTGTTCAATAATTCCTCTATGACCTCGACATGACCATGCTCTGCTGCCGGAATTAATGCCGTTCCTCCATAGCGATTTACAATGGTAGGATCTGCGCCTGCTTGAATCGTGAGTTTTAATATATCCAGATAGCCTTCTGCACCTGCATATAGAAAAGGCGTGTTTAGTAAATCATCCTGAATATTGACATTGGCACCTGCATCAATTAATAATTTTACTGCTTCAACATCCTGATTGTACGTGGCAATCATTAATGCTGTTCGTTTTTTTGAATCCTGGGCATTGATATCCACCTTTTGATCCAAAGCATTTTGGAGCGTGTCCAACTCCCCTTTCTCTACTGCTTGAAACAATTGACTTGTCAAATCTGTAGCCATCTCCTCGTATCCTCCTTTATCAAGCTTTATAGCCTCAGTATCATTTGAGGCACATCCTTGAAGTACAAATGTTAAAGCTATGACGACTGTCTGCATTTTCTTCAATTGTCATACACCACCCTCACTGTTAGGATGTCGCCATACTTCTTTAGCGTAAGTGGTAATGTTAAATAATCCATTAACCTCAATGAAAAGATAAAAACTTATAAAAGTCCCTTCTATCACAACCAGATATTCTCTTTTAAACATTTAAGCGGTATCCTGCCCCCCACACAGTTTCCAAAAACTTTGGCTGAGCTGGATCATGTTCAATTTTTTTCACGAAGCTTTCGGATATGCACCGTAACTGTGGAAACATCCGCAGCCGATTCATAGCCCCAGTTCCTTTCATATAGCTGCTCTTTACTTAATACTTGATTTGGATGTTTGACAAAAAACACGAGTAAATCAAATTCCTTTGTGGTAAAGGCAATTTCTTCGCCATTCACGAAGACCTTTCTGGCAGATGTATCGATTGTAATGCCATGGATGGACATCATATGGTTCGTTTGCTGGTTTGTGGCTAGACGCTCATATCTTGATAAATGTGCCTTGACCCTAGCGACAAGTTCACTTGGACTAAATGGCTTTGTAATATAATCATCTGCACCTAGACCAAGACCACGAATTTTATCAATATCCTCTTTTTTTTGGCTGAAACAAATAATATTGGGATGTTGTTCACTGCACGAATCTGTTTACAAATTTCAAAGCCATTCATCCCAGGAAGCATAATATCCAAAATAATTAAATCATAATCACCCTGTAATGCATGCTTCAGACCATCATCTCCATTATGCTGTATGTCTACAGTAAAATCATTAATCTCTAAATAATCACGTTGGAGCTCCGCAATGCTCACTTCATCTTCAATTAGCAGTATTTTTTTCATGTTCTCTCACCTCTCCTCAGCCTTTTTCAATGAAATGAATATGCTAGTCCCCTTTGTTAATTCGCTCTTCGCCCAAATATCGCCACCCATTTCAAGCACGATTTGTTTTGCAATAGCCAACCCTAAACCACTGCCTCCTGTTTGTGAATTTCGAGAGGGCTCCGCACGATAAAAACGATCAAAAATATACGGTAAAGCTGTCGGGTCTATGCCCATCCCATTGTCTGTTACTTGTATAAGTGCATCATCTACTTGCTCATGCAGAGAAATAATAACTTGCTTGTATGGTTTATCCATATATTTTTCACTATTGCTTAATAAATTCGACAGTACTCGTCTTAATTTATCACGATCAGCCATGGCAAAAAGAGCTGAACCCGCTGATATATATTGTATATGAATGTCTCTTGCAATAAAGTCAAAGCTAGCATCCTCTACATAATCGTGCATATATTGACGAAGATTCACACTTTCCATTTGAAAAGGAATCTTCTTTAAGTCTAATTTAGAAAATAAGAAAAGCTCATCGATTAATAAATCCATATCCTTTGCCTTCGTATAGATGGTTGTTAAATATTTATCCATTTTCTCCTCTGTATTTGCCACGCCATCTTTAATCCCTTCTACATAACCAATAATTGAGGTCATGGGCGTTTTTAAATCATGCGAGATGTTTGATAATAATTCTTTGCGATTTTCTTCATATTGAAGCTGAAGTTTGACGGATTCCTTTAGCTTTACTCTCATTTCCTCAAATGATCGATTGAGCTGACCAATTTCATCATTCGAGCGAGAAGTAATTTCAAAATCTAAGTCTCCTGATTTAATTCGCTCAGCACCCTCCCTTAAAGCTGTAATTGGATTGATGATACTTCTAGATACTAGATAATTTAATAAGCCAATAATCATCATAAATAATAGAAATAAAATACCAAGAAGAATAGGTAAAAGCTCTCGTGTTAATTCCGCATGGGAACTAACCTCTCTCAAAACAAAAATACTCCCCTCTGATTTGTCAGGAAAATAAAAATCGAACTTAACATACGTATAAAATGCTTGATTAATCATAATTGTGTCCCGTGAATTAATATTGGTTGCTTCAAAACCTGGTAAACTTTTTAGCAATAATTTTTCATGATCTTTCTGTGATGCATAAACAATTTGATGATCTTTTCGCACAACGGTTTCAATGGATGGTGCATTTATTTTTTTTGTAGCTGTTCGATGTCTAATAGCTGCAGGGGATTATTTTTTTTGCCAGTAATTTTAAATCGAGAAAAGCATTTTCTTCTACTGTTGTTAAAGGCTTTTGTACATAGGATTTTTTTGTAAAAATGCTCAATTGCTTTGACATCACCTGTTATCGCAAAGGAAAAAAAGAAAAACTGATGCTAATAAAAGCGTGATAGCAATAATAATTACCCCTACATAAGATAGCAAAAACCTTGTTTTAATGGACATAGGCATTCCCCCAATATACTGAAACTATTAGCAATGTATCATATAAATCTTAAAACTTTATAAAATCATGCTGAAAAATCTTTAAACAATTCATCAATAATATAGTATTCCGCTCTCTAACGAAAAAAAGATACGGCACATTCTCTGCAATGCCGTATCAAATATTATTTTTATTTAACCTCTTCTGCTCTTAATTTCTTCTTTGTTTGCCAGCCTAAGATTATGAATTCAATCAACACCACAGCAATCAATGAGGCACCAAACAATGGCATTAAAATTCCTAAAAGTATGAGGAAACTAACGAAAGGTATTGAAATTTTATGAGAAATTTGTGGTGGCGCAGATAGTTCCCCTTTTTTCTTCCGTAAAATCCATGTGCAAATTCCCCATGCAATCACTGCTAAAAAGGCTAGACAGACAACAAGGTTTAATAACTTATTTGGCCATCCGAACAAGTGACCTTCATGTAAAGGAATTCCCCATGTAAAGAACTTAGCCAACATACCATAATCCTCGTAGTTAACTTGATCAATAAACTTGCCGCTATATTGATCAAAATAGATAGTTGCTTCTTCTGTGGGCTTGACATCGAGACCTGTTACACCAGAGTTACTAGCCTTTGCTACTGTATAGATGCCCTCAGCATTTGAAGGATAAATAATCGAATAAGGTTTGGCGATATTCATGGCAGTAATTTCTTTTTCAAGATTAGCGATCGAAATTTGGTTGTCGTTTGTATGACGGACAGCGCCTCCACCATGATGCTGAGCATGTTCACCCTCAGATGTTGGTGCTTCTAATTGACGGGTTGCCCATGGAATTTCAGACACATCAGAAGTTGGTGGCTTTTGCTGTAATAATGGGTAACCGAAAGTTGGGCTTTCTGACGCTATATCAGCAAGTATCGAACCTTGAAAGGCAGACCATAAAAGCCCTGTAGAAATGAACATCACCATTGGAATCGTAATGATCGTCCCAACAAGCGCATGGTATCTTTTACTTTTTTTGTCGTTTATTTTCAGACTTGGGCTTTTTCAATAAATTCCCTTTAAAGGTCATATAAAGTCCTGACAGTAATAAAAAGATCGTCCAACATGCCGCTAGTTCTACTAAATAATTGACAAATGTACCACCAATAAATAGGGAGCTATGTGTATTTCTCATAATATTAGAAAATGTGTAATTGGCATCCTGACTGCCTACCATTTGATTATTGTCATCTAAAAATACGTATTTCTCTTCTTTCCCATTTGATAATGTTAAACGAGTATTATATGGTTCTTCTAACATAATCACTTTAGTAGTAGAATATCCTGCAAATGCAGCTTCTGCTTTTTCTACGGCTTCATCAATTGTTAAGACCTCTTCTTTATGACTTTTGCCAAAGAAGTAATCATCATATAACTGATTCTCAACATCTGTGAAAAAAAGATAACCAATTCCACTCAATGTTAGTGATAGAAGCAATGGCGTAATAAAAAGTGCTGCGAAAAAATGCAGCCGCCAAAATCTTTTATAAAGTAAATTTTTCATAATTAATCTCCTATCTCTCTATTTATAGCAGATTAATTATATAAATAAAAAGTGAAATATGAATGAAGTACTAAAGGCGGTTTTATGACAAACAAATGTATTCCAATTGGTATTATTATTATTTACACCATCAAAAAAAGCTACCTCAAACAGCTGCAAGGTAGCCCAAAAAATATTCTATCCTACTAATTCTTTCATAACATTGGCATATGCAGCTAAAATAGACTGCTCATGTGCGCCATCATGTCCAAGATATTGTTCAACAAGCTCCTTTAGTGGTTTTGCTGCATAAGGCTCTTGCATAATTTCAAATTTTAATAAGCTTTCATAGTATTCAACGACTTGTGGATTCATGTGGACCACTCCTTTAATTTTTTTACATAAAAAAAACATCTTTCCCTCATCAGAAAGATGTTTACTATGACAAATACACGACATAATACAGTGATTGCCATGGTGAAAAAAGCTTTCTATTAAACATAGAAGCTACCTGTTTTGCAATCATCGTACTATGAGCATGCAGGAGAATTTCTCTAGTCACACTCAACACCCCCTATCCTCGTAGGTTTTTTTGGTTGTACTAGATAAAGGCAGGTCTCCTGGCTTAAGTTCATCACACCTTTCACCTTCCCATTACAATACGTAACAGTGGTCCATTGAAACGTGCTCCCATTTACAGTTGCGGGACAGCGTCGGATTCCCACCGAACTTCCCTTTTAAACAAATCGAAAAATCCAATTTGTACCTCTATCTTATTATTCCGTTTTTATTATTATACCATAAAGGTTTGTGTGCACAGACACAATCCAGATAGATTACTAATATCTATAGATATCACATATCTACTGGAAACAAAGCTGTAATCGATAATGTACCAATGCATGTTGCTGTTGAAATTAAGAAAGCTATTGAAAATTTTAAGGCAATACAAAAGGAAACTTCCTCTGCACCAACTGTAGCTCCAAAAGAAAAGAATATGAACGATGTTGCTGACAAAATCCGCGAATTAAAGGATTTATTAGATGCAGGAATTTTAACACAAGACGAATTTGACGCGAAGAAAAAGCAATTGTTAGGAATCTAGGTCACTCAAAATTAGTGGCTTTTTTTTCATTACAACTAAAAAAAGGCCAGCTCGCCTAAATAAGATTTGCTGGTCTTTTGTATGTAACTAAATAAATTTTCTTGATTAAGCACTATAAATATTATTTACCTCTGACTTTAAACTTTCTACAAATTCAATTATTTGTTCCATTTTTACTATTAGACAAAATGCAGGACCACATTCTCTTGGGCCAAAATGATACTTTTCATTTGCATCTAATACAAAAATTAATTTATAACGAGTCTCCGATTCAATTCTTTCATGTTCAGGAATTTGAAGAAAACCGTGCTGGGGATAAAAATAATTTCCATAATGAGGGATATGGTAAATACTCAATCCTGGATCTTTAGGCTCTAAAATACTCAAATGAATACTATCAAGAAGTTTCAAATCTTCTAACAATTTGAAAAAAATCTTCCTTTAAACAGGCAATTTCCTTATGTACCTCGGGAAAATCTCGACCCGCTCTGAAATAAATACAGAATTTCACACTTGAATCATTGACTAATTTTAAATTTATTTCAACTTCGCAATTTGGTTTACTAGAGTAGTCTTTTAATACTGCCATAAGTAAATCTCCTTCTTTCTAATTTAGTATGATGATTTGTCAAATTAAGTGCAACAATTGCTTATAACCTGTTAGCATCTTCCATGATAGTTTAACTTCAAAGTGTGGACGGTCAATGTTACCTAACCAATCGCCACCCAAAGTAATACCTAGCTTGCCAGTAAACCCCTACTCGATTTAGTATTGTAACATCATATGTCCTTCACAGATAATAAATAACAATTACATATTTTTTTTATGGAAGCATACGGTCTACAATTAAATCATGGTCCGATTCCTTGAACCGAAAATTAAAATAATTTGTTGTCTAAATTATTCCTAACGAGTAAAAACTAAAATATGTAAAGTCAATTGCTATGAATACATTCTGATGAATAAACCTTTTTCTATCAGTCCCCTCATTCATAGCAATTGTTTATTCTTACTTATTGTTTTGATGAATTACCAGTTAAATTATTAGCTACAGCTTGTAATGGCTGAGTCATTTGTTGTGACAATTGGTTTGTTTGATGTTGAGGTTGCTTCGCTTGTTGCAAAGGCTGAGTCATTTGTTGCAATGGTTGTGCCATTTGTTGTATTGGCTTCATCATTTGTTGAGCATTCTGCAGATTTAATTTATTCGAAATATTATTTGTGAACTGTTGAAGATTACCATTTTGAAATCCTCTAGCCACACCCAAAATAACAGCTCCAATTACACTCCATGCAAGAAATCTCATTAAAAAAGCCTCCTTATGCTAAATATTTTGAAACAGGTTTAGTATTGGGAATCAGGCTAATACTATACTGCACATTTTTTGGGTTATTATTGTTGATACTCTAAAGGCAACATCATCCCCACATTAAAAATTGTTGCTTCATGTATTCAAAATATTTACTCCTTATGCATAAAATAATTGTGTAGACTTATTAACTGCTATAAATTGCTTATTGACTAAACTGGTATCTCACATTACTCCTAGCAGTTATTCTTCTCTCTACCTAAAGCCCATCGACAAACATCCTATTCGCATGTTAACCAACCATAAAAAAAAATAGCCCCCTTAAATAAATAAGAGAGCTGTATATAATTCATAATCTATCACTTATCTCCAACTGGCTTTAATGAATTCACCGGAATCCAAACATTCGCACCGTGAGCGTTATTTACATCCACACCTACAAATAGATAGCCATTAATTTCCTCACCCCATGAAATTACAATACTCCCCTTTTTATGCATTGTTTCAGATTTAGCTCCATTTAATGGAGTGCTTTTCCCACCTGCATCTTTTGTTAGCTCAAAAAGTACATCTCTTTTTCTCGACATTGTCTCAGCGATTTTAATGTCTGTACCAGGATACTGAAAACACTTACCGCCAGAGCAATATGAAAGTAGTTGTCCATTATTTGTAATAGAAATATTCCCATCGCTTCCTTTGAACCACGTTCCATAAGATCCGACACCATAAATACCATCACGATTAATAATGATATAAGTTGGATTGTTATAGAAAGATGAACGAATTTTTATTGGTACTTCTTTGAAAACTACCAAATCTGTTGCTTGTACCCGATATTGCCCCATCTGGTAGAATGTTTTGCCATCATATTTTTCAATATCATACGTTTTAAAGAAGTTATTTCGCTTTACCACTAACGAATCAAACGTTCCATCCGAATTTTTTTTGTATACCTTGATGTCTTTTTTAAAGGTCATTTTTCCTGTTTGGTCTTTTACAACCTCTGCTCCATCATACATTACTTTTGCTTCTGATTTTGTTGGATTTACTACTGCAAATACAAATGCTGCTAGTAACACAATAAAAAAATTTTCTCATTATTCTCCCCCTCGTATTTTTAAAAAAACATAATCTTAGTATTATATACCAGTAATCTAATGTTCTACCAACGAATGTTAAAAATCCAACAAAAGTAATATAATCTCATAATCTCGGAATCTTATTTATATTATTTCCCTGTTCCCATTTCTATTATTATTCCAAATTAAAAACTAAAGCTACCCTTTAGTTCAGGGTAATTTACAAATGCCTATTGAGGTGTGAGACTTCACTGAAAGAAGTTAAAAACAAACTTTTTTTTGATTCCAAGACTATGTTACCATATGAGGAAATATATGTTTCAGGAGGAATACATATGAAATGCAATAAAATCAGAATACTACTATTAATATGTTTACTCATTATCTTAGTTTTATCTGCTTGTAGTAAAGAAAATGATACAGGTTTCGATGATCAATTTATTGCTGATTTAAAAGACTATATTCAAGTAGAATGGGAATATAAAAACATAGAAGAGAATAATATTATTAGTTTGATTAATTTACATGAATCACAAACTCACTCATTTCTAAATTCTAGTGATGAAATAAAAGAAACTCTTGCACAACAGCTAGTATTCTATGAAGATGCAACAAATTATTCAGATATTAAAATTGATTTCAATCCTAAAACAAGCTCGCCAGAGGAAAAAGAAGTCTATGATGCGATAGACGATTTTAAAACCAAAAAAACTCTATCATTACACTTCAACTACCAATTTAGTCGATACAATTAATCAAGTTCCTATACAAAATGCTAAAGAAGAATATGAAAATTCCTTACGTGAACTAGATAAATCATGGGATCTTATTAAATCTCTTTCAGAAAAGTATAATTTGAATATTTTTGGAGATGAAGAATGAACAATTTTTTTATAAATTAATCAAAGAAGCCTCGTGTTACCTAATGTATAGGGCAAATTCATTACCTTACTCGACATCTATTTCAAATTTATACTTTTATCAATCACGTCTTGCTGACTAGCTTGCATGTAATTGCATACAGAAAAATGCGTCCGAAATTTTATTATTTTGGACGTTTTCCATTAAAAATCTCATAAACTATACATAAAAACAATTGATTGTAAATATTTTACATTAAATATATTTGCATTCCATTTATGTTTAATATACCCTATGTATATAGACATCTTTTTACAAGGAGTCAATACAAATCAGAGGAGTGCATTAAACATGGCAAAAAAAATTAAGAAAAACAAAAATGAAGAAGCTGTAGCTGAGAAAAAAAACAAAGAAAAAAAGCTGACAAAAAGAAACTTGAGAAAAAGTTAGCGAAGAAAAAAAGCTGAGAAAAAAAATTGAAAAGAAAGCTGCTAACAAAAAAAGATAAAAAGAAAAGCAGTAAGAAAGCAGCCTAACAAAAAAAAGTAGCTGGAGAAAACGAATGGTTATTCTCCAGCTACCTTTATGTGGATTAAAAGTATGTCATAATATGCAGTCATACTACTATCTCACTCAGCAAGCAAAAATAGCGCCCCATATTAACTTCTAATAGGATCTCATTTCCCACAAAAAAAACAAAAAACACCTCCAATAGATTTTAATATTCTACTAATAGTGTAATAGTGGCGTTACTTGTACACTATTCCTTTTAATTTTAATATGGAAATTTAAATTACATATTTAAATCCGAAAGTTCCATTTTTTTTAATTGCAAATAAAAGTAAAGGTTAATTTGTTTTCTCTTCTTTAAAGGTGAAATATTGCAAAAACTAATACTATTAGTTAAAATTGAAATGTAATTAGTTTTTGAAGGAGGTATTGTCTAAAATGAAAGTTACGAATATTGGTACTGTGTTTCAATTGTCATTTATGCCAAGAATATTTCCTGTTAATTGTTATTTTGTAGAAGAAGAAAGCGAGCTTACCCTTATAGATACAGCACTGCCTTATAGTACAAAAAGTATAATCAATGCAGCAAAAAAAATCGGAAAACCGATTACAAGAATTATCATTACCCATGCACATAGTGATCATATAGGAGCACTAGACATGTTAAAAGAATTATTACCCTCTAGTCAGGTATGTATTTCTTCAAGAGATGCTTTATTGTTGGAAGGGAATAGTACCTTACTACCAAATGAAAAAAACACACCCATCCGAGGAGGCCTTCCCAAAAATATTAAAACCAAACCGGATTTATTACTGGAAGAAGGTGATCGTGTTGGTTCATTAGAAGTGATTTCAACACCAGGTCATACCCCTGGTTCCATCACTCTTTTCGATACACGTAATCAAAGTTTAATTGCTGGAGATGCTCTTATAACAAGAGGAAAGCTAGTTGTATCAGGTATGATGAATTTGTTATTCCCATTTCCTGCCCTAGCTACATGGGATAAAAATACGGCTCTTGAAAGCGTAAAAAAAATTAAGCGAATTAAACCCAAGTTTACTTGCTGTGGGACACGGAAAGATGTTGATGCAACCACAGGAGCTTTTAAAAATAGCGATAGCCGAAGCAGAAAAATTTTTACAAATAAAATAGGAGATGAAAATAATGTCCCGTCGTATGAAATTAGAATTATCTATTATTTTAAAAAAAGCAACGGATATAATTGATAAACAAGGATTGGACCAACTTTCAATCGGACTATTAGCAGAAAAATTGGACGTGCGACCGCCTTCTTTGTATAACCATCTTGATGGATTACATGAATTGAGGCAGAAGTTAGCCATTCAAGGTGTAAAAAAACTTAATGAATATATGCTTCAAGCTGCAGTTGGACGTTCAGGTGATGATGCCATTCGTGCAATTAGTAAAGCATATATTCAATTTGTCCGAGAGCATCCCGGATTATATGATGCTAGCACCCGCTTTCCTGATTCTAACGATCAAGAACTACAGCAGGCCCAAAGATCTGTTGTACAACTTGTCCTTCAAGTGCTAGATGCCTATAATTTGCAAGAAGAAATGGCGATTCATATGGTTAGAGGATTACGAAGTATTCTACATGGATTCACTTCCATTGAACAGATGGGAGGATTCGGTATGCCCCTTGATATCAATAAAAGCTTTTCAATCTTATTAAATACCTTTATTGAGGGCATTCATGCAGTTACGCTTAATGAAGGCAAATAAATGACTAAGTGATAGGAAAAACATGGCCTCTCAAGGAAGTCATGTTTTTATTACAATGCAGATTGTTGTACCTGCTGGCGAAGGGTTTTTGCCGCTGCAATACTACTATCCTTCAATATTGTAGTTCTATCCATCTTTTTGGCTAGTCTATCCGTCACTTTTAATGTTCTTTCCACTTGTCAATCAATAAATTTTTTGATATTTTATAGTTAGTTATTCAACTAACTAATTAAACTGGGAGGAATTTTAATGGCAAAACCAACAGGTATAGCAAAAGCAGAGCTATTAACAGCAGCCAAGCAATGTTTAGTCCACAATGGTATTGAAAAATTCACATTGAAGGCTGTTGCAGAGCAAGCTGGCGTGACACAAGGCACCATTTATTATCATTTTAAAACGAAAGAGCAAATTTTACTTGAAATTATCCAAAGCATTTGTCAAGATTCCTGGAGCGAGCTTTCAGTAGCAAGCAAAGAATTTATTCAAATTGCACTTCAATCAGCAAAGAGCCGTTACGAAAATAATGTCTTTTATCATAAACTATTTTTCACCTTGATTGTTATCGGCTTTAATAATCCCTCCATTAAACAGCAAATTGCTGATATCTTAAAATCTGAAAATGAAAGTCTATTCAAAGCTCTGACAAAGCTATGGGAAAAGTCACCAATAAAAGGTGTCTCGTTGGAGAGTTGGAGCATTTTCTTTAATGCGCTAATGGATGGTTTGGCTTTGCAGGTCATGGTGCTAGAGGACTTTCCAATCGATCAGTTTTATGAAGAACTTGAAAAAAATTGTTGTTACACTTTATCAGCTAGGAAAATGATTTTTCAGGAGGTAAAACAATGCCATTCTTTTTGCTCTGGGGATTTTTTTATTTGGCTAGCAGCAAGCGCGTTTTTTTAGACTCGCTGGTCCATTCTTTTTTTACGCTTGAGCACCCTTTAATTATTATGTGTACATATCTATTTGTTGTTCCAGTAATTTGGATGGTGACAATCCCTATTTATTCAATAAAAAAATTGCACAGGCATAAGACGTTTACAAGCAGCCATTTATATTGCACTGCCTGGTATGCTAATAGATGCAATTGTCCTACTATATTTTGATAAAATCTTCACCAATTTATCAGCAGACATGGATCGCTTTTTTGCCTCGTGGCTGCTATGGGCATACGCTTTGATTATACTTACTGGATGTGCAAAAAATTCCTTTCGACTCCAATTTAAAAGGGTTTATTAAATCATTCTAGAATTAGTCATTATAGATCAATTTCGCCTTGGCGTAAATGTAGCTGCCGCTATGCTTTCGATACAAAAAACAATGGCTGAATGAAGATCAATACATCCTATTGAAACATTTGTAATGAAACTGTAAATTCCAGCGATGAAGCCTTTTATATCAAGCTATTAGGGCAATTACCAGCAATGCGTGGTAACATTTACCTCGAAGAAGCCTTGCTTTTTCATGCTACGATTAATTCCAATGGCGAGCCAAAATAGGATTAATCCTAGCATTAGCTTTAGGAGGTAACTAACAACATGAATAAACGATTTTTAAGCACTACACTAGCATTATCAATAGGTTTTACTACATTAGGAATGGTACAGCCAGCTGTTCAGCCAATAGAGGTCGAAGCTGCTACTATTAATAATCTCAACAATCAACAGGCTGTTGCTGCAAAGGCAGAGCAACTAATTCAAACTGGTAAAAGTTTAATTGGAAAGGCAACATACAGCAATACGGTATACAAGCCTACATATCCATATAAATTTTCATGTGCTTCATTTTTGATGTACATTTTTGAGAAAAATGGTGTCGATCTTGCAACGTACAATGAAGATTATATGATGAAGCAAGGAACATATGTAGCTAAAAATCAACTACAAAAGGGTGATTTATTATTCTTTAAAAGTAAAAAAACTGGTACAGATCCTGATCATGTAGGCATGTATATTGGGAATAATAAAATCATTCACATGGCTGATTCTAAACAGAACATTGTAATTTCTGATTTAAGCAGCAAACCCTATTATACAGAAAATTATGTAACAGCCCGCAGAGTCTTACCTACCCTACTTTCTGCTAACCCTGCAACAAAGGGTGATAAAGTTGTCGAAAACGCTTATAGCTATAAAGATAAAGTGACGATGAGTTCAACGATTAATGAAAAAAATCTCCGTTTTACAGGCCCTGGATTTGTCGAGTATGTTTACCGTAAAAGTGGTGTACAACTTGGTACAACCAATTTAAAAGAGCAAATGAAATTAGGAACTACGGTTTCACGTACAAATTTAAAGAAAGGCGATTTAGTATTCTTTAATAGTACCCCAGGATCTCAAACACCTTCAATGGTAGGCATATATGCAGGAGATTATCGTATTATGATTCCTAATTCAAATGGAATTATTACTAGAGTAATGTTCGTCGATTATTATGACAAGCATTATATTACGGCTAAACGTGTTTTTTTCAAATTAACAACAATTCAATTTGAGTGAAAGGCTATGACAAAAGGTTATAATCTTCTTTAGTTGATACTATAGAATAACTATATAAAGAAGTATTCCTCCACGAGGGTACTTCTTTTTTTAAGCGTTAAAAAACATGATAGAGGTAATATTTAATGGCAAAGTATTTGTCTATGAATAATTTATTTGAGCGAGGTATGACCCGCTTCCAACGCCAGTGGAACAAAGAGACTAATTTCACGTCCAATGGCAAGTTATCTGTGCGAAAGATAGCAACAGCAACAACGAGTCGGCCTCACTGTCGATTTTCTTTCGCACAGAAGATATTTGAGGCTACAATCCTATTTATTACTTAGGCTTCGTTTTGATACAAAATTTCATCTAGCTTGTTATTTTTCTTTCAATTGATTGGCAAACTCTATCATGGATCGACTCGACATTGGTCCCTTTATTAATACAATCGTTTCAGAATCAAGCTGGGATTTTAGTAGATCCAAAACACCTGCGACATCCTTAAATATATGAATTTCTGCCTTCGAGCCTTCCTTTATCGCTTGCTTTGCGATATGCTCTGCTCGATTGCCAATGGTAATAAGCGTATGAATATCTCTTTTGGCAACCAACGAGCCAATTTCTCGATGATACTTTTCCTCAAAGCTACCTAATCGTTTAATATCTCCTAAAATAAGAATGACTTTCTTTCCTTTTCCTATTGTATCTAATACTTTTAAGGCTGCTTCAACAGAAGTTGGATTATTGGTCCATGTATCATCTACTATTGTACTTTCTCCCATGCCCGTTGAAAATTCTAGATGTCTGGCCATTGGTTTAAATGTTCTCAAACCAGCGATGGCTGTATTGAAGGATAATCCCATTTCCTTTGCCGCAGCGATAGCCGATAAGGCATTGTATACTTGGTGTTCTCCATAGCCAGGAACAAATACATTATACTTTGCACCTGACACCTGCAGTACAAACTTCATGCCATTTTTCTTAAATTGTATGGTAGTGGCTTTATAGTCTGCCTGTTCATGTACACCAACGGTAATAATTTTCCCTTTGAAAGTATGCAAGGGTATTTTTTTTGGTGTTTTCATCATCTGCATTAATAATTAATGTGCCACCTTCTGAAATACCTTCTAAAATTTCCGCCTTTGCCTTTATATAGCCTTCAAGATTTCCACATCCATCAAGATGATGTACACCAATATTTGTAATAATACCAATGGTAGGCTGATAGATCATACACTGATGTTTAATATTTCCTGTATTTCCTAAACCTAATTCAAAAATGGCTGCTTCTGTTGACTTATCAATTCCCGTTAAATACGGTAAGGATTGGCGAGGTTCATTTTTACTGCTAACAGATGCTTGAACATTCCATTCTCGGCTAGCAATATGCTTAATCATTTCTTTTGTTGTTGTTTTTCCACAGGTCCCTGTCAAAGCAACCACTGGTATTTGAAATAGATTTCGATAATAGTCAATAAATGTCCAATATGCCTGCCCAATGCTTTTCACTTGGATAACAGTTGTATTGGCTAATGCATTTTTTTAATTCTGCTGACGATTTATCTGAAATAACTAGCGCTGGACCTTTGCGATCTATCTCCTGCCAATTGATAGTATCTCCCCTACTTACAAACATGAGCGTATGACTTTGAGTCAAATCATGCCGGTTATAATAAATTGCCTGCTTGACAGACCATTGTTCAGAACCGCACAATAAATCCCCTTGCAATACCTTCCTTAGGTCTTTTACATTTATTTGTTGCAAATTTACTCTCCCCCCTTCTTTGAAATACATCGCTAAGCTAGCGAGAAGCGAAAACAAATTTATTAGCATATTGTAATGAATTGATAACCAAATTATTCAGGTGGTAATCCTTGCTTTCTTTTTAGATCTGTTGCTAAATTAGAAACCTGCTTACTATACATATCTCCTTTAACAAGAAGAATCGTATTTTCGTCAACTATATCTTGTAATAGTTTATAGGCGAGCAAACTATTTTTAAATGTATAAACTGGTGAACTAAGCCCTAAGTCAACAGCATGATCTGCCATAATTCGTGCATGCTCTCCGATAGTAACTAGAACATCTACACCAATTTGATGAATCAATTCTCCTGCCTGCTCATGAATGATATATCCCCATGAGCCTAAATCGGTAATTGTTCCAATGACTGCAATTTTCTTCTTGTCCTTTCCAAGCGCCTGTAAAACTTTTAAAGCTGCCTCCAACGAAGTAGTTGTTATACTCCAGGTATCATCTATAAGCACGGAATGATTAATACCTTCAAATAACTGAAGCTGCTTATTCAGATGCCGAAAGGATTGTAGTTGTTTTGCTGCCATTGGAATGGTTATACCTATTTCATAAACAGCTGCAATAGCTTCTAATGCATTATATACTTGATGTTCACCAAACCCTGGTACGAATACCTCAAAGCTCTTGTTGTTATGAATAATAGTAAAAAGCATTCCATTATTATGATAACGAATATTGATAGCTCTAAAATCACAGGATTCATGCTTTCCTATTTTAATTATGTTGCCAGGAAATCTTGAAAAATCTATTTTTTTTGGTGTTCTTATCCTCAGCATTAATAATTAATGTGCCCTTTGGATGAATAATATCTAGCATTTCTCCCTTTGCCTGGATATAGCCCTCCAATGTTTTACAATAATTTAAGTGGTGTGCCCCAATATTTGTAATAATACCAATCGTTGGTTTAAAATATTTTCCTGCCTTTGTTACATCTCCTGGTGAGCCAACAGCAGTCTCAAAAACGGCCGCCTCTGTTTCCTCATCAATGCTTAGTAAATATTGTAAAGATGCTGTCCTAGAATTACTGCTAAGAGTTGTTGCAGATACTTTTTTTTCTGCTGAAAGTATATGTTTAATCATCTCTTTTGTTGTGGTTTTACCAGAAGTACCTGTAATGGTTACTACTGGAATATTAAATTGATCTCGATAAAAGTTTACAAATTTCCAGTAAGCTTCATCTGCATTTGTTACTTTTATAGTAATGATTTGCCTAGGAATTTCATTATGACTGTATGACCAATCTGTAACTAACACTAGTGGATAAAGTGGTTCAAGACTTTTCCAATTAACAATACGTTTACTCGTAAAAAGAGCCGTATTTGTTTTTTTCACTTGCTTTAGTCGATAAGCCCCGTGCTGAATCAATGTTTCCTCGGATCCTTGCACTAAATTGCCTGCAGTTATCACTGTTAAGTTCTTCACCGTAAGAGGCTTCATATCAATTTCCCTCCTTTCCTAACTAGTATATGTCTGGTCATAAAAGTTGCTTGGATGTAGACAAGATACATAACTAGAGGAAAACTATTTCTTCGCATATATATAATTGTGATTAAGTATCTAAGTACCACTAAAAGGAGTGATATACCTGAAAACGATTATATTTATCGGTACAAACAAATCTGGGTCCAGTCGTGAAGCAACGAGAGCAGCAGAAAAAAATGGGCTTTTTTACAGTACTTTTTACAAACAATGAAAAGCAATTACAGCAGAGAAGAGCCTATCCAGATATCCATAAAATGATTCTTGTTGATACGTCAAAAATAGAAGACATGAAGGATGAAATTTATAAATTAACAAAATCAGGATTAGAAATAAAAACGATTGTTAGCTTTGTCGATCCCTATGTCCATATTGCTTCCATCTTATGTGATGAATTTTGTGATAACTATACATCATCAACTGCCATTGAAATGATGGAGGATAAAGAAAAAAACTAGAAATTATTTAAAAAAATCAATCCTATTCGCCAAAGTTTTTTTTCTTATCAAACCACATGAATCCATTCCGACAAACCTAGAATTCCCACTTATTGTCAAATCTCCAAAGTCAACTGGCTCAAAAGATGTTTTATTAGCCAAGGATTCAAGTCAACTAAACGATCATCTCCGTTATCTTCGAAATAAGAATTTAGGAGAAACTATTATGATTGAAGAATATATTGATGGCCCTCAATATTTAGTAGAGGCAATTGTCTATAAGCGACAGCCTCATGTGATCGGTATTGTAGAGCAAGAAATTACACAAGGTAAACGTTTTATCATTACAGGCTATGGGGTTCTTGTAAAAGCTCCATCAGATATACAAGCTGGTCTTGAAGAAGTACTTCAATCCATTGTTACAATATTTAACATTGAAAATGGTGCGCTGCATTTAGAGCTTCGTTTAACAAAAAAACGGCTGGAAGCTTATTGAGATTAATCCGAGAATTTCAGGTGGCGCTATGAATAATATGATTTTTGCAGCATTTGGCTTTAATTTAGTGGAAGAAACATTAAAGCTATTATTAGGGGAGCCTCCAAATATTCAGCCAAGACATAAAAAATTTGTCTACACAAAATATGTCATTGTCGAAAGTAAAGGGATTTTAGAGAGAGTTATTGGTAGAACCAGGGCATCTAAATCACCAGGTGTGGTAGATGTCTATGTGAAACCTAGAAGAGGAACATTGCTAACCCCTCCTCTATCCATGGGCCATCGCTACGCATATGTCATTGCAGAGGGTACCACATTGTCAGAGGCTAAACAAAACGCTGTCAATGCAGCCAGGGAAATAAAATTCATCTTAAAGGTCGCGTAAAAAAAGGTGGGGGTACATGTATCCCCCACTGCTTTAAAAATATCCCGAGTAATTGTCCTTTTATATTTAGACAATTACTCGGATTTTTTTACACCTTATAAGTGTCATCTAAAAATTTAACTGTCTCAAACATATTCGTTTTACTAGCACCCTTAACTAAAATGGTGTCATGTGGTTCGATTATTTTCTCTAACAGTGCATGGAGCTCATCTTTATTTAGAAAATGATAAACTTTCGCTGGGTCCATCCCTATTGCCTTTGCAGCGGCGCCCATTTCCTCCGTTCTAAAGCCATATGTGATAAAAAGATCTATGTCCTGCTCATAAACATATTCACCCAACTTACGATACTCTTCTTCTCGCAAATCCCCTAATTCTCGCATTTGACCAATGATGGCAATTTTACGTTTCTTCGCTATATTTGTCAGTACGTCAATCGCCGCACGCACACCCTGAGGATGAGAATGAACTGTATCATCAATAACAGTAATATTATCACGACAATTATAAATCGTAAGCCGTCTAGGCGGTTTTTTTGAAATTCAGCCCTGCTTGAATATCTATTGGACTAAACCCTAAGGTATCCGCAACTGCGATGGCATTCAGAGCATTATAAACATGATGTTCTCCTAAAATAGGAATATACATTGTTATTTCCTGTCCCTGAAGCTTTATTTTAAAGGTCATACCAACATCCTTATATTGAATATCATAGGCTTTATAATCTGCGGGACGATGAATACCAACCGTTATAATTTTCCCTTTAAATTGCTGTGTTTCTAAAAACCTAGAGTTATCATCATCCTTATTCAAGATTAATAAACCACTTTGATCCATTCCATGAATTAATTCAGATTTTGCCTTTGCCACACCCTTAATATCTCCATCAAAATTACCAACGTGTGCTAACCCAATATTTGTAATAACACTAATATTCGGTTGAATAATACTACAGTGATTCGTAATGATACCTGGGTAAGCCATTCCATACTCAAGCACTACCGCCTCATGAGAAGCGTTAATTTCCTCAGCATGTTTTTTTGTATGCTCAGTCGTATTCCAATAATCTTTCGACTCGAAAATTTTCCATTTTCTCGATAATATTGAGCCTAGAAAAGCTTTAGATGTTGTTTTCCCAGCACTTCCCGTAATAGCAATAATCGGTTTCTGCTGCTCTTTTGGTTGTGGTTTTTGTTTTTGTTGATTAATTCCTTTTTTCATTTGTTTTTGATTTTTCGCAAGATACATTGCATAGCGAATAGAATTAATCACAACATCTAGTTCTAAATAAAAAGCAGGAGGACAACCTGGTCGCCAGTTTACTTCATACATCCAAATTTTTTTGTTGCTCATCTAAGCCCACATCAATCCCAATTTCATCAATCACCTCTCCAAATTGCACCATCTGAATTTCATCTAGGTGTTGAGCTAATGTTAAGGAGAAATGCTCTAGCATACGTCGAATATCAAAGGCCTCTTCCTTGAATTCCTGCTCCAAGAAAGGATCTAAATAATTCGTAAATCCTCCATTATTGATATTCGGAATAATCGAACCAGCAGGGGCAATTCTCGGATAAATAGTAGTGATAACCCATTTACCCTCGCCATTTTTTTTGCACATGAAGACGGAAATCATAAACCTGACCTGCCTTCGTTTTAGATTGGATATACGGCTGCATGATAAAGGTTCCTGTAGCAAGTTGCCCTTTAATTAATTCATCTAGCTGGTGCTTGGAATATACTCGGTTTTCACTATCCTTTCTTACCTCAAAATTCGTACTATCTGCTTTCGTTATAAAATAAATGCCTTTTCCCTTGCGACCGTCTATCGGCTTAAATACGACTTTTTTTATAGTAAGAAAAAAATTTATGAAATAACTCAGCATTTTTTTACAATTTCTGTTGGAATTAAATATTTATCAAATTCCTTTGCTTCCTTTAGACGCTTCATTACGTTCCATTTATTCCCTATAGAATGCGTTGTAAATGGGATTTCATCTTTTAATTTATCAATAATTTCCTTTGAAACTGATAATTTTTCTGGACTACCTGCATTATAAACTACATCTGGGAAAGGCATTATTTTTTTCGAGCCATTCACCATTTTCATATACCTTTCCTCTTATGGACCGTTTGTTAAAATCTACGCTTTTTGGTGTAAAATAAAAAAAATTGAGCCCCTTCCGCTTTTGCAACGGCTGCATATGCATATGACTTAATAACGGTTGTTGGGTCAAGTCGATGATGCAACATTCCGATAATTGTCATTTATCTCTCCCTTTCATATGATTCTCTCTCTAATTCAATTCTGCCAATGCAAATGATTTAGTAGTTTTTATTACCATTTTGGTTCAATGATGAATTTCCCTTTTAGCATGTCAGGTTTTAATAATTGGATTGCAGATATACCACTTAATTCAATGGATTTTTCAGTGGATGTTCTTTCTAACCTCACAACATCAGCTATTAAATTTGTATCTTTTCCTTCATAATCATAGGCTCGTAGCAGTGAAACCGTCCCCCGACAACGCTCGATATCAACACCCTCTATACGGAAATACTCTGTTTCAAACTGATTAACAGTATCCATTAATCGTAAATGTGAGCCATTATGTGTTATGAGAAAGAAGGGAATCGTATCACTTCCAACAATTTTCACAAGCAACTGACCAAAATATTTAGAATGAAAATCCTTCATGATATCCTGTAGAACCTTAATATCGTTTAGTGCTTCACATAGAAAATGATTTCTTCTTTTTTCATGATTCAATTTTCTCCAGCCCCTCCCATGACTTTTTGTGCCATCTGTTGAAGCTATAACAAATGATTCAACCCCTCTCGATATCATATGTAGAATGAAGGAATATGACGACTTTTTTTCGTCATGTAAAACTCGAACTTCCTCTTTTAGAATATTTAAAAAAAACAATTGCCGTTCTAACAAAAAATAGAAAACTAAACAAATAATATCGTGCCATAGCAACTACACTGTTGTTATGGTTTTTCATCTATCTTCTTATTGTTCAATGTATAAATAATTTTTTTACATTGTTGTTTACCTTTTTCCAGGTGAATCGTTATTTAATTAGGAGGGTTGATATGAATGAGGAATTTGGTATTCAATTACATGAAAAATTAAAAGCAGTATACTTTACGCTGCTCAAAATGGGCGCTAATAAGCAGGATGCTGAGGATATATTGCAGGAGACAGCTTATCAATTCATCAAATACATAGACGGGATTGATGCAAATTATGCGGAAGCTTGGCTATACCGTGTAGCAATTAACAAATTTTACGATGCCTTACGAAAGAAAAAGCATGCGAACAACTATGTACTCACGTTTAACTTGCAGGATTTATTAGATGAACAAACACCTGAATCATACGTACTACAAAAAGAAGCTCAGACTACCATTCAACAAACATTAAGCATGCTTCAGCCTAAAGAAATGGAGTTATTAATATTAAAATATAGCGCTGAATTAACATTAAATGAAATCGCTATTCTTTTTCAAACCACAGATAAAAGCATTAAAACTCAGCTTGCCCGAGCACGAAAAAAATTTAGTGAGGTTTTCGAAAGGACTGGTGATTATGGAAAAAATATCAATTATTAATAACGATGAATCATTTCAACATTTAGTGAAGAATGCCAAACGAAAGTCAGTAAAAAGAATCATTATCATTTCAATAAGTGTTTTTATAAGTATTGTACTCTTATTATCGGGACTAATTGCCATGGGACAATATTTTATGTATAAGGAAATGGATAAGCAAACTTTGCAGAATTACACTAATAGCCTATTTACAGGTGCAAATATCCAAACGAATAGTACTAACTACGATCACTTTTTCTTAGCAGGTACAACAAAATCCAATCAATTTAAGGATATTAATGGACACCAAATTAAATGGGGTACCATTGAGCATTTTTATACAATTTTAGGAACAAAAGCATATGTTGAAAATAATAGTAATCTAAATGGATACAATAATAGTTATCGAGTATTCCAATTTTATCCCTACACAGAGCCTAAAATTGAAAACGATCTGTCTTATTTAAAAACTTTACCACCCTTCTACAATGTAGAGGTTGCTGTTTCTTTCACACAAGAGGTAACGTTTGAAGAGATGATTAAAGAATTCCCAACTGCGCAATGGGCATGGATTATTCAAAATGGGCTGCTTGAATCTATAGAGGAAGAAAAAGAGCATGCAGAGGAAATGAAAAAAAAGAAATGCCTACTTTTATACCCCGAAATTATGGTTTAGTAGATGGTGATTCAGCGTATGGCTTTCACATCTTAAAGGATCAACCGTTTCAGTCCGCGCAAAATTTTTTTAGATGAAATAGCTACATATGGTAATGATGAACAAGAAGTACTTGCTATTTTAAAAGAGAGAATAGTGGAGAGAGGTGAAGATGCAACAGGATTAAGTTTTCCTTACCATGAAAAAGTATACGAAGCAGAGATTTTAAATAAGACTATTGGTAACGCAGATGCACGTTCTCTAAAGGTTAGTGGTGCTGTCTTAACAGGAACACTTGAAAGCATCCTGCCCTATTTAGAAAACAATGTTGTCCACCATATAAGTGTAGGTGTAATTCTACCATACTAAGGAGGTACAGGTAATGAGAATGTTTAGTTATCTATTTATACTTTTCGTTTCAATAGTCTCTCCCTATTTTATTATTCAGCATCAGCTACCAATTCGATTCATACAAATGGCTGCTGTCTTTGTAATCATGCATCTATTAGCACTGCTTATTGTACATGCTGTGCTTCCTAACTCTCGTAAAACAATAGGCCTTTACCATACCGTTTTTTCAATTGTATTTTTCGCGCCCATCTTCTATTGTAGTCAGGTGATATTTGATCAATCTATTGAAAATATTCACAGATTTTATAGCGTTATTCCAACTAGCTATGTCATCTTATTATTAACCGTTATATTTGCTATTAATTTTTATAAGTTTAAAGATACTTCCAAATAAAAAAAAACGTCCATTCATTTGGGCGTTTTCTTGTTGAGACACTATGATGTTGTATGTTGTTGATCTCCATGATTTAGTAGAATGACACCGCCAATAATCAAGACAATTCCAATAGCTGAGTATAGATTAAATAAATCTCCCCATATAACGATACCCACAATTACGGTAAGTGCGGTTCCTACTCCAGACCATATCGCATATGCCAGACTCAGTGGTAATGTTTTCAAGCACAAGGATAATGAGAAAAACGAAAGCCCATATCCGAATGCAACTGCTATTGATGGACCTAAAATGGTAAATGCCTCTGAAAGCTTAAGCATTGTTGTCGCAAATACCTCACTAATAATCGATAACGTTAAAAACAGATAACCTCTCAATTGTTATTCCTCCTTAATGTCCACCACCTGCTAGGTTAAGAATAATTACACCAATAATAATAAATAAAATCCCATAAAGTTTTTTTTCGATTCATTAATTCCTTATAAAAGATCACACCAATAATGGCTGTTAATGCCGTTCCCACTCCAGCCCATATCGCATATGCAGTACCAATGGCTAAGGATTGCAATGTTAGGGAAAGAAAATAAAAAGCTGTACCATATCCAACTACGACACCTATAGACGGTAGTATACGTTTAAAGCCATCTGTTTGTTTTAACATTGAGCTGGCAAAAACCTCTGAGATGATTGAAATAAATAGAAAAGCAAAAGCCTTCATGTATGATTGTCCCTCCTAACCCACTGTTTCAAAGATAGCCTCCATTATATCTTATTTATTCATAAATAAAGAGACCCTGGGAGCATTCTACTCTTAGGGTCTCTATGATTCTTCATCCTCTATATATTCTAGAATATCTCCTGGCTGACACCCCAATGCCTTACAGATTGCATTTAATGTAGAGAAACGCACGGCACGAACCTTTCCTGTTTTTAAATTGGATAGATTGACAATTGACACATCTACTTTTTCTGCTAGCTCACTTAGCTGCATTTTTCGATCAGCAAGCATTCGATCTAATCGAATAATTATTGTCATTTTTTTCACTTCCTAAGCTGTTGCATCATATTCATCTTGTAAAAACGCTCCATATCGGAATACACGGGCAATCGTCCAAATGACTAATCCACATAGTAAAAGAGTCCAATTAACCCCCGTAAATTGGTAGGCTACCCCTTTGATTAATCCCGTATCGACTAGCAATTCTGCTAATTTAAATTGTTCAAAAATGGTATAAGTTACATACGTACGGAATGCTCCAACTGTTAAGCTTAAAAAAAACGATAGCATAAGCAATCCATTCCATTTTTCTACTATTCGTTCCTGAAAAAATAATTCCTTTGCTTAAGTTACTTAACACATTTCTAACTTGCACAACGATAAATAATAATAGTGCTATGTATATTGTAGCAGTAAATAATAATTTCATGACATTCCATTTAGAGAAATGAAAATCATTGGCTACTTGATTGGCTAATTCGATTTTCAAGCCTCCAAAGTGCATAGAGGCGGCGATCTGCCCATGAACAAGTATATTATGGACTTCCTTTTCCGTCACTATAAATACGGCTACCAAAAGAACACCTATCATTGTTAGCGCAAAAATCATCAGAACCATTAAAATGGTGAAAATTGTGCGTAATCCTTTAGTTAATAATCGAAATTCCTTACTTTGGATTGTCTGCTCCATAACAAGCATCCCCCTTCTTATCTTTTATTATACATTTCACTTTATCTTTTACAATAATTATTTAATGTTTATCGTTAATTAATTATTAAAAGCTAGATAATAAAGGATATTTCTTTTCCAGCTTGAATTTTTTTATTGATGGAAATTCAACTGTAGATATAGCTAGGAACTAATTGAAGTTAGTGACGTTCTATTAATGACGGAATCTATTTAACTAAACATCTCTTTATTTCTTTTGCACTCTTTGCAATAATTAGAGATAGCTAAACTTTGATAGAAAGGAGGGAGATGTTGTAATCTACCAACATCAATGAAACTATGAAATACATCATAAATTTCTTCAAAGGTCTAATAATTGCTACTATTGTTATCTGTATTTCATTTTTTTATGGTAACGCAGCTGTTTAATACGCGTGAAACTACAATTCCTGAAGTTGTGGATGATCGTCCAAGCGTGGAAGAATTTATTGGCTCCATTGCGGAAACTGCACGAAAACTTGGAGCTGAAAATGATTTATACGCATCCGTTATGATTGCACAAGCCATTTTAGAAAGTGAGCATGGTCAAAGTGGACTTAGCGCTGCACCAAATAATAATTTATTTGGAATGAAAGGTCGTTACCAAAATAACTCAGTAACACTTGAAACATCTGAGGACGATGGTTCAGGTAACATGACAACTGTGATGGCTGAATTTCGTAAATATCCTTCCTATGAAGAATCCATGAAAGACTATGTAAGATTACTGCGTAACGGTGTTTCCTGGAATAAAGATTTCTATGCAGGAGTATTTAAAAGCAACACGAAATCCTATACAGATGCCACTAAATTCTTAACAGGTTCTTATGCAACAGATTCCAAATACAATGAAAAACTCAATACAGTCATTGCAAAATATGACCTAGGGCAATACGATAGTCCTGTAAAAAATAAAAAAACAATTACCGTGGCTGACGGTGATTCTCTTACGCATATTGCGGAGGCACATAAGGTGAAAGTAACATCCCTTAAACAATGGAATCAGCTCCGATCTGATAAAATCGAAGCTGGTCAAGAATTAAATATTTATCAATATTAAAATCTCCATGCTACTTTGGGACACCCCTTTGTGGCATGGAGATTTTTAAACTCTTCTTATACAAACATCTATAGCAATAAGCTAAACTACTAACATTCATTTAATTACTGATTCGTCAATCTTTGAATCACTGTCTCAACTTCAAAAACACGTTTATTTAATGCACCCGTCCTATCCTCTACTTGATGAGCAATTTTTTTCAGTGAAATTCCCTAAATTTTCAACAATGTTTTTCTGAAGCTCAGCTTGTCCAGCTTTTAGTTCCTGTACATCACTTTCAATTTTATCTAAGCGTTGATTAATCGGTGCTAACTCTTCCCTTAAAACAGAACGCAATAATTCTTTTAAATCACTGTCCAATACATCCCCTCCTGTCCTTTTACTTTTGATTTATTATAGCATAAAATAATCCCATTCTAACTATCTATTATTAACCATTCATTGAGGATATACATCGATTTTATCTGCTATTTACCCGTAAGGAATTGCATGGTCTTCCATCCCCTTTTCACCTATGACGATTGCATATTTTACCCCCATAGTTTGATGAAAACAAAAAAAGATGCACTCTGTTTTTATACAGAAGCATCTTCCTCAACAAAGGTATTCTCGAAATGATTGGAAATAAACAATTGCACCAATTCACTTCACCACATTCATTAAAATAAATTAAATAAATATGCTTCCCACAGCCGTAAGTGTAGAAACAGCTAGGTCTTTGCGATAAAGTGGATGTTTGCTATCCAAACTATTTATACTTACCTCACCCCCTCCAAGTGAAGAATGAATATAAAGGCTATCACCCATATATAAGGCCATATGTCCCGGAAAATATAATAGATCACCCTTTTGCAGGTGCTCAAAGGGTATTTGTTTGATCGGAAAACCATCAACAATTTTAGCATCTCGGTAAATCAGTACGCCATGTAGCATATAGACCATTGAACAAAGCCCGGAACAATCAATGCCTAAAGGAGATTTACCTCCCACCGGTAGGGAGCATTTAAATAGCTTAGTGCTGTTTGCACAACATTTTCTCGGAATTGCGAATCTGGTAATCTATTTTTAGCAATTTTTGGTTGAATCCATTTTCTTCGTGCATATCCTATTTCACCAGAAGCTATTTGTACAGACACCCACTCCGAATCGTCCCCTTTACTTACTAAAAATCGTACAATTGAGCCTTTTACTAGCGTCATTATTTTGTTACTTTGAATTTGCGGATATTGTAAAATATCTGCAAAGCTTTGAATAATGAAATGGTTGGCTTCTTGTAGCCAAGTGTTTGTTTTTTCCTCGTCCATAATTAAATATTTTTTTTGGCAAAATCCCTCATATCGATAGGTTGTCTGTACACGTACCCAATTTGCATCTATGTTAGCAATGATCTTTACAGGCATGCCATTAAGTACCTCGTCCACCAGTTCGGATTCTTCCTGTGGTATGGCATGTAAATTTGCAATCATTGCCGTCACAATAGCATTCATTTGGTCACCCCTTTCGCTTCACCAAATGCTCATAAGCACTTTTTGATATCCGACCGATAAGCTGTTTTGCATACTCATTGTTGGTTACCTCAGTTATAAAAACGCCTATCAGATAATTATTTGAGCCATTGTAAACAATGCCAACATCATGCTCGACTGTTTCAAGACCACCTGTTTTATGAGCCATTTTCACATCATCTACTAAATAACGTTTTAGTGATTCATGGACACGTTGGCGACTTAAGATATCGATTGTCAACTTACTAAATTGTTTAGGTAGCAGATCTTGTTGATAGATTCGTGAAAAAGATGAGCCATATCATTTGCTGAAGTGAGATTGTCAATTCCTCTTTCCAGCTTTTCGAAGTCCATCATCTTCCTTTGCAATTTTGTTTGCCTAAGACCAATTTGTCGAAAATAATGGTTGAGGAATTCCATTCCGATAAAGTCAATCAGGACATTGGTAGCTGCATTATCACTTGTAATAATCATCCACACCAGTAGCTCATAGATAGTACTTCTTTCAATACGCTGTTCACTTATAACACTATAGTCAACCCATTCTTCTGGTGCTATTCTAATCTCTTGATGGACATCTTGATGGTAGCGTTCTAAATATCTCAACACACCAAGTAAAATAGGCACTTTAATTAAACTGGCGCTGGAAAAAACCGCATGTAGCTTTTCCTGTATGAAATAGTGATTTGTATTCGGGTCTTTGATAAATAAATGTACGTTATATGGAGCTTCTTCAAGCATTCTTTGAATAGCACATTCCATATAATATACCTACTCAATAACTCTTATTTGTTGGTTTTCTGTATTCAAAGAGATGGTGCTACCAAGAGGTAAAGACATTGTTGGTAAACAGTGACCACACGTTAAATCCATTAGAATGGGCTTTTTTAGTGGCACTAAAATCTCTTGAAAAATAGTCTGTAACGATAAACTATGCTCTGGATGCTTTGGGTTATCTGGCCCGCAATTAGTCCAAGCTCCTAATAAAATGCCCGCAGCCTCATCAAGCTTGCCCGCTAATTTAAGCTGTGTGAGCATTCGATCTACCCGATGTTCAGTTTCATCAATATCCTCTAAAAATAATATTTTATTCTTTGTATCTATTTCATATGGGGTGCCAAGTGAGGCTGTTACTAGTGTTAGGTTTCCTCCAATTAGCTGTCCTGTTGCTTGACCAGCAGCAAGCGTTGTCATACTGTGACCAAGTGGATTTTTTTAGCAGGTAATCATGACAAGTTGTTGCCATCACCTGTTGTTTAAAAGAATCCCATGTATATTCATCCATATCCTGCTGAATAAATTCCGTTGATGGCATCGGCGTATGGTAGGTCACAAAGCCACATTTCTGATTAATGGCGATGTGTAAAGCTGTAACATCGCTATAACCAGCAAAGACTTTTGGATTGGCTCTTATTACATCGAAATCTAAAAGTGGTAGAATTTTTGTAGCCCCATAACCTCCACGAATACAGAAGATACCATCAATCGTTGAATCATTAAACATTTGATTGACGTCAGACGCACGAAGTTGATCAGTTCCCGCTAAATAACCATGCCTCGCCTGACATGTTTCTCCAACAACTACCTTTAATCCAAGCTTTTCAACACTTTCTATAGCTGGCTTTAATTTGTCAGGTGGAGTGGCCCCTGAAGCACTAATAAGACCTACTGTATCCCCTATTTTTAAAGCTTTTGGAAAGATCATTTGTATACCTCCATTTGTAGAAATGCTTGGTATTTTGCCATTTCCTGCTCATTTGCCAAGACAAAATGCCCTTTTTCTACCTCCTTAAACGACGGAGGATTTCTATCATAACAATGCTGTGCTGGATCATAGATTTCTACGATTTTATTACGCTCCTTATAGGGATTAGGCTCTGGTACGGCTGATAGCAATGCTCGAGTATAGGGATGAATAGGATTAGAAAACAGCCGCTCAGTTTCTGCTAGCTCAACGATTCTTCCCTTATAAATAACTGCTGTTCTGTCCGTAATAAAGCGGACTACTGACAAATCATGTGCAATAAATAAGTAGGTTAAATTTTTTTTGCTGCTGTAGGTTTGCTAATAAATTTAAAACTTGTGAACGAATAGAGACATCTAAGGCTGAAATGTTCATCTGCAATAATAAATTCCGGCTCCATTACTAAAGCTCGTGCAATGCCTATACGTTGACGTTGACCTCCTGAAAATTCATGTGGAAAGCGACTTGAAAACTCTGGTAATAATCCTACATTTAAAAGTGCAGTCCGCACCTTTTGCTGGCGATCCGCATCATTGTTATAATTTTTTTTGTATTGAGCAATCCCTCAGAGATAATATAATCAACCTTGGCCCGTTCATTAAGGGATGCCATAGGGTCTTGAAAAATCATTTGGATTTTCTGGGTAATTTCCCGATCCCAGCTTTTTGCAATTTTCCCATGAATGTTCCGACCACGATAAATGATCTGCCCTCAGTCACATCATTGATACGCATAATGGCTCGACCTATGGTAGTTTTCCCTGAGCCTGATTCTCCCACTAAGCCAAATATTTCACCTTTAAAAATAGTAAAGCTAACATCATTAATTGCCATAAATTTATGCTTACCCTTACCAAAAGCTATCTTTAAATTTTTAACCTCAACTAGAATCTCCTTATGACCCATGTGCGTATCGTCTCCCTTCTTCAAAAAATGATTGCAGTGCTTCAGGAGGTTGTACTTTAGGAGCAAGAGGATCTAACAGCCATGTACGGGCATAATGTGTATCACTTACTTGAAAAAATGGAGGACGTTCCACAAAATCAATCTTTAACGCGTATGGATTGCGTGGCGCAAAGGCATCTCCTTTAATATCTTGGAACAGATTTGGTGGTGTGCCCTTAATGGAATAAAGCTGCTCGCCCTTTGAGCCTAGCTGTGGTAATGAGGAAATGAGTGCCCATGTATAGGGATGCTTAGCATTAAAGAAAATTTCATGTGTCTTACCAATTTCGATAATATCCCCTGCATACATAACGGCAATACGATCGGCTACCTTAGCAACGACACCTAAATCATGCGTGATGTAGACGGTTGTTAGCTCATATTTTTGTTGGAGATGCTTTAAAAGCTGTAAAATTTGCGCTTGTATTGTAACGTCTAGGGCTGTTGTCGGTTCATCACAAATTAATATTTTCGGTTTACAAGCTAATGCAATAGCGATGACTATTCGTTGACGCATTCCACCTGAAAATTCATGTGGATATTGCCTGAAACGTTTTTCCACATCGTGAATGCCAACATCCTTTAATAATTTCAAGGATTCTATATATGCCGCTTTACTCTTTAGGGACTGATGTAAAATTACGCATTCCTCAATTTGCTTGCCAATCGTTTTCAGCGGATTTAATGATGTCATTGGGTCCTGAGTCACCATCCCCACTTCTTTTCCTCGAATAGCTAGCCAATCCCGCTCAGTGTTAAATTGTGTCAAATCCCAGTTGTTGTACATAATCTGACCCTGATCAATATAACCATTTTTATCAAGCAAGCCCATGATTGATTTCATTAGCACCGATTTTCCCGAGCCCGATTCACCCACTATTGCCAAACTTTCACCCTTATACAAATCAAGGGAGATATTACGAATGGCTGTTAGCACCCTGCCACGAAGCGAAAATTTAATCACTAGGTTTTGAATAGTTAAAATATGAGATAGTGCTTGTGTCAATATCCTCATCCTTTATACGTGATTTTTTTGGGTCTGCTGCATCTGCAAATGAATTTCCTATAATATAAAATGCAATTGTAATCACACTTAAAACGATACTCGGAAATATAAGCTGATATCGTAATTCTGGAGACATCATTAGCACCCGTCCTTCATTAATTAAATTCCCTAAAGAAGGCTCACTAATTGGTAGGCCTAATCCAATGTAGGTTAAAAAAACCTCAGCACCAATAGCAAATGGAATTGCCAGACTCATGCGTAGCATTATGACTGAAATCAGATAGGGTAATAGGTTTTTTAAAATAATGCGATAATCTGGTGTCCCTAAACATTTTGATGCTAAGTTATATTCACGATCACGCAAAATGACAATTTGATTGCGAATAAACCTTGCCATTTCAACCCAGCCCGTAATACACATCGCAATAATAATGGTGGAAACACTAGGTCGTAAAATATATGACATTAAAATCAATACAATGGTTGTCGGAATATTATCAACGATGTTGTATAGTTGTGTAATTGGCATCTCTAATTTACGCGAAAAGCCCCAAAGTGTACCAATTGTTATTCCAATAATAGCTTCTACTATAGCTACAGCGCAGCCAATCAATAAAGAGGTCCTTGTCCCTGCCCAAATACGAGACCATAAATCCTGTCCAATGGAGTTTGTCCCAAACCAAAATTCAGTATTTGGAGCAATATTCCGTGCCTGTAGACCTGTTTGTTCATCTAAATAAATTTCAGTAGGAGACTTTTGCGCTGGTAGATACGGTTGAAGAATTGTGAAGGTTACGATCATTAGCACGCCGACTAACAAAAAGATGGCAATTCGATTTTTTAAAAAGGATTTCCAGGTTGAACGCCAATAGGAATAGTTTGAGTAGGCTGTTTCTTCTGCCTGACGCTCATCCGTTACTGCAAATTCAAATAATGCTTCACGTGATCTATGAGAAATATTATTAATTTCCTCTGAATACATTCCCATTAGCGTACACTCTCCCCTTTCCCCAATTTAATCCGTGGATCAACAAGTGCCATGGCAATATCCCCTAAAATCAATCCAATAATCCCAAGTGAAGAAAAAAACAAGGACTAAGCCTGTACAATGGTGTTATCTTGGCGCTGTATCGCATCAACGAGTAAGCCACCCATTCCAGGAATAGAGTACAGAGATTCAATATAAATGGAGCCGGTAATTGTAAAAAGAATCGTTGCAGGTAAATATTGTGCCATAGGTATAAAGGCATTTCGTAAAACATGTTTAAACATTAATGTCCGCTCTTTCATGCCTTTTGCTCGTGCTAGCTTAATATAATCCTTGTTTAACTCATCCACCATATAACGTCGCATCCACATGGCATAGGAGGCAGTTGGTGCTAATGCCATTGAAGCAAGTGGTAAAATCCAGGTAATGGGCTTATACATATCAAAAAGCATTGGCAAATGAAAAATTTCCGTGATATACATTTGAATAACTAAATAGTAAACGGCAGCTGGCACTGCGACGACAATTACTATATAGCCAGTCCCCAATCGATCCAGCCAACGCCCTTTCATTTGAGCCATTAAAATACCAAGTGGAACACCAAGCATTAGAGATAACACAACGGCCCCTAAACCGAAAGCCAAGGAATACATAATTTTATCTGCAATAATTGTAACGACTGGTACATCTGTCCTGTAGGTAACAGATTTCCCCAAATCTCCTTGGAACAATTTGCTGTAAAAGTTACCTAGTTGCACCAATAAAGGATCACGTAATCCTAAATTTGTTAAATAGATTTCTTGTTGCGCAGGCGACATTTTATCAGCTGCTGCTCCTAAATAGCCTTCCTCTGGCATTAATCGTAATAATGAAAAAACAATTGTTAGGATGATAAAAAGAGTAACCACAGATTGTAAGAGTCGCTTCCCTATATACCACAGCATGGAATTATCCTCCTTTTTCAGAAAGATGAAAGGAGATGCCGATATTTTTTTATTCGGAATCTCCTTGTTAACACTACTACCCAACGTTGATCCTACTGTGCTGCTTTTGCTAAGGCATTCGCACGTTCCTGCTCCCACTTTGCTAGCGCTTCTTTAAATTCATCATTGCTCATTGGTTTATCTAAAAGCTGTTGTCCCTTAAATTTCTCTGCTGTCACTCCAAATGGGGAATATTGAGCCTCGAAAGGATTTAATTTAGAGGCAACATAGCCGCTTCCTCCTACTGAATAAGGAATGACAAATGCTTCATCAATTAGGAAAGCCTCAGCCTTCGCAAACAATTCATATCGTTTTGCTGTATCGATTGCCGATTTTGCTTCGTCCACTAAGTTTTGATATTTTGATTTGCCATTAGCTTCTATATAACCTTCCGCTAGTTCTGGTTTATTGTAAGTTCCATCTACAGTAAATGGGTCCGTATACGTTGATGGATCAGCATAGTCAGGTCCCCAGTTGGCTTCTAGCAATGCAAATTTACCAGGGCGACGAACTTCCGATAAAAAGCCTGTGGATGGTCCTGCCTCTACAATAATATCGATATAGTCTGTTCCTAATAATTTCTCAATTTGCTGTTCCACCACTTGAGAACGGTTAGCCCAATCTGGACTACCAGCATTATATGGCATTAACACTTTTACAGGGAATGTTGCCTTTCCTTTAAGTGCAGTCATTGCTTTTTCCTTGTATGCCAATGCCTGATCTTTTTTAAAGGAATCCTGATTGGCAATATCCGCTAACGGTGCTAGTTGTGTATAATCAAGGCCATCTACATCAACAAAATTTTTAGGTGTAATTGTATTGCTAAGCAAATCTTTTGGATTATATGGTTCTAAAGTTAACATGGCAGAAACCCGATCAAGAGCATGGAATAAGGACTTACGGAAATCCTTGTTGTTGACTGCGACCTTCCAGTTGTTAGGCTCATACTCTGCATCAAATTGAGGGTTGAAGTTTAGTGCATAGAAGTACGTATAGAAGTTATTTTGCGTTTGACGAACTTGTGATTTTTTCTTATCATCTTTGAACCATTCATCAATAATGGATGTTGGAATACTTGCCGAGTCGATTTCCCCTCGTAAAAATAATTCAGGTGCAACCGTAGCCGCTTCTTTATTGTATTTATAGCGTATACGATCAATAAGCACATTGTCCTTATCCCAATACAATTCATTTTTTACAAGTACACGCTCATTTTGCGGTTCAAATTTGTCTAAAATATAGGATCCGTTATACAGGAAATTTTCACGTGTTGTTCCAAAGCTGTCCCCTTTTTCCTCAATAAACTTTCCGTTTACTGGGAAGAAACAAACATAATTCAACATAGAAAGAAAATAAGGAGTAGGTGTTTCTAAAGTATATTCTACTGTATGTTCATCTGTTGCCTTTATGCCAACCTGCTTAAAATCCGTTAACTCACCGTTATAGAAGGCTTCCCCATTTTTAACAACCGTAGCAATCCACGCTGTTGATGATTCATTCTTTGCGTCCAGTACATAATGTAAGCCATCTACAAAATCTTGGGCAACAACATTCGAATATTCCTTCCCATCATGGGTAATCCACTTTGCATCTTCACGAAGCTTAAATGTCCATACCGTGGCATCATCATTGGATGACCATTCCTTCGCTAGGCCAGGCTGTACGACACCATATTTATCATACTCAATTAATCCATCGACTAAGTTCGCTGCCACAGCAAACTCATTCGTTTCAGAGGTTTTTAAGTAATTTAACGTTTTTATTTCCCCTGAATAGACAACGCGATACTCTGATTTTTTTTCACTTGAAGAATCATCACTACAGGCTGCACAAAGCAATGCGACAAGACATACCAAAAGCCACCAATACCTTTTCATCATAGGCATCCCCCTTAGTTTCTTTTTCGTCTCGCATAAATAAGCAGTTAGATTCACTCCACCTTCACGTTATAGGCAAGCCGTTAAAATCGAGCGATAAAACTGCTCATAATAGCACCTGGTTTTACATCCTAATCACATTATTTTATTGTTGTTAATCTTGGATAATTTGATATTTGCCCCTATTTTAAAACGGTTGCGTGCCTAATTGACAAGAAGAGCGTGTCCAATTGCTCGACAAATTGTCAGAAATTATTCTCCTCTCTATTAATTTGCTTATGTTAGGAACTGTAAAATTCGAAGCACTTCATAAAAATCATCTGTGATAAATTCCACTGTATTATGTGGTTTAAATGTAGCATTAGGATAAAAGGAATTGCGATATGCGCGTGTATGGTCACGATAAATAATTTCTATTTTAAAGTGTTCAGGTACGGAAACTTGTAAGGAATTTCTTGGAACTTTCATAGCCTCCTCCACTAGTCTTTTTGTTTCCCGAATGGCCAATTTAGGACTGACACTAATCGTTGCATTGCCGATTCCTTCTTTCGTGGCAAAAGTGACAATGTTTTCATTTATGGTCTGAATTTCTTCTGTTAGCCCAACATCCCCGCTAACAAACGAAACTGGAACCCCATGTAATGCTGCTGCATACGTATTAATGAGAAATTCGCTGGCATACTCCCCGTTAATTTTGACATCTGCAAACACACAGAGTGTATGGGCCAAAGGATTGCGCTCACTTCCCCCTTTACTGTGATAGCCAATAAAAATGGCTCGATCAAACGTTTTATCTAATCCTGCGACCATACACATTGGGTCATAGGTCCATCCACGAATAATCTTGCAATGAATGGGTAGATTTGAAATGTCTAAATTTCGAGCTGAATCATGTGCATCCTTTAATAATATTTCAGTAGCTCCGCCAGCAATTGCCCCTTCAATCGCAGCTTCTACCTCCAGTGTCATCTGTTTTTGGAAAAACTGATAATCTGGAGCATTTAGCTCCGTTTCACTCCATACTGTAGTCCCCGTAATTCCTTCAATATCTGCGCTTATATAAACCTTCATATAAAATTAAACTCCTTTACATAATGATTATGAATAACTGCCTGTACTGCTCCGTAACTCGCTGACTGTGCTTGAACTCTCCTAGCCCAAGCAATATTGTTGTAATCATAATGCCACCATTCCTCTGAGTAGTTGGTAAAGCCCGCCATAGTCATGCAATTATAGAGAAGCCTTCTATAGGTGCAGGCCTTGTGATTCTCATTTGGAAATTGTTCAAAATAACGTGTCGTGGATTTTGCACTGATTTCATCAAAAGCTGTGCCAAGATTCAATGCATGACCATTTATATCCCCCAATGTGATATCAACTGCACCTCCTGTTAAATGGGGAACAAGATGAGCGCAATCAAGGCTTGGAAATGCAACATATCTTCGCGTTTCACTGTCAATTTCTTGTTCAGACAAATGTGGAAATCGTTGTGCAATCTTCTGTGCAAAATGTGTAAACAAATACTGCTGTACTTGAAAGGGACGATAGCCATCATATAACACTAAACTATATATTTTTGGCAATACCGAAAGCGCTTCTTGTAATCGCTCATAGACACCTTCACGTACATAGATCACCTGTAAGCTATTAGGTATCTTTTGTTGATGGTAAATGGGCTTGGCAAAATTCTAGGATGCTGTCCTTCGATTTTAATTAGCGGCTCAAAGCTTTCACCCACAGCAATTTTCGATGAATGAAATGAAGCGTTATTAGCTGTAATCGGATGAAAAACGCTTTTCTTAATATGCATCACTCCAATCATGCAAAAAAACAAATATTCATTTCAGATAATTCAGTTTATTTACCTATATGCCGTTGACTAGATAAATAGTGAACAAATACATAATAATGGCTATTTTCTTATCATAAAACAATGGACGACATAAATGACTGCTAATAGTCGAAATTTATTCTTTTTCACTTTTTTTATGGAGTTTATTCGTAGTGAGGGTTGATAATAACTGAAAAAAATAAAAAAAAGCTATTGAACCATTTTCATGACTCAATAACTTTTATGAGCTACTACTTTTCGAAAAATGGGTAGCTTCTACTTTATGCCCATCTCTGCCTACTGTAGTTATTGCCTGTGATAAGGAATTCAAAATGGCCTCCTCTGTTGCCTCTGCCGCTGCCGTAAATAGCTGATTCATAATAGGATGATCCTCGCGAAGCTGTGTGCGTGTCTCCATAAGTTGATTTGATATATGAGGAATACAATGTGCAGTGGTAAAGCCAATAACAATATCACCACTTCCATGGGAAAAATGGCTTCCTGTTCGACCAAGTCCGATACCACAGCGTTTGATAACACGTGCTAATTGACGACTGCTAAGTGGGGCATCCGTTGCCAGTACAATGATAATGGAGCCATCTGTTGGAGGTATAGTCGATTGAGGAGATACAGAAGTCCCAACATAACGTTGTGCTAAAAATTCTGTGCTTTGCCCAAAGTTACTAAGCACCATACAGCCTATGGTATAGGTGATTGTCTCATAGTGGACAATGCGAGAAGAGGAGCCAATTCCTCCTTTATAGCCAAAACACATCATTCCTTTACCTGCCCCAATTGCTCCTTCCTGTGCAACATCATTTGTTGCAATGCGAATCGCTTCTATAGCATGCTCCGGTGTTACTGAACAGGCACGTATTGAATTTAAATAACTATCATTACATTCGCCCACGATAATATTAATCGTTCCTGTTGTTTGCCCAATATCATGATTCATGTCAAGCATATATTGCAATGCTCCCTGTGTAACAGCCGGAACACCGAAAGTATTGGTGAGCATAATAGGTGCTTCAATAACCCCCAGCTCATTTACCTGTATTAGTCCCGTTGTTTTTCCAAAACCATTTAAGACATAGCTTGCTCCTGTAACCTTTTGCTGAAATAAATTACCTTTATGCGGTAAAATGGCGGTTACACCTGTACATGCATATGCGCCATCTTGCGTTAATGCTTCATCAATTGTCATATGCCCCACACATACGTCTGCTACATCTGTAATGCAATTTTTTTGCGCCAACGGGCAGCGTCCCAATTGAAATGCCTCTATCCCGAATCTTACCTGGCAATTTTATTCCCCCTTTTGAATAGCTTTCATTACAGCAGCTTGAGCATGTATCATCGTTGTATCAAAAACAGGAATATTTATATCATCCTGCTTGATTAGCAACCCTATCTCTGTACAACCAAGAATAACTCCTTGCGCACCAGACTTTACAAGGCTATCAATTACTTGTAAATAATAATGTTTAGAAGAGGGCTTAATTTCCCCTAAACACAATTCATCATAAATGATTCGATTGACCTCTACTCTCTCCTCCGCCTGTGGAACAAGTACAGTAATTCCGAAGGTTTCCACTCTATTCTTATAAAAATCCTGCTCCATCGTATACTTTGTCCCGAGAAGAGCTATTTTTTTGTAAACCCGTCTCTACTATTTTATGGGCTGTTGCATCAGCTATATGTAAAATGGGAATCTCAATCCTCTGCTGAATGCTATCAATCACCTTATGCATAGTATTGGTGCATATAACAATAAAACTTGCGCCTGCATTCTCCAAAGAATAGGCAGCTTCAGCAAGCACCTCACCAGCCTTGTCCCATTCCCCCCTTGCTTGAAAATGTTCAATTTCCTGAAAATCTACACTATACAATATACACTTTGCCGAATGTAAACCTCCTAACAGCCTTTTTACCTCTTCATTAAGTAGTCGATAATACTCCGAAGAAGATTCCCAGCTCATGCCACCAATCAGTCCAATTGTCTTCATTTACTTCTCTCCTTTTCTACCATTATATATTAATTTAATCATAAAAAGGTATTTTCCACTTATGAGGATCGCTTCGTCTATTGCGCTTCTCCATTTCTTCAGCCGTTCTTTTCAAATATTGCAAATACCTAATCAATAAAATTGGAAGAATTGTGGTCAATAGATTGATACTAATAAAAAAATAAATAAGTCTGTTCCATTTCAATTAAACGTGAGTAAATCAAACCAATTAGGCCGCTAAAAGCTAGAACTAATACAGATGGAATTCGTGGAATGAGAAAAGTGATTAATCCTGCCAAAATGATCATAACCATAATCATCAGTAAAAAATGCCAATAAAGTTGAAAATAAGAATGCCATCCACTCTCCTCCTTTTAACCCGAAATATTTTGATGTTATTTTGACTTTAGAAAGTAAACGCTTCCACAACCCTTATCTGTTAAAATAGGCTATAAATATCGATTTTAACACCATAATATTACCATAATTCATTATTTTCAAAAAGTTGATTTTTAATAAAAAATAAGTGTAGACTAAAACGTATTGTGAAAGGAGGAAAGCTGATGGAATGGTTATCTACTATTGTCAATAACACGAACTCAATATTATGGACATATATTCTTATCATACTATTATTAGTCGCAGGATTATATTTTTCATTCGGCACAAAATTTGTACAAATTAGACTTTTCCCAGAAATGTTCCGCTTAATTGTTGAAAAAAAGAGAAGGGGAATCAGGAGTTTCCCCATTCCAAGCCTTTACGATAAGCGCAGCCTCGCGTGTAGGGACAGGTAATATTACTGGTGTTGCTTTAGCAATTGGTGTAGGTGGACCAGGTGCAGTATTTTGGATGTGGATCATTGCTATATTAGGGATGGCAACTGCCTTTATTGAAAGTACTTTAGCTCAGGTATACAAGGTGAAGGATGGCGAAACATTTCGTGGTGGACCAGCTTATTATATGGAGAAGGCGCTAGGACAACGGAAGCTAGGGATTATTTTTAGTATTCTGCTAACATTAAGCTTTGGCTTTATTTTTAATGCTGTACAGTCTAATACAATTGCAACCTCTGTAGGTAAAGCGTTTGGTATAAGACCTTGGATTATTGGAGTTATATTAGTCTTATTAACAGCCTTGATAATTTTTGGTGGGGTTCAAAGAATTGTAAAAGTGACACAAGTTCTTGTACCCGTCATGGCTATTTTCTATTTATTTGTCGCACTATATGTGGTTGTCACAAACTTTTCTGAAATTCCTGCCGTTTTCAAGCTTATTTTCACACAAGCTTTTGGTCTTCAGGAAGCTGCTGGAGGAGCAATTGGCATCGCCATTATGCAAGGTGTACGTCGTGGATTGTTTTCTAATGAAGCTGGAATGGGGAGTGTACCTAACGCAGCGGCTACCGCTAATACCTCACACCCAGCTAAACAAGGGCTTGTTCAGAGCTTAGGTGTCTTTTTTTGATACGATTATGATTTGTACAGCAACCGCATTTATCATTATTTTAGCGGGCTTATATGATAAAGGAGAAAGCAATGGCATTATCCTTACGCAAAACTCACTTGCTGTCCATGTAGGTGAGTGGGCACCTTACTTTATCGCTATTGCCATTATCTTCTTTGCCTTTAGCTCGATTGTTGGTAACTATTATTATGGAGAATCCAATATTGAATTTATGAATGCCCATAAAGGATGGATGTTTGGCTATCGTACGTTAGTGCTGGCAATGGTCATGTTTGGCTCCGTTGCACAAGTTCAGCTAGTATGGAATTTAGCAGATTTATTTATGGGATTAATGGCATTCATTAATATAACGATTATTATGATTCTTGGAAAAATTGCCTTCCTTGTTTTAGACGATTTTACGAAGCAACGTAATACAGGCAAAAATCCAGTATTTTATGCAAAATCAATTCCAGCATTGAAAAATACAGATTGTTGGGACGAAGATCGTTAATACCTCAAAACGCCAATCTTTAAATGGAAGGCATTGATAGACATAAAAACTAAAAAAAGTCGATTTGCAGCACATTTTTTGTGGCAAATCGACTTTTTCAGTGTCCTACTATAATGAAATGGCGTTTTTGAAGTTAATAGTTAAATTGACTAATTAACTGTTTTAATTCATCTGCCATATGCGCTAAAGCCTGTGCAGATGCATTGATCTCCTCCATTGAAGCCAATTGCTCCTCAGTAGAGGCGGCTACATCCTCAGATGCACTTGCATTACTCTGTGCAGAGAAGGCCAAGTCCTCTGTAATAGCTGTTACTTCTTGCACACTTGCTGACATTTGCTCTGAGGCAGAAGAAACCTCATTCATTTTTGGCATAATATCATTCATGCTTGTGAGGATCACTTGGAATTTAGTAATAGCTTCATCAGATACCTTTAAACCATTTTGAACATCCTCTGAAACTTTCGCCATAATATTAACAGATTGTTCAGTCTCTAGCTGAATACTATGAATAAGCTCAAAAATTTGCTTGGCTGATGTCTGAGACTGCTCAGCTAGCTTCCTTACTTCATCAGCAACAACGGCAAACCCTTTCCCATGCTCCCCTGCTCTTGCTGCTTCAATGGCAGCATTTAAAGCCAATAAGTTAGTTTGATCCGCAATGCCCGTAATGACATCTAAAATGGATGTTATTTGCTGTGAGCGTTCATGTAAAGTTTGGATTTTTTGGTTGGATTCTGTCACCGATACATGGATTGATTGCATTTGATCCTTTGTATTTTGAACGGCCTTCCCCCCCTCATCTGCTTGATGAGTAGCGTGCTGAGAGAGATCTGTCACACTAGAAGAGATTTCTGCAATATGAAGTATTGCCTTTGAAAGCTCGTGAAGCGATTGTGCGTTCTTATTGGCACTCGTTGTTTGTGTATCAGCACTTGATGCAACATCCTGAATGGATATGGCAACCTTTTCCGTTGCGATACTTGTTTGATTCGCATTGGCAGTTAGCTCTTCGGCTGAAGATGCCACTTCCTCAGCATTTTGCTCAATTTTTTTGGATTAGTGCACGTAAACTACCTTGCATATCATTAAAGGCTTGACCTAGCTGCCCAATTTCATCCTTAGAGGTTACCACGACTTTTTCTGTTAAATCCCCCTTGCTAATCGTTACAGCACTATCCTTTAATGCTCTAATCGGTTTAATCACAGCCTTCATAACAAAATAGAAAACAATGGAGCTGATTACAATAGCTACACCTAATACTAGAAGTGTATGTGATAAAATCGTTGATGCAGATTCATCTATTTCCTTCGCAAAAATTGTTCCAGTAATTTTCCAATTTGTCAGCCCATTTGTTGTAAAAAACATAATACGATCATCGCCATTAAAGACATATTCATATGTCCCAGATGTGCTGTCGTATAATTTATCAAGAAAGCTCTCTTTTAATTCTCCGCCCGCTTCCAAGGTAGGATGAGCAATTACCATATTATTGTCACCGAAAATGGATGGATAGCCATTTTTACCGATGCTAATGGAGTCTGAGATTTTTTGAAGGTCCGTTAATTTTATATCAACTGCGACTACTGCAGACTGGTCCTCTACCTGTCTGGCAATTGTTACAACCATTTCACCAGTTCCTGCATCAATATAAGGATTTGTAATTAATGTGTCGCTCTTAAGTGATTTTGCTTTCTTGTACCAATCTCTTTCCAATGGGTTATAATCATCCGCATTTAATCTAGGCTCTTGTAAAAATTCACCTTTATCTGTTCCAATATAAATACTTAAAACATCTGGATGAAGCTTTGTATATTGTTGAAATTTTGTGAGTACCGTCTTTTTTGACTCCTCATACTGCGTGGCATCTATTTCTTTACTGAATATACTTACATCATTTATTTTTTCACTAATCGTTTTATCAATAAGTTTATTTAAAATTTCTACGCTTTCATTTGCACTAAACAAAATTTCTTGTTCTATAGAATTTTTAGCCGAAAGGTAGGACAGACTCCCAACAGAAATGACTGGGATAAGTAATATAAGAGCAAATAAAGTATAAAGCTTGCCCTTAAAGCTTCCAAAAAAATTGTTTCATGCAACAGTTCTCCTTTTGTCTTCGTTAGCTATAAAAGTTTGTTCTAGAGATGTGTTTGTACGCTATATGCTTATTGGCACTTTAGACACAAAAAGAATGCCGCTTCCCTCCCCTGTTCAACCTTCCCTTCCTTTTCAATTCACCCCAAGCTTTTATCGGACGAAATAACTATTTTCTAACCTCATTTTCTTTTTTTTAAATATTTCTAACATTTAAGTCTTCTCGATAAATCATATAAAACTTTCGATAAATGCTCAAAATTAATCGATAAATTTAGAATTCTTCTCGATATAACAAATTTAAGCGTATTCGATCTAGCAATCGAATACGCTTACGTCAATAATGAATATTAATATTTAAATGCCTGAATGGATTCTTGTAGGTCAATCGCCATTTTAGCCAAATGGGAGGAGGCGGCTGCAACTTCTTCCATCGCTGCGTTTTGTTCCTCAGATGAAGCAGCCACACTTTGCACATTGCCACTTGATTTTATGGATACCTCGCTAATATAGTCGATTTCTTTCACTAGTTTTTCAATATCTAGATAAATCGCTCGTATAGCTGCAGTGACAGCCTGTGTTTGTGCCTGTACATCATTTATAGCCTCATCAATTGCTAGGAAATTATCTCTTGCCACATTCACTTTGTCCCGACCAACCGTTACAGACTCATTACTGTTGACCATGTCTTCCTCGATAATTCGAGTGCTTTCCGTAATTTGCGCAACAACCTTTTCAATATCAATAGCAGCTAAATTCGATTCATCTGCTAATTTTCGAACCTCTTCGGCAACTACTGCAAAGCCCTTACCATGCTCACCGCTTCGCGCGGCTTCTATCGAGGCATTGATTGCTAATAAATTGGTTTGCGTGGCAATATTTTTGATAACGTTCACTGCTGAAACAATCGCTGCTGTATTTTCATCTAAATCATTAACGCGAGTGCTTAGTTCTGCCGTATTATCTGAAATCTCATTCATTTGTTCACTAACATCCCGAACTGAGGAACGCCCTGAACTTGCCATGTTTTTCGTATCCACTGTAGCATTATTCATATTATCAATACTTGTTGAAATCTCGTTCATTTTTTTCAAGATATGTGAGGATAAATTTCGAACATCACCCGTAAGAGTGTCCTGCTGTTCAATCCCTTGTGCAATATCTTGAATCGATTCTGTCACCACTTCAGTTGCCTGCGTTACCTCCATACTGCTTGCTGTCAACTGCTCAGAGGTTGCTGCTACTTGTTCAGAGGATTGTCCAACTTGTTTCATCGTATGTCTTAGCTTTTCAGACATCATATTAAAGGAATTCGCCAGTTGAGCAAACTCATCCTTTGTTTTAAATTGAAGGTGCGTTTGTAAATCGCCATTTGAAAACTTATCCATTTCCACAACAGTTTGTTGAATATTTTTTTGCAACTCTTCTGCCAAATACAGTGGCAATAATAATACTGATAAGCAGTGAGATGATTGCCAATACTGCAATTTCTTTACCACTTCTATCTCCACTTTGCCTTGTTACCTCGATAAGGGATTGCATTTCCTTTTGCTGTGCTGTTGCCATTGTTTTACCAAAGACAACTAATTTTAACGAGCCCTCTCCTAATATTGGTAATGCAAGCTGCTGTGCTTGTTGAGACTCACCATTTTGAAACAGTGGCACTATTTTTTCATCAATTGGCTTTTCCCACTCATCTAATTGCGTTAAAAACTGATCAAAATCTGCATTTTTATAGCCAAGTTCTTCAATACGACGAATGGACTTATGTAAGGTATCTCGAATTTCAAGATGATTGTTAAGCATTTCTTCCTTTCCATACAGCATATAACCTCTTATGGCTGCATTTGCTCGAACAGTTTGAAAGGAAATATCATGATATAAATCGATAAGTTCTGTTTTTTCTTGAATCTCTTTAAGGGTGTGACGGTTATCATTTAAATAGTACATGGAAATACCCGTAATTAATAATAAAAAAAATCAACACTAGCCCAAAAGCAAACTGCAATTTTCTTTCTACCGTTATCTTCATAAAGCTCCCTCTATTCTGCTATTGTCATAAACTCTCTTGAGTATAGCCTATCTATAACTATTATCCTAGATGAAGTAAAACGAAAATCTTCATATAAAACTAATTTTTTACAATAAATAAACACATTTTAAAATTTCTTGACTTTTCTATGTTTCAATCAACTGTTCTGCTTATAAAATTATGTATGAATGCACACATAATTCCTAGTAAAAATGTTAAATAGATATTGCCTTTTTCCATTCAATTCTCCCCTATTATGTTTTTATTTCCCTTTACTAGTTAAAATGTTTTATACTAACGGTAACTAGTTAAAATAAAACTACAATCAGTGGGGATCTTCCACTTGAAGTGGGGTCTTGTACCTGAACTTCGCTTTATAGTACAGTTACTGCCCCATTTATGTAAAATAAAGGAGGTCATTAATATGAGTAAACCAGAATTATATGTTAGCATAGTAGTTGGTCCAAATTGTGATATTGAATCCATTGCTTTAAGATCTGTCTTGGAGTCATTTGGTGCAAGAGTGACGTTTCATTTGATTGGAAGACCCAATGATTTGATAGATGTACTATCAGGTCAGGATCTTGATCAAAAGCTGGATTATTTAATTCTTAATTTTCATGGTGATGAGGGGCGCTTTATTATGCCTGAACTAGGGGAGGAAGTTTATGAATTAAATGAACCAAGAGGGGCATTTTTTTAGTTCACAAGAGGTACTACAATATTGTCAACTTCATGGTGTAAAGGTGATTGCCTCTGGCTGTACACTAGGTGAAAAACAATTAGCTTCTGCCTTTTTAGAAAGTGGCTGTCACTCCTATTTAGGCCCAGATGATTACATAGATGGCAATGCAAATTTAATGTTTTTAATAAGTTTTATGTATGAAATTATGGCGCATGGAAAAACACAGCAGGAGCATATGAAATCGCCAAAGCTATAGATACAGAAACCTCCATGTATCAGCTATATTTTTCATAAAAATCAAAAAATCGTAGCGAAAAACAGCTACGATTTTCTTTATTGATGTTTTTTAACCATAGCATCTGTAAAATTCTGAGATTGCCCTCTTGGAATACTTAATGTTTGCCATTGTGAGCCAGTTACTTGTTTCGCAATGTAAATAATTTGTCCGACATGCTGGGCGTAATGTGACATTTGTCTTTCAATCGCATCAATCACCGAATGTTGTTCTCCCCTGATTGTAATAACTTTCTCTAAGTCAGCTTCTGTTAATTGCTCGATGGCATCCAAAAAAAACTTGCCATCCCTTTTCCCAAGTTGTTAAAATTTCTTCTGTAGTAGTAAAACTGTCTATAAATTCATCATCCCGATTTCTCGTTGATTTTTCGCCATCCGTTGTTAAAAAATCCGTCCATCGGGATATCATGTTGCCGCTAATATGTTTGACTATAACGGCAATGCTATTGGACTCTTCATTAATAGTCCAATGGAATTGTTCATGATTTAACTGTGATAATGTTTTGTCACCTTGCTCTTTGAGATTTTTAAACCTTTTACTAATTACATCTAAATAGATTTGTTGGAAGTTCATAAATATTCCCCCTTCTTCAAATGATAAGTCAAATTTTGTGAGGCATCCAGCAATCAAGGAAGCTCCCTATTAATTGATGTTATCTTTATTTTATATTATTTAACACAGGGAAAGTAGCGTTATCATTATGCCCGAGTATAAATTCCTTTACCAACCCAATCATTTTCTTTTGCATAGCCTCTTCATTTGAATTGACTAGATAGGCGATATGAAAAACATAACCATTATGATAGGTGTAAAGCTCATTGGCTGTTGTCGAAGCAAGACTAACCTTATTATTTTTTACATCAAAATGATAATAGTGATACGCCAACGCCCCCCCTTCAGTTGGAACAATTTGATGGAATAGTGGACTATTACCTATCATACCTTCGTTTTTAATTTTATTGCCCAACAAATCGCTTGTATCTTCGTTAACATAAAAGCTTGTCAATGGATTACGTTCTACATTCGTAACCGAGAAAATAGCAAATTGCTTATCATTACCGTCTAATGATTTTTGTAAGTATGAAAATTGGAGCTGCGTCTGCAAACGTCCATCTGCCATTTCTGAAGTGACTGCATAAACCTCCTGGATATTAGCCTTAAAAGGTAATTCCCCAGGTTCAATCGGATGAATTGCATTTCCCATAGCAGCGGCTACCTCTTGCATGGCTTCATAACCTTTAAGTGGATGATAAAATTCAAGGTTTTTGCGAGCATTGAGATGATCCGCAATTTGGAAATGTTGACTATATGTTATATCAGTTCCCTTCACCTTTGTATCAAATAAAGAGGCTAACGTTGTAGTATCTATGGTCGCTTGTAGTTTGTTTTCTGGCTTAGTTAGCTGTGAGGCGATAAAAAAATAAAATGGCACAAGTAATAGTCAGGGTAATTACTCTAATTGGCCAATGTCGTCGTCTTTGCAGTGGCTGTTCCTGCTTTATTTTCAATTTCACCTGTTCAATAATCGTCTCTTTTCGTTCTGATATATCTGTTAACGCTTTTAAAGTATGTTTATTCATTGTACAGTACCTCCCATTCAATATCCTGAAGATCCCTCTTTAATAATTCCTTCCCCTTTTTCAAACGAGATTTGACGGTTCCTTCTGGAATTCCCAGTAATTCAGCAATTTCCTTTATAGGCATGTCCTCTAAATAAAAATATACAATAGGCTCCCGCTGCTTTATCGGTAATCTTAAAATAGCTTCATCTAAAATTGTTTGTTCATCATGTTGAATAAGTGCATCTTTTATAACGGTTTTTTTGCTTTGAAAACAGTTTATGCTGCAGTACTATCTTTCGAAATGCCCAGCTCTTTAAGTAATCCTTACTTCTATTAATAGTCATTCGTGCTAAGTAAGCTTTTATCACTCCCCTCTCCTCATAATGTTTTTGATGATGATAGAATTTAATAAATACATCTTGTACAATATCCTCTGCTATTTGTAAGTCCTTTGTATAATAGTAAGCAATTCGGAATAATCGCTCTGTATGTTGTTCCATAAGTTGTTCCAAATTTTCTATATAAGGCAATATTTTCCCCTCCTATATACTATAAACGAAGCTCAATCTATAAAAGATTATTTTCTACCATAAAAAAACCGTCTCTTCATGGAGAGACGGTTTCATTCTTGTTTTTATAAATTTTCATCAATATATGTTTCGATATCAGACGCCATTGTATCAATGGGTACATCCTCAATATTTTTGGCATATCCAGTATACATTTTTACTAAAACCCCGTCTTTATCCACTAAGAAAAATTGATTTCCATGAATCACTTGGTCAGTATTAGGATCATCCTTTACCATAATTTTAGTTGATTTTACTGCGAATTGTTCAATATATTTTTGTGAATAACCAGTAAGGAGATTCCATTTTGTTTCATCAGGTACATTATATTTGCTTAGATAATCCGCAAGTACCTCTGGCTTATCAACATCAGGATCCACTGAAAACGCAACAATCTGATAATCTTCCACACCTTTTTTTCTTCAGCTTTTCTTGAACCTGCGCCATATTAAAGGACATTGGCGGACAAATAGAAGTACAATTCGTGAAAATATACATTCCAATCCATGGTTTTCCTTTTAAACTCTTCAAAGAAACAGCTTCTCCACGTTGATTAATATGCTCAAAATCTGGCAGTGCTAAGTCATAATCTGCCTTAAATTTTGCATTTCCACATGCGCTAAGTACAGTTGTCAGCATCAAAAGTAGAATGAATCCAATTATTTTATTTTTCATCTTAACACGCTCCCTACCTACATTACCCTCATCCTATCGTATGATCATAACGTTGACAAGGACTCCCAAGTGACAGCTTTCGGACATCTTTGTGAAATAGATTTCACTTTAAGGAAATAAGTGCATCATGAATCGCATCCAGCTTTACCTCTACTCGGTTCAATAAATAAAACGACACTAGAATCGGAAAGCCAATTTCTGAAATCATGTTTAACCACTGCTCCATCTTTAAATTCCTCCTTCACAAATAAAATTGAGTATTCTCCTGTTAAAAAAAGGTCTTTGTAGTACAATCCCACAAAGACCTTTTCTTCATTATGCTATCGCTAATTCAAGTTCCGTCACTTGGCGATCAATGATCCTTGCCCCTTTTATGGCAACTAGAGTACCTGCTTGTCCTTCAAAAATATTTTTAGCGATAATCGTCTGCATAACCTGTTGGATTTCTGCAGTTGTAATTGTTGGCTTCGGTGCATCAATCGTAAGCACAGTTGTTTTTCCTATGGCTGTTTCAAATTGCAGCTCTAAAACTTGTGTCATCTTCTTGCCCCCCTTAGGATAAGTCTGTTGTTTCTACTTTGGAAATGCTGTCTAACGTATGTGAAGATAGACTTGCAATGGCATTCGCCACGGCTACTAAATCCACTGTTGAATGCGAACCATTTACATTTCGGTATGTCTTTGTTGCGAACTTTGGCTCGTTTTGTTCATTGTAGCCAGTAACATACTTTAAACGAAGTGTTGCATTGACAAAATTTACGCTTGTCATAGGTGTCACCCCCTTTCTTACACAATATATACGGACTTATTGCTAAAAGAGGGACATTAAGGATGAATTTTTTTTATATTAGCTTTTATAATAGAGTGAGAGAAGGCAAAGAGGTGAACGATTTGTTAACAGGCTGGTTTTTATGGTTTATCTTGTTTTGGGTAGTCGTATTGATTACCTTTATGGGGATAGGTGGATTTTTTTTATGTTCCGCAAGTTTTTAAAGGCACTACCAAAGCAGGATGGTAAATCGGATTTAGATTGGCAAGAGTTTTATTTAGATAAAACCATTCATTTATGGGGACAACCTGAGAAGGAGCTTTTATATGAACTTGTTAGTCCCGTCCCTGAGCTTTTTAGACAAGTAGCAAAGGAAAAAAATAGCTGGCAAAATTGGCGAGCTTGCATTAGAAGAAAAAGCGGCTGCCATTAATCATGACTTAATTATTCGTGGTTATATTCAAGCTACCCCGAAGCGAGATCATAAATTTACGTAAAAAAAATTAGCGGAAATGAAAATTGACATTACCCCCTATGAACATCTATTTGATTGATGGCTACGCTGCACAAATTCGTTGTGCGGCGTTTTTATCTATAGAAAAATAAACCCTTGCAGAACAATGGATGCATGACCACTTTATCCCGCTGCATGTAGGTGGGTTAGAGAGCATCTGCATTAAATAGCTTTCATATTTACTTGCAATATTATGAATATAACATCTTTAATAGTATTAACCTATACTATTAGTGAATAGCTATAAGGAGCTTTTTTTAGTTGTATTTGTACCCCTATGTTACGATATGGTCACATTAAAAGGATTTGACTTCGACTAATTACTTTTGTTTAGCTTTATTGAATGTTACCCTACTTTTAATTCATGTTTTTTTCTGAATCAAATAGTTCGTCAACAGTAGTTTTCAAATTTTTCGCTAAATCAAAAGCTAGTGAAAGCGAAGGGTCGTATTTATTATTTTCAACTGCATTGATAGTTTGCCTTGATACATCACATAATTTCGCTAATTCTTCCTGCGACAATTTTAAAGCCTTCCTAATTTCCTGTATTTTATTTTGCATCTAATCACCATATTTCTTTTTATACACTAATAATGTAATTAAATAAACGATAGACACCACTACTAAGAAAATATAAGGATTTATTCCTCCAGAGTAGCCGCTCGAAAAAAAATGAAAAATATAGATTCTGACCGATTTCAATTAACAGCAAGGCGATGACCACACTAAAAGCATAAGATTGTGCACGCATTTTAATAAACTTTTTTTCTTTCATCTCCTAATGACACTAATGAACCAAGTGTTAAGAAAATTAAAACAACTGTAATTACTATTACACCCAAAAAGACGAATAACAGCCAATCCACTCAAAATGCACCTCCTCATAAGTAAAACATGTTTTACATTATGGATTTTCAAGGTATGCTATACATAGAGCTTAATAATTCATAAAAAAGAGCTATTTGACAATTAAAGATGTCATAATAGCTCTTTGTTATTATTTTCGAATAAATTATGGAGCAATAACATTACATACAGTTTTAGTTACTGAATTATAATTACCATGTGCATCACAACATTTCATAGCGCCATAATCTAATTTTTAATCAATAAAAATGCAGTATAAGCCGAGACATTAGAGGTGGAACTTCTGAACCTTCTCAAAATATCGACAAAGTACATCTGCATATATAGAAAATTTAGGCTGGACGATTCAAACATTTGATTCTGAGCAAGTATCACTGAAATTGGCACTTGAAACTATTGCAAACTAAAAACCCGCTACTATCAAATTTATGGAAGAGTATATCGCTCGTTGCATTATTAGGTAACATACTTAGCAATAGTATTGAAGCCTGTCAGGAATGGCAAAAGCTTAATAATGCACAGGAAAATATTAGTCTTCAACTATATAAACGAAGCGGCTTATATATTATCACCTGTAAGAACAATACAGTCCCACTTCCTAGAGATATTGTAGATTCTTTATTTGGCCGCTCTGAGATCACAACAAAACAGGGGCATGATGGACTTGGAACAACAATTATAAAAGATGTGGTCCAAAAATATAAAGGTTTCTTAGACTTCACCTATAAAGATGAGATATTTACTTTAAAACTTAAATTCCCTGCCATCCATTAAAAGTAATTTTAGTGCTAGCAAACCGTAACTTTTGAAGTTCTATCCGTCGTTTCGTTAGTGATATCAGTCCAATGATGTCTATCTGTCCCCCAAAACGATAAAAAGCCTGCACTAAACACTAGTGTAGGCTTTCCTTTACAAATTTTTAAGCGGAATGGTTTTTTTGACTTTGATAAATTGAACAAGCATGGCAATTCGCCAAGGAACTAACATGGCAAAGGCTAAAATCCAAAACATTCCTGCTAACTCACCAACATCAATGGAGCTACTTAATATCATTTTCGCCACAACTCGGAACACTAATAGCCCAATTAAAATAAAAACGAAGGCTTTTGAACGTTTTAAATAAATATCTTGTCCCTTTACTTCAAATTTTGAAGTAGCAATTAGTATTGTTGAGAACACCATTCCGACTGCTGACGCCTCTAAAATTTGCATAGGCGGTACACGGAATTGTTCAAATAAAAACATTAACGCACCTGAAGACATTGCGATAGGTGGAATGATAATTTTCTTCTCATTTGTTGGTTTTTTTGGATGCTCTCATCCGTATTACCATGACAAAGCTACCCATTAAAATGGCCATTATGGTCGAACCTATAACATAATAGTGAGAAGGGATATTGCTTAACATAAAAAAAATCCTCCTCTAATGTCAAATTAACAATTTTGTCCAAGCAATTGATCAACTACAAATTTCAATCTTTCTGGCTCAAATGGTTTTGTGATAAAATCTTTCGCACCACTTTCAATTGCTTCCACAATTAATTTTTGTTGGCCTAAAGCTGTAATCATAATTATTTTTGCATTTGGGAATTCAGGGATGATTGTTTTTACTGCCGCAATACCTGTCATAACGGGCATCGTTACATCCATCGTGACAAGATCTGGTTGTAACTCTCGATACATCGCCACAGCTTCCTTCCCATTGGCAGCCTTGCCGACTACCTCATAACCCCATTCCGTAAACATATTACTTATGGCAACACGCATAAATAGCGTATCATCCACTACCAAAACTGTAGGCATCTGTTCATCTCCCTCCACGTTAAAGTACGGTATGCCTCTTTAGTTTAGCAGATTAGAAGCCCGTAAATCCACCGAAAATAGGCTGTAACAAGCGTGTAATATATGTTAACCCATCAAAGAATAACAATATCCCAACGGCAATCATAATATAACCACCGATTTTCACTATTTTTTTGGCTGTGTGTTCGAATCCAAGTCATACGTGAAATAAAGAATGATAACACGAAGAATGGAATCGCAAAGCCTAAATAATAAGCAAGCATATAGCTAAAGCCTGCACCAGGGTTTGTACTAGCTAACATTATAATCGACGCTAAAATTGGACCTGTACATGGTGTCCAACCCGCCGCAAAGGCTATTCCGATTAGAACGGACCCCAAATAACCTGATGGTCTATTTTTAAATTGGAATTTACGGTCCCTCATTAAAAAGTCAATTTGTAGTAGACCTACAATCATTAAACCAAATACGACGATTAAAATAGCCCCAACCTGACGTAATAAGGTTTGATAATTAAGGAAGAACTCTGCTGCTAATGATGCTCCTAGTCCTATCATAATAAAGATAATTGAAAATCCTAGTAAAAAGAACAAGGTGTGAAAAACTGCACGCTTTTGCATCATACCTCGTTCAGATTTTAGCTCATCTAAAGTCATACCCGTTATGTATGATAAAAATGCTGGATACAATGGAAGGGTACATGGAGAAATAAAACTCAAAAACCCTGCACCAAAAGCTAAAAATACGTTAATATCTGTTCCCATATTTTTTTAATCGCTCCTTACAGTTACTGCATCCATCGTACCAAAAAACACTGTAAAATGCGCCCTTCCTGATTGTGAACGTTTCATGGCAATAAAGTGTTAAAAAAAGTGAATTATCCTTATATTCTTATGCACAATTTCACAATCAGCCTCAGTAATTATAAAGATAATTGCTCGTGTACCTATGCATTATGCCCTTCACTTGCATTATCTGTCAACAAAATTCGCGTTATTTCTACAAACAGAATTTTCCATTTTCCAAAACCGTAGTAGCTATTGTAAATTGTACCATTCAATACGTGATTATGTAAGGAAGGTCTTCAGACATAAATATTAGAGCTTGTCCAAAGACATTTACATCTTTGAGTATCATATTTACGCCTTCTTAATGTCCTGTAAGTGCACTTTTAATCGTTAGAATCTACGGAAACAAAATAAATAGCGTTAGTATAATAAATGGGGGCCATGCCTTCACATTTGTAGCCCCCTAAAATAATCTAACCAATTGGTACTAGCCCATAAAATCGCTCCTTGAAAAATAGCCATATTAGCTGTTGATAAGATACTTAAAGGCAAAAACAGCCAACAGTTAAGACACAAATAGCGTCGTTAACCCGCCATACACCTCTTCATTTTTTACCGCTACAGATGCTGATCCCCCATGACTATCTCCAACAGCTGTGAATTTTGTGTAAATGTTAAATCCCAAATTCACTTTTACGCACGCTATTAATCGAGTATTTTTTCCCCCTTTAAGGTCAGGTGCATACCCAAAAGACTTTACATTACAACCTGTTTTCTACTATCGATTTTTCTGTCGATTCCGTTCCATTATTGTAGAAATAGCTTCTTGCATAAGAAATAAACTAACGATCACATATTATTGTAATAAACCTTCAAATTCTCCCACCTTTTGTTAAACAACAGAAAATTAGGTCATCCGATGACCGAATGATATTATCTATATTTTCTTAATTCAATATTTTCCCAAAATCTTAAAATTCGCCATATTACTATTACACAAAGTATTCACGTTAAAGGGTAAGTAAATTACTTTTCTTCATGTATAATAAAGGTATGATTGAGCATAAATGAGGTGTAGCTCCTTGAAATTAAGAAAAATTAAACCGAAAAAAAATATATGAGGAAGTATCTGAAATCCTTTACGAAAAAAATCAGAGCAGGGGCACTGAAACCTGGTGATCGTCTTGACTCTGTTGAACAGCTTGCAGAGCAATTACAGGTAAGTAGATCTGCTATAAGAGAGGCACTTTCTGCTTTAAAGGCTATGGGATTAATTGAAATTAAACAGGGCTCAGGAACATTTGTTAAAAGCATTCAGCCTAGCCAACTCGATTTTCCACTATCGACAGCGATTTTAACAAATAAACAAGATGTCTCCCATTTGCTAGAAGTACGTAAAATCATTGAAGTAGGTGCTGCTGCAAGTGCAGCTATCCATCGAACGGACGAAGACATTCAAGCAATGATTCGAATATTGGATGAAATGAAACGTGTACAAGGAGATGGCGAGCTAGGTGAAAAAGTGGATTTCCAATTTCACGCGGCCATTTCAAAAGCTTCTCAAAATCCCCTACTTGCAACTATATTAGATCAAGTCTCAGGATTAATGATTGAAACGATGAAAGAGACACGTCGGATTTGGCTATATTCTAAAAAAACAACAAGTGAACAGCTATACGATGAGCATATGCAAATCTTCCTTGCCATTAAACAGCAAAATGAAGAGCTAGCAAAGCATGCTATGGCTTCCCATTTAAGCAATGTGGAAAAGATTTTAATGCAATATTTTGAAACAACTGAATCAATGAAATAACAGTAGCTGCCTAATTATAGGCAGCTTTTAAATTTTTTTGAAAATTTTTGATAAACACTTTTACTCATGTAAAAAGTTGTAGTATTATAAAAACAATCTATTTACCTCATCGAAATCATCAGATGACCAGTTGAATTATGATTAAAGGGAATTGTTTCATTTAGAGAAGAGCTCAATCGTCATTAGATCGTCAGTGATTCTCCCACTTAGTAAATGTTTATATCTTGGAGATACATTAAAAGGAGCGATAAAAATGAAAGTTTCACTATTTGCCACTTGTTTAGTTGATATGTTTCAAGGGGATGTAGGAAAAGCTGTTGTTGAAGTACTTGAAAGACTTGGCTGTGATATTGACTTTCCAGAAAATCAAATTTGCTGCGGACAGCCAGCCTATAATAGCGGCTACGTAAAGGAATCTAAAAATGCCATGAAAAAAAATGATTTCAGCCTTTGAACATGCTGAATATGTGGTCTCCCCTTCAGGATCCTGTGCGTATATGTTTAAGGAATATCCAGAAGTTTTTCAGGGGGACCCTATTTGGGAACAAAAAGCACAAGCATTAGCAGATAAAACCTATGAATTTACTGAATTTATTGTCAATGTATTAAAGATTGAGAATGTAGGAGCCCATTTAGAAAGCACAGCTACTTATCATACCTCCTGCCATATGACCCGTCTACTTGGAGTAAAAGAAGCACCACTTAAATTATTACGTCAAGTGAAAGGTTTACAGTATGTGGAATTGCCAGGAAAAGATCGCTGTTGCGGATTTGGTGGGACCTTTTCAGTAAAAATGGGCAACATCTCAGGAGAAATGGTTACTGAAAAAGTACACGATGTGGAACAGACAGAAGCAGATATCCTAATTGGCGCTGATGCTGGTTGTTTAATCAATATTGGCGGTCGAATTAATCGACAGGGAAAGCCAATTAAAGTGATGCATATTGCAGAAGTATTAAATTGCCAATAGATCAAAGGGGGTAATAGCAATGGCCATGAAAACTAGTGACGATCTATTTAATGATCGAGTAACAAAGGAGTTAGACAATACATTTATGCGTGGAGCTGTGTCAAGTGCACAGGAACGCTTTCAAACACGTCGACTTACACAGGCTGAAGAGCTTGGTCATTGGGAGGAATGGCGCTCTCATGGTGAAGAAATTCGCAAGCATGTACTAGCAAACTTAGATTTTTACTTGTATCAGTTGAGTGAAAATGTTGCACAAAGAGGTGGTCATGTTTACTTTGCGCAAACTGCAAAAGAAGCTACAGACTATATTCAAGGCATTGCAAAAAAAGAAAAATGCTAAGAAAATCGTAAAATCTAAATCAATGGTTACAGAAGAAATCAACTTAAATACTGTGTTAGAAGAGCTTAGTTGTGAAGTTATTGAGACAGATTTAGGTGAATACATTTTGCAGGTGGATGATCATGAGCCGCCATCCCACATCGTTGTTCCAGCCTTGCATAAAAATAAGGAGCAGATTAGAGACGTCTTTAAAGAAAAGCAAGGCTATGATAAAACTGAAAAACCAGAGGAGCTTGCCCTCTATGTCCGTGAAAAACTTCGTAAAGAGTATTTGACTGCTGATATTGGCATCACAGGCTGTAATTTTGCCATTGCAGAGAGCGGCTCTATCACACTTGTTACAAATGAAGGTAACGCAGATTTAGTGACTGCCCTGCCAAAAACTCAAATTACAGTTATGGGCATGGAACGAATTGTTCCCACTTTTGAAGAGATGGAGGTTCTTGTCAGTTTATTAACAAGAAGCGCTGTTGGACAAAAGCTTACTAGCTATATTACAACTTTAACGGGGATAAAAGAAGAAGGAGATACAGATGGTCCTGAGGAATTCCATTTAGTTATTGTTGATAATGGGCGCTCCGATATTTTAGGAGGCGAATTCCAGTCAATTCTACAATGTATTCGCTGTGCAGCATGTGTCAATGCATGTCCTGTTTATCGTCATGTTGGTGGTCATACGTACGGCTCCATCTATTCAGGACCTGTGGGTGTTGTACTTTCTCCATTATTAGGTGGCTACGATGATTTTAAGGAGTTACCATATGCCTCCACACTGTGTGGGGCATGTACAGAGGCTTGTCCTGTGAAAATTCCATTACATCAGCTTATTCATCGGCATCGTCAAGTAATTGTGGAAAACGAAGGAAGAGCACCTGTTTCTGAAAAATTATTCATGAAGCTTTTGGTCTAGGTGCCTCCTCCCCTACCCTTTATAAAATGGCAGCAAAAATGGCCTCACCTACAATGTCGCCATTTACTAAAGACAATAAAATCTCAAATGGCCCTGGTCCGTTAAAAGCATGGACAGAGACAAGAGATTTTCAAGCACCAAATAAAGATAATTTCAGAAACTGGCTGAAGCAACGTTCTAAAGGAGGAGAGCAGTGATGATAGGTACAATAGAAAATAGAGATGCCTTTTTATCAAAAATCGCTCAGCAGCTTGGACGTGCACCCAAAACTGAGCTTGCACAACCTATATGGCAATATCAGCCACAAGAGAGAGTGCTCAAAAATGCAACAAAAGATGAATTAGTAGAGGTTTTGGTGGAGCAATGTAAAAATGTTCATACAGACATTGTTCTGACAGATACGGCTAATCTCACAAAGGAATTACAAAAAGTCGTTGATAATTATGGAGGTCATACAGTAGTTACATGGAAAGATGAACGTTTTGAACGTTATGGCCTAACATCATTTATGACAGAGCACTGGTCACAAATGGGCATTCAATTGTATGAATGGAACCCGGCACAGCATGAGGAAAATATTCGGCAGGCTGAAAAAGCAAATATCGGCATTACCATAAGTGAAATAACATTAGCTGAATCAGGAACTGCTGTACTTTTTAGTAGCAAGAATAAAGGTAGATCTGTTAGCTTCTTACCGGAGAAATCCATTATTTTAATTCCCAAAAGTACAATCGTTCCACGTATGACACAAGCCGCCCGCTTCATTCGTGAAAAAAATAAGAGATGGAGAGCAAATCGCCTCCTGTATCAACTTTATTACAGGACCAAGTAACTCTGCTGATATCGAAATGATTCTGATTGTAGGTGTACACGGACCTATTAAAGCTACATACATCGTCATTGAAGATCAGTAATTTTTGGCACTATCGCTACTAATTTTTATTCAAGATGCAGATACTTAGGAGTTGGTACTATCATTTAGATTAGTTGAAAAGATAAACCAGACATTCTATTAATTGCAGAATGTCTGGTTATTTTTTTGTACTTCTTAATAAAAAGGCGAATTAATTTGTTACACTCTCTGTTACAATTTCTTTATTATAAAATTCTGGGTGTGCTTCTTTTAAGACGGAAGTTCGGAGCAAAACCAATGTAATCGTCACAATAATCGCACTAGTAGAGAGTAAAATCGCCGTTGCTGGTAATGTATCGTACAGGATGCCATACACCAACATACCAATTGGCATCATCGACATAGCCATCGTTTCCATTAACCCAAATACACGTCCTCGATATTCCTCTGATATTAGCTTTTGCATATAAACACCAATAGGCATATTAATACCCATTTCAAAGATTGCAAAAATAAAGTAAATCACAATATAAAAAAAATCACAATCGTTAAATACGATAATTTCATCAATAATGGTAATACGGCTAAGCTTAAACTACTTGCTAGCAGCAATAAACTGATTTTAGAAAAACGTAACGGTACTTTAACCTCTGCTCCTGTCGCAAAATAAACGGAGGCAATGAGCATACCAAAAGCACCAGAAGCTTCGATAAAGCCAAAATGTGTAGATTTTACTTTTAGTAATTCAATAATAATATAAGTCCCACCAACAACAATGGCAGAGAAGAATAAATTAATCCATAATGACATCCACATTACGGTTTTAATAACCTTTTGCTGCTTAATGTAACGAAAGCCGCTAGTAAGCCCTTCCCAAATCTTTTCCTTTTTCACATCTCCATCTCTTGTACTATAAAGGGTGAAGTTCATCGTTGCCTCCAAGAGAAAAGCAATTGAATAGGCAATCATATTGACTATTAAAAATACTTTCATTGAGAAAAAAACCATACATCATTCCCCCGATTATAGGCCCCCCTATTGCAGCAACAGACACTGATAATTGGTTAAATGATATGGCACGCTGTAATCGCTCTGGATTGACCAATGTTGCGATAGCTGATGAAAATGTTACACCTGAAAAAGCGGAACAAATCGTATTAACAACTGTTGCTACATAAATAGCATAAACCGACATCCCTACTGTTTCTGTATAGAGCAGTAAGCCCCCTACTGTTAAAATCGTTCCTGCTTGCGCAAGTAGAATTGTACGTTTTTTTCGGGTAATTATCAGCAACATGACCAGCTATAGGTGCAACAAGTGCTCGCGGTAATACTGAACATATCATGTTGGTCGCAAAGCTTGTTGCAGACCCCGTCATGGCTAGGATATACAAACTAATCCCAAAGGATAGCACATTTGTCCCTAGCATCGCTATCAATTTGCTGGCTGTAAATGTCCATAAATGATAGGTTGCTTTTTTTATATTTTGCTGCTTCATCCATTCTAAAACCCCCCCAAATTTTTATTAAAAATTAAAAGTTTAATTTTATTAAACGAAATATAGCATAACTTCTACTTTTCACGCAAGAGAAAGTTTAATATAATTAAACAAAGGTCATGTTATAAATAAAGGAGGCGAGGCAGTGAACTCTTTAGGTACACGAATTCGCAATTTAAGAAAGGAAAGAAAATTAACATTAGAGGCTCTTGCTGGCGATCGTCTTACAAAAGGAATGCTAAGTCAAATTGAAAATGATAAGGCTAAGCCCTCGATGGAAAGTCTTGACTATATCGCCGAGCGTTTAGGGGTAAAAGCAAGTGAATTACTTGAAGAAATAGCACCTTCTACGATACGACATCTTTTAGAGCAGGTGGAAATTTTTTTATGCAGAAATACAGCTTGGTGATACAAAAAACCTGGAACAAACTATAGAGATGATTAAGCCTTATGTAGAAGAGCTCCCACTTAGCTATGAAGCAGGTCGTTTACTGTATATTTACGCGGTAGCACAATATCAAGCAGGCATAACGACATGGGAATCGCCACTCAATCGTGCACGCTTTATATTTAAAGAAATTAATTTACTGAGTCATTGGTTTGAAACCTATGTCATACAATCAGCTGTTTTCATGGAAGGTCGAAACTATAATATGGCTTATTCCTGTATCTTACAGGCTAAGGAAGAGGCTGAGCAGGAAAATTATCAACTTGATTCACGAGATGCTGGGAAAATGGCTTATTATATTAGCATTTTTCAATTAGCTATCGGAGAATATGAAGCAGGTAAGCAACTTGTTAAAGAATCAATTGCCAATGCACATAAAAACCAATTTTATTATTATATTGATGATATGTATCGTATAGCAGCGTTTTGTGCCATGGTTGACAATGATTTCGAGCAAGCAGAGCATTTGATAACAAAGCTAGAGCAATATCGTGTTTTTGTGGAACAAGCGGATGTGGATGCTTTTATTTTCACATTACGAGCTCACTATTATAACAATTACACCCATGATTATAAAAAGGCACTAGAGGAAATAGAACGTTTTCGTCCACTTATGGATATGGGCGCGATTAAATTTGATAAAAGCTTATATTATTGTGAAAAAGGTAAATCCTTATATTTGCTAGGTCGTTATGAAGAAGCTAAAGAGGCTTTTGAACATTTTACAAACATTCCTTCCTTCATTCTACATCCATTTGACATTTTAGGCTTTAATGAATGCTTCTCCTATAAGGCACTCTGTTATGCACATTTTGGTGAGTTAACAACAGCCTATGAAATTGCAAAAATGGCCTATAAGGATTCACAGGATTTAATCGATCTTCCGTATAAGCAAAAAATTGAAGAAACCTATTATTCCATTAAGGGACAGATTGACACTGTGTAATAAAAATGACCTATTGTGAATTATATAGTGCTCATTTAAATTTAATAAATTTGAAACTTTATTACTAAAAAA
>BBDJ01000022.1 GCA_001312325.1 Lysinibacillus pakistanensis | reverse complement strand
ATCTTGCGCAACGAAAAAGTTTTCACCCTATGTGTAAAAAAACATAGGACGGTAGATTTAAAATTATGATAGGTGAAAATTAGCTTCTTGTTTATTTATTATGAGATTAGCTTTTTTTTAATAAATAAACAATTGCTCAAATTCTTCACCCTCCGTTCTTACAAACACTATTATATTAAATTGTGTAAAAAAACCAGCCACCTAGGGCCGATTGAAAATCGAAACTAGGTGGCTTGATGGTACTTTTGACTAAGGTTTAATAGTGTATATAAGGAGTGCCTATTTCCCTTATACACAGTTGTGGGAAATTTAAAATATAATAAGTAGTGACTGCTTGATTTTTTTTCATCAGCAGTAAAAGCTAAAAAAATCGAGACTGTTAGAACAGGTAAAACATAGAGACAAAGTTAACGATACTTGTTGTGAATGTTATAACCTCTTTTAAAAAAAAGTGGGTATTTTACTTGTAGCTTTTTAATAACCCCATTAACAATTAAATCACACTGAATTAGATAACTACCTCTTACCTAACGAATTTACATGGCAACAAAGGTTTATCCTATCACCTTCCCAACAACTTACAGATTTCATTACCTGTGTGAATAATTGTGAATCAATCCACACTTCAATGATAGTAGATAGCCTTTATGGATTTTTTTTCTGATCCATGTCTATATCATAAATAGTTTACGAATATTTTTAACCATCCACTTTGCCACAATTTTAGTCATCCACTTGTCTATAATTTACAAAAATTCATCTTCTTACTTATAAGCTATTAAGAGCTTGTGCAAACCTTTTAATTCCTTCATCAATTGAATCCATATCTTCTCTAGCATACGTAAAACGGACAAAGCCATTCTGGGATCCCATGGTTGAACCAGGAACATAAATGACTCCTTGTTTAATCGATTCTTCCAATAATTTTGTTTCACTATAATTCCTCAACACTTTACACCATATGTGGATACCGCCTTGGGGAATAGAAAACTCCACCTGATTTTTCAAATAACTATCGAGACTTTGAACAATTGTATCTCGTCTTTTTTTCTAATTCTCTTATTAAACTTTTGATATGCAAATTAAAGTTTATTGATTCTAAAAAATCATTGGCTATCCACTGTGTAAAGCTAGAATGACCGAAGTCAATTTGTTGCTTTGCATCAGATAACCTTTCAATAACGGATGTGGGACCAACAATCCATCCTATCCGTAATCCCGAGGCAACAACCTTAGACAAAGAGCTAATGTATAAAACATTGCCATTTTTATCTAATGATTTTAGGGTAGGAGTTTTATCCCCGGAAAATGCTGTCAAGCTATAGATCATCTTCTACAACTGGAATACCAAGCTTTGAGGATATATCTAAAATAGCCTTTCTTCGCTTAATATCTAAAGAAGTGCCTGTTGGATTGTGAAAATCAGGATTTAAAAAAATCATTTTAATACGATGTTTTTTTATATAATGTTTGCAGGTCATCTGGTTGATACCATCCTTATCAACAGATAAATAGTGTATTTGTAAGCCTGCAGATTTAAAGATAGGCAAATTATAATTGTACGAAGGATCTTCGATTGCAATTGCATCTCCAGGCTTTAATAAGCATTGGACAATCAAATGTAATGCTTGCTGCGCCCCTGATGTAATCAGTATGGAAGATGGTTTTGTGTCAATCCCACGGCTATTTTTAATATGTTTCATGAGGGTAGTTCGAAGTATTTCACTCCCCTGTGGATGATCATATCCAAGGCTACCAATAAAAGAGCGTGTTGCTGTAATTTCTCTTAATGAGCTTTTAGGGAAAAGATCTTCTGATAATTCTCCTGTCGCTAAATTTATTAGTTTGTGTTCCACTGCTTCCTTTCGTATTTTTTGTGTGACAGGTAGATTTGGTAAAAAGGAGCCTGCCTCAATATATCGATTCCAGCTAGGAATTCTTTTCCTTGTGATCCCCCATATATCTTTACTAATGGTTGTGCCACTTCCTCTATTCCGTTCAATAAGCCCCAATGCTTCCAATTCGTCATATGCACTAACGACTGTACTTCTATTTACGTTCAAAACGTTTGCTAAGTATCGCTCTGATGGTAAAGGTTTATCGGGAGGAAATGTCCCATCTGCAATACCTTTTTCAATGTATTCTGCGAGTTGTTTATAGATAGCTTTTTTTAGCATTTCGATCGGGTTTCCAATCCATATATACTCACCTCTATAGAGCATGATAATTTTTAGCAATATCAAATAAGCTAAAAAAAATTAATCATAATATAACATCTTCTGTCGCTAACCATCCACTTTATTATTACTTTCACCATCCACTTTAAAATTCAATCCCTATCATCCTATGAAAACCCTTATTAGACGCGTATTTATCTCAATAAAGTTATACTAAAATTATTTTTTTTGTTTTAGAACATTCTGTGTTATCTTGCAAAACGCCTTGTCTTTCAAAGTATGTGCCACTATGATAAAAATCAATTGTGAATCAAAATCCATACAAAACCTATAGTAACCGATAGCACTTCAAAGAATCAGTTAAAGGGGTTTGTTTATGAAAAAAAAGTTGGCTTAAATTAGTCAGTCTTTTCACTATTGTCACTATGTTAACCGGCTGTGACCCGTTATTAGTATTAGATCCAAAAGGTCCTCAAGCTCAAGTACAAGCCAAAGATATTATGCTTTCTATAGGGATTATGTCTTTTATCGGACTAACCGTTTTTGTGATTTTAGCTTATATGTTAATGAAATATCGTGCTTCTAAGCAAAATCCCGACTATAAGCCTCCCCACATTAAGGGGAGTACAATGGTTGAAATCATTTGTGTAGGCATACCTGTTTTAATTGTTGCGTACATGTCTATTATTTCCGTTCAAAGTAATTATAAGGTGGAATCGACACCAGAAAAATACAAAGATGAGAAGCCATTGGTCATTTATGCTTCAACCTCTAACTGGAAATGGCATTTTAGTTATCCAGAAGAAGATATTGAAACCGTAAATTATTTGTATATCCCTGCAGAGCGACCAATTGAATTCAAACTTTATTCGTATGGACCGATTACTAGCTTCTGGATTCCCCAACTTGGTGGTCAAAAATATGCAATGGCCGATATGGTGAATACATTGCATTTGGCTGCGGATAAGCCTGGAGAGTTTATGGGAAGAAATGCAAATTTTAATGGGAAAGGGTTCGCTGAAAATACGTTTACCGTTACAGCCGTGACTCATGATGAATTTGAAGACTGGGTAACGGAAGTAAAAAAAACAGCTGATCTATTAACGGAGGAAAAATTTAATACATTACTAGAACCAGGACATGTGGGACAGTCCACTTACAATGGAACACATTTAACGTTTCTACCAGCACCTGAGGGTGAAAATGGTGGACATCAGCATGGTTCTTCTCACGTAAAAGATCATGCATCTCAATAAAACAATCTTGAAATTCTCGAAATGAACTAGTTTACGATAAGGTTGATGTCGAAAGGAGACATAGTCAGATGGATTACTTTGAACGATTTGCGATACCCCATCCAAGCCCAGCTATTTATGCCTCAATGGTCGCTATTGGTCTTACGGTGATAGCGATTATTGTAGGATTAACCTATTTTAAAAAAATGGGGCTACCTTTGGCGTGAATGGTTAACAACAGTTGATCATAAACGAATCGGTATTATGTATTTAATTTCAGCCCTTCTTATGCTTTTCCGTGGTGGAGCGGATGCTATTATGATGCGAGCACAAATGGCAGTACCTGACAATAAGTTACTAGATGCACAGCATTATAATGAAATATTTACGACACACGGAACAGTGATGATTATATTTATGGCCATGCCGTTTATTATGGCCTTTATGAACTTCATTGTACCACTTCAAATTGGCGCAAGAGACGTGGCCTTCCCACGTTTGAATGCTTTAAGTTTTTGGTTATTTTTCATGGGGGCCATGCTATTAAATATTTCCTTTGTAATTGGCGGCTCTCCTGATGCTGGCTGGACGAATTATTTCCCTCTTGCTAGTAATGAATTTAGTCAATCCGTAGGAACGAACTATTACTTGTTTGCTCTACAAATTTCAGGTCTTGGTACATTAATTACTGGTATTAACATGATAGTGACAATTCTCAAAATGCGGGCACCAGGTATGACATTAATGAAAATGCCAATGTTTACTTGGTCTTCATTCGTCGCAAATGTAATTATCGTTTTTGCTTTTCCAGTATTAACGGTAGCACTTGTCATGGGGACTTTTGACCGTCTATTTGCTACGAATTTCTTCACGACATCCAACGGCGGTATGGATATGCTGTGGGCGAATTTCTTCTGGGTATGGGGTCATCCTGAGGTTTACATCCTGATTTTACCTGCATTTGGACTTTACAGTGAGATTATATCTACATTCTCTGGCCGCAATCTCTATGGCTATAAATCGATGGTCGGTTCAATGGTCATTATCTCCTTCCTTTCGTTTTTAGTATGGACCCATCATTTCTTTACAATGGGACAAGGTGCTTTAACAAATAGTATTTTTTCAATAACAACGATGGCCATTGCTGTGCCGACTGGCGTTAAAATCTTTAACTGGTTATTCACCCTGTGGAAAGGAAAAATTGTCTTTACCACGCCGATGCTTTATTCCATGTTGTTTATCCCTACGTTTACAATAGGTGGCGTAACAGGCGTGATGCTTGGTATGTCTGCGGCTGACTACCAATACCATAATACAATGTTTTTAGTAGCACACTTCCATATGGTGATTATTCCAGGTGTCGTATTTGCGATGCTAGCAGGCTTACATTACTATTGGCCAAAAATGTTCGGCTTTATGTTAAATGAAAAAATCGGTAAAGTGACGGCCTGGATTATTGCGATCAGCACCTTACTTGCCTTTATGCCTATGTTCTTCTCTGGCTTAGATGGACAAGCACGCCGTATGTACACTTACTCAGCCTCCACAGGTTTTGGTATGTGGAATATGATTTCTTTTATCGGTGCAATTGGCCTTACAATTGGCTTTATCTTAATTGTATACAACGTTTATTACAGCATTCGTTATGCTCCAAGAAACGTTGGCTCAGATCCATGGGACGCACGTACATTAGAATGGGCTACACCAAGTCCTGTGCCATACTATAACTTTGCAAAGGTGCCGTATGTCATTTCAACGGAGGCCTTATGGGATGCAAAATATCGTCAGCATGATTTGTTCCCAGAGCAATATGAAAACATTCATATGCCAAATAACAGTGGTGTACCTTTCATTTTAGGCTGTATTTTCTTTGCTTGGGGCTTCTCATTTGTATTTGGTATGTGGATTCCAACTATTGTTACAACTATCGGTATTTTTATTTGTATGGCGCACCGTTCGTTGGAAAAAGATCCAGGACATTATATTTCTGTCGAAAAAGTGAAAGCAACGGAATCGAAATTGCGAGGTAGTCAATCATGAAAATCGATCAATCACTTCCTTTAGAATATAGTACACAGCAAAATCAATTGAATATTTTAGGCTTTTGGGTTTTTATTGGTGCTGAAATCATGCTTTTTGGAACGCTGTTCGCAGCTTACTTTGTTTTAGTGGATCGTACTGGAAATGGCCCTACAGGAGCTGATATTTTTGAAATTACACCTGTTTTATTTGAAACTTTTATTCTCTTAACAAGTAGCTTTACCATTGGCTTAGGCATACATGCCATGCGCAAGGGTTATACGAAAGCGATGATAACGTTCTATGTTTTGACGCTACTACTTGGTGTAGCATTTATTGGTTTTGAAGTTTATGAGTTTATTCACTATGTGCATGTGGGTGCAGGCTTACAAACGAGCGCCTTTACAGCTACCCTTTTGACAACATTAGGAACGCATGGTGCGCACGTCACATTTGGGGTGTTCTGGGGTATGTTTATTGTCTACCAACTGATTCAGCGTGGGGTGACGCCTGAAACAGCCAATAAATCTTTCATCTTCTCCTTATACTGGCACTTTTTAGATGTGGTCTGGATTTTTATCTTCAGTTTCATTTACTTGAAAGGAATGGTTTGAAATGAGTGATTTATTCCCACTGAAACAAGTTATGGGATTTGCCCTGTCGATTATCCTTACCATTATTGCAGCATGTGTGTATTTTTTTGATATATCATCGCCCATTACCATGACAATACTTTTAGTCACAGCATTTATTCAGGCTGGCTTACAGTTAGTCGTCTTTATGCATGCTGGTGAAACAGAGGATAAACCTGCGATCTTTACCAACATTTATTATGCGTTGATCATTGCGCTCGTTACCATTTTTGGGACGTTATTATGTATGATTTGGGGATATCTCTAGACGAGAGTATGAAAAAAATCGTCCTTTACTTGATGAGTAAGGACGATTTTTATGACAAACTATCGAGTTGTATAGCTTAACGAGAGCATCAAATGTACTTTTTCGTTGGAACGATTGATGTATGTGTGAAGCTCTTCGCCATTAAATTTTATGACATCCCATTGATTTAATTGATGAATTTTTTTCTCCTACCTTCATCTCCAATTGCCCGTTTAACACAAGGACAATTTCTTCTGATCCCGCTAAGTGACATTCACTGTACTCACTATTTGGTTCGATACAACCTCTATACCATTCCGTTCCATGTGTATTAAATAATGGCTCGACAAACCAATCATTATTATTTCCTGAAAATTGGTAATTTGATCCAAATCTATGCACTTCTATATTTTCCTTAAATGAAAGTAAAGAGACGAGTGGAATATTAAGCCCTCTACATATTTTCCAAAGAATATTGACGGTTGGATTCGTTTCCCCTCTTTCAATTTTTCCTAACGTCAATTTACTAACTTTACTTACATTTGCTAAATCATCAAGACTCATCCTTTTGCTTTTTCGAATTTCTCTTAGATTAAGCCCAACTTGACTAGATAAGTCAATATTTTCCTCATTCAACGTGTCGCACCCCTTCTGTTGACTTCGTACATTTAGTATATTATAGTATACAAGTCAGTTAATTATAGTTTATTTATTTGTTTAGAAAGTTAACTATAGTATATCAAACAATCATTCATATTTACAAAAAGAGGTGTTTTCTGTTATGACTAAATCAAAAAAATCTTACTATTATTTGGAGTGTTTTTTCATTGTTTATACTCTCTATGAATCTACGAGCTTCCATTACATCCATCTCACCAGTATTGAAAAATATTCAAATGGATTTACAGATGTCTAGTGTAGTAGTAAGTTTACTAACTGCCCTACCTGTTTTTTGCATGGGGATTTTTGCTCCATTGGCTGGGAAGTTAAGCGAAAGATGGGGTATTGAGTTGACAATTGCTTTATCCGTTTTATTAATTGGTGTTTCTACGGCATTACGTTTAGTAGCGACTTTTCCATTGTTTTTATTACTAACAGCTATTTTTAGTGGAATTGGTATCGCCATTACAGGCCCACTGATCTCTGGCTATATTAAAAAGGAATTTCCTAAATATTCTTCTACTATGATTGGTGTATATTCAGCAGGGATGGGAATTGGAGCCTCTTTAAGTGCTGGTTTAGTCGTGCCTATTATGCATGCTTTTCATCAGTCGTGGAATGCAGCTTTAGCAATATGGTCAGTATTCGCACTTATGGGAATCATTGTTTGGATGCCTATTATAAAAAAATCAAGGCAAGCTGAAATGACAATAGAGAAATCTGTCAATCAAAAAAAGCCGATTACCTTGGGGAAATCGATATGTTTGGCTCCTTATGATAATGTTTGGTTTACAATCAGGTGTTTATTACGCCCTGGCGACCTGGCTCGCTCCAAAAGTGCAGGACGTTGGTTATAGTGATGCCTACGCCGCAACAACGGTAACTATTTTTTTCCGTTATGCAAATGATTTGTAGCTTTATTATTCCGATTTTAATTAATAATAGTGTGAAGAGAAAACCTTGGATGCTACTTTGTGCATTAAGCTCCTTTATCGGCATTCTGTTATTAATAACTGGCGGGATTTCACCCATTTTCTGTGCCACATTAATGGGCATTGGTGCAGGAGGCTTATTCCCATTGGCCATGATTCTACCATTAGATGCAACAGCAACGCCAAAAGAAGCAAGTGAATGGACAGCCATGGTTCAATTTGGCGGCTATATTATTAGTGGCATTATTCCGATGCTTGTTGGTGTTATAAAGGATGTAACAAACACTTTTGACTTTGCATTTTTCGCATTATTATTTATTGTAGTTGTATTAATGCTGATGACGTTTAAAGTTAGAGCAAAAAAATGATTCAAATACTTACTTCCTTCAATAGAGAAAAAAATGATTAGCACGAATCATAAAGAGATTTGTGCTATTTTTTCTAATCAGCAATGAGTTAAGGAGAACTAAATAAAGACTGCTATTTTAGGCTCTACATTTATCGATGCCTATTAGAAAATGTACAAAATAAGTATAGAACGCCCTTCAAAAGACAATTCTATAAACTAAGTTAGTAATGAAGGGAGCCTATAATTCCGCATGCAATTTAAACTACCTTTCAATAAAAAAACAACCACCATCTGTCGAAGAGGCGCCTATAGAAAAAGAAAATCTTGTGAGGGTCGCTAATGCAACAGATCATTTTATTCGGTCGATTAAAAATGCTACGAATAATCCAGCTGATTTAATCATTAAGAGGATTCCATCAAACCTTACACTTTTTTTATATCGATAAATTAGTTGACAATCAGACTTTAAATAATGATATTATCGCCAATTTACAGAACAAGCCTCATGAAACGCCAGATTCTATTGAGGCTACACTTTCTGTTCCTGAAGTCGTTATATCCAGTCTACTAAAGGAAGCAATAGATTGTATCGTCAATGGTTCTGTTGTTATTCATGTTGGGGGCTTCTCGCAAGTACTTTTAGTCAATATCGCTAATAGAGAATCTAGAGCTTTAGCAGCGCCTGAAAATGAATCACAAGTAATTGGCACACAGGTTGGTTTTAATGAGAGTCTTTCTACAAATATTTCCGTAATTCGCCGTTACATAGTGTGTCCTGATCTTTGTAATGAAAAACTAAAACTTGGCACACGTACCAATACTTCTGTTGCACTCTTATATATGAATGGGATTGCTAATAATCAAATGGTGAATACCTTGCGCCAACGAATCACGGATCTTCATCTCGATGAACTACTCGACAGTGCAGTGCTCTCTGAAATGATTGACGATAACTCTTTATCTGTCTTCCCACAAATGCTGTTAACTGAAAGACCAGATAGGTTTTGTGATGCGATTTTAGATGGCAAAATAGGCATTATTGTAGACGGTAGCTCAATGGCCATTATTTGCCCCCAATCATTTACTGAATTTTTTTCAAAGCCAGGAGGATCAAAACTTAAGATGCAAATTGCCACGTTTATTCGATTATTACGGCTTTCCGCCTTCTTTTTATCCGTCTATTTAACACCTTTTTACGTAGCAGCTTTAACCTTTCACTATGAAGTCATTCCTCAAGCATTTTTGGTGCCATTAAGTGAATCTAGGGCTTTGGTTCCTTTCCCACCAATTTTCGAGGCTTTGCTTTTGGAGTTTATTATAGAACTACTACGAGAGGCCGGAGCAAGGCTACCAACTAAAATTGGTCAAACCATAGGTATCGTAGGCGGTATTGTTATTGGGACAGCAGCCGTGCAGGCAGGTATTACAAGTAATATTTTACTAATAATTATTGCTTTAAGTGCACTAGCATCATTCACGTCACCAAGTTACATGATGGGCAATGTGATTCGACTTATTCGCTTCCCGATTATTATACTAGCAGGATTTTGGGGCTTTTATGGCATCATGCTGGCTTTTTGTTTCATTCTTATTCATCTTTTACGTCAAACAAGTCTGGGTGCCCCGTATCTGTCTCCTTTCTATCCACCTAGGATGAAAGAAATGCGGGATAGTATTATCAGGATGCCTATTCCGTTAACAGCGAAAAGACCTGCTTTAACTAGAGCAAAGGATAAAAATAAATTCGAACCTGAGCCTGTAAAACCGGAAAAAAAGTTGAACTGAAGGTGAAATAAATGAAAAATCCTATACAACTTAGCCCTAAAGAGATGATCAACGCTTATTTGCTTTTTTTTGTCGTGCACGGTGCTCAAGTTGGGGTTGGTATACAGGGATTTCAACGCATTATCTACCAAGAGGCAAGGCAGGATGCATGGATTTCAGTTCTTCTAGCTTGTATTGCCACACATATCGTCACCTTTTGTATGATTAAAACATTAGAGATCTATGGCTCTAATGATCTATATGGGATACAGCAAGATATCTACGGAAAATGGATGGGCAATTTTTTTAAATGCTATGTATGTCTTTTATTGCTTTGTCGCGTTTTTTTTCTATTTTACGAAATTATATTGAAGTTATCCAGGCATGGATTTTCCCCAGTATAGGGACGTGGTTTCTTTCAGCTACTTTACTAATCATCATTATCTATGCCTTTACTGGCGGACTTCGAGTAATAGTTGGCGTATCTTTTTTTTAGTGTCATCCTCTCCCTCTGGATGATTCCAATGTTAGCTTTTCCGCTGAAGTATTCCAGCGTAGACAGTCTGTTTCCTATTTTAGAAAACGATATTCGTTCCATCTTAAAAGGTGCACATTCAATGACATTTACTATTATCGGCTTTGAAATTTTAAACGTTATTTACCCCTTTGTAAAAGACAAAAAAAATATTCGAAAACCTGTACATTTAGGCTTGTTGTTTTCAACTTTTATTTATTTATCAGTCATGCTAGTGTCAATTACCTATTACAGTGAGGGGAAGCTAGTGAAAACAATATGGGCAACATTGACTTTATTTAGTTTTATCAGCTTTCCTTTTATAGAGCGTTTTGAATTTGTAGCCGTTTGCTTTTGGATGCTGATTATTATACCGAATCTATGTCTGTATTTATGGGCTGCCTATCGTGGAGCAATTCGATTAGTCAATATTCGAGGTACAACATTTGTTTGGATATTCTCTTTCTTTGTGTTTATCGCCACTTTAATTATCCAAACACGTACACAGATTAATACGATTAACACAATATTTGGACATATAGCATTTTATGTTGTCTTTGTCTACCCTATTTTACTATGGGTTTTGGCCATACTAAAAAAAGAACTTCCGATCGAAGAAGGTGCAAAAAAAATGAACAAACTTAGATGCTGTTTTATTGTACTTCTCTCCTTAATTTTTTTATATGGATGTGTTCAGACAAATATTTTGGATAAAGTGGGATTAACCACATTAATCGGCTACGATGTAGGAACAGAGCATAAAATAGCTACAACAGCGGTAATTCGTGAGGTCAATCCTGAATTCCAAAGTAAAGTAGAAGTCTTGACGACAGAAAACGACACAAGTAAAGGCAATCGTATGGAAGCCAATCGAAAGCTTTCTAAAAAAAATTATGGTCGGTCAAATGAGGGTTGTTTTGTTTGGCGAAGAATTGGCGAAAGATGATCTTCGCTACTATATTGATACCAATTTAGAAAATGCTAATGTTAGCAATAGTATCTATATGGCAGTGGTAGAAGGTAAAGCAGCACCATTTCTGAAATATGAATATAAAGATATTGAGGATATCGGCCAACATATATTCAGGCTTATTGAACAAAATATTGAACAAGAATATATGATTTCGGCAACGCTACATCAAATAGCTCATGATTATTATTCAATTGGTAAGGATTTAGCGATGCCGATTGTCAAAAGAGATGGTGAATTTGTGAAGTTAAGTGGTGTAGCTCTGTTTAAAGGTGGAAAAATGGTTAGTTCACTCCCTGCAAGAGATAGTTTTTATGTAAAGATTGTCAGGGATACATTTAAAGTTGGCTTATATGAAGCAATTTTGGAAAAAAAAGGATATTCCACCTAAATTAAAACATAAATCTTCTGACAAAATCACTGTAGCTTTTGATGCAATTCATTCGAAAAGAGATATGGTATTGGTGGATGCATCGAAGCCAGAGTTTGATTTAAACATTCAAATTCGATCAAGGGTATTAGAAGTTTATCCTGACATCAATCAAGGCCATCGAGAAAGTGTGGCTGCACTTGAAAAAGCGATCGAAAAAAAACTGGCGAAGGAAATTACAAGAGTGATTGCCCATAGTCAAGAAGTCGAATCTGATATTTTTGGTTTTGGAGAGAAGTATCGAAGCGCTGTAAGACATTCCAATCTAACCAAAGATAAATGGCATAAAATGTATAAAGACATGAAAATAAATGTAAAAGTCAAATTTGTGATCTTAAGAGACGGCGTTTTTGAATAGGTTATTCTCTATTTATGACCTGTCATAATGGACATAAAATTATGAAAGAACATATCATAATGGATATCGAACGCAATGCGGTGTCTTTTTTTCCTATCATTTAAATTTTCATAGGGTCTTGTTTCGGCTATACTTTGCCTCTAGCAGGTCCCTCTAATTTATCGACAACTGTTACAGGGTATGACTCATAAATGAACATATTAGGATAAATCGTTGCCATAAGTGTTAACGCATCATGGACGGGGCTCCCAAGAAGTGAAGGGTCCCGTTCTTGATAAAATCGGGTATAATATTGCATTAATGGTTTGAGGATTTTCGTTTTTCCAAAAGAATCTATATAATCAACCATCCCCGGTGTGACAATGGCCTTTTGTGTAGCATTCAATGGAATGATCGTTACATTCGTTGCGTAAGTGAGTACAATATTGACTGCAAATGGATCTCCATGAAAATTTGCTTCCGCCACTGTCGTGACATTGCCAGGCACCCAAAATGCCCCACCCATCATATAAATTTCCTTCACATTCTTCATTAGTTTATTATAGAGAATAAACAACGTTGCAAGTGAGGTAAGACGACCGATATTGACGATTATCAGCTCATCTTTATATTTTTCAATAATTTTGATGATTTCCCAAAAGTTTTCGATTTTTATTTCAGGATCTTCATTCGGAATAATGGGGCCAAGCCCTCGTTCCCCATGAATTTCTGGATAATATGTCGGCTGTTCTCCCGTTAACGGAACCTCTGCTCCCAAAATAACTGGTATTCCCTTTGGAAAGTCAAATAATTTCATAACATAATAGATATTGGATACGGCATCCTCTCGCGATACATTTCCGTAATCGGCAACTAGCCCTACGATTTCTATTTCTTTGTTTAGCCTTGCATAGATTAAAGCAACGGTATCGTCAATTCCAATATCACCGAATAACAATACTTTTTGTACCAAAGATTATCTCCCCTTTTAATACCAATCCATTAACTTATAATACGGTTGAGGTGTCAAAGACGTCACTGTTTGAATTTCTTTGGAAAATGTTCAACAAAAAACCCATTTGCAATGGATTGCTGCAAATGAGTTTCTTGCTCTTATTAATTATTCTGCTCAAGGTATTGATAAATCGCCATCATCTCTTGTTTATTCAGCTCTCTGATGCGATTGAAAATAGGAATATGGGCAACAGCTCAATATGTGTTCCTTCTGTAATAACATCACTTACTGTGCCAGTTAACCAAGTTTGTATATCAATGCCATCGATGATTTCCTTTCGTCCTTCTTCATTGATTCCACTTGCTTTACAACTCACACAAGGAACAGATAATTTAAATACACCATCATGAAGATTATCCTCTGAAATGACTTTTTTTCCCTTTACAGAATGGGCATGGATGACTTGCTTTCACCTTGTTAATTTGCGTAACGATTTTTTTGTAACCAAATGCCTCATAGACATACGTTAGTTTTTTGAATTTTCCATTGGTGAAATATTTATCGATAATGGCTTCTCTAGTTTCATTAATAGTAGCAAAATCACAGATGGTAATTAGATTTTTATTGCTTATTGCTTTAATGTTGCCTTTAATGCAATCCCAGAATGGCAGCGCGTTTTGTAAAACGATTTCATAACCGACAAAGCTTGCAAGCTCTAATTCAAGCATTTTCAACGATACCTTTGTTTCCCAAGGTAGTAAGGAAACATCGGTTGTAAGTGACATATCTCCCCCAACAATGGCTTTGATTTTTTTCTAGCTCTGGTAATTCCCCAACTGTTTTTATGACCTCATCAATCGATTGATGAATAATTTCACGTATATCGAAATCACCGAATTGTAATTTCTTTTGATGATTGAGGACCGAACCATAACATATTGGGCAAGGTATCATCACTCTAGATTCTTTCATTTGCTCTTTAATAATTGATTTGGAAATGACAATATAGCGACCAATAATAAAATTAAAGCCTTCCCATTTTTTTCGAGGATTTCGTTGCTTTATCATAAAATGACTTTTTCCAATAACCATATAAAAATGTATGCTTTTCATCTTCGGTCATATCATTATAGCTTTTACTAATATCTTGCCCAAGTTCATTTTTTATCTCTTCAAAGAGGAACTCCAGTTTGGAATGTTGATAGTATTTTAAGACCTCCATCACATCTGGATGAAGTAATCCATCCCAAAATGAAACGTTTTTGTCTTGAATGACAAGCTCAAAATCAAATTTTTCGATTTCCAATCTTCCTGAACAGCTTGGACAATGGTTTTCTTGACTAAAGAAATCGAAGCTTCTTGTATCCTTATTCGTTGGATGTGCAGCGATAATATGATTTATGAGTCCAGCTATTTCATATAAAAAACTATATTGACTATATAGATGTCTTTCAAGATCAATTGCTATGACGGGGGCTATCTTGTTTGATTCATATTCACCGTAAATGAGGCGGGCCATTGAGGATAGCTTTTTAAGATGCCACCTTTATAAACATTTTCTGCATTTTTAAAATAACTTATAGGATGGTCTTCTAAGTATTGAATACCATTTCTTGATTCAAGCGTTGATGCGATTTGTAATAGAGCTGTATCTTTTGAATGGTTATCCTGATTAAAATAGTGTTCATGGCTAACCACCTTGAGATGTGTCACAGGCTCCTGCTGTCTTTTACCAAAATCAACAATAAAATCTGAGCTTTCTAACATATAGGCATTGTGCTCAATCATAATGATGGAGATGGATTCATCTTGTAAAATGTCTCTGATACTAGCAATAAATTGATTTAAAATGTTTTGAGATAGCCCTTTTGATGGCTCATCAAAGATAAAGAGTGTATGTGGATTTCGAGAATTTGCAAACAACTCTGACACTAAATGCACACATTGAAATTCACCAGTTGATAGGGATTGTGTTTTTCTTTCCAGCGTCAAATAACCAAGTCCAAGCTTAATAAGCAAGCTTAAACGCTTATGGGCAATATCTTCATTCGGAAGTTCGTCAATAATATCCTCAATCGAGCGTAGAAAAATATCATCAATGTCATCACTATATTTGGTTAATTTCTTTTTAATATCGAGGAATGTTGCAACAGTGGATCGGCTAGTGATCGATTGATTGCGATCTTGTCCTACCATCACTAGTTTATCTTTTGGATAGCGCTTCACAAAATCCTTTGCTATACACTCATTGACAAGGGTTGACTTCCCACAGCCAGACTCTCCTGTAAAGGTTACCAGTCGGTTTTGAGGAATTTCTATTTTATCCATTTGAATATTTCGGCAATGTAATTCACGGAATTGATAGAAGGTAGATGGTTTTTTTTGATTTCTTTCCCAAAAGATTGGCTGTGGTCGAGGAGATTCTTCAACGATTTGTCCACCGTATTTGCCACTACCTGGCCCAAAGAATATAGGCTGATTAGCCGTGTCTAACACTGTATCGGAATGATCGATAAGCCAAATTTGATTTTTAGAGCCTAATTGCTGTATTTGTTCTAAAATTTTAACTAGGGTGTTATGATCAAGACCAACAGAGATTTCATCAATAATAATTACGGTATTTTCGCTTGTTGCCATAAATTCTGCTAAGTAAAGTCTAGTTAATTCCCCTCCTGACAAGGTGCCCATAATGCGATTTAATGTTAAATAGCCAATATTCATTTGGATAATATTTTGAAGAATATGTTGTTTCTCTTCACTAATTTTTAATTCCTTTGACAGGGAAAAGATTGTTTCGATACTTAAATTGTGGATGTCAGAAATACTAAATTGTTCATTCCATAAAGTTATTTTATGTTGTTCTACTTCCTGACTATAGCGCTTGCCCCCACATTTTTTTACATTCAATATTTTTTTGTTGTACCACGTCCTTTACAAGCAGGGCACCAGCCCAATGCATTGTTAAAGGAAAAAAACCTCAGGAGACAGATGAAATTCATCTGCCAGTCGATCACGAATCTCTTTAAAAACACCCGTATGCGTGCCAATTGTTGAACGTGGATTTGTAGAAATGGATGATTTCCCTAAAAAAAGAACTAAGGGCATGTCCTCCATTTTGATGGCACTGAAATTTGTTTCCATAATATTTGGAAATAAATATTGATATTCAGCCTTTGGCAATAAAGAAACAAGGCGTTTTTTTTGATTCTTCCCCAATTGTTTGACAAAATGTAGTTTTTCCTGATCCTGACAAACCTGCAATTCCTAGTGATTGATCCTCTGGTAAGACAACATCTAACGATTAATATTGTTAGCAATTAGTTGATTGATCTTCATTATATTATCCTTCCATTTACTAAATTAAGTAGGTGCTTCAGGTTTTTCAAAGAGCCCCTTGCTTTCATAGAAGAGCTTCCTTCAGAAAATGAAAGAACACAATTCTTGCTAAGGAATTGCGCTCTCATTTGTCTCAATTTTGTTTGAACTAAGCTAATACTTTTTCAAGCTGCGAACTCATATTCATCCAAGCGTATTTTGCCCCTTCGATAGCTCCTTGACGAGCTTTTGTTTCTTCACTAAATCCACCTTGATCAAGATGTAGCTGTGTTGTACCCTCTGCTGTTTGTGTTAACGTCCAAGTAACGGTCGTAGTTTCTCCAGCACTTGTCCAAGTGTATGATAATTTATGTGGCTCTTCTATTTCAAGCACCTCACAATCGACAATGCCATCCCACCATTCGTTTGGCTCAGCTCGGAACTGAAATTTATGGCCTATAATCGGCTGAAAATCATTGTTCCAAATCCATTTTGCAAGTGTATCCGAATCTGTAAGGGCATGCCATACCTGCTCAATTGAACTTGTAAATTTAAAATCTAACGATACATATGGTTTCATTTTTTTTCTCCTCCAATAGTAAATGTAATTTTGATATTCTTTCTTTCCAGAAACCTTCATAAATTGATACCCAATCCTGTATTTCTTTCAATGGAGCCGCATTCAGCCTATATCTTGTTTCTCTACCCTCTTTTCGAGCAATAACAAGACCAGCATCTTTTAGGATAGTTAAATGTTTAGATACAGCTGTACGCCCCATTTCAAATTGAGCCGTTAATTCATGAAGTGGTAACTCATCTGCCTTTGCTAACAAATTGAGCAATTGACGCCTTGTTGGATCAGCAATGGCTACATAAACGTCACGCTCTTGATGCTTGTTACTCAAAACCACCACCCTTTCCAATAGGACACTAAATGGTGTCTTAATTATATGACACCATTTAGTGTCCAGTCAATTTTTATTTTAGTCAAAATGATATTGGTTTTATACCTTTGAAAAACATATGTTCAAAATGCAATAAAGTTACAGAAGTTAAACTCTTCGACCTTTTTATTCAGTATTATTTAGAATTGACATCAAGAGGTACCTTCAGGAAAATGCGGATTTTTTTGGGGGTTCCCTTAGATGGATATTATTGTTGGGGGCAAGACGTATACGCTCCTTGCGATGGGATTATTGTCAAAGCAGAGGATGGTTATAAAGAACGAACACGAACAAAAGTGCTTTCAGATATGACTAACGCTTATAAAAATGCTCATTATTTCAATCCGAAGAAAGACGACATACAATCAGTTGCTGGTAACTATATCATTATAGAATGTGGCGACAATGTATACGCTGCATTAGTCCATCTTCAAACAGACTCCATTCAGGTTTCAGTTGGACAGAGAGTAAAAAAAAGGTGAAGTTATTGGTAAAGTGGGTCATTCAGGTAACTCCTTTGCTCCGCATTTGCATTTTCAACTTATGGATAGTAGTGACATAGCGACTGCAAAAGGATTGCCTTGTGCTTTTGAACAATACGAATTATTTAAAAATGGTACATGGGAAAAAGTAAATAATGGTATTCCAACAAATAAGGATAGAATAAGATTTTAAAAATCCAATGAAAAGAGGTACCTTCAGGAAAATGGACTTGTAAATCCGCATTTTCCTGACGGTACCCATAGCAACAAGCAGGAACGTCACAATGCTTTATTAACATTTCTTTTAAAGGCGAAGGCAAAATTTACTTTCGATAATTTAAAAGCCGATCCACAGATTGGAGATTTACAATTAGTATTCCTTGTACGCATCAACTTAGAGCCCAATTTTGACAACCATGATTATCAATGTTTGTATCTAACATTGAGCTCATTTGTTTCCCTTCTTTTTAGATCATTTTTTTGCAAGTTCCAAAGGTAAAAATGCATATCCTCCATTTCTAATAATCGGACATTTTCGAACAGTAATTGGATATTGGAAAAGAGGACCATCAATAACCGTTGTGTGGAATTCTCCACCTTCCCCACAAGGTCAATGTTTCGGGCTTCAAGTTCCTTAATATAATCTGGTGTAAGAACTCGTCCTAAATCATCCTCCGTCATGCCTAAAGATAAATTGACCGTGACGATCATCGTAACAAATCCTAGGTGAATAAATTCATCGACAGCTTCTCGATGATCCATCTCCCATAAAGGCATGCCGAGCTTTAATCCTACCTTTTTTTGTGATCTTTTCATGCCAGCAGCCATGTGCAGGCATATCTAAATCACCAGTAACCAATACCTCTGCCCCTTGATTTTTAGCCTGTTCTAAAAGACCTAAAAAAAACACTTTCATAATCTGCCCAACTTGCAGCAGCTGTATAGACGGGTAAACCTATCGAGTCAGCTTGTGCCTGTATTAGCTCAGGTGGCATTCCATGTGATCTAGAACGCTGCCCTTCTTCCTCCAACATGACGATAAGACCAATCGCTTGGCCAACTTGTGATGCTTTATATATGGCTAGGACACTATCCTTTCCTCCACTAAAGGAAGCTATAAATTTGTGTCCTTTCGCACCATTTCTCCAATCGATTAATTCTACCATTTATATTATTCTCCCTTTTCATAGTTGCTATTACAAATAAATTCTTCGAGTCTCTTTTTCGAATAATTTAATGATATGTGGATATTCATTTATATCTATATGGCCTTGCCTCATGATTTTTTTGAAGAAAGATTGTATCGGCGAATATTTTATTAATAATTAGTTTGCACCATAATGGTGAGTCGCGAAAATAATCTACCAAGTTATTAATTTCATCAAACTGAAAGTACAGAATATAGGTAACATAATTCTGTAGCAGTGTGGGAAAACAATAATTCTGGTAAGAGTTTGAACAATGGTCTGCGAGAACATTTTTCATCACATCATATACCGTTGCTTTGTTATCAGTATACGTCTGTAAAAAAATAATCAACATCGTTTATTAGCCGTAATACGGTTTCCATGCCTTCCTCGGGTGGCATAATCAGCTTGCTTGATTTCCCCTCTATTGCCCTTAAAAGCTCCAGTGTCAAATTTTTGCAAGCCATTACTTCATGTGGAGCAATCAATAATTGATGATGAAACTTCTCCGAATTCTCGCTATAGTAATCATGATAATTATTGAAATAATGTTCTATTTGGATATTACTTTTTGTATGAACCAAGTCTTGTCCATTGAATGAAAAGGCATAAAGGGTCTCTTCATTAACAGGGTGTGCGTATAGATAGAAAAAGAAGAAAAAGTCTTTTAATTGCCGTTTCTGCTCATCGTTTAATCTTGTAATAGCAGATAACTGAGCTAATTGGAAAAAGCAATAATTTTTCATAAAATCATTCATGGCATTGTATGGATTAATGCTGTGAATGGCTGTCGTTGAGTTAATCGTAAACAGCAGATAATAAAAAGTCTGTTCATCATAGATATTTAGTTGCTTATAGAATGATGAGAGCACAGGTTTCCAGCTAGGATTATTAGTGTAATAAGGATCTCTAGGTTGAAGTTCCTCTGCCCACTCTAAAAACGCTTCATTTTTGATCGACAAAAAATAACTGTGCACTCCCATCCTCAAGCACACCGTATTCAAAGTAATCGAAATGAGAAGCTGGTAAATCTCTGTTAAATTTTATATTGAGATATTCATTGTATAGGTATTGAAGATTCATAGATGTAGCCTCGATTCTACTAGTATCCACTTTAATTATGGTTATAACCAAACTGGATTGTTTGTAGCTTTCGTTTAAAGTTGTTTTCGACCTCGATGGCTTCTAATGCAGTGATATCTTTTGGTAGTACTTTTAAAATCGTATACTGGAATTGTAAATGTGCATTAGGGTTTTGTTGACCTAACTGCTCAAATGCTAGATTGCCGCCATTGATTGTCAAGGCATACTCTGACCAACGACCAAGTAAGCCATTTTTATTGTAGGAGGAACCAATATAAATTTTTCCATTAGAACAATCTGTGATAGCGTAAATTGCATTGATTGCGCTTAATGCGAAATGCCAATCTGCATAAAGTTGAGGATTATCAATGATTTGTTTCAGCTCTTGAAACGTTAACAGGACGCTTTCGTATCCTGGAAAGACAAATTGACCCGTATTGACGAGCTGAGTAATGATTTTTTTTCATTAGTGCCTTTTTGATACCATCGTACAGCTGCCTTGCCCCATTCAATATATAATTTATTTTCATAGGGCTGTAATGGGTCCCTTTGGATTTTAAACAAAGGATGCATAATTTCACCCTTATAAGGTTCTAGCAAAAACGGTGAGCAATCAGGAGCTACGAGCGGTGACGCCCCATGTCTTACTTCATACGAGGTTAAATATTTCGCCGTTGTTCCTTCATCTGCAGAAAAACAATAACATGATCATAGGCATCATAAAAATGGGGCAATTGTTTTTGTGTATATTCTCGTAAAAAGCCGTCACGATACGCTTTGATAAATCGTTCATGCTTTAAGGAGTGGCGGATAAGTAAAGTTCTATTGTCATTATAATGACAGCGGGTTAATAAATCAGATAAATAAAGATGAACCATTTTTAATCTCCTTTTTTTAGATGGTACACTTTTTTTGCTAAGATATATTTATCATACTTTATTTTGTGAATTTCCATAACCAAAAATTAGCATTATTCGAGTTAATTAAGATGAAGTGTTTTAGTGTCGGTTAACCAAAATTATGTAATAAAACACCCTCTAATTCGTTTTTCAAAAGAGGGTGTTGGGGTACAGCTTTTTAATATGCTTGGGCAAACCAAACTGTATGCTTTGCTTCTTTTCCGCAGCAAATACATGTCGTTTTAACTGTTGGTGGATTAAATGGAATGTTACGAGTCGTATATTTTGTCTCTTCTTTCACTTTTTCCTCACATGCGTCATCCCCACACCATCCAGCAAGAACCCAGCCTGGAATAGTGCTGTTATCTTTGGCTGTTTTAATGTGCTGCTGTAATTGTAATAGGGTGTCAATCGTTGTATGAGTGTTTGCCTCACGGAATTGACGAGCTTTTTCAAGTAAACGCTTTTGCATCGTCGTTAGTTCTTCCTCAATGGCTGTCACAACATTAGACAAATCAATGGTTTGCTTTTCATTTTCATCACGCGCTTTCAGTAAAGCTTGATTGTTTTCAAGGTCACGAGGTCCTAATTCAATACGAACTGGCACACCTTTTAGCTCCCATTCATTAAACTTAAAGCCTGGCGATTGGTCTGAATCATCAAGACGTACTCGAATACCTTTTGCTTTTAGGGCTGCAAAAATTTCATCTAAATGCTCCATAATTTGAGGGTTCTTTTTCCATGGACCCACAGGAATCAATACTACTTGAGTTGGTGCAATTTTTGGAGGTAAAATAAGCCCTTGCTCATCACCATGCACCATGATGACAGAACCAATTAAACGAGTAGAAGTACCCCAGGATGTTGTGTGTACATATTCGTGCTGGTTCGCTTTATTTAAATATTTAATATTAAAGGCTTCAGCAAATTTTGTACCTAAATAATGGGATGTACCGGCTTGAACTGCCTTGCCGTTTTTCATCATCGCCTCAATGGAATACGTATCAACAGCACCTGCGAAACGTTCAGAAGGCGTTTTTTTGTCCATCATATACAGGAATCGCCAATACTTGCTCCACAACCTCCTTATAGATCTCTAGCATTTGCATTGTTTCCTTACGGGCATCTTCTTCATCTATGTGAGCTGTATGCCCCTCCTGCCATAGAAATTCGGATGTACGAATGAAAGGAAGTGTTTTCTTTTCCCAGCGGAAGACATTAGCCCATTGATTAATAAGACTGGTAGGTCACGGTAGCTTTTGATCCAATTTGAGTAAAGATGGCCAATCATCGTTTCCGATGTTGGACGAAGCGCCAAGCGTTCCTCTAATTGCTCACCTGCTGCCTCTGTCACCCAAGGAAGCTCTGGTGAGAACCCTTCAATATGATCCTTTTCCTTTTGGAAGAAGGATTCAGGAATTAGCATTGGGAAATAGGCGTTACGATGTCCTGTTTCTTTAAAGCGACGGTCCATTTCCTCTTGAATATGCTCCCAAATTTCATAGCCATCTGGTTTAAAGGCAATACAGCCACGAACCGGAGTATAATCCATTAAATCTGCCTTTTGGATGGTCTCAATATACCATTTCGAAAAATCTTCTAGCTGTTTTGACATGTGTGTTTTCCTCCATTTTTATAAAATAAAAAGCACAAAAACATCCTCTGAATAAGGACGTCTTTGTGCTAGATAGACGTGGTACCACCTTTAATTTAGTTTTAAGCGGTAAACTTAAAACCCTCTAACGTTTGGTAACGAAAACGATCCGGTTATGTTTGCATAACATCTCCGTGGTAGGTTTTCAGATAAGAAGCGGTGATATAGCTCTCAGCAGCTGCTATATTTTCTGGTTCACAATTCTTTCTTACTTAGCCACATCATCAATTTTTATATTTTCAATAACTTTAGCAAAACAGTTAAAAAATATCAATCATTTTGAGTTAACTTTCCATACTTAAAAGTCGGATTTATTCACTGATACACTTTCATCAATCAGTTTTGTAAAGTCTTCTACCGATAGTGGTTTACTAAAATAATAGCCCTGTACGTACTCACAGCCCTGCTCACGAAGCACTTTTAACTCGGCTTCTTCCTCTACACCCTCTGCTACTACCTCAAGGTTTAATGCATGTGCTAAAGAAATCATCGCGGAAATCATGGCAATTCCTGATTTTTCTGGTACAATATCACGGACAAATGCACGATCTATTTTTAAAACATCTACAGGGAATTTCTTTAAGTAATTTAACGATGAATAGCCAGTTCCGAAATCATCTAAAGAAATCGTTATTCCAAGAGCTCTTAATTGCTTAATTGTATCAATTAAGTCCTCTGTGTAATCCAACATACTCATCTCTGTAATTTCAATTTCTAATAAATGAGGATTTATTCCTGTTTCCGCAATAACGTCTCGAACCATGTCAACAAAGCCTGTTGTACTAATGTGGATAGGTGAGATATTAACAGCCACTCGTAAGTTTAAATGGTAGCTTTCGTTCCAAGCACGTGCTTGCGCAGATGCTTTCCGTAACACCCAAACACCGATATCATTAATAAGTCCACACTCTTCTGCAAAAGGAATGAAACGGTCAGGTGGCATTTGACCTAATTCAGGATCATACCAGCGAAGTAACGCCTCCATTCCAATCACTTTATCTGTTTTTAAATCAATTTTTGGTTGATAATGTAGCTCTAAAATATCTTTTTTTAATGCTTGATGTAATTTTGTTTCGAGTAATAGCCATTTATCATTTGCCTCTTCCATATTTGGACGGTATAAGCGATATTGATTGCCGCGTGTAGATTTTGCTGCATACATAGCAATATCAGCATTTTTTTAATAGCTCTTCAATGGAACTTGCGTGATCTGGGAAAATACTAATGCCAATACTAATACTTGCATAGAACTCATACGTATCGACAATAAAGCTATCATTAAATACACCAATGATTTCCTTGGCCATCTCCTCAATACGGTTTACATCGTTAAGAATCATCACAAATTCATCACTATTGTGTCGGTAGAAAGAATTAGATGTATGATCAATATTGCGTAGCGATTTGCCATCTCTACTAAAAACATATCCCCGATAATATGACCAAGTTCATCGTTAATGTTTTTAAAACGATTCACATCAATGAAAAACAACGCAAACTTTTCTTCTGTACGTCGAGATTGATGGAATTCATTTTCTAAACGTTGTTCTAATTTACGACGGTTTGGTAGTCCTGTTAATTCATCGTGATAAGCAATATGAGTAATTTTTTTTATATCCTTTTGAGCAGTAATATCAACTCGTATAGCAATATATTGATATGGCTTTCCGTTATCATCCAGGAACGGAATAATCGTCGTTTTTACCCAATACAGGCTGCCATCCTTTGCGCGATTACATACCTCACCATTCCACATATTCCCCTTACCGATTGTTTTCCACATTTCTCTGAAGAAAGATTTTGGATGGAAGCCCGAATTAAGCAAACGGTGATCCTGACCTAATAATTCTTCACGCGTATATTTTGATATTTTGCAAAATGATCATTAACAAAAGTGATTTTTCCAGTTCTGTCTGTAATGGCTACAATGATTGAACTATTCATGGCTGAAAAAAATATCTTGTAATTCTTTCAAACTGTAGTTAACTTGATTAATACTACTAGGCGTGATATTCATCATTTTCATTCTCCGTTCATTAAAATAAGAAGGGTTTGGTACTTTTGCTTTATCTTACTTCAAGGTATAAAGTTGTGGTATAGTGCCCTTTTTTTATGTAATTATATTATAGTCCTAGAAAAGCAGTTAATTCAACCCAAATATCAAAAACATTCAAATCTGGATTTGATAAATTTCAAGGAAATCGACAAAATTTAGGTGCATTAAACATACATAATTTCTCTTATTTTAAAGATATGTAATTCTATAGTACTATCTAAAATGTTATCTTTAGGCTTTTTATCTTTAGAATATATGATTTTGATGTAATTTTTACGATACTTAAATAAATTCTTCTTTTAGGTTACATTCAAAAATGCCTTACTGTCACATACAGGCAGTAAGGCATTTCATGCGCTAAGAGATTTCATATTCTATTCGGCCTCCCAATGCTTTTGCTTGTTCATTGTATGCATCTAATTGCTCCTGCGATAAATTTAAAATGTAATAATGAAAATTGATTGGTTCAAGTCCGTGTTTCTCACATACTTGTCGATAAAATTCATAGCCTTCTCGATAATCTGTCATCCTAATAACTTCCTTTCACATGTGTAGCTTGAATAATAACTATTGTTCTATAACAGAAATGTTATTTGTTAAATAATATATAACAGATGAATTCTCAAGTCAATAAGTTGTCTGATATTTCTTTCAACTTCTTTTAGTAGAAGTCAAGCCGATGCTGGACACTATTATACCGAGGCATAATTGATTTATTTAAAAGCCCAGTCCATATCAATTAGTATGGCTGGGCTTTTCATAAAATATTCACGTCGGCTTCCGTAATAATCACATCCTTAAACGCCTAATTGTTTGGCTTGCATGTTATAAGCAGTAAGTTGCTGTTGAGATAACTGTAGTACATAATAACGGAAAGAAATGGGTTCTAATCCATAGCGTTCACACATTTCACAATAAAATTCATAGCCATCACGATACTTTGACATAAAGAATTCCTCCTCTAATCAAACTGTTTTATAACAGTTGTTTTTATTTTTATTTAATATATAACAGTTTGCTTTGCTCGTCAAGTATTTGCACATAAAATAAATATATTTATAATTGACGACAATAAAAAAACAATATCCCCACCTTCAAGTGGAGATATTGGATGTTCTATAAAGTGTTAGAGGTTGACTCTAATGCACCTTTGATCTCTTTTATTTGTTCAATATGTCGCTGTTCATGTAAATATATTTGTTCAATCCATTGATCAAGAGGCAATTCACCAAGTGCTGGATGCTTCACGGATTTCTCTGATAAGATGGATTTATCCTCGATTGTATCAAGAAAGGTAATTAATTTTTTTCTTGATACATTTAATAAATCCATTATTTGCTGAACAGTAAATAGGTCTTCAGCCGGTTCAACAATTTTCGGCGCTATAATTTTATTGGATCTGTCGGCAATGTGTTGAACATTTTTTTCGTTCTGTTTTTTGGGCATTTCCTTGCTTTAATCCCCATGCAACCGCTTTAATAGAGGATTCCTCCACTAAAACTAAATGATGGCAAACTTGCGCTATACTCCAACTGTTTGCTTCGTGCTTCCCATTGAACTGAGTAGTATTTAACAGCTCGATTTCAGCCAATAAACTATTCCTAGTTTCCATTAGCTGATTTGTAATAAATGGATTCAAAGGCTTCTCCCCTTACTTTGTGTTTATTGAACTCTATTCAGCATATGTTCTATTATGACATATTCTCTTTAACATCGTTGAATTCCTTTAAATTTGTAAGATATAGCAGGTTATTTATTGCGGACGATATTAAATGGATTATTTTCGAGCACCTGTTGAAGTTGTTCATCTTCAATATGCGTATAAATTTGCGTTGTCGCCACACTTGAGTGCCCCAGTATATGCTGAAGGCTACGGATATCTGCTCCTGCTTTATACATCATGGTAGCAGAAGTATGTCGCAGTTTATGCGGTGTCAATCTTTCTTTTTGAAGTCCTGATTGATGATTAATCTGTTTCACTATTTTGGCTACAGTTTGCCTAGTAAAGCGTGTTCCCTTTTGAGAAACAAATAGGGGCTCTTCTCCCTCTCCTTTATAGGCTGTCTTTCCACAAGCTTCATAGTCTGTGAGTGCCTGCATACAGCTATCATTTAAATAAACGGTCCGTTCCTTATTTCCTTTACCTACAACAGTTAAATATCGACCTTGTATGGATGATTTATTTAACTGACAAAGCTCAGATACTCGAATTCCTAAATTCAAGAAAAACATCATCATGCAATAATTTCTGGGTGAGGCATGATTAGACTGAATGCCGTCGATAAATTGTCTAGCTTCCTCTATATTCATATAAATCGGTCGTTTTCGCCCAATCTTTGGTGTTTCTAATTCATCGGCTGGATTTTCTTCAATAAGACGTCGCTTTCCTTTTAAATATTTAAAGAATGATTTTAAAGTAGCAACCTTTCTTGCTCTTGCAGATGCAGAATTACCTCGCTGCACCTCACAATATTCCATAAATAAGTAGAGATCTTCCAGTGTGATGTCACGTATTTCTTCTATTGTAATAGTAGAAATATCGATAGAGGTGATATTGCCTATATCTAAATCCTGTTGGACTGCTAAATGAAATCGGAAAAAGAGTGTCAGATCATATTCATATTCTTTTCTTGTACGCTGAGACTTTCCTCTAATAGTTGTTAAATAAACAAGGAAGTCCTTCATAAATTTCGGCAGCTTGGTCTTTTGCATCAAATCCCTCCAATATGCTCTATTTTACCACGAAAAAAACGTTCCCAAATATAAATTTGGGAACTTTATGATGAAAAAAAATGCCCTTTTTTTATTGCGCAGAACATTTGTTCTGTTTTAAAACGTTAAAAAAAAGACGATTCTCTCTAGAAAGAAAATCATCTTTATTTTTTGAAAATTCCCCGTTTTATGCATAAAGCGTTAGAAGAATGAATATTTAAATCTAGTATACTTAATTGCTATGAGACGATTTAAAAAAAAGACAAGATGGGGTATAATACATGTCGATTCGTCTCATAACGCGAATGGGATTATTTGGATTATATCTACTTCATAAATATGCTGTATGTTCCATCTACATGCTTTGACAATGTCCAGTTTGTTGAAAGCATTCGCTGAAGATTAGTGATGGTTTCTTCATGACAAGTTAAATTCTGAATGCCTGCTTCTAATAATTGATAGTCCTTCCCTTCTTCTAATTGAAAACGAAGATAAAGTAAACGTTGAATGCCTGGCAATGTTACATATTTTATACGATAGTTACCATGTAAGGCATCTAAGAACGATTGTTCCCCTTCTTGAAAAAGTGCTAATGTTTCTAAAAATTCGTAGTTAGGTACCCTTTCTTTCCAAATCGACACATCCCCTGTGTGCAATGTTTGTACAATTTCCTCATCTGTAATATCTAATTTTGAAAGCTTATCTAGCTCATATGCTTGCATTAAATTAATAATTGTCATTTTATCTGCTCCTTTTATGTATTCGCTATTAGTTTAACATTTTTTTCTTTACTACTTAAATTCGGAGGCGATCCATATGATGAATTTATATGAATCTGGTTTATTTTTTGATGAAATGTTAGATGGCAAACAGCCGAAGCCTCATTATCGGTCCTTTTATCAGAAGCTGAATGCTTTTTCGAAGGCGCAGTTAGACGAGAAATATCAGCAAGCCCAATCTAGTTTTTTTTAAGACAAGGAATTACCTTTACCGTTTATGGAGCTCAAGGTGGAACGGAGCGTACAATGCCCTTTGATTTTGTACCTATTATCATTCCTTATAAGCAATGGGAAATGATTGAAGCAGGTGTTAAGCAACGTGTACAGGCCCTAAATTGCTTTTTACAAGACATCTATGATAAACAGACCATTATTAATGATGGATTAATTCCAAGGCAGCTCATAGAGAATAATCCTTATTATTATTACCAAATGCTTGGAGTAAAGGTTCCAATCAATAATCATATTTTCATAGCTGGAATCGATTTAATTCGAGATGAGCATGGCACTTATTTTGTGCTTGAAGATAATTTACGTAATCCATCAGGCATATCCTATGTTTTTCAAAACCGTTATGTGATGAAGGAAGTCTATCCTGAATTTTTCTCAAAGCATGCCATTCAGTCTCTCGATAAACAAATGGCCTACATGAAAAAGGCTCTTCTCGCTCATCGACCACGTTGCTTGCCACCTGATGCTGAGCCTAGGGCAGTTTTATTGACAGCAGGGATGTACAATTCAGCTTATTATGATCATGTTTTTTTAGCACAGCAACTCAATATTCAGCTTGTAGAGGGACGTGATTTAGTTGTTCAAAATGATAAAGTGTATAAAAAAACAATCTATGGTCTAGAGCAGATTGATATAATTTATCGTCGAATTGATGATGATTTTTTAGATCCCATTGTTTTTCGGGAGGATTCACTACTTGGTGTTCCACATATAATAGCAGCCTATAAAGCCGGGAATATTGCTATTTTAAATGCTATTGGGAATGGTGTTGCTGATGATAAGGCGATGTATGCCTATGTACCTGATATGATTCGCTACTATTTAAAAGAAGAGCCAATTTTACAAAATGTCACGACCTATCATTTAAGTGATGACAGCCAGCGGAATTGGGTTCTAGCGCATATGAAAGAGCTAGTAATCAAAAATGTGAGCGCTTCTGGTGGCTATGATATGCTAATTGGGCCACATGCAAGTGAGGACGAAATTACAAGATTTAAACAAAAAAATTAATGAAAAACCATCTCAATATATTGCACAGCCAACCATTAAATTATCTAGAGCTCCAGCCTTTCAAAATAGCCGGTTCTATCCTTGCCATGTAGATTTGCGTGTATATGCGATGAAGGGAGAGGATATTAATGTGTTACCTGGTGGATTATCTCGTGTAGCACTAAAGGAAGGCTCATTAGTGGTGAATTCGTCACAGGGTGGTGGAGCAAAAGATACATGGATATTAAAGGAGGAATGGCAGCATGCTAAGCCGAGTAGCCGACGCACTTTACTGGATGGCAAGATATAGTGAACGGACCCAAACAAACGCACATATATTACAGGGACAGCTTTTAAATATGTTGGAGCAATCTGGGAAAGAGCATGAGTATATTGATCATTGGGAAGCTATATTAAATATTTGTGCCTCAAAGGAAGAGTATTTGTCCTGTTTTGAAAAAATTCGAGTAAATCCCCTTATTGAATATTTACTTTTTTCGAAAAAGAATTGTAATGCCCTTTTGACAACTGTGAGTGCTATTCGAGAAAATGCACGTGTGACCCGTGATAGTATCCCTACGGAACTGTGGGAATTGCAAAATGCATTTTATTTGTCTCTTAAAGAGGAAATAATGGGAAGCAAATGCCTATTCCAATTATTGTGCTGAATTCTTTTTTGCAAAATGTTCGTAAGACTTCTTTAACGGTTACTGGATTAATTGAGGGTTCCATGGATCGCGATTTACCTTTTTACTTTATGCAAGTTGGAAAATGGATGGAACGGGCAGAAAAAACGATTCGCATGATATTAATCGTATTGGAGCAACATAAACACGTTACGATACCAATGAGTGAAATTGATGGTGCCTTTCTACTTGAATTATCAGAGGCAACTGAATCTTATTTACGCAAGCATCATCAAGCAAATTTGCTCTGTGTTGTTCAATATTTATTGCAAGATAAACATTTCCCACGATCTTTCATGTTTTGTCTACAAAAATTAGAGGAAGCGTTTATCCATATAGAAAAGGACTCTCTTTCAGAAAGGTTTTTAGTGCTTCATTCCCCTTTGAAAAGCTCAATCTTTGCTATGATGAATATGGATTTATGGAATTTTACTATAGAAGATATTATTTTATTAATGGAGGAAAGATTGCGCCAATGTATTGAATTTAGTCAAACATTCGCGACAGTTTATTATTTAAATGAACCCAGCATACAACCTTGAAGGGAATCAAATACAGCTCCCTTTCAACAAGCAAGTCAGTAAACAGAAGGAAGCGGACACAATGAAATTTGAAATTCAACATATTAATAAGTTTCAATATGAGTCTGAAGTTGACCAAAGCTTAAATACAATCCGCTTAAAGCCAAGGAGCGATGAGCGTCAGCGCTTATTATCCTATCGAATTGCTATTACCCCCTCATCCTTAACTCGTGAGCATACCGATATTTGGGGGAATACAGTTGGAACTTTTTATATTCCTGAGCAGCATCAGGAATTGGAAATTCAAACAACTTCTATCGTGAGTATTCAGCGTGCGCCATTTATTCATCGTATTCAATATTCTCCAGAGATGCAAACGATATTTCATTCTCAGCTATTTTATGAACACTATCTGCCCTATTTAAAATTTACCCATTTTACGTATATGACAGAAAATCAATTAGAGGAAGTGTATCATGCCATTGGTCACGCTGAAAATCCAGTTCTTTTTTTCACTTAATTTAATGCAGTATTTATATTCAACATTTGAGTATGACCCTAGTGCAACGGATGTGACAACAACCGCAAATGAAGCCTTTGTGCTTAAACGTGGTGTATGTCAGGACTTCACCCATGTCATGCTTGCAGTGCTAAGAGCGAAAGGAATTCCAGCTCGTTATGTAAGTGGCTATCTATACGTTGATGAACACTCAGCTTTAGTCGGTGATATTGCGACACATGCCTGGGTGGAAGTAATGATTCCTGGGATCGGTTGGATTGGTTTAGATCCAACAAACAATGTGGAAGTATTAGAAAACCATATTATTTTATGTATTGGTCGTGATTACTCCGATATAAGTCCTGTCGAGGGGGTTTATACAGGCGGAAAGCATCATTTAACCGTTAAAGTGAACGTCAAAGCGTTAAATCATTTATAAGAAAACATGAAGTAATCAAAAAAAGTCGGATTCCTGTACTGTAGGAAACCGACTTTTTTGATTAGGGCTTTTATAAAATTTATTTTATATTCCTATTATTTTTCAATTTTAAAATTATAGTATTATATTTAGCTAAGCTTATATTTTTTATAACAAATAATAGGAAAAATGAAACAGAACAAACTCCTATGGAGGTAAACATAATAAATTTAAAAACAAATTGATAGGTGAAATATGGTGGGGAAAATAATACTATACAACAACTTGATAACAATATTAAAATCCATCCAGGAAAAATTTGGACAATGAAGTCAGAACTTTTTCGCTTCATGAATTTCATTAACTTCCTAAAAATAAAATACATAAGCTGGATATAAACAATAATTATTAGGGCACTAATAAGGATATTCAAAATAGATCATTCCTTCTAAACTTTTTACACCTACTCATAAAGGGGGACTGTCACCTTTTTTTTCCAATTCTCTTGTTAGAAAGCTATTTAAAACGCCCTTGTCTTTCTGTTAGCACCCATTTTCGGACATAACCCATTGTTTGCTGAATATGTTCAATTGTTTTTTTCACTTTGAAACGCCTTCTGCATAACGGTATAACGTAAATCAGTTGCTCTGATATTCATGCCAAGATCCTTTGAAATAGCCTGAAAAATTCGCTCTACTGTCTTTGTTGAAATTGATTTTGAATGGCTAGCCTCACTAACCCACATCCATTCCCCTACTTCTTGCTGCTGCAGCTCCTCTGTCGCACCTTTATAGTGTTTCAACATGTCCACTAAAATTGGAGAAAGTTTAATTTCTCGGCGCCCATTGTGGTTAGCGATATAGATGAACGTTGAATCCGTGTGCATATGCGCCCATTTCATACGTACAAGCTCAGCTGGCTTACAACCTGTTTCCAGTAGCATTTGCACAATACAGCCATTACGTCTTGCCAGCCAAGCATGCTCTTGAGTCTTCGCATATTGAAAATAGGTTGGCCAGACATTCGTAATGTTCATCAATTGCTTCGTTGTTAGTAATTTTAATGCCTCTTTTTGTCTCTTTTTTGGCTGTAAAATGATCTCATAATCAAATGGCTCCACCCACTCTCGTAAAAAAAACGAAATCAACAAAGCCTCGTAATGTAGCCATTTTATGATTAAATGTGTTGATATTTACGTACGTTTCCTTTAAGTAATTACTATATATAAATAGTAATTCTTTGAACTGATGATTCACATCCAAGTAGTTTTTCTCATGGGCAAACGCTAAAAATTGCTTTCCATCTAAATTGTACTGTTTTTTGGTAGCAGCACTTTTCTTTAAGGAATGTAAGAGTAATAAATAGCTATTCCATGCCTGCTCTAATGTGACCAAGAATCTCCCTCCCTATTAACTGTGCGTGTTTTTATTTTATTTTACTATATTATGGGTGCGTAGGTTATATTTATTTTAATAAATGATAATGTCGGATAATCTGTAATAATCATACAAAATACCACTTCTCAAACTAGTATAGTAGTATCTTTTGTTTTTTTATTTTCCTACAATAGCAACTCTCCTTTCTTCTGTTGTAGTACAATTTCTTTAAAATGCCTTTATTCTTGTAACACAAAGCAAATTTACATGAAAATTCGTATAATTTAGTGTTTATTACCGTTTGTGTTATATAATAAACGTATGAACTTATGTAGGGGGCGTTTCGAGTATGCAAGTGAAAACAACTCGATTAGAGGCAGAAGATGCAAAAATTATTTATCAAGAAACAGCAGGACTAGCGATCATTACAATTCATCGTCCACAGGCGAAGAATGCACTAACCGCAAATATGTGGGATCAATTAGCTAAGATTGCATTACAAGTTTTAGACAATCCTAAAAACAAAGTATTAATTTTACGGGGGTCTGGTGAAAATTTTACGGCTGGCTCCGATATTAAAGAGTTTAATGCCATTTCTCTCGAAAAAGCCGAGGAAGCCTTTGTACATATGGAAAAAACAATCTCTACGATTGAGCGTTTACCCATTCCAACAATTGGCGTTATTAATGGACCTGCAATGGGGGCAGGCTTAGAACTAGCCTTAGCCTGCGATATTCGTATCGGCTCAGAAAAAGCAAAACTTGGAATTCCTGTTGGCAAGTTAGGGATTACTTTAAATAACAAATTTGCACAGCGCTTAGTACAACTTGTTGGGCCTTCTACAACGAAGGATCTAGTTTTTACAGGTCGTATGTTTAAAGCAGAGGAAGCGTTTAAGCTTGGTTTGTTAAATTATTTAGTTGCTGCAAAAGATATTAATAAATACATGATTCGTATGGGGAAGCTTGTGGCGGGAATGTCACCCGAATCGCTATTAGCAGTTAAACAATCTGTTCAAGAATGCGTAGACAGTGTACCAGCGCTATGGAAAGGCTCTACACCATTTGTCGGAAATGATTTTTCAGAGGGCTGTCGTGCATTCGTCGAAAAACGTCAACCTCAATTTACACGCCAATCAACATAAAAACAGATCCTCTACTCGCATTTAAGCGTGTAGAGGATCTGTTTTTTTATGGTTTTCTCTTTAATATGGCTAATTTTATGTGAAGATGAATGGCATCTAGCTCATAACCAAAATGCTGAAAAAATTCCGATTGCACATTCTTTTGTAATGCATACAATTGATCAGGTAATGAATAATCAATTGGTACCTTAAGCTGTAATGTGATTGTGGTAAACGCTTGCTCCCCTATTGTTAATTGTACTTGCTCAACCTTGTGAACAATGTCATGCTGTACACAGCAATATGTCAATAGCTGCACATAGACATGCTTGCCAATTTCTATATATTCCTGTTGGAAATCAGGACGAACAATCGTTGTCTCCCCTATTTTTTTCACGCTTTGACGAAAAAAATTTCCATTCCTCTTTGAACTAAGCGTTTAAAAAAAGTTTTGCTCTACTTGGCGATATGGTATAGGCATGACATGTTTACCTTGGGTTTGACGAATAAAGCGTGCTTTGTCAATTTCCTTTTGAGATCGCACATCTTCCACATAGTAATAGTTTTCGATTGACCCAAGCTCTAGCTCACGAGCAATTGTTTTTGTCATTTTATCAGACGTACCTATCAATAAAATAGACTGTACCTTATATGTATCAAGTGCTTTTTTTTACTTCCTCACGATGAGCATCATCTGTAAAAATAGCACGGCGAACGGCTGTTATTGTGTTTTTTTTCAAATTTTGCGGAGAGACCTGCTACTTTCACACCGTTAACAATCAGTAGACCATCATCAATAATAGCCTCAACACCAATTTTATGCGCGAAGACAAGGGCACTTGTACTTTTCCCTGTCCCACTTGGTCCACTTAAAGAATGCACTTCCATATTGTTCATCTCCCTTTCCTGTTTTTATGATAGCAGAAATGTTTCCAATTTTCCGTCATTTTTTATATTTCCAGCATTCCCTAAAATAGTTACGCTAATCTACGCAAACATCTTCTCCTTTTCAGAAAAATATTCTTTTTTTCAGAATAACTTTCCCTTTATGTGCTTTAGTATGATAAAATGTGAACTACTATTCTGTTATACAACTATAAGGAGTGTACTAGTTTGAAAATTGTACCGTCTAAAAAAAATGTCATTATTCACACCAGCAATCTTTGGAGATTTAAAAAACCATGCCAAGCTTCAGCAAGAAAAAGGCATGAAGATGATTGACTTAAGCTTAGGAAGTCCTGACCTTCCTCCACATGCTAAAATTCGTGAGCATTTGTCGTATAGAGCGGGTTTAGCAGAATCCTATGGCTATACATTAACGGGTACGCAACGCTTTTACGATGCGGTAAGCCGCTATTATAAACGTCGTAGCAATATAGAGTTAAATCCCGCTTCTGAAATTATTCAAACAATCGGCTCCCAAGAAGGGTTAGTGCATTTACCAATGGCCTTTTGTGATCCAGGTGACATCGTGTTATCGACGAACCCTGCATATGTTGCCTACGATGCAGGAATTCATCTTGCAGGTGCGACACCCTATTATATGCCTCAAACAGCTGACAACGACTATTTACCAGATTTAGATGCGGTTCCAGAAGAAATTGCCCAAAAAGCAAAGCTATTGATTTTAAATTTACCAGGTAATCCTGTCCCTGCAATGCCATCTTTAGCCTATTTCGAAAAAGTCATTGCTTTTGCTAAAAAAATATAACATTATCGTCCTACATGATGCGGCCTATTCCGAGTTTTACTTTACAGGTGATGGCCCGATTAGCTTCCTTGCCGCTCCTGGTGCCAAAGAAGTTGGAATGGAAATTAACTCATTATCCAAAAGCTTTAGCCTTGCAGGTACACGTATCGCTTATATCGCAGGAAACGCTGAGATGATTGCCATTTTAAAGCAATTAAAATCAAATTTAGATTTTGGCATATTTGAGCCTATTCAAGATGCAGCCGTTGTTGCCCTTGATAACGCAGAGGAAATTACAGCAAGCCTTCGAGCAACATTTTCAGAGCGTCATAAAACATTAATGAATGGCCTACGAACGATCGGATGGGATGCGGCTCCTTCAGATGGAGGGATGTTTGTATGGGCGAAATATCCATATGATATTGATTGTACAGAATTAGCCTTTAAGCTAATTGAGCAAGTTGGCGTTGTGACAGTTCCGGGTACGGTATTTGGCTCAGCTGGACAAGGCTATTTACGTTTAGCATTAGTACAGCCAAAAGAAGTGCTACAGGAAGCGGTCAATCAATTAGCGCAAATACAATTAACAGCACAATCTTAAGTCTTGTATTAGATTTATACCTACCAAAATAAACTCCATAAAAAACAGTTACTGCTTTTTCGCAGTAACTGTTTTTCTCATACTTCATATTGCTGATGTTCCTCGTCCTCATAACGATTATAACGCTGTTTAAATAGTTTAAATAAATGGCTTACAAGCACTTTAAAGATAGCGTATCCCGGAATTCCTAAAATAACACCTGGTACACCAAATAAAGAACCAGCCGTTAATAAGACAAAAATAATGGTGATTGGATGAATGCTAAGCGATTTCCCCATAATTTGTGGTGAAATAAATTTCCCTTCAATAAGCTGTACCACTGTCCAAACAATTGCGAGCTTAATCAGCATAAACGGTGATGTTACTAAGGCGATAATTACAGCAGGTGTAATCGCAATGACAGGCCCTAAATATGGAACCACACTTGTAATCATTGCAAGGAACCCTAGTAATAAGGCATATTTCATGCCAATAATTAGAAAACCAATTGTTACCATGGCACCAATGCACATCGACACTAAAATTTGACCCTGTATGTAAGAGCTAATTTGCTTGTCCATATCGTGAAAAATTTCATGCACCTCTTTACGCATACGAGGTGGACAGATGTTTAACATAAATTTCGGTAACTTTTCACCATCTTTAAGTAAATAAAATAAAATAAATGGCACCGTTACTAAGGACAGGATAATGCCCGTTAAAGTTGAAAGGAAGCCTGTAATACCAGATGCAACACCCTGTGCTAAGTTCGTTGCTGTATCTTTCACCGTTTCAATTAAATCGGTTGTGACATTCTTAACAACCTCGTCATAGTTAAAGTTTATTTTATCTAAATACTCATTGAAGCGAGAATGTGTTAAGTACTCAACAATATTTTGCGTCAGTGCCATAAAATACCCTGGAAACTCCTGCGCTAAATTTGTAAACTGATCCCGAAGAAACGGATAAACAAGAACTACTAGTAATGTAATGAAACCGATGACAGCGATGTATAAAATCAAAATACCCCAGACTCTTGGGATACGCCAATTTTCTAGAATGCCTAATAATGGACGCAATAAATAATAGGCGATGATGGCAAGTACCCCAGGTAAAATTACTACCTCAAATAATACTTTCAGCGGGGTAAATATAAAAGAAACCTTTTGGAACATGAAAATAACACATGCCAACAATAACAAAGTAATGAGTGTAAAAAAAATAAGTTTTTCCCACCTAAAAAGCGGATGAACTTAGTCGAAAACAAATTAGACCGCTCTTTTGGTCTTTCTTTTTCCATATACCCACCCCAATCCAAATGCTTTACCTTTATATTACAGGATAATGTTGACTTATGCGAACCATCACTCCAGCTTCATACCCAAAAATTCACTTAAAAAGGCTTTATTTTTCTCAACATCAATAACGATTGAATCCCCTGCATGACTAAAGGTCTTGATTGATAGCTTCCTTCAATTGGGATAGTGGCCTTTTCAATTTTGACCTTCCCTTTTGACACCATTTTTAGTACCTGCTGAATTTCACCAGAGGAGGAATAATCCGTTGTGACATACCCTTGTGCTGCTCCAACAAACTTTGGTAAGTTCAAAATATTTTGAGGTGCTAACACTTCATTCTTTAAGGCTTCAATGACCTTTTGCTGACGCGCCACACGGCCAAAATCACCCTCTGCATCGTGTCGGAAGCGAGCATAGCCAAGTAATTCTTTCCCGTTTAGGTTATGCACACCCTGCTTTAAGGCAACACCTATCTTTTCAGACATATCTTTTTCAACATCTATTTCAACCCCATTTGGCGCTAAAATATCTACTAGTGATTCAAAATTTTTAAAATCTATAATGGCATAATGATGAATGGGAAGACCAAACATATTGCTAATTGTTTCTTTTAATAATTGCACACCACCTAAATAATAAGCTGTATTGAGTTTATATGATTGGTAGCCGGGAATATCTGCATATATATCCCTCATTAATGATACTAGCTTGACATTATTTGTTTTTTTTATCCCAGGACAAAACCATCATTGTATCCGTACGTGATTTTTCCTCCCCACGACTATCAATGCCTAATAATAAATAATTTTCAATATCTCCTTTAACTGTATCACCGCTAAAATCCTCTTGCGCGACTTTTGTGTCATTTGCTAGCTCAAGTCCGCTTCGATATTGCATCACTGAATAACCAACTAGAACTATGATACATAGCAATAGCAATGAAAATAATGCCCTTCCTTTACGCAATCGACGTTTTTTTGGGACGTTGTGAGCGTCTTGTATACTCTTGCTCTTCCATATTGCATAACTCCTCTATTGTAATATAGTTATTGTAACGATTCACCATAAGGAAAGTTTCATTAAAATATTGTGTCTCCTACAATTATCCATCTACTCGTTATTTTACACCGAAAGTGTCGGTAGAGAGCCAAATAATGCTATAATATTTTCACGTTAGAAGGATGATAACTATGATAGAAAAAGCTACATTTGCTGGCGGTTGTTTTTGGTGTATGGTCAAGCCATTTGTTGAATGGGATGGCATACATAAGGTTACTTCAGGTTATATGGGTGGCCATTTAGAAAATCCTACTTATGAGGATGTTAAAAAAAGGCAATTCTGGCCATTTAGAGGTAGTAGAAATTGAATTTGACCCTAGCATCTTTAGCTATGAGCAGCTTCTAGATATCTACTGGATGCAAATTGATCCTACAGATGCTTATGGCCAATTTCATGACCGTGGTGAATCCTATACAACCGCAATTTTTACCTATTCCGAAGAACAAAAACACATCGCCGAAGCATCCAAAGAGAAATTAGCAAAAAGTGGACGCTTTGATAAGCCTATTGTAACCACAATTCGCGATGCTCAACACTTTTATCCTGCAGAAGATTATCATCAGGATTATTATGAAAAAGAACCTGAGCATTATCAAAAGGACCGAGCAATTTCGGGTAGAGATCAATTTATTTCAGAGCATTGGAAAAAATAAATGTAGACTAGTATCTTTGCCGGGTATGGAGTCAAAAAGAGACTATTACAAAATTTAATATCAGAAAAGCGTGAGAAATCAACGTTCTGATTTCTCACGCTTTTTTTGTTTTGAAGCAACAAGCCCTAGCCACGCGATTCAAACTAAATATTGGATGCTTCCGTCAAGAACGATTGGAGTGCCTCGAAGAATCGTTTGCCGTATTTTTCAAACTTTACTTCACCAATTCCACTCACACGTCGTAAGCCATCAAGCTCCATTGGCTTTTGCTCGCATAATTCTCGTAATGTTTTATCAGAGAATACCACAAATGGTGGTACTTGTTCCTCATCTGCAATCTGTTTTCGCAATACTCTTAAATGCTCAAACAGCGGATCATTGTCTGCAACTTACGTACAATAACAGCTTCTTTTCGCATAACCTTGCGATTGCCAAGTAAAACCGCCTTGCCTTCCTCTGATACATAGATAGTTGGATACGTACCGTGCTTAACGGCTAGTAATCCTTCCGCAATTAAAAATTCAATAAAACTAGAGACATCTTTTGAAGAGTATTGCCCTTTTAAAATGCCATAAGTAGACAACCGTGCAAAGCCAAATTCCGTCATCTTTTGATTTTTGGAGCCAATTAGCACCTGAGCCACCATTGTCTTGCCAAATTTTTGCCCCATCCGTACGACACAGGCTAGCACCTTTTGCGCATCCACCGTTACATCCTTGACCTCTCGCCCATCATTACAATTACCGCAACGACCACATGGCTCTCCTGCCTTTTCACCAAAATAGAGGAGAATTGCATTTTGTAAACACCCCTCTGTATGACAGTAATCCACCATCGTTTGTAGCTTTACTAGTTCCTGGGTAATTCGGGATGCATCCTGTGTCTGTTCAATTAAGAAACGCTGAGTTTGAACATCCCCTGATGCATATAGTAAAATGCAGGCACTTGGTAAACCATCGCGTCCTGCGCGCCCAGCTTCCTGATAATAGCTTTCCATATTGCGTGGCATTTGATAGTGAATAACGAAACGTACATTACTCTTGTCTATCCCCATGCCAAATGCATTAGTCGCCACCATAATACGCGCCTCATCTTTTAAAAAAACGTTCCTGCTCTGACATGCGCATCTCCTCTGCTAGTCCAGCATGGTACTTTGCAACAGATTCTCCAGAACGACTTAAGACATCATATATTGCATCCACAGCCTTTCGAGTGGCAGCATAAATAATGCCCGCTTCCAGCTTGTTCTTTGTGAGGTAATTTTTAATATAACGTTCTTTGTTTTCACCGATCAATACTGAAAAAGCTAGGTTATCTCGCGCAAACCCTGTAATAACTGCTGATTGCTCGTCAATCTCTAATAACTGTCTTATATCCTCACATACAGCTGGCGTTGCTGTAGCTGTAAGGGCTAAGACTGTTGGCTTTTGTGGCCACAATGTAAATAATTTTTGGATCGCTCGATAACTTGGTCTAAAATCATGTCCCCATTGAGAAATACAGTGGCTTCGTCTACAGCTAATAGCGGTACTGACAAATAGGATAGTGCCTGTAAAAATGTAGCACTTTCCAATCTCTCTGGTGCAATATAAAGAAGCTTTAAATAACCCGCACTTGCAAGCTGCATTGTTTCATCCACTTCTTGTACAGAAAGGGTACTGTTAATATAAGCTGCTGGAATATTTGCCGCACGTAATGCTTCCACCTGATCTTGCATAAGAGAGATAAGAGGGGATATCACAAGCGTTAAGCCCTCCAGCATAAGAGCTGGAATTTGATAGCAAATTGATTTGCCACCGCCTGTTGGCATTACACAAAGACTTGATTGTCCTTGTAATGTTTGCTGAATAATTTGTGCCTGTCCATTACGGAATGAATCATAGCCAAAATGATGTTGTAGCATTTGTCTTGCTTGCTCCATCCAACTTTTCACTCCTCAGTAGTTAAACGAATAAGCTTATACTCGCCCTGTTCATTTTTTATCATTTCATAAAGCATCTTCGAATTTGCAAGTGCCTCCTGACCTGCAGAATTCGTCAGTAAATATTCTGTTTTAGCACGCACAACCAAACGCTGATCTATCACTTCAATGTTTTTTATAGTAGTCTTGGAAAAATTAATTTTCGCCTGTTTAGAGGCATAGTAAGAGACCATATTTTTCAAAGTATCCTGTAAATCGTCTGCTCCAACAATAGATTCCATTACACTAGCGTCTTGAATATCGACAGCTGCCTTTAAATGCTTATGAAATACATCTAAAAATTGCTTAATTTCATCTTCATTATAAGCAAAAATATTTTTTCCATACTTTTCAATCACCTGCGTTACAGCAGCTTGATCCCCTTGATCTATATAGGGGTACAAATTTTTGGATTGAGATAGTCGATCACTAACCCTCATTCCTTCTTCAATCCATTCATCTACTAGTTGAGTTATGTCTTTAAATGGCAATATGTATGGCTGTGAAACTTCGTTTTGCTGACGATTAAAGTAGATCCCTACAAATTCACCATTCTCTGCCTCCAGTACAGGACTCCCTAGGGGTAATGGTTGTTCTACATCTATATAATAAGCAGCAACTTTATCACTATATTTATGGATAATGTGTGGCAATCCATCGACATAAACTGAGAGCTTATTTAAATCTCCCTTATATACTGTTGGTACCTTTACAGAGGTTTTATAGGATACTTGTAAGATGGCGATATTATGTGCTGTAGACATATAATGTACAGTCGCTTCCATAAGCTTATTATTCGCAAATTCAACGAGGGCAATTGGCTTAGAGGCTACGAGTGCCCCATTTGTAACTATATAAAGCTTATCTTGATCCTGCCTAATAATAAGTCCTGCACCAATACCGTTTTCACCAACAACTTTTACCTCTGGCACTATTTTCTCTTCCTGTTTTGTTACCGCTTTTTCTGATTTTGTCTCTGCTTTTTTTGCCTCAAACAGTTCTGCCACTGTTTGATTACTACAGCCTGTTAATAAAATAGCTGTCGCACCCAAAACGAGCATCTTCTTCCGCATAGCTTCACCAATACTTTCTTTCAGCTTCTTTCTTTATCTATCATAAACAAGGTTTATTTACGTTTCAAGTTTACATAATAATATTATTATGTAAGTTATATTATAAACATATTGACTGCTTCTTTTAATCAATTCCTTGTACCTATAAAAATTGTTTCTTTTAAAACTTTGTTATGAAAATTGACTTATAAATCGTAGCAAAAATAATTTTTTAAAAAAAAGACATGCTTAAACAATTTCGCATGCCTTAGAGAGAACTTTTCTTTAAACGATAAGTTGTTACCATAATGGCAAGCATAATGATCATGAAAATAGCAAAAGTCACTGTATGATTACCTGTAATATCATAGCAATAGCCTATTACAATTGGAATGATGGCGCTTATTATAAATCCGCCAGACAACACCATAGACGACCAACTATTGGCCTCCTCATTTGTTTCTGCCTCATCCAATGGCAATAAAAGTCCAATTGGAAATAAACCACTTAATGCGATACCGATAATAAACACCGCCATTAATAGCAACGTACCTGAGCCTACCCATAATAATGCAAATCCTAATATACCTAAAACACCTAAGGCAAAAAGCCAAGCTATACGACTTGTCCATTTTTCCATTAGTATCGGAACTACTATGTTGCCAATCATTTGTATAAAAGACATAAATGTTAAAATGGAGCTTGCTTCACCGAGTGAATAGCCTTATCCTGCAAAATTGGTACCAACCAGGACATCACTGAAAAAAATAGTGATGTTTGTAAGCCAAAATAAATTAGAATTGTCCAAGCTCTGAAGCTTTTCCATGGATTTCGTATTACATGTTCAGAGTTTTCATCTTTCCCTGATAGCTTCTGCTCCTCTTTTTGTACTAACAGATACCACATTATCAGGGCGCTGAGTGCTAGAATTGACCAGCTACCTAGAGCTATCGTCCAGCTACCATCAAAATGACGATAAAAAGTTACGGTTAGTGCTGCACTTAGTGTTGCGCCTGTTCCTATTCCAAATGAATAAATTCCGACAACTGTAGTGAATCGAGTCGGAAATTTCTTCTTGATGTAGGCATTTAGCATTGGACCAATAAGCGCAATCGCAAATCCTGCAAGAAAGCTTGTAACTACAAGTAAACCATAACTTTCTTTTAAAAAAACGTAATCCATTTGCTAAGGCAAGAAGGAGAATTAAGAGTGTAATAGCTGTTTTCGTGCCCATTTTTTTTTGTAATGGTACAGCAATGGGTGCAAAGAGCCCCATACAAAATACTGGTATAGATGTTAAAAAAACTCATTTTCGTATTCGATATATGTAATGACTCTAATAAAACATTATAGAGTGGTCCAATTGCAGTTACTGCTGGACGCATACTGAGGGCAATGAAAAAAAATACATACAACCATTAGCACCGAGGAAGCCTTCCATTGCTTATTTATCATATTTGTTTAACCTTCTCTCTAATCTATAAATTTTACCATTATTGTCAGACCTCCGATTTCTTTCTATTCCCTTTTATCATTTTTTCCAGTACTGGTCAATTTAAATAACATCTACCACAGTGTAGTAGATGTGCTTCGTTTACATTTTCTTTGGTGCTGCAATACCCAATAATGCTAATGATTCTTTTAAAATGATAGCGACGCATTGACAGAAAGCTAATCGTGAGCCTCTAATATGAGCTCCAGCTAATATTTTATTTTGAGCATAGTATTTATTAAATAAACGAGCTAAGTGTAAGGCATATCTAGCAATTTGTGACGGATCCGCCTGCTCAAAGGCATTGGAAATTACTTTTGGAAACTGTTCTAGTAGTAAAACAACTGGCCATGCTTGGTCACCCAACTTTTCAAAAGATACTTCATTTCTTTGTTCATTAATTTTTTCCAAGAGGGATGATATACGTGCATAAATGTATTGAACATACGGACCTGTTTCCCCTTCGAAATTCATCATTTGCTCAAGAGAAAACTCTATATCAAGTAGACGATCATTTTTTTAAATCATTAAATATAACCGCTCCAACACCAACTTGATAGGCAACACTATCTTTCTGCTCTAGCTTTGGATTTTTTTTCCTCAATATTGCGTTTTGCTGTAGTAATCGCTTCTTTCAGCACCTCACCTAATAAAACAATTTTGCCTTTACGAGTTGACATTTTTTTTACCGTCTTTTAGAAATCATCCCAAAAGGTACATGCTGTAAATCTTTTGCCCATCCATATCCCATTTTCTCTATTACCCTAAATAATTGTTTAAAATGTAGGGACTGTTCATTGCCAACACATAAAAATTTTTTTTAGGGTCATAGTGCTGTTTACGATAGAAAGCAGCTGCCAAATCACGAGTCGCGTAAAGTGTCGCACCATCTGTTTTAGTAATTAAACAAGGTGGCATATGTTCAACTTCCACAACAAATGCCCCATCTGATTTTATAAGTAGCTCTTTTTCTTCTAGTTCCTTGACAACCGTTGCCATTTTGTCGTTGTAGAAGGCTTCACCGTTGTATGAATCAAAGTGAATTCCAAGAAGTTGATAGATAGTATTGAATTCCTCTAATGATACATCTCTAAACCATTGCCATAGAGCTAATGCTTCTTCATTCCCATCCTCCAACGCTTTAAATGCAGCACGTGCCTCCTCATTAAGGGATTCATCCTGCTCAGCTTCTTCATGGAATTTCACATAAATTTTTAATAATTCTTCAATCGGCGCATTCGCAATCGATTGTTGATTGCCCCATCGTTTATAGGCAACAATTAATTTACCAAATTGTGTTCCCCAGTCCCCTAAATGGTTGATACGGATTGCTTGATAGCCATTTTTTTCGGCAATATTAGCTAAAGCATTGCCAATTACAGTAGAACGTAAATGCCCCATAGAAAATGGCTTCGCGATGTTAGGAGAAGAAAAATCAATGACAATATTCCCTTTTGATTCCTGCTGACTTCCATATAAATGTTGTTCTATTAATATTTTAGTAAGCACCTGTTTTGTAACGATTGACTGATTTAAAAATATATTGACGTATCCTCCTATTGCTTGAACATCCTTTATGATTTCACATGTCAAATTGTTTTTAATCTCTTCAGCGATACTGTTAGGTGATTTTTTTACATTTTTTTTAGCAAGAGTAAAGCACGGAAAAGCTACATCTCCTAGCTCCGATTTTTTTTGGTTTTTCAAATAAATGTTGAATTTCTTTCTCTGTGACTGATCCTTTAATGCAACAGCAATGCTTTTGGCTATTTGTTCCTTCATGTTCATTTCATCTTCCTCCTCTAAATAAATTAAAAAAAGCTCCCGTCTCTAATAATAGAGACGAGAGCATAGTTATCCCGTGGTACCACTCTAGTTGCCATTCCAAATGACCACTTTCCATTGTTAACGAGGTGACTCCCCGATATTCTCTACTTCTTTTTCGAGAACCTTCTCCAAAGTGCGTTTCATTTACGGCCCCTGCATTAGGCTTCCACTATCCCTAATTCGCTTTCCAGTTATCCATAAACTACTCTCTTTTTCATTGAATTTAACTGTAATTTCAAAATATTTTACAGTAGCTATAAATGAAAGTCAACTTTTGGTTTAAAGAATACTTAGTGAGACAGCTTATATTCTGTTCATGGTCCGCAGTATTTCAATAGTAGGACATTGCGGTGAGAAAATAATAGCAAATTAACTACATCCATCACGGGTGATCTTTTACGGAATATTTAACTAAAGCACCCCTAAAGTGCAATAAAATAACTAAATTTATTTCTGCAAATCAGAGGGTAACATTCCATATACAATACTATCTGTCCATTCATTTTTATTCCAAAAATCTTGTATGAAATGGGCTTCCTTTCTCATGCCTAATCGTTCACACAATTTTTGTGAAGCTGTATTCCGTGCATCAAGATTAGCTTGTATACGATGTACATTAAATTCATCAAATAATTTATAGACCAAACTACTTACTGCTTCTGTTGCCAAACCTCTCCCAGCTACTTCATTTGAAAAACTATAACCAATCTCAACAGTGTCTTTCATATCTGTATACCATACGGATAAATCACCAACTACTTTAGTCTTGTATATAACTGCCAAACTTAACATTGATTCATTAGTGAGTACACCGTTTGCTAGCTTCTTATTAAATCTTTCCTGCATATCCTCATGAGTCCACTTATTATGTAATAGGAACTTACATGTATCATCATTATTATAAATAGCAAATACATCCTGTAAATCCGTACTCTTAAAAGGTCTAATTATTAATCTTTCTGTTGTAATTTCCAAGTTAGCTCGCCTCCCTTACATTCATTCTACAAAATAAAACAAAGACCCTCAATGTTTGGGAACCAAGTAAAAAACCTATACGCCCCTACAAGTACGACTCTTTTGATATTTCTAGCCAATTTCAATATTATTAATGTTAGAGATAGATAAAATATAAATGAGGATATCAAAATGAATAAACTAGAACAAACAACCCAAGAATTACTGGCGCTGGTTATACGATTGAGGAAATTAAAGCAGCCTTTGAGGAAGTAATTGAACAAGGTAAACGGTCCAAAACAGATTGTGAGACAGATATTAATTACAGTTGTCTGTTTTTATTTTCATATTTAATACTGACACAATTTGGGCTATTTGGTATAGTTTATTCCATAGAAACAAACTTCAAAGGAGGAAATCTAGTTATGTCAAAAGTATATGATTTTAAATCTAATGGAAAATTCACTGTAACTGTGGATGACTACAACGTAAAAATTCAATCTAAAGGTTTTTCAAACTTCATTAACAAAGGCGGTTCAAAAGGAGAAAAATCAATTCCTATTAAATCGATTACTGCCATCCAATTCAAAGAGCCCGGACTCACTACTGGATATATTCAGTTTGCTTATTCCGGATCTAGTGAAACAAAAGGTGGAACAATGGCAGCTGTAAAAGACGAGAATTCAATCACATTTGTAAAAAAAGAATTAAAGCAAGCACGAGAAATGGTAGATTTGATTGAATCAAAACGTCATGCTGATTCGACTACTGCTCAATCTACAGCTGTAAGTGCTGCAGATGAAATTATTAAAATGAAAGAACTACTAGATGCAGGGATTTTAACACAAGACGAATTTGAAGCAAAGAAAAAGCAATTGTTAGGGATATAAGTCACTCAAAATGAGTGGCTTTTTAGATAAGGAGGATTAAATGATTAAAATACATACATTAAAAAAACTTACAACAACGTGATGTTTTTGAATTCATGCGCGGTGATTTTAAAAATGAACATTGGCATGAATCTTCAATTTTTTTTAACAGAAGAGGCATTTGCTTTTTTACATCTACATATATATAAAGTTTTACCGAATTTTAATTATTTTGGTCCAAATTCAGTTAACCTTAAACAATGGAATCAAATCGCTTTCATTGCATGTACTTTAAATAATTCAATGGACATCGATTTCATCCGTTTTTTTTAACAAAATAGATGATTGGGTACAAAAAAAATTTCGAAGAGCACACTTGTTTCTCGATTTGCGGTCCATAGCAATTTTATAAAATTTAATATTCACCACAACACAAAAAGACCAGGCACTCATTTTTGAAGTGAGTCCTGAAAAATTGTTTATATGTGTCAAATGTCTAAAATTGATCACCAAAATTAATACATATTATATTTTCTTCATTATGAATCATCCTGATTACGTTGTAACCTTGTTCTTGCAATAGATTTAGGGCAATTTCATCTGTTAATTTCTCATGTTCTTCGCGAGTCAAAATAAGCTAGATAAACCTATAATCGCTAAATCATCTGGTTTACGTTTGAATAAAACGTACTGCCACTATTGTTCTGTAACTTATGACATCCACCTCCTTTTACAGATATTTCTACATAACATGGTGAATGTTAACGGATCTTCATGTAAAATTTCAACAACCTTCTTAATTGCTAACTCTTCCAAAATGTTCTGTTCTGACATTCTAATAACATCTAACATTGATAACTCTTTTACCTGTTTTTTATAAAATTCCATGTACCATTGTTCCAAGCTATAATCGTCATTACTGTATGGGGCTGGCAAATTATAACTTCACCAATTGTCATGCCTATAGACATTTTTTTTAATACCTCCATATAAAAAAAATAAATCTTCAATTTTTTTAATATATGTGTTTACTTTATCTAATGCCTCTTGTAGTAATTTACGCTCAGATTCATTCATATTCTGATTCTTTAACGACCCTTCTATTCGTTTTTCAATTTTATTTAAAACCTTTATATAAATCCTTTATTTCTTTTAAATGATTCCAGTATCCACCACCTGGTTTAGGTACAGGATTTCCTTATAAATCTCGAAGAGTACCCCAGAAATCCTTTTCTGTCAGATGGTCTTCTATATTGTTATTGAAAGTTTCTAAATTTCTTTTTGTGCTCTTGATAATTTAAATGATGCTAAACCTTGATTTAATAATGTTTATAGACTATGGTACATATTTCATGCTATACTAGAGCCATTGTGAAAAAAAGGAGGAACTTGCATGATTCAAGTAAGTAATGTAGGTCTTCGCTATGGCGATCGTAAACTATTTGAAGACGTAAATATAAAATTCACACCGGGGAATTGCTACGGTTTAATCGGGGCAAATGGTGCCGGTAAATCGACATTCTTAAAAATTCTTTCTGGTGAAATTGAAGCACAGGAAGGTCATGTATCAATGGGTAAGGACGAACGTTTATCTGTCCTTAAACAAAATCACTTTGAATACGATGAGCATACAGTTCTTGATACGGTCATTATGGGTAACAAACGCCTATATGATGTGAAAACTGAAAAAGATGCAATTTATGCAAAGGAAGATTTTAGTGATGAGGATGGCATGCGTGCAGCTGAGCTGGAAGGTGAATTTGCAGAGCTAAACGGTTGGGAAGCTGACTCAGAGGCAGCAACATTATTAAACGGTTTAGGTATCTCAGATGATCTTCACTATATGCTAATGGGCGATCTTGAAGGCTCTGATAAAGTCAAAGTATTACTTGCACAAGCACTATTTGGTCAGCCGGATGTTCTATTACTCGATGAGCCTACCAACCACCTTGACTTAAAAGCTATCCAATGGTTAGAAGAGTTTTTAATTAACTTTGAAAATACTGTTATTGTTGTATCCCATGACCGTCACTTCTTAAATAAAGTGTGTACACATATTGCGGATTTAGACTTCTCTAAAATCCAATTGTATGTTGGGAACTATGACTTCTGGTATGAATCTTCTCAATTAGCGCAAAAAAATGGCGCAAGACCAAAATGCCAAAAAGGAAGAGAAAATTAAAGAATTACAAGCGTTTATCGCTCGTTTCTCTGCAAACGCTTCTAAATCAAAACAGGCAACATCTCGTAAAAAAATGCTGGATAAAATTGAGCTAGATGATATTAAACCTTCAAGCCGTAAATACCCATTCATCAACTTCCAAATCGGCCGTGAAATTGGGAATGATGTATTAACTGTTGATGGACTAACAGCAAGTCAAGAAGGCGAAACGTTATTTAAAGACATTCGCTTCTCTATGAATAAAGAAGATAAAATTGTTTTACTTGGTAGTCCAATGGCAAAAACAGCGCTTCTTGACATCTTAATGGAAGAAAAGGAAGCGGACGCAGGTACATTCAAATGGGGCGTGACAACTTCTCAAAGCTATTTTGAAAATGATCACGATAAATATTTTGAAGGCTCGGAAAAAAACATTAGTAGATTGGCTTCGTCAATATTCTCCAGATGATGAAACAGAAAGCTTCCTACGTGGCTTCCTAGGTCGTATGCTATTCTCTGGTGAAGAAGTGAAAAAAATCCCCTTCCGTACTATCAGGGGGAGAAAAAGTACGTTGTATGCTATCTAAAATGATGCTTGCAACAGCAAACGTTATTTTATTAGATGAACCAACGAACCATCTTGACCTTGAATCGATTCAGGCACTAAATGAAGGACTTATACGCTTTAAAGGTGCAATGCTCTTCACATCACATGACCATCAATTTATCCAAACAATTGCGAACCGTGTCATCGAAATCCGTGAAGACGGCTCGATTTTAGATAAGCAATTAACATATGATGAATTCTTAGAGTGGAAAGATAGCCAAGGTTTAAGCTAATTCCACATAAAATCCTCTACCGTAAGCCTTGGTAGAGGATTTGTTTATTTAAAATACCATTGAAGAGCATTTTTATAAAGGATCTTATCAGCAGCCTGTTCATCAAAAAGCTGTTGAATACTTTCAACAAGTATTCCTGGTCAAATCCTTGAAACGATCCTGATACAATCGCCCCACCCAAGACGTTGAAATTGGCAGTTTCATTTTGGTAATCTTCAACAATATAGCTTGGTGGTGTGTATCCTTGGTTTTCTTTTATCGGAAAATCAAAATCAATAATATGAAAATGTGCATCAAAAATTCTCATCATCCATCTCCACTTCTATACCTAAATTTAACTCATAATGAACATAAGCATAAATATGAATTTTCACTACAAAATCATAAGAAAAACTTAGTGACGAATTACACATAAAAAGATGGCATGAACATCCAATTTCATACCATCGTTTAATGAATCATCTATTTTTTTTACTACCTATTCCTCAAACTTTTTAAAAGCCAATACTGCATTATGGCCACCAAAACCGAAGCCATTAGACAAGGCTAGATTGACTGGTTGATGTATCGCCTCGTTTGGCACATAATTTAAATCACATTCTGGATCTGGTGTTTCATAATTGATTGTTGGAGGTACAATACTGTCCATTATAGTTTTTAAGGTAATAACAGCTTCTATCCCTCCAGCTGCCCCAAAGAGGTGACCTGTCATAGATTTTGTAGAACTTACCTTTAAGTGATAGGCATGTTCACCAAAAACGCTTTTTATTGCCCTTGTTTCAGATCTATCTCCCTCTGGTGTACTAGTACCGTGTGCATTAATATAATCAACAGCTGACAAATCTATATCAGCCATTTTTAAAGCTAGATTCATCGCATTTGCCGCCCCTGTAAAATCAGGGGATGTAATATGATAAGCATCTGTTGTTACGCCATAGCCTACAATTTCACCGAGAATTGTTGCACCTCTTTTTTTTCGCATGTTCATATTCCTCAAGAAATACTACACCTGATCCTTCTGACATCACAAATCCATCCCGATGGCTGTCAAATGGACGACTTGCCTTTGTTGGCTCATCGTTCCTTGTAGACATGGCTTTCATACGAGAGAAACCAGCAAAGCTAAGGGGATTAATTGGCGCCTCTGCTCCTCCTGCCAAAATCCCATCTGCATAACCATGTCTAATATTTAAGAAAGCCTCTCCAATTGCTTGATTCCCCGTTGCACAGGCTGAAACTGGTGAAAAGCTTGGGCCTTTAAAGCCCGTTTTTATCGCTATAATACCTGCGGCCATATTGCTAATCATCATGGGTACCATAAAGGGAGAAACCTTACGTGGACCATTATCCAGCATGTTTTGATGATTTGCTAAAATAGTATCAATGCCTCCAATACCTGAGCCTATATAAACGCCTAAACGAGTTTTATCAATACTCCCCATATCTAAGTTTGCTTGCTCCAAAGCTTGCTGTGCAGCAGCAAGTGCATATTGAATAAAGACATCATATTTACTAATTTCTTTTTTATCCATATACTGAGCGGCATCAAAATAAGTGATGTATCCTGCAATTTGGGTAGAAATAGTAGAAAATTCCTCTGATTGTAGTTTTTTTATTCCTGACTTTCCTTCTGTAATATTTGTCCATAAAGCTTGCACTGAATTACCTAATGGTGAGACTACACCATATCCTGTTATTACTACTCTTCGTACCATGAATGACTCTCCTTCACTATTTCCATGAATTATTGTAAATGTCCCTTTAATTGGTCAAGCATTTTAGTAAAGAAGCTTTCCCCTAATACGCGCTTATATTGCAGTGCTCCTTTCGTACTTGCAATAAGCATAATTGCCAGTGCCTCCAAATCCTCAGTCGTTTGTAACGAGCCCTTTTGCTTTGCATCTTTCAGTAAATCTACAAAGCAATCGATTTCCATTTGACTGAGCTGTTGAATTTTTTTCCTGCATTTGCATGGTAAATCATTATAATCTGCCTGTAATGCAGAAATCGGGCAAACACCGTTCTGTTCTAGAAATTTGACTCGTTGTAAAATAAAGGCGAAAGGCTTTTCTTCAGCATTAATAGCTGCTTCTTTAATAGTTGTATAGGCCCCCTCAAGTCCATTTTGAATCCTTTCGCAAACAGCAATCCCCAAGTCTCCTTTCTTTTCAAAATGGTAATGAATGCTTGCTTTTGTGACGCCTAATTCTTTAGCTAAATCATCATAACTAAAAGCTGAAAATCCTTTTTCTTGAATTTTTTTCAAGGCTAATTCGATAATTTGTAATTTACGATTTGTCATGGCTATATACTAACTTACTAGTAGGTAAGTGTCAAACAAAAAAAAGCAGCAGACCAAAATATGTTTGTCTGCTGCCTTATATTTTATTGCATTTCCTTTGTCGGTCCCATCACACCTGGCACTGGGAGACCTGCTTGTCGTAGCAGCACAGTCATCTGTCCACGATGATGTGTTTGATGATCGATTAATACACGTAATAATGCGCCTCTTTGGGTTGGACCTGCAAAGCCCTTTACTTCCTCGACCAAATCTTCATCTGATAGCTTTACTGCTTCCTCTTTAATACTATTTGCTATTTTTTTCGTAAGCCGCTACAATCTCAGCAGCTGTAGCTGGAATAGGATCTTCTTGTCGAATCATCGGCACCTTTAAACCTGCTAAATAACTAAAGTAACCTGCCGCGCCAACTAAATGCCAGCCTAACCAACCAAGTGTACTATGGCCTTCCACGATGCTTTGTCCTAGCTTGTCATCCGTTACCGCCTTTAATACTTGAATTGTCCCTTGAGATGCTGCTGTCCAATCATTTAAAAAAATCATCTACTAGTCGATACATTATGATGCCCCCCATTTTTGGTAATTTCATTTCTATCATAGTAAATTCTAAACTCTCTTACAAGTTTCTGATATATAGTTTACATAATAATATTATTATTTAAATCATTCTAGCCCATAAAATTGTAAAATCATGTATAATAGCCTTGTCTGATAAAAAATAGAAAGAGGTATTTTATGTTTTCCCCTTTAAAAAAAAGGCGATATGATCTGCATATACTCGCCTTCCAAACCAGCTACTGTAACAGCAAAAGCTCGCTATGAACGTGGAAAGAAGCGTCTGGAAGCACTTGGCTTAATCATTCGTGAGGGTTCTTTAACAGGCAAAGATGATTTTTATCGCTCTGGTACCCCGAAGGAACGTGCTCAAGAATTCAATGCCCTTCTACGTGATCCTCAAGTAAAAATGATTTTACCGACAATGGGCGGTACAAACGCTAATAGTATGTTGCCTTATTTGGATTATCAAGCATTTCGGCAAAATCCAAAAATGCTTGTAGGTTTATCTGATGTGACCGCTATATTACTTGGAATGTATGCAAAGACGGAAATCCCTGTTTTTTTACGGTCCTTCTGTTGCTTCAACATTCGGTGAATTTCCGCCATTTGTGCAATATACGCAACAATATTTTAAAAATTTATTTATGCATTCTCTACCCATTCCCTACGATATGCCAGTGCCACCAATTTGGACAGATGACCGACTAAATTGGTTAGAAAAAAACTTCTGAAAAAAACACAACATCCGAATTCTTGGATTACGGCCCAGTCTGGTGTTGCTGAAGGACGTCTAATAGGTGGAAATATCAATACAATGTACGGTTTTATTGGAACCCCCTTTTTTCCACAAATAAAAGAAGGAGATATTTTATTGCTTGAGGATACATCCAAAACCATTGCAGTTGTCGAGAAAAACTTTACTATGCTTAAATTACATGGCGTTTTTGACAAAGCTGCTGCAATCATTTTAGGCAAACATGAACAATATGACGATTTAGGAACTGGGAGAAAGCCTTTTGAAGTCCTGCTAGAGGTTCTTGATGGTAACAATATTCCTATTATTGCGGAAGTCGATTGCTGCCACACCCACCCTCTCCATGCGATACCAATTGGTTTACGTATACGAGTTGATGCATCAAAAAAACAAATTAGCTTTTTAGAAAGCTGGTATTCATAACATTCGTATTCCGTTAATCTTCACGTATAATGAAGGAAAATAGCTGAAAGAGTTTGCCTATGAGACAACAAGCACTTATATTTCTCTTGCACTATTAATCATTGGCTGTAGCGACGTAAGCAATGTTAAGTCGGTGATAAAACACCTGTAGTTTTAAAGATTTATCGAATGACAGATATGGCTATTGAGCTTGTCTATAAGGAAGTGTTAGATGATAATCCCAAACTACCTTCCTCACATGAAGTAGCTTCATGGCCAGTGATGGAAACTATTTTACAAAAGCCTTAACAGGGGTCATCGTTTCAATGGCTGGACAATCCAATCATCGGCTGCTTCACTTACAGTTGGCATTACCGATTATCATGATGTTATTCAGCTAACATGTACTGTTGATACGCTAACGACTACAAAATATTTTGCCAAAAACATTGGACTAATCCGTATAGAGGACATGATGGTGACGATTTATTATTACGTCGACCTTACAGAAAATCGAGTCAGATTTACTTTCTGCGGCGCCTTTTATTTTGGGTATGGGGTAATATGAATGCATGATATACATAGGTCAACTGAGGAAGAACTAACAGAAGAAGAATTGATTGAGCTTGTCCTTACTGAACAGCAAAAGGCGTTAGCTCAAGAAAGAGAAGAACGCCAGCAAGGTAAAAAACCTAAAAAACAAAAACCGATAATCAAATGGGTTGTCTGGAGTATGGCACTTGTGCTATTTATTAACACATTTGCGGTGATCTTTCAAATTTACTCCATCCCAGCTATAGAATTTTTGAAGGTATCAACAAGGTTATCCGCACAGGACGATATAAAAACCTATAAAAAAATCGGTGGTAGAAGTATCTACTGGCAGTAGTAAAGGTACAGGTTTCTCCATTTCAGCAGATGGACTTATCGTCACCAATGCGCACGTTATAGAAGACGCCCATACTCTTTCGGTTATTTTTCCTGAGGAGGGCATTATGCAAGCAAAGTTAGTGCAAAGCTACCCTGATGTTGATTTAGCAATATTGCAAGTAACTGGTGATGGACTACCATCCCTTCCACTTGCTGAAGATCCCAGATATAGTCAAAATGAACATGTCTATTTTATTGGCAATCCATTAGCCTTTACGGGCATTGCTAATGAAGGTACACTACTTGAATCAACATATCTTGAGGATTGGCAAGAGCCTGTTATGATGATGAAAGCACCTGTGTATCGAGGAAACAGTGGAAGTCCTGTGTTAAATAATGATGGTGAGGTAATTGGAATTGTCTTTGCCACCATGAAAAAAAGAGCCATATGGTCAAGTAGGTTTATTTGTACCTGTTCAAGAATTACATCGTATTCTCAATAATTAAAGCATACTGCTCCTGCTTATTCTCTTTTTTTACGAGATAAGCAGTTTTATTTAGTTTACATAATAATTTTATTGTTAAAATAGAAATATACCTTTAACCCTGAAAGTATGCAAAAAAAGGCATCCTATGGAAATAGGATGCCCTAAGTTTAACGAAAGTAATTTTAATTACTGAGAATTAAAGTTTAGTTACGTTAGCAGCTTGTGGTCCGCGGTTGCCATCTACAACTTCGAACTCAACTTTTTGACCTTCGTCAAGAGTTTTGAAACCTTCGCCTTGGATAGCTGAGAAGTGTACGAATACGTCGTTTTCACCTTCAACTTCGATGAATCCAAAACCTTTTTCTGAGTTAAACCATTTTACTGTACCTTGTTTCATTTAAGAAAACCTCCAAAAAATAAAAGTGAACAATATGTAATTTCTTCAGCGAATGAAAAAAAATTCACATATTACAAAGAGTACCGAACTAACGCGATCACTTTTTGTAATATGTGAATTCATGTTTCCGGTGAAGCAATTAAATTGTTAACTTAAGTATAACCACCATTCATAATTTTGTCAAATAAAGAAAATTGTTTTTTTTATTTAATTTCAAAATTTTATTTCAATTCTTCTGATTTTATAGCTATAATACCATGATAAACTTGGGTATCATCATCACAAGCGTCGCAATAAAAGCTTTCATCCTCCGACCAAAAAGCCCAATATTTCCCTTCTTTAGTTGCCTCATTGTCGTATGTTAATCGAAAGTGCTCTAATTTTTGCGCTAATGCCAATTTAAATTGCTCTTCCGTTGCAAATGTTTCATTCGTTTGAATAAAAGCTTCCCAGCCTTCAAATTTCCACCAAGCTCATAATCAGCTTTCATGTAAAGTATTGTATACATATTTGCCCATTCCCTGCTGTCATAAGATATTCTCATTTTAGCAAACACACCTGAAATGTCTATTAAAACACCCTGAAATATGCTATTATTACCTTATTATTCATACTTTTTGGGAGGTATTTTTTTTATGTTTTCAAGTATTCGACCGAAGGCAGAACTCGAAGAATTATTAAAGCGTGGTACCAATTTGAATGCAACTGGCCGTTTCCATCAAACTTTAGCATTTAACCACTTCAATTCTCGTGATGAGGAAAATTTAAAGGCTCTTTACAATAAATTAAAAGATATCACGCCATCTATGAATGCTATTTTCAACAATTATTTAAGTGAAATCTCCCCTACCTCTCAGCAAACAATTAGTGAAGAAAATATTAATCGATATTTGACACAATTTTTCTTAGCTACGCGTGATGATGAGTATGTAGATGAAACAGTTAAATTTTTCAATTTGTTTCGAAAAAATCAGTATGAGCCTGGTAAGCTAATTGTTGTTTTCAATCAATTTGCCTTTTATATTACTACATATATTTTGCATAATTTCGGTATAAAACCGTATAAGGCCTTTGAATACATGAAATCATTCCAATCTGCTGTCAATGTCGATCAAGAGCTACTTGTTGAAGTACTAACAGAACGAATTATTGAAAATGTAGTCGCAGAAATATCTTCTTTAATGGATGTTAACGCTAAAATTATGTACATGAAGGATTTAGTATTCAGTTAGATAAACAAAATGAAGAAATCCAATCCTCTACCGCTGCAACAGAAGAAATTGCCGCTTCTATTAATGAGGTTGCCCGCATGTCTTCCCATATTTCTGAAAAAACAACTGAATCTGTAGATCATGCCATTAAAGGGAAAGACGCTATTGAGCATGCATTATCTGAAATCTTCAAAACAGAAGAAACATTTACAGCAATCGTTGAATCTTTTTCGGAATTACAAAAGCGAGTAAATGATATTGAGCATGTAGTAACCTTGATTAACCAAATTGCTGATCAAACAAATTTACTTGCGCTAAACGCTTCTATTGAGGCGGCACGCGCAGGTGAACACGGTAAAGGCTTTGCTGTAGTGGCACAGGAAGTTCGAAAGCTTGCTGAGGGCACTGTCTCAGCACTAAGTGAGGTTTCTACGAACGTCCATCATTTAAAAAGCTATTCGAATGATGTAGCTAACTCCATTACGGAAACAACAGACATCATTAGAGATGCAACCGTTGAGGCAAAAGAATCGTTGCCATTATTGAACGCTATTGTTAGTGCCATTGAAGGAATTAACCTGGATGTCACAAATACGGCTGCTATCTCACAGGAACAGGCAGCAGCAATAGACGAGGTATCTACAAGAATGATTGAAATATCTAATTTACAGGATGATATTCGAGACTATAGTCATAATACATCTAGTGATATACACTTATTAGGAAAAGAAATTAACCGTTTCCGTAATGATATTGTTGCCAATAATAATGTTCAGCTATCATCCATAGCACTTTTACAATTATCAAAGGCAGATCATATTTTATGGAAATGGCGAATTTATAATATGTTCCTCGGACTTGAAAACGTACAACCGAGTGATGTATCTTCTCATAAAGATTGTCGTCTAGGTAAATGGTATACTTCTCCACGCTCAGTAGAACGTTTTGGACACTTACAAGATTATCGTGATTTAGACGCCTATCATATACGTGTCCATGAGTCAGCAAAATTAGCAGCAGAGGCTCATAAGGCTGGTCATATACAACAAGCCGAAATTCATTTAAAAGAAGTTGACCAGGCATCTGAGAAAGTTCTCTATTTTATTAATAACTTAATTGCTCATTTAGAAAAAGAACGTGTAATGCACTAAGTAGAGGGGACTCTTCCCCTCCTTAACTAGTAGGAGGTTTTAGCGTGAACAAGCGAGCGCTGATTAAATTTTTTTGGTGATGTCTATGGTACAGGCTACCGTTTTTTTCATTAAACAAAAAGCGATTGAACTAGGATTAAAGGGATATTGTAAGCTCAATGACCAAGAACAGATTGAAGTTGAAGTAGAGGGATCTAAAAAGGCAATAGAAGAATTCCTGATATTTGTTCAAAAAGGTGTAAGTCCACAAGCAGATTCTAATTCGTTTACTTTAGAGCTTTACGATGATTTAAAAGGATATGTGCGAATGGAGTCAGATATTGTTTAATTAGGACAAAAGCTAGTTAATAATAAGTTTGATGATACTCTCAAAATGAAATGCTGCTTAGGCAAATTTTTCTAAAGATTGAGGTTTATTGCTTCAATCTTTTTTTAGGTTCCGATTTGTAGCTCCCTAGTACATTTGGCTATGCTAGACATGACATCATCTCATGTTTTATTATAAATCAATTGATGAAATTGATTTTGTCTTTCTTGATTTCAGATTAACAAATTGATGTGAGGTGTTCCGTAATGAATAGTATGAATCCTAAGGTTGATGAATTTATAAGTAAGGCAAAAAAATGGCAAGAAGAATATAGAACGTTAAGAAAAATTGTTCTTGATTGTGAGCTGACTGAAGAATTTAAGTGGATGCATCCTTGTTACACGCTTAATAATAAAAATATAGTTTTAATTCATGGTTTTAAAGAATATTGTGCGCTTCTATTTCACAAGGGAGCACTATTACAGGATACGCACGGGATTCTCATTCAGCAAACCGAAAATGTTCAGGCAGCACGCCAAATTCGCTTTACTAATGTTCAAGAAATAGTTGAAAAGGAAGCAATCATAAAGGACTATGTCTCAGAAGCAATTGCAGTCGAGAAAGCAGGCTTGGAGGTAGAGTTAAAAAAAGGATACGGAGACTATCCCTGATGAACTTCAACAAAAATTTGAAGAAGAGCCAGCCTTGAAAACTGCCTTTGAAGCACTAACGCCGGGAAGGCATAGAGCATACATTCTATATTTTTCGCAAGCTAAACAATCTAAAACAAGAGTGTCAAGGATTGAAAAATATACGCAGCAAATTTTTAATGGTAAGGGATTAAATGATTAAATTTTTCAGGCATAACATTTACAGGTATCATTAATAACGGTGCCATCATTACTTATGGCATTTTGTTATCTTCAGGAGGTTTCCAGAAAAACGCGACCTCCTCCCTACCTATAACTAAAACGGATGTTATAGGAACATAGAAAAGGCTAACCTAAATTAAATACATATTCATCAAAATAAGCATAAGCACAAACCGATTGGAAATGTTAATCTATGATAGTTATTAATATGGCTCCAAAGATTGCCAGTATTTAAAGTATTATCATTGAGAAACTTAACAATTAGCAGTAAAATTTATGTAAGGTTTAATTTTTCAATGAAACTTTATGTCGATTATTTCGTATAAGAAGATAGACATATTGAAAAGCAAGGAGGAAGAAACAATGCTTAGTGTCAAACAGTTTTTCACTAGACATACCGCTAGCTTCTTTATTTCTCTAACAACTGTTTCCTTTGCAGCAATTGTGGCAAATCCAGGATACTTCCTTGGTGGTTTATTTTTTTGCTGGAACTTACGCGACGAGTACAGCGTTGCTGAAACATAGACAGAAGAAGAAAGTTATGCAATTAACTGGTATAACAAAAGAAGAATATAAACATATTGAAACCCAAATTATAACTGCCAATAAACATATCCAAACATTGAGCCAAAACTACTTACGTGTACGCTCTGTTGCAGCATTTAAGCAATTACTTGAAATGACGCGTATTTCAAAAAACATTGTAAAAATTGTCAAGACAGATCCTCGTAAATTTTATAATGTAGAGCAATTTTTTTTATGCACATCTACCTTCTGCTGTAGAATTAACGGATAAATATACAATGCTATCGAAGCAGCCTGTAAAGGATTCAGAAATTCAAATAACTTTATCAAAAACAAGGGAAACACTGACGGATTTAAATGATACGATTCAGATTGATTTAAAGGATGCGCTTTCCAATGATATTGATCATCTTCAAATGGAAATCGAATTCGCGAATCGTTCCAATAATAGAAGAAGAGAACAATTGGAGTGGCGAGGCGATGATAAGTGACAGCAAATGAACATGCATTTCAACTTAATACAATACAGGGGCTCTCCCCCCTTGTACAAACTTATTTAGAAACAACGAATAACGAGGCGATGGCGACCTATGAAACGCTATCGCCTCTTGCGCAAAGTCGTGCACTTCTATATGCTAGTCAAATCGATTTGGAAAATTTTGAATCCGTACTATCTTTAGGGCAAGATTCACAACGATCACTTTCTCACTTCGCTGATCGCATGCTTGCACAGGTGAAACAGAAGGATGTTACCAAAATTGGACAAATGTTAGATTCATTAATGCAAACATTAGATCGTGTAGATCCTAATGCTTTAGAGCCAAAAAAAGCAATCTTTCTTCAAAAAAAATGTTTGGTAAAACGGAACGCCCCATTAAGCAAACATTAACAGAGTTTGAACGAATCAGTATCCAAGTCGAACGAATTGGTGTACAGCTAGAACGTGCACAGATTCAGCTCATAAAGGATGTAGAGATGCTTGAGGATCTTTACTCACATAATAGAGGTTTTTTTGAGGAGCTTGCCACTGCGATTGCTGCAGGACAAATGAAAAAGCAGCAAGCCATTGAGAAAGAACTACCGACAAAGGTGCAAAGTGTACAGGCAGCAAAACAACCTCTTGCAGTCCAACAGCTTAATGACTTAGCTGCTCAAATTGAACGTCTAGATCAACGCATTTATGACTTACAAGTTTCACAGCAAGTTGCCCTACAGACTGCACCTCAAATACGTATGATTCAGCAAGCAAACCAAACACTTGCAGAAAAAATCGAATTTTCAATCGTTACCCTTATACCGCTTTGGAAAAATCAGCTGGCCATGATGCTATCCATGAATATGGATCAACACTATGCACAGCTTGAGGAACGTTTGTCTCGCACACACGATCGCTTTACGAGCCCTCTTTCGAACAGCAAGTATCAAAATTCAGAGAAACTCAGCAGGAGCTCAAGACGGCTATTCAGGATGTCTTTGCCCTCCATACTGCAACAGAGCAGGAAAAACAGCATTTACAAGATGTCGCTGAATTAAAGGGCTTTAAGAAGGACTAATGCTATTTTTCTTATGAACGAAGGGTGGCTCAGAAATCGTCTGAACCACCCTACTTTTGTGAAGCTTATTCAAAATAGTCTTTATAATAGCCACCGATATTACCTGTATTATCGATAATAAAGATGAACTCTTCTGTTTCATTTTTAACTTCATAATCTTTTCCAACCGTTAATACATTGGACACTAAGTATTTAGATGCATTTGTATGCTTGCACTTGACTGTGCGAAGTGTTGGCGCATCTTTCCATTTTAAATGTAACATAATCTCTCTACCTCTCTTTACTAGCTTGAAGCTAATGTCTACTGCTTATTTTATAATATTTTAGATCTTTTGTGGAGAAAAAAACCATAGAAGACCATATTTTCTTGATAAACAACCATTATTATTATAAATTTTTACTTTGAGGTGTTATTATGAGCTTTGGTGGTGTACCGCAATGGTTTTTTATCATTGCCGCAGCATTTGCAATTTGCTTTATTCTTTATGCAGAATGGAATTCTAGAAAATAAAGTGAGCCCATTTATTGGACTCACTTTATTCATACCTATCTGGAATTTATTTTAATGTACGCTTTAAAAATTCCTTCGTTCGCTCATGCTGAGGTGTAACTAAAACCTGAGAAGGTGGTCCCTCCTCTACAATTACCCCTTTGTCCATAAATACGACACGATCTGCTACTTCTTTTGCAAATTCCATTTCATGTGTCACGATTAACATCGTATTTCCTGCATCTGCGAGTTGACGCATAACCTTTAATACTTCCCCTACCATTTCTGGATCAAGAGCGGATGTCGCTCATCAAACAGCATCACATCTGGACTCATCGATAGTGCACGCGCGATAGCCACACGCTGTTTTTGCCCACCAGATAGCTGTCTTGGCTTGGCATTAACATATTGATCCATACCAACAATTTTTAAATATTCTAAAGCTGTTTTTTTCAGCTTCTGATTTTGAACGCTTTAATACTTTTATTTGACCAACTGTACAATTGTTCAATACATTATGGTTGTTAAATAAATTAAACTGCTGGAAAACCATACCTAAATGTGTACGATATTTTTGAATGTTATGCTTGTCATCCAGAATATTTTCACCTTTGTAGATAATCTGTCCACCGCTTGGCGTTTCCAATAAATTGATGCAACGAAGTAATGTTGATTTACCAGATCCAGAGGAGCCGATTAAGCACACTACCTCCCCCTTCTCTACTTGAAAATTGACATCCTTTAACACTTGGTTACGACCAAATGATTTACTTAAATGTTTGATTTTAATAACTGTCATTTGTGCGTCCCCCTATATCGCTTCTTTCTGTTCTTTTTGATAGGCATCTGGTCCATCAAGTCGTTTTTCAACATATAGTAAAATTCGTGATGCCGTAAATGTCATAATAAAGTAAAGAACACAAGCTACAAAGAATGATTCAAAATAGCGGAAGTTATTCCCTGCAATTGATTTTGTTTGGAAGAACAATTCTGTTACCCCGATAACGTTTAAAACAGCAGTATCCTTAATATTCATAATTAATTGGTTCCCTGTTGCAGGTAATACATTTCGCGCAACCTGTGGCAGTACAACATGCAGCATGATTTTGAAATGATTCATACCGATAGCTGAAGCTGCCTCATATTGACCTTTATCAATTGAAACAATACCACCACGCACTATTTCAGCCATATAGGCACCGGTATTCAAAGAAACTACTAAAATACCTGCTGTAATAAAATGCATGTCGATACCAAATGCTATATCCAATCCGTAGAAGACAACCATCGCTTGTACAATCATTGGTGTACCACGGAAGAATTCAACATAGCATGTTAGTATAAAATTAATCAGCTTTAAACTGTAAAACTTTACACCTTTTTTTACGAACCGGAATGGTATGCATAATCCCGATGAAAAATCCGATAAATGCACCAATAATTGTACTAATACTCGAAATCAATAAGGTATAATACGCACCTCGTAAAAACATTTGCCAGTTGTTCTCTACAATAGAGATAATCCATTCAAGACTCATGATGTTCCTCCTAACAACATAGTGTTGCTTGTTTCTTCTTTATAATCCTAGCTATCTGCCATGATAAACACGATTGTTCTACTATTTTATGAAATGTTTAGCTAAGACATTATCATTATTTAGAGAGGTTCTCATTGAATAATGATGAAATGACATTGCACGGACTAGCAAAGAGTCCGTGCATTCATGTTATTGCGCTGCTGGTTGTTGCTGAATTGCTTCTTCCATAATTGTTTGGCGGTCATCTTCTGAAATTCCTTTTAAAATTTCATTGATTTTGTCAAGATTTGCATCACCTTTACGTAAACCAACTGCGATGGATGTGTTAGAAGGATCTGTATCAAAGCCTTCTTCAAACGCTACATATGCGAATTTACCATTAGCTGCTGCAGCTGAAATACCTTCAGGACGTTCTGCTACATAGCCATCAATTTTGCCAGCCTCTAGAGCTACACGCATTGCTGGGAAGTTATCCATAGCAGTTTGCTTTTGTACATCTTTGATTTGGTCAATCACATTGTAGTTTGAAGTGTTTAATTGTGAAGTAATTTTAGCACCGGAGAAATCCTGAATTGATTTTGCTTTTTCATATTTACTCCCTTTTTTTTAATAACCATTACAAAATCAGAAGTATAGTAGTTTTCAGTGAAATCAATCGTTTGCTTACGTTCCTCAGTAGGAGACATCCCAGCAATAATAGCATCAATTTTATTGGATTGAAGTGCTGGCACTAAACCATCCCATTCCATTTTGACAATCACTAATTCTTTTCCTAAACCTTCAGCGATTTTTTTGGCCATTTGAACATCATAGCCGCCTGCATACTCTGCATTATCTGCAATTTTTACTGCGCCATTTGCATCATTTTGCTGTGTCCAATTGAATGGAGGATAACCAGCTTCCATCCCAATACGGAATTGTCCACCATCTTCTGATCCACCTACATCAGCACCAGCATCTCCAGATTTACCTGAATCCTTTTTGTCGCCAGCACCACAAGCAGCTAGCACAATTGCCGTCATAATAGAGATCATTACTAACAACCATTTTCTTTTCATGAAAAACTCCCCTTTTCTGTAAAAAAAATAAGACAACTGTACTAAAAAAAGACCTAAGCTTTGAACTTAGGTCTTACCTTTAATTGACAGTTGCCCAAATCCTCACTATAATTTCCATGTTTCCGAGATAGCACAACCTAGTAAATGTGGAAAGCAACTTACTAGGACAGTCCTGCACTTATTCACTGCAGACCCAGTATAAAAGTACGAGCTCCTTTTATACTTCGGCGATATTTCCTTCTCCATTGCGTCTTCGCTTGCTTGTACTCAACAATGGACTAATAAATACCGCGCCTCTACCTCACAACAAAATTAATGTGAGGTTTGTTTATTTAATTGATATCTAGATACTACTATAAAACGAACTTATTCGTCAAGATAATTTTATCATTTTTCTGATTAATGACAATATTAGGGTTTTATCTATTATAAATCCATTATTTACTTTTGCAATGTAAGCAAATATATTGAATTTTTAGTGAAAAAAATCGCAAATTATTACCATTGATAGTGAAATTAGCATTCCAAAAGTACCTTTAAGAACAATGGTGTTCACCGTACAATGTTTCTATCCATCACGTTGAAGGTTCTATCCACTACTTTGGGGATTCTATCCACCATTTTGGCATTTCTATCAGCTAATTCTATCTTGCATATAAAAGAAAAAGCCCTGCACAAATCGCAGGGCTTTGGAAATTAAGAATTTAATAATAAATCTTCTGGGTTTTCAAGTAATTCTTTTACTGTTTTAAGGAAGCCTACAGAATCTTTACCATCGATAATACGGTGGTCATAAGAAAGCGCTAGGTACATCATTGGGCGAATTTCTACTTCACCATTCACTTCAACCGGACGTTTTTTTGATGGAGTGCATACCTAAGATACCAGCTTGTGTACCATTCATGATAGGTGTAGACATTAATGAACCAAATACACCACCATTTGTAATCGTGAATGAGCCACCTTGAAGATCTGCTAAACCTAATTTTTTTGTCGCGAGCTTTTTTTCGCTAGGTCCGCAATGGCATCTTCAATTTCAGCAAAGTTTTTACGGTCAGCATCACGTACAACTGGTACCACTAAACCTTCTTCTGTCGATACAGCTACACCAATATCAAAGAAGTTGTTTAAGTGAATTTCGTCACCAACGATTTGTGCGTTCACATATGGGTATTTTTTTAAGTGCTGCTACTACTGCTTTTGTGAAGAATGACATGAAACCAAGTTTAGAGCCTGTTGACTCGAAGAATTGGTCTTTTTTTACGAGAACGTAAAGCCATAACATTTGTCATATCAACTTCGTTAAATGTAGTTAACATTGCAGTAGATTGTTTTACTTCAAGTACGTTTCGCAATTGTTTGGCGACGACGACTCATTTTTTTCTACTGTTACACGTGATTCATCTACAGCCGCTACCGCTTTTGGCGCTGCTGGAGCTTGCGCTGTTGCTACTGGAGCTGTCCCATGAGCTGCCACGTCTTGGACACGTACACGACCTTGTGGGTCTACTGGAGATACAGCAGCAAGATCAATACCTTTTTCACGAGCAAGTTTACGTGCTGCTGGAGATGCGATTACACGCTCACCAGAAGTTTCTTCCACAACTGGAGCTGCCGCAACTGGGGCAGGTGCTGCTTGTGGTACTGCTTGCGCTGGTGTTGCTTCTGCTGGAGCAGCTGGAGCTGGTGCTGCACCTTCGCCTGCTTCTACAACTGCGATAACTTGACCAACAAGTACAGTATCGCCTTCCTCAGCTAAAATTTGAGTTAAGACACCTGCTTCTTCGGAAATAATTTCAGCGTTTACTTTATCTGTTTCAAGCTCAACGATGAATTCACCTTTCTCAACGCGATCGCCCACTTTTTTTTACCCATTGTGCGATACTTCCTTCTGTAATCGATTCTGCTAATTCAGGGACTTTAATTTCAGCCACTTTCATTTCCTCCTTTAATTAACGTGCATAATGCACATAGAAGGGCCACCCGCCTAAGCAAGCAGCCCGGCTTCAAAAATTAATATATGATTATTTAACCTTTACAGGCTCAGCAACCGCTTCTTCTACAACTGCGGCTTGAGCAGCTTTATGAGAATCTGCATCACCTTCTGAAGTAGAGCTCATTGCAGGGCGACCTACATAACGAAGCTTTTTACCTTCTGAAAGTTCATAAAGTGTTTCTAATGCATAATTCCAAGTACCTTGGTTTTTCGGTTCTTCCTGTACCCATACTACTTCTTTAACATTCGGATACTTAGCAATAATACCAGCAACTTGCTCTTTTGGGAATGGGTAAAGTTGTTCTACACGAATAATGTGTAAGTGATCGAAACCTTCACCGTCTTTAATACGGTCTGCAATGTCGATCATCACTTTACCAGTACCAAGTACAATGCGCTCTACAGCTTCTGGTTTTGAACCTAGACCTGGTTGTTCAATTACCTCTTGGAATGAACCATTTGCTAATTGCTCAGCATTCGCTGCAGCTAATGGGTGACGAAGTAGGTATTTAGGTGATACAACCACAAGTGGACGAACACCTTCAGTTCCTAGCAGCGCTGCTTGACGACGTAATAAGTGGTAGTAGTTACCTGCATTTGAGCAGTTTGCTACGAACCAGTTATTTTCTGCTGACATTTGTAAATAACGTTCCATACGGCTTGAAGAGTGCTCTGGACCTTGGCCTTCATAACCATGAGGTAAAAGAATGACTAAACCGGATTTTTGACCCCATTTAGCACGTGCACCTGAAATAAAGTTATCGAACATCACTTGTGCCATATTAGCAAAGTCACCAAATTGAGCTTCCCAAACTGATAGTACATGGCCATTTTCTAAATTATACCCATATTCAAAGCCTACTACCCCAGCTTCTGTCAGTGGAGAGTTGTGTACTGTAAATGATGCATTTGCACCAGAAATATGGTGAAGTGGTGTAAATACATTACCATTGTTTTTATCATGTAATACTAAGTGACGTTGCGAGAACGTGCCACGTTGTGCATCCTGCCCTGTAAAACGAACTGGAGTGCCGTCTTGAATAATCGTAGCATAGGCTAAAGTTTCAGCATGGCCCCAATCAATTTTTGCAGAAGCAAATGCTTCACGACGTTTTTCTAAAATCTTACCAAGTTTTTTTCTGTGGCTCGAACTTTTCTTCAAACACTAAAAGCTCTTCATTTATTGTTTCTAGACGCTCCGCACCAACTGCTGTATCAATTTGTGGGAACTCTACCTTTAATTCTTCTGGCATTTCTAAATGTTTGTGCTCATCTTTAGCAGCCATTTCTTTAACATGATCATAAGAAGCTTGCATTTCTGCATAAATTGCTGCATCTAATGCCGCAACATCATCTGTCGAAACAACACCCTCTGCTACTAATTGTGCGCCATATAAAGCACGAACAGTTTCATGTTGAGCTACTAATTTATATGTTTCTGGGTTTGTTACAGTTGGATCATCTGTTTCATTGTGACCGTGACGACGGTAACCAATTAAGTCAACGATAATATCTTTACCGAATTTTTGACGGTAGCTAGCTGCAAAACGACCAACTAATGATACAGCCTCAGGACTATCTGCATTCACATGGATAACTGGTACTTCATAACCTTTTGCTGGGTCAGAAGAATAAACAGATGAACGAGAATCTTGTTGTTCAGTTGTAAATCCAATCATATTGTTTGCAATGATGTGAATTGTACCACCCGTTGTGAATCCTTCTGTTTTCGCAAAGTTAAGAACCTCTGTTACAATCCCTTGACCTGGGAATGCCGCGTCACCATGTACAAGAATACCTAATCCTTTTGTTCGATTAAAAATTGCTTGACCTGGCTTAGACGTATCATCTTGAGCTGCACGAGTAGTACCTAAAACAACTGGGTTTCCTACTTCTAAGTGTGAAGGGTTATAAGCAAGTTTAACGTTCATACCAGATTCGCGATTGTAAGAAGCACCCATGTGGTATTTTACATCACCTGTCCAACCTTTAGTGATTTCAAGTCGACCATCCTCTGGTAAAAATAATTCGTTGGAAACATGTGCAAAATCAGAGAACATCATGTCATATGGTTTATTTAAAATATGAGTTAATACATTTAAACGGCCACGGTGTGCCATACCAATACGCACTTTTTCTACGTTATTTGCTTCTGCTGTTTTTAAAATTTCATCAAATAAAACGATTTGTGTATCTAAACCTTCACCTGAGAAACGCTTTTGACCAACGAAAGTTTTATGAATAAACTTCTCAAAATTCTCAACACGTGTTAAGCGATCTAATAATGCTTTTTTTCTCATCAGAAGATAATGCTTGTTTAAATGAACCTGTTTCAATTTGTGCTTGAATCCAATCACGTTCTTCTGTTGCTGCGATGTGATTATATTCAAATGCCACTTTATCTGTATAAACAGATTTTAAGTAATCAATTGCATCCTTACCATTTTTCACGTTTGCTGGCACATCTTTGAAGAAGATAGCTGCAGGAATTTCAGCTAAATCTGCAACGCTTAGATTGAACGCGCTTTCTTCAATTTGAGCTGTTTGTAGTTCACGGTTTTTCAAAGGATAAATATCTGCCGCTAAATGACCATGCGTACGGATTGCATCTGCTAATCTCACAGCTGCTAATACTTTTTTTGTAATCGCCAGCAGGAGCCGCTGTGCTATTAGCTACCGCTACTTCACCTTCTACTACTACTGGTGCACCAAATTGTTGGAATAATAATACTAACTCCGGTTCTACTTCTTCAGGAGACTGTAAGAATAAGTCGTATTGCTCCATCACATATCCTAGGTTAGGACCAGAGAAAGCTGACCATGGAGAACTTACAGTTGTAACGTTGTTCGACATGAAAAATGACCTCCAAATTTTGCCTTTCGGCAGTTCCATTAATTAAATTACAATTAATTATATAATATTTTTCCGTTCTTTTAAAGGATGTTTGACACAACTTATCCATATTTTAAAGAACGTTTTTTTCCATCTCAATCTTACTACTCTTCACAAAAAAAATACAACTCTTTTTAGGAAATTAAGCAATTTTTTTTCGCAAAGGCTAAAATAACTTAATAAAGCGTGAATTTTTCTTAATATTTTAGCGGGAATTTAATGAAGAAAACGGTTCCAATATTTATCTCACTCTTGACTTCCACAGAACCATTATATTTTTCAAGCAACATTTTTGTGATACTAAGTCCTAAGCCTGTACCGCCTTTTTGACGATTTCTAGCCTCATCAATCCGATAAAATCGATCGAAAATGAAAGGTATATTTTCTTGCGCTATACCAATTCCATTATCTTCTATTTTTAAAAGCGCTTCATTTCCAGCAACTGATAATGTAATTTGAATCTCCGGAATTTTTTTCACAATAGCGAATGGCGTTCTCAACTAAATTACGTACTATTTGACTTAGCGCATTATCCGTTATAAATAATAGACCTATTTCTCCATTTTTAGACAGCGTGATTCGAGCTTCTGGATAAAGATGCTCCATTTCCTCGATAACACTTTCAATTACTTCCACTGCATTAGCCTCACTGCTACTATCTTTTTCCTCCCGACGTGCAAGCTCTAATAATTCCTCAATCATTTTGCGCATCCGTGCAACTTCAGTTAATGATGTATTAATAGATTCCTCAAGAATTTCTGGATCATCCTTTCCCCATCTTTTCAATAAAGATAGATGTCCTTCAATAGCTTGAATAGGTGTTCGTAGCTCATGAGATGCATCTGCAACAAATTGTTGTTGCTGGGTAAACGAAATTTGCAGTTCATTCATCATCGCATTATACATTTTTAAGAGATCACCTATTTCATCATGAGACGTGTATGTTAATTGAATTTGTTCATTAAATCCTTTATCCATTACGTTTTTCATGGATGAACGCAAAGCATGTAGGGGCTTCATCAAATAACTGGCTAGATAATAACTAATTGAAGCGGATAATACTAAAGCTCCTAAGCCTGCTATTAGCATGGCAGTCAATAAATAATGCATCAACGACTGGAATCCTGATAATGGATGAATCACCTGAATGTATCCACGAAAGAAACCGAGCTGAATCGGTTTATTAATAACATAAACATCCTTTTTATCAATTGTCATTTCAACAATTTCCCCCATTTGCGTAAGAGGAGCAGTCTGTGAGGGATTATTAACCCCTGAAGTATTAACAATACGTAAAACCTCTATTTTATCTAAATTAAACAATATTACTGTTTGATCACTGGAATTTAAAAGCCCTATGTTTTGTTGAATTTGCTGAATGGTCAGATTGGGTCCTTGTGATTCAAAAAAAAGACACCACATCATAGCTTGTCCGTTGAATTTTAAGCTGCTCATCATTTAATAGCCATGTATGCAATGAAATATAAACGACTATACAAATGATTGTAAAACTAAAAAAAAGATAACAGCACTAGACGTAAACATCCATTTTCTTTGCAATGATTGATTGACAAAAATCTCTCTCAATTTTTTCATTCTCGCATCACATACCCTACTCCACGAACGGTTTCAATATAGGCATTCATATCACCTGGTAGTTTTGTTCGTAAATGCCGTATGTATACATCTACAACATTTGTTTCAATATCAGTTTCATAACCCCAAACAGAAGTTAAAATTAGCTCTCGCGTACAAACTCTATTTTTATGTTCCATTAATAATTTCAGTAAATCAAATTCTGTTTTCGTTAAATCAAGCCTTTTTCCTTGTACAAGTACTTCGTAGGCTGCTACATCAATGACAATATCGCGAAATTGTAGTGCCTCACCATTTTGCTCGTCTGGTGTTACACGGCGCAAAATTGTTCGAATCCTAGCTAGTAATTCTTCAATAGCAAATGGTTTAACAATGTAGTCATCTGCTCCTGCATCTAAACCTGCTACACGATCCATCACAGCGTCACGTGCCGTTAGCAAAATAATTGGTACATTTGACTGCGTTCGTATGCGCCGACAAATTTCAATACCATTTATGCCTGGAAGCATGACATCTAATAAAAGAACATCAACATCCTCAGATGAAGCAAGAGCTAATCCTTCACGTCCATCAAAAGTGACCAACACATCATAGCCCTCATGCTTTAACTCTAGCTCTACAAAGCGAGCGATATGTTTTTCATCTTCCACTAAAAGTATCTTTTTAGGCATTTTTCCACCTTCTATTCTAATATGGGGTAAGGAATTCCTCCTTATCATGTTATAGCATAACATCAAATAAAAAGTCTGTACCACAAGCAAATACTTGTTTGTACAGACTTTTTTTTAATGCGCTTCCGTAATATAAAGTTTATTTTTGCCAAATTCTTTCGCTTTATAGAGCGCCTGATCCGCTAAATCCAGTAATTCATCTAAATTTTTTCCATGATCAGGATAATACGCAACACCGATCGAAGCAGTCGGGGCAAAATAATTATTTTCAATAATCCAACCTTTTTTTTAGTTCTTCTCGGATGCGCTGAATAATATGCATCATTTGAGCCTTTCGCTTTTCACTATCTCTAGTTAACCCTGTTAGAATGACAATAAATTCATCGCCACCAATACGAATTACTAAATCATGGCTTCTGACAGAGTTGACTAAAACTTGCCCAAACTTTCGGATAAAGTCATCGCCAGTATCATGACCATAATGATCATTTACATCCTTAAAGTCATCTCCATCTATATAAAGCATCGCCAAACAATTAGCCGTCTCTTGTGCTTCTGCCAGTAATTTTGGAAACTCCTTTAATAAATAACGTCGATTGGGTAGCTGTGTTAACGTATCATGATAGGCTAAATATAATAAATCATTCTCTCGTTCTTTTCGATGCGTAATTTCACGAGATACCATCATAATTTGGGAAACTTTTTCTCGTTCAGGATCATGTACAACAGTTACGTTTCCTTCTGTCCAAACAGGTGTACCATCCTTGGCCTTGAGTAATAGCTCAAATTGTGTATCCGTTAGTCCAGAATAATTATTTAAGAATGTTTGCCAAGCCATTTTACTTTCCTCATCAACAATATCACTGTAAAACTGACCCTGTAAATCTACATTTTCATAGCCTAAAAAAATCCTATAGGACGGTGAAGCATAAATAATAATGCCATCCTCGTTAGTTATAACAATCAAGTCATTTGTATTTTCAGTTATTAGACGAAATGTGCGTTCAATATTTTTTTAATTCCGTTAACATTCTTTTCTTGTCCGTAATATCATAGTTAATGGATAAATATTGTTCTGTCCTGCCTACTTCATTTTTTTAACGGAACAATTGCTGCTTCTACCCAATAATCTGCATGATATTTTGTACGGTAGCATAGCTCGCCTCGCCAAATGTCCCCCGCTTCAAGCGTTTCATTAATTAAGTGCATTAAATCCTCTGTATGGTAACTAGGTTCGATTAACGTATAAGGTTTACCTATAAGCTCCTCCGCCGTATAGCCTGACGCATTTAAAAATAGATCATTTACTTCAATTATTATGCCATCAACATCCCATATAGCAATGGCCGTCGCAGAGTTTAACGCAGCCTTAAAAACTTCTAAGCCATGCGATTTTAAACGTAATTCTGCTTTTTGCTCAGTAAACTGTGTGAAATCCTGCATAATAAGAAAAATCGCAAATGAATTATCTCCTTGCATAACAGGAGAAAGTGACATTAAATAGAAGCGCTCTTTTTTTTATCCAATGTATGGAGCTTGATAAGTTTCTCCCCAATATTTTCGCCCATTGCAGCTCTTTGTAGAAAAGTTTGAATGTTTTCTCTCTCATCATTAGGAACAATTGGTAAATCAACAAACAATTTCCTTTTTACGGCATCGTTATCTAATCCAAAGTCTTCCATGAAGCTAGGATTTACTTCATAAACTGCCCCTTCTGCAGATAGAATGACAGTTGAGAAAAATGCATGGTCAAACATAGAGCGCATAAATAAAAACTTATCCTCAATATTACGGTCATAGAGAATCTCTTTTGTAATGGCTAAAATATAGTCGTCGCCCTTGTATGTAAGCGGACGAACAGATGTCTCATATTTTCGAATCTCCGATTTATAATAAGCATAATCCACATAATCGATTTGAGCATGCTTCATAATGGCTTGATGATAAAATTGCTGAATAATTGAAAAATTGTGACTTGAGGTAACGGTAGAAAGCATTTTCCCAAGTGCCTTATCTGATAACAAAGCTTGAGCTGCTTGATTTAAGCGAATATATTGATAATCGTCTCCTACCTTTTTCATTAGAAAGACAAAATCCTTGCCAATAAATAATTCATTAAATAATTCTTCGCTTAAAAGATACTCCATGCTGTCACCCCCATAAGTCGTTGAAGTTGAAAAGAATTATTATATTAATGTTTATTTATACAAAAAAATCAATAATACTATTATAACATATTTTAAAAGAAATACTTCTTTTGAATTACAGATATTATATCCTTTTTAGGGTATTTTTTTGATAGTTTACCTCTTTCCAAGAAATTAAATAATACAAAAGAAATAGAATAACTATTGTACCCTAGTAAAAATTGAGATGATAGACTTAATATCCCTAAATAATTCTCATACAAAATTAAGTATTTATAACATAATTTACTTTTCAGAATTAACTGACTATTAAACTTAATTTTTGTTTTAGCGAGTAAAATGATTGCATTAAACAGTAAGATTGTTATATTATATTAAAAAAACTAGCCTTTTTTTTCGGTATGGTCGAAAATCAGTAAGACAGCGGGAAATTATGGTTATCATAGTTATAACGTCTAGTTCTTTGGGTTTTAATTCCAGTACGAATTTTAGTTTTCTTCTTTATGTTTCAACGGAATTGTTTTAACTACCCTAGTAAAGGAGGCGTTTCGTATGCTTAAACATCGAGACCTACATGAATGTACAGAGCTTTATGAGCTATTATCACACCCTTCTGTTTTCCCATTTGTTCGTCAAAAAGCCACATCTGCTGATGAATATTGGTTTATGACAAAACAACTGATTGAAGAAGAAGCGAAGGGACTCGCTATTTCTAGGACCATTACTGATGATTGGGGTCAACCAATCGGCACCATCAGCATTCATGATGTTGAGGAAGGTGCAGGCTTTTTAGGAACGTGGATTGGACTTCCCTATCAAGGCAAAGGTTATAATCAAAAAGCAAAGATGCTATTTTTAAACGAGTTATTTTTTTGACTATAATTTCCATACGGTGTTTCTCCGTATACGTGTTGAAAATCAAAAATCACAACGTGCAGCTTTAAAGTTACCTTATGTCGTAAGTGCAAACGAATGCCATCCTACATTATTATCGCAGGTTAACAGTGGTGAAGCGCAATTTAATTTATATAAAATCCCGAAAGACTTGTTCTATCTGACAACAGCTAACGAAATGCTAGAGGGCGAAGAACAAGCAATGTAACTAAAAAAAACAATTTTCTTCAAAATAAGCTATGTGTTCTGTCATATTGACTAGCACATAGCTTTTTTAGTGGTTATTGAATAGGTTATATCCGGTCTATCAATCCATAACCTAACGGCTACTTTTTATAGTGCAAAATTAATTCTGCCATTTCTTTTGGCGTTTTTGGTCTTTGTGTTTTTTTTCATAGTTGCTACCATGTCCTCTTTACGTTCAGTCAAAACATGCACTGATTTTTTTTAAAGGATTCCTTTGTCATTTCTTCCTCTTCTAAAACCTCTGCATAGCCTTGCCTTTTAAATAAATTTGCATTTAAAATTTGATCACCACGGCTCTTTTGCGCAGATAACGGCACCAATAACATCGGCTTATGAAGTGCTAAAAATTCGAAAATAGAATTAGAACCTGCACGTGAGACGATAAAGTCTGCTGCATGTAATAAATCCGGTAACTCTGTTGTTACATATTCAAATTGCTTATAGCCTGGCATAGACGCTAATGTCTCGTCAAAATTGCCTTTACCGCACAAATGAATAATTTGAAATTGTTTGACAAGCTCTGGTAAATTTTGACGCAATGCATCATTTAAGACAACCGAGCCTAAGCTTCCCCCCATCACAAGTAAAACAGGTTTTAATGTAGTAAAGCCGCAAAGTGATAGTCCTTTTGCGCGCTCTCCCATAAATAGCTCTTGGCGAATGATAGATCCTGTACAAGTCGCCTTTTCCTTTGGCAGATGCTGTAAAGTTTCTTCAAAAATAGTAAAGATATGAGAGGCAAAAGGCAAGGCAATTTTATTGGCCAACCCTGGTGTCACATCCGACTCATGAATAACTACTGGAATGCCAGCCAGTTTCGCCGCCATCACTACAGGAACAGAAACAAATCCACCCTTTGAAAAGATAACTTGCGGTTTCACTTTTTTTGATAATACGAAAAGCCTGCATTATCCCTGCAAGCACTTTAAACGGATCTGTAAAATTCTTCATTGAAAAATAACGACGCAATTTTCCACTTGAAATTCCGTAAAACGGAACGCTAGGAAATGCTTCGCCTATTAATTCCTTTTCAATGCCCTGCTCTGAGCCAATATAATGGACATCATAACCCAGTTCTTGTAAGGAAGGGAGTATCGCCTGATTGAGTGATACATGACCAGCCGTCCCTCCACCGGTTAAAATGATTGTTTGTTGTTTCACTTAAATTCTCCTATTCCTTAAAAGCCATAGTAGCATCACTACTTATTGTTTACAGTCTTTTATTTTACTATATGCAGATGAAAAGATATAGATGAAGCTTTTAATTTTTCAGCTTTTCCCCATATAAACACGGCATAAAAATTATCTCTAAAAACTAAGCAAATGCTGTGATTGATAAAAGAAATTAATGAATTTGATCAAAAGATGAAATATACTCGGACAGACATTTAGTTATGTCAGATTTTAATGGTACAATAGCTTTAAAAAAAGGTAGGAAAGGTTTTTATATGAAAATAATTGATTTAACGCATACGATAACTGAAAATATGCCAGTCTATCCCGGTACAGATCAGCCTTCATTAAAAATTATTTGCAATCACGAAAGTGACGGATTTAAAGAAACCTCCCTGACTATGGCTTCTCATACAGGCACACACATGGACGCACCTAATCATATATTTGCTGATAGAACTACACTCGATAACCTACCAGTCGAACTATTTATAGGTTCTGCGTTAGTCATTGATTGTAGCGACTTACAGCAAGGAAAAGAAATTTCGATGGATCTAATTAATGCAGTAAAAGAGAAGGCTGATCAAGCGGATTTTTTTATTATTTTTTTACGGGATGGGACCAATACTGGGGCACACCTACTTATTTCGGTAACTATCCATATTTGACAGAAGAAGTCGCGGATTACTTAATACAAAGTAAGAAAAAAGGTGTTGGACTTGATGTAATAAGCATTGACTCGATGTCAGATGCTTATTTAACAATTCATAAAAAGGTTTTAGCTGACAACGATTTTATTATTGTTGAGAATTTAACGAGACTTGGTGAAATTGGTGATGGACTATTCACATTCTGTGCCCTGCCCATTAAGTTTAAAAATGCTGATGGTGCCCCTGTACGAGCGGTTGCCATATTGAATGATTAGTTATCGAGTGATAAAAATACTGCTGGATTAAAAAAAAGAACTTGCCTCAAATATAGGAAACGGATTCTTTTATAAAAGATACTCAATCATTCAGAGAGGGCACTAAAAAGTTGATTTGACTGATGCAATTGATTTTTTATGTTTAATTAGATAGATAAAATAAATAAAGATGTCCTATAAGTCATTTTTTACTTATAGGACATCTTTCTATGAAGCTATTTAATTGTAAATATTATTTTTGAATAAATTGTTGTGTCCAGTAGTTACCTGTTTTCACGTAGCCAACACCAATATGTGTAAAGCTACCGTTTAAGATATTCGCACGGTGACCTGGTGAATCCATCCAAGCTTGTACGACTTCTTGAGGTGAACGTTGACCTTGTGCAATATTTTCCCCTGCACTCTTATAGCTAATACCTAATGCTTTCATACGATCAAATGGTGAACCAAATGTTGGGCTTGTATGTGAAAAATAGTTTTTAGTTTGCATGTCTTGTGATTTTTCACGTGCAGCTGCCATTAATTTATCATCCGTTTGTAGTGGAGCTAATCCAGCTTTCGTACGCTCCGCATTTGTTAATTTTACAACCTCTTGCTCAAAAGCACTAACATCTGAAGTAGTTGTTGTTGGTGTAGATTGAGTTGGTGCAGTTGTTGTATTATCTTTTTGAGTTGTTTGCGAATTGTTAGTTGTTGTTTGTGTATCGTTGTTTGTTGCTTGTGTATTGTTATTGTTATTCTTTGATGTTTCGTTATTCGTTGGTTTTTCTTTTGATGGAGCTGATTGTTGTGGTAATTTTATTTGCCATTTATGATTCGACCATTGATTTTGATTTGACCAATTATAGTGATAAACATTTTGACAATTGGAATTTTGTTGTACTGCGTTCTCCTCTGTAGTATTTGCTGCAGCTGAAGCGATTTGAATTGGAGCTGCTACTAAAAATGTTGCAAAAATTGCAGTTAGTGATTTTTTTCATTTTGCAATTCCTCCTTCTCTGTCACTAATCGTAAGGGAGGATTTCAAAAAAAATTTTACCAGCATCTGTTAACATCACCATCAGAGATACGAATCCGTATAAAATAGGGGTTTTTTTGCTATAATTTTTAGCAAGTTCCACCAGTCTATGAAATACTTACGTTTTAAATAGGGTTGACACCCCCCAAAAGCTAGTGAATATTTTCAATATTTTAATAACATAACTAGAAAACCTACTCATATTTTTTCAAAATATTCCCTTTTATCGAGATGTAGATAGAGGCGCTACAGTTATCTGATGCCAAAAAAAATCTGCCATTCTTACTAAAAAAAGACAATTACAACATCTATTTTAGTAGGAAGCGCAGATATGATTTATTATTTAGATTCAGTGGGCGCTCGTACTCTAACTAAGATTTTAAAGAGGAACTTTAATCAAGATGCAAAGATGCTGTGGCGTCACGTCATTAATCTTGTTTAATGAATACCAATAATGTTTACATCCCCTACATTTTCACCAATGATAACTAATTTCGCTGGCATTTTTACGTATTCAGGGAGCCATTGAACCATCCCATATGCATATTGAAATAACATAGGATTTCTTACACCTTCAATTGGTACATACCCTTTCATACGATAGATCGTGTTAGGTAATGAACGAACCCAATCCTCAAATTGCTGTTGCGTGAAGTCTATGCCCTTAAATTCAACTAATCGTGATCCCAGATGCATAGCTGCAATCGGTGATTTCAAGATATCACTTTTGTCCACTTGTGCAGTTGCCTTTAAATCTTCTAAAAGACGTAACGGTACACGGCCATTTGTTGTTTGTAAAATAAAAGCATGAGGATTATAGCCCTGTAGCTCATAAACTACACGAGCCTGCTCCGCCTCTGTTAATAAATCCGTTTTGTTGGCCAATAAAAGATGGGCATGACGGATTTGCTCCATAAATAAAGAGCGAACTTGTGGTGTTAACGTCTCGCGATTCAACCAAAGCTTAGAATCAGCTACAGTGACAATTCCCTTCACATTCAATTTTTCAGCAAATAATGGCGAATAGACGGCATCTAATGCTTCTACAGGATGTGCAGCACCTGTTGTTTCAATAATTAGTACATCAAACTCATTATCCATTAATAGTGATTGAATTTGTGCCTCTGTTTTTTTCTGCACCAGAACAGCAGATACAGCCCTCTAGCATCTCTTTCAACGGAATATCCTTCTCAACAGCTTGTGAATCAAATGGCAGCTTCCCGAGCTCATTCATTATCACTGCTGGCTTTAAGTTTTTTTTCCTTCAATTGTCGTATTACATCTGTTAGCATGGAAGTTTTTCCACTACCTAAAAAACCACTAAATAAATAAACATCCTTCACAATTTTTACCTCCCATAAAAAAAAGCTGTCGCACAGATCGTTTATAACGATTGCTGCGACAGCTATTTCTTTAGTTTGTAGTTTCCTCATTTTTTTGCTGGTGTTCCAGTAAGCAGTTCTTTTGCTTTTAATAATTGAGGATCATCTGCTTTTATTTTTGCACGTAATGCATCCATTAAAGCATATGTCGTATCACCAGTTAAAATGCCCGTTTCTTCCAGTCCGCTTGTTTCTTGCAGTTTTTTTCACTGCACGTTCTGTATACTGATCGAAGCTACCATCTACTTTACCAGGATCATATCCGAGAACCTCTAGCATCTCTTCTGCCGCTTTTACAGAGTCAGACTGTAAGCCCTCTTTCATTTCAAGAGCTGGATCGAGATATGGTAATGATGCATAGGACGGATATGGTACTTTTACATCTGGCTCAATCCCTTTTTCATTAATCCAGTTACCGTTTGGTGTTAACCATTTGCCTGTTGTAAATTTAAGATTTGAACCATCTTTTAGTGGTGTAACATTTTGTACAGTTCCCTTACCAAACGATGTCTCACCAACAACTTTAGCACCAACAGATTCCTTTAAAGCACCTGCTAATATTTCAGATGCTGATGCACTGCCGCTATCGACAAGAACAGTTACAGGTAGATTGTATTTCTCCCCTGCAATAGCATTTGTGATTTTTGGCTCCTCATCCTTTTGTTGTACTTGAACGATTGGTTTACCCTCCTGCACAAATAAATTAGAAATTTCTATTGCGGCCTCTAGATAACCACCAGGGTTTTGACGTAAATCTAAGACAATCCCCTTCATGCCTTTTCCTTTATACTCTACAAGCATTTTTTTCAAGCTCTTTAGCCGTGTTTTGACTAAATGAAGTTATTTGGATATGTGCAATATTACCATCAAGCATCTCACCATATACAGTTTCAACTGGAATATCATCACGAATAATTGTCATTTTAATAGGCTCTGTATTGTTCCCACGTTTTACGGTTATTTTCACAGGTGTACCTTTTTCACCACGAATAAGGGCTACAGCCTCTGAAGCACTAAATCCTTGAATGCTTTTCCCATCTACCGTTAAAATTATATCTTTTGGTAATAATCCTGCCTTTTCAGCTGGAGAATTTTTGATAGGTGACACAACTGTAATAAAGCCATTACGCTCTTGAATTTCCGCACCAATTCCTTGGAAGCTAGAAGATAATCCAGAATTAAATTGGTCTGCTTCTTCTTTTACCATAAAATCAGAATACGGATCATCCAGCGCATCAAACATGCCGTTAATAGCACCATTGACTACTTTTTCATCATCAATATCTTTATAATAATTTTTTTTAAGTAAATCAAAGGCCTCATATAACTTCGAAAATTCCGCACGTTCAATCGGTACTTTTACTTCCACTACTTTCTTCTCGCCGAACGTTAACGCAAAAATAGTTAAGCCCGCAGTAATAAGGATTGTAAAGAACATCAGCATGATAAATCTAAACGGTTTTAATTGTATAAATCGTCCTGCTGGTTTTACCTCGTCCTTAGTTTGCTCTTGCTGCTGTTCTATACTATCTTTTTTCTGTTCATCCATCTTGATTGTCACCACTCTCATATACACTAACTTGTTGTCACACTATTACCATCTTAACAGGTTATAGAGAAGACGAAAAGAAAAAGACAGTCAAAATTCGTGACCAGTTCTTAACTATTCCCCTATATCTTCAGCTACTTCCAATTATGTATATACGTTTCTTCTGATTACCATATAGAGAAAGATGTCGTAGAGGCTTTACCAAGACACCTCTCTCCTCTGCTAAGTTAAGGTATATAATGGTACTGCTTTTCTATTTTACTCGATTCTTAGAAGCAGTCAACTATATACACATAGAATATTAGAATTCATTTCCTTACTTAGCATCTTTTATATACGTAACTTGCGCCAATTTTGCCTTTTTTTATTTTATTTTCTGCATTTTTTACTGCAATCATTCCTGTAAAAGTTCCCGTTTTAATACGATACTTTGGACCATCCTGCTCAATGTAGACAAGCCAGCCAAAAGTGAATTTCATGACCTTTGCTGCACTTTCAGCTGCCTGAAACGTATTATAGGTTCCTGTTAAAATGCGATATTTTAAGGTTTCAACAGGTGGATTTTGTGTATTACTAGCTTTTTTTAATCATCTCTATAAATTGAGACCAAGGTACTTTTCCAGCCCGCATATTCCGTGGACAATTTTTTTCCGCTAAAATAATGATGCTGCACAATATTTTCAATAGCTATATTTTCATCTTTTATAATTTTTGCGATAAGGGTAGCAGCATTTTGCACAGCTTTAACATAATCACCATCACTATTTACACATATTTCTACTTGGATTCCTTGATGATTGCCAATATACGTTCCTGCACCCCAACATTCCCAAAAATGTTCAAATGATTGAACAGCCTCTTGATCATCAACTTGCCAATGCCAACTAACTTGCCTACTATTACCGTTTATTTGTAGGCGTGCATGTGCATCAGCATCAGCTCCAATGTTCGTATTATCGGTTTCATGAACAACAATATATTTTTTTAAATTATTTTTGCCATTTGTCATTGTCAACGCTAGTGAAATTGGCACTAATTTTCGGCGTATGGTTACCAAAGATTTACCCTCCCTTCATTTTATTAGGTGTCGTTACAGCATCCTATCATTATCGTCATCTATCATAATTACAGTTGCTTATAGAGATAGATACTTAATAAATGACGATTTAAAGCTATATTATGCACCTTTAGTTACTTGTATTGTGTTTTTATAAGCATTAATAACTATAGCAAATACTCCCAAATATATTATCTAAGCTCTTTTAATTTCTTGACTACAGAACGAACAGTTAGTCTGTGAAATGTAACTAGCTGCGCCTTATAAATGACAGAAAAAATACCATAAGGCGTTGGCGATAATGTCATTATCTCCTCTCTACCGCTTAAATCAATCACTTCCACAGGTAAATCCAATTGCATTGCCCCCGAAACGATATTTTCTGTGGCAACTTCAACATATGGACATTGGAAGGAACGCAAAATCGTCAACTGATTATATCTATTTATTCTCTCGTCCCAATCAGTTGGAAAATAAGGTTGTTCAAATTCTTCATTAAATGAATAGACAAGTAGTTCGAAACCATATGGAGCTTTATCAATACATTGAAAGTTATTTTTAAAAAAAATCTCTTTACTTGGCGTCCACGATGTCGTCGAATTTGTCACAACCACTACACCTTTTTTTAGCTAGCCTCTTTGCATCTGTCAAACACTTTTGAATAAGTTGGGTGCCATAGCCTTGTCCAATTTCACTAACCCACAAGCAATGAATAACTAAAAAAACCCTTCGCATAGACAACTCTTGAAGAATATTCTGCTGCTGTATATTCAATAAAGCCAACTTGCTTATTATTTTTAAAAATCTGAACATACTTCAAGCCTTCGTCAAAGCTGTTTTGAAGCCATTTGTTCTTTTGTCTATAGCCCTTCGAATTCTTTTTACTTCTAAGACAATAGCTTCCCATACCTTCTAAAAGCTCATGATTTAATTCAATGAATTCAAGCTTAGTCACTCATCTAATCCCCCTTATGTTATTAATGGTAATTATACCTTTTCTAAACACTTGGAAGTAAAGAAATTCCACATAAAAACACCTCCACTATGAAATAGTTGGAGGTGACATGTTGTTGAAATACTATTATGACAATGAAATCAAGGTGACAAATTAAAAGTATAGTCCTTTTTCAAAACGAGGGGTTGATCTCCGTTCCGACTGAGTGCTTTCCTGGGGGCGTCCGATGAGCCGCTTCACTGCTCGCTCCAGGGTCTCATCTGTCTCGCTA
>BBDJ01000021.1 GCA_001312325.1 Lysinibacillus pakistanensis | reverse complement strand
ATTTAATATTTTTTTTACGTTAGACCAGGACCATATTTATGAACCCTGGTCTTTGTGTGTAAGGATCTAATTTTACTTTCTACTGTTTTTCTATCCTCAAAATGTTCAGTAAATGAATCCATTCATAGTACTAAAAACTTTCTAACTATAGATTGTTAAACTCTAAAAACGCAAATTGTTATTTTCCTTCTATTTCAAACCTAAAACTATTCTTCAGAATGTGATACTATTCTAAAAAAAGAATATGATTAAGGGGATGAAAAGTGAATGATTGGTGCTAAGACCATATTGTTAGATCAACTTCTAGCTAATGCTAATGATCGTAGTTGGTATATCTCATTCGATGAAGTAGTTGATGGCTTAACGGAAGAAGAAGCTTTTTGGAAACCTGATGATTCAAGTCATAGTATTGCTGAAATTGTCCAACATCTAATTTATTGGAATGAAACTTGGCAATTACGGTATAAAGAAAATCATGTTAAAGCCGGTTCACAAATCAATAACAATGCTGATACTTTTCATGTTAGAGATAAGGATACTTTCTTTGAATTAAAGGAAAAGCTGTTAAAAATACTACTTCAATGGCAAGGCTCATTGAGGAAGAACAACTTTTATCGATTGTAAATGGATATCCTGTGAAGGCTGAATGGTGGGCAATCATTTCTAATGCTGCAACTCATAATGCTTACCATATTGGACAACTAGCATATATTCGTAAAATGGAGAAATAGAAATTTATCTGTTAGGCCTTTGGAAATATCCAGAGGTCTTTGCTGTATTTTCAAAAGCTAGCTCCTCTTTTAAAAAAATGCTCCTCCCCTTATTGTGTATTAATACACAATCTCCCTACTGTAGTTATTCCTATTCCCCTTTTACTGGAAAATATGTATACTTAAAATTATAATTAGTTGCCTCTGTAGCTATAGAAGGGAAGAGCGCCGGAAAACATTGTAGATACCGGGTCGCAAGGCAAGGGTTTCAGAAGCACCGAAAAGCAAATGAGCTGAGGCAGGTGAAATTCCTAGCCGGTGAAAGTCCGTAGGGAAGCGTGTTCCCCCTAGCCTATGCTTACGAAAGGAGTGCGGGTTCGAATCCCGTCAGAGGCATATTCTCTATAAATCCTCCAAATGTTATTCTGGATAACCCCTTCTGTTACATCCTTTCCAATAGATAATTATTTACGACTATGTATAAATAAATAAGACCAGGCTCAATCGAATTGAGTACCTGGCCCAACTTGCTTGGTTGTAGAAATAGGAATTGAAAAGACATTGCTAGCATAACACAGCAGCCTGAACAAATTCTGAACATAAGAAGTCATTGTAATATACATTTTTCTCTCATCCATTACAAATTGTTTATAGATAGTTTTGCCCTCAAATTTACCAAGTATTATCTCTTATGACTAGCCTAAATATAATTTATCAAAATAGTTTAACATTAAACTATCCTTTTTTAAACTAATTCCTCTTGATGAAATCTCATGACGTATCTTAGCGTTGAATATGTGCCTCAATCATATTATGGACCTTTTCATATTTATTAGTATAACTTTTTGGTCTGTAGCGAATAGTAATAGTGGTGCAAACACACCTATTAACTACGATGGAGGGATATTTTATGAATAACATTCGTGAAGGATTAATCCCAACAATTTTAGGGTCTGCTGTTACTGCTACTGGTTATGCATTAAAGCAAAAAAAGTGGTTCTAACAAAATGATTGCCAATACTGTATTCGGCTTCGGTTTAGCGCATATTGTATTAGGTGCAATAGACCTTATTGAACATCGTCGTTAAGTATAGGAGAGCTCATTTTTGAGCTCTCTTTTTGATTATCAATAGAAATAACAGATTATATTCCATTCAATTTACCTACAGTCTCTTATGTTAATTTTTACGTTAAATTATGGATTATTATATTTTAAAACTATACACCCCCTTTATTTTCCAATAAAATAAAGGAATAGCTTTAAAATATTAGGAGATGTAAAATAAAGAATTACTTTAATCCTAATACTATTCATATTATTCAAATTCGTGTATGGGGATCGTGTTCCATAAAAACTAATGAATGAGGGAAAATATATGATAAATCCAATTACTTCTACCATTGTCTTTTTTTCATATTTAATATTATTTATTATTTTGAGAATTGTTTTCTTCCATTTTGCTTTCAAAACACATAAACGACCGCTTTCAATGTTTTATGATACGACACTTTTTTATTGCAACGACAATATGGCTAATTACTATTAGAGAAATCATTTGGTTTAATTACGAATCATCCATACTTTGGCTAGGTGCAATACTTTATCTAGTAGCTATTTGTGATCTTGGTTATAATATTTATCAATTTAAAAATATAAAGCATTCAACTAATTAATTTTGTTGAATGCTTTCTTAAATACGATAAAAGGGTTCCCCTCATTACACTTATTGTTCTTCTTCCATAAACGTTCTAAGATTTTCAACTATTTCTTTAGATCTTGTATGGTGTAAATAGTGTTCTCCCTCAAGTGTCATCACTTTTCCATGTACTGAATGTTTGACTTGCTCTTCATGTAGAGTTAACCAATTTTCAACAATTTCATCTTCTGTTACAAATAAAAGAAGCGGTAGCTCTTTAGGGAATGATAGATTTTTTTGCTGCAGTAAATTTCTATTAAAGTTTTTCATTTCATTGGAAATGCTCGTATTATAAAAGTTTTTAAGGGTAATCATCCTCATTTGCTCTTTTGTCTCGGCATCATAGGGTAATCCTGCATATGGATCTTCATTCTCTAGTTTTAACATCAATCTACCTATACCTGATTTTTTTTAAGAAATTGAAATGTTTTTATAGGAAACTTCGTATCCATACCACCCTGTGTTGGTACACTGCTGTCAATACCTACAAATGCACTGACCTCGTTTGGATATTTATTTACATAATCTAATCCGTAAATACCTGCAATGGAATGACCCATAAGAATATATTGGTCAATATTCAATTGTTGCAAGGCTTCATGAATTTCGCTTACGATATTGTCCGTGCTTCGTTCTGTATCTGTGACATCACTTAATCCATATCCAAAAGGCTCAATTATGACAACCTTATAATATGGAGCTAGCTCTTCCACAAGCGGCTTAAAATCCAATGCCGGGGCTGCTGTTCCAAAACCTGGTAGTAGCACCACGGTTTCCTCACCATTTCCTTGAATTGTGACATTCATATTTTGTCCGTTTACTGATACAAGCTGACCATAGGATTCTATTTTTCCTTGTTCTATTTTGTTGCAAACAATGTTTACGATAAAAACAATTGCTAGTACAAGGACAATTACTACAGCAATTATGCCAATTGATTTAAGTGTAATTTTTAATACTTTATTCATCTGTAGACACGAGAGATTAGAACACCGTTGAGGTCGTTTTTCACCTGTACTCGTGCTTTCCCTCCTTTTCATAGCACCATGATGATTCCTGTTGGCTTATTCCAGCTTCTTTTTGGGCTGTTAACGAAAGTATATATGATGAACATGTATTCTCTATGACAAAAATATGAACGCAATATGAACAGCAAAAAAAATGTTACAACTTATATGCACAAGTCGTAACATTTAGAATTGGTTTTAAGCTGTTGGTATTATAATTGGTAAAGTGACAATGAAAGTTGTTCCTTGCCCGAGTTGGCTTTGCACTTGGATGTCTCCATGATGAAGTGATACAATCTGTTTCACAATAGCCAATCCCATACCACTACCCTCATACTTACGGCTATGGGAGCGATCAGCCTTAAAAAAACCGTTCGAATATACGCTTTTGATCCTCTAAAGAAATTCCAATGCCCATATCAGCTACTCGCACTATTACGTGATTGGCCTCTTGTTTTATGCTAACATCAATCCTGTCACCATCGCTTGAAAATTTGATGCTATTGGTAAGAATATTTGTCCATACTTGATTTAATTGATCATAATCTGCCATTAGGCGAACAGCCTGTAAATTGACATTAAAAAGGATGTTGCGAGCAGACCATTGTGGCTGAATTGCGATGATAACTCGTCTAATTTGTTCATCAAGGCTAAATGTAGAAAGCTGTAATGGCTGGGCCTTCGATTCAAGCAAGCTCAGCTTTAGCAGGCTATCACTCATCTTGGACATTCGATTCGCTTCAGCAATGATAATATCGAGATAACGACTTTTCTCGTCTTCAGAAAGGTCGACTTGCTTCAATGCTAAAGCATAGCCCGAGATTGAAGTAAGTGGCGACTGTACTTCATGAGAGACATTGGATACGAAATCTCTTCGCATCTGCTCAAGCTGCTGTAAATCGTGGGCCATTTCTTCAAAGCTCCGAGCCAAGGTACCTAACTCACCCGATTGCTTAATATTCAGCTCGACATTGAAATCTCCTCCTGCTATATGCCTAGTAGCCTTTGTTAATTTTTTTGATTGGCTTTACAAAAAAACATCGCTGCTACTAAAAACACCAGGCTTCCTAATACAAGGGCATATGTTGAAAAATTCAATATCAATTTTATTGCAAACGAGGTAGAAGGTAAGGAGATTGGTTCTACAAACATTGCTTTGGTACCCATTTCAGTTGGTAAAGGTATTCCTAAGAGAATAGATGAAACACCACTTGACTCCACTTGAACAACCTCTCCAGACAATACTTTTCTGACCTGTTCATTTGTCACATCTGCAATTTTATCGCCGTTCAACTCTCCGTAACTTTGAAACTGCCCCGTTGCTTCATAAATGCGAATATGATAGGATTTGAGCTGATTCATTTCGCTTACGAATGTCTCCGCTTCATGATACGGTAATGTATCAAAAATCAGTGCGATGTCCTGTCCAAAGTTCAGTAAGGGAATTTGCAAGTTTTCGTTCAATTTATCTTTAAATATCCAAGTTGCCACGAAAAAGGAAATAATTGTACCTCCTATTACGGCAACTAAGAATGTTACTACGACACGTGTATATAAAGATCGAATCATCCAGTAACCTCGAGCCGATAGCCAAGTCCACGTACCGTCTCTATTTGAAATTCTGTTGAAGTTGCGAATCTCTCCCGTAGGCGCTTTATATGTACATCGATTGTTCGATTATCTCCTGCAAAATCAAGCCCCCAAACCTGATCTATCAGCTGCTCCCGTGTATAGACCTGTCCTGGTGTTTCAGCAAGCTTGTATAGCAATTCAAACTCTTTGAGCGGCAGCGAAATAGACTCGGCTCCTCTCATAACCTTATACGTTTGACGATTAAGTGTAATAGTACCAAGCCTAATAGTCTGTGTGGAGCCAATTTTGTAGCGTTTTAGTAATGCTTTTATACGTACCGTTAACTCTAACGGATCAAATGGCTTTGTCAAATAATCATCCGTTCCGAGTTCGAAACCTTTCACCTTCTCCCATGTTTCACCTCTTGCAGTCAGCATAAGTAACGGGAGTTCAGTATTTACTCTGCGTAGCTCCTTACATAAAGTCCAACCATCCATTGTTGGCATCATAATATCAAGCACTACAAGATCAATATGCGTTGCGTGATAAATGGTCAAAGCCTCTTTACCATCCTTTGCTTCGATTGTTGTGAATCCATCCTTGCGCAAAAATAGGCAGACGAGTTCGCGAATGTTCGCATCATCGTCAGCAACAAGTATAGTAGGCATTCGTTTCCTCTTTTCCATTCTAGATTTACGTTACAATTATACAATAAATAGCATTCTATTACCTTTTGGAGCTAACACCCGCTTTCAGCATCATCTTTGCACAAAAAAAAGACTGTAAACAAACATGAGTTTGTCTACAATCTAAGCAATTTATTTATACAATTCCTTATAAACAATCACTTTTAAAGCCATAATTTCTTCGTCTGTTAATTTTCCTTGAACTTCCTGAAGAACCTCATCCTTTGTCATTGAACCATTTTGCACTTTTTCTCGAATAGAATTAAGCTCCGAGATTCCCACTTTTTGAATTAAGACTTTGGTAGCCTCTTCTTTTGTTGTAAACGGTAATTTACTGCTGTCAGCCGTTTTTGCCTCCTCCATAAACGATTTTAGTTCAGGATCACTTTCAATCGTATTCTTAATTTCTTCGATTTCACCGCTATTCTTTAATTCTGTTGAAACCGTCTCCACTATTTTATCGGAGGCAAACTTCGTACCGTAGTGATACACTCCGTAACCAATAACGCCTAGGAAAATTAGAAATATTAATAGGAATTTAATGAATCTCATATCTCACACTCCTTTATCCTAAAGATAATAATACTATATAGAATGATGAGAAGAGAAATAATAGCCTTTGGTGGATAGCAAAATTCACTTGATTATCTGCACCAAATCCATAGTTGATTGTTTGGATTAAATAAATTTATTTCACAAAATAGTATAATATAATAGTAATCAGTATATTGGGGATAGCATTAGAAATGAATTAGCAGTAAATTTATTTCTCTCTTCCCTATGCTCCCTTGTTTCAGTAGCTAAGTTTGCACGCATACGATCGCCACTCACCATTGAGCCTGACATAATCATTGCTATTACAATTAAGACACAGCCAATGATTCCTGAAATGAAATAGGCTCTTTCCATACCCCATAGAAGCATCGATATCGAGACACCTATGATGGATAAAATTGTGCCAATGAATAAATATTTCATCTAAACACCCCTATTACCTATAATACGATGGCCTTCCATATTTTGTTTTAACTATGGAAAATTTCAGCCAAAAAGACGATAATAGACTATGAAGAAGATATATATCTACATAAAGTGAGGTGAATTTCCTTGACGATAAGCTCATTATCTAGTGAGAATTTATTGATTACACAAAAATTATTACAAGATGTTTCTGATAATAAGAAATTAAATTTATCTGCAGAACAAAAATTTACCTTTAAGGAAGTATTAACAGAAGCTCTTTTAGGCAATGGCATTAATACTATTTCTGACATACAGAAACAATCCATCATCAATGAACTAAAAAAATCAAATGGTCTCAATAATTATCTTTATGGCCTTAATCCTACAACATTAGATGGCAGCAGTGTATCGACAATTCAACAACAAATTTTTAACAGTTTAGGGCTTTCGAATCCAAACACCCTATCCACTTCTAATCCTTTATTGACTGCCCTTAGCAATCCTTCCGTAGCAAGTGAAAGTGCTCCCTCAAAAATTGGGAACAATGCTGCGGCAAAGACAAAAGCAATGGCATCCTATCAACAGCAATCTCCTATTAGTTTGAGTACAAATATGGGTGCCTTGGCCTCAAGGATTGGCGACATTAGATCAGGCTTTTTTTTATTTAAAAGGTTATCTTCTTCTCGTTAAAGAAACGGCACATTGCCCTCCCTTTAACACTGTACACTAAAAAGCAGGATTCTCTTTTGAAAAGGGGAATCCTGCTTTTTAGAAGTTTTTCTATTCCTAACTCAATTTTTACTTAACATATTTTAAATACTTTTTAACAAAATCTACGATGTAATACACTTCTTCTTCAGTAATATTCAACAGATTAGAAACTCTTTGTCGTTTTGCAGGTGATTTTAATTGTTCCTTCACTTGATCGATTCTCATATATTTACATTTCCGTGGATTCACTTGATCCCTAATTTGCTTGTAGCGAGTGTAAGCGTAGCGAGCAAGTGCATTCAGCATTTCGCGCTCCTGCTCATCTCGTTGCTGATTCTTAGCAAGTGCATCGATTATCTCAGTATCGAATGTCCATGTACCATCTGTAAATTGCATAGTACCACCTCTCTAATCACTGTCATGCCCCTTAAACCATTTATCATTCTCCTAATCTTATTTAATGCATGATAAAAAGCCACACCTAGTTAGATGTGACCCCCCTGTTTAATTTTCTTATCTGAGCGACTTTTCTGTTGAGCTGAGCGATTTCTGGGTTCGCCTGAGCAGTTTTTCTGTCGAGCCGAGCAACTTTTGGGTTGGTCTGAACGGCTTTTCTTGTTACAGGGTTTGCCCAATTAGACCTTTCTTCCTTATTTTAATTTTTAAATCTATTTTATAGACAATTCACTATACAAATATAGTTATCAAATCATAGTAATAGTAGTGTAAAGCTAATTTAGCTTTGCACCTCCTAGTTTGTGGTTTAGGGTCACTTTGGTTCGAGTGACCCTTTTTTTATTTAAAAATTTTTTAATAGATGAATAACTCCCCTCCTATTAATTGCTTTACATATTATAGATTGTAGAAAGGAGAGGGAAATTGAGTTACTGGCAATGTGTAAATGTAGGCAGCTGGAACAATTATAACTGTGGGGGCAATATCAAAGGCTACAGTTCACATTTGCCATAATTGTTGTTCTATTTATCTTTTAATTATTGTCGGTGCTACTTTTATTTATTAACGCTACATTGGAAAGTTTTAATACCTTACAATAAAAATACTCCATACTAATTAGTCAACCTTACCTACTACAGTAAACAGGGTCACCTCAAAGTGACCCTTTTAATAGTTTAGCGTTGTTTATTTTCCTTCTTTTTATTTAACCTTTGTATCTCAAGAAGCTCTGTAATCGTGACAAATTTATAGCCTTGTTTTTCAAGCTCAGGTAAAACCTTTTTTTAACGCTCTTACGGTTGGTTCTCGATTTCCCCCACCATCATGAAATAACACAACACTTCCCGGCTTTGCTCCTTTTAAAACAGTATTGATAATCTTTTTTTTCTCCAGGGCTTTTCCAATCGAATGTATCTAAATGCCATGACCACATCACCACTTTATAGCCTTCTTTGTGGATAGCGTCAATCATAGCATCTGTGTATTGTCCCTCAACTGGCCTAAATAAAACAGGAGAGTATCCAGTAATCCCATAGATAGTTGCATGAGTTTGCTTTATTTCTTTTATTAAATTAGAAACATTTGTTTTAAAAGGATGTGTATAGGTATGAATGGCAAGTTCATGATTTTCATCGTGTATACGTAAAGCTAGCTCTGGATTTTTTTTCTGCATTTTCTCCCACAATGAAAAATGTGGCTTTAGCATCGTATTTTGATAATACATCTAATATTTCAGGTGTATACTTTTTATGAGGACCATCGTCAAACGTTAGGGCTATTACTTTTTCATCCGTTTTTATATCCCACAAAATTTGTCCTGCTTCTTCGTAATATCTTCTTCCTTTGTCTGCAAAAGATTTATCATTTATTACGAATACGAATAGTGCAAAAATACATAATGATAGTAAAAGATAATTTTTCCTCAAGTTTTCACCTCCTGCAAATACTTTCTATCCTTTATTATTTGAGATTCAAACTAAAAAAATGCTTTGATTTTTGTTTTATTAAATACCTAAAATGACAATTATTAAAAACAATTTCTGCATAATGTGCATTCAAATGGTATAGTTGTAGTCAGGAACACTTTTTGTAAATATAGGTATAGAAAGATAAAACTTCAATTAGATTAACTTTTATATTAAAGGAGTACTGTAATGGCAACTATAGAGGATTTTGTTAATCTTGATATTCGGATTGGTACTGTTATCCAAGCAGAAGAACTTCCAAAAGCTAGGGTTCCTGCAATTAAAATGAGCATTGATTTTGGAGATGCTTTAGGAATCAAGCAATCATCTGCACAAATTACTAAACGCTATACACCAGAAGGGATTATAGGGAAACAAGTCGTAGCTATTGTCAATTTCCCTCCTCGGCGTGTAGCAGGCTTTAAATCTGAAGTTTTAGTAATCGGTGGCGTGCCTGTAGAAGGAGATGTTATTCTCCTGGCACCAGATCAGCCTGTGCCAAATGGAACTAAAATAAGCTAAAAATAAATGCGGGATATGGATATTAATTATATTTTTATAGTAATAAAGGAGTTTGTGATGGAACTAATTTTTGCGCTTTTACCTCTTGTAGGCATATTTATTTTTTATCTTATTCCTGCTGTTTTTATCATTTGGTTTTTATTTAAATTTATTAAAATCCAGCAGGAGCAGACGGAAATCCTTAAAAGCATTTCAGATAAATTAAATAGGAATATTTAAATTGATAGAAGACTGCAGCTAAACTGGAAGGGTTTGCTAACAGTCTTTTTATATGTAAACTAAAATAAAGTAGAAATGAAAAGAAGGAGTTTGTATGGAGAAAAATTGTAAATCAATTCTTATTTCAATTGGTTGGATCAATGCATTATTTGCTTTTGTTTTTTTTCAATTATTTTGTGGCATAATTGCCGTCTGTATGGGCTATGTTTTGAGAAAGGATTATCATGCAGAAACTCACGGTCTAGTCTTAATGATTGTAGGAATCATAACTGGCATTGCTGGTTGGATTCTCAATTATTTTTACTTTTAGACTATGAAGAAAAAAAACAACAAACTATTTATAATGTCTGTCAGTGCTTTTGAATCGCATCATTATTTCTTCCTTTTGAAATTGTCATGCCGTCACCGATCGGCATAATAATCGACTCTAGTTGAGGATGGTCAGCTACTGTGACATTGGCCTGTCATATAGCTAACTTGTTTTCCAAATCCTGCTTTGGATACATTATTGTAGCTAGTTATGCATATTTTTCCTCTAATTCTAATGACAATAATGTACCATCACAATCTAGACCTCTAGCTAAACAAATCCCACTATATCCGCCAAGCGCCCCAATTTCAAGGATGCTTTGAGCCTTAGTCATGGAAACAAGCATTGTTAAAAGCTTTCCAGATGATGGTGAAACAGAAATAGCTGGCATTCCTTGTTCTGTAATGGACGAGATGACCTCCTCATAGCGTCTTGCTTGTAAAAGACAGTATCAATGTATTGATTAATTTTTTTCATTTAAGCTATTTCCTTCTTCCATTACTATCCATAGCTGGATCTAACGATGAATTTTCCTCTGTTTCACTTTCATGAATATCAAATAATTGGATAAATTCATTAATAACCATATCAATAGCCTTTAACTCTCCTATTAAAATAGGCTCAATGGATTGAAACTCTGGTTGTTCTAATTGTTGCTTGATCGTTGCACGCTTTAAATTCATCATTTCTAAAAATGCAATAGCTCTTCCACGGCGGAATGTTTTAGGACCTCGGTGTGAAGAGCCGTCCCTTCCTCTATGATGCTCCCTGCGATGATGCCTTTCTTTTCTAATTTCCTGATTGATTTCACTTTTCATATGCGAATCCCCTTTCTTATGTATACATCACTATGCAAATAAATTGTATACATACGTATACACATTGTCAATTATGATTATTTATGAAATATATATTAATAATTTTTATAGCTAAGGCAAATGGCTGAGCTAAGAGTTTTTTTACATCATATTTATAGTAGTATACCAGCGCTTTAACCTTACAAAAGCACTCCTCTTATACGGTCACTTTCTATCCTCGAAGGTGACCATTTTCCAAAATAAAAAGACGTCATTTAGACGCCTTTAATGTCTTATCAATTTCCTCAATCAACCGATCAACATGCTCCTTTGTTATGTTTATTACATATAATTGTGTCGTTTCTCCGGTTTCATATAGTTTTTTATGCTTAGGATATTTGATTGCAATCGAACTATCTTTCTCCATAACAATCACCTCTAAAAGATATATTCGACATAAAGTATAATTCACCTTCTATAAAAAGGAAAATATACGCTACATTTTACTCTTATGTAACCATAAAAAAAACAGTTAGAAGGTAATTAATTGTGAACCATATCTTTAGAAAAACACTTCCTTGAAGTCGACTCTATAAAGTAGTTGGCAAGATACGGAAACATTAATTTTACCCCTTTTACAAACACTTAAATATTAATACGCAATTCCAACTCGAGCTTTCAAATAATCGGTATTTTGGACTTGTTGGTATGTAAATTCTGCCGTATCTGCTACCGATATCTCGGTGCCACCCTTAGGTAAAAAGCCTTGTTCGATACGGTAATGACCAGTATACACTCCATCTGGTAAATAAGTAGGGCAAACAATGGTCCAGTCCATCTTTGATTGTTTCAATAACTCAAAGACCTGATGATGCTCCTGAGCGGAGAAAGTAGTTGTTCTTCTTGATTCACTTGACTGGTAGCGCAATAGACCTGGATCTAAACGACTTTGTAAAATGCCAGCAGTTCCAACTGTTATAATTCGTTTAACATTTTCCTTTGTCATGGCGTCAAGAATTACAGGTATACTTTTCGTTAAAGTAGTTGTTCCATCTGTGCTTAAGGCGCTGATGACAATATCTATATTTATCATAGCCGCTTTGATATTATGTTTGTCAGTGACATCCCCTTTAATAATATGTAAATTGTCATGACAAATGTTTAGCTTATGTGGTGTCCGAACTACAGCAGTCACATGATGATTATCCCGCAAAGCAAGTGAAACTACATGACTGCCTACGCGTCCTGTTGCCCCTAACACTAAAATTCTCAACATACTCACCTCTTTGCTTCGATTATAACACACTAGTTTTAAAGCTTTTCCATCCTTATTATTGTAAAGACACATCTACAAGTTGAACATTAACAATAAAGTTATGGAGATTATTATTTTTTGCAATCCTATTGACAATATATTGGATTTCACTTTCTGTACTCTTATCAATTTTATCGATGCTATGTAAGTGGATAGTCATTATTTGATTCGTAGGAGATTCAACTAAATAACCAATTGTACTATCTGGAGAATAACCTGCTGCTCTAAGGGCAATGATCGTTTTTTTTGGTAAAATCGGAGGCTTGTAACTTGTCACCAATTTCTTCAGCATAATTTGTAGTAGGAGGTGTTTGAATAGTAGGAACATTTACGGATTGTTTAGTTGTAAGAAGTACCAAACTAATGAAAATGATCAAAAATAAACTTAAAATACCTTTTATGAATCCTTTCATCAATTCTCTCCATTCCATTTTATAATACCTAGGTAAAAAAAATTTTCTTTAGACCTACTTTACAAAAGGAATTAATGGTCACTTACAAATTGCCAGGCCATAAGTAAAGCTGCCTGGCTAATTCTTTATCGGAAAAGCTTTTTTTGAACGGTTTTTTTACAATTACTTTGACAACAGGTTCTAGTTTTCCAATATAAGTATCTCCTAAATAATCCACATCAATAATGATAGCTCGTGGTTCAAAGCGTTGGATGCTCTCAATAAGACGTGCTGTATTACGTCTTTTAACAAGCTGGAAAGGTGTAAGAGAACTCGATCCAAAATCAAATTCTCTGGTAAATGGGCAAGAAATTACGAAAGTAGATAAGATTAAAGCTACATTCTGTAAAATTTTATCAACGCCTGTAGCACTGAAATCAATGTTACTTGCAGCGGTTACTTGATGTGTCATTCTATCAACCTTTCTTCTGCGATGCATACTATTATTCTGAAAAAAAGAGCACTTAAATATGTATGCTAACTGCTCAAAAGATATGAACGATGTATCTTTTCTATTTAACTGTACCCTTCACCATTTTCCTTTAAACACTTACCACTTACTAATGCATCCCCTGTTACTAGCTTTCTATCTTACCAACGCATAGTAGACAACATACAACCAACTTAAACAGCCATGTATAATTGCCCATAATATTGAATGATTGACACTCCAAGAAATTGTAATAGCTAGAACAGAGCCAAATCCAATACCATTTTTCACAACTGTTTTATTTTCCAACTTTAGCACCTTCCTTGTCTTTTTATTTTCAGGCATATGGCGTCTCATCATTTTTCCTCCTTTAGCAATTGGGTTTTCCACCCTGCTAAATATAACATGCAAGCCCTCCCAACCATTTTATCAACAATCACGAAGCCTTGTCGTTAATGCTTAGCTACAATGAGTACATACTTTCAAATTATTGTAGAGAGTATTTGATTTATGATTATTTCTTTCATTGCTGTAAACGAGAGAAGATATTATTTTTAATAAAAATCACAATGAACGCGCCATTCTTTTAAGATGGGGTTAAAAAAGAAATAGAAATTCCCATTATCCACAATATTGAAATATGCCTTTTCGTCTGAAGCAATTTGAAGGACAAATGGATAGTCCTCGCCAAAATCATGACCGCTTTGGCAAAATGCTGGGTAGCCACCTATCTTATGAACAGCGTAAATTTCCTCCACAATATCATCAAAGTAATCTAGCTCTTCATCGTTTTCGAGCCTTAAAATTTCATCTTCCACATCACAAGGGATACCTCCCCCATCCCATGCTGGATAATCATTAACTATTAGCTTAGGCGTTAGAGGAAATGCGCGAATATGGTCATGCTGCCAATTTCGCTGAACCAAACCCTCTAATGATGTATAGGCTCTAATATCAAAAAATCGACTAAGATCATCCTCTATTAAATGTTGGAAAATTTCCTCGTGGATAAATACAGTCAATAGCTCTATTGATTGAAGTGATTCTGGAACAAAGGGTAGCTCCTTTATAAACAGTGTGGCAAGTGGCTGAAACTCTTTGGGTCTCTGTTCCTCAGGTAATGACCAGCCTACAAAGCTATCCAGCTTTCAAGAAGACCATGAGTAGGGCGAATACCTCCTGTTGTAAAGATTGTAGCCTGTCTTACTAGCTGTGCCTTAATATCATTAATGTTCATTATCAGACACCTCAGTTCGACAAAAACAATCTGTTACATGATCATTGACCATCCCTATTGCCTGCATATAGGAGTAACAAATTGTACTACCAACAAACTTAAAGCCATCTTTTTTTCAATTGCTTACTCATGCGATCGCTAATCGGTGTCGTGACAGGTACTTCAGCGATGGACGACCACTTATTTACAATCTGTTCGTGGTTTACAAAGCCCCAAATATAATGAGAAAATGAGCCGTATTTTTCCTGTATTTTTAAAAAGGATTGTGCATTTGAAACAACACTTGCAATTTTTAGCTTATTACGAACAATACGAGTATCCTGTCGAAGCTCCTCTAGCTTTTCCTCAGTATAGAGAATAATTTTTGAAGCATCGAACTGATCAAAAGCAGCTCGATACCCCTCCCTTTTTTGCAGAATAGTCCACCAGCTAAGCCCTGCCTGTGCCCCCTCTAGGCATAGCATCTCGAATAAATGCTGGTCATCATAGACGGGAACACCCCATTCCTTGTCATGATAGTCTACGTATAGAGCTCCTCTAACTTTACCCATTCACATCTTTTCATTTATAGTACCCCCATTTTCCTATGTATCATTTCATGCCTATTATACAAAGATATCCTTTGCGCGCATTTTGGATAATTTGAATCTTTTGAAACCCTACACTTTCAAATAGCTGCTCAATTTCTGATGTTGTTTTATAGACTTTCATATGATAATGAATTTTATAGAGCTCTGACATAATAATAAATTTTCCACCATGCTTCAATACTCTAAATACTTCTTTCACGTCATTTGCTAGATCTGGCCAAAAATAATGTGTTTGGAAGGCTGTAATTGTATCGAAAAACTGATCTGTGTACGGAATGTTTGAAACACTCGCTTGCTTGACAATGACCTTACCATTTGCAACATCCATTTTATTTGTTTTTATGGAATCCTTAATAGCCTGCTCAGAAAAATCTATACCGTAGATTTTACCACCTGGATTCATCTTCGATAAAGTTTGAAGTGTTTTTCCACCACCACAGCCAATATCTAATACAATATCACCATCACATATATCACAATGCTTAATAAGCCATGTATTCATACCACTATGTGCAACATTCATAATGCGTAACATTACTGACCCTACAAATCCGTTTGGCTTCTTAGCTTGTTTAATTAAACGCTGTAAAAGTGTCATTTTCAATCTCCTCTCCCTCTAAAATTTGTTGTGATTTGCAGATTAATACCTCTTTTTTTGCTAACTTCATTAAGGTTGCCGCTTTGCTTTTATCGCTTACTCCCCCAACTGCATCATTAACAACTATCACTTTAAAATTCCTTGTTAAAGCTCCATAAACCGTTGCACTCACACAGCCTTCAACAAATACACCCGTGACGATTAATTCATTAATATTTTGCTGGGAGAGAAAAGTTGCTAAATCTGGATTACTAAATGCATCTGCTTTATTTTTTGAAAAATATTTTCCTTCCACTATGACTAATCGTTCATCAAATTCAGCCCCTTTCGTTCCTTTAATAGCAGTGAATTTTCGGAAAAGGTTCGAGATTTGTGTTCGTTCAAATTCATTTCTAATATAGACAATTGGAACCTCTTGCTCTTTTGCTTTTCCGATGAGATTATTGATACTTTTTATGGTAGATTCCATTTGCTGCTTTGCTATAGGCAGTCTAGCTTGATCACTCATGTAATCGTTTTGAATATCTAATATAAGTAAGGCTTTTCTCAAATTCTATCCCCCTATCGTTTTAAAACGCTTACTATCTTTACGTTTTATAAAAATAATTAGTTTCATTATTTACCATTTCAATATCACGGCAAATGAGCGGTATCATAAAGGGTAATTTGCATTATTTTGTTTTACAAAAAAAATAAGGTCACCTCATATATGAAATGACCTTATTTAGAGTTAATATTTATCTGTGATTACTCCAATTGAGGATGCTTTTATAAAATCAAGATTCTTCAGACTCGCTAATGTCTTCGTATTACCAGTAACAACTGCCCCATAGATAACAAGGTCATTCACAGACAGCCCATCTTCACCACCAATTTCTTTTTCCAATCGTTTATATTCATCTTTTAAACTTGATGATTGTCTTGCCCCGCTTGATATAGCTTGGACAAATAGCTCTGCTGGGTTCTCTGCTACATCACCGTTCGCGTTTAAAAGGGAAAAACCATATACATCTTGTTCTGAACGAAACACATTGTAGCTATCTATACCCTTTCCATTATGTTTAATTTTGCCAGTATGGTCGTCTGCTTCATTCACATCTTTAACCCATAGCCAAGTAGTATTCACCTCTTTCGGTAGTTTCGTAAGGGCTTCCTGCATTGAATAACCTTTATCAAAAGATAAAGCAACTTCCATTACTTTATGATCATCAATTTCGGGCAACAACGCTAAATCATTTTTCGTCTTTTGATAATTTATAAATGGATAGAAAAACAACATTTCACGCTGTCCAAATTCATTATAACGTTGAGAATTTAAATCTTGTTCACTGTTACTCATTCCAAATGTTAGATGAGAAATAGCGCCTTCATATAACTCCTCGTTTCGTAAAAAAACCATAGCCCAATGCATCATCTCCAGTGAGAACAACCTTTCCTTCAATGTATTTAATTGTTTTATAATGCATTTCACCGCCTAAAATCCCAGGGTAATTTCTGATTGATCCAATAAATTCATTTGCACCTTTTACTTGATGTAAGGTATAAAAGGTATTTTGAGCGTGACTTTGTAAAAATCTAGTAATTGCGTCATTAGCTATTTTTCCACCAAACAATGTCACAACCATTACGACAAACGTGATGATAATCGTTTTCCATGTTGCGCAGCGCTGGGCTTTTTTTCATTGTTTTTTTTCATCTGTTCTGTATCAAAAAGGTTGTCCATCTTCTAACATCTCCCACTGTTTTTTTAAATGCTTTACGTGCTCGCTGTAAATAAGTTTTTACATGCGATTCACTCACCGCTAGAATCGCAGCGATTTCTTTATAGGACAATTCCATATCGTATTTCATTAAAAGTAATTGCTGAAATGCTGGCTGTAGCCCCTGCAAGGCTTCATTAATCTTTGCATGTTGCTCTTTTTGTAAATAATGTTGTTCTGCATCATCCAATGCAATTTTTAATTTTTCGATTTCATTGTCACCGATTAATGTTGCGCGCTTTTGCTTGTTATACAACGTATAGTAGCGATTAAGGGCGACCTTGAATAGCCAAGCTCGTAAATTATCATGTCGAATTGTAGACAAACACTCAATTGTTTTAATGATTGCCTCTTGTACAACGTCCTCTGCATCTTCTTTTGTAGCCCCTATTTTTATCAAATATTTGAAAACGACTTCTGCATGCGCAAGCAATAGACGCTCCCACTCTTTATTCATACTTCACCAACTTTTTGGATATCCATTTCGTAGTTAACTCATCTATATAACCATTCAACCCCTAAAATGTATACAGCTAATTGGAATAAAAAGAAAAAAATCACAAGTACTTGTCAAAAACACCTGTGATTGTTTAAGTTGAATGACTATTTAAATTCAATATGTTGATTCCAACCAATAAATCAAACCGAAGTCAAATTTCTCGTTCCTTCGACATTTTTTTAATTTAGATATGTATTGTTTGAAATATTTCGTTCACGCTCATCTATAACTAGATGGATAATAAATGCTAGTTGTTGCTCGATTCGCATATTGTTAAGCTGTAGAATTTCAGCAATTGCACTTTTTTTGATTCTCTTCTAATTCTGCCTTCTCTAGCATTAACATAATTTCCTCTTTCGAAAGCCCAAACATGCTCTTTCACCCCTAATTTACACATAAATTTATTATTCCAAAATCATTTTTATCTCTGTAAATACAATGTTTAATGAACCGTTTTTACTAATTATAGGATAAAACATGGAAATTAATCAATCCAAAATCTACATTTTCTTAATAATATTATTACTTTCTTCAAAAAATATTATTATTTTTTTTAAAAAAGCTTTCACTTCAGGAATTGTAATGATTCTTTGCCTCGATTAATTCTCTTACACTACTAATTATAAAAATAATAAACCTTTTTGTCGAATTTTGTGAATTTGCGTCAATTGAATACCTAAGAAACCGTTTACAAGACTACCTTTTTTTATCTCTATTATTCATTTATATTTAAACGGGCTGCCGACAATTTTTTTAAATGACAGGAAAGATACTTAATTTTACCCTCTTTATTACTAGTCAAAACCAAACAGTGATTTTCAAGTTCACATCTGTATTTTTACCATTTTGTTTCGTGTCATAAAAAAAAGTAATTTCAACAAAAGTGAAACTACTTATCCTACTCATTTATTCGGTTATTACATTGTTTTTTTTAATATTACTTTTCTGAAGAATTGCAGTTACTTGTTGCAATACATCAATTGGTATTTGTAGCTTTTCATTAAGAATATGCAAATTTATTGATTCAGCTTGATTGATGTGGTTCACCATTTGCTTCATTTGATCGTTAACTTTTGGGGATATAGCAATAATTTTGGATGTGGCATCACTCTTCCACATAGTTCCATTAGTCGTCCCTTGAATAAATAATTGACTCTTCTCCTGCACTATTGCAGGTATCTTTGCTGCTGTCAGATCCATATTCTCCATCTCCAGCATTGATTGATTGGACAACGCTAAAAAAGCACGATCCATTTCATCAATCAAACAATGCTTAATACGCCCCATCGAGTTATCTGACCAAATAAGTGCATAGGGACTTTGCTTTCCGTTGTTTTTAAATGCACTATTAGTAACCTCAAAAATAGCCTTCATACAAGTAATAGCGTGACCAATAATAGCATCAAATGTACATTTATCTGCAAATAAACGAGCATTATTTATATAAAGATGATGTCCTTCCAGCTCTCGAATGGTCGTATGATGAAGCATTATTTTCGCATGATCATTACCAAAAATACCACCTGCCTGCCCATCTTGAAGGACAGACCGATTCAGCTTTAGAAAACTAGCATCGACGATAAAATGAAATTGCTGATGGTCTTGAATCATACATTCTGACATAGAGACATTTGCTTCATTTACAATCGTGATACCAGTCGACTGTCCCTTCATCACACTACATTTACAAATCTCTACCTTACTATTTTCAATGATTAGCTGGGATTTATAATGTCCATGGACCTTGCAATCATACAATTTTGCGGTAGCGTGTTCGGCAATATAAATACCATGACCCTGTCCATCAGAAAAGATAGAATCTGTAAGCCAAACCTCACTGCCATGAACAACTAAATTTGTATCCGGATGCCGCTTAATTTCACAGCCATCCATTGTTAATATCGATTGATCAAGGAGCTGAACTCCTAAACCTTGCCCCTGATGAATAAGTGTATTAGTCATAGTCATAGAACTAGCGGCTGCAACAATTTGTGTTTGCTGATGACCATGAATTTCACAATCCACAATATCTATTTTTACATTGCGAATCGCAAAAATACCATTAGTTTGACCCTCCAATAGCATACAATTGGTTAAAGCAATTTCACTATTTTGCACCATAATTTGAGCCTTTGTATGGTGCTGGATTGTCGTGTCCACAAGAATAACACTTGAGCCATTATCAATTTGCAAACCATACTGATTAACAGGGCTAGCTAGAATATCAACATTTTTCATCATTAGACTTCCAAAGCTAACCGTCACCTGTGTTTGTACCAATTGCTGTTCAATCACACAGTTTTCCAGCTGTAAATCCCCTTTGACATAAATACCCTGCCCTTGTGTAAAGCGTAAATTACGCATATTGGCATGTGTATTATAGCGGATAAATACACCACCTTTAATCGTCACATTTCCAACCCCATAAAGGGTCAGCCTTTTGGAAATTTCAAAGCTTTCCTCATAGATACCATCCCGAATTTCAATTAAATCCCCTGGTGCAGCATCTCGAATCGCATCTTCAATACGCTGGTAACGGTGCATAATACTCCTCTTTACAACAAGTGTCGCCATCTCCACACTCCTCTGCCTCAAATCAAACCACGATTTTGCCAGACCAAATCGTTCTCATGTTTTATTATATTTATATACCCATTGAACTTCCTATTATTCAATTTTGTACAAATAATTTAGAAGTAATTTTTCTGAGGCAGGTGATTGCTAATAATTTTTAGAGTATTAAAGCTATATGGTGGTTAAAAACCCAATATTTATTTTTTAGGCAGAGAAAACTCTTGGACATGTTTTATGGTGGAGAAGATGGTGTTATTTAATCCCCACTTTCCATAGAGAGTTGATGAAAGACCCCAACTCTACAAGCGATTGTAGGCAAAGATCCCGGAGATTCACATTCCATTTAGTTAATGAAAAACGTTATCCATCAAAATAAAAAAACCACTGTGCGAACAGATTCACATTCCACTTAGTTAATGAAAAACACTGGTGACATTAACATTATGGCAAAATCATAAGCTGCATTCACATTCCAATTAGTTAATGAAAAACAAGGAAGGTCACAAAGAATCATATCAACTGATTTGTCATTCACATTCCACTTAGTTAATGAAAAACACCTAGTAGAGTGATGAAAGGCTTCGGTGTAAATATATTCAAATTCCACTTAGTTAATGAAAAACTTAATTGAACATAAAAGGAATCTTCCACACTGTCAATTCACATTCCACTTAGTTAATGAAAAACATGCAAAATATAGCAAAGCTTGCTGACAATACTAAAAATTCACATTCCACTTAGTTAATGAAAAACTGCTCGAAATCGGTGCGTTTCCAACCCTCGCTATACTATTCACATTCCACTTAGTTAATGAAAAACAGGAAGCGGTATGAATAATCCTGTTTTAACCTTTAAATTCACATTCCACTTAGTTAATGAAAAACTACATTGCTTGTTAATGCTTCACCTACTAATGCAACATTCACATTCCACTTAGTTAATGAAAAACGTTTTGGCTCGCAGAGGAATCGAACATAATTCTTAAATTCACACTCCACTTAGTTAATGAAAAACGATAAACCACCTAGAGCTGCCACAGTTAAACCTATATTCACATTCCACTTAGTTAATGAAAAACCAAATATTGATTATGAAGTCTTTCTCACACCATAATTCACATTCCACTTAGTTAATGAAAAACCCATGTAAAAAGTAATCCTATCACCATCTCATTGACATTCACATTCCACTTAGTTAATGAAAAACAAAAACCTCTGTGTCTAAGAGTTCCACCGACATCATATTCACATTCCACTTAGTTAATGAAAAACTTTAAACGTGTAATGGTGTTTACTTTACTTCATACATTCACATTCCACTTAGTTAATGAAAACTGATACGTTAATCAAAAGAATCAAGACAGCTGGTGTATTCACATTCCACTTAGTTAATGAAAAACGATTACGAGTATAGACGGTTGTTATGTACAAAACTAGGATTCACATTCCACTTAGTTAATGAAAAACCCCCGCCGCATTGCACATATGCCGCCCTTTATTTTAGATTCACATTCCACTTAGTTAATGAAAAACAAAATGGAACGCAGCACACTTTCAAGCGTATCTGGATTCACATTCCACTTAGTTAATGAAAAACAGCGATAAATTGCGTCCTTGAGTTCCAATTTGATGAATTCACATTCCACTTAGTTAATGAAAAACCACTTATGCTTGCTGTAGATGGATTAAACCCTTGTATTCACATTCCACTTAGTTAATGAAAAACGATTAAACGAGCCTGTATAACGTAATCTTTAAATGAATTCACATTCCACTTAGTTAATGAAAAACCTTTTTATGAACAAAAAAAATATATTAGACAATTTAATATTCACATTCCACTTAGTTAATGAAAAACATCAAGCTTTATTTTACGTCTAGCGTTCTTTGTTTTATTCACATTCCACTTAGTTAATGAAAAACAAAGCTCCTGAATGGCAAAAATCATCAGCATTAAAATTCACATTCCACTTAGTTAATGAAAAACTGCATTACCAATAGTAGTAACTACCTGAGGATTAAAATTCACAATCCACTTAGTTAATGAAAAACAGTGCTGACGGTACAACAATGATAGTCAATAAGGAATTCACATTCCACTTAGTTAATGAAAAACATGTATGTAGCCATAATTCGTAACAATCAATGCCTTATTCACATTCCACTTAGTTAATGAAAAACGAGAGGAAAAGCATATGATAATATCCGTTTGGATAATTCACATTCCACTTAGTTAATGAAAAACCTATTTGTAGCAATCATTGCAGCAGCCTTTTAACCATTCACATTCCACTTAGTTAATGAAAAACTTCGTACGCATACCAATTATAAGTACTAGATGGACATTCACATTCCACTTAGTTAATGAAAAACTTTTTTTAGTAGATTGTGTAGGAATTTGTGTAAATGTATTCACATTCCACTTAGTTAATGAAAAACATCATGCGAAGTTCCGTATACATTGAATGAAATTGATTCACATTCCACTTAGTTAATGAAAAACGAAGAAATCTGCACCATGTAATTTCTCTAAATCATCATTCACATTCCACTTAGTTAATGAAAAACAAAATTGCCTTCAAAGCTTGGCTCGGTGCATTTACATTCACATTCCACTTAGTTAATGAAAAACATAGTTGAAGTGAGAGTAAGAGAAATCACCAACAATATTCACATTCCACTTAGTTAATGAAAAACTTTCACCAGTAACCACATTTTAAAGTCATTTGAAAAATTCACATTCCACTTAGTTAATGAAAAACAGTTTTTTTTCTTTTGCTGTCGTCCCTTGTTACTAACATTCACATTCCACTTAGTTAATGAAAAACTGAAACAGTTTCTTCTTTTTCGCCCTCTCTAATCAAGATTCACATTCCACTTAGTTAATGAAAAACAGATTGAGCCGAGTTGGACCAAAACTTATCTTTTGCCGAATTCACATTCCACTTAGTTAATGAAAAACTATACCGCTTGTACTACCTCACTAAGCCCCTTGACATTCACATTCCACTTAGTTAATGAAAAATTAGATAAGTTGCTAAAAAACTCATCATCGGACCAACATTCACATTCCACTTAGTTAATGAAAAATTTGATAATGTCAAACTATTTGTTTCGATTTTCAATATTCACATTCCACTTAGTTAATGAAAAATTAGGGACAAAACCTTATTTGTTAATCGATGAAGAATTCACATTCCACTTAGTTAATGAAAAATTTCAGGGCAAGAAGATTCAGAGAACTAAGAAATATATATTCACATTCCACTTAGTTAATGAAAAATGAAGCCTCTTTTAATACAACTAAATCTCCAAAACGTATTCACATTCCACTTAGTTAATGAAAAATTAAGACAGTCAATGATTTTGCACATGGGATAAAGGCATTCACATTCCACTTAGTTAATGAAAAATTCACGTACTTCTAGGCGACTTCCAACGCCCCATTTACGGATTCACATTCCACTTAGTTAATGAAAAATGTTAAGGTTAATATGTCTTATTACCGCAAGTTTAAATTCACATTCCACTTAGTTAATGAAAAATTGTGTATTCTATAAACCTTGATTTAACAACGTTGTATTCACATTCCACTTAGTTAATGAAAAATGTCGCTAGTGGGAAAAGCGAATTGGCATCAGCACTATTCACATTCCACTTAGTTAATGAAAAATGTATATTAAGTCGTTAGGCTATGTCTGGAATTCTAATTCACATTCCACTTAGTTAATGAAAAACCCACCTAAGGCATTTAATAAAACCTTTATTACCAAGGTTCAGAGAGTTTTATTTATTATATCATTTATCATTTTTGCAGTACATCACTTATAATCATTTTCAAATCGATGTAAAAACAACTCCAAACCCTGGTATATAAAGCTTTAATCAAATTTTATATGAAAACAGATTCACTGCAAATTATAAAAACATACTTTCAAAATCTTTCTCAATACCGTAAATTACCTTTTTAATGTGCTTTGGATTCGCAATTCGATAGACATAAATAGAATCAACAGCTGGGTTTGCTTTTGTTGCAATTTCAGCCATGCATTGCTTTAATAAGCCTTCAGTAATTTCACCTTCAAATAATGAATTTTGCGTCCAAGTTAAATATTTCTTTAATACTTTATGCACTTTGGCGACACGCTTCGCATCCACATCATACGCAATTAATACATACATTCTACCACCATGCCTTTAAAGCTTTATAATCTTCATCTCCAATTAAATGCTTGATGAGTTTATAACATTCTAAACGAATTAAAAATCGATAGGATGTTTGACGATTTAGTTTACGATGCTTTATGGTTGTGCGCATACGATTTTCAAATTCTGTTATGAAAATTTTGCGTCCTGTATCATTTAAAAAGCAAATATTTTCTTCAACATATTCAAAATGTTCAAGACGTATCATCTTCTTATTAATTAATGTGAATATTAGATTGTCCATCAGTAAAGGTTTGAAAATTTCAGCTAAATCTAAAGATAATGAAAAACGCCGCGAGCCTGGTTCATGTAAATAACTAATCGTTGGATTTAATTGTGTTTTATACATCTCTGACAATACGGCTGTGTACATCAAACTATTCCCATACGAAATTAATGCATTTATCGGATCTGTGGGAGGTCGCTTTTCTCGTTTTCTAAAATTAAAATCTGGATTTTTAATAATATGATTAAAACTTTGGTAATACGTATAACGTACCTTTCCCTCAATGCCCATCAAAGTTTGTATATCTTGTGCATCAGCAACCTTTTCCTTCAAGTCAATAATCTCCGAAATCAATTCCCCGACTTCTTCTTTGTGACGTCGCATATTACGCAGCATATGATGGATGGCACTATAGACAAATTGTTGTCCGATGTATAACCTTTTATTTAAATCAAGTACATGTGCTGCTTGATTGACATCTACAAAACCAGATACCTTTTTTTCGACGCGGTACATAACTTCCAGAATAATAACCATAATAATTATAGAAATGTAGGCTAACATCTTTTTGGTTTAGTAAATTAATAAAAGATGTATTAAAGTCCATTTCCGCAAATATATGTAAATTTTCTACTTGTTCAATGGGCACAGTTTTTTTTCGTGCCATCCTCCAATACTAAATAAATCGTAGAATCTTTGCGTTGCAATCTTCCATTATTGAATAAATATAAATCTTTCATCCTTCTTCACCTACCCAGCAAAAAGAATAGTATGCACATTTCGTACAATATTTAAGTTTTTTTCTTTATCGGTGGCTTCTCTAATAGAATGATTTTTTTGAATTTGTGCAAGCCACTTAGGAATTTCTTGCTTATCCTGCTCTGTTAATTCGAGTTCATCTACACGCTTTTCCTTTGGATAATGTATTTTACCTTTTCTTTGGATGCCCATTTGATCGAGTATAAATAAATAGTACAATAACTGCGCTTGGTCAGCCTCCTTCATCTTACTACTGGATTTCACTTCACCAACATAATCACCATCCATCAAATCTATCTGAATTAAATTATCGATTAGCACTTCCTTCGATTTTTTTACGCTGATACGATGTTTCATGTAATACTTTCCCTTGTTGTACTTTGTCATATTCATCTTCAAAGCCAATTTGATGAGCATGTAGCCATAGCTTTCGTTCACATACTTTTAAATATTGCACTTGTAAACCTGTTACTTTCAAATCATCCCACTGCATTACATCGTCCCCCTTATAAGAAATTAGCACCTTCCTCTATTTCATAAATAAGACCCTTTTCTTTTGTATACCGAAAAGCAATTATTGGATAGTTTGTATATTTATCAATTGCAATGGCATCATATTTAAATTCCTTTTCAGCCATTTTATACGCCCATTTTGGAATAGATATTGTATAATTTTGCAACTGATTAAGAAGCGTTATTCGTAGTTGCAAACTCAGCTTCTCTTTCAAATTCTTCTGTATTTTTTTGTATTTCATCTTCCTTTTCTTGATATATCGCAAAAGGAATAATCGTTTGATTTTCAATATCACGTAATGTTGGCTTCTCTTTTTCTTCATATGGTAAAACATTTTCAAGTTGTGCTAGGGTTACATCAAATTCTTTTAAATAGCTGCAATTATCACCAAGCGCTTCTCTGCTATATATTTGATTAATAATATCCATTTTTGTTTTTTTTCTTTTAGAAGTTGGTTGTTATATTGCAGTAACACTTCTCTTGATTTTTGATAGATCGTATAATCTACAACTGATCGCTTATCACTCTCAGATACCCCAGATGGCAATTCATAACCCGTAAATACATAGACATTTGGTGTTGTATTTTTATAGTCTCGTCCACGATACACACGCCCCATTCGTTGGAACAGCCCCGTCACTTCCGATAACTCCGTAAATAAAATATCAAAATCAATGTCTACACTTGCCTCTACTAATTGAGTAGTTATCCAAATACCTGTCTCATCACAATCTCTTTTACCTAATTTCTTTATAGACTTTTCCTTTTCGAATCTATCATTATTGATGAATCGACTATGAAGTAAATTCACTTCACAATCCGCATCAATAAATGCATCATATAATTCTTGTGCTTTCTTAACTGTATTGACGATAATTAGCACTTTTTGATTTAGCGAATGTGCAACTACTTCTTCTACTGTTAGATCTCGTTCTATTATTTGTATAACATGACGATTCATCACGTTTCCATGTTCATTCAACTTTAAAAATGGATTATCTGGTTGCTTAAAAGGGATTTTTAATTTATGCATCGCCTCAATAAACAATGGAGGCAAAGTTGCAGTCATAATTAAAAATCTTCCACCCATATCTGTAATGTACTTTAACCCCATTAAAATGAATGCAACTAGACGAGGGCTATACATTTGTATTTCATCAATAATGAACTTGCTGTATGAAAAAAATGGATAATTTTAATTCAAATCCTGGATATAATCCAACAAAGTCAATCACTTGGTCAATTGTTGTAATGGTTAATGGCTGTGCCAATTGTTTCGTATGATTTATTGCAAATAAATCTAAATCTTGATCACCTGCTCGTTTTGCATACTCTGCGCGCATATCGCTATGGAGTAACCCAACTTGCTCATAGCCGAAATCCTTATGAATTCGATCATATATCGCATTTATCGAAACCTTTAATGGCAGTGTAAAAATACCTTTATCTTGTCCTAGCCAGTAAAGAGCCCCTTCTGTTTTTCCAATCCCTGTTGACGCAATAACCACATGATTATCATTTGGATACTGAAATAAATACTCTTGCAAATCGTTTTTTTCTATAGCCCAATGATTTAAAATACTTATCCACTGTACCGATTACGTCCCCTGGCGCGATTTCTACATCAAGATGACCACTCGCAGCATAATCCAATTTATTTAACAATCCTTTAATACGAACGAAATGATATAAATTTTTACGCACTCGTAAGAATTCTTTATCAGTGAACTTCCCAAAATTATGTCTAGGTATTTCATTTACATTAAATCCTTCGTCCTTTAATGCCGAAACATAATTTATCAAATCTTGTTCAATTACTTGTTTACAATCTTCTAATCTCTCTTCACTTCTTTCATGATGATAGTATACGGCTAACATCAAAATATGAATTTGTTCTTTTCTATATTTTTTTTAACAAACCCCCCAATGGCATATATGCACAACTTAAATAGGCATGAGGTACTTCTTCTATACCTTCTAATAAATCCAATTGTTTATTCTCTATTTGTCGTAACTTATTTTGAAATTTGGTATTTGCTTTCCCAACATCATGATATTCGGCAGCTTCTGCTAAAAGTGCCCAATCTTCTTTACTTAATGCATGCGGATATATTTCTTGAAGTTTACTATGTCTGTCTAATAACTTGTCAGTATGCTCTCTAATCGTCTCCGCTACATTTTTATCTACCCTGATTTAGCCAACAGTTCCGTAAACATCTCTCTCATCTCCTTTTAAAAAAAGAATGGGATAGCTCCCATTCTTAAGCTAAAAATAATACATAACCATCTGCGTCAAAATAAATGTCACTCCATGCATACAGCTGGTTAGTTTCCGATGCAGGCACATGAAAAACATTCACCTTTTGCCATTGGCGAATTTTCTTCCCCTTTGAAATTTCCAATTGCTCATATACTTTATTCAAGCGATAAGTAGTGCCTAGTTTTCTATAAATTTTCTCATCATTAGTCAAATGTTGAGGTAAATAAATATCATATAAAACTCCAATATCAGAATCTGTAAATTCTCCTGCAATTTCTACTTCCTTCACTACATTAATTTGTAATAAATCCTCACGCCGACCAAGTGATAGGTATTCTACTGGCGATTTCAATGCATCTACAATAATCGGAATATAACTTTCATCCTCTGGAACTATATGCAATACAAGTTCTACATCTACTAACAATTCTGTTGTTGATACGCCCCTAGTAATACCATGTGCTTTCCCTTCTGTCAGTTCTACTTTCAGTTGATGTCGTCCTTCCTCAAAAGTACTCCCAGCAAACTCATAGCGTGTCCATAAATCATTGACTTTCGAGTGGTATTTACCTTGAATACTCAATTGCATGGGTACATAGCTTGTAAAGCCACATGCAGCATGAATCATACCAATTACTGTTGAATAGGGTGGAAGCGGATAGGATTCCTTCAATTGAAAACTTGTGGGCTTGCGATAATTAACCAAATTTTGATAGGCCTCAATACGAATTCCTTTCATATTCTCACCCTCTTATTGATAGTAGTTTATAACTGCCGCTTCAAGTTCTTTGAAAAATTCAGCCATTGACTTTGCTTGAAGTACTTGCTCGATTTCTTCATCATTTGCTAAAAGGCCTTTTACTAAACCGACGTGTGTTTCTTTCTGTACATGTTCATCAAGCGCTAATACACCTTCAATTGTAGCTACAGCAAGTTTATTTTCTTTTAATTTTAAACGATTTTCAAAAAAAACGGATTTTTATAATCATAGACACCACCGATAGCAAATATCGGGGATAAATTCTCACGACGACCTTTAATATCGCGATATAAAAACTTTAATGATTGCAGTAATGCTGTTATACGTTCAGCACGTTCAGCCAGTGGAATTTCAATATTATCATTCGCATCTATGCCCACTTTATCTAAGTCAATTGTTACTGTGTAAGCATAGAAGGACTTATGAATTTCACTTTGTGCGATATTTCCACCTTTTAAATTGTCATCATTTGTGGCTTCTTTATAACGATCAAATAACCCTTTATTCGTTAAAAACTCAAGATCTGTATTATAGCTTTCAAGTGCTACTGCATTTGATAGCCTTACCACAGCTGCACGTGTCTTAGTAGGTTTGACCGTTTTCATATAACCAAATAAATCAATCTCAGCATAGTCTGCAATTGTTGCTTCGGGATGGAATTGAATTACACTGCCATCTACTCCTAATGGCGTATTATTAACTTCCATTTGATCGACAATGTTGTAGCGAAGCGCTTGACGAGAAAGGTATGTATACATTTCATGGTCTCCACGTGAAATCTTTTTGAGCGAAGTTACGTTACCTACCCCTCACCATAGTTCGCACTCTCTGCTTCAAAAATGATACTTAATGTTAAGCCTTTTTTTATTCATTTGTTGTATCCTCCTTCTCATCTTCTGATTTTTCATAGCCATTTAGACCTATTAAAAATGCATAACCGATTGTTTGGAATTTTTCTATATCATTTAACCCTTGAATAAAGAATGTTGGTATTGATAGTTTTTCATTCTTTTTGTAGCTATATGCTTGGAAAATTGTATCCATAAATTTATTAGGATTTTTTTACTTTCAGCGCATTTAATAGTCGATATGAAATTGCATTTAGCTTTGCTTCCTGCCCTCGATACGCCTGCTTTAGGTAATAACCACTAATACGAATTTTACGTAACTCCTCCTGTGTCATAAAATGCTCCCTCCCTTTAAATCTATTATTCGAAATATTCAGTATTTTATGAATAGAAGCCATCCCTTTAAAATCATCATCAATAACTAGACGCATTAATCGATAAAGTAAATCTGCAAAACTTTGTCCATTGTAAAAGCGTCGTAGCACTTCTTGATAAAGACTTACATACTCTCCATTTTCCTTTACATATTTCCCTACTAAGAACTGAAAATCTTTCCGACTATCATACATTTGTTGTGCCTTTTCACGTGATAACATATTAAATGTATACGGTCTCGACTCTGAATTGCGGTCATATTTAACAATTTGAATGTTATCAATTTCTAATAACTTTTGGTTTTCTGCCTGTTGTGCCATTAAATCTAGAAGTTGATAATAAGCCATTGATTCTAAATCATCTCTTGACACTTCTACTTTTCCAACCTTTAACGATATAGAATTAACTGAAACTAAATCGTCTATAGAACGGTTATTATTTATAAACAATCCAGCCCCTCTTACCAAAGTAAATCCTAGTGGTATACAGCTATACACAATATTACAAATAGGACAGATAAAGATATCACGTTGGTGATCCCAATAATGTGAGGATTTTCTCGCAGCATCTACCCAACTTTTTGTACCCATGTTAAATCAAACGCTTCTGTTGCCGATTTCATTTTATTATCACAACAGGCACAAGTTAATTTACTTTTGGCATATTTCTTTTCATCGTTTTTCGTTTCTAAATAGTTCTTAGCTGCCCGAATAAAATAATTATCATATTCTACATACAAATCTTTTTTTACTAGCATTACTATTTAGTAGCGATACATTTGACCAGAAACCTTGAATTACTTGATAACTGAGAATACGTGGTACAATATAGCGTTTAGCTTGCTCATGTTCTAAAAATGATAGGCACTCTAATAATTCTTGTGCCATTGCAGTGACTTGTGGTTGCACATCTTCGAGCGTTTCTTTTTTTCTTCTTATTTACTTTTTTTAAACGCCTTTGCTGAAGCTTCAAAATCATAGGAGATTTCCGTTAAAAAGGGATAAACATTTTTATAACTATTTGAAGTGAGCCATCTTTTCATGTTGTCTATAAGTGTATTAAATTGTTCTAGCTCCTTTTCTTCGGTTATCCCCTTTATACATTTTTTTAACAAACTGTTTACTATAGGTATTTACCATTTTATAATAACTAGTTTCAGAACCATAAAGGTCAACAAGCGATGCGAAATAATGTTCTTCAAAATTGCTCAAGTTACTTTCAGGAAATGTTACGGTTTGTCCATCTGAATCGTACGGTAGCTTTACAAAGTCAAATACTCTACAAAGTCCCAATATTCCACTGTTGTAAAGCACGTCGTCTAATTGCAATTCAATCATATCTCTCACCTCCTATTCATTGATCATTTCGATATGTCCAAAGAATAAAGCTCTCCTGAATCCCAATCCAGCCTGTGTAAGTATAGATAAATCTTCTGGATGCCCCTCTAATATAAAGTTACCTTCATGGGCATTCATATACAAAATTCCTTTATCATTTAACTTTGCAAACTTATCGTGCTTTAATTGCACAACTTTTTTTTCGCATTGTAATCGGTGTAAAAGCTATCGGTTCATATAATGATCGGCCCATGATGGATTTCATGCATTCATTTGCAGCATAATTTAATTCTGTTACATATGTCGAATCGTCAATCTCTAGATATTTCCCTAAAGAATTTTTCACAATAAGCGGTGAATTAGTTTTCATTAGGACTGTATTTGACTTTGGTAGCTTTTGTGGAAGTATTTTAATTTTTTTCTAAAGTTAGTTCGTAAGATTGATATTTAAAACATTGTTGTTGAACAAAACCGTTATAAAGATAAAGCATGAATTCTGCATCTGGAGAGGACATTGTAAGACGCACATCTCCTTGAATTGAGAATTCTCCGTTTTCTAAAATATACTTATTCAAATAAATAGCTCCCGTAAATGGACGCATCATTTTATTGGCTTGATTCTCCGAATATTGATACATCTTTTTCTGCATTTCAGGATTTGAATTTGATAAAGCCGACTTTACAACACTCGCAAACAAAAACTGATGATGTCTCGGCAACTTTTTTTGTTTTGAAAACTACCAATAATTCCATTTTTACCACCCCTTTCCTTTATGATCTAATTCCAATATATTCTATTTAGTTGGAATTTACAATATTAATTTATTAATTACATAATATTAAGTAAGGCTTGAAAATCAAACTCTTATTTATTCAATCATTATTTATGTTATATTTATAAGTCTTCAACAATGTGGAATGTAAATTACTTTATATTAGTAATTTTAATTAACTACGTGGAAACAAAATAGGGTGAGATATCCGCCACTCGTATACGTATGAGTGGTTTTTACTTACCCCTATTATACTGATCCTAATGGACTCTTATTTCCATCAAAATGAAAAGTATCGGAAAGTTGAATTCTTTTTACAAAAACTAACCTCTCTATCTTTTACACGGTCGGTTTGCTACATCATGTTTATCACATACTTTCGGTTTCATTCAACTGTACGTACAAATGCGTACCATAAGGGATTTCACATCTCTGTTGTCCTCGTTAAAATTTATAGTAAAAAAATGGATGTTCACTACCTCTGTCTTTGTTTTTTTCCTAATAATGTAGAAAAAAATAAAACTGAAATTTCGGTTAATATTTATGCAATGCTAGTGGCTTAAGATGAATAACCCAATAAATTCCCTTGCGAATCTCTCTATAAAAATATGTTTGCTTACCATTCGCACCTCTCCAAACTATTACAAAATCTCATATTCTAAATTTAATTAAGCTAGTATTTTACATTTATTTAGTATTATATATCCAAAACTTAAATATCTCTAACACATTTTATTATTCCATTTTATGTAAACAAAAATAAAACCAGCAATAACCGATTATTTCGATGTTGCTGGTTTTATTTCCGATTATTATTTTTTCCGTTTCACAAACACAAAACTTAGAATAACAGCTGCTAGTACGAGTAAGGCTACAATCCAAGCCGTGTTTGATGAAGTTTCATTTGTCTCTTTTGTAGACTGCTGTTGGTCAAGAGGTGTAGCGTTTTCTGTTTGTATCTGTGTCTTATTGGTTGCTTGTGCTGGCGAACTTATTTGAATGTATTGAAGGGTAGGTTTGTCGGCAGACTGTCCTTCATGATGATCACCGCTTTGGTCATGACCATGTTGATGACTGCCCCCTGTAGTGAAAATCGATTTTTCTACAGTTTGGCCTACCCAGCTTTTTGCGTCAGTTGAATCTGCAAAAATACGTGGATGTCCTGAAAGCATGTAGGTTGTGCCGTTGATGATCACTCCTGTCTCGTCACCTGCCACAACATCCTCTATTGTTCCAGTTGGCCCTTCTGAGAAGCCTCCCATTTGAATTAAGGAGTGTCCACCCATATCAACATCGAGATGATCTGTTAAAAAAAGAAATATACTCTTCTTTCGTTAAAGTAGCATCTGGATTTTCAAGCTCTAGTTTATGATGAAATAAGGCTGTATTTATTTCTTTGTACGTAATGTCACCCTCCAAGGAAGATACATAATCCTCTTTTTTTGGCTGCTTGTGCTAGCTCATCAACAGTAGCGCCTTTAAGACCAAAGAAACCACCTACCCAGCCTGCAAAATCTTGACGTGATAAATTTTCTGTCGGATTTAAATTCACATCTTTTCCATTATAACCCAGTAATCCAATGCTATGGAGCACCATGATTTCCTTTATCATTGGTGCAGTTTCTGGAACATCTGCATAGAGCGTACTTTTATCCATAGTATGGGCGTAGGCTACTGGAGCCATAAACAATGTGCTCATTAGTATTAATAGTAAATATTTTCTCAAAATGATTCCACCTTCCAATGCAATAGTATACAAGCTAATTGTGTTGGAAGTATGAAATTCCGATAGATTTAATACTAATTTGATAATTTAAATTTTTGAATGATTTCATTTAAATTCTCTGCCATCTCCGCTAAATTAGCTGAACTATATTGAATTTCATCCATGGAGGTAGCTGCCTGTTCAATTGTGGCGGATGTTTCTTGTATTCCTGCAGCAGATTGTTCAGAAACAGCGGCAATTTCATCCACTGATTTATGAATGCTAGCCGTATTTCGGACTACCTCTTCTAGCTTCGTGGACATGCTGTCTATGTTGATAGTCATTGAGGAAACCGCCTCCGTTATTTGATTAAAGGTTTCACTCGTTGATGCAATTTGTGTTGTACCTTTTTCAACCTCACCATAGCCATTCTCCAGTGAAGTAGTAACTGTCTGAGCATCTAATTGAACCTTTTGAACAATTTCTGTAATATCGTCAACTGAAACGGCTACTTGTTCCGCAAGCTTACGTACCTCATCGGCAACGACTGCGAAGCCTTTTCCATGCTCACCTGCTCGTGCCGCTTCAATAGCTGCATTCAGCGCCAATAAGTTCGTTTGTGCAGCGATATCCTGTATGACAGCAACAAGTTTAGATATATTCTGCGTTTGTTTACTTAATCCATCCACCTTTTGAACTGCATCTTTCACAATAACATGGATAGAAGTCATCTGCTCTGTAGATGCGTTCATTAAGTTCTTGCCCTCTTTTGTTAACGCCATGACATCCTGTGAATACTGATAAACATACTTACTGCTATTATTGACATCAGTCATCTTCGTATTAAATTCCATCATATTCGTGGCTACATTTGATGCATTGCTAGCCTGCAATTCTGTACCGCCTGCAATTTCAGTGACGGTAGAGACAATTTGCTGTGTACCTGTCTTGACCTCTGTTGCTGATTGCATAAGCTCCTCACTATGCGCAGCTACATCATTCGATACTCGCTGGATATGTCCTAAAAAAACGATTCAAAATATCTGACATTGTATTGGTCGCTTCTGTTAGCTGCCCTATTTCATCACTTGATTTCACCACTAGTGCAGGCTCACTTAGATCCCCGTCTGTAATACGTTTCATACGATTCGTTACTATAATAATAGGTCTTGAAATAACGCGCGCACTAATGAAGGCAATTCCAATTGAAACTACAACAAGGATGATTCCAACGATAATACCGGTAATCTGCTTATTATCACCTGCAGTAATAATGTCTGTGCCTACTGTCGTTATGGATTGCTTACGATTTTCTGCTAAGCTTTCATAGCCTTCTCTTATTTCAGTAGCCTTTGTATCCATAGCAGCTAAGTTTTTAGTCGCCATTTCGATATTGCCCTGATCATAGACATCAAAGACATCTTTTTCAACATAGCTACTCCATTCCTTGGCCATTGTCGCAAAGTTGTTAAACTCTGCTGATTCTGATAGGGCTAAACGAATTTTTTTCATTTTTTTAATGCACGTTCAACATTATCATTGAAAATATGCTTATATTTTTCATCACCCGAAAGCACATAACCTCTCGCCGCCGCAATTCTTAGGCTAATCGTTGATGCGAGTTCATAGTCGGTAATTAAAAGGTGTAAGTCCTCTTCAATAATTTGCTCTGTTGCACTATTGCTCAGTTTAACTGAATAAAAATTGTATCCTATGTACAAAGTCACTATTGCTACTACAATGCTAAAGGAAAAAAACAATTCTTTTACTAATTGACTTAAATTTCATGTTTAAATTCTCCTTATTTGTTGAATGAGGACCTTTGTTATTACTATTAGTAATCTATCATTATTAAAATAAACATGGTTGATTTAATAATTTTTTCTATATTTAAAGAAATAACTAGTCAATTTTTAAGTAATTTTCAGCATTTTTCGGTTTTATTTTACAAATCCAAATGCACTATTGAATTTTTATAACAGGGATTTTTGAACTAAAAAGAACAGCCCTAAAAATTGGCTGCTCCTGTTATTTTTTCTCGATTTGATAATCAATTTGTAAAAAGGGTAATCCAAAAATGCGCATTTTATGAACAGCTGTTAGTAATTCATTTTTTTGTAGTTATCACAAAATGCTCCTGTAAGGGCAATTGAAATAAAAATCGATGGATGGCTAAATAAATGCCTGCATCCCCATCATGAGCACTAGTCAAGTGTAAACATCCATTTTCCTCATATAAATATAATACCCCTATCATCGTTGAAAATGGTAATGGCAGTGCAATATTCATATAGGTGGTTTGGTCTGTAGTATGCTTTGAATAAATGGCTACAAAGGTTGTTTGTTTGTCGATTGCACGAATCCAGGCGCGTGGAGCAGGACGTCCATCTTGCTGTTCGTCGACTTTTATAATCCTCCCTGTCATCTCTAATTGCTGGCTAGACAGGGGTAAATTTAGCTGTTGTATGTAACGACTAAAGCCTTGATAAATCAAAGCAAACGGTTTAAACCAGGCCTTCCATTTGACGGATGCCTTTAAACGATACTGTTCTGTTTGTTCATAAAAATGCGGGATTGCAGGAGATAACGCAGTTGTATCAACAAAATCATGAAGTGCATCAACTAATCCTGGATGAGGATCATTTTGCTCACGTAGTTTCCCGCGAATTTGACTAACTGGAAATTGTACTGGTTCATGATTTCTTTTAGGAACAGCAATAGCCCATGCTAATACACCAACTGCCCCAAAGAAAACGCCATTGATAACACCATGAAACTTTAACATTTCTGGTATCCCAACAAAAGAATGTCCAAGCAAATTACTCAATGCATACATGATGGACCATAGGATTGTGATACATAAAGAACCATAGGATATACGTAATAGTAAACCCTGAATTGCAGGAAGTTTAGTTTTTAATGCAAGTATAAATAAACCGTAAATAGCTATGATGTATAATCCCACAGAGAAAACTTCTAGTATTTTAGAGAATGTTATTCCTAAGGCAACAAGAAACGGTCCGCACCATATAACAACAAGAATCGCATTAAACAATCTGCTTTGATGAATACGTCCAAAGAGACCAAGTGATATGACTAAGAGACAGGCTGAGTAATGAAAATGGATAGCTGTTAACCATGTAATTAATGGTGGGAAACCTGTATCGATTTTGCAATAAAAGCAAAAAAACCATAGTCCTCCAATAAATAAGTACATAAGTCCAATATCAATCGAAATTTCCGCTATATTTGTAAAGCCACGTTGCAAAAAAACGGTTTACCCCCAGGCTTGCTATATATACTGTATAGATAACATAGATAAGTGCTAGAACAATGGCTAGCCACCCTTCCGTCCACCAGTGAAGCATTGTAACTGCAATCATCATTACAGCAATAATGGCATCTCCTCCTCTAGGAAGGTCCACCACCATTTTGATCATTGCAGGTATAAAAATTAGCTGTGCAATGGTAAGTAACAACATAAAGGTAGGCTGCTCGCTAAAGCCAAAACAAATAGCCGCCAGTATAAATCCGAATAATAGAACAGGCTTACCTAGATTGTTGCGTAAATTCACCAGCATACATCATCAGCCTCCCTATCAACGGATTATGGATGGACACATGAATCGTAAATACATTTCTGGTGTCATCAAAGCCCTCCTCTACCACAACATGCCCCTGCAAAAATTTTGGAAGCCCACATTCAATTTTGGACAAAACCAAGCGTTGAAAACCTGAACGAATAACCAATCTTCCTTCACGCGTCACAGCAAAGTGCAAATCAGAATAAAAAAAGAGCTGGTTCACCTAAATAATCCTTTACTATTTTATGAACTAAATCCACTGTCATTCTTGCATGAAAATATCTAGTTCTTTTTGGGAAGTGGAAGGCACGTTCCCATAAGACTTCCAACTCACCACTTGGCAACGTTCGACAAGTATTGCAAATCGAAAACGGTATATTCTCACCTGACTCAGGGAACAGGAATTTTGTTTTAGTCGCCACGGTATAAAAGGGACGCAGCCACTTTGCTCCCGATTCAATTTTATGCATAACTCCTTTTGCATAAAATGGTTGATTTACTGGCAATGTATAGCGCTCTTGAAGTTTTGGATGCAGTTTTGTAAATTCCTCACCTAATATGGTTTGATAAATGGTCATGTTGTCTCCTCTCGCTTCCGTATGCAGCGTCTGGCACTTGGCATATCTTTACTAATTATAAATCCGATTATAGACAATACCCATAATGCTAGATTAAAAGTCACTGGATTAAAGGGTGCAGTAGCAATCGTTATATCTGCTAGCAAGGCCCCTATTGTTAAAAATGGAAATACAATAATTTGCGCTCCAAACAATAAGCGCTTTCCTCGTGGTAACAGCCAGCAAAGCCCGAACAAAATCTCTGCTATACCAATCCAGATGACTATTTGGTTAGCATTATTCCAAGAAAGGGCGTCTTCGTTTGGCTTTGCCATTGTTTTGCTCAGATTCAACTTGATTTTGCTCGACTCCCCCTCTGTTTCGCTCGACCTGCTCCTGAATTCGCTCGGTCCTCCCTCAGTTCCGCTCGGCTCCGAATTAATTTCGCTCGGCCCCAACTCTGTTTCGCTCGGCCCCAACCCAACTCTGCTCAGCTCCACCCTATATCCGCTCGGCCCCAGCTCAAATTGTAAGTCTTTCTCTAGTATGTTCTCCACGAGCACAACCTCTATGGGATGTTGCACAATAATTTTGGGAACTAGCCCGTGATATACCCATACAATGCAAAAAAGAATGCTTATGAAAATCGTTAAAAAGAAACGTCGATACTGGGAAGCAGGGCTTTCTCCCTTTTCAAGCCATCTCTTTAAAACGTCAAAGCTTAGTGCTGTTGCCCAGCCCATCATTGGACGAAACATAGCGTCCAATAGCTTACCAAGTTTTCCATAGCGAACATCATAGTCATACTGTGTTAAAAATGTCAGCCCCCTATCATGAGGGAGATACTGCCAATAGCCCCTTCCCTCCGCAATCGGAGATATTTTTTTGTGGTGTTCCAAAATGCAATGAGGATGTTTTAGTCCCATCCTTTTTTTGGTGCTCTCCCTTACTTTCCCCCCAGCCGCGAACTACCACACCTGGCATTACCTTTGTTTCATAGGTAAATCGCTGAAGCTCTTCAACAGATTTTTTTTCAATGTATGTAATGGAGGTAAAACGTAAATCCCACTGCTCATGAAGCTTCGGATTTTGTGTGTAGGTCCATGCCTCCTCAATAGGTGCAAATATATCCACCTCTACATAAATAGGCTTTTTCTTCATGCCTTACTCCTCCTTAATGATTAGCCCTTTTCAAATATATTGACAGTTGCCTGTGCATTTCTATTACCCCTTAAGTTCCTATGCTACTTTCACTTTGGGGGCTTCCACACATCTATCAGTAAATAATCGTTTTGAATCGATGTTACCTTGTATTCTATTTCTTCTTTTTAAGATAGTTATTATTCTCTTTATCTTTTTTTTGTTCACAAATAAATTTGTTCTTCACATTTTTGGGATTGTTCTTTATGTAAACGCTAATAATAATTTTTTTCATTATCGTCAAGACTATCCTCCATTTAAAAATCGATTTATACTACTAATAATATTATAGCAGTAAATTGATTTACCACCATAAATTTCAATTTTACTATTTTTAAAAAAAACTTGAATCGAAATGGGCGTTCGCGAAGTCTAATGGGTGGAAGGAGGCGATTTTCATTACTACACAGCATGTTTCACTAGTACAGTTAGCTCAACATGGGGATGAACAGGCATTTTATCAGCTGATTGAACAGGAGCAGCATAAACTTTATCGCATGGCTTATGTCTATGTACAAAATGAAAATGACGCCGTAGAGGTTTTTCAGCAAACAATTATTCGTGCCTATGAGGGACTTCCTCAGTTAAAGGAGCCACACTATTTTTCAACCTGGCTAACGCGCATTATTATTAATGTTTGTAAAACCTATATAGCAAAGAAAAATACAGTACAGCTTGTCGAACCACATACTTTAGAGGATTTTACTAGTACAACACCTACATATATCGAAGAGGAGCTAGATCTTTGGCATTCTCTCTGTAAGCTTGAGGAAAAATATAAAACTGTTCTGCTACTCCGTTTTTACCAAGACTACTCAGTAAAAGATATTGCCGCAATTTTACAATACCCTGAGGGCACTGTGAAAACAAATATACGACGAGGTTTACAGGCTTTACGACAACATTTAAAGGGGGCATATATAGATGAATGGGTTCAATCCGTTGAAAGAGGTCATTGATGCGATTCCAATACCTAAGGGAAGATTAACAGAGGTGTTACGTGTTGAAGGGATGTCCAAAGTCTTCCAACAAAAGCATCATACAGTACAAGCATTGAAAAATATCCATTGTACCATTTACCAAGGCGAAATGGTTGCTATTATGGGAACAAGCGGGTCTGGTAAAAGTACATTGTTAAATATGATTAGTGCCATCGATGAGCCAACTGAAGGCGCACTCTTTTTATTTGGCGAGGAAGCCCATGATATTTATCAGGAGCCAAATGCATCCAAATTCCGTAAAGAAAATATCGGCTTTATTTTTCAATCCTTTCATCTGTTAAAAGATTTATCAGTTGAAGATAATATCGCACTTCCACTTATCCTCAATGACTTGCCAAGCAAAGACATAAAAGTGCGTGTCCAGCACATGATGGAAAAACTTAATATTGCAGCATGGGCAAAGCATCGACCAAGTGAGCTGTCCGGGGGGCAAAAGCAACGAGTCGCTATAGCTCGTGCTGTTATAGCAAATCCCCCTATCCTGCTGGCAGATGAGCCGACTGGTGCACTGGATGTAAATACAACGGATGAAATTTTGGAACTTTTAGTAGACTTACAAAAAAAATATGAATCAAACGATTTTACTTGTCACACATGATCCTTATGTCGCTACCTATGCGAATCGTGTATTATTCTTCCATGATGGGGCTATTGTGGATTCCTATCAGAATCAGCAAACGGCAGAGGATTTGGATTGTATTTTAGCGAAGTTCAAGCTAATTACTAGAGGTGATCTATAATGTTTACGATGCGTAGCATTGCTGTGAAGCTATTTCGAGCAGCTTGGTCAAATGTATTAACAAGTATTAGTATTATCACGATTTCTATTTGTCTTGTGATGACAATGAGCGTTTATATATATAATGCCAACACACAAATGAAGGAAGAAATACAAGCGCTTATTGGTGAGATGGATTTGATGGTCGGCTATAATCCTGAGCAAAATAAGCTATTAACAAAGAGCCAAATTGCAAGTTTCGAAGAAATCTATGGTGTGTCAAAAGTGTCAAGTGTGTCACTAGCTCATACATTCGTTGAAAATGAAAAAAGCACAAGTTTTTATACGGTGGGCGTTGAAAATGATGACTTAGTGAAAAGCCGCTATCATTTTACTGTTAATCTTGGCCCGAAAGATATTGTCATTACTGAAAATGTGGCACGTCTCTTTAAGAAAGAGGTTGGAGATACACTAAACATTACTTTCAATAAAACAATTGGAGATGAAATTGAAGCAGAAATAGACAACTTTACGATACAAGAAATTCTTCCTGCTTTGAAAGGCACAGATAGTCCTAATATGATTCTTCTGCAAAATGATGTCCTAAAAACATGGATGGATTTTAGTGACGATCAAACTGCTGGCATGTTTGCCTTATTTAGTACAGAAAATAACATGGCAACCTCTGTTGGTATGGAATTAAAACTGCTTGATGAAACTTTACGCGTTGATATTATGAGTGACTATGGTGAATTTAAGAAAAATTTCCAGGCTTTAATGATTTTTATGATTGTGCTGTCATTTTTTTATACTACTCATTTCAAGTGTCCTCTTGCTGTCAACGTTCCAGCTGTTATTTTATAAAATTAAAGAACAATTAATGGTATTAAGAGCACTCGGTGCCTCTACAAAACAAATACGAACTATTGTACAATTGCAGCTATCTTCCATTGTCATTTTTGGTGTATTGCTTGGCATTACCGTCAGCTTGCTCGTTATTAAAAGTTGGTTACCACAATTGATTGACTTAATGAAATTACCAAGTGCACGAACAGATTTACCAATTGTTTTTGTGCTTATCATAGGCGTGTCTAGTTTTTTTAATTCTACAATTCATTACCCAGTGGCAAGTTAGAAAAAGTGCGAGTTTATTGCCTTTACAAATTGCGACAGAGAATGAGACCTTAAGTTTGCGCTGGACAAAATGGAAAACAATTATCGTAAGTAGCTTTACAATCATATCCCTATTTTTATTTTTAAATGCGAAATTCACAGATAAAGAGAGCGGTAAAAGTGCCTTATTATTTTTACTAGCGACACTACTTCTTTGTGGGATATTGCTGTTTATCATGCCATACCTGTTTACAGCTTTGTTAAACATTTCATTAAAGCCAATACGGTCAATCTTTGGCAAAGAAGCTTACTTAGCCTGTCAGCAACTTATGCCACAAGTTCGTAAAAATATGCCAATTGTCCTGAGTATTATTGGATTAATGGTTATATTGGTATTTGGCAGCTCATTATTTAAATCTGTACAACAAACTTCCTATCAATATATTAATTCTCAATATGAAGCTTCCATTAAAATTGATAATGAATTATATGATCCAACATTTAAATCTGATTTAGTTAAAGAAATTGAATCATTGCCGAGCGTGTCCTATGCCTTTGCAAAGAGCGATAATTCTTTTATTGCACTACAGCTTGAAAATGAATGGATACCAGAAAACTATACAACCGTTGATTTCGAAAAATATATTCAATTGGGGAAGCTTAATAAGATTAGCGGTCATTATAAAAATGGAGTATTAATAGCAGAGAAATTTGCTAAACAACACCATCTATCTGTTGGCGATAGTGTAACAATAGGTAAATTTGATTATACACTGCAGCAATATATCACTTCAGGTCAATTACAAATTATCGGTATTATTGATTCACCGATTCAGCATGCCAATTTAGTAATGGATTGGTCTTCTACTTTGATAGAGATTGAAAAACCTGTAGTGACCACTATTATGGTAGAAGCCGATAATACAGAACAAGCTCTAGCTGATCTTACCTATTTACAAGAACGCTGGCCAGCCTTGAAATTAACGGATAAAGAGTCTATTATTCAGCAGAATGATGAAATGACCTACCAACGCTGGAGTCTATTTGTGGGTGTCTTTGTGATTTTAATTGCTGCCACTTGTCTTGGTGTATTACAGACATTGCTGCATACCATTTATGCCAAACGTAGTGACTATGCCATTCAACGACTTATTGGTCTTTCTCCAAATGGTTTGATAAAGCTGATTTTGACACAAGTGCTGTCATTTGTATTCTATGGACTGGCAGTTGGTACCATTCTTGGCCTAGTGTTGACCAGATTGCTGGGCTTTATTGATGAGGCTCAACGGTGTATTATGATTTCTTTACTTTAGGTATGACAAGTCTCGTCTTTTTAGGAGCAACACTCATTGTCTTTACTTTACAAGGCTACTGGATTAGTCGAAGAAAATTAGCGAATGAAATGATTGAAATATAAAATGAAAGCCGGCCCCAACTGTTTGGAGGGCCTGCTTTTTTTATTTATCACACTTATTTTGCAGTTTATCGCCCTATTATTTAGATTTATCGCCTAACTTTTTCGTTTTATCGACATCCTAAGCGCCCACAAACAACACAGCCTGTCCAATTGCTATAAAAAAGGCTTCATGCTGGATCGGGCTGCTGCCTTCAATATGAAGTGTAATATCAAAATGTGTTTCATGAAAAATTGCCTGCCAGCGTGCAATCGGTTGATCTTCAAGAGAAAATACAGACCAGTCTTCCATTTCTTTGTTGAGCTTAATCTTTTGGGAGCCATCTGTAATGATTAAATCAGGAATCATAATTTGCCAGCCTTCATAGGCAATCATATATTCTTTGCCTGTGACGCAATCCTTCCCTTGAAAATGCACCCGCCCACGACGGGACACCTTTTACATGTAAAAAGAGGCTTACCAACCACATCATTGACATCAAACCGCACAAAATAGCGGTAATCCATTGTACGATCAAATGCTTTTTTCAATCCATTGGAATAAACACGTTGAACAGTAGACGATACTTCACCCGCTTCATTTAATATTGCTACTGACTCAGTTGATTCAATCGCCGCTGGTTGTTTGTATGTATAAATCTTCAATAATATTCGCTCCTTCATTACTATTGCTCTCTTTAAGCTATCACAAAATAAGCGCCAAATACAAAAGGTTGTATTTGACGCTTGACTGTTTATTTAGTTTGCTTAGGTACATCTACTGTGAATGATTGGAAGTTCACTTCTTTTAGTGCTGACCTATCAAAGGGTATTTTTGTTTCCACACCTTGTACACCACCTCCGCCTGACGGAAGTGCTAAATAAGGGGTAATCGTTAATTGTTGAACATCGTGTGAAATCGGGTCAAAGGATTTAATGCTGCTAAAATTCCATACATCATTATCGAAATGACCTTCTCCCCACCTAAATGTGATGTAATCTCCTTGCCATTCTGATCAGTAATACGGAACTCTATAAATGATGCACCTACTTGTGGATTATCAATTGTACCCTTTTCAGTAGCTTTATAGTCAAGTGCTATACCTGACGGGCTTAATGAAATTTTAGACACATCGAGTTGAATGCCTTCTGCTTGTTGCTGATAATTAACTGGAACATAAATAGTATTCGTAATCTTTTTAACAGGAACGGTAAATTCCCATTTCTCTCCTTCTTTACCTTCTAACATTAAGCCCATTTTAAAGGAATCCGGCATTTGGTCCTTTACATCAAATCTTGCAATAACTGTTTGAACTGTTGGACCTATAACTTTTTTTACCAAAGCTTGCAGAATTCGCTACAGGGTTTGCACCATTAATAGTAAATTTCAGTCCTGCCCCGAAGTATTCAATACTTAATTCCTTTTCAGAATCAATTGTATATCCAACCGTAATATTAGATTCGTCATAAAGGACTTCGTCTATCGTTACAGATATACCATTGATTGTATGCTTTTCTCCAATAATGCTTGTTAAACCTTGTTCACTAACTTGTTTTAGCCCGAGAAAGTCATAGTTACTGAATACCGACCCGACGATTGGTAGCTGCGATAATGTACTTGCGAAAGTTGGTGATACATATGCGGCGGACCCTACCATAATACTAAACGCGGCTGCGACACTTGCAACATATAATAATGGTTTACGTTTACTTTTTCTTTTCATTTGTAAAGGTGTTTGCCTCATATTTGCTTGCTCCTCTGCTTGTTGTATACCCTTTGCAATCGCTGCTCGTACCTCTTCTCTAGGGAATTCAGCCCCATCAAATGACTTTTTCATTGAACATTACACTCCTTTCTAATTCTCGCTTCAATTGTTTTTTTTCCACGATGTAGATACGTTTTAATGGTGCTAACAGGCTTTTCCATTACCTCTGAAATATCTTTCATCGGCAAATCGTAATAATAGAATAAAATAATGGCCATTTGCTGAGAATGGTTTAATTGCTTTATGGCTTCTGATAGGTCGATTGGATTCACCATGACATTTTCTTCTTGCTGTAAACGATTTAATAATTTTCGTTCTTCATAAGGAATTATTTTTTGTCCCTTTTTTAGTAAGCGGTAGCATTCATGGATTAAAATGCGAAAAAGCCATGTGGAGAAAAATTCCGGTTGCTTTAATTTGCCAACACTTAAATAGGCTTTACATGCTGCCTCTTGAATTGCATCCAAAGCATCTTCCTTTTGGCCAACATAAGAAAGCGCGGTATAAAATAGCTTTTCTTCCTCTAAAATAAGTAGCTGCTCAAATGCTTCCTTATCCCCTGCAATAGCCTGTTGGACGATAGAAATATCATGTTCCATGCTGCTTCCCTCCTTTCAATACTTAGAGTCATTCACTAACGTAAAAGGTTTCACTTTCATTAATTTCTTTTTTTCTATCTGGCAGTTTGGTTCTTCTATCCTTCACTTTGATGCTTTTATCCATCAGTTTGGTCATCTTTCCTTCTCTTTTCTCGAGAATCAAAAAGTAGACTACCGCACCTAAAGTAGTCTACTAATCTTTATTTATCTAATTTAAAGGTTACATCACCAACACCAATTTCAGAGTTGACCTCTAATACAACATCAGCTTTTTCATAGGCTTCATTGACATAGACACCCTTACCTTTTGAAATTAAGCCTTCTATGCTCGAAGAACCTATTCCCTCTTCTGTTGTTAGTTTTACCCCAACCGTTGATGGTAAAATGACAGTAGTTGCACCAACGCCTGTTTCAATGTTCGTTTCGAAGCTTTTTTTCCAATCACCACTTAAATCCACAAGTAAATCACTAACACCCGTTTCAATATCTAAATTTTCAAGCTGCAGGCTCGTAAATCAAGCTCTGCTGTTGAGGCACCTGTTTCAATAGAGAGATCCATTGGAATATCCTCATTTAGTTCGATATCCCATGTATTTTTCATTTTTCCAAGACGAATGTTCTTTGAGCCTTTATGCTCAATTTTTACATTACCTGTCTTACCATTTAAATTATAATGTACCTGTGGCGCCAATTTTTTTAATATTATATTGAGCGGTACCTTCAACCCAATCCTTGGCGCCCTTTTTAACAATTAATTCTCCTACACCAAGATTGATATCAACCTCTAACTTTTCTGCTTTATCCTTTTCCACAAGGAGCGTTTCATCTCTGGTCTTTTCTGGGAAAACTGAGGAGCATCCCGATAAAAGTAATAACGAAGCACCCATCATGACACCAATTCCAATAATTTTTTTTCAATTTTATTTCCTCCCACTATATAATTTACCAATAAATTCATTATATAGGAATGCAAAATAATAAAAACGACCCTCCGCTTTAAATTCGTCTAAGACCTGAGACGTAGTAAAGACTCATTCAATACGAGAAAATATCTAAAGATTTGTAAGGAGAAAATTGATTACCATCATGATCAAAAGCATCGATTATTAGCTGTGAAGGAATTACGGTCGCCTCTAATTCCACTGGCACTAATTCCGCACCATTCGAATCAATGGCTATCTCCATACGCTTTGATCCAGTGTTTATTACTAATTTTTCGATATGATGATTTGCCAATAAAGGTATAACAATAAAGTGGCTTTCTCGAAAATAAATGATATTCATATAATCTAATTCACTTTGTATATTATACTCTAATGCATACCCTTTTCCATCATGCTTGAAAATTGAAATACCCTTTATTTGTCCCCTTGAAAAATAGCCTATTCTATAAGGGGGTATCGTTAATGTATCATGCATTGTCAGGGTATTGGGTTGGAAAGGACCCCACTGTATTGCCTGTTGAATTTCCGCTTCATTTTGTACGTAAACACGATCTCCAATTCGTTCAGACATATTCCCCAAAATAGCAATAATGATAATGATACATAGTAGTAATCGCCAATACCATTTTTTTCTTGATTGCCCATAAAGCATAGATAAATAATACGATGCTCGAAATTAATCCAACTACCATCCAAGGTCGTTGTAATGCCGTATAATCTTTCACCACACCAGACTTTTCTGGATAAATTACCGCTGATGCGGATTGTATAACATTGTCATGCTGTTCAAGCATTGTCTTCAAACCGAACAACAGACATCCAGTAATGAGGATGGTAAGAATAAGAGGCATAAACGACTTTCTAGTATTTTTTTCATTGATTTTTTGAAAGGTTTTCAGCTGTTGCTCCTGAGAAAACGTAGCATCCTTATACAAATTGTTCATGGCACTACGAATCTGATCCATATTCAAATCCCTCCTCCATAAGTGTTAGTCCAACCATTTGACGCGCTCGCCTTAGTCTTGACTTAACGGTATTTTCAGGTAGCTTTAACAGATGCGCAATTTCCTTTAATGAAAATTCAGCAAAATGAAATAATAGTAGGACATCTTTATATTTGATTGGCAATTCCTCGATGGATGCGACAAGCATTGCCCCCGCTTCATTTTCAAGTACTTCCTTCTCAGGATTATTGGAAAGGCTTATGAATTTGCCCCAAAAATCAATGACTTGAATTTTTTTTATAGCGCCAGCTTGAAAGATAACTATGGCAATTATTAATGGCTATACGATATAAATAGGTTTTAACAGAAGCTTCCTCTCGAAATTGTTCCATTTTTTTCGTAATATTTCACAAATGTATCTTGAACTAAATCCTCCGCCACAGTCCAATTTTTCACATATGTATAACATATGCGCAATAAATAATCGCCATAAGTTGTCATGGCACGAGATAGATGAGCATCCTTTTGCTCTTTTATCACTTTACCATCCCCCCTCGCTCCACTTTCTTGAGAAGCATTTATAGTTAGACCCTCGACTAACGAAAAAGTTTCATGAAAAATAAAATTCATGAAACTTGATCTACTATTTAATTTCCTTCCACTAAGGCTTTTAAGTTAGCGAGTGATGCCTCATAGCCACTCATATTTATCGCAACAGTAGTCCCTTTTGTGCCTCCTCTAATAAAATGGCAATCAAGGTTTCTTCTATATCTAAGAAAAACGAAAATTCCTGATTCTGTATGACATTTTTGATCGTCAATATTATCGGTAATTTTTCAGTTAGTCCATTATGAGCATTTGGCATTAATGTAAAGATTATTTTTTCACCGGCCACCAATGATGGAATCTTCCATGTAGAGCCTGGAGCATACCATTGTGACAACTGTTGTTCATCCGTTATAGCTTGCCAAATTTTATCAATACCTGCATCAATCCAAATCGAACTATTTTCTTTCATTCATGACGCCTCCATTTACAACTCATTCCTCTTTACACCATTTTATCCCATTAATCGAATGGATAACAACGAAGACGTTATCTCTGTTTATATCAATTCCCAATTAATCACAAGTTTTATTGGTAGACCTATATAAATTCAATGCACCGAGTGCAACGATTCCTGCTATACTGTCCATTGCTAGCTGATGACTTGACAAAATAGTGACCATGAAGCCGTATAAGGATGGTGCAATCACAATAAATAGTTGATTGATGGTTAAAGCTGCACTCACAGTTAAGCCAACATAATGTGGATTGGATTTTTCTGTTACACATGTGATGAACAAAGAATACCAACCAAGTGCTATAAACCCGAATAAAAAGCAATAAATAATCATCAAGTTTTTGAAATGTAGAATGAGTGGTAAACTTATAGCAAATATTACCGTACTTAACATCACTAAGATTAATAATTGTTCACGCTTTTGTGCAAATTGGTCACTGATCCACGCAAGACCTACTCTCCCTATCATCCCACCAAGCAAAACAAGGCTTAAATAAAAACCTGCCTCTGTTAATGAATAATCCCCTTCCTCATGTAAGTATCCCATGAAGTGGGCGATAAGAATCATTTGTAAGGTCATCATTACAATTCCTACTATATAAATAGGATATAGGTCTTTATTATTTTTTTATGGCCTTGATCTTATCACTAAATGTAAAAGTTGGGCCTGCTACCTCTATATGATTTTTAGGTTCTTGATATATCAGTAAAAATAGTAGACCACCAGCTATTGCTACAATACCTTGCATAAGGTGAACCGAGGATAGATAAAAATGATTGTACATATACGTTAGAACAGTCGATGCTAGGGCACCACCAATTGGGATGCCTGTTTGACGAATGCCAATTGCTAGCCCTCTATGCTTGTCTGGAAACCATTTCACAATGGCTGTACTCCCCCAGTTTGTGCACTACCATACCAGATTCCGACAACTACTAATACAAGAAGTAATGTCGTATAATTGTTGACGGAGACAAGTAGTAATGCTGACAGCCCTAATAATATGGAGCCCCAACCAATAATTTGCTTTTCTCCTTTTTTTATCCATCAAGTAGCCAAAAATGAGCATCGAGAAAATTGGACCTATATTGACGGCTGAAACAATCAGCCTGTTTCGAAAGATGATAAATGCCATTCAATTTGATAAAACGTGGCAATTGGCCCCATTCCATATGTGACAAACGTTGCCGCTGTTTGTGAAAGCGTAGCCACTAGTAAGATAACCCATTTAAAATATGTATGCATAAAACCCTCCAAAAGCATTACACTACTTTATTTGTGCAGTATAATTTTATTTACCTAGAGTTTACGCTCGTCACTCATGTGCGTAAAATGGAGGAAAATGATAGGGTCTATCAAAATATTTAATAGGTGTGTGACAATAGATATGAATAGAGAAGAAATTGCCTTAAAAATTGAGCTATTGGAGAGGCAGAATTTAAGTAAATCCGCTGAAATAACGAATTACACACAATCAGCATTAACATCAAAAGTGAAGAAAATGGAGGCAGAAATTGGACAAGAGGTTTTTAAACGAACAACTCAAGGCTTAAAAATTACTGATGTAGGTATGCGATATTTACATTTTTTTAAAGTTAGTTGCACAAGAGTATGAGGCCTTTTTACAAGCTATTGGACCAGCTCAAACAACCATCCACTTCGGCACTTCTCATACCACAATCAAAATTTATGGTGCACCCATTATGAACGCACTCCAGACCAATAATAGCCAGATCGATGTAGATTTCACAGTTGAATCCAGTACATCATTAAATCAAAAAGTACACAATTCCGAGATGGATTGTGCACTGACAAGTAATCCGATTACACATTATCCTGACTTAAACTATGACCTGATTGCTACAGAAACATTTGAAGTGATTTCGAATAATAAGCAGCTGATTGATTTTCAGCGGCGTACACCTGTAACATTGCTTGTGCTAAGTAAAGGCTGCATGTATTCACGGGCAATGGTGGAATGGCTAAAAAATGAGAACATTCCTTTTACTATCAAAGAAATTAAATCCGTCAGCAGTATTCTCGATTTTCTACAAATAGACAATACAATTGCTGTTTTAAATACAAAATTAATTCACCTTTATAATTATTCAAACATTCACTTTTACGATTTAAAAGGGCTCAATAAAGTTATTGAAACGGTCTTTATTTATAAAAAGAATAATCAGCAGCACTCACCCATTCATCAATTAAAAAAGATTATTGAGTCTTTACTTGAAGCCAGTTGACAATTACAAGGGCATACCTTAACGTGCTATGCTCTTGCAATTGTTTTACCTCATGGAACTAGCCATCTTTTTAATGCAGCGGCGAAAACCACATGCATAGCAACTTGAACCAAATACCAAAAAGAGCTTGGTTTTTGACCAAGCTCTTCTTTAGTCCTGATTATCTTCGTTCCGCCTGTATTCTAAAATATCCCCCGGCTGACATTGCAAAGCCTCACAAATCGCCTCTAAAGTTGAAAATCGAATCGCCTTTGCTTTACCATTTTTCAAGATAGATAGATTTGCCATCGTGATGCCAACCTTTTCTGAAAGTTCTGTTACGCTCATTTTCCGTTTAGCAAGCATTACATCAATATTAATGATCATCGCCATAATATTCACCTCAAACCGTTAAATCATTTTCTGATTTGATATCGATGGCATTTTTTTAAGAGCTTTTGAAGCACAGCAGCAAAGACTGCCACGATAAAGGAAGCAAAAATAATGACCATACCAATGATAATAAGTCCAGGAGCATCATCTACTTCCGCAACATAGTATATCATTGGCATGCCTACCACGTATAGACTACTAATAATGATTGCACAGTATTTGATCGTAATTAAAGCTTTGACTGATCGTTCTGAAAAAGCAATATTTTGATCAATATAGCTTAAAAGTTTTATAGTCGTATACAGGGCGACAAAATAAGCGATTGCCGTTGCATAGACAACAATGACAGCGAATAAAGTTGTTTTTGGAAAATGCTGGGCTGCTTTTATTGCAACTCGAGGCACCACTAAAATACATAAGGAAAGAACTGGCAATCCCATTAGAAAAACAGCGATCTTTAAAAAGAGTGTTTCACGTTTCAACAAATACACCTCATCACGGATTTATTGTAAGTTTGATTGTAGCACCACTTTTATCGATTTACAATAAATCATTATTGATTTAGAGTTTGTTTTTATTGTTTTTTTCTAAACATTTTATTACTCTATCTTTGAGGTAAAGCAAAATGATGTACCTGCTTTGCTTGATTCCAGTGTGTAGTGTAGCTGAAGAACCATAGCGATATCCTCGATAATCTGTAACCCTAATCCGCAATGTTTGTGGTTTTTTTCAAAGCCAATCCCATTATCTATCATCTTAATCATTCCATTATCAATTATAACCATAAGCTTTGTGGCTTTGGAATGTTTTAAGGTATTTTGAAATACATTATCAAATAAACGCTGTAACCACAATTCATTACTCATCCACAATAATTCTGATACATTTAGTTGAAAGCTTAATTCGATTGAATGAATGGTAAATAAATAGCGCCATTTGTCTATCATTGTCTCCAATAATTTCGGCAAACTTACTTCCTCTTTTATGATATAAGAGCTTTCCACTGTATCAATGGATGGAAACGATAATTCATTTGTTAAGTTCGCAATATAGTGAATCTGCTCATTTAATGACTCTACCAAATCTGGCTGGTCCTTTAGGGAATCTTCTACATAAAATAATTGTAATCGAATCGCTGTGAGTGGTGTATTGATATCGTGTCTTAGCTTTTGAAGAAGCTCCTTTTGCAATCGTTGTTGTTGCTGCAATTCTAGTTCCCGATAGGTAGTTCGTTCAATTAAAATATTGACCGATTGGATAAGCTGTCCTATTTCATCCTCACTGTTAACTTCTAATGTATGGGGTGTTCTTTCATCACTTGCTAAGTCACGAATTACTTGATGGAGCATGTTAATTTTCGTAAGCAATGAATTAATTGATTTCGAAAATAAAAAGGCTAGCACACATAGTGATAAAAAGAACACAACTAGCATTATTGGGTAGGCAAAGGATTCATGAAATGGAGTGTCCTGATTTTTCGCTTTAAAGGCAAACTCATAGAGTATGGACATCAAAACACTTATTCCTAATAATACAATTGGAACACTGATAATAGCAGAAAATAATAGAATGCGATATTTTGTTTTTAATGTCATTGTCGTATATAGGTATTTAAACGATACCCTTCCCCGTAAATATTTTGAAGAATAGTACCTGTAGGATCATCCATTTTTGCTCTAATTTTTTTTAATATGGACATTGATGATATTATGATTTCGATCCTCCAGTGGCCATAGGTAGTCAAAAAAAATGATCCTTCGATAACACTCTATCTCGGTTGTCAAATAAATAAAAAAAAGATTTTACGCTCAATAGCAGTTAAAACAATCTCCTCATGAATATTATGCTTAAATACCTTACGCTGCTCTGTATTAATCAAGAGGTGCTGAATTTGTGTCAAAGAACCATAATGCTGCTTGAGCATTTTTTTGCATTCGTAAAAGAAGCTCTCTCGGTTCAAAGGGCTTTGTCATATAATCTTCTCCAACTGTTAATCCCTCTAGCTTACTCTCAATGTCATTTCGAGCTGACAGAAAGATAATAGGAATAGGTAAGCCTAAGCCTTTAATAAACGTTGTCAGCTGATAGCCATCCTCTCCTGGTAGCATAATATCCATGATTACTAAATCAATTTGATGGATAATACATCCAATATCCTTACCCCTTGTTTTCCATACTACCTCATAGCCTTCACGTTGGATTATTTTTTTTGCAGTAAATGACCAATCGTTTGATCATCCTCTACTATTAAAATGGTAAAACCCTTCATTTTATCGACCTTTCTTTGCTGTCTACTTTCTCTTCCATAAATGCCATAGCAAGTTGATAAATCTCATCTGGTTTATATAAATAAATGCTATGGGTACCTCTTACTTCTTTCACTTCTGCCAAGTTTATTTGCTCAGCAAAATTTCTGTAATCCTTGCGCTTTTGTTTTGTATATTTATTTTCCTCTGCAATGGCATCAATAAATAATATCGGTGTATTCTGAGGTTTTGGCAACTTTTCTGATTGTAAACTATTTTCGTAGACTTGTAATAGCTCATTCTTCATATTATTATTAAAAAAAATTGTTTATAGGACAACGCTTGATAAATAGCTTTTTCTTCCTCTGTTAAAAAGGATTGCCTCATTACCTGTGGGTTATAAACTTTCGAGGGTGTTAGACGATGCAGGCCTATTTTCGTTAATAGATTGATACCCTTTATCATCCATGTATCCATTTGGCCCATTTTATGCTTCACATATTGACCTGGCAAACCAATATCAAGTGCAATAATGCCCTTAATTTCTTCAGGGTGTTTTTGTGCCCAATAGATAGCTTCAACACCAGAGATTGAATGTGGAACTAAAACATAAGGAGGTTTATTGCCACTTTGTAGAAGAGCTGCTCTCGTTTGCTGTAATATAGTATCAATATCTCGGTTATCATCTGTAATATCACTAAAGCCATAGCCTGCTCTTTCGATAACAGCAATTTTATGCTCCTGTGAGAATTTGCTATAAAGCCCTTTCATCTCATACATAGGAGCAGCAATGCCAGAGCCTGCCATAAAGACATAGGTATCATTACCACGCCCCTCATTATAAACATTGATTCTATGGTGATCAACCTCAACCATTTTGCCTTTATTCTTTAAAATAACTGCTTCTCTATGTAGCTGAATTTGATGATACACACAAATAGCGACTATACTAAGTAAAAGAATCACTCCTACATAGAATAGAATTTTCTTAACTTTTTTTCATACAATTCTCCTTTCAATTGTTATTTGAAAGGATACACGATAAAAATAAATTTCTGATTAATTATTATAGAAAAAGCTGCCTAAAATTTTTTTAGACAGCTCTTACTTATTGTTCAGGATAGATGGATTGAATATAGGGTACAATTTGTAGGCGGAATTCATTTACTCTTCTTGCTCAAGTGATAGCTTTTGTTGGAGGTTATGATAGATACCTTGACGTCGCATTAACTGCTGATGATTGCCCTGCTCGACAATTTCCCCCTGTTGAATAACGAGAATTTGATCGGCACTCTCAATCGTTTTTAAACGGTGTGCAATGACAAAGCTAGTGCGCCCCTGCATCAAATGCTGTAGGCCCTTTTGAATATCGACCTCTGTTTGCGTATCGACGCTTGATGTCGCTTCATCCAAAATTAAAATATCTGCATTTTCCAAAATTGCCCGGGCAATAGCAAGTAATTGTCGTTGTCCCTGACTTAAATTTGCGCCTCCTGCATGTACTGGCGTATCATATTGGGCCGGTAAGTATTTAATAAAATTATGAGCATTGGCTATTTTCGCCGCTTCCTCTACCTCTGCGTCTGTCGCATCTAGCTTACCAAAACGAATATTTTCCCGAATAGTCCCAGAAAATAAATACGTATCCTGCAATACGACTCCTACTCTTTGACGGATTGTAGCCATTTTGTAGCTCTCAATGTTTTGGCCATCAATCAAAATTTCACCCGTATCCACATCATAAAAACGTGTAAGCAAATTGATAATAGTCGTTTTTCCTGATCCTGTTGGTCCAACAAGTGCTATAGTGTCACCAGCTTTAGCATGAAAGCTTATATTTTTTTAGGACTGGCTTCCCTGGTAAATAGCTAAAGGACACATGTTGAAATATCACATCTCCTTTTAAAGATTGGATATCAATAGCCTGTGGTTTATCCGCCACCTCTGATGATTCATCTAAAATTTCAAAAACACGCTCTGCTCCTGCAATTGCTGACTGAAAGGTATTTAATAGATTGGATAGCTGATTTAACGGACGGAAAAATTGACGTGTATATGTGACGAATGCCGCAATGACACCGACAGAAACAAACCCTTGCACTGATAAAAATGCCCCTGTTCCAATGACTACGGCTAGACCTAGGTTGTTCATAAAGTTATTAATTGGACCAAGTAGGCTGATGTAATTTCTGCTCGCTGTGCCGAGTTGCGTAAATTTTCATTTTGTTGATAGAATGTGGCAATTGTTTGCTGTTCCTTTCCAAAAAGTGTGACAACTTCTGCTCCTGTAATCATTTCCTCAATATAGCCATTAAGTTTGCCTAAATCACGTTGTCGTGCTGCATAGTTTTTACTGCTACGTTTCACAATTTGCTTTGTCGTGAAAACAATAAGCGGAATAATAATTAATGTGACAATAGCTAACTGCCAGCTAAGGGAAAACATCGCAATGCTAACACCAATCACTGTTAAAATGGATGAAACAATTTGGGTCACACTTTGTGCAAGGGCTGTATTTAAATTATCAATATCATTTGTGACACGGCTCATTAAATCACCAAGTGCACGCTGATCAAAAAAATCTTAGTGTGAGAGTTTGAAGTTTTTTTAAATAATTCCAGTCGCAGTGTGCGAATGGTTTTCATCGCTACATGAATCATGACATATGTTTGCAGCCAGGTAAAAATAGAGGCGATTGTAAAAATGACAGCTAAGACAATCCCAAGACGGATCGTTCCAGCAATGTCCTTTTTCATAATATAGTCATCAACGATATGTCCAATCATATATGGGCCTGCTAAGCTTAAAAATGTTGAGGCGATGACAAAAAAATATAGAGAAATAAAGCCCTATTTTTTGCAGCTTCAGATACTGCCATACACGGTATATTGTGACCTTTTGATTTTTAGCCTTCTCAACTGGACCACTCATACGAGGTCCACGTCCAAAATTCATTTGCTTTGGTTGACTTTGATTCATGATTGTTCACCAGCCTTTTGCTGTGAAGCATAGATTGCTTGATAGGATTTATTATTCTGTAATAATTCTTGAGGTGTGCCCTGACCAACAATTTCGCCATCCTCTAATATAAGAATGACTCTGCCTGCTGAATCGAAGCGATTTTTGAGGCGACGATAAATGTTGTGGTATTTTGATATTGTTCATGAATGGCTTGTTGCACATGTTTTTCGGAGGCACTATCCAATGCTGATGTTGTATCATCCAGCACTAATATAGCTGGCTGCCTGATCAGCGCACGGCTTAAGGCCAATCGTTGTTTTTGTCCACCAGAAAGATTCGTTGCTCCCTGTGATAACTCATGGGCGATGCCTTTATCAAGTCGTTCTACAAATTCAGTAGCACACGCAGCATCTAATGCTTTTTGTATTTCTTTCGTTGTTGCATTTTCCTTTCCTACACGGATATTTTTCTCAATCTTGCCTGAGAACAGAAGTGCTTTCTGAGAGGTAAAGCCAATATGCTCACGTAAAGTTGACAATGCATACGACTTTATTGGCTTTCCATCCAAGTGTATTTCACCACTAGTAGGATCGAATAAGCGAGGTAAAAGTTTTACCAGCGTGGATTTTCCACTCCCCGTTTTGCCAATGAGACCAATTGTTTGTCCTGCCTTCACGGAAAAGGTAATGTTTTTGAGGACATCCTCAGCCGTTTCATAATAGCGATAGCTGACATTTTGAAAATCAATTGCACCATGGATTGGAGTAGCAAGTGCATTTTCTGCTTCTTTCACTGTCACCTCTTTATTTAAAACATCTATGATGCGTTCACCAGAAGGTATTGCACGGGCAATTTGCATTAGCACCATGCTTGAAGACATCAAGCCATTCAAGATGATTGTTAAATAATTGATAAAAGCGAGTATAACGCCTACCTGTAATGTTCCTGCCTCCACTTTAATTGCCCCAAGCCAAAGTGCTGCAACAATGCCCAAGTTGACCACAAACATAGTAAAGGGTATAAGCACACCAACGATTTGCTCGGCTGTAATAAAACGCTTTGTCAGTGCATCATTATGTTTACTAAATTGTTCAATTTGCTGTGTTTCACGACGAAAGGCTTTGATCACACGAATTCCTGCTAAATTTTCCTGTAGCTTTGTATTCACAACATCAATCGCCTCTTGTACTCTGCGATATAGCACACCTGAATACTTTGTAAAAAAAGTACATAGCTATGATTAACATTGGTACAATAATCAGTAGTATGGAAAATAGCTCGCGAGCAGTGACAAAGACAATTATAATTGCACCAATAAAGAGTAGTGGCCCACGCACAAAAATACGCAACGTCATCATAAACGCGCGTTGAATACTTTCCACATCACTTGTTAATATTGTAATAAGCTTTCCTGTTGTGAAATTATCACGTTCCTTTGCTGAATACGTCATCATTTTCTCATACAATGATTGGCGAACATCAGAAGCAAAATGAATCGCTGCCTTGGAACTATAATATGAACAACCAATTCCACCAAAAAGTCCAAGCACCGCACTTACTAACATCCATATGAACATTTTCAGCACATATGGATTATCACCATTAACAATGCCTGTATCAATCATATGCTGCATAATTGTGGGCTGAAGTAAATCCATCGTTACCTCTAGCACCATCAGCAGCGGTGCAATCAATGTAAAAAAATTTATAGGGTCCTAAATAGCGCCCTAATTGTTTAATTGCCTGCATTCCTTCGACTCCGTTCCTGTTAAATCATTCGTTTCTCATTATAACTGAAAATCATTCCCAATTGCGAAGAAGTTTTTCGAGTCTCGTAATATTTTGCTAGATTATGTCTTTGTAAACTCTTGAATACTATGGGATCATTAGCCTTCCCTACCATTTGACAGCTACTATTATGCTCTGTCAGTAATCACCACTCTACATTCAATTTGCAGACTAAACTATCGAAAACCTCTCCATAGCATACAATTGTATACAAAGGTATACAAAACGTCAATATCAACCTGATTATCAGCTAAAAAAACCACGAAAGCTTTTGCTCACGTGGGTTCTCCTTTTACATTATCAAAGCTGTTATCTATTGCTTTCATAGAAATCCATTTTGCTTAATCCCATATCTTCATAAGCTTTAATCCATTTTAGTGGATTTTTGTGATAGTCCTTATACGAACAATCAATACCAAGCTAATTACCGTTGTACATTTTTGTGTTTAGAGTTGCAATTAGTAATTTGCCCCTTACAATTTCTTCCGGAAGCAAGACCTATTACTAGGTTGTTTTACAAAGCTTTTTAAAATTTTTAGAAAAAAATTTTTGTGCTAGTTGCTCTTTTGCTGGATGAATCCCAAGTAATATCACAGTACAAGGCCCAGCACTTTTCTCAATATTTAAGACACATTCAACCTGTAATTCACCAAAAAGTCGGTTAAACTCTACTTGTAGCCCCTTTGAACCGACAGGCCAAACTTGCTGAACAATTTCCTCTTTCCATGCATGATAAATAGCTTGAAGCTGTGCAACATCCTCGGGCTGCGCAAGGACTTCATTGCCTACAAGTGGCAGTCCATACGTATACCAACGAAGGTGCTCATACTCATAGGATGTACGTCTTTGCGGCTCACCAAGCATTGTAACCGCTAAGGCAGATTGTAATGTCGGCATATTGGATTCTGTACTACCTTCTATCTGAGGGCATATTAGACCAGCCTCCTCAAAAACCTGCTGTATACCTGCTACATAATGAGACCAAGCAGCATCCCCTGAAAAATTTACTAGTATAATATGCGTAGGTAAAGCATTTGCTGCAAGCTGCTCTAAAAATGTCACACGCGCTGTAAAGTAAGCCGTGAGCTTATCTGAAGCTGACACAATATCTTGTTGCTTTTCACCAATTGCTGCAGCATTATCTGTAGTCGCAATAAGCCCGCCTACTTTAACTGCATTTCTCAATGTACTCGCCCGCCCTTACGAACAAACACCTTAGAAAGTATCGGCATGACAACGGCAACAATAACCAAATTAATAAGCGTTGCTAACGGAAGACTAGTCAGCGATGCCCAGTAGAATGCTGGACTTATGATAAAATAAAATGGTAATGGTGCTACCACACCATTTAAAAAAAGTGCTACAGGCCATTTCCAGAAATGCATGCCTTTTTTTATGCATTATTCCAAATATCCAAACGACAATAAACATTTCTACTGCGATGATAATATGTAATGGTCCAAATGGGAATCCAGTCGTTAAAGCTGTAATAAAATGCCCAATACCTCCTGCAACTCCTGCTAATACCGGCGATAAAAATACGACACTTAAAAATGCAGGTGCAGAGTCCAATGCAGCAGTCGATATAATTGCTGGAATTTTAATCACCGCTCCAACAGCACAGATAGCGGCTACCATAGCAGTGAACGTCAATTTCGTCAATCTTTGTCGATTCATTCCATTCCCTCTTTTCTGTCTTATTTAATTTGCTCTGCGATACCATACCATATGCGTATGACACGTTCTGCTTCAGCAAATAAAGCTTGATACAATCGCCCACAAGTATCACGTAATAATCGTGCCTGCTTTTCCATCGGCACAACCCCGCGCCCCATATCAGTAACTATAATATACAATGTCCTATTTTGCTCTAGAGCCTGAAGTCTTGTTAACATGGCGTTGACAAGAGCCTCATCCTCCTCAAGATTTTGTGTGACAAGCCACTTTTCAAGGCCTTTGATAACTAATACATCACATTCAGGGATAGATTCAGGTAAATAACCATCAACTAATACAGCCTCTTGATCTTCAAGCAATGTCATAACATAGTCGGTTTTTCCATTATAGCTCCTCCAATAAAGACATGCATCTATTTCCCTCCTCCCAAGCTTTCCTTGAAAATGTTAAAGTAAACATTTTATCATGTGGCACATTATACGTCCAAAAGGGCTGCTCCACTGGGGCAAATTCTACAAGTAATGCTCGAATAACGCCACCATGTGCAACCACATAATAGTCATCCTCATCCCTTGGTAGCGCAGAAAAACCATCTTTCACACGCTGACAAAATGCAGCAAAGCCTTCCCCGTTTGGTGGTGGAGACAAAACAGGATTGTCTAACCATGCACAATACCTGTGATCAGATTTTAACTCCTCATATGTTTTTCCTTCGAACTCCCCAAAGTTGGACTCTCGAAGTCGCCAATCAGTTATGAAAGTAGCATTCGGAAAATAATGAGCAGCAGTTTCCCTACAACGTCGCAAATCACTGCCATATACTTTCATAACATTTTTATCTACAATCGATAGTTTAGATATATCAGCTAATGCTGCGTCCGTCCAGCCAAGATAACGTTTTTCCAAATTCTCTTTTGTTGGTGCATGCCTCATTAAGCGCACAATAACAGTGTTATCCACAATACTACCTCCATTCCCTCAATGGAAGCGCCTAATAAATCACCAGAAACGCCACCAAAGTTGCGCATTGTAAATTGTCGGAAAACCACAAGGGCAATAGCTAAAACCACTAGAAGCACAATTGGGACAAGTGCTAAACCTGTAATAAGGAAGACGATTGTATATGCGACCATTAATGTGATAAGCATGAAACTAATTAGTACATATTGCTTAATATGGGATTTAAAAAAAGTAGGCCAGCCCTTTTTCTTTTGAACATTTTAGTGACATAAAATAAAAGCTCATGCCTACTCTTGTTAATAAAGGGATAAAAATAAGCATCCAAAGTGCGAACTTATGCTGTACGAGTAATTCATGCAGTATGACAAATTTTCCAAGCACTAAAAATAACACGGAAAGCACACCAAATGCGCCGACACGCGGATCATCCAAAATTTCCAATCGCTTCTCACGATCCCGATACGAAAAATAAGCATCTCCCATATCAATAAATCCGTCTAAATGTAAACCTCCAGTGAAGAAAGCGAATAGCCCAATAATCACAAAGGACAGGAATATTTCACTGCTTGCCGTCCATTCCGTTAAGCTATAGATCACTGCCGCCGTTGCCGTACCCATTAATGCACCTACCCATGGCAAAAAGGCGAACATCCCTGTAACAGTTCCTTTTGTTAAAGTTAGTTCCTTATGTACCGGCAAAACTGTAAAAAATTGAAATGCAAGTAATAGGCTATGCCAGAAATTTTTCATCGTCTTGCTTCCTTCATTTTAATTTCAAGGATATCATTTCCATTTTTTTCACGATACTATAATTTACTTCATAGGCTTCCGCTGCCATCGAAACAAACCATTGATGGAAATTCCCTAGCATTTGTCGGTATAATTCTACCTCCTCATTAAGATACGGAGGCTCATCAAATAATTCATTGGATACAACTATAAGCGTGATCTTTTTGTTAAGTAATGATTGTACTGCTATTTTTAAATCACTTAGCTTCTTCTCTAAGCAGCCAGGTTGCTCTACACATGACTTTCCTTTATCAAAGCCCTCATAAAAAGCATTTGTCAGCCATGTTGTGACGCAATCCCATAAAACGACATCACCATCTCTTAGACCTTGGAGCGAATCTGCCATCTTATATGGGGCTTCAATCGTTAGCCATTGGATTCCTTGAGATTGCCTATCAGCCTGATGACGCTGTATTCGTTTCTCCATTTCATGATCCAGCGCAATTCCTGACGCAATATAAACAAGACGCTGTGCTTGCATCGATTCCGTATAATAATGCGCAATAGCCATTTTTTTCTGCAAAATGGGATTTACCACTGCGTACTCCACCAGTTATGAAAATCAATGGCAATGTAAACACCTCCTATTGCAGATGATAAATCGTGCCTATCTCTTTCACATGCCATTGCTGTTCAAGGTGTTCCACTATGGTAACGCTTGTCCCGTTGATAAATGGCTCTGCCCATAGCTGATCTATACTACGTTCTAAAATGGCATTAATCATGCATTTAATTGTAACTGCATGAGAGACAATTAAAACATTGTCTTGTGGGTATTTTTCTGCAATTTTCTTCAGCGTAAACATTGCCCGTTCTGTCACCGCACCAAAGCTTTCGGTATGAGTAGCAACAAACTGAGCTGGATAATTCGTGTATAATTCATACTCTGAACAGTGTGTTTTTAGAATATCCTCCATCGTTTTACCTTGCCAGTCTCCTAAATAAATTTCTCGTAAATCATTTTCATAAAAAAATTGGGAGCTGGCGATCACCAACAAGTATATGCAGCGTCTCCATTGCCCGACCACTTGAACTACTAAATGCTGCAGCAAAAGATATATTTTTTTTAAATATTCTTGTAGCTTTTCTGCATGTAAAACACCCACTTCGGTTAATGGTGAATCTAACCATCCCTGTAAACGATGCTCCTTATTCCACATCGTTTCACCATGTCTTACTAGATAAAATGTTGTCACTCTTCTCACTCCTAATTTGCTTTAAACCAAGTCTGCAAACAGTTATGTAAATAAGTCATAGCCGTAATATCTTTTATACCAATTCGGAACCATTCGCCATTTAATCCTAAAAAGTTATTAGTATGGCGCAGCACAACACCCTTCGATAAACAATACGTAAAAAAAGGCATCTGCTGACTGATTTTTGGGTAATGCAAAACATATATAATTGGTTACACTATGCGTCACCTGACAACCGTTTTCTTGTAAATAACCTTGTAATGCTTCTCGCTGGTTTCTCGCATAGGTAATAGCTCGCTGACAATAGTGTTGTTCATCTAAGCAGCCTGCGCCTATAACAAGTGCAAAGGCATTTAAATTCCAATGAGCAAGCATGCCTTTTAGCTCTCCTACAACAGCTGGGTCCGCAACTAAATAGCCCAATCGTAACCCTGGAATAGCATACATTTTTGTCATCGAACGTACAACAAGCACATGAGGGTTTTTCGCTACATGTCCGATTAAAGAGTACCCCTCATCCACCCAGTCTATAAAGGCTTCATCAATAACAAGCTCACAATTTACGCTTGCTCCATGAATAATTAACTGTTCTAGCTCTACTTTTTGAGGTAGCACACCTGTCGGATTATTGGGCGTACAAATATAAAGAGCATCTGCATTTACCATTTCTCGCTTTAGTTTCTCCATCGGTAATGCATATTGAACAATATCCTCTACGATAATCGGCACAATATTTGCGCCAACTGCTTGCAATGTTCGTTCATATTCAGAGAAAGTTGGATGAACGATGATAACACGCTTACACGCATAGCGTCTAGCCAATACAGTAAAAAGCTCAGATGCCCCATTACCAAGTAAAATAGAATCTTTTATCACATGATGAAAAGCAGCAACCTTTGTAAGGAATGGCTCACCATCTGGATCAGGATATCGTTGAATAAGCGGATAAAATGTTCGCCAGCGCGCCTCCACAAACGGAGGCGGCCCTGCAGAATTAACATTTTCGCTAAAATCATAGACATCTTCTGGCATAACAAGCCTAACTGCCGATAGACATTTTGTGGATTCGCTCCATGATTAGGTAATTGCAAATATTAACACCTCCACTGCTAACATAACAAGTGTAAAGAGCAATGTCGCTATTCTCATATGAATAACGGATGTAGCGATATGCTCCTTTGTTAAGGGTACTAATTTTTCCCCCATAATTGCTCGGTGTGAGACAACCCCTTGGTAGGAGTTTCTACCACCTAGCTCTACCCCTAGCTGCACAGCTGTTGCTGCCTCTAAATAGCCACTGTTAGGACTAGGGTGCTTCTTGGCATCCTGTGCCCAGCGTTTTAAACGTTTTCTAAGGGATACATCTGTTTCATTTTTTTGTACCCAATACAATGAGTAAACCTGTGATACGACTCGGAATAAAATTAAGAACATCATCGAGCTTCGCTGAGAACATGCCAAAGTCTTTATATTTGTCATTTTTATAGCCAACCATTGAATCTAATGTATTTACAGCCTTATAGCCCCACAAACCAATGGCACCAAATAAAAAAAGCATAGAATAATGGGGCTGTTACACCATCACTTGTATTTTCTGACACGGTTTCCACGACACCACGCACAATCTCATCCTCACCTAGATTATCGGTGTCTCGTCCAACAATCCAAGACAGCTTCATACGAGCTTCGGCAAAATCCCCCTTAACAAGAGGTTCATATACTGCCATCGCAGCCTCCTTTAAGCTTCGCTGAGCCAGTCCAATTCCAATAAGAAGCCCTTCCACCACAATACCCAATAGCAAGCTAATTTGGTAGCTAACTAGCAGTATAGCTGTGACAACAAACATGGTTGTGCCCACAACAGCGAGTGCCATGACCATGCCGCGGAATTTTCTCATTTTCCCTTTATTCCATAATTCCGTTTGAGCTTGAATAAGCTTTCCAATCCAACGAACTGGATGAGGCAGTTTAGGAGGATCGCCTACTAGTAAATCAAAAACAAGCCCGAGGATACAGGCAATGACCAATGCCAACATCACAAATTCTCCTCTTTATCTTTTTTATATTTTTGAATCGCCTCTCGCATTGTCACATATACACCATGACCTATAACTTTTCCTAGCATTGTAATCGGGCCCGCATATTGATGGTACTCCCCTTCTTCTGTCGAGGCAATAAGTAAACTATCTGTTGAGGTTCCAGTAGCCTGTGTACCAGTTGTAGGGTCAATAATACCTTCATCAATAATGGCCTTAACCTTTGCCTCAGTTGTAGAAATCATCGCCTGAAATAAAGCTTCATCTGATAGCTTTCCATTAATCATGACCCAAGTATTAATTGTGCCCGCATAATATTGCTCCTGTCGATGATAGGCACGCGTAATATCTACGGCATTGCCGAGACCAGCCGTTATCATAACAACTAGGTGGATTCCTTCAACGGTAAATTCCCGAATTGTTGCAAATTTAGCATAGACAGCAGTCATCATTGCCACTGTGTTATCAATTGGAAAACCCTCTTTATGTATAAATTGTTGTAATTCCAGATGTGGCTTCCGTTCATCATACGTCTTCGGCACTGATCGATTCATGAAATGTGTAAAATAGCCAAAGCCTGGATTGTGCATAGCTGAGGATACCACTTTCATCGGTGAAGCTGTTTGTAGAGCAACGTAATGTTCGAAAATATGAATATCTTCCTTACGAAGTACGGGCATTACCTAAAGCCTCCTACTAAAATTAGAACCATTCTTTATGACGATTACAGCCATAAAAAAACAAATTCTTACAAAGAAGAATTTGTACTGTCCAATTTTTAAATTAATAATAAACTTCAAATTTGAAACTTCTGAATTTTTGTACAGCATTACAACTTCATACTACTCAAATTATTTATTTTCTTTGAAATTGTATCATAAATTTATGTTTTAAAACAATTTAATTTCTTGATACACTTATTGTCTTTGTTTTAAATTTTTAAAACGAATAACGGACCCGGCAATGATAAATACCCAGCCAATTCCGATATAGACAAATTTCATAGTTTTTGTCGAGGATGGTAAAACATCCATGATTGTTAGACAAACAAATAGTATCCCAACCACTGATAACAGCATACCAATTGATAAATTTTTCAATAGAAAGCCCTCCTATCTATGTACGTCCTCGATTTTACCGTATTCTAGCTAAAAAGAAAACACTAATCCAGGTAAGGATTAGTGTTTATTTCCTTATGCTTGCACATGTGCAAAAAAATTCTCCATAAAGTGCTTGTAAAATTTTGTTTTCAAATTCTTGGAGCACACCAAATACTAGACTTACTTCTGATGAACCTGATTAATCATCTCTATGTTTGCACCAGTTTTGGAAATCGCAGTAGCAGCACGTGCCGCTAAACCTGTATTGTTACGCATACCTTCGCCAACGATTACAATCATTGAAAAACCATGACGCATTTGCACATCATCTGCCTGCAATTCATTTTTCACGCGTGTCAAAATGCGTGCTTCATTTTCTGGTGTCAATTGATTGGAACGCATAATAACAGAAATATCGTCTAAACCAGACGGTGTGTGTTCATAAGAAATATTTTCATCCTCTAAAATCTGTAACAGCTTACGGCCAAAGCCTACTTCACGATTCATTAAATATTTAGAGACATATAAAGTTGAAAAGCCACTGTCCGCCGAAATACCTGTAACTGGACGACCTGTTGCAGGACGGCTTGGTACGATACGAGTACCTGGGGCTGATGGATTATTTGTATTTTTTTATGTTAACTGGCACCCCAATCTTATAGACAGGCATCAGCGCTTCATCATGGAACACGGAAAAGCCTGCATAGGATAATTCGCGCATTTCGCGATACGTAATTTCTTTAATTTCCACTGGATCATTCACGACTTTCGGATTCGCAGAGAACACACAATCCACATCCGTAAAGTTTTCATAAAGCTCTGCCTCTACAGCTGCTGCGAGAATAGAGCCTGTAATATCGGAGCCACCACGGTCAAATGTACGCAATACGCCCGCTTTAGTGTAACCGAAGAAACCTGGGAACACAATAATTTCTTTTGTGTTTTTGAGTGGTGCTAAATTGATATAAGCCTCGGGTAATGCAAAAGTGCGTTCTGGTAAATCATTGACCACCAAACCCTCTTTTGGACTTACATATCGTGCTGGCATACCAATCGAAGTGAAATATGCTGCGATAAGCTTAGCATTATTGTCTTCACCTGCCGCTTTAATGCTATCAATAAATAATTCCTCATTGGATTTATCACCCTGTACACGCTCACGTAGATCCTCCGCAATCACGTCACAAATGGCATAATCTAATGCTAAGCCATCTGCAATTGCCTTAAAACGGTTGACAACAGTTTGGATTTTCTCTTCAGTATCTTCATTTTTTTACGGCTGCCATTGCTAAATGGATTAATAAATCAGTTACTTTTATATCATCCCCAGAGCGTTTCCCTGGCGCTGAAACGGCAACGATTTTACGTGCCGGATTAGATTTTACAATGTTTGCTACTTTTTGAATTTGTTCTGCACTTGCTACAGATGTTCCACCAAATTTACATACGATCATATCTATCAAATCCTAACTTTTTGAAATAATTGTATTCCTCCAAAAAAACAATTGAATGTACACAGTGTACAAATTATCGTTCCCCACGTCAATACAATTTAAAAAAATTCACGCAATTTACCGAGAGAAAATGGACAATTTTCGCACTGTTTGATTTATTATACGGATTTCATACGAAATAGTTAAGGTTTTTACAAATATTTTTTTTGTGAAATTCATATAATCATACAATTCTTCGTCTGAATAAGCTTAAATCATCGAATTTCCGGAAATTATCGTCATTAGGACATATGTTGGCTTTACAAAATAAGTTCCAAGATTCTTCCCTTGATTTTGCTCCCTTTTTGACAGAAATGTTATGGCTTTCTTCTATATAAATAAAAGAAAACGCTTACCTCATTATGATATGCAGAGAAAATAGTGATGTTTGTGCTATTTTAAACATTAGCAATTGGAGCCGAGCGATTCTTTGACCTACCCGAGCGACTTTCCTGGGGACCTGAGCGGTTCTTTGACCTTCCCTACATATAAAAAAAACTAGGCTCACAATTTGTGAAACCTAGTATTCTAATTCTATTATTTTTAAATAGCAGTTCAACCACTATCGATGACTAATTTCTGTCATAAAGCGAGATCTTGATGGAGCCGTCATTGGTATAACGTTAAACCCTGGGTGTACAGGTTAGTAAAACGAAGTGCGCCTTTTACTGCTGTGATGGGCTTGTACCTGCCATCCCAACGATGCTATCAATTGAAGTGAGCCGCCTCCTGCTTTTTGCATTTCGGGAATAACATATTTCATACCTATGATACAGCCATTTTGGTTAAAGTCCTTAATTTTATATCACTTAGCCATTTCTATGTTGGCAATCATTTTTGGTAAAGAACCATTTGCATTGTTAACTAGTACATCCTTACATTCAAATAAAAAAAATACCCCATTTGATGACGAGCTAAACAATTGGGTTGCAGTTCAATAGGATTAGGACTGTGCTAGCTCTTCACAATCGTTCTTTGAGCCTTTTTTTATAATTCTCTCTGTTGCCTTTGATGGAGAATCTTTTTGCCACTCGTCACAAAGGTTTTTAACCCAATCTGGTTGCGATTTACTAGCATCATTTAACCAATTACCAACTGAATCCTGCACATACTTGGACATATCTGATTTTAATAAATTTAAAATAGGGAGCGCAATGTGTGGCTTTTCTTTTAAAATTTCAATATGCTTCGTCCATACCCCACGAGGACGAATTGATTCCAAGCTGAATCTTCGAATATTTTCATCTTCGCTTTTCGCCCACTCTATTAGCAAATCTACACTATTCTCTATATTGACTGAAAGATCCTCTCTAATTGACATCCAGGCAATTTCCCGAACACCAAAATGGCAATCAGCAGCAAAAGGCTTGATATACAACAGTTTTTCTTCTAAAGAATAATCATTACTTTTATTCATAAAAGCTGCCCAACATCGTACACTATCCGATACATGATGAGAACATTTCTTGATGATATTCTCTTTGTTAGTAGCACTTTCATCTTTCAGGATTGTATCTAATAAACTTCCAATTAACCGTATTGCCTTCATTCCTGTTTCTACTTTTTGTTTTTCCATTTCACTTAGAATAAATTCCAATTTTTCTTCTAGTCCTATGGATGGAAGAACATTCTTTAATAAGGTCATATGGTGAACCGTTTGCCATTCTGTTAAATTAACACTCTCTATTTTTCCTTGGTTCAGCAGTATTAAAACTTCATTAGGGATATCGCTAGCTTTTCTAGCGCCCTTTCTATTTAAAACATCTGCTAGTACTTTCATTCAATAACCTCCTGAAATTGCTGAATAGTACATTTTCAATTAAATAGATGTCCCTATTTTTTTAGTTGAAACTGTACTCACTAGTTTTATCGTAATCTATCATCAAACATTAACTGTATCTGAATGCCGAACGGGTCCTCAATAATTCCATATGCTTTACTAAACACATTATTAGTTAAAGGTACAATGATTCGTACTTTTTCTTCTGTCGTCAAACTTTTGTAAAAGCGTCGAATTTCTTCTAAGTCTGCACTTTGAATACACAGAGAAGAATTATTTCCCACCACATATTTTTCTGAGACATCCATTGTTTCTTCCGCAAGCATTATCTTTGTTTTTCCGATTGCTAACACAGAGTGTGTAATTTTATTCCTATTTTCTTCAGTGAGCTTTAAGGAGCTATCTCGTTTTGCCATATCTTCATAGGTAACGACTAGCAATTGCTCTGCATTAAAATGTTTTTTTGTAAAAATCAATTGCATCTCTTGTTTTTCCGTTCATAGATAAAAAAAATAGCTACTTCTAGTGTTGTACTCATGGTACCAATCTCCTTTTTTTACAATCATTTTAGGTGGATATCTTATTAATTGATATTTACCTTGAATTTATTCTACTATTAAAAGGTATCAAAACATGAAACCTTTATAAGGAGAACTCCATGAAGAAATCAGAACGATTAAATGATATGATCAGATACTTAAATAATCTAGAATACTTTAACTTACAGGATCTTATGACTAAATATAATATTTCCAAGAGTACTGCTTTACGTGATATTAGTTCACTAGAACAATTAGGTATGCCTATTTTTTCGGAGCATGGCAGGAATGGGGGCTATGGTCTTTTAAAAAAACAGATTATTATCTCCCATTATTTTTTCTATTGATGAGGTGTACGCATTGTACTTTGCCATGCTAACATTAGAATCTTATCAATCTACACCATTTCATTTAAGTGTTCATAAACTCAATGAGAAATTTGAAAACTGTCTATCTCAACATCAAATAAGGCAAATTCATAAAATGAAGAAGGTTCTGCAATTTGAAGTAACTCAACATAAGAATGTCAGTCGTTATTTAGATAAAATTTTAAAAAGTATTCTACATGAGTGTAGCTGCAAAATTCACTATTTGAAAAATAATCAACAAAAAAAGTTTTCAAGTACAATTTTTCAAAATTTCTGCGAGATATGGTCAATGGTATGCTACTGGTATTGAGGTCCATTCAAATCAATATAGGGTGTTCAGATGTGATCGCATTACTTCGATTGAAGAAGAATTGACTTCTCATTTTTCAATTGATGAGCTTATTAACCTTTCATTAGAACTTTATCAATCTGAACATCATATTGACTTTGAAGTGGAAATCGCTGTACAAGGAGTGGATATTTTTTTATAAAGAACATTATCCGTCTATGACAATAGAAGTGGGAGATCAAACTTTCATAAAAGGCTTCTACAATCCCGGAGAAGAGGAATTTATTGCTAGCTATTTTATGAAATACGGTCATTTTGTTTTATCTGTGCAGCCAGAATCATTAAAGCAAATTATTCAGGCTAAGGTAGAGAAACTCCTCCATTATTATCAACAATTATAGAATCGTTCCATATCGATTGGAGCTTTCTAATTTAAATGCCAAAACGCTGTTAAATCAACGCTTTGGCACCCATTTTCAAACACTCCTTCTTTTTTTTAGCTATGTCTGTTCGCGGTAGTGTAGGTTTCTTTTTAAATTTCTTTTAATGCACTTAGAAGATTAACCTTTGCTGCAAAATAAGATGGTATAATTGAAGCAATTAGAGATAGGAAAATTCCTGCAGTAATTGCCAAAACTACATTGCCCCACGGAATAATAAATGGCATATGCATTGCAGATGTGTTTGATATAGAGTTTAAAAATACTACAAATATGCCCAGTAAAACCCCAGTAATTATTCCTGCAACACCTACAACTAAACCTTCTCCTATAATCATTGTTCTGACTTGTTTAGTGGTAAATCCAATCGCACGAATTGTACCAATTTCCCCGACTCTTTCCATTGTATTCATTAATAAAGTATTACCTATACCTATACTGGAAAGGGCAATCACAATGATCAATAAAAATTGCATAACTTCATTCATTCCATCAAAAGAACTTTGAGAAGATTTAATTTGATCTTCTACTAATGTAACGGTAGAAATAGAGGTTGTAAAATCAGCATTTAATTTTTCACGCAATGTATAAGGATTCCGTGAGTCACTGATATTTATCATAATTGTATAAATAACATCCCAGTTAAAACCTTCTTTAAACTCATTTTCTGATATAAATCCAACATATCCTCCATCTTGAGAAGTATTAACTTTCCCTATTACCTGATATCCTCTTGTACCTGAAGGAGAATTAATAGTAATGGTATCATTCATTTTCCCACCCCATTCATCAAACGCTCTTTCACCTAATAGGATAGAGTTGGATGGAAGATTAATGCCGCCTGGGTCTTCGAAAAGTTGAAATCCTTCCGTATTTTCAGATGGTAAACTCATCACATAGAATTCTCTATATTCATCTCCAACTGTTTTCCAGGTTACCATTGTTTCTCTAAACCATTCAACGCCCTCTACGTCAGCGTAACTACTTATCTTATTAATAATTTCTTCATTCACTGGTTCTTCAAATTGAACTTGAATATCTCCCCCAAAAGTTTGGCGAATCTCCTTTTCAAAGCCAGAAGGTATTGATTCTAAAGCTGAACCTAAAAAAAATGACTACAGCAATACTTATTGCTAACATAGCTGATGTATTAGCGTTTCGATTCGTATTAATTTTTATGTTACTGACAGATAATTTCCCTGGATAACTAAGTATTTTTTTCTATCATTGGCTCAAGAATTTTTGCAAGGACCCTCAACACCAATGGATAGATGAATACCACCCCAAATAATAAGGAAATATACCCCAAATAACTGTCAACAAAGCTAAGTAATATGAGAATAATACCTAATAAATACCTAAGAATTTCTACTCTAAAGCTAGGCGTTTTTTTTTGTATTTCGCATTGCGTATACGATAGGCGTTTTAAAAGCAATATACATAGGTATTCCAGAAATTATTATTGGAAATAAAATCCCGATTAATCCTGATAAAATTGTTGCACTTTTCCAATTTAAAGTGTAAACCATTGTATCTTGAAAGATTCCTAAAAGCATCTCTACGAACAAATCTGCGAATGATACACCAATTGGTAATGCAATAGCAGTACCTAAAAGAGCAAGTAAAAAAGACTTCCATCAAAACAAGTTTAAACACGTCAAAATTTGTGTATCCAAGACTCTTCATAACTGAAAATTCTTTTTTTCGTTCAATTACACTTGAATAAATCATATTAAATATGATGAAGCCGCTTATAAAAAGGGAGAGAATACATACTAGATAAAAGACAGAATATAGACCTTCTACGTCATTATTTCTTAAATCATCAATAACAACAGGCTGAACATATAATGATGTCCCTCGTAATAATTCCTGATAATTTGATAACCACTTTTCATTATCGCGATCTTTATGCTGTAATCGTATATAACTTATTTGATTATCTTGGTTAGTCCAGTCTTGAAGAGTACCTAAATCCATCATAACTCTAAAGGATCTACCTTTAGCGTCATTCCAATTAGTAGGACTAGCAAGCCATGATGTAAAGCCAACAATCCCCGTTACTTCTATTTCACCTAACCCTTTAAATGTTAAAGTATCTCCTATATCTTTACCCCATAGTTTAGCTGCATTCTCAGGTATAATAATACCATTTCCGTTCAAGCTCCCTTTTATTAATGGAAGCTTTAAAAGGTTACTTTCTAAATCACTGACACCAGTTATTCTAACTGAAGTTTCAGCAGGAGCTTTCGGTTGGTCTATTTCCACCAGTACTTGTTTATCTAGGACACTTAAGCTATCTGATACAATATCCTGCTGCTTTATTGCTTTTACCTCATCTTCTGAGAAAGAATAATTTTTGCTTAATATCCAATAATCAGCATCCCCTGCATAGATTTCTTGATAATACCTAAATGTATCTTTAATCGTGTTATTAGCAACTAACATACTAGTTGTTAAGAGGATACCAAGTATTACTGCAATGAGTGTAAAGAAAAACCTTTTTTTTATTTTTTTGTTAAGTTACGCCAAGAAACTAGCCAAATATTCAGCATAGCCATGATCCTCCCTAGTTACTTCCGTTTCAATTAATCCATCTTTGAACAAAATAATTTTATCCGCATAACTAGCTGCGAAGATATCATGAGTTACCATAATAATAGACTGTTTTCTTTGTTTGTTGAATTTAGCTAATAAATCCAGTATTTCTTTGGCTCGTTGCCTATCTAGGTTTCCCGTTGGTTCATCAGCTAATAGTATTTTCGGCTCGTGGATCAAAGCTCTTGCTATAGATACCCTTTGCTGCTGTCCTCCGCTTAAAAGATTAGGGGCTTTCTTTTCAAAACCTTCTAAACCAACTTCTTTTATCATGTTCCTTATTTTCTCTTTCATGTTTTTGTCTTTTCTGCCATCTGCATAAAGTGGAAAACCGATATTTTCTTCTACAGTTAATGTAGGTAATAATTGATAATTTTGAAAAATGAATCCGATACTTTTTCTCCTTACGATAGTTCTTTGCTTTTCAGTTAATCCAGAAAAATCTTTTCCTTGTATTTTTACCTGTCCAGATGATGGTGTATCTAAACCACCTAATAGTTGTAATAGAGTACTTTTACCGGAACCACTAGGTCCCATGATTGCTATAAACTCACCTTCCTTTATAGTGAGATCAATGCCTTTTAGCACCTCTATCTTTAAATTACCTTGTTCAAAAGATTTAAATAATTGATTTATTGAAATCATAATTGTATCTCTCCTTCAAGCTCAAATAATAAAATATTCATTTTCAATAGGTTTATCATCCCTATATAGTTAATTTTTGGATTTTATAAAAAAAGGATTACTCTTCTTCAAAGGTTATCTAAAATTGAATAAGCGTCTAGACCATTACACCCATCTACTATTAACCTGGTCCGTTATCATTAGCTGTTATAGGTTTCTAATTCACTTTTCCTGCTTGGCAGAACATTAACATCGGCAAAATTTAGACAATTTTCTCAACATCTTTTATTGACTCTTTATTAACGCTTACCTCCCTTTCTCCTGATAAACACCCTGCATGAACGATTAAATACTAACAACAAATTTACAAATAAACCTCCTTACGCCAATTATATAAAATGACGTAAGGTCACTTTCAAACTTTATGCTGTAAAAATTTTAAGTTAGTTGAAAGTGATCTTGCTTATCTTTTAATCTGTTGCTATATCCTTTACTTTATTTTCCATTCATATATCCAAAGCTAGACATAAAATTATTGTTCTAGCAGTTATACTCAATATTAATTTATAATTATTTTATATGTAGTTGTAATAGGAGAATGATATATGAAGATAGTAATTGCAGAAAAACCTGACCAAGCAGTAAAATTAGCTGCTCCATTTTCTTATACTAAAAAAACAGGTTATCTTGAAGTTAAGCCAAACGTTTACTTTCCAAACGGTGCAGTAATAACTTGGGCAATAGGACATTTATGTGAATTGAAAGCCCCTGAAGAATATAATTCAACATGGAAAAAATGGACATTAGAAACATTACCAATTATTCCAGATCGATTCGAATATAAAGTTACAAAATCAAAATATAAGCAATTCAATGTAATAAAAAAAATCTAGTAAAAAGACCTGATATACAAGAAATCATTATTGGTGGGGATGCGGGTCGTGAAGGTGAATTAATTATTCGGACAATTTTAAGAGTATGTGGTGTAAAAAAAGCCGATGAAACGCTTATGGATATCGTCCTTAACTGAAAATGCTGTAAAAAAAAGGCTTTTCAAACCTACTACCTGAAGAGAAAACTAGAGATATTTATTTCGAAGCATTAAGCCGTTCATGTGCCGATTGGTTAATTGGTATAAATACATCGAGATTATATACCGTCTTACTCAAAAAAAATGGTATAAAAGATGTTTTTTCAATAGGTCGAGTGCAAACACCTACACTTGCTCTAATCGCTAAAAGAGAACATGAAATTGCAAATTTTAAACCTGAACCTTTTTGGGAAGTTGAGGCAGACTTTAATTTTGAAGGCAAAATTTTAAAGGCAAAATGGCATAAAAATAATATTTCAAGAGTTCAAGAAGAAAAACAGGCTATTGCAATCGCTAATTTCTGTATCAATAAAAGTGTAGAAATTTCAAGTATAAAAAAAAGAAACAAAGGAATATGCTCCACCTTTATTGTTCAACCTATCTGCATTACAAGCAACAGCAAATAAGGCCTACAAATTTTCACCACAATACACACTTGATATTCTGCAAAAACTGTATTTAAAGGGCTTAGTTTCATACCCAAGATCTGATTCACAATATTTGACGAATGAAGAAGCAAAAACACTACCAAATATATTAGAAAACTTGAGTAAAATTGATAAATATAAAAACCTTCTTCCACCCCCAACCAATTCAATTATGAATAATAAAAGATACGTGAATGAAAAAAAAGTTACTGATCACCATGCGATTATTATTACAGAGCAGTACCCTAATTTTTCTAAACTTAAAGCCGAAGAAGAAAAAAATTTATGATTTAGTTGTTAGACAAGTCATTGCAGCTCATTATAACAATGCAGTTTTCTCTTATACAACGATTCATTCACTTGTAGATAAGCGAGCGGAGTTTATTTCTAAAGGTAAAGTGCAAATTGAAGAAGGTTGGCGTAAAGTCATTTATTATTCTAAAGACAACTCATCTACAGACGAAGATGAATTGCTTCCCCTTCTTTCAGAAAATGAACTTGGTATAGTTGCTAAAACTAAAGTAAAAAAAAGGTGAAACACAGCCACCTACTAGATATTCAGAGGGTAATTTAATTACATTGATGAAAACAGCTGGCAAACATTTAGAAGATAACGAATTAGAAAAGATTTTATCTAAAACTGAAGGTTTAGGTACTGAGGCCACACGCGCAGGAATAATTGGTACCCTTAAGGATAGAAACTATATCGAAATTAAGAAAAACCAAGTCTTTGTAACAACTAAAGGTATGTTATTAATAGAGGCATTAGGTGAAAGCATACTAACTTCTCCTTTAATGACAGCCAAATGGGAGCAACGTCTTTCTGAAATAGGTGAAGGTAATGCTTCCCCTAAAGTATTTATGGAACAAGTAAAAAAAAGCTAGCATACAAATTGATTACAGATGCCAATGAACGTGAAAAGGAATGGGCATTCGATCAAAATGAAGTGGATAAAATTACTGAAAATAATCCTTATAATAAAAAAAATATAAAAAAAGTAAAAAAAAGTTGTTGGAAAATGTATGCTCTGTGGTGGGTCAATAATAGATCATGGTACCTTTTACGGTTGCTCAAATTATAAAACTGTAAACTGTAAATTCTCGATTTCGAAAAAAAATACTCAGTAAAACCATTTCACAGGCCAATTTGAAAAAGTTATTGGCTACTGGTGAAACGGACTTAATAAAAGGGTTTAAAAAAAGGTGAAAAGACTTTTAATGCTCACCTAACTTGGGATATAAAAATGCATAAGATTAATTTTAAATTTCCTCAGTAACTACATTGTTTGAATTTTTTTATAAACAATTATCTGTATTTCTTTTAATATTAATCTCAAAAGAACTCATTTTGAAAAAATTATTCAAAATGAGTTCTAACCACATATTTTTTTTAGTTTTTAAACATGAGTATTCGAACTTAAAATTACTCCAATAAAGAAGTAAAGTTATCATTTTCATTGTAAAACATTCCATTTTAGTAGCGCTTTAGTTTTATTAAACTTGCTGCAAATCTTTTTGGACCACTATAAGTAAGTGCCAATATTATTCAGCTTTTTTTCACCATAAAGCACACAAGCATACATGGTTCATTGCTATTATTAACGCACCAATGCTCCTCGCCAGCAGGGATTAGTGTTGCATCTCCTGCCTTTTCCACACTGTATTCACCATTACTGTATGTTTCTATTTCTCCACTGAAAATATAAGAATATTCATCTTCATCATGACGCTCATGCCCACAGTAGGAACACGTTCGCCTGGTAGCAGAGAAATAACACTCATGCTCACTTCTTGAAAATTCCCCTGCTTTGTAAAAATTTTTCATTTCATTACATTGCATGCAATGGGCTCAACTTGATTAATATTATTTTTCCATTTCATTTACCACCTATTCTTTTTGAAGTTTTGGATCTAGGAAGTCTCGTAGACCATCCCCTACGAAGTTAGCACCAATCGAAATTGAGAATATAGCTAACCCTGGGAAGGTTGATACCCACCAATTTTGAATAACCTTTGCCCCATCTGATACCATTGACCCCCACTCAGGTGTAGGCGGCTGTGTTCCTAGTCCAAGGAAGCTTAATCCTGAAAACATCAAGATTGCATTCCCTAGATCAAGTGTTGCCATAACCAGTAATGGACCAAAGCTATTCGGTAAAATTTCTAAAAATAGAACTCGAACATGTGAGGCACCCATCACACGAGAAGCGGTAACATACTCGCTTTCTTTTAAGGAGATAACCATTGAACGCATTAATCTTGCATAATTTGGCCACCATATAATAGCCATTGCAATTACAGAGTTTATGATACTTGGACCAAGTGCTGCTGCAATGACCATCGCTAAAATTAGTGGTGGAAATGCCATAATTAGCTCTGAGAAACGCATCATCACCTCGTCCACTTTCCCGCCTTTATATCCTGCTATTCCCCCATAGAAAATACCAAAGGAAAAGGCAATGATCACGGTAATAACACCAGCTGATAAAGAAATTCTAGAACCGTACATAACACGTGAGAATACATCACGCCCTAGCTCATCAGTACCAAAGAAATGTGAAAAGCTTGGTGGCTGGTATCGAATGGTTAAATCTTGTACAGTTGTACTATGTGTAGCGATTAATGGCGCACAAATGACAACGATTATCCAAAATGCACAAATGAATAATCCCAGTTTAAAAAGAAATCCTTTTTGAGTGATAAAAGAGCTAAATTTTCTCATTATTTATACCTCACCCTCGGATCAATAATCCCATAAAGGATATCAATTAGTAGATTAATAACAACATAAATAAAAGCAATTAATAATGAAACACCGCATATAGCTGGGAAATCGAGTGAAACGGCTGATAGGTAGGCATATTGTCCAATTCCTGGCCATGCAAAAATATTCTCAACAAGAACCATTCCACCTAGTAAATTACAAAATCCTATTCCAGCTACTGTAATGACCGGTATCATTGCATTGGAAATCGCATGTTTAACGATAATCCCAGATTCCTTCAGACCCTTAGAACGAGCTGTACGTATGTAATCCATTGACAACACTTCAAGTAAATTAGATCTTGTTTGACGAGCAATTAATCCCATAGTAAAGAATCCTAACACCGTCCCTGGCAAAATCAAATGCATAGCCACATCACCAAATAATTGAAAATTCCCACTCATCATCGAATCTAGTAGAAGTAATCCTGTTCCCCCCTCAGGAGTTGTTGCCCGTGCATCAATTCGACCAGGTCCAGGCGTAATGCCTAAAACGGAAGAAAAAAAATATTGAGCATAATTAAAGCAAACCAAAAGCTTGGGACAGATACCCCACTAATAGAAACAGTACGAATGATATGGTCAATAGCCTTATTTCTGAAAATGGCAGAAATTGTGCCAAATAAAATACCTAATACTAAGGCAATCACCATCGCCACTATCGATAATTCCAATGTTGCTGGGAAGAACTGCATTAAATCTTCAAATACAGGTCTACCTGTACGTATTGATGTACCCAAATCACCAGTTAATAAGTGTTGGAAGTACAGAAGTAATTGACTAAAAAGTGACTGATCTAGTCCCCACTTCTCTTTAAAAGCAGCAACAATTTCAGGATTATTCAATGCACTTTGGCTCAAATTCGCAGCTACCGGATCACTTGGCACCAAATGCGAAAGAATAAAAACGAAAAGTGCCACACCAAATAATAAGAAAAGCAGAAACAATAGACGCCTAGCAATAAATCTAAGCAATTCGGATCACACTCCCAACTAGAATACAACTTCCTAATCAATTTCGCCTCGGCGTAATTGTAGCTGCCGCTTTGCTTTCGCTACAGATAAACAATGCGTACGGATTTTGAATTGTGCCCGCACAATTTATTCCTTTGAAAATCCGTGACATCCGCCAGAGGCTTTGGGCCAACATGATGTTGGTCACTCAGTCGTTGCCACAGGACGTGGCGTTCTTAGACTGAGTTCCGCTATTTCAGTAGGTTTTTGGACACCCTCTGAAAAAGTAATCAAAATCACATTCATCTCACCACCTATAGAGGTGGGAGTCTTTCGCTGAATGAAGGTAATCTCAGGTAAGTAGCTACCGTATATAGTTTCCTACCTACGAGTAGCTGCTTAATTGTAAAAAAATTATTTTGAAAGCTTTAATTCATTTAATCGTAATTTATAAAGGTCATTATAAGTAACGCCCTCAAGGTTGGCACCTACAGCAAATGATTTAGGGTGCTGTACTAGGAATGCATATGGACTATTTTCAGCAATTATTTCCTGCATTTTCTCAGAAATTTCTGCACGTTTTGTCACATCAATTTCCACCTTCGCTTGTTCAGCTAAGCTTACTAATTCAGCATTAGCTGAAGCTTCCCAGTTCGCACGTTTTCCTACAATATCTCCTGGAATAAATGCTAATTGGTTGCTTAAATCATAGTAGTCAGGTGACCAATGCATTACTAGGAATGGCGTTTTTCCATTTCGATAGTCTTCAATAACTACCCCAACATCTCCAGTTTGAATTTCCACATTAATATTAATTTTTGCAAGATCTTCTTTTACTTTTTCAGCAATCGTTACCCATGAAAGTCCTTCTGAATCGTAATTAGCAGCTGTTAAAGGGACAGTAAAGCCCTTTTCATACCCAGCCTGCTTCATCAAATCCTTTGCTTTCTCTAGGTCTTGATAATTATCTGGTCTAGATTTTGCACCAATAAAACCATCTTGCACAAATGACATTGGTAATAGTGCGCCGTCACCCGCTAATAGCTGGAAGCCTTTATAGTCAAGTGCGTAACGAACTGCTTGCTGAACAAGTGGATCCGCCATTTCTTTTCCTATTTCAGTACTATTATTCATTAATAAGAATGAAATTGTTGAAGTTGGTGAAGATACAACCTTCGCATTTCCACCCTCTTTAATGTTTTTCACTTGGTCAGGTCCAACGCTTAATGCTACGTCAATTTCACCTTTTTCAAGTGCTTTAATTTGTGTATTTGGATCTGGAATTTCTTTGATGATAACCTTACTCGCATTCACAGTACCCGTATAATTCGGATTCTTTTCAAGAACCATCTCTGTATTCGGAGTCCACTTCTTCAATACATAAGGACCACTGCCTGCTGATGCCCCATCAAGGTAAGCAGTTGCTGCATCCGTTGTACTTGCATCTGCAGTATCTGAACCACCTTGTTCCTTTACAACTTTGCTATCTACAACTGCAAAGGCATTACTTGTAAGTTTTGAAAGGAAGGATGCATCCTTTTCCTTAAGATTAACAACTACAGTCTTGTCATCTGGCGCTTCCACGCTGGCAACTCCCTCTGCAAGAGCAGAAGCATTGTCTTTTAAATTTATTGTACGATTAAAACTAAATACAACATCCTCTGAAGTTACAACATTCCCGCTGGAAAATTTACGACCCTCATCTAGCTTAAATGTATACACAAGTCCAGATTCATCTACTGTATATTCTTTTGCAAGTGCTGGTTTTGGTGTAAGATCTGATCCTTCCAACGTGTATAAATTCTCATATGTTGCATAGAAATAGAAATTCCCAAACACTTCATAAGCACGAGCTGGATCTAATGTTTTCCAGTCGGAAGCAACCCCAATAACAATTGTATCCGTGTTAGATGTGCCTCCAGATTCATTTGTTTTTTTTCTTCATCTTTACTACAGGCGAAAAGTGATAGAACTACTACTAATAGGATTGAAAGTAAAGAAATTTTTTTTCATCATCTAAGCTCCCCTTTTATAAAAAAATTTATAGTTTTACTTTGTTTGCAAATGACATGCTGCAAAGTGCTTACTATCTGTTTGGATAAAGTTAGGCTCCTGTGTTTTGCAAATATCCATTGCTACAGGACATCTTGTATGAAACCGACATCCAGCAGGCGGATTAGATGGACTTGGAACATCCCCTGTAAGAATAATCTTTTCTCGATGTTCATCCGTGATATCTGGAACTGAGGACAGGAGCGATTTTGTGTAAGGATGTTGCGTTTTTTTCATATAGTTGATCACGAGTAGACAATTCAACTATTTTACCTAAATACATGACAGCGACTCGGTCACTAATATGGTGAACAACACTTAGATCATGCGAGATAAATAGATAAGTCAGGTTCAATTGTTTCTGTAAATCCTCTAGCAAGTTAATGACCTGCGCTTGAATCGACACATCTAAAGCTGAGACAGGCTCGTCACACACTATAAGTTCTGGATCTAGTGCCAATGCTCGAGCAATTCCCACCCTTTGTTTCTGCCCTCCAGACATTTCATGAGGAAATCTATCAAAGAAACGATTTGCTAGACCAACCATATCCATTAGCTCTTTAATTTTTGCTTCACCATTTGGTATTTTATGAATTTTGAATGGTTCTAATAAAATTTGCTTAATGGTTCTACGTGGATTTAAGCAAGCAGATGGATCTTGAAAAATCAGCTGTGCCTTTTTAGCAAAATTTTTCCGTTTTGATTTTGAAAACTTTGTAATATCTTCGCCATTAAATAAAATTTCAGATCCCAGGTCAGGTGTATATAGACCTAGCAATGTTCTGCAGTGTACTTTTACCGCATCCACTTTCACCGACAAGACTAAAAGTTTCACCCTTTTTTATCGTAAAAGAAACATCGTCTACTGCTCTAAGTAGGCCTTTTTTTTCCATCTGGGCTTTTGATATGAAAGGTCTTTTTCAAGTGTGAAACCTCTAAAATGTTTTCTGTCCCATTGCTGTTCGATACCGCTGCTATATTATTGGAATTATTTTGTACCATTCACATCACCGCCCCTTTCAGATCCGTCATAAATGAAGCATTTTACTTCACGACCATCCTCTAGTTGAAATAATGGTGGGGATTCCAATTTGCATTTCTCTGTTGCAAACTTACAGCGGGGATGAAAACTGCAACCTCTTGGCATATTCAGTGCATCAGGGACACTACCTTCAATCGCCTCAAGTCTTTCCACTTTACTGGAAATTTTAGGTATGGCATTAAGCAATCCTTTTGTATACGGATGAAGAGGATCAGCAAATACTAACTCAGTTGGACTTTTTTTTCAACAATTTGTCCAGTGTACATAACAACTACTTTCTCACACATTTCTTTCACAACACCCAAATCATGAGTGATCATAATAATACTCATATTCCTCTTTTTCTTCAGACTACTCATTAAATCTAGAATTTGCGCTTGTATAGTAACATCTAATGCAGTAGTAGGCTCATCAGCAATTAATAGTTTGGTATTACAGGCTAAAGCGATAGCTATCATAATTCTTTGTCGCATACCACCAGACATTTGATGTGGATATTCATGAAATCGCTGCTCAGGAGAAGGGATTCCTACCATTCTTAGTAATTCAATTGCTTGTTTTTTTGCCTCTTGTTTACTTACATCTTTTTGGTGAATCAAGATTGGCTCCATAATTTGCTTACCACAAGTATGTAAAGGATTAAGTGAGGTCATCGGCTCTTGAAATATCATTGATATAGAATTTCCTCTAATCTTCCTCATTTCACGAGGTGAGAGTTTTAACAAATCTAAACCATCAAAATCAATACTTCCTGTGATTTCAGTATTAGCATTTTGTAAAAGTCCCATTATCGTAAGGGATGTAACACTTTTGCCACTACCACTTTCACCAACGATTCCTAATGAACTCCCTTGGGCTAATTCAAAGTTTAAATTATCTACTGCTTTGACAACACCTTGGCGTGACTTAAATTTAATCGTCAAATCCTCCACTTTTAGTAATGTCATCAATTTCACCTCTTTCAAAAATATATTGTTTTAAAATGACTACGAATTATTAGACTGATAATTCAGAAAATTAAACAGAAGTTTGCTTGAGGAACATTCCATTAACTATATAAATCCATTCTAAAATTCCCTTTTTGTTCAAGGAAATCTTACTCGTTTAATTAAAAATTACTGGCGTGATTACGGAAAGTAATACAGTTTCTTGGTTTAAAGGATTTTCCCATATATGAGTTAGATTTGAAGGAAAATGGATGGCTTCTCCTTCACGCAAATAATATTCCGTCTGATCAACCGTGAATAATACAGCCCCCTTTAGAACGTAATAAAACTCTTCACCTGGATGCTTAAATGGTTCATTTTCTTTTTGGAAAGGCTTTATTGTGACGAGAAATGGCTCTATTTTTCTATCTGGAAAGTTATTACTTAATCTAACATAAGTAGAATCAGAGCTTTCTATTTTAAAAGGTTTTTGATTTTGCTTTTTCACTGCGTAATTTAGATCTTCCGTCTCCTCGAAGAAATGAATCATCTTCACGCCAAATGCGTCAGCAATTTTTTTTAAAGAGGTGATAGCTAATGATGATGTTCCTCTCTCAATCTGGGATAAGAAACTAACTGATAATTCCGTCTTTTCACTCAATTCCTTTAAAGTCATACCTTGTTCAAATCTTAATTGCTTTATTTTTTTGAAAAATTTCTTCCATAACTTAACTCCTTTCTCTTAAAAGAAGAATAATTACTGTATAACAGTAATTTATTACAATCTTATCATAATTTTTTTTAAAAATGTAAATTAATATTTAA
>BBDJ01000020.1 GCA_001312325.1 Lysinibacillus pakistanensis | reverse complement strand
AACTTTGAGGCTGAACCGAGCACTTTCCTTTTCAACCCGAGCAACTTTGAGGCTGAACCGAGCGCTTTGCTTTTCAACCCGAGCGATTTTGCAGTTGAACCGAGCGCTTTGCTTTTCAAACCGAGAAACTATGGCTTTAAAACCTAGTACTTTTCTAAAAAAAACCTTCACACTCAAAAAAAGGTGAAGGTCATTCTCTTACTATGTATTATTTTTGGACATACTTTTGCAGATGCTTTGGGATTTCACGTACGTCCATTAAAAATGGCATCATTAGGACTAAGGCAAATAAGTAAATCGCGATACCAATCGCTACTGCAGAGCTTTTTACCTCTTCGTCAATCACATAAGGCATTGTTACATAGGGTACAAAAACTAGTAATAAAATGGAAATGCGTGTCATAGAAGTTAGCATTTGTTTTTTTCCCACAGTATGGACAGCCAATAAAGCGAGAAAACGATACTATTGACCGCATTGACTGCTTCCATGACCATTTTTCCTTACATGCAATACATTTTGGCATATCATCTATCACCTCCCCTCTATTCACTAATTATGCCATAATTACCATTCCAGAAACACATAAAAAGAACTTGCACAAGTTAAACCCTGTACAAATTCTCTATGAAGGTTAAAAATAATCGATAAATGTTGGAATACCGACAGGAAGCACTGTTTCTAGCAGGGCAATCTCAATGGCATTGCCCTGTAAGCGTTCGATTTTTTCCAAATAGCTTGGTCGTTTATAGCCTAGTAGCATAGTGGCTAATGTTTGCACAGTTAGATGAATAGCATTTTCGGACAGTGTATCACTGACTTTATCAACGCTAACCTTTCCTTCCTGCACCGTAATCACAAATGTGCCATTATTCCACGCCACAATACGGTCGCTTACAGCCAGTCGTAACTGAAAATCATTTCCCACAAATGGATAACGCAGTAAAAATTCTTTGACGTCCACGATACGCGCCATAAAATAAGGGGAAACCTTTTGTATAATCTCACTATCCTCCAGTAAAAAGGCAACTGCTTCATTGCCAGTCGTTTTGCCATAAGCATTATAAATCATTGAGCTGTGAGCAGAGACAAAATTCCATAAGCCTTTACGTGCCTCTTCCTGTAAATAGACGATTTCATCAATGTAATAATTTTCCTCCATAATACGATAAAACATATAGCCCTGTGGCACATCATCCTCATCATAATAAACAGCAGCCTGAAGGTTAACATCGCTATCAATAAACTTTTCTTCCCAAAAGTCTTCCTGAAACTTCTCATTCCAGGCAATGCTATTGCGTACCATCACACCATGCGTTTTTTGGGCATAGCTTGCATAAATCGCTACAACATCCTCATGCTTTGGATCAACTCGACGTATCTTTCCATTTAGTCCTGCATAATGGGGTAGCTGTGTATCCTTGACCTGAAATTCCACAATATCACTCATAATTTCCCAGCCCTTTTTTTCGGTAGTACGGAATTGAATATGGAAATAAATAGGATATATATTGCCCTTCATTTCGCATCCGCTGTAGACATTCCATAATTAGACTCTCCATTAATCCATGTCTTGAATATTCTGGATATGTTCCGACAGCCGTTATACCGCCCATTTCGTAAATCCGACCATGTACGTTTACCTCAAAAGGTAGGCTTAAAATTTGTGAGACAAGCTGTGTTCCATCAAACCATCCTATTGCATGTCCTTCATCGAATTGCTTACTCTTTGCATTGACAAAGCGACGATCCTTATGAATGGACATGGACATTTGAAACACATAATTGAGTAAATCTATGGATTGTGCCATTTCATCTAATCGAATTTCTCGCATGATTAAGCCTTTTCGTTGATTCATGATTCCCTCTCCTCATCAAATAACTCTGAAAAAATGGTTTCTGGTGCATTTAAAAAGCGCTTCGTAACAATGTAATGTATGGTCTCCTCATAACGGATAGACTTAATTTCTTCACCATCAAAACTGTAAATTGTTGCATTTGGATAGCCAAGTAAAATTGGTGAATGTGTAGCGATAATAAACTGTGCTTCATGCTCTAAATCCTTCATAATCTTTAGGAGACTGAGTTGCCTTGTTGGCGATAGTGCTGCTTCAGGCTCATCCAATAAATAAATGGCTTTACCTTTAAAGCGATGTATAAACAATGATAAAAATGATTCTCCATGTGATTGATGATGTAATGACTTGCCACCGTAAGCTGCATATTTGTATGGATGCTCTAACAAATCAATATGACTCGCAAATTGATAAAACGTTTCAGAACGTAGGAAAAAGCCATTTGAAACTTTCGGCCACCAAGATAATCGAATATATTCCCCAAGTGCAGATTCTGCTTTATGTACCTCATATAAATTTTGTCGCCCACCACCTGCTGTATTAAAATCACAGCAATCAGCAATTGCCTCCAGTAGTGTTGATTTACCAGAGCCATTTTCACCAACAAAGAAAGTGACATTTGTCGGAAACTCTAGCTCCTGTAAATCCTGCAAGCTTGGTATGTTAAAGGGATATACATGCTTATCTTCGATGTTGTTCTGTAACACCTTACATGATTTTAAATACATTTCGCTTCCTCCCTTACTATTATTATAACGCGCTCATGCTACTCTGAAACCGACTTTTTTTTCCAAATACAAACTACAAACACCTAAAATAAATAATAAACTAATGCCTATAAAGGAAATAGGTGACCATGAGAGCCTTGGATCAAATAGCTGAAAGAAAAATGTGAATATTGGAACAAAGCATAAACTCATCATTACAATCAATGATGAGCAATACTGAATGCCTATCTGTAATAAATACATCGGTAGCATGACACCTATTACTGTGACTGCAAGTATCCATGAAATATTTCCCGAGAAATAATTAAAAAATATGTCGAAAGTTGCAGAAAAAGATAATAAAATTATGCCATAATAGCGGTTAGCTAAAATCATAGAAGTAGTCCAACCAGCCTCACTTAATCGCTTTGAGTAGATTGTACAGAGAACTGCACCAATCCCACAGCCAACACTCGCTATTAATGCCACAATTACAGGCAAGGTTAGGTCCATTTGAACAGCTGATTTCCCACTAATAACAGCTACTATTAGTATAGTACAAGCAATAAATGTTCCTAAAGCAATTGCCCATTGAACCCGAGGAATGGACTCCTTAGTAAAAACAGCTACTATTAAAACAAAAAGCGGTCCAATGCCCATTTCAAGTGCACTTACAATCGCGGACTCAACATATTTTAAGGCAAAATAAAAGCCCATAAATGTTATCACTGTAGCAGCGTTCAACTTCACTACATTCTTTATATTTCCCTTCCACACATTCAACTGCTTTCGTTTTCGGGCAAAGAATGAGAAATAAATCGCTGTAATGAAAAAAACTAATACCCGTAAATAAAAAGGTGGGTACCTCCTGTACTTGCTTGGCATAGAACACTTGGCTCATCGATGTTAGAAGTGCTGACAGAACAAGTGCAGTTAAACCTACTGTTGTTGTATGCTTTTTTTTATTATCTCCACAATATTTCCCCCCTTGATCATTTAAGTGCCAGTTCCTCTCCTCATTTCCCAAATAAAAAACTTCGTCTCCAATAAATATAGAGACGAAGTTATCCGTGGTACCACTCTGATTAGCTAGAAAGCTCACTTGACTATAACGGTAGCAGCCGTTTATACCTACTATCTTCAGCATAAAAAAACTCCTGGATGAGTTCATAAATGATTTGCGATGATTTTCACCAACCATCATCTCTCTAAAAGCAAACTACATTCACTACTACTTCCAATCATTGTTATATCATTTTCGATACATCATAATTCATTCCACCCTTTTCGTCAAGACTCCCTGATGTCTATCCTTTTGGACTTATAGAAAATGTTCTACTTTCCAAATGATTGTCATACATTGAGTAAAACCTTTTGAACTTATTTTACCTGAAAAAAAGAACAAGGGAGAAAAGTGATATGTTTGTGACTCATTTTTATGAAGGCAAGACATCTGTATTAAGTCAGCTACTCGTCAATCTACCTGCTGTTGAAGAAAATATTAAAATTAAAGGACGAAAAGCAAAAATTATTGAAGTTAATCAAATCAACAACAATAATTACCAAGTACGTATCGTTTTTGAAATTATACCTAAGAAACAGCCTATTAAAGAACTTGGGAAGAAAAAAAAGATAGCCTTTTATAGTTTAAGGAATAACGCTATCGTTGATAAATGCAATGATAGCGTTTTAAAATTTTTTTAATGGGAATTGAAATATAGGTTGCAAACTGTTCACTCTTCAAGAAAACATAATAGTTGACATTTTAATTGATAACAATTATCATTATCAATAGATTATTTCTTTTCTCCAAATTGCTTAATTCAGAATCCCCCTCTTTTTTTGAAATAAGCATGTATCAAACGGATATTCTTACATCAGACTAAGAATATCCGTTTTTTTAACTGTATTTACGGAATATTTACATAAACAAAGGAGCTGTATTACATGGATTATCGTATTGAAAAAGACACTATGGGTGAAATTAAAGTACCTGCTGATAAAATTTGGGGTGCTCAAACACAGCGTAGTAAAGAAAACTTCCAAATCGGTACAGAGCATATGCCAATCGAGCTCGTACAAGCGATGGCTATTTTAAAGAAAAGTGCTGCTATCGCGAACCATAAACTTGGAAAGCTTTCAGCCATTAAAACAAACGCTATTGTCCAAGCAGCTGATGAAATTTTAAATGGTCAATGGGACGATCAATTCCCACTTGTTGTATGGCAAACAGGTAGTGGTACACAGTCGAATATGAACGTTAATGAGGTGATTGCACATCGAGCGAACCAGATTTTACAAGATGCTGGAGAGGCTGATCGTATTCATCCTAATGATGATGTTAATAAATCCCAAAGTTCAAATGATACGTTCCCCACTGCTTTGCATATTGCAGCCGTGTTAAAGGTTGAGGATTATTTATTACCACGTCTTCGTTTATTAAAAGGAACTTTAGAAGAAAAAGCTGAGCAATTTAAAGACATTATTAAAATTGGCCGTACACATTTACAGGATGCTACTCCCCTTACATTAGGCCAAGAGATCAGTGGCTGGGCAGCAATGCTATCAAAATCCGAGCAAATGATTATCCAAAATATAGAATACATGAAGGAACTTGCGATTGGTGGTACAGCAGTTGGCACGGGCATTAACGCACACCCTGAATTTGGCGAACGAGTAGCATCCGAAATTAGTGCACTGACGAATAAGCATTTTACTTCTGCAGCAAATAAATTCCATGCTCTTACAAGTCATGATGAGGCTGTCGTTGCTCATGGTGCCTTAAAAGCACTTGCCGCAGACTTAATGAAAATTGCCAATGATGTACGCTGGTTAGCAAGTGGTCCTCGCTCAGGAATTGGTGAAATTACCATTCCCGAAAATGAACCAGGCTCCTCAATTATGCCAGGTAAGGTCAATCCGACTCAAAGTGAAGCCATGACAATGGTAGTAACACAGGTTGTTGGAAACGATGCAACAATTGCCTTTGCCGCTTCACAAGGTAATTTCGAACTAAACGTCTTTAAACCAGTCATTATTTATAATTTCTTACAATCCACTCGTCTATTAGCAGATACAATGAAATCATTTAACGACCACTGCGCAATAGGCATTGAGCCAAATAAAGAAGTACTTGATCATAACTTACAAAATTCATTAATGCTTGTAACAGCATTAAATCCTTATATCGGCTATGAAAATGCAGCAAAAATTGCGAAGAAAGCCCATAAAGAAGGGACAACTTTAAAAGAGGCAGCGATTGCCACGGGATTACTAACAGAAGAACAGTTTGATGAATATGTAGATCCTGCAACAATGATTTATCCAAACGTAAAATGATGTAAGTGCAAGGTGATTCCTTGAAGTCGCCCCACCATTGATATACCAATTATTTTTAGCATCTCGAATCATTTTGTTTAATGCAAGATAATGCATAAGATCTTTAGGTCCTGGGGCTAAATTGGGGCTAATAAAATACGTTGAGCGTGTGTGAAGGAATATGTGGGTAAGAAAGATTGAGGCTAATTTGCTTCAATCTTTTTTTCGTTAAATACATTGTAAAGAACATTTTGAGGCTTTTCAGTCTTTAGATATTTGCCGTTTTCTATAGTCAATTAAAGCAATAATCGCAAGAATTAAAACTAAAATACTAGAAGTCAAAAAGAATAAAGATAACGATCTCTTTTCTCCCCAGTTGCTAAACGCTTGTGAAAAACCGATAAAAACCATTACAAAAGATAGTGTTAATTGGAGTTTTGAAACATTTTCAAACAATAGATTACCTCCCATATGTATGCTCAATAATATTACCATAAAACTATATTAATAATGCATTCAATATAGTATGAACAACCAATCTAAAAATCACCCACATATCTGTAGCTGCTTGATTATATAATTATTAAAAGAAAGTTTTAAAAGATTAAAAAAATTAATGATTAAGATTTGAATTTTATAGGTTAATGCTTACTCCCACAATGAATTTCAGCATTTCAACGTAATATGTTAATTGATATGTTTGTGTAACCACTGTTCAAATATCTTTAACTGTTCTTCAGTATGAAAGTAATGTTCACCTGTTTCCATGACTTCTAATTCACAACGATGTTTTTTTGTAAAATAGTTAATAGTTTCAAATTCGCACAGTTCATCTTTTGCTCCATACATAATATATGTATCTGTATTCCATGTATTAATAGGATGTTCTTTTATATAGCATAAATAATCCCAATACAACTTTTGACCAATTGGTGTCTCTATAGTCATCTCTTTTTGCAAAAGCTCTGGTGTTACATTAAACCATTTCATCATATTTTCGATAATACGTTCCATATTAACTACTGGTGATAAAAATAATGCCTTTTCTAACACAACATTTTGATAGGCTAAAAGGCTAAAATAAGCTCCCATACTACATGCAAACACGCTTACTTCTTTCCAATGTTCTTTTGCGTAATCCATAATTATAGATAATTCACCAACACAAAACTGTACTTTGCAAGGAGTATTATCATTTTTTTCTTTCTCCATGCTCAGGTAAATCAAAGCTTAATACTTGATAACCTTTTTGATTGGCTTCTTCAGCTAATATTTGAATCACTGCATCTTCTTTATTTGACATATTTCCATGTACTGCAATAAAAATTTTCTCACTCTTTGCTCCCCATAAAACTGCGGGAATATTACTAATTTTAAAATTGTCTTTAAGCATATTTCCTCCATAGAGTAAGACGTATGGGATTGCAAACAATCACATACTTTTTATATTCTTCCAAACTGTTCATAACTTACCACAAACTAATTATATATCTCTCTATATCTGTAACATAGTCTATTTTATATTTTAAACCTTTCTTTTGTTCACTTCTTCAGAAGCTTACAAGCATTACTAACTCCCCTATGATTTTGAGATACTCCAATATGTTTTATTTCACACTGGTTTGAACTTAAAAATTCTATTCCAATACAGCCAACACAATCTCATCTCCAAGGTCATATCCATATAATTCTCTTACTGGAGAATGCATTTATAATATAATTCATATTCTTTCACGACATTCTTTTCAGAGGTTGCGAAGGATAAAAGTTCTTTTACATTAGGTTGATGTCGACTTAATTAAATGTCCCTTAGTAAAAAAAGCGACTGCTCTATTGAACAATCGTCCCCGTTACTTTAAGTATTCACAAACTTTATGACATACTGATTCCCCTTATTCCTTACCACAATTATAACAACGTTTGTCTCTGTCATTGTCTCCGTACATACGAAGTTCCTTTTCTAATCCACAAACACTGCAAAAGTCAAAATGTATTTGCGGAAGTATGCCCTCTTCGGCTAACGGACCCCACTCTTTTTCATATAAACTCTTTGTCATACCATAATCGGTAAAAACAAGTTTACCATCATTATTTAAACCGTAATTACTACTGTCTTCTAAATCAAAGCAATCGAAGTTTTTATCTAATATTTCTAAAACCTCATCAAACAAATTAGGGATCAAACATTGGTTTTCTTCATCCTTTACCTCATACGTTTGATTATTCTTTAGTTCTAAAGGTTTGTAATATTTTTGTACAGATATGAAATCATCAACATAGTATGTCTGAGCGAATAACTGGGCGAGACCTTTATCAACCATTGAAGTGTAAATTTCTAATTCTTTTTTCGATTGTTTATAACCGATTGGATGCAAATGCACTTTTATTACATAATCTAAAACTCTATATACTTTTCTTGTAGAACCTATGCCAATAAAATTTTCATCTCTACAATACTGATCCCAGCTTTGAATTATTTGTTTAAGCATTGTTTTCCCTCCTTACACAACTAAAAAAACTTAATTTTATATAAATTCAATACTTTATTACTTTTTCCACCTTAAAGTAATCTGCTCCGTTAGCACAAGAATCAGTTGCTCTAATTGAATTCTTTTGGCCACCATAAAAAGCAACCACATCTCTGCAGTTGCATTATTAAAAGGGCTTGTTTTAAAAGATTAAAAGAGTAAATGATTGGACATTAAAAAGTATTTTAATTTTACCATCCCTCACGGAGGTCATTTTACAGATTATTTACTAAGGAACCTTAATTTTGAAATTATGGAGAAAATAGAACTGTTAAGAAATCTGGTCTAAGTATTGAGAAAGAATATTTACAATTTCGGATACGGGTAAAGTCCCATCGACAATGATGTCAGAATTCGGTTTTACTGTTTCTAACATCTCTAAATAGCCGCGCCTTCCTTGTGAAATATAAATCTCCATATCCCTTAAAATATTTTCTACCGAATTATTCTTAAAATCTCTAGATACTCGACGTGCCATTGCAATATCCAAAGGAGTATCAATAAACACAGCAAAATCTATGAATTTACTCGTTTCAAAGTGTTTATAGGCAAACGGAAAGTCCAGCACTATGTAATCTAAAGGTTCAGTTAGTAACGCTTCTATATCTCTAATGAGAGGAGCCAAGTTCCACTCATCATAATTAGCGCCGTTGTCAATCCAATCTATAATGTCATCAGGACCATCAAAATCATATTCATCAAATAAAAGTATTTTAGAATTTTTTTAATCTTTTGTTTAGGTGAGTCGATATAGTCGTTTTCCCACCACCAGAAACCGCAGCAATAGCAATAACTAGTGGTTTCTTTTCTTTTTTCATAAAATCCCCCCATTTTTATTTGTTTGGATCACTATTTTACTTATCTCTGTACTATAATTATTTTTTTATAGAAATCCATGATTTTGTTCAAATTCTTCTCTTGTCATTCCGTAGCAAATACCATCATAATAAGCACCTTTAGTGAAAATAATTTTTCTTAGTTGACCCTCTTTCATAAAACCTAATTTTTCATGAAGGCGTATGGATGGCTCATTAAAGGAGTACACTGTTGTATTTACTTTTTGATAAGCACGCTCTGAAAAGAAGAATCGAAGAACCATGAGAATCATTTCTTTTGCATATCCTTTACCCCTGTAAGGTTCGAATACAGCTAAATAATAATCAAAGATACCGTTTTTCAAATCACAATCAAATGTTTCAATCAACCCAACAATATTATTATCTCTATCTACTGCAACAAAACGGAATTCATCATCTTCTTCAGATTGTTCTTCTACCCATTCTGACATTTTATTAGCTGAGCGAGGAAAATGGATCGAATCCATATTTCGAAGAATTTCATCATCTAAAAATTCAAATATAATGATATCTTCTGGTTGTATCGCTCGTAATGTAAGATTTTGTCCTGTCCAATAACTAACTGTCATTTTCCTAATCCTCCAATGCATCAAAAAAATGGTAATTATAATTGGTTATATAAACCATTATTTTTACGTTTTAAGTTTACATATAGTTTCAGTAAATTTTATCTCTTTTATTATTTCTCAATGATTGTTCAAATAATATACACAAATGATAAATTCCCCCACTATAATTCCAACCAATTCTCGATGGTTGTGGGAGACAATGATGCTAAACAACTATGGGATTTTGGAATTAATCGTGAAATGACAAAAACAGCTACTCATTCGAGAGCTGTTTCCCTTTAATGTCTAAGTTTCAAGTTTGGTTGATTCATGCATACTCCTTATAGATGTTTCATTATTTCAACGGTAGAACATGGCGGTGGATATAGACAGAAACTAATTCCTACAATCATCATTTTGTAACTCTTATGACATTCACTCATTATTACCGGAGGGCACGTCAATTCTTAAATTCCCTCGATGTTTAGATGCTAACTCTTTTATTAGTAATGCTGCTGTTTTAAAATTTGGAGCTATAATAGGTCCTAATATTGATAATCCAAAACCAATAATCTTAGTCACTCAAATGAGTGGCTTTTTTTCATGTATAAAATCACTTCTCCAATTTTCCTGTATAAATTAGAATACTTTTAGAAAACCCTTCTTTTTAAAATTATAACTGTCTATATTTTTGTCTAAACTGAAAGTACCAACTTCCAAAATACAAACTTCTAAAAGTAGGGATGACAAATTGAAAAGAAAAATTATCTTAACCATATGCTTTACCATGATACTGTTTCTCTCTGGATGTTGGGATGTCTCTGAACCCCAAAGAATGTATTATGTCCATGGAGTCGGTGTAGATTTTAAAGATAATAAGTATGAAGTTTATATACAACTGATTAACTTTGCCGATGTTGCAAAATCTGAAACGCCCAGTCCTGAAACAACACCATCAGAGATTGGACATGCTAAAGGGGATACCATGGAAGAAGCTATTTATAATATATATCGCTCAGTTGACCAAGAAATATTTTGGGGGCATATGACCTATGCTATATTTACTGAAGAAGTTTTAAAAAGTGAACATGCTATCTCTGTTATAGATAGTTTTTTACGTTTTAGAGAAACAAGATATCAGATTTTTGCCCATTGTACAAAGGATTCATTAGAAGAGATTCTTCTGATAACACCGTTAGTAAATAAGCCACTTACAACTTCAAAACTAAGTAGTCCATTAAATACAAAAGCTTTAGAAACATTTATTGAGCCTGTCGATTTAAGAAGTTTAATTATTGGATTAAATGAACCCAGTCATGAAGTGGCTTTGTCATTAGTCTCAATCAACGAAAGTTGGGAGTCCAAAAATGAGAAGCCCGCAAAGGAAACTTCCGTAAATGGTAGCTGCATCCTTTCAAAAGATGGATTTAAAGGAACGTTGAAAGGTAACACTGCAAGAGGAACCCAATGGATGCTGACCAAAAAGAATAGAGGGGACATAACCATTCAAGTGGACGATAGCGAAAGAGATTACTTAACGTTAGATTTAGAAAAAATAGATCTTGATGTTAAACCAATTGTTAAAAACAATCAGGTGACATTTGAAATAGATATTAAATTCAACGCTACACTCAATGGTTTTAAAACTAAAGTAACTTCAGATGAGATAAGAAAAGGTATTATTAAGAAAGTTAAAGAAGAAATAAAGACAACATATGAAGAGGGATTGAAATTAAACGTTGATATTTACCGTTTATCCGAATACCTGTACCGAGACAAAGTAAAAGTATGGAAGAAAATAGAGAATGACGGGAAAATACCTTTGACTAAAGAGTCAATAAGCAAAATAAATGTTAACGTAAATAAAGTAAACCCTGGTAGAAAAACATTTGAAGAAACAATTGTAGAGTAAAAAAAATCCCAGGCTCAAAAATATTGAGTACCTGGGATTTGTGTTAATAAAGATATTTTAATCGGAATCATTCTCCTCTTCAATTTTACGAATTACACCTGTCTTTGCGTTTACTTCTACTTCGTAAATCTTATTTTGAGATGTCAGAATAAATATTTCATATACTAAAGTACCGTTTTCCATATCCATTCCGTAATGTATGATTTGTCCAGGTACTCTTTGCACGGCAATCTGCATTGCTTGTTGCGGAGAAATTCTTTGATTATATGAAGGCATTACCATAAACATATCCTCCTTGTTCTACATACATGCTCCTATTTTATGCAAACAAAGAAACTACTGTTACCATTTTATTGACCATGTCTTTGTTAAATCGTAATATACAAGCCCATTAAACGGTCAGTGGTCATTGTACCATTCTGCAAATCCTCCAAGTGCGATTCCTGAATAATTCCTTCTTTAACCGACTGTGCAATAAATTTTTCTGTTTCAGTTTTCATAGCTGTGCTTCCTGGATTCCATGCTTGAGCCAATTTTGTCTTCACCTTATGGCTAGGGGCTGTTGGGTTCACCGCAATGGTGGTATCTAAAACATTTTCGTTATAAAATGGATGAATAATTAAGAGCTATTGGTAATTGCTTTATTATGACTTTTTGCTTTTTAATGTTGAGTATTAATAATTTTAGGTTAAAAAAAATATGCTATGGGTTGGATTTTTGCTGGAGTAGTAGTAGCTTTTGGAATCAGTATATTTTGGAATGCTACTGCAGTTTAATCTATTATCACTTATGTCAATTAACTCAGATCGTCAACGATTTCTTGCTAAATCTTATGGTGAAACCCAATCCGGTAAAGTGATAGTTTGAAAGGAATGTCAGTACAAATACAAAGGCTCAAAACCTGTGGCTAACAGGTTTTGAGCCTTTGTCTATGTTTATTAAAGTACAATTAAATTGTGTTCTGACAACCCCTTGAATTTTTCCTAAACTGTTTAAAATCCTAGGGGTTTGGGAACCAACTTTAAAAATTACCCTTTAACCCTTTGTATATTTGAACCATTTACATGTTCGATACATATTGTATCAATATATGATAGAAAGGATGTACAGTGTGGGGAAAGAACATAAATATTTTAAAAAGATCAAGTTCAAATCAAATCCTAGTTGTCATTGTCGTTGTTGTGGTTTTTGTTGCCCTTGTCGTTGCAAGCCACCATTTTTACCTGTGCCACCAAGTTGTAATTATCTCGTATATGTTACAGACGCTGGACAGTTAGAAACTCCTGATAATAGGGTATCCGTAATTGATACTGCTACGAATACTATAGTCGCTACCATTCCAGTTGGGACTGGTCCTCTAGAAGTAGCGATTACACCAAATGGAGAATTTGGATATGTTCCTGCTTTCTTATCGAATGATGTAACGGTTTTTGATACTGCTACTAATACGGTAGTCGCTACCATTCCGGTAGGAGTCAACCCACTTGGTGTTGCAGTTTCACCAAATGGTACACTTGCATATGTTGCAAATCATGGATCTAATACTGTGTCTGTTATAGATACTGCTACGAATACCGTGACGACTACTATTCCAGTAGGACTCCAACCTCAGGGCGTAGCTTTCACGCCGAATAGTGCGTTAGCTTACGTTGCAAACGAAAACTCAAATTCAGTTTCAGTTATAAATACTGCTACGAATACCGTTGTTGCTACTATCCCTGTAGGAATCCGCCCAAGATCAATTGTTTTCACACCGAGTGGGCAATTTGCTTATGTGACAAATGAAAATAGTAACACAGTATCTGTCATTAATGTAGTGACTAATACGGTAATTGCTACAATCCCTGTGGGAACAGGACCTGTGGGAACAGCCATTACCCCTGATGGAACACTTGTTTACATTGTCAATAAAGGTAGTAATACTGTATCTGTCATTAATACAGCTACTAATACGGTAATTGCTACAATCCCTGTAGGTTCATCCCCTGACCAAGTAACCATTTTACCGGATGGAACACTTGCATATGTCACAAATCAGGCAGATAATACTGTGTCTGTTATAGATATAGCTACAAATACAGTTATCGATACAATTCCTGGATTTAACGGTCCTACTGGTATAAAAACCGGAACAATCTGCTTATAAAAAAATTAACCTTTTATACAAACGATTTATTTCAAAGGATACCTGTTTTACTTGCAATATAATGATTTTGGGATAGCGGACGTACCATCCTCTAAATAATTGCTACTATGCTATCCTAGCTTTACATACTAAAAACCCATACTTAGTTAGGCATTACCTACCTCTAACTTTCCCCAATGTTTTCATTCACATTTTATTTTTGAAAGCTTGAATTCAAACTTGAAACCATAATCTAAAAAAAGTAAAAGTCGGCTTGTACCAGCATCATTACATGTAGAATATCCAGAAAAATAATTCATATTTAATTGGCAAACCGTTTCCCAAGTCTTAACTAGAGATTTTTCAATACTATTTTTCAATTTGAATTTATCCCCCGAAATTGTTTTTTAAATTAAGCTACCCACACATTCTAATCTTAGCTATAACTTGAAGACTTTATTTAATGTATAAGTAACCTTAATTTGCACACATTATTATTAAGTGTATCGCACGCACTTTATATAGGCTGTGGCGTTAGTTGACCGCCACGGCTTTTTTTAATATCTATTAATAAAATTTTCTAAGGCTATCCTTAATGCAAAATCAGTTTTACAATAGAAGCTAAAGAAGATTGCTTAACTGGACATCTAAATTTATCTGCGGTTCAAATTTTCAATTAAACCATTAAGGAAGTGGGTCTCTCTAGTTACTAAACAAAGACTTGATATCTCTCCAATTTTATTTACTTAAAAAGTGTGGTGTTGGCGATCATTGCAGCTTTTTATCGCAGTTATAAATGTCAAACGCCTATTCAACTGATTTAAAGTGTAATGCCATATAAAAATACAATCCCCAAAAAAAGAAGAAATTTTTTTTATCACTACATTTGATTACTCTGATTAGGCCCTTTTAGTAATGATTTTAATTGGAAATACATTACTTACTTCGAAATAGCATTACTTATCGCACCCGCTATCCCTGTAATCCTCCACATATTATTTAGTAGATTATAAAAAAACGACTTTCTAACAAACATACATTCGTATATAATTTTAAATATACTAACTAGTGGAGGACAAATAATGAACGCAATCGATTTAATCCTTTTAAATTTCAACGAAGTGCGAAGACGTAGTATTAAGCTTTGGATGTCAATCCCACAAGATAAATTAAATTGGCGACCAGATGATGAAGCTATGTCTTGTATTGAAATGGTTAGACATGTTCTAGAAAGTGAATATTATTATCATCAGGCTATTAAAAATAAAGGCAGTATTCCTGTATTTGAATCTCCATTTGAAAAACTACCATTCAACACTGTTGAGGATGAATTAATTTTTGCAGGACCGTTCAGAGATCAATTTATAGAAACTATAAAATCATTTTCAGATGAAGATCTAAAAATTATTAAAATTGACCGTTCAGATGTTGGGTATATAAGAGACCTAGGAGATATGTTTCTGAGAATTGCCTATCATGAATCAGTTCATACAGGTCAATTACTCGATTATTTACGAACTGCAAAAGTTACACTCCCTAACATTTGGGATTAATTTATCATTGGGTGTCTTCATTTATATGAGACACCTTTTTCTTTACAAAATTTTCATTACAGATTAACAAGAAGAAAGTTTTACTGGCGATCAAGAAAACTTACTAAGCTATTTGGTATTTTCTCTTATAGTGTAGGTTCAGTAACCGTTATCTACTTTTGTCCTTGGAATCCTTTTGCAATTCTGCCTCTGCTCCGTATTGTGCTATACTCTATTTTGGATAGGTAAGCTGTGCCCTTTTGAGAACTCGTTTTGCATCCATTTGAAGTCTTTTATCGTTTGAATGATGATGTAGAACATATCATTATGTTCAATTGCCTGGCCTGCTATAGGATTGATAGTTTGTCATAGATTTGCCATTCCTAGAGTGTGATATAATACTTTTGAGAACCTCAAAGGGGCTTAAACCAATTCGAGCTGTAACGTGTGACGACGCTGCAGCTTTTTTTTATGTTATCATTTAAAAAAATACATAAAGAGGTGATTCAACGAATATGTTTTTGGACATATTTCCGGGTTTATACCTTATTGGAAGGCTACTTTGTTTCATTCCACCTATATTATTACTACCTTTTGTAATAGTGGTTTGTCTGGAAATTTATAGAGTCTCACTTAGAAAGGTTTTACCAACTAAGCTTTATAAATTATTACTTGGCCCGATTGCTCTACTTGGATTTTTTTATTTGGGCTATTCCGATGGACATGGGATTTTATGAGTTTTTTTGGAGCGATATTATAATCGCTCTATTTTCGTTTTGTTCATGAGTTTGTTGAAGCGTTTGAAACGCTTTCAATATTAAAAATACATAATGGGGTGAAACAATGGATTTTGAAGAAAATATATCTATATCTTCCACTTTTTATCTCTGTTTTTAATTTTATTGATTCGGGATTATTTCAAATATGGTAATTGGGATTTATTTAGTAACTTCTTCTTTTCTTTGAGAGCCGTTATTATTTTTGCTTTATTAGATTGGGCATGGGATTTTACGGTTCTATAAGCAAATTGAATATGGTTTATAGCCGTTTTTCTTTAAAATTTCAGGCGCAATATCGTTAGTGTTTGCTGTTGTAACGTTCATTTAAATTTCCTCCTTGTTTACTCAACATTTTCTTTCTAATAAAATTCTCGTATTGTTCGGTATCTTTGACGTTATGTTGAGTTAAATATTGAATCGCCTATCAAAAAATTCTTTGATTACTCCCTTTCTTTGCACTAAACTTAGTACTAAAACGTTCCAAAACCCATTCTCTTTCGTAATGTTTTCATCGGCAACGTCAATACAAGTTTGTATTACTTCTTCAACTGAACAATATCCTCAAATTGTTCAGTACTATCTCCTCCTGTACTTCTTCAAGATTCTATTTCACAGCTTTCCTCTGATTTTAGGTTTAAAAAAAATCCCAACTTTTTATTAAAAATATTATTTATTTCTCTTTAATAGACATATTACCAGTCACCTTCCAACATTAATTCATAGAATATTTGTGAATGAACATTTTTCTGGAATTAATAAGTAACAAACACCTATAACTTACGGGGTTACTAACATATTACGGAATGGAGGTGACAAAAAAATGAACCTACAAAAATTGATGTGTGACACTTGCTGTGAAAATAACCGAGTTTTTTTGGCCTCGTATAAAAGCTGTTGACATAGGTTCTATTCAATCTCCCTCAGAGGTTACCCCTGTAGGGACTATTATTCCAACTATAAATAGATATTTTTATATTGTTACAGAAGATATTGATTTAACAAATGGAGTAACCCTTCCAGCTAATTTATTTACAGATGATAATGGCGATCCAGTAACCGAATTTACGCTTTTTAATCCTAATGGCTACGTCAATCTTTACATTAATGCTGTAATGCAAGAAGGAGGCGCATATAAGGTAACTCCAGATTCATTAACCCTTAACCCATTTAATGCAACTATTTTTGCTGGAACTCCAATAATTATAGAATCATTAGGTTTTCAACAAATGTAATACAAAATTCAATTTTATCCCTTGAAAGGGGGTGAAAAAAATGGCACTTTCAATTATCAATATTCATGTAAATGTTACTGGCACTTCGACTAGATTCTTTAATGTTTTAGCAGCAAACTTAGCTGTCATAGACGGTACTACTATTGCTGCAACTGCCTTTCTAGACGATAGTGGAAATGCTGCTACTGCTTTCCCTGTGGTAACAAATGGCTACTATAATTTCTATATTAACGGTGTATTACAAGAAGGTGATTCATATACAATTTCTGCAACAGAGTTAACATTTAATGGCGTTACGGGTACAATCACAGCTGGAACTCCATTGGTAGTGGAAGCTGTAGAATTAGTTACACAAACTTAATGACTAATTGTTTTTCTTCTATAAATTCTGGTTTTCGTGAATGTGTTCCTCAAGATTTCATTAATTAATAAAAAATCCAACTTCAGTAAAATTATTATCATCATATTTAAAGTAATGTTCAGCAAGATTTCTCCTTCCTTGCTGAACATTTTCCTCATAATGTGCAGTAGTTTAGCCGCTTTTTTATATTTAAAAATTTATATTTAGTATATAACAAATATTGTTGTAAAAATGTAACGGTTTTTATGTACCACAATCCCAATGATTGTGGTTATTTCATTTACTTCTTTTCTTTTTTATTGAATTGTTGTTCTTTCTTCTGCTCTTTTTCTTCTTTTACTTCTTCTAATTCTTCTGGATTAAATTCCACTGCTAATTCCTCTTGCTCAAATTCATTCTTTTGTTTTTCTTTTGTCAAAACACTCACCTCCAATATGGATTAAAGTGTCCTTATTGTTGTGATCTATACATGTTATATGAGAAGTATAAATCGACTATAAACAACCAAAATATAAATGCTTAGTGTCTAAATTAAGAGTAGTCATTTTTAATTTTAGTGAATGTTATTTTTTTTTTCATCCATACTAACCTTGCTTTCATGGCGAAAAACAAGAAAAGGAAGTGTAAGTATATGGGTATTCTTGGTGGTAATCCAAAAGACGAACCATTGCATTACGGTGAAGTATTTAGTGTTTGGTCAAGTTTAGTTGCAGATTATGGAATGATTTCTGGCTATCAAACGTTTTATAATCATGCTGGTGATGAAGATCTAAAAAAATTATCGAAGATATCATCGAAACTTGCAGAGAAGAAGTAAAACAATTAGAAAAAAATTCTAAAAACGAACGGTATTGCTTTACCGCCTGCTTCACCTGAAAGACCTGTAGCAAGATTGGAAGATATCCCTCCAGGAGCAAAGTTTAATGATCCAGAAATAAGTGCTGCACTTACTGCTGACATCTCCGCTGGATTAGTTGCCTGTAGTCAAGCAATGGGTATTTCCACTCGTGAAGATATCGCATTAATGTATGGCCAATTCCATACAGCAAAAGCTCTATTGGGTGGTAAACTACTACGTCTTAATAAAAATAAAGGTTGGTTAGTTCCACCACCATTACATGTAGATTATCCAGAAAAGTAAAAATAATTTACCTGACAAACCGTCTCCCCAGTTTAAAGCTGGGGTTTTTCAATGTATAGAGACACTCAATAATTTTTAGTGTATCGCACGCACTTTATATAGGCTGTGACGTTGGTTGACCGTCGCAGCTTTTTTTATTTTAAAGGCAATGAACTATACACCCTAAGTTAACTAAGCATATATAGATAGTAGTGTTAAGCAAACAAGTTTAACTTAGTATCTCCTTTGTTACTTATGGTTATTTCCACCCAAATGATCCTATTAATAATTCTAATCTTCATATTGTTCAGTAGTGTTTTTAAGATTTACTTTATTGTGCTAATATTTACATAAATAAAAATATTAGGAGGCGACCTTTATGAATTCGCATGAAAACAAAGTAAAGGAATTTTTAAGCACCAATAATGTAAAAGCCGAACACTTCGTATTTAATCAATCTTGCCACTCCGTAAAAGAAGCTGCTGAAGCAGTTAATGGCTCGGAAGACGATTTTGTAAAAAAACATTTGCATGATTGACTCAAATAATGAATTAATAGTGGCTATTGTAAAAGGAAACGATAGAGCTAGTACAACCCGTGTTGCAAAATCATTAAATATAGAAAAGCCTAGACTTGCTAATGGAAATGAAATTATTGAACGTACAGGTTTCCCACCAGGTGGAGTTCCTTCTTTTGGTTTTCAAGCAATTTTTTTAGTTGATCCAAAAGTGACAAATATGGATTACATATATACTGGTGGTGGTTCCGAAAACTCATTAGTTAAAATAAATGTTGAAGATTTATTAAAAATCAATCAAGGTACTATTGTTAAAGTAAGTAAATAGTAACTCTTAACAACCGTATAAAAAAACGGTTGTTTTTGCATTTTAAGCTGCACATTTTCTTTTTCGAGTTCGCCATTAATTTTGAATATTCGCACGGATTATGAAGAAGTAGCTTTTAATGAAAGAAGAAAGGTGAAAAGTTTAAATAGACTATTATAGTTAAACTTTGGGGCACTAGGGTGGAAGCGACCCTTTATTATTATTCGTATTGTGCAGTAAGTAATTTGATATTTGTTCAAATTCATATACATAAAATTTCTTGTATCTGCAAATAACAAGAACAAATGCAGAAAGGATTTAAATGTATGAAAAAAATAATAATTATTTCGTTACTTTTAATGAGTCTCTTGTTCATAGATTCTGCTTTTGCAAAAACAGATATAGAATATTTACCTCAAGATCAACCCCCGAGTGTATTAGAGTTAGCATTTTTACGTGAATTAGGTCCATCTATCCTTGAGGCAATGTCTACACACGGAAACAAGCAATTATTCACATCTGGACGAATCGAAAAAATTAATAGAAATATTCAGGAAGACTATTATGATGTTACGTTAAGAGTGCTTGGTTACGAAGGTCCCTTAAATCCACCTTATACACAAATACGCATTACTTTTCGTATCCCTGCTGGAGACTTTAAAAATAAGAATAAAGTGATTTCATATGTGGCCCAAAATATTACTTCAGAAGAATTCAAAAAGCTATCTGAATTTACAAATTGACTAAGGATTTGTTAACTGAACAATTTCTTTCAAATATTCGCTTATCCGTCTTCAGAAATTTAGGGAGTAAAGCCTTTGTTTTACTTTCTTTTATTTTTTTCTAAATTTCTCGTTACCACGTTTAAAATTACCTGTAATTTTAGCTAATAATAACTGTACTGCTGTAATATTATCTTCAACTTCTTTGATTCTTTTTATAAGACACTCGGCCTCCCTATCCTTTATAATTTTAATTTGCTTCCCTTTGTAATATATGACAACAGTTCCTTTTTTTCGTTATTTCATAATCAAACGGTTCTTTGCTTAATTTGTTTCGTTTATCTATTTTGCTCACTACACCATCCCCTTAATTCTTATAGTTTCAAACATTCCCCTTATATTGTTCATTAGTTTTCTGTAGCGTGTTACGATGCTACGGCTTTTTTTATTAATTTATTTCACAGGCAATTCACTATACATATATAGCTATCACGACATATTAATAGTAATGTAAAGCTAATTTAGCCTTACACCTCCGAATCTTGTTACTGAGGGTCACTTCTATCCCAAGTGACCCTTTTATAGTTTTTTTACTCAAAAGTACCCTATAGGATTGACTTCGGTCTAGAAACAACATGGCTAATTATAAGTAGTGAAAAAATATTATTTACTATATCTTCATACACCTTCCTTATTGTCCAAACATCCGTATTCGATATGAATAAAATATTAAATAGAATAGGAGGTGAATATAAAATGGCATCATTTGAAATTGGGGCGAGAGGTCTTTTCAATTTTCGAAACGAACGCTTTTTCCTATTAGTTGAAGATGAAATTACAATTCCAGAAAAAGGTGTGGAGATTGATCCAGTGAACATCTATGAAATTGACCAACAAACTTTCAATTTTATCAGAGATGAAGGAGATACACCTATAGTTGTACCACGTTTTAATCTTCCTCCTGTACCACCTGGATTTGAATTAGAACGAAAATGTATTTTTACAGTCGATAATTCATACTTTGTCATCTATGAATTAGAAAATGGCACTGATAACTTTGTTATGTTAAGAATCAGTGCAGCTTTATTTAACTCATTGAGAAATTCTGGTGTTCGTGAATGTGTTCCTCAAGATTTCATTAATTAATAAAAAATCCAACCTTCAGTAAAATTATTATCATCATATTTAAAGTAATGTTCAGCAAGATTTCTCCTTCCTTGCTGAACATTTTCTTTTAATTGAATGTCTAAAATCGCATTACTTTTCTACTTTGACAGTCTATTTTCAGTTTCCTCTAGCTGAATATAGATGAGTTATTTAGTTAATCAGTTAAAGCCACCACATCAAAAAAATAGTAGAAAACATTAAATAATAATTAAACAAACGAGCAAGATAATGTTACCATTGTCGCTCATTGGAACACCTTCTAGCTATTTGTCATAAGTTATAGAAATGCTTTTCTACTTATGACAAAGGAGCATGCAACATATGAATAGATTTGTGTACTATGGCTACCCACCCTCCTACTCCTCATTCCCACCCCCTCCACATCATCGGAATGAAGATGTACAGCACTGGGCTATGAAATCGCCAAAAAAATATTAATTACACGACAACTTTAGAGCCCAAATTTATCGAGAATTTGATTCAACATAAAGGGCTAATGATTGTCATCACAACAACTGTCGGCAAATTGATAGGTACTCTAGATAATGTTTTCATTGATCATGTAGCTCTTGTCGTTAATGGAAAATTTCATCACATCAGATTGTGTGAAATCGTTTATTTTGAAAAAGCAGATGAGAAATAAATATGCATATGAGCCCCCGTTAAAAGAAATGGTCCTTGATGCCCTGCTATGAAACTAAATGTAATAGTTTTATTGCCACCATGTATGAGATAATGAAAGCGATCGAGATGCTGAAAGAGTGATCCTATTGAAACCTATAAACTCACAATGCCGAAACATGCGAATAGTTTATTTAATAACGATTATAATCACTATTTTTTTTAGGACTTGCCTCAAGAAAATGGAGTCTTTCCCTTTCACCCTTTGTGGCTCAAAACGCTGGGGACGTACTATGGGCTATAATGGTCTATTTTGGATTTCGATTTTTGTTAGTACGGAAGAGCACCCTCACAGCTATTTTGCTCAGTTTTTTTGTTTAGTTTCAGCATTGAATTCAGTCAGTTATATCAGGAAGATTGGATCAATCAGATTCGTGCAACAACGCTTGGAGCTTTAATACTTGGTAAAGGTTTTCTTACAGAGGATTTAATTCGATATACAGTAGGGATACTAATCGCTGCTGTGTTAGATAAGGTTTCCCATAAATTCACACTTCGCAGTTATTAACTCAATAACCAAAGAAATAAAAAATGGCTGGAATGAACCTATATTGAATTCATTTCAGCCAATAAGCTAATTATGCTAACTTTTTGGTGGTCACCTCAATTGAATAATCTCTTATTTCAGAATAGCTTAGCTTTAATAGATACTATATATTTGATCGATAGTAAGCGAGTAATCTTTATTAAGATTTTCTCTGTTTTCATCGATGATTTTACCTTCATACAATGATTTCCCTGTACGTAAATCTCCGATAAATAGCGAATAACCGTCAGAAACACGATTCACTGAATAAAGTTTACCACCTGTAAGCTGTAAAAAAAGGTTCTTCTTCATTATTAGCCTTAGTTGGTAAGTTAAAGTGTAAAGGCTCTCCCCATTGTTTCTTTTTAATATTATAACGATTCAACTCTAAACCTTTGGCTGAATCAACAGGAATGAATACCTCTCCTCCATGAAGAATCATCGAGTTCATCTCCGATTTTAATTTGTTAGTAATATCTATTTCTTCAACTTCATTATTGAGGTTGTTATGAAGGTACGCTTGGCTAGAAATAATGACAGACTCAGCATCTTCACTTTTATTTTTATATTTATCTACCTTGTATAAGTAATAGTTTTCATTTTGAATTTTACTGGAATCATTATATATGCGGATGCTGGACATGTCCGGCTCTGATTTTGCAATGATTGAATCATCTTCTAATTCTTTTTTTGTTTTCATTTACTGTATATACGTGTAATTCCTCTTCATCGTTATAGAAATAGCTCGTTCCTAGTATCTTTATTTCCCCATTTTTCACAAAGACATCATTCACCTGTACCCAGCTAATATTTGCTTGGGTTGGGGTAGTAATTTCAAATGATGTACTATTGTTTGTCTGCTTGTCAAGAATATCGATTTGAAGTGTTAACACTTGTCTATTTTTAACCGAAAAATCTGTGTAAATCAAACGAGCCTCATCTTCAAAGTAGTTACTCCGGTCAAATACTTTTCCGCGTATAAACTTGCGGTAATCTTGAATATATTTTTCAAACTCCAAAGGTACAGGATCAGCTATTAGATCTTCAATAATAAACCGGCTTCTCGGATTAGTTGAACCATCCTTTGATATGTACAACGGATGATAAATATCACCATTCTTATAGCTTGCCTGAAGCACAAGATTTCCAACTTCTTCCTTATTTCCACTAGTCGTTTTAAATTTAAAGGTTACATCGTTTTTAGAAGACATTGCTCCTTGGATATAGTAAGTACTAATTGTTGCCACGATTACTAAGCTAATTACTATCGTTCTCCAATATTTTTTCATTGTCATTCCCTCCCATTAGACCATTATTTTATGTTTAAGCAAGTGATTCGCGATCCCAATGGTACTACCTAAAACAATGAAGCTTGTTACCATCCCCATTAGTATGATTTCAAGTGGAAAAAAAATAGCGTGGGTAAAAACCATTCAATAATAACGGTGCAAAAAAAGACACCTAATGAAAGCACTCCATAAACGATTGCAAAGAAAATACCCCTTAAACGGTAACTCCGCTCAAATAATATAGCCGTGAATAGTACTGCTACGAAGATTAGCCCAATTCCATAAATCAGGAGAAATTCAGTAAATGTGTTAGGATACAGTAAGACAAATATATCCATATTACTAAACCCATAGCTATATGTTCGGAAATCTGCTGGTACAATACTATTTACAATTTGTATTTCGATTCGTACTAATAATAGTTGTAAGGTAATTAGACCAAAAAGCAAAAGCATAATTGCCGTCAGTTTAGCGAAATAAATAGTAATTCTTTCAGTCGGCAACATCAATAATCTGTAAATGAAAGAACTTTTTCCGAGCCAATCCCGATACCAAATAATAAAAACATAAATCATTAACATGGCGATACCAATATAGATCGACAACAAAAACCATTCAGAATAAACAAAGCGTTGGAATGAAAAAGCTCCATATTGCTCAATAAATTGGCTCACTGATAGTTGATTTTTATCCATCGCCTTTTTAGCTAGATCCATATATCCTTTTGAGACCCTAATTACTCCAATTAACTGACAGACTATTGTTAACCCTATTAGAATTAAATACAATTTGAAAAATCGGCTTATTTCAAAGTTTACAAGCTTTAAATAATTTTTCATCCTCGATACACCTCCCGCATGACATCAACAACTGATTTTCCTTCATTCTCACGCACTTCCTCCACGCTAAATTCCCTTATTACTTCACCATTATCAATAAGTACAGCTTTATCAATTAAGTGTTCAATATCACCGATTTCATGGGTTGTGAGAATTACACCACGTTCTTCAATTAAATGGCTTGTAAACACTTCGGCAATCTGTTCACGGGAGAACATATCAATACCAGAGAATGGTTCATCCATCAGTAAGTAATCCACATCTAGTGCTAAGCCTAACAGCATATTGACTTTAGCTGCACTCCCCATTGATAAATTAGCAATTTTTTTCAGTTGGGTCTAGCTTAAAAAAATTGCAACAGCTCCTCTGCCCTTTGTGGGTTCCAACATTTATAAAAATCCGCCATGAAGGTAAAAGCCTCAGCAATTCTCATTTGTGGCAGCATTGCGATTGTTTCCGGAATAAAAGTTATTTTTTTCAAAGCTGTCCTTCCGAATTTTTTTCCCCATCTATTAAAATTTCACCGCTATTAATCGGCGTGAGTGCCATAATAGCCTTCATGATTGTCGTCTTTCCTACTCCATTTATCCCAATTAAGCAAGTAATTTCAGCCTTTTTAGCAGTAAAGGAAAGATCTTTTAACACTTGTTTCCTGCCGTATTTTTTATGGACATTTTTCACTTCGATCATATTGATTCCTCCGTTTCCCCACTTTCAGCCTCATACTTTTTCTCAACTAGATTCAACACTTCAGATAACGGCACATTGATGGCTTTAATAGAACCTAAAAATAAGTCAACGGCTTCGATAATTAATTCTTCACGGACACTTTTAAGGACCGCTTCATCTTTCGTAATACAGCTTGGCATATTTCCTTCAGTAAAAATCAATCCTTGTTCCTCCATTTCCTTATAAGCTTTGTGCAGTATTTGGGTTAATCTTCAGCTGATTGGCTAGTTCCCTTCTTGAGGGAACTTCCTGACCAGGTTCAAAGAATCCCTTGGCAATTTGCTCTTTAAAATGCCGGATAACCTGTACATAAACCGGATCTCGATTATTAAACTTTACAGTCAATTAATTCAACTCCTTGCAATAATATGTCATGTATTAATCACTTAATACACAATACGCAAAATGATAGACAATGCATTGTTTTTTATAAAGAACTATGCACCAAATCATATTGCTTTAGCACCGAACCATCCGTATTAATCACCTAATACACCAACTAAAAAAAACGTATTAAGCCTATAATACACTTCGGATGTATTATAGCTTAATACACAATTTTGTCAACCAAAATTATGGAAATAATTAAACAAAATTTATAAAGCTGTACTTTATGGAAAACTGAATTTTTTTGGTGAAAAATCCTATCATGCTGTTCATTGTTCGATGAGAAGTATATGCTCTCTTATTTGTTCATTTGTATACTTTTCTACATCCTTTCTACACATTTTTTTTACTTGGTGCCAAAGAATTTGCCTTGAATGCTAACCTGATGATAACTAGAGTAACCTATCAGAAATGAAAGCGTCTAATTCGTAAATAGGAGGTATCGCTTTGAAAAAAATAATATTAGCATGTATGATAATCCTTATTCTAGCTAGTTGCGGCACAGCAAATGGTACCAAAAACAAACGAAGCTCTGCTACTATGGAAGGATATATAACAGCAGCAGAAGATGGTAGATACTTAGTTGTCAGTAATAATCCGGTCTATTTAAATAATTCGAATCCACAGTTTGTGAATGCATTATGGGTTTCCACAACCATGAAATTAGCTGTGGGTGACTATGTGAAAGTATGGGCTGGGGCAATTAATGAATCTTATCCAGGTCAAACAAGGACAGATAAAATTGAAATTGTACCATCAAAATTAAATAGTACACTATCTACAAATGAGGTCCTCTCTAAAGTAGCAGAAAATCTTGAGTACAACCCAATCATCACCAATATAAAGTTTGATGCTAAAAAGGACATATGGACCCTGCACTATAAAATAGCTATTGCAGCCAATGATACACTTGTTGGTATGGTTATTCAGGATCAAAAGCCTATCTCACTTGGACAACCCATCTATGAGCAACCACCTCAATTAGCATTTGCAATAAACGAAGAAGAACAACTCTCTTTATACCTCCAACAATATAGTTGGACATACACTGACATTAAAACAGGAGAAAAAAAGCAAAAAGAACACGAAACACCACTGTCGAATATACAAGCATCCTTTAATGAAGCTATTCCCCTTCAGAAACCAGAAAAAGTCAAACTGATGACTAATGACTTGGATATACTTCACAGTGAAATAGTTTTTTTTGATGAGCAAATGAACAAGGTTGAAAAGATTATAAATGAAGATGGCTCATATCCAATAGGCACGTATTATATGCATGTAAAAGTTCAGTTCGAGCAAGGAACAGCGACTTATATGGATACAATTCAATTTAAGGAATCCTCATTTAATTTTTAAGGGCTGGACATAACTTTGATTATTATGAAAAATATCGAAAATGGATAATAAATTTTCACTTCATTAAGTTGAGAGTTTCCTCTTGAATCAAAAAAATGTTAGACCAAGCTACAATTGGTCTAACATTTTTTGTTTTTATCCCAGTCTCTTTCGATTCAAAAATATTCATCATGTATCAAGACTTCTGCCCCCGTCATTTTCCCAACGGTCAATATCATCCCAACCTTCAGATGTACCTCCTCCCCTAGAAAGGGAGCCATTTTGTGCTTTGGAAATCCTAGCTGACATGTTAAGCATCATCCTTTTATAACATTTTATTTATACTATGTTATGTACGATGGTTTAGTTCATATTCAAAAGGATTTTGCTAATATGCTGACATTACATAAAAAAACCGCCATCGCACAAGAGAGGACACTGAAAACTAAATTAGAAATCAGTCTTTTTGTTAGATTTGAAAACTTAAAATAGTTGATTTGTATCACAATTTTTGTGGCAAATCGACTTTTTTTAGTGCCTCTTCATAGGGTGGGTATGCTTTAGTCTGAAATTATCATCACATTTTCAGCTACATACTTCTGTTCACCTGTCATGGACGTTTCAATTAAATCAAAGGAGACTTTTTGCTTCTGACGAAGGTATCTAAAATAATCAGGAAATCGATCTTTATCCAAAAGAATTGAGCTAAAATGAACGAAAACATGTACTCCTTCTTCGTCTTTAAGAAGGATCCGTCCATAGCCCTCTTCTTCTTTATACCATTCTACAATTCCCTCTCGTTTCAAATTAGCACACTTCCTTCTTTTTTTATTTTCATAATCCTCATATTATTTACATCCATAAATTCCTAAGTATCTCTTTTGCACAGAAGGCGAGGAAGACAGCTAGTTTATGCCTTCCATCTACCCATAATAATGGTATGATAGTATTTGCCATCAGAAAGGCGTTTATCATTTTTTAAAATACCTTCTACAGTAAAGCCAAGTTTTTCATAGAGTCTACTTGCTTTGTCATTTGTCTCTAAAACTTGTAAGACTATTTTCTTTATATTGTTGGCATCTGCCCAATCGATCGATACTTGTAAGAGGTTTTTACCGATGCCATAGCCCCAAAATTCTTTCATTACACCCACACCAAATTCCACTTTATGCGCTAATCGTTTTAATGCTGATCCCTCGCATCTTGAAAATCCGATAATCTGGTTATCGACGACAGCTACTAAACATATATTGCTTGGGCTTTCTGTATCTATACGAATAATCTGTTCAAACCCAGCTGTATCGATAAATGCTTCTCCATGCTCGCGATCAAAATTTTCCGTTTCTCCATCTAATTGTAATCTTAGGTCTGATAATGCTTGTGCATCTGGGATAGTAGCGGATCTAATCGTGTAACGAAGACCATTTATATAAAATTCCTGTTGTTTGATAAGCATCATTGAATCCTCTCTTTTATCAGTTTTTAAAGAAGTTCATTAGCTGGGTAGTGACAAACCATTGTTGCCAAATCGATTCGTGATGCCTTATAATTTGCTAGGCATTTATCATTTAAATAATAATTTCGTATTCCATAATTTTAGCAGTATTCTGAGCAACTTCAGAACCTAGTAATCTTTTCACAATATGAAATGACATATTGATACCTGCTGAAATTCCACCAGATGTAATTACATTGCCTTCATCTACAAATTTAACTTCCCGTTGTACTTCGACTTGTGGAAATTCTATTTTTAACCTTTCAAGACTTGCCCAATGAGTCGTCGCCATTTTACCATTTAGTAAACCAGCCTTCGCTAATAGTAAAGCACCCGTACATACAGATGTCATGAGTTGCACCGTTTTCATTTGACTTGTAATCCAGTTTATTACATTATCATTATACATTTCTCGTTCTCTTGCACCTAGACCTCCAGGTATAATTAAAATATCAAATCTAGGGACATTATCAAAACTGTAATCAGGCTGTACCTTTAACCCATTACTAGCAATTACTAAGTTCCCTTTCTCTGATACTGTTTCTACGACAAATGGCTGCTGACCATTTTCTATTTCAGTGACAGAAAAGACTTCAAATGGCCCAGCAAAATCTAAAACCTCTACATCATCAAATAAAAAAATTCCTACTCTCCACTGTCTTTTATTCATATGAAGTTCCCCTTTTTTTAATTTTGTATCTTAGTTTATTTTACAGAAAAATTGCGCTAATTCTGTTCGATAAATGAATCCCATGGTTTTATTGAATTATCTTATCCTCCGATTGCCGTAGAACCCTTTAGTAAAGCTCCCAACCTAGCTTGCCAAATGCACAATCCTCCAAACGGTAAACTGGATAATTAACCTTCACTTGGTTTAAGTGTGCTCAAGTATTTTTTTGACTCAAATAAGAGTTTTGACTATCAACAACGATAAATGTCTGCTTCATATGTTCTTCTATTAAGCTTCCGACTTTAACGTTCTAATTGTACAGAAATCTTTCATTTATTGAAAGAATATTAAGAAAAACGAAAGCAACCAACATTGTGTTAATGTTAAGTTGCTTTCGCTAAGTATGTATTAAACCATCTAATACGCCTTCCTTATTAGATGGTGTAATGATTTATTTAATATAATTTAACGTACAATTGACAGCCTGAACAGACTTGCTAAATGCCTGATGTTCTTCTTCGTTCAAGTGTAATTCAATAACACTTTCTATTCCATTCCCACCAAGAATAACTGGTACACCAATACAAGCATCGGTTACATGGTATTCCCCCTGTAAATAAGCGATAACGGGTATAACTTTTCGTTTATCCTTGATGATGGCTTCTATCATTTGGACAATTGATGCTGCTGGCGCGTAATAGGCACTACCATTGCCAAGAAGCTCCACAATTTCGCCGCCACCTTTCCGTGTCCGTTCCACTAATTGTTGGATTTGTGCTTTTGGAAGCATTTTCTCGAGCGGGATTCCACCGACATACGTATAGCGCACAAGTGGCACCATCTCATCTCCATGCCCTCCCAAAACAAAGCTCGACACGTCCTCTGCTGCTAGCTGCAGTGCCTCTGCAATAAATGTATTAAAGCGAGCTGTATCTAAAATGCCTGATTGCCCCATAACACGATTTTTGGAGAAGCCTGTAGTTTCTAGACAAACATAGGTCATAGCATCGACAGGGTTACTCAGCACAATGACATAGCTGTTTGGGGCAAAGCGCTTTACATTTTCGCTAACAGAACGAATAATCGAGGCATTTGTTGTGATCAAATCCTCTCGAGTCATTCCAGGTTTTCTAGCAATACCTGCTGTTATGACAACAATATCAGCATGGGCAATTTCCTCATATTGTGCTGTACCTGCAATATGCACATTAAATTTTTCTATTGGGCCTGTTTGTAAAATATCTAGCGCCTTCCCCTTAGCTGGTTTTTCTAAATCTGGAATATCGACTAGAACGATATCTCCGATTTCTTTTTGAGCAACCATTAAAGCTACAGTGGCACCTGTATGACCAGCACCAATAATGGCGATCTTTGGCCTTTTAAATCCCATTATCTTCACTCCTCATAGTGATACATTGTCATATAGATACAGAGATCATTTTATCTTCATTCAGCAATTCTTTACTGTGCGAAAGCGAAGCGGCAGCTTCAATTACGCCAAGGCGAAATTGATTATTCACTTTGAACATCTGTAGAAGAATTTTGGGCAGTTTCTTTTACTTGAGCTTTACTACGGGAGGATGTTTTCGGTACTCTTTCCACGTTTTTTTCTACTTTTGGTTTTGCTTGGGGATGATCAATGATTGTTGTAAAAACATCGTCTGCTGCCCTTGGAATTACATGTGCACTTAACAATGTGCCAACGCGAGCAACCGCTGCTTTTCCTGCTTCAACAGCTGCCTGCACAGCTCCAACATCCCCCTCAACAATAACAGTTACAATCCCACCATCTATTAATTCATGTTTGACTAATTGGACATTCGAGGCCTTTAGCATAGCGTCTGCTGCCTCAATAGAGCCGACCATACCATATGTTTCAATCATACCAATCGCTTCTTTCATTGCTTTCACCTCACGATCCCTCTGTTGCATCAATTATGCCTACAATAATGGCATCAATTGGACAAATTGTTTCTTTTGAAAAGCTTCGAACAGCTGCACTGCCCATCGTTAAAATCACATCATCACCAACACCCGCGCCAATTCGATCTGCCGCAACGATTTGCTCATCACCAAGTTGTCCATCTGTTTTTTTAGGTTGAATAATGAGCAATTTCAATCCCTGAAGCCCTTCTTCTTTACGTGTTGCCCAAATATTTCCTACGACTGTACCTATACGCATGTATCATCATCCTTCATCTTTATACTCTATAGTAATCCCTAAAGTTACCACCGCATCCATTGCGAGTGCAGTGAATCTAGTAAATCGAGGAACGATAATTGTTTGTCCCTGAATGGCTAATAAATCCTTTTCAGTTATTATTCTTTCATTAATTTCATTTGCCTGCACAATAGTAGTTTTTTTGGGAGGAATTATACGTAAGCTCTTCCTTATTTTCTTTTACTAAAGTACCTGTTGCTCCAGATTTTAGGAAGCCAGCATTTGCTTCATCAGTATCAATATGCATCTCTAAACGATAGCGCTCTGAAACTCGTACTTTCACATGATGAAATGTCACAGGTCGGATACCTTGCGTTTTTATTGACACATACTCTCCATCAAAAACGGTTAACTCACTTGCTTCCTCTGGTGACATATGGATGTGTGCCTGGGCAATAATAACTCCCTCATGTAAATATAAACTACCTTTCGGGCCAACTAACGTGCAGCTTGCTGATCCTGCAATATTGCCAGATTCTCTTATTGGTGGCTGAATGCCTAATGCAATAGCATCTGTATGGCTAACTTCAACCTGTGTTAAGGAACGAGCAGGGCCTAAAACACGGACATTTGAAATACTGCCCTTTGGACCAACAACCATTAATGTTTCATTAGCTGCGAACTGCCCTGGTTGGGACAGCATCTTTTTTTGCTGTTAATTGCTCTCCCTTACCAAAGAGATGCTCTACATGCTCCTGTTTCAAATGAATATGTCTCGCTGAAATACCGATGGGAATGTCGTATTGTGTAATAGGCGCTTCCTGCTTTGTATGCAGTAATTCAGCAATGACCTCATTCACAATTTGCTCTATTGCTTGTTGATTCATCATTCCACCTCATTTCTAAGTCAACGGTAAAATCGCTTCTAACTCTGCATGTGGGCGTGGAATCACATGAACAGACAGCAGTTCTCCTACTCGCTGTGCAGCTGCTGCTCCTGCATCAGTTGCTGCTTTTACTGCTCCTACATCTCCACGTACAAGGACTGTGACAATTCCCCCACCCACATGTACCTTACCAATGATATTGACATTTGCAGCCTTTACCATTGCATCAGCCGCCTCAATGGAGCCGACTAGCCCTTTTGTTTCAATCATTCCTAATGCACCAAAATTATTCATCCTTCAATTCCCCCTACGTTTTTAAAATGCTTCAGCATCTTCTGGTAATGTTTGTCCACCATCAATAATAATGGATTGTCCTGTAATAAAACCTGCTTCCTTGCTGCTGAGGAATAGTGCTGCATAGGCAATATCCTCAACACTGCCCAATCCACCGAATGGAATTGCCTTTGCCATCTTCTGCAAATATTCCTCTCCAAGACCATCTAAGCCTTCTGTTGCAATATTGCCTGGAAGAACTGCATTAACGGTAATATTATAGTGTGCTAATTCAAGTGCTGCAGTCCGCATAAAACCAAGCTGTGCTGCTTTACTTGCTGCATAGTGTGTCCACCCTGCATATCCTGTCACTGGTCCTGTAATGGAGGAAGTAATAATGACTCTTCCATAATCCGCATTCTTTAAATAAGGAACACATGCTTTCACAGCAAACATTGTTCCTCTCGCGTTAACATTCAACACATGGTCCCATTGGTCTGTGCTCATATCCTCTAGCTTGACAGATGGAAAAATACCAGCATTTGAGCATAAAATATCAATGGCCCCATATTTACTAGCAACCTCTTGTGCCATGTTTTTCACAGATTCATAGCTTTCTACATCAACGGCTGCCCCAGAAGCAGAGTAGCCCTGCATTTGTAGCTCAGTTGCTAATTTTGTTGCATGCTCTAAGCCTCTTGCAGCGATAACGACATGAGCACCCTGCTTAGCAAATACGGTCGCAATGCCTTTACCAATTCCTTTACTTCCGCCAGTAACAATAACAACCTTACCAGATAAATCTACTTTCAAATTCCATCTCCCACCTTTTCAAATGATTGTGTGATTACGTTGGTTTTTTTAGCAATTTCCATCACTAAACCGTTAACAGCATCTTCAGGGCGTAAAATAGTAGTAGAGGCAATCCATTGGTTAGCAGCTTTGGCCATTTTCGTACCAATTTCAATTGCTTCCCGAATTGCCTCCGTATCACCTTCAATAGCAATTGTTACAAGTGCTAAATCAATTGTTTCTTGTCGAAGCAATCTAATAGCTGCTCCTTTTAACATGGCGTCTGCGATTTGAATAGAAATGGCAAGACCTCTCGTTTCCACAATACCAATCGATTTTGTCATGTAACAACACTCCTGCTAGTTTCTTAGAATACGAATGCCTTTCTCATGAATCAGATCAAGGCAAGTGGTGTGATCTTTGTATGAAATGGAAGTTTCAGCTGCTGCCCTTTGTACGACCTAATCATTTCCTCTGTAATAAAATCTGCTTGGATATCGTAATGATTGAGATTTTCCTTATCCTTGATAGAAGGAATTAGCTGTGAGAATAATTGAAACTCACAGCCGAATTCCTGTAAGCTTTTCATATGCTGTAGAAGCATTTTCATGTAAGCATTTGGTTCTTTCGTAGTAAAAACGACAGACATTTTTTTCATTGGGGACTAAAATAGCTGGCTCATCTTTCAGAAGTAATTCAGTCAGGAACAAGGATGCAGGGGAATGGGGCAATCCTTGTGCACTGCTGACAATGAAAGACTGATCAACTTCGAGAAAAACTGTTGCGTCATGAAACATTTGGGATGGGGTATCCGCTTGCCACTCCTCTACTTGAAAATAGCTTTTTAATGTTTCAACCTGCCTATTTGAGATTGTTGTCTGGGGATGAACAATCAATACTCTTTTATTTGTGTTCACAATGGTAGAGACTACTTCTTGAATAAGTCGTTGTAACGCTTGCATATCCATTTGTATCACCCCATTTTCATGAGCTTTCCGGTTTGATTAGTAGTGATAGATGCTGCATTGGCCTCATCTGTATCAATATGCATCTCTAGCCTGTAATTTGGTGACACACGTACAACTACATTCATAATTTGGATTTGGCGAACCTCATTCGTAATTTCTACCTTCACAATGTCTTGATCCGCTACATTAAATGAAGCTGCCTCTGTTTCGGACATATGAATGTGGGCCTGTGCAATAATTAGCCCGTTCTCTTTATGCAATATACCATGTGTCCCTATCAATGTAATTGGTGAAGAATTTTCTAAATCACCTGACATTCGAATAGGTGGGGAAACACCTAGTTTAATTGCATCTGTTTGGCTGATTTCGATCTGTGTATCCTGACGGAACGGTCCTAATACCCGAACCTTGTCAATTTGGCCTCTAGGACCTTTAATAGTAATAACTTGCTCTGCAGCAAATTGGCCTGGCTGTGAAAGCTCCTTCCACACCTTTAGTTGAGCATTTGCGCCAAATAAATGAAAGAAATCCTCTTCACTGACATGGCAATGACGAGCTGATACTGCAATGGGGATTGCTCCAGCTACAGAATTAGACACAAGCGTTTGATGGTTTGTCATTCAAACACCTCCAATTCTTATTTCGGTAAAATGGCTAATAGCTCTGAATGAGGACGTGGAATCACATGTACAGATAATAATTCGCCCACACGACGGGCAGCCTCAGAGCCTGCATCTGTAGCAGCTTTAACAGCTCCTACATCTCCCGTTACTAAAACTGTTACAATGCCTCCACCCACATGCACTTTACCAACAATATTAACATTAGCAGCTTTCACCATGGCATCTGCTGCTTCAATAGATCCAATTAACCCTCTAGTTTCAATCATTCCTAATGCTCCATTAATTTCCACACTCATTTAAAATTCCTCCTCTAGACACTTAATTTCGTGACGATTTCTTCAACTATTTTTTTGAATCATGGTTGCATTTAATTGTGCTTCTTCATTTACTTGAAATGAAGGAGATGTATCTTGTATATTTTTCGGGTGTTGTGGCTTCGGAATCGAAAGTTCCTTGATGCCATAAGCAACTCGTTTTTTTATTAATTAAGTGACGGGCTGAAATATTATCACTTGTAATATTTCCACCGTATGCACCACAGCCTAAGGTAAAGGAAGGCATTAAGCTTGTAGTGCCACCAGCAGCTCCAACAGACGCCAATGTATTGACTAAAATTCTAGACACTGGCATTTGTGCAGCAAATTCTTTAACAAAGCGCTCGTCTTGAGCATGGATAGCTAAGCTATGCCCCCTACCACCAACATCTAATAATTGTTGACAAATGGATACTGCATCCTCATGAGAATTGGCAGTATAAATTCCTAATATCGGTGATAGCTTTCCATGGAATGGATACTCCTTGCCAATTAGATGCTCCTCAGCCACTAATACTCTTGTAGATGAAGGGACATTAATATTTGCCATTTTGGCGATGACTGTAGCTGGTTTACCAACAATTTTGCTATTCAGTGTACGCGGGATAGGAGAAATAACCTTTGCTAATTTTTCCTTATCTGCTCCTTTTAGTAGCACAGCTCCATTGTTGGCTAAGGCTATCATTACTTGATCCTTTACATCCTGATGGACCACAATCGCCTGCTCCGTTGCGCAGATAGTAGAATTATCAAATGACTTACTATCCATAATTTGCTGAACAGCCCGAGCTATATTTGCCGTACGATCTATATACGCAGGGACATTTCCAGGTCCAACACCATATGCAGGTTTGCCTGAGCTATAGGCAGCCTTCACTAGCCCTGATCCTCCAGTCGCCAAAATTAACTGTACATCTTTATGTTGCATTAATGCCTCTGTTCCCTTTAATGTAGGATGGGCAATCCATTGAATCAAGCCCTCCGGAGCACCTGCACGAACAGCTGCCTGTTGACATATTTTTAATGCCTCAATCGTACAGTTGACAGCTGTTGGATGGGGACTAAAGACAATTGCATTTTGAGCCTTCAGGGCAATTAGTGTTTTATAAATCGCCGTAGCAGTTGGATTTGTAACAGGCGATACCGCTGCAATAACCCCATATGGGTAAGCAATTTCTATCTGCTTTGCTACTGAATCCTCCTGTATAATACCGATTGTTTTTTTTCATTGCGTATCGATTCATAAACTCCTTTTGATGCGAGCTCATTTTTTTATTTTCTTATGCTCAATGACACCCATCTGCGTTTCTGTAACAGCTAATATGGCCAAATTCTCTGCTTGCTCAAAGGCTGCCAGAGCGATTGCTTCTATAATTCGATCCACCTGTCTTGCGAAAAGCTAGAAAACTTTTTTTTGGGCACTAGATGCTGTTATAACAGCATCTCTTGCTTCTTGAATCGATAGTAAATCTTGATCCTTTATCATTCGACCATCCTCCCATCATGAAAACTTTTTAATGGCGATTAAGTCGTCTGTCTGGGATGGTGCTGATTTAGAGACAACAAATGCTTGCTGCTGATGTAAGCTATCCCAATTTTGCAACTCCTGCGCAGTTAAAGCCTCGTAAACACTGGCAGCAACGACAGGCTGTTGAGACATGCTCATGCTTGGATTCATCGGATGAAATGACTGCCATTCCTGTAGCTCGCCTTGTGTTAGACCTTGATAGCCACCATCCGATTGAGACGTTTGTGAAATTTTCTCCATTACTAACTCAGTAATTTTTGCAATCAATTGATGGTCCATATAATCACTCCTTTTTTTACAAACATAGCTACTAATGATTCATCATAGGATTCAATGATTTTTGTAGCATCTGGTAAATAGTCTTTTGGATAAACTTCTTTTGGGATAATGCCAATGGAAAATTGCATACCAGCATTTTTAGCAAAAAGCATGTCAGCATTTGAATCACCAATCATCACTGTCCGTTCAAGTGGCACATGATAGCGTTCCCTTGCTACATAAGCTAAATCTGGAAATGGCTTACTATAAACTGCTTGATCACTTCCTAAAACAAATTCAAATTGCTCTAGAATACCTAGCTGTTTAAGATGGTTCTCCGCTCGAGCAGTTAAATCAGCCGTGATAACGCCTAATTTTATCCCATTATTATTTAAAGCCATTAATAGCCGTCGAATACCTGGTAGTTCTTTTACAGTTACATGCTCTTGCTGAGTAGTAGCTAAACTTGCTGCAGATCTCGCTTTTGTCACACCCTTACTCCATGCTATTCCTTCTTGATAAAGTAAATAGGCAACAATCGTTTCTGCTTCTTGTATACTTCCAATGGCTAATGGACTTGTTGGATCAATGGAGCGACCATTGTCTTTTACACCTATATTTTTTTTAAAAACTCCTGTAATGTAAAACCGACTTCGAAATCCGAATTTTCAGTTAAATTGAGGTAAAAATTTGTGGCCCATGCTATCCATAAGGAATCCATTTCAATAATGGTTCCATCCTTATCAAAAATAATCCATTCTACTTGATTCATTGGAGGACACATCCTTTTGCTCTATTCTCTAATCGCTTCAATGGGTGCTGTAGTAATCTGACTTTCATGCGAAGTAGTCGTTTCTTTAGCAAAGCGTTCTTCTGGAGCATCCTCATTAATTTGATGACGAGCCCAAATCCAATAATAAATACTTGCAACAGCAAAAACAGCTAACGACACGATGAAAAATGTAAAATTGGCAAAGAAACTTGCAAAGATAGCAATAACTGCTAGCACAAGAGAAACAATTGGTGTAAATGGATATAATGGTGTTTTAAATGTTCTAACAAGATTTGGCTCTTTTTTTCCGTAAAATCAACACTGATAAATTCATCGTAATATAAGACACTAATGCCCCGAATGTAGAAATTAAAATGAGGTCATCAGGATTGAATAAGATAACAAGCGCTAAGCCGATAAAGCCTGGTAAAATAATTGCCATATAAGGTGTCTGACGCTTTTTATGCATCTTTGCTAAAATGCTTGGTAAATAACCTGCTCGAGATAATGCGTAAACTTGACGTGAATAAGCTAAGATAACACCTGAGAAACTAGCAATTAATCCTACTAATCCTACAGAAGCTAAAATTTGAGCTAGCCAGTACGTGTTACCAAACGCTGCTGCAATTGCTGCTGGAAGCGGATCTTCCGCAACAGTCATAACATCAATACCAGCAAGACCTATTGCCACAGTTGTCGTTAAAACGGACAATACTAATAACGTAATCATTCCGGAGATTAAGCCTTTGGCATGTCCTTTTGTACATCTCTCGTCTCCTCAGATAGCATTGGTAGCATTTCAATGGCTAAAAATAACCACATAGCATATGGCAAGGCAGACCAAACCCCTTTAAATCCACCAGGTATTAAATCACCATTTTCAGGAAATAAATGAGCCACATTAATTTGTGGTAATCCAACAAAATACATTAATACTAATAATCCAAGTGCTATAAAGACAAGCACCATTTCAATTGTTGCATATTCCTTTATACCGATAATATGGACACCCATAAAGAGGGCATACATGAAAGCTGCTGCTACTACTGTCGGAACGGATGGGAATAAAAAGCTTATATAGCCACCTATACCAATGGCAATAATCGGTGCAGCAATCACATATTGAAGAACAACTCCAATCCCTGTAATAAAGCCAATATATCTTCCCATTGCACGTCTAGCAAAAGAGTAAGGCCCACCTGCATACGGTAACATCGTCGATAATTCTGAAATTCCTAAGGTCATCGTTAAATACATAATAGCCATGAAGAGTGTAGCGATTAGCATCCCTAAGTAGCCAGATTGACTTAATCCAAAATTCCAACCAAAATAATTTCCTGAAATAACAATCCCAACACCAATTGTCCATAAATGAATCGGTGTAAGGCTTTCTTTAATACAATTATTTCACCCTTTTTAGAAGACATATCATTCGCCACCTTTACTCATATTTAGATGTTACAGCACTCTACTTTTTTTCCAAATATGCATTCACTAAAACATCACTCTGTACTGTATAGTTTTCACCTAGTAATCTTGTTGTTTCATTATCGCGGCTACCTATCCAAGAAATAAGCTGTAGTCTTCTCATTAAAATAAAAGTTGGAATCATTTCAATTTCTTCATCCGTTAAGATCCTTATTTTGCTATAGCCTTTTAACCAAGAAGCAATTAAATCATCTAGGTAGGGCATATGCTCTATAAAGCTTACTGACGTGGCTAAATCATATAAAAACCAACCAAAGCCACAATCATCAAAATCGATAACCTTTATTTCATCTCCACAAGTTAATAAATTGGCTAGACGTAGATCTGAGTGTATTAGTCCAAATCTTGTCTTACTTTTACCAAAGGCTTCTAACTTCTTTTTAATAATAAGAGATGCTTCTTCATATAAAGCTAAACGTGACGGTGTCATACCAAGGCCATCCTGCCACCTAGCCCATTTCGGTGAGTTTCCTACAATCGTGTCATAATCCCACGTCATTCGTTTAAAGTCTTTATAATAATCATGCTGCTCAATTGTATGTTTATGGAACATCGCAGTAATTGTTCCTAATGTTTCAAATTGTTGAATTAGATCTTCTTCGTTATTTTCATCCGGTGCATTTCCCTCCAAAAATGTAAATAACGTGCTATAATAGATGATGTCATTTAATTTATGAGCATGTACGTAGTCACCGTCATCTGCTCGAATTGGTAATGATACATCGATGGGAGATTGCTCGTGTAATGAGTTTAGCCAAGCAATCTCCGCTTCTATCTCTTCTTTTTTATGGTAATTTGGTCGACTAATTCTCAAAATATACTTTTTACCTTGTCCATCCTCTACTAAATACGTAGAGTTTTCGGAATAGTCAATCATTTTACAAGATGCGCCTGCTAAACAGCTGAATTCCTTCAAGGCATCATGCGCTGCTTGATGAAAATTAGATAGTACAGCTTCTAAATCTAAGAAATCCATTTGTCCCATTTGAAAACCCCCTTGTTTACAAATCGCCAATCTTTCTACACCTTCAATAACGTGCAAATTTTACAAGCTGTGCAGCCTCTTTAATACCTGCTTCACATTTTTCAAGTAACTCATCACAGTATGCTTTATCGCATAATAAGCCCGGTTTAAATTGAAGAACTCGTGTATCGAGCATTGAATAAATTGCCCACACTCCATGCTTGTACAGGGAGCTCATTACATGCTTTGCCCCTTCAGGATGATTAAACTCTAGCCCCATGACCACTCCTAATTGACGAATGCCAACAAAGAAATCCGGATATTGCTGTTGGATACGCTCTAAGCCTGAACGTAAATAACGTGCGACATATTCCACATTTTTAACTACTTCTGGTCGTTGGGAAATTTCTAATACCTTCATGGCAACAACACATCCAAGCTCAGCACCACCGAAAGTAGAAATATGAGCTAGTCCATCCTCTTCCATCCAACCGCCAGCTCGTTCATTCACAACGGTAGCCGCAATTGGGTAAATACCTCCACTTAAACCTTTGGCAGTCACTAGTATATCCGGCTTCACACCATAATGATCAATACCCCATAGCTTCCCAGTTCTCATTAACCCAGTTTGCACTTCGTCTGCAATGTATAGTGCTCCGTAGCGCTCACACAATGCCTTCACCCCTGATAAATAATTGGCATTCGGTAAAGGGAAGCCATATGTTGCCGGAATTGTTTCGATAATAACACTCGCCACATCCCCTTTGGACAGCTCTCGTTCCATCGCTGGTAAATCATTAAACGGCACATGTACAAATTCACTTGGATCGCCTTCACTTAAAAATGGCTTAGAATAACGTTCATTCCCTAATGACACGGCTAAACCACTATGTCCATGATAGCCATTTTTAATCGAAATGGTTTTTTTACGTTTTGTGGCATAGCGAGCGCATTTTAAGGCAACATCAATCGCTTCACTTCCACCACTTGAGAAAATCGTATATTTTAAACCATCTGGTGTACAGGCTGCTAATTTTTCAGCTAATTGGGCACGAGCTGTTGAAGGAAAATGATGGTTACCAATATCAAAATAATTTGTTCCTTCAATTAATGCTGCGATAACTTCTGGATTACGATGGCCTAAATTATAGGTTCCGCCATTTAAATGGGCATTCATTAATTTTTTTGCATCTACATCATAAAAGTAATAGCCTTCTCTTTTTCCGATGACAACATCAACGCCATCTACTTGCCATTGTTTTGTTTTCCCTGGGTTCCACCAGTCAATTGATTTTTGTAAGGTTGCTTGTTTATTCGCAAAATAATCCATGTTTTCCACCTTCCTATACGTTGACATCCTCCAAAATTTCACCTGCTATTAATAGTTCAACCTTTTTTTTGGGCCAAGCGTTCTTGCCATTGCGTAGAGCTTTTTTTGATCTGTAATCACCATAGCAACATCTTCCAAGTGACAAATATGTGCGAATGTGGAGACTCCAAATTTCGTGTGATCCGCTAAAATTATCGTATTTTCAGCTCGTTCTATTAATTTCTTTGAAATAGCAGCTCCAGTAATATCATAATCTGTAATGCCCTCATTTAATGAAATTCCGCCTGCAGCTACGAAGGCTTTATTTGCCTTTAATTGATTAAAAAACAAATCAGCTAAAGGACCACCCATAAATTTTTGTCGATGCTCATACTCACCTCCTGCAAAAAGCACTTTACCTTGAAAGCATTCTGCTGCTAATGAGAGAACCGGGAGAGAGTTTGTTACCACTATTACATTTGGTTTATCACTTAAATAACGAACGATTTCATAGGCTGTTGTACCATGACCAATAAAAATAACGTCTCCATCCTCCACAATACTTGCTGCAGCCTTACATATCATTCTTTTCTCTAAGTTGTTGAGTGAAGTTTTCTGTTCAAATGTCCGTTCATACTTTTCTTTAGCTTTCACGGCACCTCCATAAACTTTGTGCAGGAGCCCTTCCTTCTCCAATCGGTCCATATCTCTACGTATAGTCTCACCTGATACGTTTAATAGTTGTTCGGCATCACTTACCTTCACTTTGCCTTCTAAATCTAATATATCTAAAATTACTTTTTTTGCGTTCCTCAAACGAAAGGGACATACACAATCACTCCAAACACATAGTAGAATCCAACGAAATCCACAAAACCAACATTCATATTCTGTATTTATGTGGATTTGTTTGAATTTTATAGAATAGTTAGATAATTGTCAATACTACAAATATTAAAATTATCTAAATTTCGTGTATTTTTTTCTCCCTAATACTATATTTTTCTACAAAAATATAGTTCCCTAGTAGTTTTTATGATAACTAGGGAACTTGTTTAGTTTCATTAAAATACAACATCAATCCAAATTAATCCAAACACTCTTCACTTCCGTGTAATTTTGTAAAGCATACGAGCCCATTTCCCTGCCGATGCCTGATTGCTTATATCCTCCAAATGGAGAAGCAGGGTCTGTCATATTATAGCAATTCACCCATACTGAACCCGCATTTAATTTTGCAGCTAATGAATGTGCGTTTTTTTAAATTCTGTGTCCAAATGCCTGCTGCTAGCCCAAAATTCGACTTATTTGCTCTTTCTACTAATTCATCCAAACTATCATATTCTAGCACAACAACAACAGGTCCAAAGATTTCTTCTTGTGCAATTGTCATCGTATCAGAAACATTTGTAAAAATAGTAGGCTCCATAAAATAGCCATTGTTAGCCGATTTACCACCACATGCTAATGTTGCTCCCTCTTCGACACCTATTTCAATATAGTTTTTAACACGATTTAGCTGTTTTTCTGAAACAAGTGCTCCCATTTGTGTGGCAAAATTTAAAGCATGACCCTGTTGAATTTTTGAAGCATAGTTCACCATTTGTTTAATGATCTCCTCGGATTGGCTACGATGAACAAATACTCTTGAACCCGCACTACAAACTTCCCCTTGATTGGCCATTATACCCGAAAGAACACCTGGAATTGCTGTACTTAAATCAGCATCCTGCAAAATAATATTAGGAGACTTTCCTCCAAGCTCTAATGTCACGCGTTTCATTGTGTCAGCTGCTTTTTTTCATTATGCCCTTTCCTACATCTGTAGAGCCAGTAAATGCAATTTTATCGACTTTCTCATGTATCACTAGCGCCTCTCCTGCAATTGGACCAAAGCCAGGTACGATATTAATAACACCTGGCGGAAAGCCTGCCTCATTCACTAATTGAGCAAAATAAAGTGCAGACAGTGGTGTTTGTTCCGCAGGCTTAAGAACAACAGTACATCCAGTTGCTAATGCTGGGGCAACTTTCCAAGAAACCATCATAAACGGAAAATTCCAAGGGATAATCTGCCCTACTACACCTACTGGCTCATGCCTTGTATAATTTAGGAAATTACCCGCTACAGGCAGAACTTGTCCCATATTTTTGGTTGCCCAGCCCGCAAAGTATCTAAATTGCTCAACAGCATTTGGAATATCATTTCCCAAAACCTCATTAATCGGCTTACCATTATCCAAGGCATCAATTTGAGCGATTTCCATTTTATGCTCTTCCATTAAATCCGCTAGTTTTAGCATCAATAAGGCTCTTTGAGCAGCATCCATCTTTGACCATGATCCATGATCAAAAGCATCTCTGGCTGCTTCCACTGCTGCATCTATATCCTCCGCTTGTGCTTCATATACATCCGTTATTTTATCTCCAGTAGAAGGATTTATTGTGTCGAAGGTTTTCCCGGCTTTTGATTGAATGAATTCTCCATTAATATATAATCCCTTTGTTTCCTCTAAAAAAGCTTGCACCTTAGGTAATAATTCAATTGCTTGTGGTAATTTCATCTCTAGCATCTATAGACCTCCTTATTAAATTGATTGATCTAAAATATTATAGATGTCCTGCCTAGACATTTTGCGTGGATTCGGCACCATGTACTGAGCATCATGGAAGGCAATATCAACTAAAACATCGATATGCTCTTTGCTTATACCAATAGCACTCAGCTTTTCAGGGATACCAGCTTCTTTCGTTAAATTCTTCACATAGGCTACAGCTGCTTTGGCCGCCTCCTCTACGGAAAGTCCTTCAATATTGACACGTAAGGCTTCAGCAATTTCTTTAAATTTCTCAGGATTCGCAATCCAATTGTATTCTAGTAAATAAGGCAATAGAATAGCATTGACAATACCATGTGGAGCATCATATTGCGCGCCAATAGCGTGCGATATCCCATGTACCATTCCTAACCCTGAATTAGCCATTCCTAAGCCTGTAATAGAACTAGCCAATAACATGCCATGCATTGCCTCTGTATTTTCACTATGGGCAATGGCAGGTAATAATGATTTTCCAATCACTCGTACTGCATGTAGATTAAGTGCATCGGTAAAATGTGAGCTCCAAATAGATACGTATCCCTCAATAGCATGTGTTAAAGCATCCATCCTGTTGAGGCTATTAGACCACTTGGCATAGCACGTAATAAACTTGCATCTAATATCGCTACTCTAGGGAATAAATCTTCTCCAAAAACTAATTTTTTTCGTTTTCAATCCATCTGTCTCATCCGTAATAACTGCTGCATTTCCACTTTCACTCCCTGTTCCAACCGTTGTTGGAATAGCAATTAGCGGAAGTGCTTTTTCAGTATATTGATCGAAGCCATAATAGGCTGAAATAGAACTCTCATTTGTTAGTACAATTGCTAAAGCCTTCGCACTATCAATTACACTACCTCCTCCTACAGCTACTAAAGCTGAAATCTCTTTTTTTCCTATAGTTATTGGCAGTTTCATCAATACTTGCAACATCTGGATTAGGTTTTACCTCGTCATAAATCAAAACTTCAATATTTTCAGGTATTTCGCCAAGCACATTCTTTAAAATACCCGAGTGCTTAATTCCTTGATCTGTGACCATTAAAATACGATGAGCACCAATTTCTTGTAGAACAGGCCCCAAATTTTTTTATAGAAGATACGCCTGTATAAATCTTCGTTTTGGCATTAAAAACAGTTTCCGAATATGCATTCATTTTTAATCCTCCCTATCAAGTTAAATATCTCTCTGCAAAAACACTATAAAATTCAATAGCATCAAAAAAAGGCATTCATTTCAATATGTTCATTTGGCTGGTGTGCTAAATTTTCATTGCCAGGACCATAGATGATTATAGGTGCATTTGTAGCAACTGAAAAAAACAGAGCCATCGGTATAGTAATTAACACCCTTTTCTAGTAATGTCACATTGGATAATTCATTTTTCACCGCTTTCAATTGTGCTAATAATGCTTGGCTGCCCGAATAATCAATTGAATTTAAATCATGAAGTACATGGATCTTTGCATTGAAGTCATGTTCTGTCTTTTGAACTTCTCCAATAATTCCTTTTATATCCTCAATTATTTCTTGATGTGATAGCAACGGTGTGGATCTAATATCTATACGTATTGCACAATAATCTGGTATTACATTTGTAGTAACCCCTCCTTTTATCGTGCTGATGACAAGTGTTGGTCGACCTAATAAGGGATGCTCTTCCACTGCTCTAAACGAATAAGTTTGCAAGGCGCTTATAACTTTGTGCATATGCGTAATAGCATTTATGCCATTTTGAGGCATTGAACCGTGTGCCGTTTTACCGAAAGTTTCAATCTCTAACCATAAAACACCCTTATGCGCGCAAAAAATCTCCCCGCTGCTCGGTTCCGCAATAATAATGGCACCTGCATTTTTTACAATATCTGTTTCAATGGCTTGTTTTGCGCCTATGCAATCCACCTCTTCACCTGCAGTCCCTAAAAACAATAAATCTCCTTTTAAAGGAATCTTTTTTTCCTTTAAAATAATCATTGCCTCTAGTAAGGCAGCTACTCCCCCTTTCATATCTGTCGTTCCCCTGCCATACATTTTGCCATCAATGATTTCTGCCGAAAAAGGCTCGTAATCCCAAGGTATATCTCCAACAGGAACTGTATCCAAGTGACCACTGAACACCAAAGATGCATTCTTTTCTTTTGCATTACTTAATAGTCTTACAATGATGTTTGCTCTAGCATCATCTATCATTTGAATATCTACTTCTAAGCCGTAGCTCGTACAATGCTCAGCTATTTTATGAGCGACTACTAGCTCATTAGCAGGTGGATTAACGCTATTGATTTGAACTAAAGTTTGTAAAAATTGCGTTGCTCTTTCCTTATTAATCAAAAAAACACCTCCCTTCCTAGACTGGATCACAATCGAAATGTAGCGCATGTTCCTAGTCAAAATTGTCAAGAACCTAAAGCTACTAATCAAAAAATAAGTGAAAATTACAAAAATTTAGTGTATTATACTAGTAATCTCACCTTTCACTTACTATAGCATTGTATTTTTTGGCTAAGTGCCAAAAGAATGCTTCCATTTTTTTATAAAATAAAATTACTATTACGTTGCTCAAAGCATACATAATCATCTTTTCATTCATACATTATGAGGTGATTAACTTGCGGATAAAAGATGTTATGCTTTTACAAGAATTTACACATGCCAAGATTATCGCTGGAAAAGATTTATTGGAAAAGGAAGTAACAGGTGCTACAATCGTGGACGCACCAGATGGTTTTGCTTGGATTGAACAAGGTAATTTCATTCTTACAACGGGTTTTCCCTTCTTAAAAAAACGAAAGTAGCTTAGATGAAACATTAAAAAAAATTAATTCTGACACTCTCTGAAAAAGGCGTTAGTGGCTTAGGCATTAAAATTGGTCGGCATGTTCCGTCTATTTCCATAGACGTGCAGTATTTTGCAGAACGGAATGGGATTGTTATAGTTGAACTGGACAACCAAATTGCTTGGGCAGATATGATTATTCCAATTGTCAATCATATTAATAATGAACAAAGGCTCGAATTAGAAAAAGTAAAGAATATCTATGAAGAATTTCAATATTTCTTATTATCTAAAACAGATTTCCAACAATTACCATTATTAATTGAAAAATTGACTTCCCGAAAAACTACTATTTATTTACATTCCATTGATAAGTTGTATAGCTCATTTGAATTGACATCCGTTTATCAAGAAATTACTTCAGAGATTATCCATATTATTAAAACAAAAAAAACCTAACGAAAGAAGTTTTCAGGAGCTGCCCATCCAAGTATATGTGAAGCCGATTTATGAAAACCGATATCTTGAGGGATGTATTATTCTTTGGGATTGTCAAGATATTCACGCTCCATGGGAAAAGGTTGCCATTTCACAAGCGACTGCTATTCTATTAACTGAGCTACAAAAGATAAAAAGTATTATTTCATTATCTCAGCAAAATAGAAGCGGCTTTCTAGTGGATTTATTACATGGAAAATTTAGTAGTACTGAGGAGATAATTCGAGTATCAAGAGAGGTCAATTGGGATTTGAAGGATCACCCGTATCAATTACTTTTAATTGAATTAAAATTCCCGGATTATAACAAGCAAGATACACTTATCTTAACATCAAATTTTATCTTCTTATTGGAAAAGTATACTTTAACCAAGATAGGGTTTGATTCCAATAACTATTTAGTTATGCTGTTAGATGCGACAGCAGAAATTGATGTTGCATTTATCTGTGAAAAAATCGATTATCTACTAGCCAAATATAATGTCAACAATGCTTATTTTGGCGGTATCGGGAGATATATGATTTACAATCTATTGTAAAAAGCTACAACGAAGCATTAGTGTCATTACATTTTGCACAAGCGAAAAAAAATCAATTATCGAAAGTCGTAAATTTTGAACAATTAAACTTTGAACGAATCCTTTTTTTCCAGTCAGCCTATTAAAGAAGCTTCATTTCTTCAGCAGGAATACTTAATGCCATTGAAAGAATTCGATGAAAAAAAAGACAGCGGAGCTCTATAATACGTTGAAAGTATTTTTATTTAATAACGCCGATTTTAATAAAACCGCTGAGCAGCTTTTCGTTCATAAAAATACAGTCCGTTATCGTCTTAGCTTAATTAAAGAAATCACAAAACTCAATCCTGAAAAACTACAGGATCAAATTTTATTTTATATTGGCTTCTTACTAGAAGAACTTCAACTACCTACCTATCAATAATTGCTGTAACAAAAACAGTCTATTTTTATGTAATCGATAAAAATAGACTGTTTTTAGATAATTTAAGTTGCCGTATAGCCACCATCCACAGGTATTAAGGCCCCCGTGATAAAGGATGCTTCATTTGAGGCTAAGAAAGAAATTGTATTGGCGATTTCTTCTGGTCTACCTAATCTTCCTAATAAATAGGCATTTTCATAAGCCTGCCGTATAGATTGACCGCCGCCATCTCCCTCGATTAGCTGCTCTGACATATTCGTGTCAGTTAATCCTGGGCATACTGCATTAACACGAATCCCATACTGCCCAAGCTCTACAGCAGTACTTCGTGTAATACCTACACTGCATGCTTTGTCATAATATATAAATTATGGTTTTTAGTACCGATCATACCTGAAATAGATGCCAAATTGATGATAGAACTACCCTCTTGTCCCTTTAAATATGGAATGGCATGTTTAGTGCTGAGCATCACACCTTTAATATTGATATTAGCAATTTTTTTCAAAGGTGATCACATCAAAGGTTTCGGCTGTATTATTGACAAAAATGCCTGCATTATTAACAACCGTTGTAATATAGCCATATTTTTTTATTGCTTCCTCATAAAGCTTTGCAATATGCTCTTCATCTGTGATATTACATACTACTGCATGAACATCAAAACCATCTTGCTGTAATTGTCTAGAAGCCTCCTGTAATTTTTCCACATTAAAATCCGAAATAACGACTTTCGCTCCCTCTTGACCACATTTTCTCGCTGTTGCAAAGCCGATTCCCTGCGCAGCACCTGTAATCACTACAACTTTATCCTGTAATCTACCTACCATATGGTTCCCTCCTACATTGTCAAATAGCCAGCATCCACTGCAATATGTGATCCTGAAATATTGTTGGAATCATCTGACACTAAGAAAAGTGCTGCATTAATAACATCCTTCGGCGCGATAAAATCTTGATGTGGGAATACATGATGATTGCCAAATGCAGGTGTCGCTTCTTCTCTTGTAGCTCCTTTTTTTGTTAGCCAAACGATCATAGGTAGCTTGATTATTAGCCATTGTTGTATCAACAGCGGTTGGACAAATAGCGTTAACATGAATATTATAGGGCCCTACCTCCATTGCTAAAGTTTTGACTAATCCTAATACCCCATGTTTTGCAGCCACATAATGCCCTACATTTTGACCGCCTCGAAGTCCATTCACTGATGATACACATAAAATTTTCCCTGCTTGACGATCAATCATATGTGGAAGTACATATTTACAGGTTAACCAGGTACCCTTTAAGCAAATATCGAGCATTTCATCCCATTGCTGTTCTGACATCTCCCATAGCTTGTTATACGATAATATGCCCGCATTTGTTACTAGAATATCGATTTTTCCAAAATGTTCAATTGTCTTTTGTACAGCTAATTCAAGCTCCTGTGCATTACGAACATCCGCTACTAAACCTAAGGCATCTACACCGTGCTTTTTTTTATTTCATCCACGGTCTGTGCTAATTCCGATTGCTTTGCCATTTCATAGGCAACAGTCGGGACATCCTTCGCAATATCAGTAATCACGATTGCTGCGCCTTCCTCTGCAAACCGTAGAGCATACTCCCTGCCCATTCCTCGGGCACCACCTGTAATAAAGGCAATTTTCCCAGCTAATTTTCCCATCATCTACACCTCTCTTTATAAACCATCAATACCACACCAATCTATGGCTGTTAAGGCATATGTTTTAGCAGCTTTTATTAAATCCTCAACTAGTACATACTCATTAGCAGCGTGGGCTACTAAAATACTTCCCGGACCATATATAATAGAAGGAATTCCTTTGGCATTTAAAAATGCTGCATCTGCCACGGCTACAAAGCCATGAACTGTCGCTTCTTCACCGGTTGCTTCTTTGTGTGCACGACTTGTTGCTTGTACAATCGGATGATCTACCGCTACATCAAATGCAGGCCAATGCAATAAAAATTCAACTTCTGGAGGATTATTTCGTAACCATAAATCATTCTGCACAGCTCTTTCCACATGTCCTAAAATTTCTGCCTTTACTTCCTCAAAGGTTTCCTTAGGATGGTGCCATACAGCATATTGAATCGTACAATAATCCGAAACGACAAACGGTAAATCTACATCATAGGATTTTCCATGAATGATACCGGGATGAATTGAAAAATGTCCTGGTTCAAACAGCTCATGTTTTTTTGTAAATCCCCACTCCTCTTCTAACTGTTGTAGAGCCTGGACAATATACATTCCTTTTTCAACAGCATTGATGCCAACCTCACCATGCTTCCCGCCTGCCCGAATAAACTCTCTACGTACAGATGCATGTGTTGTTTTCCCTTTGACTGTAATGTGCATTCGAATAACACCTGGACTAACTGGCACTACAGCTAAACTTTGTGGAGGCCCAGAGGGTTCAGATACAATTGCAGCATCAGCCGTATAGCCTCTTTCAACAGTAGCAGTAACACCTAGTTCATGGTCCATCGTTTCTTCACCGACAACCGTTTCTAGCAATAAATCCCCCTTCAATTGCACACCTAATTTCTTCAAGGCTTTTGCTGCCATTATTTGAGCAGCAATCCCACCTTTCATATCGCAGGCGCCCCGTCCATAAAGTCTGCCATCTTCCACTCTACCCGAAAAAGGATCATTAAATTTCCAATCTGAGTTTGGCCCTGGAGGCACTACATCGATATGTCCATTAAAAATAAGTGATTTACCGCCATTACCAGAGCCTTTCATTCGTCCTACTAAATTTGGCCGTTGCTCCTCAACCTCCCACATATCTACTTCATCGCAAATCCCTTCAAAGATCGGCTTCAAAAATAGCTGTACATTCTTTTCTCCACCAATCACTTCAGCCTTGTTGACCCCATCGTAATTTGGGTTTACACTTGGAATTTTCACCATATTACTTGCTAATTGAATGATTTCTTCACGCATCTCATCTATGGTAGCTAATACGTCTTGCTGAATGTTTTCAACTGATAATGTATTTTTCATATTATTCCTCCTGTTTTACTCATTTTTCAAGCCGATATTCACCACGGCTGGTTCCGTTTCTGTTGCATTCAACGAAACTGCCTTTTTATGTTGTCTTGCTGTTTCTACATCTTGCCACAGATCCTCAACATGTGACTCTATTGGTTTCATATACCCAGCGATAATCATAATAATAGTTGTTATTATCAGACCGTATACACCAGCAGACCATCCTAAATCTGCAATAAATGCTGGCTCTGTTACAGTTAGTGTCATGGATACAATTGTGCCAACAATCATTCCTGCAATTGCACCCTCTTTATTCGCACGCTTCCAATATAGACCAAGAATCACCACAGGGAAAATCATAATAATCCCTTGATAGGACAATAATGCTACATTAATTAATGCCCCTACATCTACCGTTGCTAATACTGCACAAATGGCACCTATTATAAATACTGAAATTCTTGCAATTTTCATTGCCGTTTTTTTCAGAAATATCCTTTTTAATAACGGTCGCAACATCACGAGAAATCGATGTTGACATAGCCTGAATAATTCCACTTACTGTTGCAATACTTGTCGCCATAATAACTGTAGACATAAGAGCAAGTACGAATGGCCCAATTTGTCCAGCTGCCCACATATACGCTTCTTCCGGATTATTTCTTGCTGTATCATTCATATACAGTACATTTCCTAGTAGCTGGAATGCCACATAGAAGATCCCTCCGATAATAGGCGCAATTAATGCAGATTGTTTGATGGAGCGAATACTATCTGAGGCAAATAATTTATTATACACCCATGGCCACATGAATCCTCCTAATCCACTAGTTATAATAATCGACGTCCAAAACGGAGTAGGTAATTCCCAACCAGGTCCAGGGAATGTTAATGTTTCAGGATAGTTAGCCACTAAAGAATCCATACCTGAAGATATTCCTCCAGCAAATTTAAAAATCATATAGATCATTACACCTGTTCCAACGAAAAACATAAAAGCTCCTTGGAAAATATTCGCTGTAATGACTGATTTCATTCCACCTAATGAAACATAAGCAAGCACAACAATAATGCCAATAATCATCCCAACAACAGGACTAATTAAGCCGTTTGTGGCATAGTTGAAAATAACACCCTGGGTAATCCACTCCATTAATAGCCATGGGGCAGTAAACACAATTCCTGCAATACCGACAACTAACCGCACCATGCTGCTTTTGTAGCGTAAATCCATTAACTCAGCCTGCGTACCAATATGATATTTTTTACCCCAAATATATGTTTTTTCGGCAACCAAATACATGGAAAGCATTGTTAAGGTTGCATATGTCAGTACGTAAAGACCAATAAATCCATAGCCTACTGAATAGCCTGCAAAAGCCGTAAATGTGGCACCAACATACCAAGTTGAAAATACGGCTAATGAAATCGCCATAACCCCAAAGCTACCTCGTGCAGTTGCATATTCCTCGAATGACTTAACACCAAAATTTTTAGCATTGATTGCAAAAACGATGACAAAGAAGATGACAATAAAGGTAATAGATAGCATTAACGGGTCACCTCTCTTTCTAGCAATTCGGCTTTCGTTAAAGGCTCTATATCAATATCTAAATCCCCATACTTGGAATCTACAAAATACCAAATTATTAATAGCGCAAAAATCAAGATATTCATAGAAATTTGCCAAAAATAAGCAAAGGATAAACTGAAAATTCTTGGCTCAATTTTATTACTAAAATCAAATAAGCCTGGAAAACTTGCTAGTAAAATTAACCCGATAAAGCAAGCAGAGAAAATGATATTTCTTGTTACAACTGATTTCAAATCAATCACCCCTTGTGTCTTTATATCATTATTCAAACATTTAATTGCTGCTTTAAAGCATTTATTTGTTAAACCGGTTATTGTACATATTATTTTTAGGTCAGTAAAAAGTCAATAAATTATCAGATTATTATTACTATTTTGAATATAACCAAAAACATGCTATTTCTTTTGTTTATTGTCCAAAATAATTTATTGAAAATTTATTTTAAGAGAAGATAAAAACCCTCCATAGCTAGCTGCTATGGAGGAACATAGTTGTTATTTCATTAATTCTTCCACAAATTCAAGTGGAACATAGGTTTTTGTTGGCTCTAATAAAGCTGGTGCCGCTTCAAAGTGACGAATTGCCTTATTATAACCATATTCTTTTTGACCTCGTGTAATTGTATAAGAACGTGCGCCTTTAGAAACAATTGCGCCTTTTCCTGTTGATTCTACAGTAAAGCCTAATTCTTCAGCTATTAAGCGTAATGGTACCATTTTTGTACCATCTACTTCATAAAAATCTTTATTAATAATTTCTTGTACAGCAGATTCAGATGGCTCCCCTTCTTCAGGATCAACCTCACCTGGCTTTTCAGTAATTGTATCTATTACAACCACTTTTGAAGGTGGTGTTTGAGCTGGAATGCTCATTGTTGCGATTGTATAAAATACTAGTAAATGTTGCTCAGCTAAATCAGCTACTTCTACTTCTTTACCAGATAGGCTAAGTAATTTTGTCTGTTCACCAATATTAAGCTTTAATGTGTTATTAGTATTGACTAAATCTTTATTGAAAAAATCAAGCTCAACACTTCCCATTTCTTTTGTTTCCACAATGATTGCCTCTGGGTTATATTGAGGCGGATAAATCATAATCATCGGCTTATTGGCATACGTATAAGCCGTTACTTTATCACCCTTTTGAAGCTTTACCTCTTTACCCGTATTATCAAATACTAATGTATCGTCTGTGACCACAAAAACATTTATATTTTCGCCATCTTTCACCGTATAATATGTCGCTTTATTATGAGTTTCAACATTTTCTACAGTGCCAGCTACTTTAATAAAAATAGGCTGAACTTGTGGATTTTGCTCCTTATTATTAGCTGCTTTTGTCACAGCTGCTTCTTCTTCGTTTGCGAATGCGGATGGAACACCGATTGCGCTCCCGATTAATAAAGCTGTCATCGCAAATGGTACGACTTTCTTCATTTTCATAAAAAGCATCTCCTTCATCATTTCGAATTCATAAAAGTAGTCGTATTCAAATGAAAAAGGTTACAGCTCTATATTTTATTTGACAGTTATCCTAAAATGCTTCCTCCATATTCATTTAGGATGCTATTTAAAATATAAATTGAAGTCTATTTAGAACACGCTGTAAAAAGTATTGATGCTCGCTCTGCTTTGTTCGGATATCCAAGGCGACATCGGGGTGATCAGTAATCACACCGTTGACATTTTTCTCAATAAATTCATGCAAAGAACGATCCTTGTTTAACGTCCATACAAATAAATCAATTTTCTGTTGCTTCAAATCAGCAATTAGCTCAGCTGTCACCCAAGATTCCTCAAGAGCTATAAAGTCTACTGTTTCAACCATTGGTCCAATATTTAAAGCATAGACTATACCTACACGTAAATTTGGGGCCAATTTTTTTTAATTGGGTCATCATTTGTGGATCAGAGGATTGCACATAATATGAATCAAGTACCTTATAAGCCCGAAGCTTTTCTACTAATTTGGGCAGAGCATCTTCTGTTTCCTTTCCATGTATCTTGAACTCAATTAACAATGAAACGTTTAAAGCCTTTGCAATCTCAATAAAATCATCCAGAGAGGAAATTTTATCGCTAAAACCATTTGCATGAATCTTCAGCGTTTTTAATTCGCCGAGTGTCATATTGGCAATCACACCATTTTTCCCTGCTAATCTTCTTAAAGTTCGATCATGAAAGACCACAAACTCCCCATCAACAGTTTGTTGAATATCAATTTCGATTAAGTCTGCTCCAGCACTAGCTGCACTAACAAGACCACTGATTGTATTTTCCACATTGCCTGCTGTGTAGCCTCGATGAGCAATGATTTTAGTATCGGGTGCATAGACGCTTTTCTCTAAAGAGATGGTGTTCATCACACTTAAAGCAATAAAAACAGAAAATACAATAAATGACAGTGGTTTTAAACGCCTTTTCTTAAACTTCGGCACATGCGAAAACTTGCCTAAAACAGATGTATTAAAGGTAATAGCCACCATTACCTGTGAATAGGTTGCTTGCAGTAAAGTGAATAACACGACAACAACCATTTCTAAAAATGCCAATGTCATCCCTGCTGTCATAAGCGCCATACTCGGCATAAAACGCTCCAAAATATACAATGGCAACGTACCGATAATCGTAATTCCTACTAGGGCTAGTAAATGACCAGTTAAAAGCATAGCTAATAAAACGAGGATTTCAAACAGACCACGTTTTGAGAAACGCCAGCTCTGGATCAATGATTGGAAAATAGAAATTTTGGGTTGGATTGTAAAAATCGGTAATGTTAATATACTACGGATGCCTACGATAACTAAAAAAACTAGCAACGGCTGCATAGATTAGTCTGCCCTCATGAGTACTCATAATCTCTTCCATCAAAAAACGTGGTATAGTAATTGCTTGAGTTAATGTTAAAGGTAACATAAACGAAGCCAATGGTAATAACAGAACAAGATAAACAATAAAAAAAAAGTATTTGCACACTAAAAAAAAGAAAAAAAACCTTTCGATTTAATCGCTGCCACATGGTTAGAAATCGGTATCGAATGCCTCTTTGTTGGTAAAAGGCCATTAAAAAAAAGAAAGCCCATTTCATAATAAATAAAAAGCAAAAATACCATTATTACCAAACATAACATCAAAATAACAAAGGGATGTGAAATAAATCTTTGAATATTTTGCTCAGTAATATGCGTATACCCTGTTACCCGCAGCATTAGTTTGAAAACAATCGTTGACACAGGTAAAAAGAATAAAAACTGACATAACCGAATAAGCGCGAAAACCTGTATATAATCAAAGCGATAATGATATATATTGTAGATAGCATGTCGCATTACTTGTCCAGCTCTTTGCATTTAAATCACCCCAGTCCATACTACCGTATTCCCCCATTTTCGCTTACTACACATGTTCCTATATAATATGCTCAATTTGCAAAATTACGTTAATCAATAGAAATGAATTTGAATTTGTCTCATATCATATGCCAGAAATATGCTTAAGATTTTTGTATTTATAGGTATTGGACAATTTTCTTGAAACTTTTAGATAGGTCATCCAGTAAATACTATAATGGAGAAGAATTTAAGGGGGTTAGGTAATAATGACACAGAAAAGTTTTAATCTTGGAGATATTATTAGTACGAGTATAGTTCTTGTACTGTTCCTGGCTATATTTTTTTGTCATGATTCATATGATTAAGAAAATGAAAGCTACTACCCCTCTGCCCCCACAGCAGACATTACAGCAACAAGTAGAAGCACTAACAAAGCGTGTACAAAGCCTCGAACAACAACTTGACAAGCTATCCCGTACAAACAGGCAATAAGGCGCCCACCTCTTGAAGCTAGAAAAAGAGGTGAGATATCATCGCCCAATAAATTACAGAAAACTATAACGAAAATCATTTTTAAAACATTAAAAAAATCGCTGTCAGGATTAACCCTCACAGCGATTTGCGTAAACAATACGACCATCAACAACCGTGTAGACCACTTTTACATGGGGTAATTTTTCAATGTCAATACTCAATAAATCCTCCTCAAAAATGGTGAAATCTGCAGTATAGCCTTCTTCAATCTTACCACGAAAATGATCCTGGCCTATTATTTGCGCAGCTCCAATAGTGTAAAGGTGCACTGCCTCATGGCGTGTAATCTTCTCATGAGCATTATAGCCGTTATGTGTCTCACCGAAATTTCGTCTTGTCACTGCTGCATAAATACCATGCAGTGGATTTGGCACTTCAATCGGAGCATCACTGCCCCCTGCGACAATTAATCCCCGCTCTAAAAGCGATTTTAACGGATGCAATCCTAGTGCTCGCTGTTCACCCAGTCTAGCTAGCTCTGCTTGAAACTCTCCCTGCACAAATTGCGGCTGCATATCCACTGCAACAGGTAAGGATGCTAGTTGTGCTAAAATATCGTCATCTACTAAGCTACAATGAATAACACGGTCTACCTGCTTGTAGTGGCGGATAATCCTTGAATACCTCTAAAATGGTTTCAATGGCTAAATCTCCAATCGCATGAACGGCCACAGTTTGTCCATGCTGACGTGCAAGTTGAACATAGTACTTTAACTGCTCCATGGAATGAACAAGCATACCACTATTATTGGGTTCATCACAGTAAGGCTTGCGAAGTGCAGCTGTGCGTCCACCAAAGGCACCATCAATAAAAATTTTCATAGCACCAAATTCCATATAAGGTGATGATGTCTCCCGCATTTTAGCGACTTCCTCAAATACTGTATGATGCTGCAATAAATGCACCTTAAACGATTGTTGAGCGTCTACAACCTTTCGAAACGCTTGAATGGGTTGCATTGGTGGTCCATAATAGCTTAAATCCTCTGAATGACCGCCTACTAAACCGAATGATAGTAGTGATGCTACAGCCTTTTTCAGTGCATCCTCAATATAGCTGGGTGTGATATGAGGCATGTTGTTTACAATCATATATAAAGCTGTATCCTTTAATACACCAGTTAGCTGTCCTTCTACTTTCTCTATAATGCCGCCCTTGGGTGAAGGCGTTTCATTGGTAATACCCGCAAAAGCAAGTGCCTTAGAATTGGCTAAAATTAAATGATGACAGCTACGCTTTATAATAAGATGTGCTTCACCTAGTGCATCGATTTCCATCAGGGTTGGAAAAATAGGTTTATCAAACTGCGTTTCATTCAACCCGATGGCAATAACCCATTCATCCCTTGAGGCACTTTTCATTCTCTCACCAATAATAGAAAGTAGCTCATCCTTATTGGTGACGTTCGATACATCAATATGCTTTAATTTTTCCCCATATCCAATTATATGTAAATGACTGTCCACAAACCCTGGATACATGACATTTCCTTGTAAATCGTGAATAGAAGTAGCATGTGGCGACAGACTATCGACTGAGCCTGTCGCCACTATTTTCCATCCTTGACAAGGACAGCTTCAACTGTTTCGCCAACTTCCGCCATCGTGTAAATTTTCCCACCTGTCCATAACATTGCCAAAACAATTCGCCTCCTATGCGGTTGCTTCAATTAAACGAGCAGATTCTAAGCGGCGTCGAACAATAACGCCAACCCATGCAGCAAGTACTGCTTTTGCTAGACCTAGAATAATAAATGGCGCTGCACCTGACATAAATGCTCCCATCCAAGAAAGATTCATTGCGAATTTCAACCATACCGTACCAAATGCTAAAGTTATAACCATACCTATTACATTTGACGCAATCGCATGTGGAATTGTAAGACCAAATTTCTTTAAATATATCCCCATGATGATAGCTGTTGGCAAAAAAACCGACAATATAGCCACCAGTAGGACCAAAGAGAATGCTAGGGCCGCCAGAAAAATTACTATAAACCGGTAAACCAGTCGCTCCAATTAAAATATATAATAGCACTGATAATGTGCCCAGTCTTGTCCCGAGGATTGTTACAACTAAGCCAATGGCAAGTGTCTGCCCTGTAATAGGTACAGGTGATAATGGGATTGGAATACTAATTTGTGCCAAAACTGAAACAATAGCAGCTCCAAATGCTGTTAATACGTATTGATATGTACTACTCTTTTTCACACTAAATTGCCTCCCCTTGTGCGTTAACTACAACATAAAATAAGTTAACACAAAGATTAAAGCAAATGAAAACCGTTGTCAATCAATTTTGAAAAATAGCTATAAAAAAATGAGATTACAATATTGAGCTAGCAATTTCTTTACAAAAAAATGTATTACCAAAGTGGCGTATTCATAGGATCTTCCTCTTGTAATTCAAATATATAAGGTGATACTTGATATATCAGGAGGAGCATTCCAGCCAAATAAAATCCAATTCCAATTAAAAGATTATCAAAAAAATAATGAGTAAATATTATTAGTGGCATAGGCATATTAATCTTACCAGCTAGTTGCATGGATTTCTTTGAGCGATATTGTTTTTTTCCGCAATGGGGACATTCTACTGCTCCGTTTTTCCAAGAAAGCTTATATGCTTGTTTTATTGTCCATTTTTCACCACACTGGATGCATGTGGGTAATCCATATTTTCTCTTTTTCAATCGGCGCTTTGTTAAAATTGTCATGATAAAAAATAAGCTAAGTAAAAGAATACCTCTAAACCAATCATTTTCAATAATTCCCCATATGAATGAAGTATCTACTTCTGGTTGGGATGCTGTTTGATGTTGAGTTTTCAATGGCTGTTTTTTTATTCTGTAATATTAAAAAGCTAAAGGAAATCACAAAAATCGTAAACGTTGTAAGCACAACACGATATTGCCAAGGACTGCTTCTTCGTATACTTTTATGACGTGCTTTTTGGGCAATCGCCTGTTTTTTTTCAGCTGTAAGCTTTACCTCTTGAAGTTCTTTTAGCATATCTTCTTTAAATCGATTCATGCGTAACACCTCCCAATCATAATCTCCCATTGCTGCTGCTAGCTGTTTTCTAGCACGTTGCAAGCGTGTTCGGATTGTTGCCTCAGGACAACATACGAGCTGTGCAATTTCCACAGTCGTCATTTCTTCAAAATAATAAAGAATCAGAACCTCTCTGTAGGCAACTGATAAGGTAAACAACGCTTCCACTAGCTCTCGCTTTGTTGACTTAGCTAGAAATTCCTTTTCAGGTGTGACTGCTGTTGTAAGTCCAGTTATTTTTTTCTAGCAGTGTTAATCGTTTACTTTTCCAGCTTCTTAAATAATCGTGGCTTCGATTGACCGTCATTTTCACTAAATATGTACGTAATGATGATTCCTGGCGAAACTGCTCCTGCTTTTGATAAAAGGCAATCAATACATCCTGCACAATGTCCTCAGCTGTTGCTGTATTTTTCACATATAGATAAGCAACCTTTAGTAAATAGTCACCGTGCACCTCGATAATCTTTTCTATATCCATTGTTGCCCTCACCTTCTTTCTAAACTACTGACGGATGTCAATTCAATTCCGATTCATATTTTTTTAAATTTTTTTTCTCCATAAAAACAACCCGTAATGATTCTTTACGGGTTAGTTACATTTGAGGGTCTAATAAAATAATTAGATTCCTATTTCTCGCATTTTTGCTGTCACTTTATTCGTTCTATCATCCATATTTGTGTTAGTGAACTTTTCTAGATGCATCTCACTCACAATCATTCCATCACGCATAAACAGGATTCGCTCTGTTCTAGCAGCAACCTTTGGGTCATGCGTCACAAGCATAACAGCAGTTCCTTCTGCATTTATTTCAGAAATAATGTTCATGATTTCCTGTGCAGATTTGGAGTTAAGAGCTCCTGTTGGTTCATCACCGAAGATGATGGTTGGATGACTCATTAGCGCACGGCATATGCCTGCTCTTTGAAGCTGCCCGCCTGAAACCTGTGTAATATCACGTTTTTCCAATTCTGCAATGCCAACTCTTGTCATTATAGCTTTAGCCTGTTTGATAATATTCTCATTGTTTTTTTCGATTATCTCGCATGGCAGGTAGAATAATATTATCTAGAATATTTAAATTTTTGAGCAAAGTTGGCTGTTGAAAAATAAAACCCATTTTTGTTCTACGTATGTCAGCAAGCTCCTTATCATTAAAGACTGACAAATCACTGCCATTAAAAGTAACCTTCCCGCTATCAACATGATCCATACCGCTTAGTGCGTACAACAATGTTGATTTTCCTGACCCTGATGGACCCATAATTGAAACGAATTCACCCTCATTTATGTCAACAGACACATCCTTAAGAACAGGATGTCTTTCATTCCCTACGCTAAAAGATTTCATGATCTTTTCAGCAATAATAATCTTCTGCATAATCTACTCCTTTATATTATCAGTTATTTTTATCTGACCTGCACTAACTGTACTGATAACCGTTGCTACTAGGACAGTACACCCCATCACCAATGGACATAATAAATAGGCAGAAAGTGGATTGACAACGAATGTAAACGATGATGCTCCAAATGAAGCAATGACTGCACTTGCAAGTAGCTCACCAAGCGTATTAGCTAAAAGTGTTCCTAGAACAATACCTACAATGAGGACAAATAATGAGCGAGCCATATATTGGATGGTTATATCCTTATTTGTAAAGCCCAAAGACTTCATAATAGCTATTGAGTATCTGTCTTTTGCAATCAGCATTTTCATAAATAATAATGTCACTAAGATCGATAAAATTAAGGCTATGATAACTGACAAAGAGGACGCCTTTCCAATAGAGCCTATTGTTGAACCAAACGTCTGTTTAATATAATCGTCAATGCCCGAAATCTTTGCAAATTGAAAGCTTTCTGTATACTCAGAAATTTTTGCATCAATCATTGTTTTATCATTAAGCTCAATATAAATTACACTCCACATTGTATCTGCCTGTCTGTTAGTGAAAGCCGCCTTTGCGGTTTTACCACCGTTCGTAATATCAGAATAGGTTCCAGATACGATGAGGTTTCTCTCCTTCCCATCGATTAACAGTGTCATGTGATCCCCGACTTTTTTTTCCTAATTCCTCAGCGTTCATGACTGACAGCGCAATTTCATCTTGTGAAACAGGTGCCTTCCCTTCTGCATACCTAAGCGGGAAAATCGAGTGGTCACCAAGCTCAATTTTTATACTTTCCTCAGAGCCATTGGTTGTCTTCACATTGAAAGATTTGGTCGAAAGCACAGCATATTTAGAAATTGCGCTGTCCCCGGCCAATGCTGTTACAATTTCAGCAGCTTTTTTTTGGAATATTGTCTGTCTGCTGAATATCTATACGCAAATCACTGCTCCCTACTCCCATATAGGTGATGAAGCTTTTAGAGGAAATCGTGTTGTATAGATTTTGTGGAACGATGATGATAAATGTTGACATGACAAGTACTATAAGCATGGTCGTGTAAAGACTTTTTCTTGTAAGAACATCCTTTATCCCTAAAAATAGATTCGTATTTAGTAGTCTATTTTTGCTCAGATAAAAGCCCTTTGCGCCAGAGGATTTTCCGTGTGAAAAACCAAAACGTAGAGCCTCCACTGTAGAGATTTTTCGAAAACGTCTCAGTACATAACTCACATAGGCTATCATTACAAAAAACACAAGAAATACGCCAATTACTCCAACTAATAAAGCCAAAAATCTATTTTCATTCACTCCCATATAAAGCCTTATGTTTTCAAGAAGCATACCCTTGAAAATAAAGGTCAGAGCAAAGCCAAGTAAACAACCAACTGCTGCAATCACTGCGTATTTTGCGAGATAAATCTTTTTAATATCTGAAGCACGTAGCCCTATGGCTTTCATAACACCTATTTCTCGGTAATCATCCTCAATTTTTGCAAGTAGTGTAAATCGTATACACATAAATGTGATGGTTACGACAAGAACACTTATTAGAAGTATGACTGCTATCATTAACCCATCGGAAATGGCATTCAACATTTTGAAAAGTGGATATGTAATTGTCGGACCATTTGCTTCAAGTCCTGCGGAAGTGTATGCCGTTTCGAATGTGCTTATCTCAGACATATCCTTTAATCTAAACTCAATTAAATATTCTGTACTTCCGAAACTCTTTATTGCTGCATAATCATGCTCACTCACCAAAAACCTCTTTGATGAGGCCAGTAACGAATTCATCTGTGAATCACGAAGAAAACCTGCAACGATGAATTTCTTCTTATTGTCTAGAACAATCGTATCCCCAATGTTTGCCGTTCCATCCTTCATATAGCCTACTGGTACATATATCTCTCCATCTGCAACTTCTATCACCTGTCCTTCAAGATCCAGGAGATAATCAAATTTTTCACTTTGGGTCGAGAAGCCATTGTCCTGAACATTACCTGCAAGCGATGTCCCATCAATAACGATATGGCTCCATCCACATTGAGAAATTCAAGCACCTGAAATTCTTCGACATTGCTATTATTGTTTGCGAAGTTCTCCAATCTATCCCAATTAATTTCGCCTGAATGCATCTGCAGGAAATGCGGTGTTTTCGATTGCTTCATAAGCGTATCTATCGCACCTGAAAGATTCACCATTAATATGGCTGAAAGGGAAACAAGCAATGCCGCAGCAGTCACAAATATGATTGTAGTCAATGATATTAACTTGCTTTTTGCCATATCATTACGGATAATTCTGTAATACATATGTCACCTCTTTTATTTGATTTACAGAAGAATGCCCTGCGCAAAAGAAACTATTATTCACTGTTTTCATTTCCATTGGCAAACATCCTCATCATATACATGAGACTTCCATTTTCAACACCCAGCAGTCTTTCTACATTGAATACTAACGCCACTATTCGTGAAGTGCGTTCTTCATCTGTTAAATGAACCATATCATCATCAAAAACCGTATTCGTATAGGCCACTATCATTTCCATGCATTCGTACGGATATAGTGTGTTAAATAATCCCTGCTCAATGCCTTCACGAATGATATCCGCCAGAATAGATGGCACATTGTTGAGAATGATTTTTTTGAATTTTTTTGGTGCATCAACGCATTCTGAGGTTTGTGTATATGCTCCATGATTTCCTTACCGTTTCCCCCGCTAATATTCAAAGCCATTACAACTCGAATCATTCGCTCATTAACTGGAATACTTTTATTGGCGCCAATTTCTTTTGCCGCCTCTAAAATCGTGTCTGTCATTCGATCAATTAATGCGTCCATAATATCCTCTTTTGACTTAAAGTGATAATACAGTGTTCCTCGTGCAATTCCGACCTTCTCAAGAATATCGTTTGTACTAGTACCATCAAAGCCCTTCTGGTTAAATAGCTCCTCTGCTGCATCAAGAATTTCATTTCTACGTTCTTGTGCTTTTTTTTATCGTTCTCATGAAATAACCCCTTTCAATAGACCGACTGTCTGTCTATTTAATTTCATAGTAGCATACAACTGATTTCATTGGCAATATCTTCTGCAGAGAAATTAAAAACAATTTTTAAAGAGGTGTTTCATTGCATTTAGACAATAAAAAAATCTGTAAGCTCTCAGCGGTAACCCGTGAAAACAAACAGATTTTAACTTTATAGACAGCGCTTACATTCAAGCTTTCAAAAAAACACCTTATTTTTATCAATCATTTCCAATATCAATATGTTGTTTAAAAACAGTAATTTGATTGCGACCATTGCGTTTTGAGGCATAGAGGGCGGTATCAGCCTGGTGAATAAGCTCATCGACTTTTGTTACCTGTCCCTTGTTATTGGTGCTCACGCCAATACTAAACGCTAAATGAATCGCTTCATCTTTTATGACTAAAGATAAAGATGCTAATTTTTTTATAGAGATTTTCCGCCAATGTTTGGGCAGATTCCCCAACCTTTATTTGACTAAGAACAATAAACTCATCTCCTCCAAAACGTGCAACGATTGATTCAAAGGGTTTGAAAAATTCCTTTAATGTAGTAGCTGTAATCGTTAATGCATCATCACCAAACAAATGACCATTCCTATCATTAATGGCTTTAAAATGATCTAGATCAACCATCATTAATGCTAATTGCTGTTTTTTAGTTGCAGCTTTCTGCACCATCTTTTCTGCGTTCTCATCAAAATAACGTCGATTATAGATATTCGTTAATGGGTCAATATAAGAGGATTTTTCTAGTTGCTTTTTCTCGTCATTATACTCCATTTCAAATAACACATGTGTATAATTTTCCCGTTGGATTTCTAGTAAAATATTAATATATTCCTTCTGAATCGCACACAATATTACTTTATTCCCCTGTTCCTCAATTAGCTTCACTAAAGAATCGTAAATGGTTTGTAGCAAGGCAAGATCATTATTTTGGAGGGCATAGTGCTTTGATTTTTGATATAAATCGATGGCCTCTCCAATACGACCCTGTCTTTCATAAAGTAAAGCATTGGCATTCATAATCTCCAACTGTACTTTGGAATACGGAGGTTTCTGAATAGTCGCGAGTAGCTCTTGTAAGACTTCATGAGCTTTTTCAAATTCTTCTAGCCAAATTTGCGCGACGGCTAAGTTTATTTTAGGATGGATAATTCCTGTATATGGATTGTCATGCTTTGTCTCAAAAGCATTGGCATAATATAAGCTCTTTAATGCGAATTCTTTTGCTGTTTGATAGCTTCCTAATGCAATTTCTAAATCACTTAGATTATTATAAATTTTTCCCATGCTTTCTACATGTTGAATGCGTTCAGCAATTTTAAGTCCCTTTAGCATAAGCTCCTCAGATTTTTTTAAATGACCAAATGTCCCCCAATAGATGGCCGCTAAAATATAATAGTGAATTACATCAATGTCATTGCCATATTGAAAGGTTAATTCACGATATTGCTCAAGCACACTGATGGAAACCTGCAAATCACCTGTTTGAAAATAACTGGCACAGCGATACCGTAATAAAAGGATTGCTTTATCATACATCTCTAGCATAATAGCACTTTCGATTGCGGCACTACTTAATTCGATATATTCTAAAAAGCGATTCGCATTATATAATTCATTTAGCGTAATCCATAGTTCTTCAAACTCCTGTGTATTCATACCGCCCCTCCTCATTTAAACCCCTTACACCTTTAATACTACCCCGCTTAATAAAATATTACAATTCTTTGGACTCATTTATTTTCAAATTAATGAGTAATTTAACCCAAATAAAAATCCAACTGAATATATCCTCCTAAAAATTTTTTTAACCTAAATAAAATCCTTTGAGCCTAATAATGATATCAGTACACAAAACTATAATTTTCTGCCAATAAAAAAAACAAGCCTCTTTTTAGAGACTTGCTAAGATTCCTGTAAGCCTAATATTGCCTTTAATTGCTCTGATCTTTTCTGATTAAGATGGATAGTACCAGATTCCATTTTTTTGCAGATAAAGTGTCTGGCCATAGCTGAGCCAAACATCAACTCTTACTCCCTCTAGCATAAAAGAATACGCTGGAGGTTGTTTCATCTTATTATAATTATCTGGCGTCTGCCAATCTGTTTGCTGGAAAAATTGAATGATTTCCTGTTCATTTTGAATAGTAAGCTTCTTCGTTACAGTAGGCTCAATCCATTCAATACTGTTTAAAAAGCCATTTGTAACCTCTACACCATTTTCTTCATATGACATACTTCCTGGTGATTCTAATGAAATGTAATCTCCTACCTTGACAGGAGAATCATCCAAGATTGGATACCATGTTGCATTATTATATTTCTTCATAATTTGTTCCTCAGATAGCTTTGTCAGATCCTCAGGAATGGCACCCTCCACAAATAAAAAAAGCATTATCCACTATTTTAATGACTGTTCCCACGTAAATGGAGCCTTGTGAGTGTGTACGATTGACGATGCCCATTTTTCCTGAAACGCTATTGATTGTTCAGCAAAATGGGTTTGAAAATAACGAAGGGCGTCCCTTGCAGCGATTTGATCTGCTGTTCTAGCTAAGGTTGGATATTTTTTTTCATAAAATGCGTTCAGCTCTTTTCTCGCTGCATAAAACGGTATCATGGGCTCGATATAAGTCCTAAAATATTGTTTTAGCCCCAGCCCCTGAAAGAGCTCCACATATTGAGGAGAATCTTGTAGCATGACAAGCTCGTCATAGCGTGCCTTTTTTTCTGTCCCTAACTCTTCTTTAGTAGATGTTATGCCTAATGATTTCGCAAAATAATAATAGGCAACTAGCTGCTCATATTTTTGATAGGCCTCCCTCTTAGAAAATTCCTCACCTTGTTCTGGCCACATCAAATACACAACATGTTCAAAGTGCTCAAACTGCTTCTCGTTAAACATCTGAGTTGCTTGCTTCGTATCCTTATTTAATAACTGCACCGACACAAATCCTGCTAAGCATAAAGTCACAACTATAGTTAATAGTGCGAAACGAATGGGCTTTTTTTTGTTTGGTAGGCTGCTGTCGCAGGATACGTTTTTTTGATACGCTCCTTACTCGTTGACATTTCACCGGCTACCTTTACTAATTCCTTTTGCCATTCATTCATGTCCAAGCACCTCCCATTCTTCCTGCTTTAAATGAGGCTTCAGGGCTTCCCTTGCCCTTTTCAGCCTTGTTTTCACAGTATTTTCTACAATCCCTAGAACCTGTGCTATTTCAGCAATTTTCATTTCTTCATAATAGTACAGGATGATGGCTCTCTATAGGATAACGGTAGTTTTAAGATAGCTGCCCCTATATGTGATCTTTCCTCCGCTTCAATCAGCTCATCGCGCTGTTTTTTTGCCTGCACTGGAAGAATCTTTTCTTGAAAAATTAGTTTTTTTTATAATGCCAGCTTTTTAAATAATCCTTACTTTTATTGATGGTTAATGTGGATAAATATGCTCTAAGCTGCCCACGCTCCTCATAGTCGTGCTGCGAAAATTTGATAAAGGTCTCCTGTACAATGTCCTCTGCGACGTGCCTATTTTTCACGTAGAAATAGGCGAGACGAAGTAAATGCTCTGCATGTTCATCGATTATTTTTTCAAGTATGCCGTTCACCTCCCCTTACACTATAAACGACTGCCAATAAATGACCGTTTCACTTTCTTATCAATATTTTTCTTGACCTTGGAGTGCACTCCAATGTTAGGATAAATTCAGGAGGTAGTTAGATGAAAATTAAACAATTTGCTGAGAGATATCAATTAACAACCGATACAGTGCGCTACTACGAGAAGGAAGGGCTACTGTATCCACATAAACTAGACAATGGCTATCGTGTGTATGATGACACTTGTGAAAATACGATTAAATTAATCTTAGTATTAAGACAGCTTGGCTTTACATTACAAGAAATCAAGCAATTACTCATGCTTGATCAAAAGCCTGTTTCTGAATCCTGCAATCAAGAAACCGTACAGTTATTCTCTACAAAAATCGCTCATATTGAACAGCAATTATTGTTTTATCAGCAGGCACTCCAATCCTTACAGCTAACGAAGACCTTGATGGCTGATGGGAAGTATGCAGAAAATCAAGTAGTAATCGCCTTGCACATCGAAGATATGTATAAAAAAATTACAGGAAGGTCGTGGTCATTATGAAACTACGTAAAATCATTTCTCTTGAATATTTACTAGCATTTTTAATCAGTCTATTTTTCTATTGGCAGTTTGACTTTTCATTATTCTATTTTTTTCTTATTTTTATTGCTTCCTGATGTTAGTATGCTCGGCTATACTGTCAACACTAAAGTTGGGGCTTTATTTTACAATATAGGTCATAGCTTAATATTGCCAGCTATTCTAATGATGATTGGCTTTGGCACGATGTCTACCCTCCCTCTAATGGCATCGATTATTTGGCTAGCCCATATCTTTTTAGATCGTGCGCTTGGCTACGGCTTAAAATATGATGAAGCCTTTAAGAAAACACATTTACAGCAAATAGCTTAAAATAAACCCGTGGAGGTCCGCACATGCTGCTGTTAAATTTAGCTCTTCGCTTTTTATTAGAAATTTGTCTGTTAATCGCGCTTGGGTATTGGGGTATGCAAACAGGTAAAGGATGGTTTTTAAAAATATGCCTTGGCATCGGTGTACCTATGATATTCGCTTTTATCTGGGCACTTTTCGGCTCACCAAAAGCAACGATGCCTTTAAATGGGGCCTTCCATTTCATGCTGGAATTTGTAATGTTCTCTTTAGCTGTAATTGCTTTGTATGCAGCGGGACGAAAGCAATTAGCTCGATTTTTGCTATTCTAATTATCATTAATCAGATTTTATTAACTTTTTTTTAATCAACGAGCATAATAAAAAATCCACTTTTAAAAACGTGGATTTTTTAGTCTTTTTGATAGTACAATAAACCTTTTTGATTAGCATAGTAAAATTCCTTTAGTGATACTATTGTATGGATAACCATATGTTGCACTTGCATTTAAATTGATAAAAAGTTGACAGGTATTGTAGATCGGTACATGTAGTCCTCCTTGCTATATCCCCTAGGAAAGCTATTTTTTTCTTTTGTCGCTTGGTGAATTTTACTTTTCTTTTGGAACCTTGGCTTTGCAATCGCTGTAAAAAACACTCTCTTTAGGATGTAAAGTAAAATAGTCGATTTCCAGCGTCATTCACAATCCTCCCAAGCGGTTTTTACCTATTACATTAAAATAAAAATCCACTCTATAACAGAATGGATTTTCAAAATCTATTAAATAAATCGCTTAAACAGCGTTTCATATAAGGCTACAATTAATATGCCGCCTAATACAGGCAAGAGAGAGCTAAAGCTGAAATAAAACCCCTCCTCATTGAAGTCACCAAAGAAATGAAATTGCAGCCATGACACATCATATGTTTCACCTACACCATATAAAAAAACTGTGCTAAATAAGAACAATGCGAGACATTTTATACACTCATTCCGCTTCATACCTTTCACCTCATTTATTGATGGTCATTTGATTGGCATATGCGACTAAGTCTTCTTTTGTTAGCTCTGGATTTTCTCTAATGATATTGTATTGGTAGCCATTTTCCTGCCAGCTAATCGTTAAAAATTCGCCTAACTCCATGTAGGTACCTTGCTGCCCACGCACCTCAATCGGTTTTTCATCTTGAATGCCACCAAACTCCGTATAACTTTCTGTCATTTTAAACACTGAAACTGAGAAAGCAGGCTGTTCATCTTTCTGATAATCAAATGAAAACTCTGGACGTTCCTTCACCTTCATATCCTGAATTGTCGTTAATGCAATACCATTATCTTCTGGCATCATTAAAAATTCACCAAGCTGCTCTTTCACTACATCTAGTGTTACTGCCTCAGGTTCCTGTGTCGTTATTTCTTCTATTTCAACATCATCTGGAACATCCACTGTAAATTGCGTGTCAGCGATTTTCGCATCAACATCTATTTTGGTATACTCCATAATCAATTTACTTCCTGCACTATTCGTTACGGTTTTTAATGTTAGCCATGTTTTTTTTATCAATCCATACTTCCATGTCACCGGTTAGAGTATCTTCCTTTTTAACTTTTGCTACCACTTTGTACGTATCTCTACCTGCAATTTTCTCTTCGCCGGCAATCTTCACATCATGTGTATCCTTCACCATGTTAAATAACAATTTCGCCTGATCTCTCGGTGATTGTAGACCATCCAAGTCACCCTCTGTATATTTCATCTTCTGTGCTGTTTTTTTCAACAACATCATACATCATAATTTCAGAACCGTTATTGATAGAAATGACATGTTCTCCATTTTCAGTTGTCATGTCAATACGTCGTTTACCCTCCTTAGACCACTCCTTAACATGAGCTGTTCCACCAGCCTCGCCCAAATCCATTGTAAATTCGCCGTAAAAAGTAAGTGGTTCTTTCGTTTCCTGTAACGCTTGATCAATAATTTCCTGTGGTGAATACGATGCCTCGGTATTACAACCTACTAAGCTAAATGTTAGTGCGGCAACTAAACCTGCTGCACGTAAAGTTTTTTTCCAATTCATCATCAATTCTCTCCTTTAAATGGCGGAATCCAGCATAGTACAGCTGTTCCAAAGCTTCTTTTGATACAAGCTCAATTGTTCCACCGTGTTTTTCTATGATTTGTTTCGCAATATTTAAGCCAAGCCCTGAACCACGGTCTCCTGCCTTTGTTCGTGCCGTATCTGCTTGGTACATTGGCTCAAATATTTTCTCAATCTCCTCTTTATTAATCCCTTGACCGCTATTTTGTACAATCACATAGCACCCTTCCTGCTTTGGTAGGACAGATTTTACAAAATCAAAGCACCATGTAGGACACTTCCCAGCATTTACGGCTGCTAAACCTATTGTGGTACCTACTTTCCCATAGCGCCAGGCATTACTCATTAAATTATCGATTACCCGCTGAAGCTGCTTAGGATGCACAGCATATTGACCATCTACTTGACAATGAACATCAAGCGTAAAGCCCTGATCCTCACAAAGTGGTTCGTAATCTGACAAGACCATCTCAAAAAACTCTGCCCCATCAACCGTCACTAGTTCTAAATCATAGCTTGAAGATTGAAGTAATGTGTACATCATCAAATCCTCCAACATATGCTTCATCATGTCAGCCTTTGTTAAAATAATCTCTCGATATTCACACTGCTGCTTTTCTGATAGGGTTTTATTTTGCAAAGACTCTGCATATGCCTGAATGGAGGTAAGTGGTGTTTTTAAATCATGTGAAATACTAGCTATCATAAGCTCCTTCTGCTGTTGTTCAGTTTTTAAGTGAGTGCGTGCTCTTTCAATTTCGTTCTGCATTGCAATAAAGGCTTGCGCAAGTTCACCGATTTCATCTTTTCTAATCCCTAAGTCTGATGTCAACTGCTCTCCCTTAGCAAAGGCACGCATTTGTCTCATTAGTTCTTTTAGCGGACGATTTAATTTTTGATGCAGCAGCAACATAGCTGCCACATATATTAGAAGAAACAGTAGTATTGAGCCAGCTAAGACAAACCATGAGCGCTTTTGTACGCCTTGTACCCAGTCCGTTCTTACTAAATGAATTTCATAAATACCGAGCAGTTCTCCTTTTTGATAAACAGGCTCTTTATACGTAAAGGCGTTATACTTTTGGTTTAATTCGTATAAATTTTTAAATATTTGTTCTTTTGCAGCAAATCCCGAAGTTATTGGATTTGAGGAATACAAAACAATGCCTGTTTTTGAGTAAAGTGTTATCGCAAGCTGATCATTTGTTAATGCTTCTACATCTTTCATATCAGCATTTTTTTTATAGTACTTCGTGTTATTGAGCACAGATTTAATATGATTCAACTCTGTCCACTTTTCAATATACTCAGTAAAGTTTTTATCATGATAATAGCCGTTAATCCACACATAAAGGCTATATGCACCTGTGACTGGTAAAATCATTACGAGGAAGAAGGTAATGAGTAGCCAATTTTTAATTTTCATAATGGTTCACCAATAAAGCGATACCCCTTACCCCATACTGTTTGAATATAATGAGGCGTTTTTACTGGATCTTTAAGCTTTTCACGCAATGCCTTAACATGGACCGTCACAGTATGCGTCTCATCCACACTCGCTTGTTGCCAAATATGCTGATAAAGTTCCTCCTTTGAAAAGGTTTGACCTGGATTTTTGGCAAGCAGTTTGAGCAGGGCAAACTCCTTTTGTGTCAATGTCAGTTCCTCATTATGGAGACACGCTGTTTCTGTTTGCCAATCAATTTTTAAACCATGGGAAAAGGTATTTATATCCCCCATTGCTTCTTGTTTGTTATAACGTTTCCAGCGACGTAGATGTGAGGCAACCCGTGCTTTTAATTCTTCTAAGCTAAAGGGTTTTGCGATATAATCATCAGCTCCCTGCAAGCCTTCCACCTTATCTGCCTCTTCGTTACGCGCACTCATCATTAAAATAGGCACTTCGCTTTCCCAGCGAATATTTTGGCACACCGTAAGCCATCCATTTCAGGTAACATCCAGTCAACGAGCACTAAATCGAATGAATCACTTTGAAAATCAGCAATTCCCTCAAGCCCTGTAGTTGCCCAAGTAATTTGATAGCCCTCCTGCTCAAGCGTATCCTTTACAATACGACCAATCGCCGTATCATCCTCAATTAGTAATAGCTTTTCTCTCATCTGTTTTCCTCCTGTAATAACCTTACTATGTAAATGGCTTAACTTTTTAAACTTTATACTTTCTTTATAATTACCATAAATCGATTTACAGGTTTCCACAAGGGTACAATACTTTAGCTTTCTATCCGTCAGTTTCATCTCTCTATCCATCAGTTTGAAGATTCTATCCGTCACTTTAATGGTTCTATCCATCCAATCCAAATAAAAAAAAGAATGCACAATTGTGCATTCTCTCATCCTTATTAGAAAAATAAACTTAAGATAAAGTAAATAGCTCCAGCCATCACCGCAGAAATTGGCATTGTGATGACCCATGTTGTCACGATTTTACGTGCCATGCCCCATTTTACACCCTTTACACGATGTGCTGTTCCAACTCCCATGATAGATGAAGAAATCACATGTGTTGTTGATACTGGTAAATGAATTAATGTCGCCCCAAAGATAATCGATGCAGAAGCTAAATCTGCTGCTACACCATTCACTGGACGAATTTTCATAATCTTTCCACCAACTGTTTTGATGATTTTATAACCACCTACAGAAGTACCAAGACCCATTGCACATGCCGCCGCGAAACGTACCCAGAAAGGAATATCATCGCCCTGATGCAAGCCACCAGCTATTAAAGCGAGCGTAATAATACCCATCGCCTTTTGTGCATCATTTGTACCATGTGTAAAAGATTGTAGAGCGGCAGTACCAATTTGCATTGTTCGAAAACCTTTATTCGTACGATATAGATTCATATCCTTAAAGAGTACTTTTAACAATGACATCATCAGGAAACCTGCTGCAAACGCTAGCAATGGTGAAAAAAATAAGTGCTTGAATAATTTTAATAAAGCCTGCATAGTTCAAAACATCAAATCCCGCTGCGGCAATCGCTGCTCCTGCAACAGATCCAATTAATGTATGAGACGAACTCGATGGAATGCCAAAATACCATGTTAGCAAATTCCATGTAATGGCAGATAATAAGGCTGCTAAAATCACAACAGAGCCAGTAATATCACCATCATAGGCATTTAAGCTAAACGGGTCCACAATATCTTTTGTGAGTGCTTTGGCAACCCCAACAAAAGTAATTGCTCCAACGAAGTTCATCACCGCAGCCATATATACTGCTGTCCGCGGCTTTAAAGCCCTTGTTGATACAGAAGTTGCAATCGCGTTGGCTGTATCATGGAAGCCGTTAATAAAATCGAACACAAGTGCGAATATAACGACTAATATTGTTATAAGTAATATCGTATCCATTTCGTACACTCCATCTTACGCGTTACGCATAATTATTGTCTCAATTGTGTTTGCTACTGTTTGACAGCTATCTGCTATATCTTCAAATTGCTCATAAATATCTTTAAACACGATTATACGCATTGAGTCTTTTTCTTGAATAAATAATTGCTTCATGGAAGAACGGAAGATTTCATCACATTCACGCTCATAGTCCTTAATTTGAATAGCATGTTTACGCATTTCAACAAGCTTCTTACTATTTAATAGCTCCATCGCTTGTACCATTTCATCTGTACTTTTTGCAATATAAGTGAGGAATTGACGCATCGGCTCTGTCACTTCTGTTAAATTATACATATTAAAATGAGCAATACAGCCTTCCATGCCATCTATTACATCATCTAATTTATTAGCCAGTGCTAAAATGTCTTCACGTTCAATGGGTGTCATAAATGATTTATTTAGCATCACAATTAGCTCGTGAATTAATTTATCGCCACTTGTTTCATATCGCTTCATTGTATCTGCTATTTCTTTTAGTGCATCTATATCTTGAATACGTGCATTATGTGCAAAGTAAATACCTTCATTGACATTTTTCGAGATATTCAATAATGCCTTAAAAAAATGGATCTTGCTTGTTTGAGTTGAACATGATGTTCCTCCTGTTGAATAAATTGTCGATTTCTGCAATCATCATAACAAAACTTTTACACAATTCTACAGATTTTTAAACATAAACGAGTTGAATTTACAAAAATGTAATATTAAAATTGCCACAATTCATTTCAAGCTCTTTTCCAAGTTGAAAACGCTGGAAATTGAATAATAAAAATACCCGTTTTTTCTTTAAATATTACCGTTTTTTCTTTTATTTTTAGAAAAATACTTGAAAAAAACTTTTTTTTCTTTCTATTTTTCTGAGGAGTCAATTGTTAAGGAATTGTAAACATTATTTACATAGAATTTTGAAATTTCATTGTTATTTCAAATAATTCACAGTACTCTTATAAGTACAATATAAGAAGGATGTGAATCATACATATGGACATCGATTTACTGTCACTTGCCATATTATTAGTGCTTGGCTTTATTGCATCCTTTTTAAATGCGATTGTTGGTGGGGGAGGATTAATTTCCTTGCCTGCGTTTATGGCCGTTGGGCTGTCACCGAGTACTGCTATCGCCACAAACAAACTTGCCAATACAATCAGCAATGGCACAAGCATGTTAACTTTCCTACGAGCTGGCAAAGTAGACTTCAAAAAAATCGGACAGATCATCCCTTTCATCTTCATCGGCTCTTTAATTGGAGCCTATACGGTCCATCTTGTATCTCCTACCATTTTAAAGCCCTTAATGATTGTTATGCTCGTCCTTGTGACCACTTATACAGTTTTCAAAAAAAGATTGGGGACAGCAGCCTGAGGAAAGAATATTAACAGCCACAAAAAAAATCACTTTCATCGGTGCTTTTGTGGTCATTGGCTTTTATGATGGTTTCTTTGGGCCTGGAACTGGTTCGTTTTTTTATTTTTATTTTATTAATGATGGGAAATGATTTCTTACAGGCTGCGGGCAATGCAAAAGCGTTTAATTTCACGTCAAATTTAGCAGCACTTATTATGTTTTTACTGTTAGGAGAAGTTAATTTTTTTATACGGACTACCTGTTGGGTTTGTCATGATTTTTGGGGCCATCTTAGGTTCAAAATTTGCACTGAAACGCGGGACAAAAATGATGCGTATCATTTTCATTATCATGACATGTACATTAATTCTTAAAAATGCTTGGGATTATTTTATTCAATAAAGTGATACCATTAAAGTTGTATTAAAGGTAAAAATTATCATTCTATTTTATATAGCAATTTTCCGTCAATTGACAAAAATAATTAGCGTGCTATAATTCTTTTGGGCTTCACCGCATTGAAGCGAAGAAGTAATTACTAGGAGGATTAGCATGTTTCGAATTGAAGCGAAGAGTAACCCTCGATTTATTGAGGCAGGCTTCATCATACTTTTCATTATCGCTATGATGGCATTTAGTATTGGGTATTTAAAAGCAACTCCTCATATCCCTATATTTTTGGTTATTTCACTTTTAATTGCCTATGGATTACTTAAAAAAAGTTCCTTTTCGCGAGATTGAAGGTGGGATGATTGCGGGTGCAAGTGCAGGGCTAGGAGCTGTTTTTATCTTCTTCTTTATCGGTATTTTAATTTCAAGCTGGATGATGGGTGGTACTATTCCTACACTTATCTATTATGGCTTTTTAACCGTTTCACCTAGCTTTTTCTTTGCTATAGTCTTTTTAATTTGTAGCATTGTCGGCATATCTGTCGGAAGCTCATTAACAACCGTTGCCACAGTCGGCGTGGCTTTTATGGGTATTGCTGGTGCAATGGACATCTCCTTAGCCATAACAGCTGGTGCAATTGTTTCAGGGGCTTTCTTTGGTGATAAAATGTCTCCCCTATCAGATACAACTAATCTTGCCTCTGGTACAGTTGGCGTGGACCTTTTCGAGCATATTAAAAATATGGGCTGGACAACGATTCCTGCTTTCATTATATCCATAATTTTATATGCTATTTTATCCCCATCAGGTACAGATGCATCATTTGATACAGTAGAGCAATTTAAGCAAGGATTACTTGGATCAGGACTTATTCATTGGTATACATTATTGCCAATTGCTGTACTTATAATAATGACTTTTTATAAGGCGCCGGCACTAATTACGCTTGCAGTCGTTTCGATTCTTGGTGTAGGTCTTTCCTACATACAAGAACCAATTGCTCTTTCTACTATATTCAAAATGCTATTTGAAGGCTATGTCTCTCAAACTGGTAATAAAGAAGTAGACGCATTGCTGACACGAGGTGGTATGAGCAGTATGCTATCAACTATTGCCTTAGTGTTACTAGCATTAACAATGGGCGGGCTATTATTCACGTTAGGTATTATTCAAAGTATTCTAGCAAAGGTTGAGAGCATCTTTAGAAGCGCTGGTTCCGTGATCACAGGTGCTGCCATTACAGGAGTAGGTATCAATACACTAATCGGTGAACAGTACCTTTCCATCTTATTGACAGGTGAGGCATTTAAAGCACAGTTTGCAAAGGTCGGGCTAGCACCCAAAAACCTTTCCCGTGTAATGGAGGATGCAGGTACAGTTGTCAATCCACTCGTCCCTTGGAGTGTTTGTGGCATATTTATTGCTAGTGTCCTTGATATATCTACAGTAACTTATCTCCCCTTCACCTTCTTCTGTTTACTAGGTCCTATTTTAACCATCATATTTGGTTGGAGTGGAAAAACATTAACAAAGCTTGAAAAATAAGATAGGTAGCTGATGCAACTATCAGCTACCTTTAAATTCATTCCTTGTTATAATGTTAATTTGAATCATCTAGAATCTGTTTATAGGTATTGTTCTATAAACAGTTTAAAAGTTGAAATTCTGTGTTCAAGCGATTCTCTTAAGATGAAACCACATAAGTCATATCATTGTCCGCTGATGATAAAAATTCTTTTAATGCACCTTTGTTTTTATCTACATCAATATCTAAAACTTCACCTACATTTACACGCTTATCTTCAAAAGAGCCTGCAATAGGAATGCGTAAAGTGTCCAAACCTTTAGATTCTCCATTTACGATCCCTTTTCCAATTGTAAGAATTGTTTTATTATCAACATTTGTATCGATGTAGGAATCTACAACGCCAAGTATTTTTGGTAAATTCATTAAGCTTGAAACACCGATTTGTTCTTTTACCTTAGTCAAGACTTCTTGCTGACGTTCCACCCGTCCAAAATCACTTAGACGATCGTGGCGGAATCGTACATAGCCTAAAAGCTCATTACCATGTAAAATTTGTTCTCCAGGCTTTAATGTCATGCCAATTCCATGAGACATTTCATAAGGAATATCAACCTCAATCCCATCAGGTGCTAAAAGATCAATAATCTTTGGGAACCCTTTAAAATCCACTACAGCGTAGTAATTAACATCAAGATCAAAATTTTGCTTAATTGTTTTTCTTACAAGTTCAGGACCTCCAAAAGCAAAGGCAGCATTTATTTTATTCATTCCGTAATCTGGAATTTCGACATACGTATCTCGCATAATAGAAATAAGCTTAACATTATTGGTTGTTTGATCATAGTGTGCAATCATTAATGTATCCGATCTACCATCCTCATCTCTTGCATCACTTCCAATTAGTAGCACATTTATCTGACCAACTTGCACATCTGCACCTTCGAATGGGTCAAATGTCTTTCCGTCATATTTATAAGGACCATTGTCTGCCATTGCTAATCCACTATTGTATTGGTAAACCCAATATACAATCCCTGCTGCGATTACTAATGTGAATGCTAAGAATAAATTTCTTGGCCATTTACGTCTCTTTTTACTTCTTCTCATAACAAATCCACCTATCATTTATCTCTAATTATTTTTTAGTAATGTCTTTGTAGTTAGTTGAACAGCTATTGCATCATCTAAATAACCAATAGGAAATAGATAATCTGGTAAAACATCTACAGGAATAATAAAATATAATAATGTACTTCCAATTATGGTAAGTTCAAAAAGTGTACCTTTCCCTGATAAGAACCTTTCATATAATTCTTTTAATTTGCTTATAAAAGGACCTACGCTTCCAACATTCTTAATTTTCTCATCAAAATCTTTAACAATCGTATTTTTCCCTTCCTCTGTTTGCGCAAAAGTCCATAGCTCTCTAGTTTCTGTTCAACCTGTGCCACCGAAAACTCATCATCATAAACATTAGAAGACTTAAGAAGAGCCTGTATTGCGTCAACAGATGTATGAATATCCGATTCAGATTTCTCCTGTCTTTGTTCAATGGGGTATCCAGCAGCTTCAAAAAGATTAATTAAAGGAACTCCAAGGCAGTCAGCAAATTTTTCTAAATGCTGTGGGGTTGCGTTTCTCTTATTATTTATTATCCGTGAAATTGTAGCAGTATCGATTCCAGTGAGCTCACTAAACTTTCGCATGGATAATGAACGTTCTTTCAAGAATTCTTTAAGCAATAAGCCAAGATTATTATTGTTTCTCTTTTCAGTCATTTCCAATTTACCTCCTTGCCTTTTCTACTGTGATTTTACAATATACCATTCTCAAGAAGTGTATTATTACGTTGACATTTTGTCAACATATTCTTTAAAAGAAAGCTAGAAATGCAATTATTAATAAAATCACACCGCTAATTATGGTTCCAAATTGCCCTACAGTAAATGTACCGACTCGAACATCAGCTACTTTACTTCCTAATTTGACCCCCATCCAAACCGTAATAAAACTTCCAATAGCAGCAGTTATCGAAATGATAAGAGGAGAAAGACCCAGTAAACCGGCACCTACACCATTTGTTAATGCATTCGCCGATAAGGCAACACCGAGCAGTACAGATTCTCCCCAGCCAATCTCACCAGACTTTTTGAAATGGGCTTCCTCGGGATTTCTTAAAATATCTTGAACATTTTTAGGCTGCATATCATTGTTACCATCCATTTCATTCTGTGGTTTTGCCAAAAGAATAATTCGAATTCCAATAATAAATAAAAGCAACGCTCCAATGATAACAGGAAGCATACCTGGAAGAATGGTTGAGAGCCAAACGCCAAACGTAATGCCTCCCATACTCATAAGAAAACAAATAATCGCAATTAATAAATTTTTACCAAATGCAACATTTATTTTTCGAACCCCATAGGAAAGGCCTACACCTAAATTATCGATACTGGATGAAAAAGTAAAAGCCAAAATAATTAACCAGTTCACTAAACCACATCCCTTATTTTTTTTATATCATATTATTCACGTTGACAAATGTTGCTTAAATTTTGACAAAAAAATCAACATTCATTCAATAGAATAATCAATTTCGCCTTGCTGTAATTGTAGCTGCCGCTTCGCTTTCGCTACAGAAAACATTTGTTGCTGCCGCTTTGCTTTCGCTACAGAAAACATTTTGTTGCTATCGCTTCGCTTTCGCATAGATAAATTGCCTTAGGACGAGGCGTTATTAGACTGAGTTCCGCTATTTCAGTAGATGGTTGGTCATCAACTGAAAAGAAATCAAAATCGCATTCATTTCAACACTTATAGAGGTGGGAATCTTCTGCTGAATTAAGATAAATAATGCTCCAAAAGGGGGGTTCAATTTAGATATACTGGTCACTAGCCAAACTTTGATTCAGTCAATCAATTGATGTAAAAGGCATAATTTTTACAAATTTTTTTTGTATTCCCCATGTCTCCTCTTTATTCCATTATGGAATCAAAATTGCTATTTTCTAGAATTTCTATTTAATTAAGCTCTTTGTTATGCTCAAATAAAGGAGATGAAGTGAAATGACAACAAAATGGAATGCCAATTTATACGATCAAAAGCATGACTTTGTTTCAAAATTTGGAGAAAGCTTAGTGTACCTGCTTAGACCACAGAAAAATGAAATGATAGTAGATATTGGTTGTGGGACAGGAGATTTAGCACACGAAATTGCAACTCATGGTGCCATCGTTCAAGGAATTGATGCCTCTCAAGACATGATTATTGCAGCACAGCAAAAATATCCTAACATCCAGTTTCAAGCTGTGGATGCTACAACATTCTCCATGAAGAATCAATTTGATGCTGTCTTCTCAAACGCAGCCCTTCATTGGATGAAGCAGGCAGATCAAGTTATTGAAAATATTTATCATTCCTTAAAGCTAGGAGGCCGCTTTGTTGCTGAAATGGGTGGAGATGGTAATATAGCCTCTATAGTATGGGCACTCAAAAAAAAGTATGGAGGAAATGCAACTACCATATAAGGAAGAATATTTCCCATGGTATTTCCCGACTTTAGAAGAATATCAATCTAAATTAGAGAAAGCCGGCTTTACTGTTGCCATGATTACATTATATGAGCGACCAACACCTCTACAGGGAGAGGACGGGCTTCATAATTGGTTAGTGATGTTTAGTCATAACATCCTTCAGCATTTAACGGAAAAAGAGAAAGAGCAAATCTATGTAAAATGTGAGCAGCTATTAAAACCTAACTATTTTCAGAACCAACAATGGGTTGCTGATTATTGTCGACTACGCTTTGTTGCGATCAAAAAGTAATAAAAAATTATAAAAGAACGTATATAATCCAATACGTTCTTTTATCTATTTAAAACACATTAATGAAGAATCTACCTTTGATATAGAATTTAATGTGCTACGTTTGCTCACTTCAAAAAAATAAGGGTAAAAACAGTATAGTTAACTCTAATACGTAAACACTCATTTAAAATACACCTTCATTAGAATTTTGAGAAGCCATCATATAAACCGCACCAGTAGTAGGGCCAGAACACGGTGTTCATCCAGCAGCAAATGCAAGACCAAATTGTGATGAGTCGAAATAGTCTGTTGGTCGATTTTTAATAATTAGTCTCTTCTCTTACTTCAGATACTTCGGTGACAAAAAAACCGATAATTAATCTGAAAATAACAAAATAGGAAATTAAGGTACAAGATAAAATAAAAAAAATCCTGCATCAAATGCTAATAAAATAACAGTTTGGCATCATCCTTTCTTCAGTATAACGCCCAGTATGTAATTGTATCTGTTGCGCCTATTATGATTAAAATAACACCCGCCACATTTTGAATTACTTTCCCCATTTTCATGCTAAATTGCATAATGACGCGTTTTTCAAAAAAAGAAATGAATCAGTGCCATCATGATTAAAAGCGGCACAGAAGTTGCGACACCAAAAATAGCTGGTAGCACTAAGCCATACGAAGTTGAGGCAACCGTTGGCATTAGCCATACAAAAAAAAAGTACGAACATTGTTGGGCAAAAGGCTAAGGAAATACTAGCGCCCATCAGCAGCGAGCCAATTTTCCCTTCTTTCACCACTGTAGGGAGAAGTAAAGAAATTCGATTCAGAAATTTTAATTTAAAAATGCCAATAAGCACAAGGCCCGTTATTAGCATAATTGGACCAATTGCCTGGCGAAAAACTGGAAAATACACAGTCATTTTCGTTTCAAAGGATTGACCAAAGAGCCAAGCAAAAAAAGCCCAAAAAACTAAACACAACAACCTTTCCCATTATAAAAAACACAATTTCCTGCCAATTACTTTTCATTTGAATAGTACGATTCCCATAAAAGGTGATAGCGCTCATATTACCAGTTAATTGACAAGGAGCTAAAGCACCTATTAAGCCAAGTAAAATCGCAATCATAAATGGGGCATGTTCAAAGGCATTTAAAAATTCTGTTATAGGATTGCTCATGATTTGGCTTATTTTTGACATCAAATTATACATTTATAAAACACCTACTATATTATTGATAAGAATGTTCATTTACCCAAATATACTTTGGACCTGAACGTTTTTCGGCTTTACCTGAGCGGCTCTTTCTTGGAACCGAGCTATTTTCGGGAACACCTGAGCGATTCTCTCTTGGGGTCGAGCGATTTTCCGCTGTATCCGAGCGATTCTACCTTGGACCCGAACGTTTTTCCACTATACCTGACTGCGGTTCTCCCCTGGGCCCATGCACTTTTTAGGAACACCTGTCTCCTAGAACTGTACAAAGCTTGATGATACCTGATTGGACCCTTCCTGAACTTATACGGCTATGAAAGAGATTGTCTTCCTATCTGTTTTATGCGGATTACATACCACCAGTATATAGAGTAAATATGAATAATTGATGCAGATTCCCGTTTTTAACAGAGATACTTTTATCCAAAGTTTCATAACTTGTATTTTTCTAGTCACAAACTAAATCAGCGTAAATTAGATGACAAACTGCTAAAAAGCTCTCAATATCTGCTGATAAATATTTTGCTAGAAAGTAGCTATTGGACATAATATGAGAAAATTCTTGTATGGAATAGCTATGTAATAAATTCTGTTGATAATCAGCCTCAATAACACTTCTTGGCAAAAAGGCAATGCCAAGTCCATGCTTAACAAAATTTTTAATAACTTCGGTTTGATTTATATGCATGCTTTTATAGCGTTTAAATTGTTGCAATACTTGCTGGATGTCTTGCCAATAAGGTGCATATTCATGTGTTAAAATCATTTCCTGCTGCAAAAGTGTAAGTGCATCTGCCTCTTTTTTTTGCTATTGGAGCAATTAATTGAAGTGATTCTTGTGCGAGGAGGACAGTATGAAGTTCTCGAGTTGATGTTAGTTTTGATAAACCAATATCTACCTCCCCTGTATAAACCGCCTCTCCTATTTCATTTGACTTTAATAGCTCAATCGAAATTTGGATGGAAGGTTTCTGCTGTTGAAATGTTTGGATGATGGCTGGTAAAGTAGAATTCGCAATTTGAGGTGCAACCCCGATCGTTAAATGGGATGTATAACCATGCAAAAAGGATTCCATATTGTGTATTCCTTCATCAACAGTCATGATCATTTTTTTCTGCCTGTTGAAAAAAGTAAGCCCCAAAACGATTTAGTCTCACTTGCTTCCCCTGTCTATCAAATAACGTTGTTTGCAATTCCTTTTCAAGATGCTGTATATGCTTTGATACTGTAGATTGTGTAATAAATCGTAGTTCAGCTGTTTCTCGGAAATTTTCTGTTCTTGCAGCAATTAGAAATGTTCTTATCCATTCTGTTTCCATCCTGACACTCCATTTGTTTTCCATACATTATAACGAAAACTTTTTATATGTTGAAACCTTTTCAAAAAAATGTGCGTATGTATAATTATTAATGTCAATTGGAGGAATACAGATGTCGTTTTTTTAACAATGTACTTGCAAGTATTGGGGTAGGCTCTGCAACGGTTGATACACGATTAGAGAAAACTACATACAGAGCTGGTGAAATAATGCGTGGCGAGATTATAGTCCGTGGTGGGCAGGTTGAACAGCAAGTCGATACAATTTATTTATCGATCAATACGACCTATATTCGAGAAGCAAATGACAATAAATATACGGAAGTAGCCACTCTACAAAAAAATTAAAGTATTAGAGCCATTTATTATTGCAGCAGGCGAAAGGAAGACCTTCCCTATTTCACTTACATTACCATTCGAAACACCAATAACAGCAGGCAAAACCCAAGTATGGATACAAACAGGCCTTGATATTAAAAACGCAGTGGATCCAAGTGACAAGGATTATATTCGTGTCCAACCAACAGAGCTTGCTACACATATCCTAGACGCTATAAGTGCACTTGGTTTTCGTTTGCGTGAAGCAGAATGTGAACAGGCACCAGCTCGATTCCGTGGCTACTATCCATTTATTCAGGAATTTGAATTTGTGCCGACAGGACAATATAGAAATCATTTAGATGAGCTAGAAATTGTTTTTCTATCACAATCTAATCATTCGGCGGAAATATTGTTGCAAATAGACCGTAAAGTTAGAGGCATTGGCAGCTTTTTCGCAGAAGCTCTTGATATGGACGAAAGCTATGTCAGAACCACAATTACCAAGCATGATTTACCAATGATTGAAACGAAACTACAGCAAATTATTGTCAAGCATTTAAAAGGATAAAATAGAAAAACACGGTATGAAAATGAACATCATACCGTGTTTTCATGTTGTTGAAATACTATTATGTCAATGAAACCAAGGTGACAAATTAAAAAGTAATAGCCCTTTTTCAAAACGAGGGGGGTTGATCGTATTTTCTTCTGGTATTTTACACAAGTGTAAAGTGATAAATTGAAATCTTAGCCATCACTATATTGCTGAAAATGGACTTTAGGTAACATTTCCCTATACAAAAGCAG
>BBDJ01000019.1 GCA_001312325.1 Lysinibacillus pakistanensis | reverse complement strand
CTCTTTAATCAATTTTTTTGTTCCCCTTTCTATTAAACATGGTGTTCAATATTAATAGAATTTTTCACCATTAAAACGTAACACTCACAACTCTGAACTTTCAAAAAGCTGCATTTAAGATTTCTAAGTAATCTTTCTTTGTAATAACACGGACATTACTTGACGTAGAGTTGTTTTGTTCAGCAAGTTCTGCCATCTTTTCAAAATCTTCAAACTTTACATAAGATAATTCTTTTAAAGTTGGAATTCCTAAAGCCTTTGTAAATGCATATAAACCATCAACTAATTTATTAATTGCAACTTCATCAGAATCATTTTTTTCGGCAAAATCCATGATTCTTGCTAATTCAGCATGTAATGGTCTATTTTCAGTTGAATTAAACTGAATGGTATATGGTAAAAATACTGCATTTGCAATACCATGCGGTGTATCATAAAGGCTTCCAAGTGCTTCAGCTAAACAATGTACTGCCGCCACATCAGCCGATCCAAAACACAGGCCAGCTAGTAAACTTCCTTCTTGCATTTTGAATCTGGCCTCTAAATTTTCTCCATTTTCATATGCTTTTGGCAGATATTCCACAATAGTTGCCATCGCACTTGCTCCCATAGCTTTTGAAATAGGATTTGTCACTTTACATGTATAGCCCTCAATGGCATGTACCAAAGCATCGACTCCTGTTGCAGCAGTAATACTTTTTGGAACAGAAGCTGTAAGCGCAGGATCTAGTATTGCAATTGTTGGTCTGAGTAAGGCATGCTTTAATGTAATCTTTTTATGTGAAGCAGATAGCGTGATAACAGAAGAACGCGTAACTTCCGAACCAGTCCCTGCTGTTGTAGGAATACAAATTAAAGGTGCTACATTTGAATACGCTTTCTTTCCTTCCACATAATCTTCAGGTATTCCTCCGTTTGGACCTAACAAGGCAATAGCTTTAGCTGTATCCATTGGACTCCCCCCACCAACAGCAATCAGACCTGTTACCTGTTCTTCTCTGAATAACTCAGCACCTTTTAAGCATTCATTATCTCTTGGATTTTGTGATACTTGATCAAATACGATAACTGAATATCCTGCTTCTTGTAAGTATCTTTCCATAGGTGTAACTAAGCCTGCCTTATTAACACCTGGATCGCTGACAATCATAATTGTGGAATTGGGCGCCACGAAATCTTTCAATATCAGAGCAACCTCTTTTGACTTACCAATACCCATTACTATTTTTGTATTACAAAAATATTCAAAATTCATAACTTTTCTACTCCCTTATATTTTTCTGTTATTTATGTTTATAGTTTATCCGAATCCCAACATTCAACTCCTTTCAATCCTGAGATATTAGAAGCATAAAATATCGGATTAATGCCAAATTTCCTTTGGCTAATATAATCATCTAAAGCTGCAAATGAAAATTTACCTAAAATAGCTATAGCTACAAGATTTATAACTGCCATAATGGCCATAGATAAATCAGCTAAAGTCCAAACAATTTGGAGATTGGCTACAGCACCAAACATAATCATGATTAATACTGTGACTCGATATATTAAAAGAACAATTGGGCTATTGTGTATAAAACCTAGATTAGCTTCCCCATAATAATATCCACCTACAATTGAACTAAAAGCAAAAGTAAATATTGCAAAGGCAAGAAAAATACTAGCCCAAGAACCAAAATGCTGAGTCATAGCTGCTTGTGTAATTTCTATACCAGATAAATCACCAGCTGTTTCTACTTTGGATAACATGATAATAAAAGCCGTACAACTACAAACTATTAAAGTATCAAAAAATACACCTAATAATTGTACAAATCCTTGTTTAACTGGATGGGATACATTAGCAGTAGCAGCAGCGTTCGGAGCGCTTCCCATGCCTGCTTCATTAGAAAATAAACCCCTCTTTACCCCGTTCATAATAGCTACACCAATTCCACCTCCAGAAATTTGCTCAAGACCAAACGCACTCTTAATGATGCTCAAAAAAGCTACAGGCACATCAGATATATTCGTTATAATAATATAAAGCGCTAGTATGATATAAAACACAGACATAATAGGTACTATTATTTGTGTAAAATTAGCGATTCTTTTAACTCCACCAAATATAATCAAAGCTGTGAGAATTGTTACAAACACGCCCATAAGTATAGGCTTATACCAAATGAATAGTTAAATGCACTTGTAATTGTATTTGTTTGTACAGCATTAAAAATTAATCCAAAACTAAGGATAATTGCGATAGCAAAGATCATACTTGGCCATTTTAGCCCTAATTGCTTTTGTATATAATACCCTGGACCTCCTTTAAACCCCTCATCAGTCTTCACTTTATAAATTTGAGCTAATGTACTTTCTACAAATGCAGATGCCCCCCCTAACACAGCTGCGAACCACATCCAAAAAATTGCACCAGGACCCCCGATAGTTATTGCAATTGCAACACCTGCCATATTTCCAGTACCGATTCTTGTTGCTGCTCCGATGAAAAAAGCCTGCATCGAGGAAATTTCATTACTACTACTTTTTGTTTTAGGAGCTTTTTCGAAAACGGAGCGAAAAATCTCTTTTAATAAGAATATTTGCATAAATTTCATTTTCACAGTAAAGTAAATCCCCAAGCCTACTAGCATTACAACTAGAATATATGTCCATAAAAAATCATTTACTGAATTCACTATATTTTCAATCAATACCCTTCCCCCTCTGAATATTTCTAATTGTTTGTCTTTTAGGCGCCTGCATAAATCATATATAAAATGATATAATCAATCTATAGAGATTTTTTTGATTAAATCAATCGGCAATTCCGATTTAGGAGGTTTAGTATTGGAAATTAAACAATTAATCATGTTCCAAACAGCATCAAAATTATTGAATTTCACAAAAACTGCTCAAATTCTTGGTTATGCCCAATCTAGTATTACTGCAAATATATTAGCTTTAGAAGAAGAGTTGGGAACCCCTCTCTTTGAAAGGCTTGGTAAAAGAGTCATTTTAACTGAAGCTGGTATGTTTCTTCAGGATTATGCTGATAAAATTTTAGGATTAACAGAGGAAGCATTAAAGGTTGTCGGTGGAATTAATGAACCAAGTGGTTTTTTTAAGAATATGTGCATCAGAGACGCAATGTACTTATAGACTCCCTAATATTTTAAATGACTTCCAAACAAAGTATCCTAAAGTTGAACTTGTATTTCGTCCAGGAATATCCGAAAAGGATTTTTTTAAATTTATTAATAGAAGGGCAAATTGATGTAGCGTTACTATCTATGAATGCTGTAACATCATCACATTTAATAGTGAAGGAATTAAAAGAGGAACCCATGGCTATCATTTGTTGTCCAACCAACCCTCTAAGTAAAAAGCAAGTGGTAAATCCAATTGATTTAGATAACCAAAGATTGCTTTTAACAGAAGAATGTGATTATCGTTTTGCATTTGAAAGTTCATTGATACAGGTAGGTGCAAAACCAAGAAGTAAATTAGAATTGGCTGACGTTGAAGCAATAAAAAAAGTGTGTAATAGCAGGGCTAGGAATTGCGATTTTACCTGAGATTTCAGTAAAAAGGGAAATTAAAGATGGTAGTATTCAAAAAGTAAACTGGGGAGGACCAGATTTCACTACCAAAATACAACTATTTTGGCATAAAAATAAATGGATGTCCCCTGCTTTAAAAGCCTTTATTGATTTAACAGAGGAGTATATATTATCAAATAAGTAATCTATTCTTTTTTTAAACAATTATTGCATAATGCATAAATTTGTTAACAATAATTGAAGATTATTTAGATGTAGCTTTATAAAAAAAGACTGATTAAAAAGTTCTCTACAACCTTTATTTAACAACAAATAGAAGAACTCCATTTTGAAAAAAAGATTGATCAAAATGGAGTTTCTCTTTTTAACTACGTGTGAAATTTTTATAAAAAAAGTTTGATTTTTTTAAAACTACTTACTGCACTAACGCACTCCGTTAGTTAATAAGAAATATAAATAAATCCTTGTTTAACTAAAGACAGTGTTAGTTGAGTAAGATAGCTGTTGCATCATTATTAAGAGTTTGAACTTAATGTAATAGTTTCAGACTCAACACCTTCAATTTTAAGGTTTATTTTAGAAGAAGAAGGAGTTTTAATTTCTTGTTCAGCGGCTTCTCCACTGTAATAATTCCCCTTATTATCCAACTTAATATTATCAATGCCCCAACCTAAAAAATCGGGACTTTCTACAAAGAAATTATTATCTTGGAGTTCATCAAGGTTTTCTCCCTTATATTGAACCCTTATACTCTGCCTCTCATTTCCCCAAAAATCATATGAAGTAATTAATTCCCCACTCCATTTATCTCCTTCTCCTTTAAAGACGGTACTACTGTTATCATTATTACAAGATGCTAACAGTAACGAGAAACTCATAAAGAAAGTCCCTATTAATATCTTTTTCAAATCGAAAACCACCTTTACTATTTTTTTATCAATAAATAAATAAGTTCTCCTAAGAATAGATAAATCCTTCTTCAACTATTCTGCTCCGTTAGAACAAGAAGCGATTGCTCTAATTAAACAATCGCTGCCCTTTAATTGAACAAAGGAACCTTTAATTTAGCATTCATAAGCCATTCTTAGAAATTCATATGTACTACCATTTGTATCTTGCATAAATGTATCAATATCTTTAAACCCAACTTTTCTATATACTTTTATCGCTCTTTGATTAAAAGTTGCCACTGATAATGTAATTTTATCTGGCGTAAATCTTGATTGGACAAAATTAATACATGCATTTAGAAATTCTAACCCTCTACCATCTCCAGTCAAATCTGGTCTCATTCCTAAACCTATATCATAAAAATTTAAGAACCCCAGAATATACAGGTTTTCATGTATATCCCTGTATATCTGCGGTTACTTTTTCTCTATTCTTTAAAAGGAGCATTCATAACCCAATCTACAAAACCCATATTAAGCATAGCAGAACTCAAATTATTGGGTTGTTGCTGAGCATTTTTAAGTTTAGAATCATATTTAATGAGTTCAATAATAGATTTTTTTGAACCCTAATCGAGGATAGGTTTCAATTATGAAATTAAAGGCTTCCTCAGAAATATCTTCTATACGTAACCCCATTATATCCATTCCTGCTCCGAAATGAACTAAAGCAATTTCTGGTTGTTTTTCTTCAGCAATTTCTGATGTATGCAAAATAATCGCTTCACGCACCACATCAATTTTGTCTTGTGAAAAATTGTGAGAGCGAAGGAATTTCTCAGCATAATCAGCACCTTCATATTCAAATGAATGTTTACAACAAACTTTCTCAGTAAGACCTATATCATGTAACACAGAGGCGAGATAGAACAATTCAAGATCATATTTCAATCCATATTTTTTTTCCTAACGAATCACCAAAAGCATATGTGCGTAAACAATGATTATAGAGGAATTCTGGAGAAATCTCGGAAACTAATTGTGTAGCTTCTTTTGCTACCTTACTATCTGGAATAATAATGTTATACATATATTTTCTCCTAAGCTTAATTATTTTTTTAGCTAATTTTACAATGATGTTTAAAGTCATGATAAAGAGATTACATACTTAATTAAAGGGTTTCTCATAACACCTCCTTTAGTGTTTTCTTCAAAAAGAGACCGTTCGGTCTTTTTTTAATATAACTCATTATATTTTAATGTACAATTAAAACATGTTACAATTTTTCAACAACAACAATAATGGAGAGGGTATTATGCGAAAAGGTGAGAAAACTCGGGAAAACATTATCCTAAAATCAGCAGAATTATTTAATCAAAAGGGTTATGCTGGTTGTTCAATGAATGACATTATGGAAGCCACTGGGCTACAAAAGGGAGGGATTTATCGTAATTTTAAAAATAAAGATGAAATTGCTTTAGAGGCACTTGATTACGCTATTGAAACTGTATTTCAACACTTTTCTGAAGTAACTCTTCATACTAATACAGCATTAGAAAAAAATTAGTTCCCTGTTTGATGTATACAAAGATGTGGTAAATAATCCACCAGTAAAAGGGGGATGTCCGTTACTAAATACTGCCATAGACAGTGATGATACTAACCCACTTTTAAGAGACAAAGCGCTTACTGTTCTCCGTAAATTTCTCAACATGCTTGAAGAAATTATAGAGGAAGGTATTCAAAATAGAGAGTTAAATCCTAACATTGATACAAAGGCGGTGGCTTCCTTTATTATTGCAAGTTTTGAGGGAAGTATTATGATTAGTAAACTAGAAAGAGATAATGAGCACGTTTCTTACAGTAAGCAGCAGGTACTGCGTTATTTACTTATGCTATAAATTTAGTAGGATTTGAGCTTTTATAAAATGGTCATTTTATGCTCTAGCCCCTTTTACTAACCCCAGTTATTTACTTTGCTAGAAAAGATCCCAATATCCAAATTGATAGAACAAGTAAAGGTATTATTCACCTTTTTTTTCCGTTAAAGGTTCTTTTCCAAAATATTTGTCTCTCAAAGTAAAAATGCCACCTTTTAGTATAACTGAATGGTGACATTTTATTTTTATTATGGCACATGACAAGCGCTCCTGGATTGAATTTGCCTTCGTACCCTTTAATAATACCAGCTTGATAAGCAGCTCCGATTTCATCCTTTGATTGATCTGCATAGTTTGCGATGTCATTAAAAGGTGCTGGTTGTTTAGCTTGTAAGCCCATGTGCGTACTAAAATAGATGTCACTTGAGCTTGTGTTAGCTGAGCATTGGGATTAAAGGTTTTGGGTAGCCTTTATAGTTGCAGCTTTTAGGATGTATTCCTTTGCACAGTGGTCAGCTATGTCGGTGAAAGGAATTATCAGTTCAATTGGCTTAGGCGTTTCACGGTGAATATTCAGTGTATATTAGCAAATGATAAATCTGCTTGGATGCTTCACGATACTTTTGAAAATCTGGTGGTAATAACAATAATTCAGGACATTTTCGCAATGCCTCATGAACTGTCATTGTTGTGTAAATCCCGAGAGCCCTTGCCTCATACGAGCAGGTGACAAGAATACCGCGGCGTTCTTTTGGGTTCCCAGCAATCGCTATAGGCTTACCCTTTAAGCTTGGGTTATATGCCTGTTCAACTGAAGCATAAAAACCATTCATATCTACATGAAAAATAATACGCCCTTTATGCGTCATCCTATCACCACTTTTCCTTACATAGCCCTATTATGAGCCTTTTTTCCTTTAATCAACAAATGTATAATCTCCATTGCTTTCAAGTAAATCCTTCAAAATAATGAGTGCCTGTTCAAGCTGATTCTCCGGTGCAGTAATGGCTAGTCGAACTGCGTTGATCGGTTTCGCATTTCCCACTGCAAAACGCTCTGCAGCATACACCTGTACACCAGCCTTTGCTGCAAGCAATTCAAACTGTACACCTGTAAATTTATCAGGAAGTATAAGCCATCTGAAAATACATGCGTCATCCCCTAAAATATTGTAATTACCTAGGTATTGATTAACCAATGCATTTTGTTGCTTTGCATACAACTTGTGTTTTTCTAAAATCGTTTCTGCTACACCATCATGAATCAATCTTGTGGCAAGCTCTAGCATCATTGGTGATATCGAAATATTGATATTATAAAGCGTCTCCATTATTCTTTTTCGCAGTGCTGAAGGTGTAACGATATACGACAATCGTAATCCAGGTGATATGGTTTTAGACAAGCTGGCAATATAAATAACTTTTTCTGGTGCATAGGAAGCTATTGGTGCAAGAGGCTGCTCCTTCAAAAAGCTATAGATGGCATCCTCAATAATAATTAAACCTGTATCCCTTGCTACTTCTGCAATCATTCTCCTTGTTTCTAAAGACATTGTGTGAGTAGTTGGGTTGTGAAAATCCGGAATTACATACAAACCTTTAATATGCTCATTTTTACAGGCATATAATAGCCCCTCTCTGGTCATTTCACCATCCTTTTGCTGTATTGCTACTAGTTGGATTCCTAACATATTGGCAGCTGTTTTTATCCCAGCATAGGTGATAGGGTCTGTGCCAATTCTATCTCCTGCTTGGAATAATGCAGCTAATGTTCCGACAATCGCATTTTGTCCTCCAGCCCCAAGCAAAATAGGCTGATCCGTTTGAAAATTGACTTTTTCTAAAAGCTTTAATGCTGCCTCATTTTGCCACACATTTCCTTCAAGACGTCCATATTGAAAGAGTTTATTAAAATTAGAATCATTCATCATTTTTTTCATATAACGAGTAATGTCTTCATTTACATAGTTATCTGGCAGAACAGAGCCCATTTCAATCATATGTGGGGAATGACTAGTGGGTAATAAAATTTTATTGGTTGCGGCATCGGAGGACACAAATGTTCCACTTCCAATCGAAGCATAGATGAGCCCCTTTTGACCACAAAGCTTAAAAGCTCTTGTGATTGTACTTAAATTAACATCTAAAAAGTCAGCTAATTCCCGTTGAGGGGGTAGCTTTGTCCCAGGCAAGAGCTTCCCGTCCTTTATATCTTGTTCAAGCTGTTCAGCTATGGCTATATATAATGGAGCCGAAATATTGCTGATATTTGGTCTCCAGCTCATTGGATACTCTTCAAATGAATTTACTGGCATTCTCTATGCTCCTTTTCTCGTCACTTTTGCATACAATATTTTAATTGTCTTGCATACAATGATAATATTGTATGCATATGATTTCAATGCTATAATTTTTAAAAAAAATCAGAAAAAAAAGGAACGATTAATTATGCAATATTCAGAAAGAATTTTAAAAACACCATCTTCATTCATCCGTAATATCTTGAAAGTAACAGACGCAGAGGACGTTATTTCCTTTGCAGGGGGGCTTCCTAACCCTATCTCTTTCCCGATCGATGCGTTAAGAGCATCTGTCGACCATGCCATCACAGAAAATGGTAGTCGACTATTCCAATATTCTTCTACTCAGGGATATGCACCATTACGTGAGTACATTGCTGCAAAATACCAACGACTACATGGATTAGATGTTCACGCTGATGATGTCTTTATTACTACAGGTTCACAGCAAGCTCTAGAATTAATTGGAAAGGTACTGATCAACAAAGGAGACGGCATCGTTATTGAAGAGCCTGGTTATTTAGGAGCCATACAAGCCTTTACTTTAAGTGAGCCAACATTTTATGGTGTAACGCTCGAAAATGATGGTCTTAATTTAGAAGAATTAGAGAAAGCCCTACAACAGCCAAATGTAAAATTTATTTATACAGTTCCAAACTTCCAAAATCCAACAGGGCTAACGTATTCTAGAGAAAAACGTCAGCAGATTTGCGACATCATCGCAAAATATGATGTGGCGTTAATTGAGGATGATCCATATGGAGAATTGCGCTTTCAGGGCGAGCCTCTGCCATACATCGGTGCTGGCAAATTAGAGAACAGCATTTTACTTGGTTCTTTCTCTAAAACGATTACGCCAGGAATGCGTCTAGGCTTTATCATTACAAAGAATAAAGAGCTCATGCAACATATTGAAACAGCAAAGCAAGCAACTGATCTACACACAAATATTTTTGCTCAATATGTTATTTATGACTATCTAGCAAACAATGATTATACTGAGCATGTTCAGAAAATTATAACATTATATAAAAATCAAGCTGAAGCAATGCTAGATGCAATGCAAGAGTTCTTCCCGGCACATGTGGAGTATACAAGACCTGAGGGTGGTATGTTTATTTGGGCTACGATGAACAATGGTGCATCAGCTCTCGATGTCTTCCACAAAGCAATGGAGCAAAAAGTAGCATTTGTCCCTGGCGACCCATTCTATACAGCAAAAACGGGAGTAAGTACAATGCGTCTTAATTATACAAATGCAACCCCTGAAATTATTCGTGAAGGTATTAAACGCTTAGGCAGCATTTTATAATCTACAACAAAGAAACCGTATGAGCTTTTTAGATTCGCTCATACGGTTTCTTTATACAGGATAATAGATTGTCATACTTAATCGTGTTAAGGACTGACTCGGATTAAAATAGGAGTGTAGTTTTACCCCAGGTCCTAATAACTTTATGGCCGTGCTATTTGCCAATAAACAAGGATTTACAAAAACGATTCCCTTTTCTCTCGGAGTCGGTGCAGGCTTTTTTTATGCTGATTGGTTGTAGCTTTTTTTAATATTGCCCTGACAAATTTTATGCCCTTTATAAAGTTACCCTTGACCCTATTTGGGGTTGGCTATATGTTGTATTTAGCCTTTAGTAACAAGCAAAACCAATGATCTTGAAAAAGAAAGCGGCAACAACAGTCATTTATTTTTAGTAGGTATTTTATTACAATTTATAAATCCTAAAGGGATATTGTTTGGCATTACTGTAGTAGCAACCTATATCCTCCCTTATTATTCTTCATATTTTAGCTTTTTTTTCTTTTCGCTGTATTTTTAGGAATCGTTGGCATCCTCAGTACAAGTAGCTGGGCTCTGTTTGGTTCAGCTTTCCAAAAAATGCTTCATCAATATCGGCAACCTTTTAATATCATCATGACTCTTTTATTGGTCTATAGTGCGATTTCAATTTTTGTTCAATCATAGCAAAAAAACAACCCTTCTCGTACGCTATAGCGTCGAAAAGGGTTGCCACCTCAAATTTATTTTGTATATGTTAAAACGGCATTTTTTTTGAATTTAGCCAATGCTTGTGTAGCCTCACTTTTGTTTGTGTATTCAAAAATTCGAACATCCTTTTTATCAAATACTGTAATGACCCACATAGAAAATTCTCCCTTCAAACTTGTTTTTTTGTATTTAACAATCACCGAACAATGTGATACTTCCCTGTAAACTATATTTTATCATTGCCTTACCTGATTCTTATTTTACGCTGATTTTTGTAAAAATAAAGCCTTATGTGAAGCCCTTCACAAACTGTTCAATTTCAAAACGCTTTCATTGAACATTTTGTGAAAAGCCATGTTTTTTTTAGGCATAAAGTGGAACTTCAATGTGCGACAACACCATACGTTTCATCCTCTATCCAACAGTTCCCTACACCTATTCTCATATAGAAAAACCGTATAAACGCCTTTTCCACGACGAGCATACGGTTTATCACATACATACTCATTAAATTGTAGTAGTAGTAGATTTTTATTTCATAAGCATGTATTTAGCAGAATACTTCTTCCTGCTTTTTTTGTTAATTCAATTTCAAAGCCTAAATCCTCAAGCATACGATAATCGCTATTTGCCTCTTGGCCTGCTGTTGTTAAATAATCTCCTACAAAAATGCTATTTGCCGCATACATTCCCAGTGGCTGAAGGGACCCAAGATTGACTTCACGACCACCAGAAATACGAATTTCCTTTGTTGGATTTATATAACGGAACAATGCTAAAACCTTTAAACAATATCGTGGATTTAATTCCTTTGTCCCTTCCAGCTTTGTGCCGTCTATAGCATTTAAAAAAATTGACTGGGATCGAATCAGCATCTAATTGATGTAGGGCACGCGCAATGTTGACGACATCCTCTTTTGTTTCCTTCATTCCAATGATTGCTCCTGAGCAAGGCGAAATTCCATGCTTTTTTTGCAATTTCTACCGTATTCACACGATCCTCATAGGTATGCGATGTAGTAATGTATGAGTGATGACGCTCTGATGTATTTAAATTATGATTGTAGCGATCTACCCCCGCCTCTTTTAATTGCTGTGCCTGTTCTTCTTTTAATAAGCCAAGACAGGCACATACTTTTAAGCCATACTTCTCTTTAATTTCAGTGACTGCTTCACTGACAACATTGACATCCTTCCGCGTTGGCCCACGTCCACTTGCCACGATGCAATAGGTGCCAATTTTATTGTCAAATGCTCGTTTAGCACCCTCTAAAATTTCTTCCTTCGTAATAAATGGATATTTTTCAATCGGTGCAGATGATTTAGATGATTGTGAACAATATCCGCAATCCTCTGGACAATAGCCACTTTTCGCGTTCATAATCATATTCAATTTTACTTTTTTTCCCATAATAATGCTTACGAATGGCAAATGCACCATCCATTACCTTTAATAGTTCATCATCATCACTATTTAAAATGGCAAGTGCTTCATCATTACTAATCACCTTACCTGCAATTACATCCTCTGCTAACTGTAACCAATTCACTAAACATTCTCCCTTTCCACTTGCATGATTTTCACTGTTCTTACTGACTGAAATACCTTATATAAGCGTTCGGCTAACAGTGCAGACGCTAAAGCTAAGCAAAAATCTGCAACAATACTATTTAAAAAAACCAACTACAAATATATGAGACCAGCTCGTTTGCATATGGAGCCAGAAATTCATTGATAAATATAAGTAAGGTACCGCAATCGCATAAATAATAATAAGCCCCACAATATTTGCACCAATAAAATGTTTTTTTCGTTGGTGAATCTATTCTTTCAATGATGAATCCTATGATGAATGCTGCTAGTGCAAAGCCGATGAGGTAGCCAAATGTTGGCTGCAATACATAGGTAATGCCTCCCCCCTGTGTAAAAACAGGTAATCCAACTAAACCGACTCCTATGTAAACGAGCTGACTTTGAAATCCATTACGACTACCAAGTAAGCTTCCAGCTAAAAAAAACAAAGATAATTTGTAGTGTAAAGGGCACTACTGGTAACGGTATCTTAATAAATGCACCAATTGCCGTTAAAGCTGCAAACATCGCAATCATGACGAGGGACAGTGTTGATTGTCGTTTAAACAATTTATGCCCTCCCACTCCTCAAAAAATTGTACAATCGTTTCTTTTGTTGTATGAATCATAAATCCCATTTCTTCATCAGAAATAATGTAAGGCGGCATAAAATATAATATATTGCCAAGTGGGCGAATCAGTAAGCCCTTTGCTAAAGCACGTTGATAAATTTGATAGCCAATACGCGCCTCATTTGGGAATGGCTCCTTTGTCCGATAATTGGCGACTAGCTCGATCGCACCCACTAACCCTATCTGTCGATACTCTCCAACATAGGGTAATTGGTCAAATGCCTCCAGTGCTAACGCTCGCATCCGTTCTCCCTTATTTTGAATCATATCGATAACCTGTTCCTCTTCAAACATTGTCAATACCTCAAGTGCTACACGACATGCAAGCGGATTTCCAGAATAGCTGTGAGAATGTAAAAATGCTTTCATTGTTCCGTAATCATCGTAAAAGGCATTGTAAATAGTATCAGTGGTTAATACTGCGGATAGTGGTAAATAGCCACCTGTTAAACCCTTTGACAAGCACATAAAATCTGGCGAAATCTCCGCTTGCTCACAGGCAAATACGGTTCCTGTTCGTCCAAATCCTACGGCAATTTCATCAGCAATTAAGTGAACATCGTATGCTGTACAAAGCTCCCGCAATCGCTTTAAATAGATTGGCGGATACATTTTCATGCCCGCAGCTGCTTGAATAAGGGGCTCAATAATCACAGCTGTCATTTCTTCATGATGCGCATGAAGCTCTTCTTCAACATACTGAATACATTGAGCATGACAGCTTTCTGGCTTATCTTGAAAAGGACATCTAAAGCAATCTGGCCCTTGTGCACGTAAGGTATCTAATAACAAGGTTGGTATACTTTGTTATAAAGCCCTACTCCACCAACAGATAAAGCGCCAAGTGTCTCACCATGGTAGGCATCTGTTAAAGCCAAAAAGCGTTTTTTTTGCCGATTTTCCCGTTTGCATATGATATTGAAAGCTCATTTTTAATGCAACCTCTATCGCGGATGAGCCATTGTCTGCAAAAAATACTTTATTCAGACCCTCTGGCGTTAAAGCTACTAATTTTTCAGCTACTTTAATCGCTGGCTCATGTGTAAAATTAGCAAAGATTGTATGCTCTAATGTAAATGCCTGATCACTTAATACTTGACTTATTCGAGGATTAGCATGCCCAAATAAATTAACCCACCAGGAGGAGACAGCATCTAAATAGCGATGATTATTTTCATCATAGAGCCATACACCTTGTCCTTTTTTTAATGACGATTGGTGGAAATTGCTCATAATCCTTCATTTGTGAACAAGGATGCCAAACATGCCTTAAATCTCTTGCCTGCAAATCAGTTAACACTTGTTTCATCATTGACCAACCTTTCAAACAATGAAGTGTGAGAAATGGAATAATCAACAAGCTGCCCAATCTCTTGGAGTTGCGGGATAATTGCATAAGGCAAATCATGAAACTGTAATATGGTTTTCATAGTATCTTGTTCTATCAAACTCCCTGAATTTCCATTAAATACAATGCCCAGAATATCAATATTACGCGCATGCAAAGCCTCAATCGTTAGTAAAGTGTGGTTAATTGTTCCTAGTGTTGTTCGAGTAACAAGAACAACTGGAAGCTTACTTTGAACGATAACATCAAGAAGCGTTATTTTTCTTTGTAAATCTAAAGGCACAAAAAGTCCACCAGCTCCCTCACAAATTACCATATCGTTTGATTGCTGTAGCACCTGTATTTGCTGTAGTAAATAATGCACATTAATTTGCTGTACCTCCAGTTGTGCAGCAAAATGTGGTGAAGCTGCCTCTTTAAACGAATACCCATTCAAACTTTCTGTCCTTAGCACCTGTAATGAATACTTTTCATATACTGTTGTATCGTAGTAATAGGAATGACCATTTTCATGTACTTCACCAGTTTGTACAGGCTTAAAAGGCGTGACGCGAAGGTTCTGTCGCTGAAATTGTCGCATCAGCAATGTGGTGACAGCCGTTTTACCGACATCAGTATCTGTCCCAACAATCCAAAAATGTTGCATCGTTAACCTCCCCCTTTTTAGTTAACCAACTACAAATTTTAGGTTAACACATATGTTTTTATTTTGTAAATGCTATTTCAATAATTTCTTCCAAAAACAGAAGTTTTGCAAAAGCAAAGAAACACTAAAACCTTACCTTTATATAGCAAAATCTAGCGATACCCGTACGGTTGCTAAAAAATTGTTTAATTGTTTTTGAATACTATTAAAAATTTAGAGGATTTCACTACTTTTGTGTTGTATTAAACTAAACGGGGGTGGCTGTATGTTTGGCCTTTTTAAAGAATCAGAAAAATTGATAGATACATATGAACAAGTAGCATGTATTTTAAAGTCCTTGCTTACCTACGAGCTCAGAGACTTACCTAGCCGTTACGAATTTTGGTACCGTGCGGCGTTACGTTTGGAAGAATATCGAACGTTAAATGCGGAGCATCGCTCAAAGCGATCTATGACCACAGCTGTTGGACGCTTTCATCAAACTCAATATGATGTTACAAAACAAAAACTAGCAAGGCTAGAGCGTCTAATAGATATATATAAATCCTTTTGTCTGGAAGAAGAGCGAGAAATATTAAATCATCGGCTCCATTTTCAGAAGGAAGTAATTGCCGAGCTCTATAATCATCTTCAAAATAAAGAGCTATATACGTATTGTAGTACTGTACAGCAGCAATTTTGGGAAGCTGTCAGTGAGGATATACTTCTTGCAATTGCCCAACTGGATTAAAGTGGTTACATTTGCTGGATTCTTCTTCGTTGTTTGAGGATATGTTTTTTTAGTTTAAAAGTTGGAGGTTTTTTTATGATTGCATGGATTATTGCAGCAGAAATTGCTTTTTGGATAGTTATTTTATTTGGGCTGGTTGCCCGCTATATTTTAAAAAAAACCCAAGCTAAGTTTCTTCTTGTTTTCCTTAACATTAGTTATCGATTCTTTACTGATATTGCTAACTGCGATAGATTTAAAAGCAGGTACCCCCGCATCTATCTCACATGGGATTGCTGCTATTTATATTGGTGTTTCAATCGCCTATGGTAAAACTATGATTAGTTGGGCAGATGAGCAATTTCAGCGTTGGTTTTTAAAAACTGGGGATAAGAAAGTACGTCTTACAGGATCTGCAAAAGGGAAACATGAGATAAAGATGCTGATTCGCCATGTAGTAGCTTTTCTCATTGGCACTGGACTTTTGTCTATCATGGCACTTTATATTGGATCTCAGTCTGACACATCTTCCCTATTTCAGGTGATGAAAGTTTGGGGCATCGTATTAACTATTGATGCCATTATAAGTATTTCATATGTGATTTTTCCTAGTCAAAAATAACGAATGTCCTAGAAGTTTTCTTTCCATTTCTATCTAAAAATTGATATATTAGAAGATGGAGAAAGGAGATTCATGGGTGTGGTAAATGAGAAAATCTTAATCGTAGAAGATGATATTGACATTATGGAGGTTCTATCTCTTACAATTGCAAATGCAAACTACCTAGTTTTCAAGGCATCATCCATTTACGAAGGTTGGAAGGCAGTAATCAAAGAAGAGCCTGATTTAATTTTATTGGATGTTAATTTACCTGATGGCAATGGCTTTGAATTAGCGAGAAGGGTTCGTGAAGTGTCGGATGCTATTATTATTTTTGTAACTGTTAATCACTTAATTGACCATAAACTAGAAGGCTTTGAAGTAGGTGCAGATGATTATATAACAAAGCCGTTTATTCCCAAAGAATTACTCGCTCGTATACAAGCAAACTTAAAAAGAAAGACGACATCCATAAGAAATCCTATATTACATATTGATAACTTAGTCATTCATTTTGATGAAAAAAAATGTTTATAAAAACGGAAAACGTTTAAATCTTTTTACGAAAGAAAAGCTACTACTATTTTTTCTGATCGAACATGCCAATAAGGTAATCAGTGTAGACCAACTGATAGATAATGTTTGGGGTCAGGATGGTGTAACTGATTCAAAAACGGTTTCTGTCCATATTAGTACACTGCGACGAAAAATTGAGGACGTTCCAGCTAAGCCTAAGTGGATTCAAACTGTTCGGGGCTTCGGCTACCAATTTGTTTATAAAAAATAAAGTGCTGAGCTGCGAAAAATGCTCAACACTTTATTTTTTCTATTACCAAAGGCAATGTAAAGCTAAATATGGACCCTTCACCCTCTATGCTTTCCACATATATTTCCCCATTATGTTGTTCCACAATTTGCTTACAAATGGCTAAGCCAATTCCGTGTGAATCTACTTTATCAACATTGGATGCTCGATAATAACTATCGAATATAAAGGGAATATCGCTCTGTGGGATCCCTATGCCACTATCTGAAATTGAACAGATTAAATGTGTGTCCTCCACATACATTAAAAATTGAATACTACCATTTGAAGTATATTTCATGGCATTTGTCATTAAATTTTCCATCACCTGATTGATTCGGGCACGATCGATTAGCAGCTGTGCCTCCTGATGACCATAAAAATCGGCATAATAGTCTAAGCCCAGTTGTTTTATCTCTCGTTCAAAACGGAAGCGAAATTGTTGAAATAGATTTATGGCCCTTACTTCTATAAAGGTATATTCTGCTCTCCCCGCTTCTAGATTAGCTAAATCAAATAAATCTTGAATTAAAACATTTAACGATAGCAATCTTTCCTTACTTCGAATTAAATATTTCTCTTGTTCCGATTCCTCTTTAATAACCCCGTCTAATATTAATTCGATATAACCTAGTGTTGAAGTGATGGGTGAGCGTAGTTCATGTGAAATACTATGCAATAATTTTTTTCCGTTCTAATTCATTTTTCTCTAATCGTTCATTGACCTTTTTCAAATGACTATTTGTTTCATCCAATTCCTTTGTCCGTGAAAGAACACGTTTTTCTAATTCACCATATATTTTTGCATTTTCAATCGATACGGCTATTTGTCCAGAGATCATTTTTAACAAATTCACATGTGTTGGATGGAAGGCATTAGTAATTAATGTGTTTTCCAAATATAAAATGGCTATAATTTCATCTTTAAGATGAATCGGTACACATAAAATAGACTTAGCAGCTGAGAAAGCACTAAGATAAACACTCTGTGCTTGTGTATTTTGAATAATTAGTTGCTCTCCGCTTTGTAACACAAAATAGACAATGGATTGCATGGTTTCACTGAATTCTTCAATCTTATGGTCATGAAATATCGTAAATTTGGTTTCATTAGCCTCAGCCTGTGCTAACACTTGTAATTGCTCATGATGTCTATGGATAAAATACCCGACATCTGCACCAGCATGTTTTAATAAGGCAAATAAGATTTTACGAAGCAAATCCTCCATCCGTATTTCTGTTGCTAGAGACTGGGTCGTTTCGAAGACAGTCATCATATCAAATGATACTGTTCCGCTATGTTGGCCTTTTGGTACGTGATTGGCATGATACACTTTTTCCCAATGACTAGCAACCGTATTGGCCCCCACTCCTTTATTATCTGTATACCACATAAAATATAATGTCTCGCCGTTTTTTTTATGATTGATAGCATGATAGTAATTAGCAGCTCGTTCATAAGAAATGGCAGCATCTTGAAGAAAGTTATTCATTTGTGCAAGCTGAATTGCCCGGTCGTAATAAAGAATGGCATTTTCGCCCTGCTTTTTCATTCGATAATTTTCAGCCATTAATAAACAATAAAGATGCTCATAGTTTTCAGGTGCATATTGAGCCCATTTTTTAAATTGACGAATACTTTTACTAATCTCCATCCTATATGTTCTTAATTCTGTTTTCGAGGAATATCGCTTTTGATGAATAAAATGAAACTGCCAAAGAGCTCGATAAAAATAATAAATTGGCGTGATGGGCAAAGTATATATTTCTTTCTCTATCACCTTTAATATCTCCATAAACTCTTTTCCATGCTGTTCGTCCCCCAATAAAAATGACATTTTCAATCGAATAGAATAATGCATCATTTTAATAATAGGCTGGTCTAATATAGCAAAGGGATATGCCCAATCAATAGGGGAATTAGGGTTTTGAAGCACATTCATCCATAACCCCATTTCAGCTAAAAAGTCTATTGATAATGCACTTGCATGAATGGAAAACTCCTGTTGTTGGCGCTCAATTTCCTGCTGTAAATCCTGAATAGGCGTTCCATTAATGAATTGGATGGCCACGATAAAACAAGAAGCAGCAGAGACCAAATGATGCAAGCCGATTTCCTGGCTATTGTGCTGAGCCTTTTGAATATATTGAAGACTGGATTCATATGGATTTGTCCAATGATTAATAAATATGCCATAGACAAAATAAATACGGCCCTTGATGTAAATATTATTTTCATTCTCAGCAAAGGTGATGGCTATTTTTCCAAAGCGTGCAGAGTCTTGAATATTATTGAAGCCAGCATTTAAGAGCATGGCATAGTTAATATAGACAACTCCACTTTTTGTTCCATTCCCGTATTTAAGCTGTAATCGCAACCCTCTCATTAATAAAATACCCGTTAAATTAGGATTAAGCATAAATGTGCTTGCCGTCATATTGATAATCAAATGGATTAACGTATCCATTTCTTTATCTTGAATGGGTGGATACTTTAAAAGATCTATATCAGATTTATTGTGCAAAGCTTTTCTTAATAATAAGTACTCCTTTAAAAGTTGAATTTTTGAGGGATTCTCTGCAATATTCATATTGGTAATTTGTAGACCTTTTATGCCAGCCTCAATTCCTACCGTATGATTGTCTGATTCAATGTATAGCAACGTTTTTAAATTATAAATTAATAATTTTTCTAAAACAGTTTTTGAATGCTGCAACGCTTCTGTTAAATGAAATTCTGATACATCATAACGTCCAACTAAATATGCGCACTCTCCTAAGTTAGCATATATTTTTACGGACATTTCACGAAAAGACTGCCAATGATTGTCTGGAAGCAGCTCTATACTCGTTGTTAAAAAGGAGATGGCACTGTCAAACAGTCCAATTCTTTTTGCCTCAATACCAAGCGTATAATTCCATATTGCTAAATTTTGTTTTTCGTCAGCATTCAACAGTTGCTGACCATAATTAAAATGTTTCACCACTTCACTTAAATGATAACTATCTACTATATTCGGGATATTTTTCGTTAATAATTTGCCAATTTGATAATGAAGCCTTGTCCGTTCTTCATCAGATAAATCATGATAGGCTACCTGCTGAATACGATCGTGTACAAACTGAAACTTCATATGAAATGTATGTAAAATACCCTCATGTTCAAACTTGCTAGCCCATTTAAAATGGGCATCCATTGGTACAATAAAGCCATGCTCTACAAGTGTACCCAAAAGCTTCAGCAAATCTTGGGCTGAAATGGAGACTAGCTTTAATAAGGAACTAAACTCAAAGCTTTGGCCAAAACAAGAGACAATTCTTAAAATCCCCTGAGCGTCTTTATCGAGAGTTGCCATTCTATTTTCAATAAAAGTCAGTAATTCATTATTAAAAAAAGGACTGATTGTATTTATGAATACTAAATTGCCACTCTTTTGTTTCGGTATTGAAATAGATGGTATTACTTTGCTGTAAGGAACGAAAAGCTTCCTTCACAAATAACGGATTTCCTTTTGTTAAACGAAATAATTGTGTAGAAATTAATTTAATGGTAGTTGATTTCGCATGTAATGATTCCTCTAGCCATAACCGTACATCATCTTCCTCAAGAGGATTTATCTCTATATGTTGATTGGATGGGAAGTTTTTCAAGGACTTATAATTCTTTTTTAAATCTCCCTCCTCATTTGATCGAAAAGTAGTTATCCACATTAAATAGCCTGCTCGATGTTGTTCATATAGTTGGGTCATCATCTCAAGTGTACTAGCATTTGCCCATTGTAAATCATCCATTAACCATACAATTGGCTTCTTTTGCATGGCAAAGGCTAATAGAATCTTTTGCAAAGAACTAAATATATACGTATGTAGCTGTTTGGCATTTTCACGTACATCTGTCCGAAAACCTGCTTCTTCTTTAAAAAAACCAACGAAGCTCTGGTAGTAAATGAACAAGTCGATCTGTTACCATTAACTTTACATCATGAAATAGTTTGCGTAATGCTTGAACAGAATTCTCACCTTCTAAATAAACGATTTTCAATAAATTTCTTAAAGGCTGTACAACAGCTGTAAAGTCATTTTCTAGCTGTAATTGCTCATACTTCGTTTCTACAAAATACCCTTTAGCAGCAGCAATGTCTCCCTTTAATGTATAAACAAGCTTAGATTTCCCAGACCCAGCTTTGCCAGAAATTATTACTATTTTTTTTTCGCCATTTACCACCTGATGAAACATAGAAGAAAGGTCCATGATTTGTTGCTTTCTACCATAGTACTTTGTAGAAAGCACCGCATTTAAATGAATGTCATATTCACCTAGGTGGAAGTCATGAAGCGGTTCATCTATTAACAGTTTATGTTGAATTTGTAATAAATCCTCTCTTAGCCCAACAGCACTTTGATAGCGTAATTCTGGATTTTTCGCTAATAACTTTTCTATTATATGCCAAATAATAGGATGCGGATAAGGCTGAAGATTTACCAATGAATCGGCACTTTTGTTAGAATTTCATAGATAAGCTCAGAAGATTCCTTTTTTTTGGAAGGGTAATTGACCACTGAGTATTTCGTAAAAAAATAATACCGAGTGCATATAAATCAGAACGATGGTCAATTTCTAGATTAACTCTTCCGGTTTGTTCAGGTGCATAATATGGCAGCTGTTCAAGTCGCTCATAAAGATTTTCTAGTATGACGGGAGATTCTGCATCATATTTTAAACTGTATTCAGAACTTAGTAATTTTACCTTTAATGAATTGGGATTAATTAATATTTGGCTGGGATTCAAATTAAGATAGAGTAAATCACTTTGTTGCATTTTAATACAGGCATTCACAAGTTCAAGTGCAATTTGTAAAAATTGATGCAAAGAAATATGCTTATTTCTAAACTCATGTAGGGGTACACCATTAAAATTTTCATAAATAATTGCGTATTGATTGTCAATATAATCAATGGCTAATGGCTTTAACAACCACGGATTTTGTTCGTTCGCAAACAATGAAAATTCATATTGCAGTCTAGCTCTCTTTTCGGCTGAATTATGATGAATACTTTTTACTAGTACTAAATTCTTGAATTTATTAATATACATTCTTTGCAAATTCCAATCTTCTTTTGTTTGTAAAAGTATGCAATCATTCACCGTATGTGCCTCCCTTATTCATTTATGTAGTGATTAATTTTGTAACCGCTTTATATTTTTGTAATTTATCTTTTAAATTCACTTCTTTATGTGAAGCTCCAGCAAAGCTGAAGACAAAGCTCTCTAACTTCTCTGGGGGATATGTACTGCTCTAATTTCCGAGTAGTTCCATGAAGGTCAAGACATTCATTACAAAATACACAAATTGCAGATGCCTCACAATAATCTGCGATGTTCAAAAGCTCCTCCTTACTAGTTGATATATCTAGTAGAAACGGATTAATTTCTTTTGCATAAAATAGTCCTTCTAATAACTGAATAAAAATATTTGTTCGTAAATCTTGGTCAACTATAAAAAGTATAGCATCATTTTTTTCTAGTTTCACTTCGTAATTGAAGCAGCATATTATTCAGGAGTTCCTTTAGAGTTAAACGCACAACCTTTAAGCGGACATCCTCCATCACTAGTTGTTGTTCAATTACCTCAAAAATTTGGTAGATAGGGATATAGATCTTAGTAAAGCACTCAGCGAACGTATACTGATCCATCAACTGCCGATAGTACTTTTCCATTAAATTTATTTCACCATTTATTAAATACTCAGAGAATTTTTGGAATAGCTTTTCGGGTGTTTCCACGTAATAGGAAATTAACTTGACTACTTTAAGCTGAAAATCAAATGGTAACCTAAAGACTTTATTTGTATCTAGCCTTCTTACAATTGGAAGGAGTGGATACATATTATTGACATTATCTACTAGAGCATGAGAACCATCTGATAATAACACAATTGAATTTCGGGGATAAATACCAATAAAATCGACAAATCTGGCCAAAAGCTTTTCATCAAGAAGATGCTTTTCTTTATAAATAATTGCCATTGCTTCGGCAGCTCCGACCTCGCGTTTATAGGTCGATTTAATGTAAGAGCTGAGTAAATATCGATTAGCTGTAATATGAATACTTCTCTAGGTATATCAGACTCCTCTAGTCCATCTGGATACCCGGAGCCATCGATTCGCTCATGATGTGACTTAGCTAAATAAGCAATGGATACAAGTCCTAAATCGCACAATAAATCATAGCCAAACTGTGTATGCTTCTGCATAACTTCAAACTCACTAGGTGAAAGTCTTCCCTCTTTTTTTTAAAATAGCCAGTGGTATTTTCAGCTTCCCAATATCATGAAATAAAAATCCAAGCGCACAATGTTCTAAATTTTGTATGCCTTCTTTTTTTAGCAAAGAGAGTACATAATGTAAATACATCGATAGCGTGCATATATGTGTATGTGTCATAATCTTTTAACGTATTGAGCAGTTTTCGATAATGGCTATTTTCCATATAGCGTTGAAATAAATTGCGTATAAATAGTATATCGTCCATACTTTTTAATACATGACCATACCGAATCTCCGTGCTCAATTCTCCTAATGCCTGTAGAAAAGTCTCACTATTTACAACGGTCTTCTCGTGCAGTTTTACACCTAACAGCCCATCCTGTTCAGCATTAAGGTCTGTTTCTACAATCCGTGTCTGAATAAAAACATCGTGAACATGGCGATTTTTCAATAATGTTATAATTCTTGCTGTTATTACACTTCCCTTTTTCATCAACAAACGATTTTCAACATATAAATCCTGCCCAAGAACCAATCCTTCCTGTAAATCAACAATGTTTGTTTTAACTAACTTCAAAAATAACACTCCTCTACTTTTATACATAAATCACTATAAAAGATGAAGGTTAAAATCTGATTAAATAGTATGTAAATTTTAAAAATGGCATGAGAATATATCCATACAAGGAAAAATATGATGTATATCAATTGAACGGCATAAATGAAATGCATTAAGTATAAAGATATAGGAAAAAGGCTGAACGATTTATAATCGTACAGCCTAAAAATAAAATTAATTGTTGTAGAACTTATGAATTTACTCCCATTCCTTGTACAAGAATTGTTTTCAATTCTTGCTTTTGGTCTGCTTTAATAGCGACATTGTGATATTTCTTTTTTTATGCCTAGCATAAACGTAACATCGATAGGCTCCTTCAGCTTTAAGATAAGCTGAGGATACGCCTCATCGAAATCACGTGCCACAAAATCAATAGTATCTTTCGATAATTTTCCTTCTAATTCATGTTTATCCTCAATAAGCGCTTCAATATTATCAAAACGAATTTCTGCTCGTTTCATTAAACCTAATGATAAATATAACTTATCAGCTGTAACATGCACAGGATTTAAACGAACAGCCTGCATATCCGCTATAAAAAAAATATAACGGAGTAGACATTTAAAATAAGCAAAATAATAGAGAGAACCATCGACTTTTCATGTAGCCACCAATGGATGCCAATTGTTTCAATAACAATGCCATGAATAAGCATAATCTGGAAGGCGATATAACTAGAACTCTTATGCAAGGTTAAGCCCGAACGCTCTTTTCTTTTCCAGCTTGCGAAAGCATAGTAAAGCATCAAAAAGTCTGCACACAGCATTTGGATAATTAAATTCCTTGGTGCATGTTTTTCAACTGCTTTTGAAAAGGAGAACAAATCTGGTAGATTACTTAATCTTACATCCGCTAGAATTTTAGGCATATAGCGGACAAATGTCACAATAAGCAAAATTTCTAATAGAATAATTGAACCTTCAATCACAAACCCAGCCCACGTAATGGCTACAAATGGCTGAAGATGATCGATTGGAATTATAAATCGAACTACAATACATCCAGCAGCAGCTAAAAGAATGGCTTGTTTTACAGAGTACTTACCTTTATAAAGCATAAATAAAATCGGCATAACAATAACGAAATCAATTAATGAGCCAATGACTACCCCTTTTGATTCTGCTGGTAAAATGGATAAACCTAAACCCGTGTTATAAAGTGTGTAATTACTGGCAAGAACGACTAATAAAAAAAGCTAGCCATACATTTTGCTTTTTCTTTAAAGCAATCATACATTATCACTCCTTATTTTACTTACCTGTTCTTCATTAATTAATCCTTCCTCTAACACATTTTGACTTAATTTCTGAATAACCTCCTTTAGTTGCAACAATTTATTCAGTTCAAGCCTTGAATAATATTTAGAAATAATATACCGTTTGATTTCTTCTTCCCTTTCAAATACTCCATACCCTTTCTATCTAGTTGTACAATTATTTCTCGATGATTTTCAGGATTGATGCTTCGAAAAGCATAACATTTTCATTCAATTCAATCCTTAAAGTAATATTAATAGTAAAGTTATCTTCACTATTAATATCACCTTATTATTTATGGTTATAATTGTCAATGACTCCATCAAAAATAGGTGTTTTTATGCTACTGTTTTGTCAAAAATTTTTCATATATTATCTTCTACAAAATCTTTTGCGATAAACATATGGAGAAAATCCTGTATAATCCTTAAATTTTTCTATAAAATAACTAACTGTACTAAATCCTGTTGTTGATGCAATGCTAGTGATGGATTGCTCACTATCTCGTAATAACTGCAAACTTTTACGAAGACGATACTGTAATAAATAGCTGAATGGTGACATACCCACCATTTTTTTTAAACAAACGACTGCATTCTTCCCTGCTTAAATAAACATGTGCGGCTAATTGCTCCAATATTATTTTCTCTGCATAATTCACATGTAAATAATCCAGCATTTCCTTCACACGTTCATGCTGGACAATTTTCGTAGGTTCTAGCATTTCAACGGTCAGCATGGATTGCGTTAGCATAGCTTCCCAAATGGCTACAAGCTCTCTCCAAACCTTTAACTCATAAAAATCATTCTGCATTTGTAATATGCCTGCGATCTCTTTTACCTTTTGTGCTAAATAACCTGAAAGCCTTACATAAGGTAAACGATTACTTGTAATGTATGGTTTTACATATTTCTCGGTAAATACACTTCCCTCATGTCCTCCTAGCAACATTGGGTCCACATTGAGACAGTAAATTCTTGCTAGATTTATTTCATACGGCTTTGCCTCGTGCAACCCTAAAGCATTAATAAATAGTCCATCTCCCTCCTTGAGTATAAAAACGTCCCCTCCTACTCGATATTCTATACGACCTTCTTTCACATAAACGAATTGAATCTCTTTATGCCAATGCAATGGCAAAAAAATCTAAGCTTTCTAGTCGCATAGTCGTCTCGTACAAAGCAACTGGAAATGCCTTCGTTCCATGTGAGGTTAGTTCTTGTAAATCCTTTGCAATTTTTATATGAGTTAAGACCATTTCTCTATTCACCTCAATATATTGATACTTTTAACCATTAAATCGATATTTATTACACCTATAAGTCCTTATAATTTCTTTATATTGATAGTTTAGGAGATGTTTCAAAATGAATCAAACACAACTTAATAAACGTACTTTTGGTTTTATTCTCGTCATTCTAGGGGCAAGCTTTTGGGGTATTGGCGGGACTGTTGCGCAAAAGCTTTTTCAGCAGGAAAATATCGAAGTAGGATGCTTGTTTCAAGTCGCCTTCTTATAGCAGGTCTATTATTAATCGGAGTCTATAAAATAACACATTGGAATAATTCAATTTTTGTTATGTTTCGTACAAAGCACAATGCCTTCAGACAAATATTATTTAGTTTACTAGGCATGCTTGCAGTTCAATATACGTATATGATGTCGATTTCAATCGGTAACTCAGCTGTCGCGACATTACTTCAATACCTAGCTCCACTTTTTATTATGGGCTATTATCTAATAACAAAGCATAGTCAATTAACAAGGCAGGATGGTATTGCTGTTACACTGACGTTGGTTGGTACTTTTTTTATTACTTACAAACGGCTCCTTTTCAACCCTCTCTGTTCCAGGTTTGGCAGTATTTTGGGGCATTTTATCTGGTCTCTCTGCAGCTTTTTATACGCTATATGCTGTTCCGCTGTTACAGCAATTTCATTCATTGCTAGTGGTAGGGTGGTCGATGGTTATTGGTGGTATTGTGATGAGTCTATTTCATCAACCGTGGCAAATTAACATGTCTAATTGGGAATTGTCAACCATTGCTTATTTTTTGTTTATTGTTATTTTTGGAACAATGCTAGCCTTCTGGTTTTATATTGCTAGCCTACATTATTTAACGCCGAAAGAAACAAGCTTACTCGGCAGTTTAGAACCTTTAACAGCTGTTATGACAAGCGTGTTATGGCTCAAAATTAACTTTGGAGGTTTTCAGTTGCTTGGAACGATGCTAATCCTTTGTATGATTCTGTATCTCACGGTCTTTCCCAAAAAGCAACAATAATACTGACGAATAAAATCTAGCGAATGCAAATTCGAGGACACAAGCTGTTTAGTACTTCACTTAAGCATGATAGGCGATCTTTACTGATGTTTATGTGGGATAAAATTTAAATTAATACATAAAATTTACATATTTTATATATCTTTTATCCCTTTCAGTCTATTATACTGAAACTATCATCATACTAAGGAGGTATTTATATGGATAAAAAAAGTTATATTTTTTTGAGGTTCGTGGTGGGTCAGATAAGGGACCAGATGGCTATAGGAAAGATACAATGCCAATGGTGGATGCATTAAAGCAACGTGGTCAGAATGCGGAGGTTATTTTCTTTGATGTGACAAGAAAAGAAGAAATTTTTAATTACGTGAAAGAAAATGGAATCGCTTATGTATCACGTATTAATCCTGGAAATTTACAGCATGAGGAAGAATACTTCGCGATGTTACGAGACCTATGTAATGCAGGTGTCATTGGAATGCCGCACCCTGATGCCATGATTGGTTATGGCTCGAAAGATGTCTTATCAAAATTGTCCTCTACCAATTTAGTGCCTGATGATACATTTGCCTATTATACAATTGAAGCCTTTAAAGCCCAATTTCCTACCTCTCTGGCTATTACAGAACGCGTTTTAAAGCAAAATCGTGGTTCAACAGGAGAAGGAATTTGGCGAGTAAAATTGGTAGAACCTCTTGCAGAAGGAGTCACAGAGGTACCACTTGATGCTCAAATTAAATGTACGGAAGCCAAGGATAATCATGTGGAATATTGGAAGCTTAGTGATTTTATGATGTTTTGCGAGCAGTACATTACAGGTGCAAATGGCATGCTTATCGATATGCGCTTCCTGCCACGTATTACAGAGGGGGAAATTCGCTTATTTATGTTACGTGATAAACCCGTACACGTTGTACATAAAAAGCCAGCAGATTCTGAGGATGCCTTTAGCGCTACATTATTTTCTGGTGCCAAGTACCGCTACGATTCTCCAGAGGACTGGGAAGAGCTGGTACAAAACTTCTTAACACAGCTACCTCTTGTCACTAGCCTGCTTGGTGGTTATGATTTGCCATTAATATGGACGGCTGATTTTATGTTAGATACTGATGCATCAGGAGAAGATTGCTATGTTTTAGGTGAGATGAATTGCTCTTGTGTAGGCTTTACTTCTGAGCTTACCTTAGCACACCAAGTAGCTGAGGAAATTATCGCTTGCATCAAGGAGCGTACAGAGGTTTCCGCTTAACTAATTAACATTTACAAACAAAAATAAAAAGTGCGATCTTGTAAATCGCACTTTTTTTTCATATATAGACCTTAATAGCTTGAATAAATTCATAGATAAAATATCCAGCAAAGCCAATTAGTAAGACGCCTGCTGCCATTGTAAGAGTCTTAATGACCTTACGATTCATCACTTTTCGAGTCACGGAAACAATGGCCATTAAGCCAATATCATGCAATAATATACCACTCAGAACACCTGCTGCAATGACTAAAAAGCTGGTTGATTCACCTTCACCATATGATTTGGCTAGAACCACACCGAAAACATTCACCCAAAATACGAGATTTCCAGGTGAAATGGCTACTAGCAGTCCATTACGATAAGAAGTAAAAAAACGATTTTGTTACTTTCTCTCCTGCTAGCGTAATATCATGGTCCGCATTTTTAATTGAATCTAGCCCTAAGAAGAATAAAAAGCCTGCCCCTATTATCCACATTGGAATTTGAATAATTGGCATTGCTAAAATCGAGGCTAATCCCATATACAATGCAAATACTAATACTACGTCAATCGTCATGCCACCAAGTCCTACTGCCCAACCATGGATAAAGCCATTCTTTAAACCCTGCTTCGTCATTTCGACGGTAATGGCCCCAACTGGCATGGCAATCGCAAGTCCTACCAATACATATGCTACATATAAACTCAAACAAACACTTCTTTCATGCTATAAAATAAGCTTCATACGTCCGTTTGTTTGATTATAGCATAAAAATACGACATCGGAAGCGATTATTAATAATTATTCAACTTTATAGAATAATATTGAAAATGAATACTATATTTCATATTTTCCCCAACGAAGTAATGAATCTAACCATCATCAAAATACCTATTGAACTAGTACAGTTTTGAAGTGACTTATTTACATTGGCTATCCACAATTTCAAGCTAATTTCCTCAGATTAAACTATACGTAGGGGGTCTGTTTGAATCGAAAAGAATACTATTATTGATGACCCAGCTGTTCTAATCCTGAAAATTATACAAAAGAAGATTATTTATCTGCATATATTTCTGGCTTTGTGACGGCTTTACAGGAAGAAAGATTTTAAGTAGTAAATCATGAATAATGCTGTTGACTGAGCAGTTTTCTCCCTCACCTGAGCGGAAATCAGCCATGTGATCAAGACCGATGATGAATATTTTAATGCAATCTGGTTTTCTTCAGAGGAAAGTGAAAGTGTAGAGATTGGGGATTATATGTAAGTTTGGTATGGAGTTTCTTTTTTTATCGTATCCAGGACATGCCAGTGCTACTGTAGAAGAACAAGGGACTGTATTAACGGAAAATGAGGTTATACAGCAAGCTGTAAAGGAGCTTGACACAATCACGGACAGCATTATAGCTGGGGTGTTTGCTTTGAAAATAAAAATTTAACAAGACCGATATAGCTATACGTATAAAGGATACTAAGTCGTAATCTTTTTAGTGTGAAAAGGCATCTCCCAGGTGAAAGATGCCATTTTTTTCCTTAAAGCATTTGCTTTTTCCATTGAGTAAGAATATCAGTGGATTTCGCAATGTCCATCTTTAACATTACCTGCTTAGCAGAGCAACGTTTTTTTAGCCTTTTCCCATGCATCCTCTAAGGCAGGTAAATAGCTTAAATTTTTTTGTGGCTGCAACAAGCTGTAAAAAAAATATTACCTTGAATATAATACCAGCGTGGGTTCATGCTATCTAACTGAATTGCTTCTTCAATAAGACGAAGGGCTAAATATGGACTGCCCTCACTGCGATTCAGAAATTGGGCAAAAGCCCCCCAGTAAAGTGCTTTATTTGGTTGTAGTTTGATGGCTTCCGCGTATTGAATATTTGCCTTTTCATGCTCTTTCGCCAAGACAAAATATTCAGCCATTATATAGTAAGCATTCGCCTGTGCCTCAATGGACCCAGCTAGCAATTCATCCACCACTTTACCAAACTCCTCATCATCCTGGCTTCCCGTATAAGCCGAAAGGACATCACGCTCTGGATAGGAGCCATCTGCTCGTTCCATATTTTGTTTCAGTTTTTCACCAGTGGGAATAGGCATATTCGCATAGCCATTCGCCTCCAATAAAGCAACATGTTGCTGAATCGTAGCAAATGCCGCATGCTCTGCGAATGCATTATCAGTTACAATATTTTTGGCTAACTGATAGCTTTCCTTCACGCTCCCATTTACAAATAGTTCATTAATCTGTTGGACAAGCTCATCAAACTGTTTGATCACTATTAAAACCCTCACCTTCACCAAAAGAAACGTTTTATTGGTAGTTTACCATCTTATCGAGAGAAAAGGAGCGCATATCATGTAATACAAGGGTAAATATTTAAAGTTTAACATTCTTTTAATTTGAACGACTTTACATGTTGTTCAAGTGTATGTGCCATTTGATTCGTTTCATTTGAGCTATACGCTACCTCATCAATACTTGCTGTTGTTTGTTGGGCTGCCGCTGTAATTGCATTCAATGTTTCCTTAATCTCTTGAATAGACTGCGTTAATTGTTGAATCATCTGAACAACATGATCTGATTTCTCTGCCTCCAAAGTCAAAGCATGTGATATCTCAATGATTTCTTCCACTGTATGTGAAACAGCTGCTGAAATATTTCCTAATGATTGAGCAGTTAAACGAACCGTCTTTGTCCCCTTTTCAATATATTTTGTATTATCCTGCGTTGAAGAAGTAACCTGCTGAATATGTCCCATAATTTCCTGTATTAGCTGGTCAACCTTTAATACTTCTTGATTCGATTGCTCAGCAAGTTTTCGAACTTCCTCTGCTACCACTGCAAAGCCCTTGCCATGTTCTCCTGCTCTTGCTGCTTCAATGGAGGCATTCAAAGCCAGTAAATTGGTTTGTTCAGCAATACCAGCAATGGATGTCGTAATAGCCTGAACTCGCGTTGCTGATGTGACTAAATTACTAACCGTGTTACTAACCATATCAGAGCCATTACGGATTAACGTCATGTCATTATTTATATCCTTAGCAAGTTGCTCTCCTTGTGCAGCAATTTTCATTGTCCCTCTTGAGGTTTCAACACTTGTATCTGCTTTCACTTTTATAGTTTGTAAATCCTCTGCTAAGGATGTAAGTACATCTGTTGCATTTTCTGCATGATGCAGACCATCTGTTACTGTCGCCGTAACTTCATAGATATTGTGCGCGACGCCTTGAATCGTATTTGACATAACATTTAATGTGTTAGCCGTTTCATCAGCATTCGTGGCTAATGTAATAGATGTAGTGCGCATCGTCATAATCATATTTTGTAAGTTGACGGTCATACGATCTAATGTGCTTGCTAAATCTCCTACTTCATCATTCCTTTTTACCTTCATTTCCTCCACGGCTAAATTTCCATTAGCTATTTGCTTGGCCTGATGAATTAGTAAGGTAATAGGCTTAACCTTACGTCGAATTAAAAAGCCTGTAATAATTGAAGCAATTAACATTGGAAAAATACTAATTAAAATACCACTCTGCACAACATCCCAAGTTCGCTCCTTCACAATAGTAGCGTCGAAATCAATGACACTAATGGCAATGATTTCTTTACTTGTGTCATGATCCTTAAAAATTGGTGCATAGCCTGATAATCGCTCCATTCCACCATATGTATAGGGTTCAGAGTATGTTGGATGCTTTTTCTCAAGTAATAATTGGATTGCCTCTTGGTCCATGTAAAATGTATCTCCAGGTGCAAAGCCCTTCTCTGCCAAATGATCATCCAAGGCTAGCAATGTACCATCTAGTGTTAAAATATATTGCGTTTGAAAGATGTCTTTGTGTCCTGTTGTCCAGTTTAAATCCTTCCCAATACTCTCTTTTGCTGCTTGCTCCCCACTCAATGCTCTTTCCATATCTTCTGGGCGAATCAAGCCTGTTGTTATATTAGCACATCCATATGCCTCGATTCCCGCTGCATCATATAATTTATTATAAGCCGTTATATATGTAGCGAACGATGTAATTCCTAGCATCACTACTAAGATACCAGCAATGATCGTTCCGAGTTGAAAAGTTAATGAATTTCGTAATTTCACGATTCATCATCTCCCCTTTCTAGTAAAAATCTATGAATATTCACTTTATTTCTATCATACTATAAAAAGATGTATTTAAAAAGCATCTTTTATCGAATAATAGAACCGAAAAAGTATTGGATAAAGTTCTGAATTATGAGATAATTGAAAGTGCTATACCTTCATCTATTGGGCATAAAATCTTCATTTAGGAGGGCTTGCTATGAATAGACGTTTTCATGTTGTATCGCTTTTTATTGGAAATTTGTTAACACTAGGCGCTATTTTCATTTATGCTATGCAAAGTCAAGTGAATGTTGCCCTCAGTACTTATGCCCTTGTAATGGCTTATTTAAGTACATTGCTCATGATCTTTTTCTATGTGTGGGGAGATGAAAAGAAACAAATTTCAAATCGGTTTTCTAAATAATTTAGCAATAATTAAAATCTATTTGAATTTTTCCCTTCCTGCTCTAGTAGGAAAGGGAATTTTTCATGTGCTTCCTTTTCACTCAAAAAGTAAAACTTCAATCACTAGTAATTTCTATTCCCCTCTAGTTATTGATGAATCATTCAGCTTTATTGGAGTAAAATAAGTCCAATTGTTGTAGAAAAATAAATTTTTTTTGTAGAAAATTTTAAAACAATGATTGAGTACTATATCAAATTTCTGTATAATCAGCTTGTTTGACAATACTTTTATGAACTTGGGGGTAGACAATTGGGTAAAGCATTGATTATCGGAGCTGGCGGAGTTGCCAGTGTTGTGGTACACAAGTGTGTTCAAAATTCGGACGTATTTGAGGAAATTTGTATCGCAAGTAGAACTGTTTCAAAATGTGACGCTCTAAAAGAAAAACTAGACGGCGGAAAAACAAAAATTCATACTGCACAGGTAGACGCAGACAATACAGAAGAGGTTATTGAACTTATAAAAGCTTTTGGACCAGATGTAGTCATTAACGTTGCACTACCTTATCAGGACTTAACGATTATGGATGCTTGCTTAGCGACAGGTGTGCACTATGTGGATACTGCAAACTACGAGCCACCTGAAACGGCAAAATTTGAATATAAATGGCAATGGGCTTATAAAGAGAAGTTTGAAAAAGCTGGCTTAACTGCATTACTTGGTAGCGGTTTTGATCCAGGTGTAACAGGCGTTTTCACAGCTCATGCGCAAAAACATGAATTTGATGAAATTCACTATATTGATATCGTGGATGCAAATGCGGGAGATCATGGCTATCATTTCGCTACAAACTTCAACCCAGAAATTAACATTCGTGAAATAACAGCGAATGGTCGTTACTGGAAAGAAGGCAAGTGGGTTGAAACAGCACCACTTGAGAAAAAAGAGGTTTATAACTTACCAGAAATCGGACCAAAAGATATTTACCTTCTATACCATGAAGAGCTTGAATCACTTGCGAAAAATATTAAAGGTTTAAAACAAATCCGCTTCTGGATGACGTTCTCTGAAAAATACTTAACACACTTAAAAGTATTAGAAAACGTTGGCATGACATCAATCGAGCCGATCGAATTTGAAGGTCAAATGATTCAGCCAATCCACTTCCTTAAAGCGGTATTACCAGATCCAGCTTCTCTTGGACCACGTACAAAAGGTAAAACAAATATCGGTTGTATCATTCGCGGTCTTAAAGATGGCAAAGAAAAAAACGTACTATGTATACAACGTATGTGACCATGAAGAGTGCTATAACGAAGTTGGTTCACAAGCGATTTCTTATACAACTGGTGTACCAGCTATGATTGGTGCAATGCTTGTGATGAACGGTGAATGGCGCAAACCAGGTGTTTGGAATGTAGAAGATTTCAATCCAGATCCATTCATGGATGCATTAAATAAATGGGGTCTACCATGGCAAGAAAGCCATAACCCAGAATTACTTGACCTTGATTTAGATGCAAAGGAATTAAGCCGATGAAACCAATTGATTTTTCAAAAGTTCCATCCCCTTCTTACGTAGTGGATGAGCGATTATTAACAAAAAAATCTTGAGCTTTTAAAATCAATTCAAGATCGTACAGGCTGCCGCATTTTACTAGCCCTTAAAGGTTTTTCTATGCATTCAACATTCCCTTTAGTAGGGGAATATTTAGCAGGCATTACAGCTAGCTCACTGCATGAAGCACGTCTTGGCTATGAAAAAAATGGGCAAAGAAGTTCACGTTTATGCTCCTGCTTATATTGAGCATGAAATGGACGAGCTTCTAGGCTATGTGGATCACATCGTGTTTAACTCATTTAACCAATGGGCTCAGTTCAAGGATAAAGTGAAATCTGCTGGTAAAACAATTGAATGTGGTATTCGTGTGAATCCTGAGTACTCTGAAATTGAAACAGCTCTTTACGATCCTTGCTATACGAATTCCCGTCTTGGCACAACTTTGGCTAACTTTGATAAAACACAGCTTGACGGCATCGATGGTTTACACTTCCATGCGATGTGTGAACAAAATTCAGATACGTTAGAGCGTATTATTGAAGTAGTGGAAGAAAAGTTTGGTGATGTTTTACACCAAATGAAATGGTTGAACTTTGGTGGTGGCCACCATATTACTCGTGAAGATTATGATGTAGAGAAGCTTGTGAATATCATTAATTATGTGCAAGAAAAGTATAACCTGCTTGTGTATTTAGAGCCAGGTGAAGCAGTAGCCCTTAATACTGGTTATTTAGTAGCTACTGTGCTTGATATCCAAGAAAATGGGATGGATCTTGCTATTTTAGATACGTCCGCAACATGTCATATGCCTGACGTCCTTGAAATGCCGTACCGTCCAATGATTATCGGTTCTGGTCAAGCGAATGAATTAGCCCACACATATCGCCTAGGTGGACTTACATGTCTTGCTGGTGATGTAATTGGCGATTATTCATTTGAGCAGCCATTAAAACCAGGTGACCGTCTTGTATTTACGGATATGGCCCATTATTCCATGGTGAAAAACCATATGTTTAACGGCGTCAACTTACCTTCAATCGTTTCTTACAATGATGAAGAGGGCATTAAAGTCATTCGTGAATTTAAATTTGAAGACTATAGTGGCCGACTTTCTTAATAAAATGTCAAACACCTCCAGCTAAAATTGGAGGTGTTTTATTATCTTTTTAGGTTTTAAAAGGTTCGTCTTTCATTGCTAATGCCTCCAATTCATCAAGTGTACTTTGCTCTACTATGGCTGCATATTCATCCAACTATCAACATGATGAATGGCAACTCCTTGATAGCTTGTTTTTTTTCGCATAGTGACGTTGAACAAGAGCTAGTTGTTTATTCATAAAGGCTTCACCATTATCATAAAAAGTAATATTTTGGTTATCATCTAATGCACCAGTTTCAACACTAATCACAATGGATTTATTAACTTTTTTTTGCATAGGTGACTTCATGTTGTACAATTTTAATAATATCTTTTGCAGTATTTCGATAAGCCATAATAGAAACGCTCTCTACTTGATTTATCACCCATTCAGCAAGTAAGCCTTTTCCAAATCGATTGTTGTATTTAATTTCGTCAAACCAGAACGGCATATCTGCTTCCAAAGGTAATTGTAATTGCTTGGTTTCCTTTTTGGCTCTTGTAAGAAGTGCTTGATAGGATTCAATTGTTTGCGTTTGATTATAGCTCCATCCACTATTTAAGTATGGTTCTATATCGAGATGAACGCCTGAAAATTGCTCTGTCACGTCAGTATTTTTATTATATGTATGTAACCAATCAAACAACTGATTCTGCATTTTATAGCCATCTTTAGATACCCAATCTGGCGCTCCGTCCAATGCATATATTTTGATACCCTTTGCAGTTGCATGACTAATAAAACGCTTATAGTCAACACTTCCTATATCCGTATTAATCTGTAAATAAAGTTTGTTTACCTGCTTGTTCTCTAAAAACGAAAGTACTCCTGCTTCATCCTCAATAATTCTAGAAGTATCCCATAACCAAGTAGCCTTATCTTCCACGGTCACTGCGTCTACCTTTCCAAATGATAGTCCAAACGTACTGGCAATTGTAACAAAAATAACAATAGTTACTGTTAATAAAGAGCAACTTTTCATGTCTTACAGCTCCATTCTATTTGCCATGGCTCCTAGAACAGAACCTGGTAACCTGACAATCATGCACTAGAATAGTGTTTAGACTCATGGCTTTGCGTCCTTCTCTTTCGACAAGTTTGCCTTTTACAGTTGTTTTCTTTTCTCTTATCATACATGGCAAAAATAAAAATGTCTGTAGGAAAAATGCATACTAATCATAAATAAGGAGGAATAAAATGATATTCATAAGGGTTATTTTTACTATAAAAAATAAAAAAAACGTAGAGCCTTCAAGCATCTACGTTTTCTTGTTCATTTTCCAGCATTTTATGCAAGTAATTAATAATTTCACGAATTCCTTCTAGTGAATTGACTAGTATTTTTGGGTCCACATAGGTAATCATACGATTTTCCAGGTTTGCCACTGCTGTAAAATAACGCGTTTTTGAATAGTTAACAAGTCCCATCTGCTGTAAAACAGACGTGTCAAAATCTAGAATTTCACGCGCTTCCGTTACAAGTAATCCATAATTCACAACATCTGTATTCAATACTATAATACGTGCTGTTACAGCATTTGAAGAACGATTATAAAGAATACGTTCAAAATCAAGCACTGGGATAAGCTCACCACGGATTCTCGTGAAGCCTAGAAGATAATTAGGTAAATGAGGAATCGGTGTTACATGCTCTAATTTTTCAATTGAAATTGCTTGTTCCACAGGCACTGCATACTCTTCAGTTCCACAAGCAAAAACTACTGCCTTTACACTTTCCATGCGGTCACATCCTTCAATTTCTGCTGTTATTTTTTTGCAGATTCTTTGACAATTTCAACTAGTAAATCTGCTAATTTTTCTAATTCTTCTACTGGGATTTTTTCATTTGTTGTATGAATATCTTCGTAGCCAACAGAAAGGTTGACTGTAGGGATGCCAAATCCTGCAATTACATTTGCATCTGAACCTCCTCCAGAAATCCCTAGCGTCGGTGTGCGATCAATGTTACGTGCTGCTGCCATTGCGACTTGAACGACTTTATCTGTTTCAGTAACTCGGAATCCTGGATACATAAGCTTTACTTCTACTTCAGCACGTGCTCCAAGTGATGCAGAGATTTGTTCAAATGTCTCCTGCATATGCTTCGTTTGAGCATCGAGCTTCGTTTTATCAATTGAACGAGCCTCTGCAAGAATATTCACTTCATCACATACAATATTCGTAGCCTGACCACCCTCAAAACGACCAATATTTGCTGTAGTTTCTTCATCTAAACGTCCTAGCTTCATCTGTGCAATACATTTTGCAGCCACTGTAATCGCTGACACTCCTTTTTCTGGAGCTACACCAGCATGGGCAGTTTTGCCAATAATTTTAGCGAAGACTTTTGCTTGATATGGTGCTGCTGTAACAATTCCACCCACTTTGCCATCACTATCCACTGCAAAGCCGTATTTGGCTTTAATTTTGGATGAATCTAACTCTTTAGCCCCAACAAGTCCACTTTCTTCACCCGCAGTGATGATAAATTCAATATCTCCATGCTCAATATTTTGCTCTTTTAAACGTTTTACCATTTCTAGTAATGCTGCAAGCCCAGCTTTATCATCAGCGCCCAAAATTGTAGTACCATCGGACACGATATAACCATCCTCTCGTAAAGATGGCTTAATTCCTTTACCTGGTACAACTGTATCCATATGAGAAGTAAAATAAATTGGTTCAACATCTAAAGAGCCTTTTAAAGTAGCCAATATATTGCCTGCTCCATGTCCATTTCGTGTATGGGCATCATCCTGTTCTACTGTAAAACCAAGCGCTGTTAATTTATCGATTAAAACTGGCGCAATCAAATGCTCATATTTTGTTTCTGAATCAATTTGTACGAGCTCGAAAAACTCTTCTACTAAACGACTTGTCATGTTGTAAGACTCCCTTAGTTTACGTGTAATTACCACGTTATAGTATATGTATTATTTTAGCACAACGTTAGAGGAGTTGAAATATTTCACAAACAGTTCGAGACTAATTTTTGGAAGGAGATCAGTTATGCCTCGGCATAATGGCGTCCGGAATTGGCTTTGTGCTTGGACAAAGAACTCCTTTCCAATTCCGTGACATTCGCCGGAGGCTTTGGGCCAACAGATGTTTTTTTGTGCGAAAGCGTAGTGCTAACGCAGCGGCAGCAACATGATGTTGGTCACTAAGTCGTTGCCACAAGACGTGGCGTTCTTAGACTGAGTTCCGCTATTTCAGTAGCTATTTGGACACCCACTGAAAAGGAAACAAAACCGCATTCATCTCACCATTTGTAAATGTGGGAGTCTTCTGTATCTGCCGCTGTCGCGCATAAAACATCTGCCACTATGCTTTCGATAAAAAAAACATTTGCTGAATGAAGATAAAAAGCTCGTGAAAGAGGGAGTTTGTCCCTTTCCACAAGCTTCTTATAGCTGGAAGATAGCCTCTTTCTCACGTTCAAGTAACTGAAGATGTTCAACCGCTTTATGATGCTTATCCTGTAAACGCCAAATTGTATTATGTACATCATCTTGCACACGAGATACTTGCTCCCTAGCAGTTGATATTTTGGAGTGGACAGACCAGGCTGAGAAAATATCGTCAAAGAAGTAGTCTGCAAATTTGACAAAGCCATCTGTTTCAACATGTAATGATTTCGTTGATAAATCATGGATGTCCAGAAGCTCATTATGAAATCGCTGTAAAGCAATTTGAGCATCGTGAAGATAATTTTCAGACTGATTTAATGCATCATGCTTCAAATGCGTAGCAATAAGTCCCCCTCCCAAAAACGTATCCCATGTTGAAAAACCATTAGCGGAATGTAGAGAAGCAGCCGCTTGCCCAAGCTTTGTTAATGCATTTTCCCCAGCTTCTTCTGCCTCCTTCATTTCTATAATTAATTGCTTCGTTACTATTTCTTCGTGGGCTAATTGCTCTAATTTTTTTGCTTGCTCTGGCTCATGTATTTGTAAGTAGCCCTTCTTTTTAGCATTCAACTTGTTTAAAGCTACTTGTAAATGTTGTTCATTAATTTGTGTAAGCTTTGACTCAGCTTGTGCTAAATCGATAGTTAAATCTTCCTGCATTTTCTTTGCTTCATTTATTTTTAATTCAAGAACGGCTGCTTTATCAATTTTCTCTGCTCGTAGCTCATCTTGCTGCCCCGTCCACGTACGAATCATATTCATAAACGAAAAGCCTTCTAATTTATCAAGTTTCGTTCGAATGTGATTGAGTGCTATAGAATGTTTGTAAATGTCCTGTTGTGCACGCTCAAGTTGATTTTCAATTAATCGTTTTTGCTCATTTAATCTACTAACATTTCTTAATTGTGCATGTATGATTTCCTGTTCATTTTGTAATTGTTTCCATTCCATTCATCTCAACTCCTCTTATCTATTTGTACGGATGAAAAGAGTTAATGTTTCAATTATCTGTCATCTTTTATCATTTTTCGTCAATTTCTTTGTGTAAAAAGGAAAGCCCAGCAAATGGCTGCTGGGCTTGACAAATTTTATAGTGGAATATTTCCGTGTTTTTTCTCTGGGCGTGATTCATGTTTATTTGAAAGCATGTCTAAACCTTGAATTAGCTTAATACGTGTATCACGTGGATCAATGACATCATCTACCATCCCGCGAGATGCTGCAACATATGGGTTTGCGAACTTTTCTTTGTATTCTTCAATTTTCGCTGCACGGGTTGCTTCTGGATCATCAGATTTTGCAATCTCGCGTGCAAAGATAATATTCGCGGCACCTGCTGCACCCATAACAGCGATTTCAGCGTTTGGCCAAGCAAATACAAGGTCAGCCCCAATTGATTTTGAGTTTAACGCAACATAAGCACCGCCATAAGCCTTACGTAAAATAACTGTAATTTTCGGTACAGTTGCTTCAGAGTATGCATAAAGGATTTTTGCTCCATGACGGATGATTCCACCATGCTCTTGCTTAACGCCTGGGAAGAAGCCAGAAACGTCTTCAAAAGTGATGATTGGAACATTGTATGCATCACAAGTACGGATGAAACGAGCCGCTTTGTCAGAAGAATCGATATCTAGTCCACCAGCAAGTACTTTTGGTTGGTTACATACTAGACCAACAGATTCACCTGCGATACGTGCAAAACCTACTACTACGTTTTTCGCAAATTCTGAGTGAACTTCCATAAATGAACCTTCGTCTACTACTTGCTCAACTACTCTACGTACATCATAAGGACGAGTTGTTTCGATTGGCACAGTATCCACAATTTCAGGACGGTAGTCGTCACCTTCTGGACGTGCCTGACGTGGCGCTTTTTCCTTATTATTTTGTGGGAGATAGCTTAATAGTTTTTTAATTTGATCAATCGCTTCTTCTTCAGATGGTGCGCGGAAGTGTGCATTACCACTTACAGCATTGTTCACTTTTGAACCACCTAAGTCTTCTGCAGAGATTTTTTTCACCTGTTACTGTTTCAATAACTTTAGGACCTGTTATGAACATTTGAGATGTTTTGTCAACCATTAGGATGAAGTCTGTGATTGCAGGAGAATAAACTGCTCCACCAGCACATGGTCCCATAATTACTGAAATTTGTGGGATTACGCCAGAGTAGATGGCATTACGATAGAAAATATGACCATATCCATCAAGTGAAAGTACGCCTTCTTGAATACGTGCACCACCTGAATCATTAATACCAATGAATGGTGTGCCGTTTTTCGCAGCAAGATCCATTACTGTGGCCATTTTTTTTCGCATGCATTTCACCCAGTGCTCCACCAAATACAGTAAAATCTTGAGAGAATAAGTAAACTGGACGTCCGTTAATTTTACCGAAACCAGTAACTACACCATCACCAGGTCCTTCCATCTTGTCCATACCGAAGTCAACTGTACGATGTGTAATGAATGGGTTGATTTCGAAAAATGTACCTTCGTCCAGCAATAATTCAATGCGCTCACGAGCAGTTAGTTTACCTTTCTCATGTTGTTTGTCGATGCGCTCATAGCCGCCACCAAGTTCAATTACCGTCTTACGGTCATATAACTCATTAATTTTGTCGAACATATCCATACTAATCACTTATCCCCTTTTCCACTTTTATCGCATAATTCATATAACACACCGAAAGATGATTTAGGATGCATGAAGGCTACCTCTGCACCACCTGCACCAGGTCCTGGCTCTTCTGATAAAAGACGTACACCTTTTTCACGAAGCTCTGCCATACGCTCACGAATCCCTGTCACACCGAAAGCTACATGGTGAATACCTTCCCCACGTTTTTCGATATATCCATGAATGGTACTTTTTTCACTCATCGGTTCCAGCAATTCGATTTTTACATTGCCAGCGTCTATAAATGCAACGCGAACCTGTTGAGATTCAACCTCTTCCAATTTTAACAGCTTTAAGCCTAAAGTTTCTGTATAATATGTAATGCGTTCATCAAGATCACGCACCGCAATCCCAATATGATCTACTTTCTCCATGGTGACATCTCCTTCTGTTATGGTACATATTCTATTTTACAGACTTTTTTTGTCAAAACTCTACTACTTGAGAAATTTTTCAGATTTGCTAAACTATTTATAAGAAAAGAAGGAGCGAACGAGCATATGAGTAATAAAAAAATTTCAAAAAATCGTTGTTTATACGATGGTCGCAATCATGGTAATTTCATCTCTAGCATTCGGCTTATCTATGTTAGTGTAATGAAAAGTTAGGCGTCCGCATTACTGCGGGCGCTCTTTCTTTACTTTCAATCCCTTGAAAGATTGTTTAATTTCTAAATATCGATCCATTTCCTCAATAAATTGATAGAGTGCCGCTTGTGCTAAAAATTGCTCATGATTTTTCGGTAAAGGTAATTGGGCGAAATCTAGCTTTACCTGCTCTAGCTTCTCTCTAAAATGACTAGCCGTATTTCCTGAATGAACATGCTCAGCAAGATCTTGAACAAAGTCAGCCACTATTGTTGCCTCTTGTACTATAACAGGTAGGGCTGTTATTTTTGGGAGTACTCTTTCAATAATTTCGAGCTGCTGTTCACGCATATCAAAATAAACATAGTAATCATTTTTTTCGTCTCATAAAATGATTTTCAACATCTTTAAAGGCTAGTGATTTCGCATTATTTAAAGCTGTAATAGCTTCAATTATTTCTTGCCCATCCCACAGTGTATCGCCTTCTCTTAAATAATTAGCAATTTCTAAAAAAAATTTTACTATATAGCTCCTCAATTTTAACTCGATAGTAATTTAATTCCTTTTGTATATCTGGCATATACATATTAATCGCTATTCCCGTTCCATAACCAATTGCCATTAAAGCAAATTCATTTGAAACCAATGTCCACGAGAATTTTTCAGCAGCATAAATATGCATAATAATTACTGCACTTGAGACAAAGCCGTCTGCTACCTTCAATGATACAATTGTGGGGATAAAAATAATGAGCATCCCTGCTAGTGTAAGTGGGTGATATGAAAATAACTCAAAGCTTAAAAAGGCATAAAGCATACCGATAATACTTGCGACAAATCGTGTATAAGCAGCATGAAGGGATTTTTTTTCTTCGTTGGCTGTACACAAAGTATTGTTAAAATACCTGCAGATGCATAAGAAGCTAATTCGAAATACTGGGCAATGGCTATTGCAATGGCTGCACCGGTTGCCGTTTTTAATGTACGATAGCCGATTGAAAACTTCTTCAAGTCGACTGCCTCCCATCCTCCATTACTCTTCACTTATTCTATTCATCAAATCAATTCAATTTTTTTCAGATAAATCATTTAGCTAATATTTAAAAAAATTCCAAATATATTTTTGCTATTATTACAGTAGAATGTACCAATTATCTACTATTTATTGATAAGAAACAGTCCCCGCAACTAGTGATGTTGCTGCGGGGCGTTCATCTTATCAAATTAATTAATGAATAGTATTAAAGTTCATCGCAGTATTCTTCAAAGTTTGCTTGTAAATTTGTTACAACAGACATTGGATCATGACCTTCAATTTCATAGCGCCCAACTTCAGCTACCACTTGTCCATCCTTTAACAGAATAAATGATGGAGAGGATGGTAAGTGATCTTCTCCGAAGTGATAACGAGCAGCTGCCGTTGCTTCTTTATCTTGACCAGCAAAAACTGTAACAAGATGATCTGGACGTTTATCGTAATGAACGCTTTGTGCTGCAGCCGGACGAGCAATACCTCCTGCACAGCCACATACTGAATTGACCATGACTAATGTAGTACCTGGACGAGCAAACGCCTCTTCAACAGCTTCTGGTGTGCGTAGCTGTTCATAACCAGCAGCCTCAATTTCCGCACGTGCTGTTTTTGAAATTTCCTGCATAAATAAATCGTAATCCATATTCATATAGCGATAGCTCCTTTCAAGTTCGTGTCACCTTAGACTTTAGACTGACACTAATACATCTCCTATCATAGCAGTTAGTGGCGATTTTGTGCACCTACTTGCTCAGTAATTTCGCATTGGTTTCTACACTTCCACTACTAACACTTTTGGTAAATGAAGATACAACAGTTTATGGCTATGATTGATTATCGCTAAATAAACGATCTACACCTTGTGTTACTGTTAGCTGTCCATTTAAAATTTGGCTTTCTAACAGTTGCACTTGTGCCTTGCGTTCTGGATTACCATAAAACGCATCGATTAAATGGTCAGTAATCATTGATTGGAACCAATCCTTGGTTTGATTTTGACGTCTAATCGACCAGTAATTATTTGCTTCGACCGTTTGTCTAAATTCTCCGATTGTATCCCATACTTTGTCGAGACCGCGTTTTTCCCATGAACTAACCGGCATAGCAGTAGACATCCACCCTGGCGTAGCTGGCTGTAAGAAATGCAAAATTTGCTTATACTCAGATACAGTCTTTTTGGCTAAACGTACGTTATCTCCATCTGCCTTGTGTACTACGATGGCATCTGCTAATTCCATAATGCCCTTTTTCATGCCTTGTAGCTCGTCACCAGCTCCTGTTAATACTAGCAACAGGAAGAAGTCAACCATACCACGGACATATGTTTCACTTTGCCCAACACCAACAGTTTCAATTAAAATAACATCATAGCCAGCAGCTTCACAAACTAGCATTGTTTCACGTGTTTTTTTATGGACACCCCCTAGGTACCAGCTGAAGGAGATGGTCGAACAAATGCATTCGACTTCTTAACAAGCTCCTCCATACGTGTTTTGTCACCTAAAATACTCCCTCCAGATAGTGAGGAACTTGGATCAATTGCTAGCACTGCAACCTTCATCCCCATCTCACAAAGCATCGTTCCGAAAGCCTCAATAAATGAGCTTTTTCCAGCACCAGGAACTCCTGTAATGCCTATACGAACACTATTTCCTGTATGCGGTAGAAGCTCCTGTAAAAGCTCTTGTGCCTGTGCTTTATGCACGATATTTGAGCTTTCAATGAGTGTTATCGCCTTTGATAATTGAGTACGGGAACCTGCCATTACCTCACGGGCAAGCGCCTGTATGTCAATTTTGTCAGCTTTTTTCTTTCGGAATTTTTTTTGGTACACCATATTGCATACCATCGTGAGATGCTGCTACTCCATCCATGACAAATAGTGCACTTTCCTGCATCTCTTTGTTTTTGTCCATTACTTAGACACTTCCTCATAACCTAAGCGTTTGTAGATTTCTTCAATAATTTTAATGGCAGATACAGGGATAACTGTACCTGGTCCAAAGATTGCTACGGCACCAGCTTCATAAAGGAATTCATAATCCTGTGCTGGAATAACACCACCAACAATAATGATAATATCTTCACGACCTAGCTTTGTTAGCTCAGATACCAGTGCAGGAACTAATGTTTTGTGTCCTGCTGCTAAAGAGGAAACACCGATACAATGTACGTCATTTTCAACCGCCATTTGAGCTGTTTCCTCTGGTGTCATAAATAGTGGAGAAATATCTACGTCAAAACCTAAGTCAGCATAGCCTGTTGCGATAACTTTGGCACCGCGATCATGACCATCTTGCCCCATTTTTGCTACTAAAATACGTGGGCGGCGACCTTCATTTTCAAGGAATTCGTCTGTCATTCGTTTTACTTCAAGAATCTGCTCCTCATCAGAGAAGTTCGCAGAGTAAACACCAGAAATGGAACGGATAATTGCTTTATGACGGCCAGAGACAACTTCAATTGCATCTGAAATTTCCCCTAAAGACGCACGAGCACGCGCTGCATCTACTGCTACTGCTAATAAGTTTTCTCCGCCTTCTTTTGCAGCCTTTGTTAGTCGAGCAAGATGTTTTTGTACTTCCTCTTCATTACGAGCTGCGCGCATTGATTCTAATCGCTCAATTTGTTTTTGACGTACTAATGTATTATCGATGTCGAGAATATCAATAGGCTCTTCTTTTTCTAGACGATATTTATTGACACCAACAATTGTTTCGGATTTAGAGTCGATCTTTGCCTGACGTTTTGCCGCAGCTTCCTCAACTTTCATTTTTGGAAGACCTGTTTCAATCGCTTTCGCCATTCCACCTAGTTCTTCGATTTCTTCGATTAATGCCCATGCGGATTTTGTAATTTCCTCCGTTAATTTCTCCACATAGTATGAACCACCCCATGGATCAATCACTTTCGTCATAGCCGTTTCTTCCTGTAAGAATAACTGTGTATTACGTGCAATACGAGCAGAGAAGTCTGTTGGAAGAGCAATCGCCTCATCAAGTGCGTTTGTATGAAGAGATTGTGTATGGCCCATTGAGGATGCATTAGCCTCAATTAATGTACGTGTTACGTTATTAAATGGATCTTGCTCTGTTAAAGACCAGCCAGATGTTTGTGAATGTGTACGAAGTGCTAATGTCTTTGGATTTTTCGGATTGAACGTAGACATCATTTGCGCCCAAATACGACGAGCAGCACGCATTTTTGCAACTTCCATATAATAATTCATACCGATTGCCCAGAAGAACGATAAACGCGGGGCAAAGGCATCAATATCGATGCCAGCTTTCAATCCCGTACGGACATACTCAAGACCATCTGCTAATGTATAAGCAAGCTCGATGTCATTAGTTGCTCCGGCTTCTTGAATATGGTAACCAGAGATCGAAATAGAGTTAAATTTTGGCATAAATTTCGCTGTATATTCGAAAATATCTGCAATAATTTTCATAGACATTGCTGGTGGATAAATATAAGTATTACGAACCATGTATTCTTTTAAAATATCGTTTTGAATTGTACCTGCCAGCTTGTCAGGTGTAACCCCCTGTTCTTCAGCTGCAACGATATAGAATGCCAATACTGGTAATACCGCACCATTCATTGTCATTGACACGGACATTTGATCTAAAGGAATTTGGTCGAATAGGATTTTCATATCTTCGACAGAATCAATGGCAACCCCAGCTTTACCAACATCCCCAGTTACGCGTGGATGATCGGAATCATAGCCACGGTGAGTAGCTAAGTCAAAGGCAACAGAAAGACCTTTTTGTCCCATCGCCAGATTACGTTTGTAGAATGCATTGGATTCCTCAGCTGTTGAGAAACCAGCGTATTGGCGAACAGTCCAAGGACGTGCTACATACATCGTAGGGTATGGGCCACGCGTATTTGGCGCAATACCTGCTACATCATTTAAATGCTTTGCCTCTTTAATATCTTCTTTTGTGTATATATCTTTAATTTCGATCCCTTCATTTGTCATGAATTTTTCTTCTGACGCTTGAGGGGCTTCTGCTGCTAAAACTTTTTCGATTTCAACTGCACTAAAATTTGGCTTGCTCATCGTTGGACCTCCTTCATGCTAGCGAACACTGAATTTAATTTTTCAATGATGTTCTGTCCTGCGAAAATAAAGCCGTTTAAGCCATCTGCTAACCAAGCTTCTTCTTCGTCTTTATATTTACCTGCAACATCAACAAGCACATTAGCAGGTTTACCCGCTAGAATCGCTGGTACTAATTCTTTTGTATCGTCATCATTGCCAGCAATCACCACATAGGTTGCTTCTGTAGTATTTAACCATGCCACTGCTTCTTCGGCCGTTGCGATTGGTTCACTTTTTTTCTGGTACTACACCTACTGTATTTAAGAAACCAGATACAAAATCAGCACGTGGTTTCGAGCTTTTTAATGTACCTAATGCTAAGATTCCTGTTTTCACATTAGCAGCCGTCATGTCTGCTCGTAATTGCTCGAAAGGTATAGCAATTCGCTTAATATCTGCAAATAATGGATTCGTTTCACTCTCAAGCACATCTGCTGGATTTGCATAAATATTCGTACCAATTAGAGATTGCTTTCGTGTTTGTGTAGCTTTAATACGAGCTTGGTATGATTGCTCTAATTCTTCTGCTAGCTTTCCTGAGGCAATATAAGCATCAATGCCCCCAGCAGCTTCAATATCTAAGAATAATGCCCAAGCTTCTTTTACAAAATCAGCTGTCAATGACTCAATGAAATATGAACCTCCAGCTGGGTCAGTTACTTTTAACACATTTGTTTCTTCTTTTAAAACTAAAGATACATTACGTGCAATACGAATTGATTGATCAGTTGGCTTTGTTAATGCATCATGTGGATGAACAGTAAAGACGTCTGCACCACCAATTAAGCCAGAAAGCGCTTCATTTGCTGCACGTAGTAGGTTTACATAAACATCTAATTTTGAGAAGCTTCTTAATGAAGTTTCTGCAAGTGTTGGAATTTTAATATTTTTTTTCTATACCATAAGCAGATGAGAACGCTTTCCAAAGTACTTTAAAAGCACGAAGTTTAGCAATCTCTGTAAAGAACTGTGTATCAATAGCAAAGGATACATAAAATCGCTTTGCAAAGGCTTCAAAGCTTTCTTCTTGCTCTGCATATTTAGCCGCAAACGCAAGTGCATATGCTAATTCTTGTACAGCATTTGCTCCTTGATTGTGATAAACCGTAATATCTGCACCGATTGAGCGCACGTTCGGAAAATCAGTTAAAGTGATAGGGTTTTTTTGAAACGATGAAACCTTTGGTAGCTTCTCGTTGTTCAATGGCAATGTTGTCGAATACTGCTAATAATGGGTCATTTGAATTTTCAACCGTAATTTTAAACGAATATTCTGAGAAATAAGTCGCTAATTTTGCTACTATTTCTGCAGTCCATTCAAAATTAACACGGCTATCAATTGTTACTACTTCGTTTCCACGTGCTAAACTATCATCTAGCTGAGCAAAAAAATGCTTCGCCTGTGTCAGCATAAACTTGCTGTGCCACTTTAAAGACTTGACTATTTTGTAGGGAACGGATTGTGGCAACTTGTTTATCAAGTTCTTCACCAAGTTTTGCTACTAAACTTTCTTGTGTGTAAAGAGGTTCTAATGTAATACCTTCACTTGTTTTCGTTAAAAGAGACTCGAATGGTTTCCCTTTTAAAGCCTTGATTGCTGCATCTTGCCATTCTGAATAGGACGGCTTTTCAAATTCAATATTTTTCATGTTGTTTGACATGCGGACGCTTAATCAGCTTCCCCCCTTAGTAGTTTCTATTTGTTATTCTACATGACAAATTGCGACTCGAAAAGCAAAAAAAAATTCGGAAACCGTTATACAACAGGTTTCCGAGTAGTCATCAGTAGACTGACGTCGAAGATTTATTTGTATTTTCGAGTATTTCTTTTACTCTATTTAGGAATTTACCACAAACAAGTCCGTCTAAAACGCGGTGATCTAATGATAAACATAAATTCACAATATCACGTGCAGCAAACATGCCACCCGGTAAAACAACTGTTTTTTTTACAATACTTTCCACCTGCAAAATTGCTGCTTGTGGATAATTGATGATGCCCATCGACTGCACAGAGCCGAATGCACCCGTATTATTGACCGTAAAAGTTCCACCTTTGATATCATCCATTGACAATTTTCCAGCACGTACTTTGACAGCGAGCTCATTAATTTCCCTCGCAATCCCTTTAATTGATTTTTCATCAGCGTGTTTTATAACAGGAACAAATAAGGCATCATCAGTTGCAACGGCAATGGAAATGTTAATGTCATGCTTCTGAATAATTTTATCCTCTGCCCACATAGAATTCATCATTGGGAACTCTTTTAATGCTTGTGCAACTGCCTTCACAAAGAAGGCAAAATACGTAATATTAAAGCCTTCTTTTTGTTTAAACTCTGTCTTTATACTGTCTCGATAAGTGACTAAATCCGTTACATCCACTTCCATCATCATCCATGCATGCGGCACTTCATGAACACTTCTTACCATATTATTGGCGATAGCACGACGCACTTTCGTTACAGGTATTTCAATATCCCCTGCTTGCAAAGGCTGTGTAGGTGTGACTGGCTTCATATCGTTCTGTGGATTTACATTTGCTACAGCAGACGCTGACTGTTGTACAGGAGTATCAGCGATAGAAGGTGTTTCAGCCTGTGTAGTTGGCACAGCTCCCGCTTCAATTAAGGCAAGAAGGTCTTTTCTTGTAATACGTCCTCCTTCACCTGTTCCTGAAACTTGCTCAAGCGCAATATCATGCTCCTGTGCAAGTCGAAGAACTGCTGGTGAATAGCGAACTTTATCCTTCCTTACTGGTTTTGGTGGTGCAACCGTAGCTGTCGTAGCTTGTTGTGTTTCTTGTTTTCTTTGTACACCTGCATTTAAAATCGCTGTACTAACTGCTGATTTCTTCGTTGGAGGTGGAGGTGGTAGCTCGCTGTCACCGGCAATTTCAATAGAGCAAACGATTGCACCTACTGGTAACGTTTGGCCTTCCTCTGCAAGCAACTCTGTAATAACACCTTCAAAAGATGAAGGGATTTCTGCATTTACTTTATCTGTTGCAACTTCTGCTAGAGGGTCATATTTTTTTTACTGTATCACCAGGCTTAACAAGCCATTTTTCAATTGTTCCTTCTGTTACACTTTCACCGAGTTGTGGCATTGTGATATTTTGAATCGCCATCATCTATTCCTCCCATCCAATTAAGCCTAGCCGTATTTATATGTGACAAACTATTTTAGAATGAATAGCCGACAGGACACTGTAGAAAAACAGTTCTCAAAACGGACTATTCGACTGAGGCTTTCCTTTTACAATAAGTATTTGTAGCACTCACTAATCAAAGATTTTCACTAAATACTTTTTCAATTTGTGAGAAGTGCCTTCTATTTAGAAGGCAGCTAGTTCACGCATCGCGCGCTCTACTTTATCAGGATTTATCATAAAATACTTTTCCATTGTTGGAGCATAAGGCATTGCCGGAACATCTGGTCCTGCAAGGCGTTGAATGGGTGCATCAAGATCAAATAAACAATGCTCAGCGATGATGGCCGCCACCTCGCTCATGATACTACCTTCTTTATTATCCTCTGTTACCAGCAACACTTTTCCTGTTTTACTTGCAGCCTCAATAATTGCTTCCTTATCAAGTGGATATACAGTACGAAGATCTAGAATATGTGCAGAAATACCATCTGCTGCTAGTCGCTCCGCAGCTTGTAATGCAAAATGTACAGCTAAACCGTACGTAATGACCGTAATGTCATCTCCCTCACGTTTAACATCCGCTTTACCAATTGGTAATGTGTAATCATTCGCAGGGACTTCACCTTTAATCAAGCGATATGCACGTTTATGCTCAAAAAAATAACACAGGGTCTTCATCACGAATAGCTGCTTTTAATAGACCTTTAGCATCATACGGTGTTGATGGAATAACAATTTTCAATCCTGGCGTTCCTGCAAAAAGTGCCTCTACAGATTGGGAATGATAGAGTGCTCCATGTATACCCCCACCAAACGGGGCACGTATTACCATTGGACAAGTCCAGTCATTATTTGAACGGTAGCGAATTTTTGCTGCCTCAGAGACGATTTGGTTCACAGCAGGCATAATAAAATCTGCAAACTGCATTTCGGCAATTGGGCGCATACCATACATCGCAGCTCCTATACCAACACCGGCTATAGCACTTTCTGCAAGAGGCGTATCAAGTACACGATATTCACCAAATTGATCGTACAAGCCAGAAGTTGCTTTAAATACTCCGCCCTTACGACCAACATCCTCTCCTAAAATGAAAACACGCTCATCACGTTCCATTTCTTCCTTCATCGCTAATGTAATCGCATCAATATAAGACATCACTGCCATTACACGTCACCTCCGTCCACTGGTGCATACACGTATTTCAAAGCATGTTCCGGTGTGGCATACGGTGCAGCCTCTGCATAATCCGTAGCCTCATTTACTTCAGCCATCACACGTTCCTCGATTTCTGAACGTAGTTTCTCTGACATTACACCCATATCCATAAGATACTTTTCAAATAGTAAAATAGGATCCTTAGCCTTTCCTTCTGCTATATCTTCAGCAGTACGGTATTGACGATCATCATCATCGGAAGAGTGAGCCGTTAGACGGTATGTCACAGTTTCTATTAAACTTGGACCTTCACCATTACGCGCACGGTCTGCAGCCTCTTTCACCACTTTATAGACTTGTAATGGACATTTGCCATCAACCGTAACACCTGGCATACCGTAGCCAATGCCACGATCCGATACTTTCGCACAGCCTAATTGACGTTCAACAGGCACAGAAATTGCATAGTGATTATTTTCTACCATTATAATGACTGGAAGCTTATGAACACCTGCAAAATTCGCGCTTCATGGAAATCTCCTTGGTTAGAAGAACCTTCACCAAGCGTAACGAAAGAAACAAAATCTTCTTTTTGTAGCCGTCCTGCAAGGGCAACGCCCACTGCATGTGGAACTTGCGTTGTAACAGGAGATGATCCCGTTAAAATACGATTTTTCTTTTGACCAAAATGACCCGGCATTTGACGACCACCAGAGTTTGGATCTTCTGCTTTGGCAAATGCAGACAGCATCAACTCTCTAGGTGTCATACCAAAATGTAAAACAACGCCCATATCACGATAATATGGTGCAATATAATCCTTCTCTTTATCGAGTGCAAAGCTGCTCCAACTTGTGCTGCCTCTTGTCCCTGACAAGAAATAACAAAGGGAATTTTACCTGAACGGTTTAATAACCACATACGCTCATCTAATCTTCTTGCCATTAACATCGTTTCGAACATTGCAAGGACATCTTCATTTGATAAACCTAAATCTTCATGCTTGATTTGAACATCTTGCATACGAACACCCCTTTCGCATTGTAAAGAAATAACCAAAGTATATAATCCTCTCACACGATAATACTTTAGTTATGAAATGATAAATTATCAATTATGCCTCGGCATAATTGCGTCCGGAATCGGCTTTGTGTTTACACAAAGAACTCCCTTTCAATTCCGTGACATCCGCCAGAGGCTTTGGGCCAACACGATGTTGGTCACTCAGGCGTTTTCACAGGATGTGAAGATCTTAGCCTGAGTTAATCTATTTCAGCGTGTCTTTGGCCACCCCTTGAAACGTAGCTGAATTCACATTCATCTCACGACCTATAAAGGTGGGAGACTTCTGCTGAGAGAGGTTAAAAATGAATAGCACGATTATCCACAGCTAATGCTGATTCTACTAGCACCTCATTAAGAGACGGATGCGGATGAATAGCCTGACTAACTTCCCATGGCGTTGCATCAAGTAATTTAGCAAGTGATGCTTCACCAATTAAATCTGTTACATGTGGACCTACCATATGAATACCCAAAATATCATTTGTTTCTTCATCTGCTATAATTTTTACAAAGCCGTCTGTCTCTCCATTTACAAGTGCTTTACCAATCGCCTTGAATGGAAACTTTCCTATTTTTAAGGTAAAGCCCTGCTCCTTAGCAGCACTTTCTGTTAAGCCAATGCTTGCAACCTCTGGAAAAGAGTAAACGCATTTTGGCACCTTTAGTACATCTAGTGCTTCTGTTTTTCCTGAGGCAATATGTTCAATGGCACATAATCCTTCGTGTGAAGCTACATGTGCTAATTGTAACCCACCAATCACATCCCCAATGGCATACATATGTGATTCCTTTGTCTGATACGAATTATTAACTTTAATAAACCCATTCTCAATTTCGATTTCTGTATTTTCTAAGCCTATACCTTGTGTATTTGCTTCACGCCCTACGCTAAGCAATAATTTATCAGCCTCGAATAATTCATCCTTATCGTTAACTTTCGCAGAAATGAAAACGTTATCATTTTCAATTTTGAATGTTCCTGTATCTAAGCGGGCGTTTGTCACAATACGAACGCCTCTTTTTTCAAGCTGCTTCGTGACTTCTTTGACAATATCTGCATCTTCTGATGGTAAAATCGATGGCCCATATTCAATAACCGTTACATATACGCCAAAATCACAAAGCATGGATGCCCATTCGATTCCAATAACACCGCCACCAACAATTAGCAATGACTTCGGTAGCTCCTCCATCTGTAATGCATGATCTGAGTTCATGACATATTTTCCATCAATTGTTAACCCAGCCATTCCTCTAGGCTTTGAACCTGTTGCAATCACAACATTTGTTGGCACAAGCATTTCATTTTCCTCTCCATTACTCATTTCCACTGAAATAGTACCTGGCATTGGTGAAAAGATAGAAGGGCCTAAAATTCTGCCTGTTCCCTGATAAACATCTATTTTACCTTTTTTCATTAGTGTATTCACACCTTGGCTCAACTGCTCAACAATGGCTTGTTTCCTAGCCTGTACTTTGTCAAACTGCAATGTAACTCCTTCAATATCTACACCAAATTCTGCAGCCGTTTTATTGGCCATACGATATACTTCAGCACTTCGAAGTAAGGCCTTACTTGGTATACAGCCTTTATGTAAGCATGTGCCACCAAGTTGCTCACGTTCAACAATAGCTGTTTTTAAACCTAACTGTGCCGCACGAATTGCTGCAACATAGCCTCCTGTACCTCCACCTAAAATGACAACATCATAATTTTGAGCCATATTGTTTCCCCCTTATGAGAAAAGTGCTAAATCCGCCTATCCTTCAATCACATTGGATAATATAAGAAAAATCCCTTTCACTCCTTGGTAGGGCTTTAGCTTTATTTCAGTTAAGCTACTAATCTCTAATTAAAGTTAGAAGAAGTCGACAATGCGACTTCTCTAATGATTAAGTGATTTTTAACGACCATGTAAAATATTTTTTTTCATTTTTTTAAAAATTGGCTACGTGATTTAGACACTCGTGCAATTCGTTCTTCCGCTAAACGATTAGCCGCTACATACGTAGGAATACCATCTCGTTTGGAAATAGCAAAGATTTTTTTCAATACTATCATAAATACCATCAACACGCTTCATCGCTCGCTCACGATTATAGCCATATAATTCATCTGCAACGTTTATAACCCCACCTGCATTGATAACATAATCAGGCGCATAAACAATTCCTAATTCATGTAAGATATCACCATGGCGAGAATCTTGTAGTTGGTTATTGGCAGAACCAGCAACAACCTTTGCCTTTAATTGTGGAATCGTTTCATCATTTAAAATTGCTCCTAATGCACAAGGTGAGAAGATATCCACTTCCTGTGAATAAATGTCATCTGGTGCGACAACTGTTGCGCCAAAATCATGAACTACTCGATCAATTGCTGCTTGATTAATATCAGTCACAACAAGTTTTGCACCCTCATTATGTAAATACTCGCAAAGCTTGTAAGCAACATTTCCTAGCCCTTGTACAGAAATTGTACGTCCCTCTAATGAATCAGATCCAAAGGCTTCTTTTGCTGCTGCCTTCATCCCACGATAAACACCGTACGCAGTTACTGGAGATGGATTACCTGATGAACCAAATGCTGGAGAAATACCAGTTACATAATTTGTTTCTTCATGGATTAAATCCATATCTGTTACTGTTGTACCAACATCCTCCGCTGTAATGTAGCGTCCATTAAGCCCTTGGATAAAACGTCCCAGTGCTCTGAACATTTCCTCATTTTTATCTTTAAATGGGTCACCGATAATGACCGTTTTCCCACCGCCAAGGTTTAAACCAGCAGCTGCATTTTTATAAGTCATGCCACGTGCTAAACGTAATGCATCCTCAATCGCATTCTCTTCTGATGCATATGTCCACATACGTGCCCCGCCTAATGCTGGTCCAAGTGTTGTGTCATGGATTGCGATAATCGCTTTTAACCCTGATGCTTCATCTTGGCAAAATACCAATTGTTCATAATCATACTTTTCCATATACTTGAAGATTTCCATGAAAACTCGCCCCTTTGCTTTGGAAAGTGCATCCCCAAATGCCCATCCAATCAAGTTTTAAATGATAATAAAATTGTTTAGTAATGGATAATAATGCTCCATTTAATTTTACAATACTGACAATTTCACAATTTCGCAACTATTATTACACATTCTCGATTAAGTAAGAATTTTCTAAACATTCAGTTACGAATCCTAGTTTATACCCTTTGTGCTCATGGCTTCAGCAGTCACATAGTGAAATAACGTTTCTTGACATTCCAATAACCACAGGTACAATTAAACTTAGGAATAAGGAGGGACATGCATGGCTCGTTTAGCTGCATTTATTGTAATGCTTATTCCAGGTCTTATGGCTGCAGGTGGCATTAAATTCATGCGTGATACATTATTTGGTAAACTTATTGCACCTTTCCCGTTTTTATGGTTACAGTTCGTTGTGGGCGTCATTCTCTTTGTAATAGGATTTGGCTTTTTTTGCAGGCTTTTTACTCCACCGCGATCGAAAAAAATGGAAAAGTTGCTCCGCGCTTTCAAAAAAAATAAAAATAGCTATCCATCTAAGTCATTTGACTTACTGGATAGCTATTTTTATTGACGGTGCTGCTTCGCTATTACTTTATCAGGATAATCAGTAATCCAACCAATTACTGATGGATGTGGGTTTGTCAAAAAAGCCTCATTACCATCAATCGCATAAAAACGACATGCTTTATCACTTGCTACACATGCCTCTAAAAATCTTGGTTTATAATACCTTTTATGCATATGCACGCTGTCAATCGCTTTATAATCACTGAGCAAATCCCATTTTAATTTTTTTAGTTGCAATAAGGGCTGTTTCAACATCAGATCTATATTGCTTCACGATTTCTAACAGCTCATAGTGAAACGATGAAAAATGACTGCCAACAGGCAAAATAAGTTGATGAAGCATTTGAATAAGTGCATTTTTATTATTAAGGATGGTTGATTTTAATTCAATATTAAGGGGTAGCTGATGGGAATTTGCCCATGCTAAAACGGCATCTAATGTTGGAATTTTGTACGAAGAAAAAAAAACGTCTCCAGGGCTTTCCAAGCTTAAAGCTAAGAAGCTCCTCTACTGTACACTCATTCACAAGCTTATTGATGCCAACTAATCTTGATAGCTGTGGATCATGATAGACAACTGGAATTCCTTCCTTTGACAATTGGATATCCAATTCAATGCCATCTGCACCTAGCTCCAATGCCTTCTCAAAAGCCCTGAAGCTATTTTCAAGTGCATAAGCTGACGCTCCTCGATGTGCAAACACAGGAATGGACGTTTGGCTAGACATTTAACTCACCAAATTCAAGGAGAAATTTACCATTGGTCATTTTACTTAATAGGGATGATTTTTTGCCAATCTGAATATATGTGCCTGGATGCGCTTCTTTTGTCACAGTAATTTCCTCTTTACCTGCATGGCGCATTTCATCCATCATTAGTTTCACCTCACGGTCAATTGTCACTGCTTCGGCCTTCAATTTCGTTAAGACCTGCTTCGTTTCCTCAAATGTAGCCACTTGCTCCTTCGTCATTTGATTAAGGATTGGTAATAAGCTCTTAATTTTTCCCTCTTGTATTGAAATATCTGATTGTAATTGCTTTAAGTGTGTTGCCTTCTCTTGCATAAGCGAATAGCTTTCTCTTTTATTGACACTTTCGATGATTAAATCCGTTCGACGCTCTAAACGGTTTCCAGATATAGCCGTGACAATTGTATTTTTCGCTACTGCGCGACCCCCAATAATTTTACCTTTTCGTTCGTCCACAAAGATAGAATGTGCAGTGAGCTGTGATCCTAATGCATAAAAGCCTATATGAATACTATCAGCTGCGACTAAATTTGCTTCATTAACATGCTTGACGAAAATATTGCCGCCTGCCTCCACCAATGTTGAACCAAGCCCAAAAATGCCACCGCGAATATAGACATCACCCTCAATAGATTTTATAAGCTTGGCGCCACTTACACCTTCGGCACCCTCAATTGAAATGTCTCCAGTAGCAATAACTGTATAGCCAGAAGTGACCGTTCCTTTTATACTTAATGAGCCATTAAATTCAAGGTTTCCTGTTTCAACACCAACATCACCATGAATAGGCAAATGTCGATTTACACCAATCATGCCCTTGACATCATCTAATACGCCTGCAATTTTGGAGCGGATAACAATTTTCCCATTCTCCTCCACTTCATAGGCAGATTTTTTATCGTATTTAATGGGAAAATCACGACCTGGTGCAGCAGCAATCGTATCACCTAGCACATTTTTCCCTGCTTTCCCTAAAGTTGCAGGTATTTTTTCGCCAAGCCATGACCCTTCAGAAATTTCAGAGATAAAGTTCATATCATAATAATCAGCTTTTCCATCTTCGCGAATCACTGGCTTTCTCTCTGGTTTAGGTAAGTATGTAATTTGTGCATCAGTTCCTGCTACAGGTGGCGTTCCTTGAGCAATTAAAAATGCTTTTCCTGGTTCAATTTTCGAAATATCAAAATCCAAAATTCCATTTATAATTCCTTCATCTTCAAGCGTTTCTAAAATTTGTTGCGACAATTTTTCTTTATTTTTTTTGAATATAATCATGTGTTTCATAGATAAATATAGAGGCAGACATTTTATCTCGTGCAATTTCCGCTTCCACATTCGGAAGCCAACGTCCGATTTCAACAGGATTTATACTTTCAGTCGCTAATACATTTTTTTAATATTGAAAAATTAGACAACTTTAGGCGGGGATGACTGCGTAAAATACTATCAAATTCTTTTAATGGAAAACCAGCGCTGAAAGTTACCATATATACTTTGCCATTTTCTTCTGATATTTCGAAGTTATCATTCCGAACTAGAATCAAGCTACCTCCTCCTTCCCTCTATCTGTAAGTATATACAATCTATTTACATTTGTTTAGAGACAATTGTCACTACTCAGAAAGAAAATACCCCTACTTTATCAGTAAGACATTCTACCATATTTTATATTTTTCCTATCATTTTTAGCTGTTATTTACTACTAAAAGGAAATATTTAACTTAATGTATGCTATTCTGTTATCATAATTGTATAAAATAACTGCAAGTAATCATGTTATTTACTAAATCATTCATTAATTTATCATATAGATACTGTTTTTGTCACAAATTATACAAAAATGTATTAGGCCTTCCTAACTAAATTAAAAAAATACGCCTCATAAACAGCTTGAAGACTGCTTACATAGGCGCTTTGAATTTATATATAGGTTATAAATAATGGCTACTGGTCATTCTCCTTTAACATATGATTGTTTTTTTAGCTCGCCATCATATCAATGCGAATCTTATCCGCAATCATGGCGATAAATTCACTATTTGTCGGCTTCGATTTTAAGTGATGAACGGTATAGCCAAACATTGACGAAATCGATTCATAATTTCCTCGATTCCACGCTACCTCAATGGCATGGCGAATAGCACGTTCTACACGTGAAGGAGTTGTATTGAATTTTTTTAGCGATTTCTGGATATAGGATTTTCGTCACAGAGCCTAATAACTCGATATCCTCAAACACCATTTGAATAGCTTCTCGTAAATAGGAGTACCCTTTAATATGTGCAGGGACACCAATTTCTTTAATGATGGCTGTAATCGTGCTATCTAATTGATGTTGATTTAATTTTTGTGGCGCTGTAGGTTGTAAAACACTTGTCTTTTTAGGAAGTGTTGCTTTTTGTCCAGCGCAATGAAGAATCTTTTGCACCAATTGATCAAATTCAAATGGCTTTAGCATGAAATACGAAGCACCTAAATCAACCGCTTGTTTCATGACATCCTCTTGGCCAAATGCAGTCAGCATGATTACTTGAATCGATGACATTTGTTCATTTTGATACATGGATTCTAAAACTGCTAAACCATCAAGATGAGGCATAATTATATCTAGGAGTAAAATATCTGGTGTAAATTCCTCAAGCATTTGTAAGCAAACTTTTCCATTTGAAGCAGTTGCAATAATCTCTATTTCGGGATGCCCTTGAAAATACTGCTCCATTGTTTTTAATAACTCACGATTATCGTCTGCAATCGCTACCTTTACCTTTGTCATTTCAATTCCTCCTTCTGGACTGTGCTTTGAATCACTTCAAAGCGTAACTACCCCTTATGCCATTTTTGGCACACTGTGAATTTTCGACATTTTTGTTTTAAAAACCTTTTCTATTTCCAAAAATGAGTATGTAGTCCGATACTTTCTTTTTTTAATCGACAAGTTATGATAAATACCTGCAAAATGTCGAATGCTTATCTTCTTTATTTTAGTGAAAAAACCGAGATAAAACTACAGTTTTTTTTAGTATCGCTAATCCCTTCATGAAAAAACGAAATCCTTGATGATTCCCATATAAAAACACAAATTTTCATGAAAAAATGGAGCTACCCAAAGGCAGCCCCACTATTAGGATGACTTTCTTAACATTTCCGCTACAGTAATAGCAGCTCCCTTTTTTTGGCTCCTCCACAAACATATGTGTAACAGCACCTACAAAACGACCGTTTTGGATGATTGGGCTACCACTCATTCCCTGTAAAATACCACCTGTTTTTTTCAATGAGCTTTTCGTCGGAAATGATAAATTCAAGACGTTCATTTTCGATTTTTATTATTTCGATTGAAAAAGTTTCCACCTTACTGCCCTCTATCGCCGTGTAGATTTCAGCCTTTCCCGTTTTTATATCCTTTTCATGCATAATTTCAATTGCTTTTGGCAAACTTTGTGGATAGCCGTCTTCCCAACGACCAAAAATTCCATAAACGGTATTTTTATCGATGCTCCCTAATCGTTCCTGATGTTTTTCAATGGAGGAAATTTTATAGCCGGGTTGACCAGGTATACTTTTACGAATTTGTTGAATCGAAGCTAAGAAGATGGAGCCAGCTCGAAAAACAGGGGCTTCTTGTAAAGTTGAATCGACAATTTGATGGCCTAATGCACCGTAATTTTTTTGTCTCTGGATCAATGTACGTCAATGTTCCTACTCCATCTGTTTCATCTTTTAAAAAGGAAATAACATGTGTTGCTTCTTGCTCCTGTAACTCAAGGGTTACTTCTTTTCCTTCACTTTTCATCGTCCATTTCTGCTGCCCTTGCGTTGCAACAGCCTGTTTGGCATCTGCCAGCGTTTTTACAGGTATTTCATTTATTTTTTCAATCACAGCGCCTCCTTTCATCCACTGATTGGAAGCTAATAGCACATCATGTGCTACAAATACATGAGATAGCTGAAGTTGAATTCCAATTGCTTCGCCCATCGGAATTAGCTTTTTTGCGGCAAATGCCTGAACTGGCATGAAAAATAAAACGATGAGCATAGGCAAAATGACAAATTGACGCCAACGACGATACATACGACACCTCCTTTTCATATTTGTCTTTTTACTATGTGTTGTTGTGGCATTCTTATAAGCGGTAAATATTTGTGCAAATTGAAAAAACCCAGAAACATTAAAAATGTCTCTGGATGAAGGGTTATTTCATTTGTTTTTTTTCGGGCATTTGCCATTTTTAATAGCTCTGTTGCATGCTGTAAAGTTAAGTCAGTAATTTCTGCACCAGACATCATCCGACTTACTTCTTCAATGCGAGCTTTTGTATCAATTTCAAGCAATGAAGTAAATGTTCGATCATGGTTCACTTCTTTTTTGATAAAATAATGATGATCAGCCATCGCAGCGACTTGTGGTAAATGTGAAATACATAAAACCTGAGAGTTGATAGAGATTGCAGCAATTTTTTTCAGCAATTGCCTGTGCAACTCGACCACTTACACCGGTATCTACCTCGTCAAAAATAATTGAGGTGATGCCGTTTGAAGATGAGAAAATGGTCTTTAACGCAAGCATCATACGTGACAATTCACCACCAGATGCAATTTTAGGTAATGATTTTGGCGGCTCGCCACATTCGTGGAAATATAAAAAATAACCTGGTCTTTCCCGTTGGCATCAAAAAAATGATAATTCATCAAAATTAACAATAAATTTTGCTTTTTCCATATGTAATTCACGTAGTTCAGCCATAATAGCCTCACTTAAATGATGTGCAGCATTTTTTTCGAATAGCAGTTAATTGTACAGCCAGCTCTTGTAGTGCTGATTCCATTTCTAGTACTTTTCGCTCTTTAACCTGTAAAATTTCATCGCGATTTAAGAGTTCATTCAGCTCAGTTTTAATTTTATCGTAATACGCTAAAATCTCTTCAATTGTTGAGCCATATTTACGCTTTAAATTTTGGAATAGTGCTAAACGCTGCTCGACTTCATTTAATCGGGCTGGGTCAAACTCTAATTCATCTAATACATTTTTAACCTGGTGTGCAGCATCCTGTAATGCATAGAATGCTGTGGTTACAGCTTCCGAGGCTTCTTTAAACTGATCGTCAACTTTTGCAGCATCCTCTAATGCCCCCATTGCATTGCCTATCCAGTCAAGACCTTTCGATTCCCCTTGAATTGCTTCATAGGCTTCATTAGAACGCTCAAAAATCTTATTGAAATTCATCAAACGGCGACGTTCGTCAAGAAGCTCATCTTCCTCACCTAACCTTAATTTGGCATCCTCTAGCTCTTTCATTTGGAACTGATATAAATCAATACGTTGCGCCATTAACTGCTCATCAATTGAAATAGAAGCCAATTCTCTTTTTAGCGATCGATATTCTTCATACTGAGAACTGTATACTTCCTGTATTGGAGCAAGTTGTTCCTCTGCAAAGTGGTCCAGCAAATAAATGTGCTGTTTTTCGTCCATCAGTTCCTGATTTTCATGTTGACCATGAATATCGATTAAGCTAGCGCCAATATCACGGAGTACAGATAATGGCACCAGTTTTCCGTTTACTCGACAAATACTTTTGCCAGTATCATGTAAATCACGGCGTAAAATAATGGTATCTTCTTCAATCTCAATGCCTGCTTCTTCAAGCTTTTTATGCACAGGATGCAAAGAACTGGAGATTTGAAATAAACCTCCTAATTCAGCCTTTCTTGCTCCATGACGAATGAATTCGGAGTTTCCTCTACCGCCTGCAAGTAAATGGACAGCATCAATGATAATTGATTTTCCAGCACCTGTTTCTCCTGTTAATACAGTTAAACCATTTGAAAAGCTAACTGTCAAATCCTCTATAATGGCAAAGTTTCGAATACTAAGCTCTTTTAACACAAAAATGTCACCTCTGTATCAAATTCCAATACTAAATTATAGCATTTCTAATAAGCGATTTTTTTTGTATTTTCACGCTCATTTTCGTCACGGCAAATAATTAAGATTGTATCATCTCCAGAAATCGTACCTAAAATCTCAGGCCAATCTAAATGGTCAAGCAGTGAAGCAATAGCATTCGCATTACCAGGAAGAGCTTCATGACTAAAAAATGCGATGCACCATCAATGCTGACAAACGCATCTGCCAATGCACGATGTAATTTTTGCATAGGATTGAAACGTTGGTCAGCGGGCAAGCTATATTTATAGCGTCCATCCTGCAATGGAACTTTAACAAGATGAAGTTCCTTTATATCACGTGATACCGTTGCTTGGGTCACATTATAGCCTGCATCTTTTAAAAAATCGACTAAATCATCTTGTGTTTCTATTTCATGATTGGCAATAATATCCCGAATTCGTATATGTCTCTGTCCTTTATTCATTGTGGTCACCTCTTATAAATAATTATATATATGTATATTCACACTACCATTTTCAGCATAAAAGTACAAGAAAAAAACACGGCTCAGGTAGTGAGCACGTGTTATTTAAGAGAATTATGCGCTTCTTCAACGAGTGTATCAAAAGCTGTATAAGCAGGAATTTGTTCATCTCCTACAGGATTCACTAAATGGAATAAAAATTCAATATTTCCCTCGCCCCCTGTAATAGGAGAAAACGAAGCATCCTTAACAATAAAGCCGACCTCTGTCGCCATTGCTGCCGTCTTTTCTAATACCTCTAAATGAACTTTTTTTATCTCTAACGATGCCTTTTTTTACCAACCTTGTCTTTCCCAGCTTCAAATTGAGGCTTCACCAATGCCATCACATCGCCTCCAGGCATCAACAGGTTTTTAAGACAGGTAGAATAAGTGCTAATGAAATAAAGCTAACATCAATGGTTGCAAAATCTGGCAAGCCCTCTGTTAAATCTGCTGCAGTCGTATAACGGAAATTTGTTTTTTCCATCACTGTGACACGTTCATCAGAGCGAATCTTCCAGGCTAGTTGGTTGGAACCCACATCTAATGCATAGCAATGTCTTGCACCATGCTGTAATGCACAATCTGTAAAGCCTCCTGTAGAGGAGCCAATATCAAGCATTAGCTTCCCCTCTACAGACATATCAAATATTTGTAGTGCCTTTTCAAGCTTCAAGCCACCACGACTAACATATTTTAAATCAGAGCCTTTTACTTGTAATGGGGCATCAATGGCTATTTTTTCTCCCGCCTTATCAATACGAATTTCATTTGAAAAAAACGAGACCTGCCATAATGGAACGCTTTGCTTTTTCACGAGTTTCACTTAGCCCACGTTCTACAAGTAAAATATCTACACGTTCTTTTGGTTGTTTTGTCATTATTTATTCAACCCTACTTGCTGTTTTTGTTGAAGTAACACTTGCATACGTGCCACTGTATCCTCAGTTGTCATGTGAATTTCAGCGAGTAGCTGATCTACATTGCCATGCTCTATAAATTGGTCAGGGATTCCCATACGATCGATTAGGCATTTAAATAACCATGGTCATGTGCAAATTCAAGCACACCACTACCAAAGCCACCTTGTAATACTGCTTCTTCAATCGTCAAAATAGGTTTCTTGCTTGATAATATACGATGCAACATATCCTCATCCATCGGTTTAATGAAGCGGGCATTCACTACTTCGATATCAACGCCCTGCTGAGCAAGCAAGTGCGCTGCTTCCATTGCCATTGGAATGGTTGTACCAAACGTTAAAATTGTTGCATCTTTCCCCTCTCGCAACACTTCCCAGCTTCCTATTGGTAAAGTCATTAGCTCATCATCCAATGGAACACCAATCCCATTTCCTCGAGGATAACGTAGGGCTATCGGACCACCATCATAGTCTAAAGCAGTCTTTACCATATGCTGACCTTCATTTTCATCCTTTGGCATCATGATTGTCATATTTGGTATATGGCGAAGGAAGGCGATATCAAATACACCTTGATGTGTTTCACCATCTGCACCAACTAAACCTGCACGGTCAATTCCAATAAAGACATTTAGATTAGGGCGCGCAATATCATGCAGTACTTGATCGTAGGCACGTTGTAGGAATGTCGAATATATCGCTAAAAATGGTTTCATTTTCTGTGTTGCTAAACCTGCTGCCATTGTCGCTGCATGCTGTTCAGCAATTCCTACATCAAAGAAACGCTTTGGAAAATCCTTCTGAATACCTTGTAGTTTAGAGCCAACAGGCATAGCAGGCGTGATGGTAACTATTCGTTTATCCTCATGTGCAATTTTACGTACTGTCTCTGCAATTAAGCTGCTCCAAGCTGGACCTTTCGTTTCTGATTTTACAAAGGCACCGTTTTCAATTTTGTACGGACCGTTCCATGCCAATTGCCAATCGTATCATCTTCAGCGGGTTTATAGCCTTTCCCTTTCTTTGTTATAACATGAACAAGTACAGGACCTTTTACTTTTTTTAGCATAAGATAAAGTCATCTCAAGCGCATCAAAATCATGTCCATCAATTGGTCCTAAATATTTAAAACCTAGCTCCTCAAAGAATACACCTGACACCACTAAATACTTTAAGCTATCCTTTACGCGCTCAGCCGTTGAAGCAAGTTTACCGCCTAATACAGGGATTTTGTTGATAAGAGATTCAAGCTCTTCTTTCGCCTTTGAATATTCCTTCGCTGTACGTAGACGTCCAAGTACATTGTGTAAAGCGCCGACGTTTGGGGCAATGGACATTTCATTATCGTTTAAAATAACAATCATATTTGTTTTCGCATGACCAATATGATTTAATGCCTCAAGTGCCATACCGCCTGTTAAAGCACCATCACCAATAATAGGAACGACGAAATTCTTCTCATTTTTAATATCACGTGCTGCAGCCATACCCATAGCTGCTGACAAAGATGTCGAGCTATGCCCTGTTTCCCACTCATCATGTTCACTCTCCACAAGCTTCGGAAAACCACAAAGCCCTTTGAACTGACGCAGTGTGTCAAATTGACACGCACGACCTGTCAAAATTTTATGCACGTAAGCTTGGTGGCCAACATCCCATAAAAACTTATCCTTTGGACTGTCAAACATTTTATGAAGCATAATTGTTAGCTCCACAACACCTAGGTTCGGTCCAATATGACCACCTGTGACAGAACATTTTTCAATTAAGAAGGTACGAATTTCTTGCGCAAGATGCTCAAGGTCCCTCTTGTCTAAGTTTTTTTAAAAAGGATGGACTAGTTATTTTATTTAAATCCACCTTTCTCACACACCTTTTCAATAAAATATTCACCGTATTTGTGTTTCCACCATTATAACAGTGTTATCAATATGCTAAAAGTACGAACACTTATTGTTTGCACATTCGACAAACATCCTCAACTATTCTAGCATATTCCTCGCTCTTACTGCTTTGTTTATCTTTACAAAAACCCAAAGCCCCTGGAGGATGTCCCGGATTTTGAAGAGGAGCTTTTCGAGCGAGCTCAAAAAAAATCCAGACGCCAATTACGCTGGGGCGTAATTGATCTTTTAGTTTTTACGATGAACAATATAGGCTGCAAACTCACGTAGTAAACCAGCATCGACTTGTAATTGATCAAGTGCATGAATGGCAAGCTGGTAATGCTCAGCTAACTTATCCTTCGCTCCATTTAGTGATAATAGGGCGGGATATGTGCTTTTATCACTCGCTACATCCTTACCTGCTGTTTTACCTAGCTCCTCCGTTGTGCCCTCAATATCTAAAATATCGTCTTGAATTTGGAACGCAAGACCGATATGATGTGCATATTCCTTTAGGGTTGCTCGTTCCTCGGAAGACACATTAGCTAATACCGCTCCCGCTTCAATGCTAAATCGTAATAAAGCACCTGTTTTATTGATATGAACATGCTCAAGCTCTGCTAAATTTAACTGGCGTTGCTCTCCTTCCATATCTAGTACCTGACCACCAACCATACCTTCTGCACCGGCTGCTATACTTAAAAGGTTAACCAATTCAATGCGTTTTTCAGCGGATACATTCATGCGTGCTAATATTCCAAATGCAAGCGTATTTAATGCATCTCCAGCAAGTGTCGCTAGTGCTTCTCCATAAACTTTATGATTAGTAGGTTTCCCTCTACGGAAATCATCATTATCCATGCTTGGTAAATCATCGTGGATTAATGAATACGTATGGATAATTTCTATAACTGATCCTACAGTTAATCCAACCTTTAAATCCTTGTTAAATAGCTCAAGTACGGCTAACACGAAAAGTGGACGAATTCGTTTTCCTCCAGCCTTTAGCGAATATAGCATTGATTCTTTTAAATCACCTGGTGCATCAATCTTCTCAACAAGTGCAAACATTTCAGCTTCAACTTGTGGTATGTTGCTTTCAATAAAATACTTTAATTGCTCATTCATTTCTTAATTCTCTCCCTTTGATGGATCAAATGCAGTTGTTTCACCTGTCTCTTGGACAATAGATATAAGCTGCTCCTCAGCATGTTGCAGCTTACTATGGCAAAATTGTGATAGCTCCATTCCTTGCTTATATAAATCAATAGCGTTTTCCAATGGCACATCACCTTGTTCTAGCTGACGGACAATTTCCTCAAGTGCTGTCATTGCTTCCGCAAAAGTCTGTTGTTTCTCTGCCACAACTATTCCCCCTCATTCTTTGGCAAGATTTTTGTCACTTCGGCGATAACCTCTCCATCATGGAAGGTTAGGGTTAATTGATCCTGCTGTTTGACTTCAGCGGACGATTTAATCATTTGTTCATCCTTATACGCCACTGTAAAGCCCCTTGTTAAAATCGCAAGTGGATTCAATGCTTCTAAAGTTCGAACGGTTGCCTCAAATTGATGTTTTTGCTTCGTCACAAATTGTGAGGAGGCACGTGTTAATTGTTGAATTCGTGTTTCTAGCTCACGTTGATAGAAAGTGAGTGCCTTTTTTTGGTGAATGTTGCTCGATAGCACTATGTAGTTGCTGAAGCAGTGCACTCTTTTTCATCAAATCTACCTGCATGGCTTTTTGTAAGTCTGATTCGAGCTGAGCTAGTTTTTCAGTAAACGGACGATATAGTCTTTCTGGCATTGACAATGGATAAGACTGTTGGAGCTTATTTAGACGTTGTCGCTCAGCCATAAGTTGCGCCCTCACCATTTGATGAAGCTGTGATTTTTGAGTCAGTACTCGCTGAAATAAATCCTGTTGATCAGGTACAGCTATTTCAGCAGCAGCCGTTGGTGTAGGAGCACGCAAATCTGCCACAAAATCCGCAATTGTCGTATCTGTTTCATGACCAACAGCACTAATAATGGGTATGCGGCTACTAAAAATAGCACGAGCTACAATCTCCTCATTAAATGCCCATAAATCTTCTATTGATCCTCCACCTCGTCCAACGATGAGAACATCACATGAAGCATCAAAATTTGCTTGCTCAATATTTTGAACGATATTTGGTGCAGCTTGTCCCCCTTGAACAAGCGTCGGATAAATCAATATTTCAGCAAGTGGATAACGTCGTTTTAGCGTTGTACAAATATCGCGAATCGCTGCCCCCGTTGTAGATGTCAAGACACCGATTCTCTCAGGAAATCTTGGAATAGACTGCTTCCATTCAGTTTTAAAAAGACCTTCTTTTTGTAATTGCTCTTTTAATTGGTTAAAGGCAACAAACAAGCTACCAACCCCATCAGGCTGCATCTCCTGTACATAAAGCTGATAGGTTCCATAGCCCTCGTAAACGTTTACATCACCACGGATAAATACTTGCATTCCTTCCTTGGGTTCGAACGCTAATTTAGTGGCTGCTGTTTTAAACATTGTTGCGGCAATTCGTGCACCATCATCTTTTAAAGTAAAATAGATATGTCCAGATTGATGAATTTTAACGTTTGATAGCTCCCCCTTAACATATACCTCACGTAAATGTGGATCGGCATCAAATTTTCGTTTAATATATTTTGTTAATGCTTTTACCGTTAAATAAGAAGCAGATGACATGTTTTCGGCTCCTTTACTAAAATCAAGTTTTTCACAAAACTACAACTATCATAACATTTTTTTAAAGTCGTTGACGTGCCAAAATGCAGTTTCGCTAGAAAAAATGACTGTCTTTCATCCTATGGAAGAAATTACTATAGTAAAACTGTTTATTGGCAAACTATTGATAGCATATTCAAAGGATAAATAGTATGCGTTTTAGGCTACTCGCCCCCAAGAAAGCGAGTAGCCTTATACTCGAATCAGCAATAGTGTAATACTTTAATTAAATGTAAAAGCTTGTCACTCACTATGATTTAAAATAGATATAAGGGAGCGCTACAATGTTGATTTAAATTTTTTTGCATATAAATCACTTTATTGACTTACATAAAATTTTTTTCATCAGCATAAAAGCCTTCCAACAAATAACTGTTAGAAGGCTTTATATTAATAAAATATTAATAAGAGCGTACCTACAAGAAAACAATAATAAGTAAAGTAACTAAGCTTACCACTTTTCATAATGCCCATAAACCAGCGCATTGCAAAATATGTCATCAATAATGTAGCAATAAATGTTGCTGCATATGGGATGGCTAATGTACCTTTATTGGGTTCATTTAAAAAAATCTGTTATTCCAAGCACAACACCACCAAGGCTTATTGGAATATAAAGCATAAAGGAAAAGCGTAGGGCTGTATCCTGCTTCATTCCCACAGCAATAGCTGAAATAATCGTTGCTCCTGAACGACTAATGCCCGGTGTGAGTGCGACAGCTTGACCTAAGCCAACAATGATAGCATCTTTTATAGTCAAATCTGCATCCTTTTTTGTACCTCGCATATTGCGAATAAGCCAAAGGGCGATACCTGTTACAAACAGCATAATTGCAATTGTTGTCATGCTAACATTATCTGCAATAAAATCACTAAGTAACACACCTAAAACGCCTGCCGGAATCGTGCCAATTACGATATAAACAGCAAAACGAAAATCTGCCTTATAGCGCTTATCACCCGTTTTAAGATAAAGGAAAAAGTGTGAAATGAGCCGGACAATATCCTCACGATAGATGTAAACAATGGCCAGCAATGAAGCTGTATTTGTTAAAATAGCAAAAGTAAAGCCTTGCTCACCTAAACCAAGTATTTCACTTGCAATCATGACATGACCGCTCGACGACACTGGTATTGGCTCCGTAAAGCCTTGTACAAGTCCAATAATAATATGCTTGATAATCAGTATGATATCTAGGTTTTCCATAAAAACCTCCTTTTTAGTATGTATGTCTCAAACAGTATATTAGACGGTAAAAGCATGGCAAAAGTTCTCAAAATAAGCATAAATATAAATTAGGCTTATAAGTAAAAACCATCTCAAAAATTTCGAGATGGTTTTAAATAATTAAATTATGCTCATTATAGTTTAACTTTATTTGCAAGCTTATTTTCAGCTGCTTGTACTGTGTTGAATAGTAACATTGTAATCGTCATTGGTCCCACACCGCCTGGTACAGGTGTAATATGTGATGCAATGCCATCGATTTCATTAAAGTTTACATCCCCACAAAGCTTGTTATTTTCGTCGCGATTAATACCAACATCAATCACAACAGCGCCTTCCTTTACATGCTCCTTCGTAATAAAGTTGGCACGTCCAACGGCAGCAATTAAAATATCTGCTTGCTTTGTGAATGAAGGTAAATCCGGTGTTTTTGAATGCGTATAAGTAACTGTTGCATCCTTTTGTAGCAAAAGTTGTCCCATCGGTTTACCAACGATATGACTACGACCAACGATGACAGCGTGTTTTCCTGCAATTTCGATTCCTGAATACTCAAGAAGCTTCATCACCCCGAATGGTGTGCATGGTAAAAATGTTTCTTGGCCAAGCATCATTTTCCCAACACTTACTGGTGAGAATCCATCAACGTCTTTATCCACAGCAATTGTGGCAATAACAGTATCCTCATCAATATGCTTGGGAAGTGGTAATTGTACTAAAATACCGTGAATATCTTCACGAGTATTTAAGCGTTCAATTTGTGCTAATAATTCTTCCTGTGTCGTTTCTTCAGGGAGCTTTATTAGCTCTGAAAACATACCCATTTCTTCACATGATTTTTGCTTATTTCTCACATATGTGGCAGAAGCTTGATTGTCCCCTACTAAAACAACCGCTAAGCCTGGCGTCAAACCTTGCTCTTTTAAGCTTACCACACGTTCTGCTATTGATTGACGAATAGCTTGACCAATTTCTTTACCATTAATAATTGCACTTGACATAAAACTTCGTTACTCCTTCCAATTCAACACATTTTATTGTTCTGTAAATTTAGAAAGTACGCCATTGACAAATTTTGACGATCCTTCATCGCCAAATGTTTTGCATAGCTCAATTGCTTCATTCAGTACTACTCTTTTTGGTGTTTCAGGCATGTATAAAAGCTCATATACAGCTAAGCGTAAAACTGTTCTCTCAATTTTGGGCAGACGGGCAAGTGACCACTTTTCAAGATGCTTCTCTAAAGTAGCATCAATTTCCTCCAAATGTTCAGCTGTTCCAGTAACAATCTTTTCATAGAAGACATTCGTTGGCTGACCTTTAATATGCTCCATTGCTTCTTCAATTGTTACGTCAGTATTGTCCAGCTGAAACAAAACTTGCAACGCTTTTTCGCGTGCCTCATGTCGTTTCATGTAAAGCTCTCCTTCTTAAGTGGCATTAAGGTTTATAATAGCATAAATTTGAACGAGAAACACGAATTCCAGCAAGTTTTCAATAATCTGAAACCTTTTTCAAGCAACTTTCTGCTTGTTTTAATGCAGCTCAATGAAAAGTAAGGTACATGTAGAAAATGACCATCCGTATTTCTTGTTCATTTAATAAGAATGTTATAATAAAGATACTTCTATTTCATCTTTGGAGGTGTCTTATTATGCATTATGAAGTGAAGTGTACAAGCTGTAAAATATCATTCAAATTATACGAAGGTGAGGAACAATACAAACAATTGAAGGAACGTAAATCCCGCTTATTTTACTGTGAGGATTGCAAGCATAAAATACGCTTTGATGCCATTCGAAACTTCTTTAGCTCTTACTAGTGGAGGCAATTCATTTATGAAAGAACATTATTATACAATTGGTGAGGTTGCTAAGCTCTCTAACTTATCTGTACAGACCTTGCGCTACTATGACCAAATTGATTTATTTAAACCTGCTCATATCGATACCCATACCAATTATCGTTATTATAAAGATAATCAGATTTTTTACTTAGATATTATTAAGTCGCTTAAATATATTGGCATTTCCCTTGAGGATATAAAAAGGGCGCTTGGCTTAACTTCGGAAGAATTGCTCGTTTTTTTAGAACAGCAGGAGCAGCGTATTGAACAAAAAAATCGCGCGGTTAAATGAAGTGAAGTACACTTTGCTTAAAACAAAAAAACAAATGCAAGAACAAATCGATATTCCAATTTTTGGAGATGTTTATGTTCAAGTAGAAGAGGAAATGCCTATTTTACAAGTTACTACTACTGAGCTAACACCTACATCTAGCACGAATACGTATTATGCAACACTTACGAAAATAATTGAACGTGAAGGAAGTGTCTTAAATAGTCGCTATGGTTGTATTTTTCCGCTAGCACGCTATACAGATGTTCATTCTATTATTTATGACGCTATCTTTACACCGCTTTTAACGGAACGAACATTTTCTAAGCTTTCTCCAAATATCAAGCAAACAATAAAGCCAGCCGGTAAATATGTATGTATTGCCTTTATCTATCATCCTGATACATACTTTTCATATTATGAAAAACTAAGAGCTTACGTAGAGGCACAACAAGAAGCCTATGAATCAATCGTCTATGAGCTTTATATGCCTGCTTCCTTCACCTTTGAGTATGAGAAGAAATTCATCGTTGAATTAAAGGTTAGACAAAAAAATTAATTGTGTAAAAAAATTTAGTGTGAGCACTCCCTCCTACTACCACACTTACCCAAAGTAAAATTGAAAAAAAAGTAAACAAATCTTTTGACCCTATAGTTACTATAGGGTTTATTGTATTACTCATGGAAATATTCTAGTAGACTTTGTTCTCATGTATTGTGAAAGATTAAAGGAGAAAAAAATATGGATAAGAAACAAATTTTAACGTTAACAATTTTATTATCGAATCTATTCATTGCCTTTTTAGGCATTGGTTTAGTTATTCCAGTGCTACCTACTATTATGAATGAGTTACATATTTCAGGCTCAGTTGTAGGTTACATGGTGGCAGCCTTTGCCATTACGCAACTTATTGTCTCACCTATTGCCGGTAAGCTAGTGGATAATATAGGCCGTAAAGTAATGATTGTGGTAGGTCTTTTTATTTTTGGGCTTTCCGAGCTATTGTTTGGGATTGGTCGCACGATAGAAATTCTCTTTATCTCACGTATGCTAGGGGGCGTGAGTGCTGCTTCATCATGCCAGCAGTAACAGCCTATATCGCTGACATTACTACATTATCACAGCGTTCAAAAGCACTAGGCTATATGAGTGCGGCTATAAGTACAGGCTTTATCATTGGTCCAGGAATTGGTGGATTTTTAGCTGAGTTCGGTACGCGTATACCGTTTTATGCTGCTGGTATACTTGGTTTTGTAGCGGCAATTCTGTCATTGATTTTGTTAAAAGAACCGACACGTTCTTTAGACGACCAAGAAGCTGCACCATCTATTTTAGGCAGTGTAAGACGAGTAATTAGTCCGCTGTATTTCATACCATTTGTGCTAATTTTCGTGCTTTCCTTTGGTCTAGCGGCATTTGAATCGCTCTTTAGTTTATTTGTAGATCATAAATTTTCATTTACACCTTCAGATATCGCAATTATCATTACTGGGAGCGGGATAGTTGGTGCCCTTGCACAACTATTATTATTCGATTGGCTGACGAAAAAAAATGGGTGAAATTAATGTTATTCGTTATTCACTCATCCTCTCTGCTGCTCTTACTTTTGCGATGACCGTTGTAAGTCATTATTTTGCAATCTTATTTGTAACATTCTTTATTTTCGTGGGCTTTGATTTAATACGTCCTGCCGCTACCTCTTATTTATCCAAAATTGCCGGAAACGAGCAAGGTTTTGTGGGTGGTATGAACTCTATGTTCACAAGCCTTGGAAATATATTTGGACCCATTTTAGGTGGCATCTTGTTTGATATTAATTTAAACTACCCCTACTATTTTGCAACAATCGTATTAACCCTTGGCGTTATCCTTGCTTTATTTTGGAGAAAGCCAAAGCATATTGAGCTATAATGTATTGCTAAAACATTTCCTATTTAAAAGAAAAGGGCTGCCACTCTCGGCAACCCTTTTTTTGCTATTCGTGTACAGCAACCTCTTCTTTTTCAAAGTGAATGCCAGTAATGTGTACATTCACCTCTGCTGTTTCAAGTGCAGTCATATTAAAAATTGCCTGACGAATTTGACTTTGTACTTCCTTTGCTACCTTTGGAATAGCATGGCCATATTTCACAGAACAAAATACATCAATGGCAATTTCACCTGTTTCCGTCACACCCGATTTAATGCCTTTATTGTGCACTTTTTTTACCGAAGCGCTCAACAACACCCGTTGCAATATTACCACGAGTTGCCGCAATGCCTTCAACCTCATTTACTGCGATTCCAGCCACAACTTCGATTACTTCCGCTGCTACTTCAATTTTCCCAAGTTCTTCTTTTCCAGAAGGAGTTGGTTGTACGAAAGATTGTCCTACTTTCTCAGCCATACAAATATCATCCTTTCCCTAACAAATCACAAACCAATGCTGTTCTTACGCTTATTATACTATAAAAAGGAAGGTTTGGCTGTCGAAAGCCGCTTTAGCCGATAAATTTAAAAAGTTGGGTGATAAAACTTAATTTTTTTTCGATAACTATAAAAATTCTATCGATAACATCAAATTACTTCTCTATAAAATAAAAAGAAAGAAATCTTTGAGTATTTCTTCACTTTAAAAGTAGGAATTCTATAAATGCAGACGGAAAAACCTCCTAAATACCAATCCCTAATAATGAAGAATTTTAACTAATAAAGATTTTTTTAGGTAGGATGTTATATCGAAGAGGCTCACCTCATATAGTGGTTTGGTGAAAGCTTTGCTATCACAATTAAGTATAGGGGGAAGTACAGTGGAAAATGAACAAAATAGGTTATTGACAGCAACAGATTTACAAGATGGGGACAATACTCAAAGCTTTGCAGACAAGCTATATGAACAGATTACTTCCGTTATTGGTGGCAGTAATGCAAATCAATTTTTTTTGTATGAGCTTCCCGGGACGTTAATTAGTGCCTCGCAGTATGCCTATGACATTGACAATAACGAGCCGAAGCCTGCCTTTGTTAGAGCCAATGAATCAAAGCTTGTCAATAAATTATTTGATGCCTGTCAGATGACTGCCTCTGATAATGGGCGTCACTTATCAACCCAGTATAAAACCGCACTGGATATGCTTACGCCTAAATTAAATAGTAAGCTTTTTGAGGCAAAAAAAACAAACTGCGAGAAGTACTAATGACGCCATATCCTTATAATTTTGGTGATGGCAAGCAGGATGTACTTACGCTTGAACAAGTATTCTACCGATTGTATAGCGATTATGTAGAGGCAAAGCAAGCATGGGCTGAAAAGCAGGTGGCAAAGAAAAATGAGCTTGCGAAAAAGTACCCAGAGCAGACAGCCGAAGATTACAAGCAACGTAATAATGAATTTTTAGATTGGTATGAAATAACAGCAGAGGCAGAAGTACTTGGAGTAGAGGAAAAACTCGGTAAAGTATTGAGTGTCTTTTCCCCAGGTGATATGGAAATTATTAATGGTATTTTAGATAGTGGTGTAGGGCGTGAGATTGCTGAGGCTCGTTCTACAATTGCCAATGTAGGAAAGATGAATCCTGATGGTGGACATGTTTATCCTGTACAGCTTTATCCAGAGAATTGGTTTACATTATTGAATACCTCCTTTACATCTGTTGACTTACTTGAAAGTCCTGCAGCATTAGCACAGCAGTTGGCCCTATTAGTAGCTCAACGTAGCAATATTACAAGTAATATTAACTCATTTTTAGCAATTATCCCAGATGAAACAGAGGTACAAGCATTAAAAGAGGCTTATGAAAAAAAGTGATACAGCGTTTAAAGCGTCTCTTGAAGCATTGCAGAAAACGTATGCTAATACAACACTTGATATGTTAAAAACATTGGTCGATATAATGGCTTCCCAAGGATTACAGGAAGTCACAACCGTCTTACCTTCAACAGTTATGCGCATTTTTGGTGTTGAAAATGACAAAGTAAAAGACCTGCTTGACAAACTTAATGCTAACTTTAAGGACTGTTTAACTGCACAAAATGATTTAATTGACAAGGCACAAAAGGCAACAAGCGCTGCGATGCAATATTTCGAAAAGAACAATAAGCTTCAATTCAAATCCATGCTTTCTCCATTACAGCAGCAGCTTGACAATACAAATCAAGATATTGAGGCATTAAAAGAGAAAATAAGACTTGCCACTGTTTTACAATCTTCCAAGGAGGCCAATAAGCAAGAGGATGAAAATGAAGTTGCACCAAATCATGTACCAGAAAACTTTACACAAATTATTCTCACATCAAGCTTAAAAGAAGCGAATCAAGCTTCCTCTTCCTATGCTTCAGCCTCTTCCTCTAACTACGGTGTATCCTTTTTCTTTGGAGGCTATTCCAGTAGCTCTAGCCATAAGGAAGCAATCAGTAATGCATTCGCTAGTAGCTCAGAGATGTCGATCCAAATTGGCCTATCTGTGGCAAAGGTACAAATTGGACGAGAATGGTTTAATCCTGGAGTCTTTTTATTGACAGAGGATATGTATAATACATCAAGCAAATCCATTGCGCCATCGAAAGATTATCAAGATTTTTCAAAGGATCGCTTTAAGGAAATGAATCAATGTGTCTTCCCGTGCTTCCCTACGGCATTTGTTATTGCGCGAGATGTCACTATTAAATTTACTTCTGCAACCGCAATATCAAATTCATTTGCACAAAGTGTTGAGGATCATTCAGCAAGTGGCGGAGGCTTCTTTATTTTCGGTGGAAGCAGGTCTTCTTCCTCATCCTCTGCCCAAAGTAATTCCAGTGTGCAATCCTCTGCTAATAGCGTAACGGTGCGCTTTACGAACCCACAAATTTTAGGCTATTATCTTGAAGCAACACCAGCAGATAAAAGTGTCAGCATTAACAATACAGAGGCAAGCAGTAATACTGATTTCATCTCTATTTTTGAGTTCGTCACGAAATTCCAAGAAATGTTAGATGATTACAATAAAAAAAATATAATAAACAGACTTTAAACTTATAGGAGGAATGAAAATGTTTGCTAATATGCCAACGACAGTAGAGGGTGCTAAATTGCAATTAACACTGGAGCAGGAAGCGAAATTTCGAGTAGTTTATCGTAAAACAAAGGATGAGCAAGGTGCTTATTTTGCTGATTTATGGAACCCAGAGATCGACTATACAGATGAATTTATCATTGTCCCTTTAAGATCGGTATATGATGGTGTAACAGTTCCTCTTGCTATCGGCACAAAGTTTGCTAATGTGGAGGGTAGTACAGATGATCTGAAGCATGGAGAGAAATCTTGGATTCAATTGCTGCTAAAGTATTTGCCAGCAGGGGATGTAGATTCTTGCTGTGCGGAGCATAATAAAATTTATGTAGGAGATTCACAAGATGAAAGTGATGATAAAACAAAGAAATTTTCCTGTGGTGGCACATTAGTAGGCGGTCATGTGATTTTACAAGCAACCAACTCAAGTACAGTTGATGAAGGTGGTAATGTACACCTATTACCGATTTGTCACAAGCATAATACGTTTCGCTATTCAGGTAGGACTGGTGCAGGCTACTATATGAAATTAGCGCGCCAAATGAAAGCAGTAAAATTAAAATCGTATTTTCAACTATCTGCATTAGTAGAGGAATAATCATAAAAAGTGAATTATAACATAAAAGACCTCCTAGCTACTAAAGGTTAGGAGGTTTGACAGTTAAGAATGCTAACTTACTTTTTCTGCTACAACCAATACTGTATTTTTTTCAAGGAACTTATATTACTTAATTTCCAATGCATTAACCTTACAAATAGAGCCACCTCAGAACGCTATTGGATACTCCCCTCTCCTCCCTTCCATAATTGACAGTCGCGAAAGGAATCGAAAAAAATTCTCATAATAAAATGGAATACGACATGTTCCCTTCCTATTATATTTTTTTTGTTTTGCACTTCTACTTTTAATCTATATTTTTATGAAATTAGCCATTACCCCTCTTTTCCTTTTTTTCCAAAAACCAAAAGACTACTGTCAACATTAATAAAAATACAGGAATCAAACCAATATACTTCCAAGCATTGTTTGCTCCAAAAAAAATAATAGAAGGCAACTGGCATCGATGAAATTGTACTTATAAGCAGATAAACCCACGAAAGCTTAACTACTCCTAAAACGAAGGCAAAAATTACGATAACAAAGGAAACGCTCCAAAGTATTAGCATTCACATCCTCCTTTCACTATTTAACGTAAGCTAAATGGAAAAAACCTCTATAATTTTACACAAAATATTTCATTATTTGTTCCGAAATCTCATCCTGAGCACATTTTCTTGATCACCTGTTATGCTTGCCTAAAAAACACTAAATAATGGGGCATTTATTGGCTACTGTAATAGTGAATCTCAACGTTTATATATTACCACTTAGACTTTATAATGTTACAATTATTTGTAGATAAAATTTTCAGCTAGTAAGGAAAAAGGCAGTTCTTAAAAGGGAGATAGGGAGAAAATTTATGAAGATTATATTATTTAAATTATTTATAGTAGTAACGTTTATCTATTGTTGTGGATATATTATATTCGATTTCCCTTCCGATACATTTGTTATGCGTGCGGTTAAAGGTGTAATGTCGATGGTTTTTTCTTGTAGTCTACTGTTCTTTTTAATTAAAATTCTTGATAAGAAACAGAAAAAAAGAGCTGAAAGAATAATGATTTTGGCTAATTATTTCCTTTTCTAAATCAAAACCTTAGCCATCACATGCCATTTTAGAGCTTGTGTGTTATGCTCTATAATTTTACAGGAACATTCCGCAAGCTTCATATAAAGCGCTATAGCAAATGTTAGTAACGGTGAATCTCATTCATTTCATTTTTACCCTTATTTTTCCAATATATGATTTTCTATGTTACAATCTTATTGGTGACATTTTCAGTTAGATGAAGGGAGGCAGATGAAAAGACATTGAAAAAATTTTTTTAGTGTTTTTGTCAGTAATTTTATTAACATCATGTAATTCATCAACGTTAAGTATTAGTGAAATTGAGATTGTTCCAGATAAAGTGCAAAAGGTAATTGATGATAAATATACGCTTCAAAAAATCAATGTAGTAGATAAGAATATTTCCTATATCGTTTTTCGCTCAAAAGGTAAAGTTACAACAGATCTTGAAGCGCAAGATGACACATTAATAGTAAAATTAGATGTTACGAATCAACAAGATAATGCAATAACACAGCATGTCTATAAATTAACGTTAGACCCTGATATTGATACCATTGATATTCACATCAATGGTAAATCTACAACTATTGATAATTTAATAGGGATATAGGATGGTAAAAAAGATATTAATTTACAAAGGCTTCATGATAGGACTTGTGCATATGATTTGACTCATTTACACAAGCCCTTCGTTTTGCTCTCTTCAGTAACAGTGATCACAGGTAATTCACTTGACTGAAAAGGGCATCATATTTCATTTTATTAATTCGTAATAATTATTAATAAATTCCCTCGGCGGATTGATGAGATAAGCTTTTCCAATCTTTCCATTTCTAATTATATAAATCACTGGTAATCATCTTTTTCACAGTTATGATTGTAAAGCTTACTCCTACTAAGCCTAATAAAATAGCTACAATTGGAAGTGATATTAATCCTGCTGTTTGCCCTTGTGAGTTTGAGACAGTTGCTGTAATAATAATTGCTGTGACAATTGTAGCTATTATTGAATTTCTCCATATACCGACAGTCAAAGGAATCATTCCCCAAAAAAATTGTGGAAAGAATTATCATCATTTGAATAGCCAAATTTTCGAAATGATAAGTTATATAGGACATTTGTTTACTTAATAAAAAAAATACTTATATGTTGAAAGATGCTAGATAATATGTAGAAAGCAAACATACTTCCAAAGATTACAGCAATTTTTGCATAGATAAGTTTTGCCCGATCGATTGGATATCTAAAAAGTAAAGCGATTGTCCTATTCTGGTATTCTTCAATTATAATTTTTGCGATTAGAACTCCCTGCCAAATGATAAAAACAGCCCTTAACAGCATGCCAGCAACTACAGTTGTGCTAAGTTTTATTTCGTGAAAGCAACACTTTACTAGATTTTGTCGTACCAGCCAGAATAAGTCTAGTTGCTCCAACAGTATTAGTCGTCACGCTAATTTTTCGTATAGATTCTGAGCGTGCAGATTTCAAGGCTGTTTCCACTACTCCTATGCTCCCTTCTAATAACTTTTCACATAAATGAATGGTTGTATTAAGCATTATTTTCCGGCGTGGTATTTTATTTCTCTGGAAATCGTAGAAGGTTGACGATTTAAGAGTTTCGCTATTTTACGAATCGGATAATCAAGTTCTAGGTATGTTTCTATTTTTACACGTTCTGATATGGTAATATGGGTATAGCTCATAACGATTCCTCCGTTTGAATGTTTGTGTGGTAACTACATTCTACACGTGGTCGTTATGGGCTTCCTTTATATTGACTTCTGGGTGTTGCACTTAATATTACAATCCGTCAACATAAAAAAAGAAAAGATGACTTTTATAGTCACCTTTTCACTTGTAAGTAGCAATTTAGTTATTGAATGTTTGTTCGTAACGGTGGAAGAATGCCACTGCGTGCGCTCTTGCTAGAGAATTATTTGGTTTAAAATCTTCATTTGTTTTAGTAGTTGTTAAACCATTATCACGAAGGAATTTAATAGCTTCTGACTGTGATACAGTCTTACCATAATGCATTGAAGCTAAGATACGAGCGAAGTTACCCCGTGTGATATCCTTACCTGCAATAGCTTGTTTGGATGCTGTGTTTGCACCTAGAACTGGTAGAGAGTATTTTGTAGCCAGTTGGTAGTTTTTGTCTCCATACCATGAAGTATTAGCGATCGTTGAAGCTAGTTCTGATGGTTTGAAGTAACGAAATAGGATCGATAACATTTGGTTTTCCGTTAAGTTAGTGTACGGTTTAAGTAAGTTTTCGTACTTACCTGTTGATGGGTTTTTCACGTTTGGTTCTCCACTGATGATACCGATGTTGACTGCCCACTTAAAATCCTCAGCCCAGTATTGGTTTGCATTGTAATCAGCAAACTTTGATACATCAACGTTGCCCGTTGTGGGCGGTGTTACTGGAGGTGTTGGCGTTGGTGTTGAAGCTGAGTAGTTTAAATAACTTGATGCTACATACCCCTTTGTCCCGTCACTTCTTTTCACAGGATACCAAACAAAATGGTTTTTCTTCGTTGATACTTCTTCATATTCAAAAGGGCCCGTAATGGTAACAATTTCGCCTTCACGTAAAGTACTAAAAGGACTATCCATAGAAGGTCTTGTCCTAAATTTTACATTAGTAGTTGTTGCACTAACTTTTTGATTTGTTTCAAAAAAATACTTTGATTTTGTTAATGGTAAATCAAAAGGATAGTTCATCGCTGAAAATTTAATATTTTCCCTGCTGTTAGAGTCATATTGAAAATGTTCGCGTAAAAAAAGGAAGTTCTGTTAAGTGTATTAATTCCATTTTATCAATAATTTGCAGAATTCTTTCTTGATAGGCATTTGCATTTCTTTCACCAGTTGCTTGGACAATTGGACTATTTACTGGCTTAGTACCGTTATAAGCATGATAGCGAAGTACCAATGTTCCAGTACATCTCTTTCCCCACCGTTGATGCTAGGTAAATCCTTCCGCTTAAACATATTATCTAGAGTCTTTACACCAGCTTGAATATTATAGACAATATCGCTTTTTAGTCTATCTTTATTGTAGCCAGCTTGATTTGTAATTTGCATAATGCCAATTCCGTTATCAGCTGTCACAATCGCTTCACCATTCATATCGAAATGACGCCAATTTCCACTTTCACCTTCCGCTATTGCCTTCACAATTTCAGGAGGAACATCATAATTCAGTGCTGTTTCGGTTAACAAACAGTTCATTGTAGAATAATCAGGGTTTTTTTTCGATGCCGAATCATACTTACAAGTATTTGCAATATCATTAGCTAATACATTTTTATCTATATTTATAGATAGAGAGAGGGCACCAATGACAATAACACTAACCAATGGTTTCAATATCTTTTTCATATCTGATTATTACACTTCCTTTCATATTTTCCAAAGTTACCAGATTCAGATATATGTTATCATAAACCCAATATTTGAGATAGGGTAATAGTCAATGTTTCTATCATTTAACAGGATTGAGTGATAAATGATAGCTCTAACATATATTATTTAATTTTAATTCGGTGAAAAGATTGTAAATAGTGATTGTTGGATTTTTAATTTTTTTGTGAAATAGGTATGCTTCCTAAAGTCCATTGTAACAAGCCCCAGCTAAATCCACCACTGTTGTTTCTATCGACGTTCATTTGCTTCAAAATCAATAATTTTACTTTTTGGCACTATATATAATAGAGGTTAAATAGACCTACTACTCTATTATTCCCTAATGAGCGCTAATGCGATTGCCTTTAATCGAACAGAATTAACATCTACCACAATGGATGGTGCTATAATAAGTGGCTCGTCATGCTCATTCTTAGCAAATCAAATATCCCTGTTCTTTGCATATTTTTGGACATAAAAAAACCTCCAACCTAAATAAATTTAGTTAGAGGTAAAAAAATTTCGGATATTCCTATTTATTTTATTTCCTAAACGCTTACTTCGCTTTTTCTGCTACACCCAATACATCATTCTCTTCAAGGAACTTCGTATTGAATTGTGCTGATTTGAAGACGTCGTTGTTCATTAGTGCTTGGTGGAATGGAATGGTTGTATTGATCCCAGGACCAGATACTTCAAATTCGCTTAGCGCACGGTTCATTTTTGCAATTGCTTCTTCACGTGTGTTCGCATGAACAATTAATTTTGCCACCATTGAATCATAATAAGGTGGGATTGTGTAGCCTGCATATACTGCAGAGTCAATACGTACACCATAGCCACCTGGCGTTACATACGTATCGACAGTACCAGCTGAAGGCATGAAGTTTTTATAAGCATTTTCTGCATTAATACGGCATTCAATTGCCCAACCACTTAATTTTATATCATCTTGCGTGAAAGGAAGTTTTTCACCAGATGCGATTTTTAGTTGTTGTTGTACAAGATCTACACCAGAAATCATTTCTGTTACTGGGTGCTCAACTTGAATACGAGTATTCATTTCCATAAAGTAGAATTTATCTTCTTGGTAGTCATAAATAAACTCGATTGTTCCAGCGCCTTCATAGTTACAAGCTTGTGCTGCTTTAACAGCAGCTGCTCCCATTTCAGCACGACGTTCAGAAGATAGAGCTGGAGATGGAGCTTCCTCTACTAATTTCTGCATACGACGTTGAACTGTACAGTCACGTTCACCTAAGTGTACAACATTCCCATGGCCATCTGCTAATACTTGGATTTCACAGTGACGGAAGTACTCGATGAATTTTTCTAAATATACGCCAGGGTTACCGAATGCTGCAGCAGCCTCTTTTTGCGTAATTTCGATGCCTTTTACAAGATCTTCTTCTGTACGAGCTACACGGATTCCTTTACCGCCACCACCAGCAGTTGCTTTGATGATCACTGGGTAACCGATTTTTGCAGCCCATTCTTTACCTGTTTCGATATCCGGAACAATACCAGTACCTGGAACAAGTGGAACACCTGCTGCCTCCATTGTAGTTCGAGCAACGTCTTTAATACCCATAATTTTAATGGAATCAGATGAAGGACCAATAAATTTAATGCCAGCATTTTCACAGGCTTCAGCAAAGTCAGCGTTTTCAGATACAAAGCCGTATCCTGGGTGAATACCATCAGCACCCGTTTTTTTCTGCTACGCTCAGTAAAGCTGGGAAGCTAAGATAAGAATCTTTGGATAGCTTTGGCCCGATGCAATATGCTTCGTCTGCTAATTTCACATGTAATGCGTCTGCGTCTGCTTCAGAGTATACGGCAACAGATTGAATGCCTAACTCTTTACAAGCACGAATGATACGCACAGCGATTTCGCCGCGGTTTGCAATTAAAACTTTTTTTCATGGTTTGCACTCCTTACTCAGCTTTTACAAGGAATAATGGTTGTCCGTATTCTACTAATTCGCCATCTTTAACAAGTACTTCAACGATTTCCCCTTGAACTTCTGCTTCAATTTCGTTGAATAGCTTCATAGCTTCTACGATACAAACGATTGTTTCGTTACCTACTTTGTCACCCACTTTAACATAAGCTGGTGAGTCTGGGTTTGGAGCTTGATAGAAAGTACCAACCATTGGTGATACAACTTTATGTAACGATGGGTCGTTAGCTGTTGTTGCTGATGCAGCTGGTGCTTCTTCAGCTTTTGCTGGAGCTGCTGGTGCTACAGGTGCTGCTGGTGCAGATTGTTGTACAACAGGGGCTACTACTTCTTTTTTTTCGGTGCTACAGTTTCAGTAACAACAACACCATTCTTTTTTTAACTTAACTTTTGCGCCATCTACTTCATACACGAACTCGTCGATTGAAGAAGAATCTACTAATTTAATGATTTCACGAATTTCTTGAATTTTGAACATTTCTAACTCTCCTTATGAAATAAAATCTACTACAAGCACTATTTTATATTTTTTTTCGAACAATTTGAAATAGTTTAATGAAAATTAAGTAAATATGAACAAAATAAAAGGCTTTCCTTTACTAAACGAAAGCCTTTTCATTGCACTGATATATAACAAGGACCTATAAATAAACAGAATATTCCTTTTTTTCTTTATCTTTTAATAGTTATTAGCATTGAATTTCACTTGTACATCATTTGCGCCTTCCCACTCCGTTTTTACTAAATAAATGATTTCATTTGCTTGAGATTTTGACAGCTCCTCCGCCATAACTGTAACAGATACTTTGTCACCGTCCGCTTTGACAAACGCATCAGAGTAGCCTAAAGATTTAATTAACATTTCTAGCATTGCTTCTGCCGATTCTTGTTTAATAAGACTATCAATGTCATTAAAGGCTTTATTTTTTTTCGTCTGCAGTGGCTTCTTGAGAAGCAATTTTCTGTGTTAATTGTTGACGAAGCTGACTTCTTTCATCACTCACTTGCATGCGCATTTCTTCAAACAAATGGCTCGGCGAGGAGACTTCCTGTGTCATGCCCTCTTTCGTAGCCTCTTGATCTGTTACACCTGAAACGGCAGTTTGCTGTAAAGTATCATCAGTAAAAATAGTTAGTCCATTAAATTGTTTTGCTGGATCAACCAAATAATACACTGAAATTACTGCTACTAGACTTAATAATGTCATAAACCAAACTGTTCTTCTACGTACGCGCATTTACTTTTCCTCCTTATTTTCCATTGGAACAATAATTATTCGATGTATCGGTAACTGCATCACTTGACTGACAACCGCACGAATCTCATTTTTCACAAAGATATCTTTGGCACCTTCTGAAACAATGAGCAGGCCTGTTACTTCTTTCGTGCTTTGCTCAGTCCCTCGAAAATATTGGCTAAATAGTTTATTTTCGTCCTTCTCATCAGTCATCTCTCCGTAATAAAGATATACTTTAACCTCCCCAACACCTTGCATTGCCTTCAGTGTCTGTTCCAGTTTTTCTTCATTGGTTGACGGTGTTACTTGATTATTTGTGGAACTCGTTTGATACATTGGTAAAACGATGAAAATTCCTACGGAGGCGGCAATAAGCATTAAAATCATAAATGACGTTGTTTTTTTTCGTGCCTTTTCCACATCACTTGTACATTGCCTCCTTTCATCTTCTCTTTTTCAAGTGTATGTACGCTTGTTTCTTCCTATGAATTGATAAATGGAATCTTTAATAGCAATTGCAAAAATACTAACGTAATCACCAGTTTTGTCAGTGAAATTATTTCTTTATCATCTGTCAAAAAGACAAATATCTGACATACAAAGAGCAATGCCAATAAAAGAATCAATCTATCTCCCCCGGCCATAACTTGTACAAAAACGATGAGGAAAAAAAACAAGAAAACATAAATGAAAAAGCAATTAAAAATGATACTGCACATAATGTAAATAGAGATTTACTAACGTGATCTAGTAATCTGCATATATCATCAAAAGCAATCGGCTCTAAAATAGCTGCCAGTAGCTTTAACGAGTAAGCACTGATAACAAGCTGTACCGTGGGAATAAAGGACACAGTAATAACGGCTATAAAGGCACTAATACTACTAATTGAAGAGGAAAATTGTGTCATATGCTGGAACATTGAAAAACTATCAACGATAAAAGAACCTACCACTGGAATATTTTCTTCAATTAATTTTTTAACAGGCTCTGCAACTGCTGCATTCACACTAAATGCCGCTACGCCACTTGCCGACATTAAAATAATGTAGCAAATGACAGATGCAGAGACGATGCTCATAATGGTAAAACGGATTAATTCAGCAATTCTTGTAAAGGAAATTTCTTTCACTATGACACTACACACATCAAATACAATGGCAAATAACACACCTGGTATCAGCCACTTACTACTAACTATTGTTAGGACTTGTACAAAAAAAGAGTAAGAACGGCTGCCAGGAAGCAATTGCCGTAATACTACTTGATAAAAGAAAACTTGAAGTAAGGATAGGATAAAATGCTGTAAATATGTGGGCAAGTCCCTGTGCTATTTCATCAATTAGTTGAAATGATTTCACTACGACAGGTCCTATTGTTGCGAGCACAATCAGAAAGAATAGTATTCTTGTCCCTTTTTCAAATGTAGGTAATAGCATATTCACGATTAAAATTATGATGACATAGCCACATAGTGTGAGCGTCATCTTCAGCAAGAGAAAAAAATGGATCAATTAAAAATGACAGTATCTGCTCCTGCATGACCTTCGCCCCTTAGTTTAGCCGTTGTAAAATAGCAGACACCTCCTGTAAAACAGCCAAAAATTCTTTAAACCAATACAATAAAATGACAATCTTAACCCCATCAATAACAATGTTTCCGAGTACTTTATAATTTTGCTCTACAAGTAACATCGACACCCATTGCCCCACATAAAAAAAGACTGGCACTTATGACAATCGCTTTTGCATATGGCAAAATAGCTAACGTCTCTAGCAGCTGCTTGATGAACGGCAATAAGAGCGTCGAAAACAACATACCGAACAATAAAAATGAAAACATTACACTTATTAGCGCATGGAGTGGCTGTATGACTTCTTTTATAAGTAATAATAAAAGCAGCATGACAACAGCAACGATGACAATTTCCATCTACACTTACCCTGAAGAGGTCAGCCATTGAAAGAATGTAAGGATTTCGTTAAAAAAAATAGACGTAAAAATCTCAACAATTCCGCTGTCATGTATAGATAAGCAATGAAAAAGAGGAAAAACGAAAATTCCTTTTTCCCTGTTTGGTCAAAGAAAACATGAAGAAGCGCAACTACTAGTCCCACTCCAGCGACTCTTAATACGTCTTGCAATTCCATACATACGCCCCCTCGTGTACAGCAATATATGTTGCAATCAATAAAAAAAAGACCTCTATACATTTGTATAGAGATCTACTATTTAAAGACAAGTCGTATGAAAAAATAACATACAATTATAGTAATTTTTCAATAATGCTTTTCACAGTGCCTGTTTGTTTTACTAAATAGCATTTTTCCCCCATCCACATGGATAGATATTCAGGATTCCCCTGTTCCGCACTTTCTTTACGAATCGTAGTCGTTAATTGATTTTGCAAAGGATAGGGAGCTACTGGTGCATCTTTCATTCGTTCCGTAAAATCATTCGCTAAGCCTCTTGCTGGTTTTCCTGTAAATGCACGAGTAATTGTCGTTTGCTGTGCTTTTGATTGGAGTACAGCATTTTTATAGAGCGGTGAAATTTCACACTCATCTGCCACTAATAAAGCCGTGCCAATTTGAACAGCCTGTGCACCACTGGCTAAAGCTATTTCTACATCTTCTTTCGAGACAATTCCCCCTGCAGCTATAATAGGAATAGAAATCTGTCCAACTACTTGCTGCAATAAGTCAGGTAATGTAATTAATTGCATAGGCTCTGTGAAGGAACCGCGATGACCTCCAGCTTCACCACTTTGAAGAACTACAGCATGCATCCCCTCCTGTTCTACACGCTTTGCCTCTTCTAATGTAGTGGCTGTACCGATAACAAATACCTTATTATCCTTTAAGCGTTGAATAACATCTGCAGAAGGTATGCCAAATGTAAAGGAACAAACAGCGACATTTTCATCAAGAACGGCTTGTACTTGTCCTTCGAATACTTCCTTGGACATAACACTCTGTACAGGTGAAAGGCTAATTCATCATAAAATGGTTGTAATGCCATCCGAGCTTTTTGAAGGACTTCGATATCAATACGTGGATCTTCCTGCACAAATAAATTGACAGCAAAGGGTTTCTTTGTAAGCTTTTTTTACTTCCTGGATAAAGTTTTTTTGTTTGCTCTCCATCTAAATAACCCGCTCCTATTGAGCCTAAAATACCTTCCTCCGCACAGGCAGCAACAAATTTTGGTGATGTTACACCCGCCATCGGTGCTTGAATTATTGGATAAGGTATCCCTAATGTTGTTTGTAGCATAGCACTCACTCCTTACGTTTATTGTAACATTTCTTCCATGTATAACCATCAATCGGATGATAGAAACAATTGCTAGGCTAGTAAAAAAACATACAATGCCTCTATCGAATGGCACAAAAAGCAGTTTTTTTTGCTTTATATGTATAAAAAACAAATAAAAACCTACTCTGACG
>BBDJ01000018.1 GCA_001312325.1 Lysinibacillus pakistanensis | reverse complement strand
GAGCACTACCTGAGCGCTTCTTCTGGGGAACCGAGCTTTTTTTCAGCCTTACCTGAGCGATTGATCTAGGGAGCCGAGCTTTTTTTCAGCCTTACCAGAGTGCTTCTTCTAGGGGAACCAAGTAGTTTTTCGCCTCACACGAGTTGTTCTTCCTTAAACTGAGCAGTTTGTACCTCACCAATTATTTTTGACACTCAACTAAGCAATTTTCAGGGTCACAAATCCTCCATTCATCATAAAAGAATATAACATTGCCCTTATTTTAAAATATTATCGTTTAATTTTCGGAATTTTCTATTTTATTGAAATCCTTTGTATTATAATTAAATTAAGGATTTGTAAAACTTTGTATAATTAGACAGGAACGGAGGTTGTGCCCATGATGAAGTCAGTCCGTAACAAACTTGTCACATTAGCCATTATCGTCATTTTGATTCCTACAACTTTAGTTGGTACGGTAAATTACTTTGTGGCAAAAAGTGAAATTGATGAGGTAGGTAGACAAAGTCTAAAGAATGGGACATTGGGGATGCTCGAAGTAATAGCTGAATTAGATGAGCAAGTTCAGCAAGGGAAGCTTACATTAGCCGAGGCTCAGGAGCGTGCTAGGACACAAATAGTAGGCAAGAAAACAGAGGATAATAAAAGATCTATTGATAACCCCATTAAATACGGTGAAAATTTCTATTTTTATGCCTTTAAAGCTGATGGAACAGTTGAAACTCACCCATCTCTTGAAGGGCAAAATATTTCAGACCTACAGACAACGGATGGTCGCTATTTTGTACGTGAAATGATTGATGAGGCTAAGGCAGGCGGGGGATATGTCCGTTATGACTGGGCATTGCCATCAAACCCTGATGTTGTTGCTCCTAAAATTACCTATGTAGCTACGGACAAGCATTGGGGATGGATTATCGCTGCTGGTACTTATGAAATGGATTTTAATGCAGGTACTAAAAATGTCCTTTACTACACAGTTGTTATGACTTTCCTTGCAACAATCATTGGCGTTGCCCTATATTGGTTCTTCTCTGGCAGAATGACTTCGTACATACGCCGAATTATGGTGATGACCTCTGATATTGCTAAAGGGAAATTAACAGGCGAGGATATTCCTATAACTACAAAAGATGAATTAGGAATACTGGCTAGCAATGTAAATAATATGAAACACAGCTTAAATGAAATGGTTGATAACACGAAAGACAGTGCAGGCAAAATGAGAATTTCATCAGAAATGCTTAGCGCTATTACTGAAGAAACAACCGCTTCTGCCGATGAGATCCATCAGGCTATTACTGAAATATCGAAAGGAGCTGTCATTCAGGCAGAAGAAGCCGAAATGGCCATTAGCAAGGTTGAAAAATTGTCTTCTCTTATTTCAAATGCAACAGAAAAATATGCTGAAATTACGGAGGATATGAATAACATTAATAGCTCACAGGAAAATGGTAGACAAAAGGTCGAAATATTACAGCAAAATTCACATGAATTTACACAAGTCATTGAAGAATTGAGATCAAACTTCTCGAGCTTAACAGGACAAATGGAGGAAATTCATAATGTTGTACAAACAATTACCTCCATCTCTGAACAGACTAATCTTTTAGCCTTAAATGCAAGTATTGAAGCAGCACGAGCAGGTGAACATGGAAAAGGTTTTGCCGTTGTAGCAGAAGAAGTTCGCAATTTATCAGAGGATACGAATGAGGCAACTAATCGTGTTAGAAATTTATTAAAACGTATCGAAATCGATACTGCTAGCTCAGACTCTAAGATGATGCACACCCTTCAGCTTTCACAGGGACAAGCTACTTCTATAAGTGAGGTAAAAAAATGCTTTTACATTGTTAGCTGATTCCATCCAAGGCATTACTGCACATCTTGTGTCCCTTGATCAGGGTATGAGTGAAATGGCTGAAAATCGTTTAATTGTTATTAATGCTATTAATGAAATAGCAAGTGTTGCCACTGAATCTGCAGCAGCTACCGAGCAAATCAATGCTTCCATTGATGAACAGAAATCAGCGGTCACTTCTATTATGCATTCCTCAGTCGAGCTTCACTCAGAGGCAGAACGTATGCACGAATTAGTAGATCGTTTTACATGATATTAAAATCCCCTACAGTCTAAGCTATAGGGGATTTTATAATTACATTTAAGCATAATTATATAAATCTTAGAGAATTACAGTTTATTAATTACACCGTGTAAAGTTTCCTTTAATTCTGCATCATGGTCAGAAAGTTCTACAAGGTTTCCTAAACGTTCACGTAGCACAGGGCGTTCAATTACTAGCTTTTCATCAAGTACTTGTACTAGTAACTCAATAATAAGACGATCGCGAACATTTAACGCTTCTTCTAAACGTTCTGGTGTAATTTTTGCATTTGAATTTGCAGCTTTTGCCATTTTAAAAACCCCTTTTATAATTTATATTCATGCACATCTATTTTAGCATACCGCTAAATTAATTTGAAAACATTCTTTCAATAAAATATACCAAAACTTTACAAAAATGTATAAAAACATTAACGATTAAATGTTATATTCAAATCATAATTGCCAGACGATCGACCATATAATTATGTTATATCGTCTCTTATAATGATTGGAGGAATTAGATGGATCAAAACAACTCAACCTATCAACAACTAATTAAGGCTGTGCCAAAGTCTTTACAATTGTTTCTTAATGTTTGTCTCATACTTCTTGCGCTTATATTATCCTTCCTACTTTTTAAAGAACTGATCGAATTCCTTAAAATTATCATTTTCTCTAAGGATAAAGGCGACTATAAGCTTTTCCTCGCAAATATTCTTCTATTCTTTTTATATTTTGAATTCATCACAATGATTGTTAAATATTTTAAGGAGGACTATCATTTTCCTCTCCGATACTTTATATATATTGGTATTACAGCATGATTCGATTAATTATTGTTGAGCATGACCACCCCATCAATACCTTAATTTATTCACTTATTATTTTAATATTAATTATAAGCTATTTTATTATTAACATTACACCACTGGAACGACCAGTACGTTCTACCCTCTTTATGAAAAAAAGAAAAATAGTACGCATGGGGATGCCCACCTATGGCTTCCCTAAAATGCTGTAATACACATCGGTTTATCATAAACATAGAAGAGTTGATGTAATTTCTGAATAAATTGCTCATTACTAATCTTCACCTTACTGAGCATAAATAGCTCTTGTACTGTAACAACTCCCATAGCTAGAGAGGAAAGTTCTGCAATATCTATTATCATCTCCACGTCGCATTTATGATTGTCTACTATTGTCATATTGCCATCAACTGTTTTCATAACGATTTGCTGATTATTTTCTGGGAGTAAAGAATCCTCTACAGTAAGCTTAAATGTTAAAGTTTGATTATTGAAATTATGTGTTTTTAACTCCTCAAAAAAAGCCTCTGACATTGATAATACGATACATCAAGCCAACTCCTGACACAGTGCTTGCATGATAGACACTTGGGATTAAATGATTCGATCCATTTCTTACATCTCCTAAAAAGAAATGAATATTTTCTTCTTGGGTGTTCCATTCAATTCGAGCAACCTGATCGGCTTGGCTATTTAAAAATGTGCTAAGTTCTAATAATGCCTCTGGTGTTTCATAAATCAACTCTTTAATAACTAAATTGTTAAGCAGGAAATTCGTATCACTTTGTTTAGTAAAGGAAAATACTATATAACCTTGAATGGTATCTCCTTTTTCAACAGCAATCACATAATTTTGAGGATTTTTAAATATTGCTGCGAGCTCCGATTCGGTTTTTAAAAACATACCATGCCTTTTCATTGTAACTCTTTTATAGCAATCTGCTAATTTATGCTGATCCTGCACTGTTAAATACTTAAGATGCTTTTTGGTTGGACCTTTCGGAAAGCTGGAAGGCTCTACTAAGTATTGATGTACTTTAGGTCCATAGCCAAAGCCCATTTTTTTTATAAAAATCAGGTCTAAAAGGATATAATGCTACAAAGTGTACTTGTTTTTCTAAAAATGCTTTAAAAAAAGTGTTCTATTAATTCCTTAGCAATCCTCTCTTTTTTTGCGAAGTAAATCGACCGCAACTAAACCAACCCCTCCAACTGGAATTATTTTAGAAAGTAGATTCATTTCAAAATCATGAAGTCTCATACCACCAACCAGATTATTTTCTTCCCATAATCCATAATAATGAATAGCTTCATCATTGTTTTGATTATGGATAAAAAGTGCCTTTAATTGTTCATTTGTTGGCTGTGAGCCGTCCAGCATTCCCGGATAAGCACCAATTACAATGTCGACAAATTGCAAAAAATCTTCTTCATCCCATAATTTATCTACCACTCGCATATTCATCCCCCTTTTCATTTATTGCAATCTAAAAAAATTGTTCATAATCATATTTTTCACATTAATTTTAACTTTCGATAATAACATATATTACCACGAGTTAAAATAATACTGTATGGTGACAGTGAGATGATCTAAGCTTGGCATCCTGCCGGGATCATTTCTCCATTATTCACCTTCCTGAAAAAGTCAATGCGTCCGGATTTTGAATTGTGTCTGCACAATTCATTTCTTCTAAAATCTGTTGAATGAGATAAATAATTTATTGAAGGGAGACACTTAGAATGGATTTAATTGATGTCTATATTCATGAAGTTACAAAAAGGATAAGCAAAACGAAACGAGATGAAATTAGTTCTAAGCTAAAATCTACCATCGAGGAAATGTTACCTGAAGATTATACAGAATCAGATGTAAAGGAAGTTCTTCTAAAGCTAGGAAATCCTATTGAGGTCGCAGCAAGTTACAGGGATTCACCAAACTTTTTAATTGGCCCACAAATATTTGACACGTATATTCGGACAATAAAATTAATCGTCCCTTGGGCCATACTTATTACGGTAATCGTTCATGTGGTAGAAAATATTGTACGCTACAGCGGAGAAGATGCCCTTTTATCTACTGTGATTAATGCTTTTTCTATCACTATTGTAAATGTTATCACAGTGATATTACACGTGCTGTTCTGGATTACAGTTTCTTTTATTATAATTGAACGCTCAGGTAGTGATGTCCCAATACCTTTTATAAAAAAACAAAAGCCTTGGACTCCAGATGATTTATTAAATAGTAAAGTTATCCCAAAAGATAAAACTATATCACTTCCTGATATTATTTTTAGCTTAATAGGTATTACCGTTTTTTTCGTTTATCTATTTTAATGCAAATCACCTTTTAGGAATCTACTCTTCGCACGATAGAGGTGGATTGAAATTTGTTATGCCTATATTCAACCAAAATGTGTTACTGTCCTTTGCGCCAGTCGTTTTGATATCTATCGCTTTAAGTATAGCTTTAGCATTATTTAAATTAAAAGCGGGTCAATGGACTTTTCTAATTGCTGTCCTAAATGCTGTCCTTCAATGTTTAGGGACCATTGTCTTTATTCTTATGGTTAATCGACCTGATTTCATACACAGTGCAGCTATACCCTATATTGCTGCAATTACAGATACAACCTCTGCTAAGGTTTTGTTTGCTATAGATCGCATATTACTAGTCACTGTTGCTATTACCATCATAGCCAATGTAGTTGATATTTATGGCGGCTTTAAAAAGGCACGAATTCAGCAGGATTAGACATATTGCTATTCAAAGTCCATGAACTAGACACCTACTTATTCACTGAGAGCTTTTATACTTTCTCTTACAATATTTTATGAATAACCAAGGCTTAATACCTAGTAAAATACTCCTTCTAAAACACAAAAATACCATTATTCTCTAATGTTTTGTATAATAATGTAGTTGAGAGTTTTTAAATACACATATATTAATAATCTGCGCAACAGTACAGAATAAGGGGAAATAGTTATGACCATTCTTCTTGTAGATGATAATCAAGTAAATCTATTTGTAATTGAAAAAAATTTTAAAAAAATGCAGGTTATGATAACTGTGTTTCATTAGCATCTGCTTATGAGCTTTTTGACTATTTACAGCTTGATGTCCAAGATTCGACAGGAAATTCTGTAGATTTAATTTTATTAGATATTATGATGCCAGAGATAGATGGTATTGAAGCCTGTAAACGTATTAAGAAAAATGAAAGATTCAAGGACATTCAAATTATCTTTGTCACCGCTCTAGAAGATAAAAACAAACTTGCTGAGGCCCTGGATATCGGTGGGGTGGATTATATTACAAAGCCGATAAATAAAACGGAGCTTCTTGCTAGAATTCGTGTGGCCTTACGATTGAAGGCTGAATTAGATTGGCATACACAGCAGGAAAAGAAAATACAATACGAATTAGATTTAGCAACGCATGTCCAAAGAAGTCTACTGAGTCCACCATTAAATGAGAATAATATTCAAATAGCGGTATCCTACCTACCCTCCTCTAATTTGGCAGGGGATATGTATTATTGGCACAAAATAAATGATCACCGCTATGCTGTTATTTTACTTGATATGATGGGACATGGGATTTCGGCAGCACTTGTCTGTATGTTCATCTCTTCGGTTCTTAGAGAAGCTGTCAAACAATTGATAGAGCCTGAATTAGTCATAAAAGAATTGAACCGCTATATGACACTTTTAAGAAATGGGAAGGAAGACAATCTTTATTACTTTACGGCGATTTATTTAGTGATGGATACAGAACAAAAAAACAATCGAATATGTAAATGCCGGCCATCCTTCTGGCTATGCCCTTATTGATGAAAAGACACTTGTTCCATTAAATCAAGGTAGCTGTGCAGTCGGCTTTTTTTGATGAAATTGAAGTAAAAAAAACAAAGAATACAATACGAGCATGATATACAAATAATTCTCTTTACAGATGGTGTATTAGAGGCGATGGGACCTTGTGAGATAGAGTCTGAGAAACATCTGCAAACGCTAACATCTGCAAAGTGGGATTATACACAATGTCTGATTGATAATTTATTACCTAAAGAGAAGCAAGACAATCAGCCTGATGATATGTGTGTATTAATGATTCAAGCACATGCTTAAAAAAATAATCCGCCTATCTTTCTGTGAATCTAGAAAGATAGGCGGATTTTCATTAATTGATCTTTTGATATATTCTTTCATTGCCTACAACTTCTTTATATTTTTCCATAATATCATCAAAGCGCAGTGTCTCCTTATCACCTAAGCATAAAAAACCCTTTTCACTAAGACTTTCATAAAATAACTGATGAACCTTGCTTTGTAGCGCCTGTGAAAAATAGATTAAAACATTTCTGCACAAAATAATATGGAATTCATTAAATGATTGATCCGTAACTAAATTATGCTGTGCAAAAATAATATTTTTTTAATAGGGAAGGATGGAAATACGCAAACTGATAATCTGTTTTATAGTACTCAGAAAATGCATCATTACCACCTGCAAGCATATAATTTTTAGTATATGCTTGCATTTTGTGTATAGGGAAAGCACCTTTTTTTTGCTTTTTCTAATACTTGTTCATTCATATCTGTTGCGTAAATAACCGCCTTATCAATGAGCTGCTCTTCCTTTAGCAAAATTGCCATAGAGTATACTTCCTCACCCGTTGCACATCCTGCATGCCATATGCGTATTTCAGGATAATTACGTAAATCTGGAATAACCTCCTGACGAAATGCTTTAAAAAAACTTGGATTACGGAACATCTCAGTGACATTGATGGAAAAATCATTTAATAGCTGCTCTAGAAACTGTTGGTCGTGTATCACCTTTTCAAGCACTCTAGAAACGGTTGGGATATTATTGATTCTCATTCTATTCAAGATTCTTCGTGTTATGGAAGAACGATTATAATCTCTGAAATCAAAGCCGGATAAACGATAAACTGCCTCCAATAATAAGTCAATTTCTAAATTTGTATGCTTATTTTGTAGTTTTTGCTCCAAGGGCTGAAATTGATCCATGCTTATGAACTCCCTTTAGAAACTAACCATACTCTTAAAACGGATAAGAGTTGATCTAAATTTAATGGCTTACTAATGTAATCTGAAGCTCCTGCCTCTAATGATTTATCACGATCTTTTTTTCATGGCCTTCGCCGTTAAAGCGATAATCGGTAAATCCTTCAGCTTCATTTGTTGTCTAATAATAGACATCGTTTCGTAGCCATCCATATTAGGCATCATAATATCCATAAGAATAAGATCTACTCCCTGATTAGCTTGCATAATATCTAAGCACTCTATCCCATCTTTGGCAACTAAGATATTCATGCCTCTTTTTTCAAGCGCTGTTTTTAGTGCATAGATATTACGATAATCATCATCTACTATTAATATAGTTTTCCCTTGAAATACCTCTACCTCTGTAACTTCAGGTAACTCTTCTTCTATTTCATGTATTTCTGTTGTAGCTCCAACCTCATGAATAGCCAATTCAAGACATTGCTCCTCCTGAATTCCATTAGGTAGGCTTGGAATTGTCAGTGTGAAGCTACTACCATGCCCTTCTTCACTCTGTAAAGAAACCCAACCTCCAAGTAGTTTGGCAAATTCTTTACAAATTGACAGGCCAAGACCTGTACCGCCATATTTCCGTACTGTTGCACCGTCTGCCTGTTGGAACGATTCAAATATTAGTTGATGCTTGTCCTTAGGGATACCTATGCCAGTATCTGAAACTGTAATCTCTAACCAATCAGCACTTATATTCTGCATATTGTTTGTCAACTGCTCTTCTTTTAATTGTTTAATAGCAAGTGTTACGGAACCTTGCTCTGTAAATTTGAAAGCATTTGATAATAAATTTTTTTAGGATTTGCTGGAATCTCTTTTCATCCGTATAGAAAATATCCACTACATTTTCTGCTTTTGAAATATGGAACTGTAAATGCTTTTTCATTGCTACAGGTGCAAATGTCTGCTCGATTTGTAGAGGAATCTCACTCATATTTACTTCGTCAAACATTATGTCCAGCTTTCCTGCCTCTACCTTTGATAAATCTAAAATATCATTTATGAGTACAAGTAAATCCTCACCAGAGGAATGGATAACCTTCGCAAATTCAGCCTCCTCTTCCGTTAGATTACTTTGACTATTTTCTGCCAGCATTTCTGATAAAATTAAGATACTATTTAATGGTGTTCGTAACTCATGTGACATATTGGCTAAAAACTCGGATTTATAATTGGAATTGAGTAACAGTTGTTCGGCACTCTTCTCTAATTCCTTTTTTGCTTTTGCTAGCTCTCGCGATTTGGACTCTGCCTCTTTCGTTCTTTCCTCCAACTGTTCATTAATCATTGTTAGCTCTTCTGTTTGCATTTGTAATTCTTCTGATTGTGTCTGTAGCTCCTCCGATTGTACTTGTAATTCTTCTGTCATCGCTCTGGATTCATTAAGCAAGCGTACAATTTCCATACGTCCTACGACACTATTCACTGTTAAGCCAAACGTTTCGACTACTTGCTTGACTAATTCCAGCTGAAGCTTACTGAAGTCCGTCATAGTCGCCAACTCAACAACTGCTATTACATCCTTCTCAAATATAACTGGGATAATAAGAATACTTTTAGGTGGTACTTCTCCTAAGCCTGTTCCGATCAAACGAAATTCATCTGGAATATCCTTATAAATGAAAATCTTTTTTTTCCAAGCACATTGTCCAATTAAGCCCTGTCCAAGTTTAAAGCTATCCTTTCCTACATCCGTACTTGTACCAGCAAATGCAGCTTTTTTTCACATATTGAATATCATCTTCTGTTGTTTCACGAATATAAAAGGCACCAAGCGAGGATTGTGTCTTCTGTGCCATTTCAGAAAGGAAGGTTTCGGCTAATTTTGTAATGACCGAAATACCTTGATATTTAGTGACAATGTCCGCAATATTTGACTGTAGCCATTCTCTTTTTTCAATCGAATCTAAAAGTTCATTTGTAGCATCGGCAAGGGTATTTATTTCATCATTGGTTTTCACATAAATTCTGCCCTTTTGATTGCTTTTAGAAGCTGCAATTTCTTTAATTGTTTGAGTAACCTCTGTTATCGTTTTCACAATTGAGCGGGAAATTGCACTAGCGATTACAATAGAAATTACCGAAACAAGTACCAAAAGCCCAAATAAAGCACTCGTTATATTGCTATTTCGCTTGTCTAATTGATTTGCCTTAGTTTGAGTAAATGCATTTTCAGCTAATCTAAATGCAGTAAATTGTTTCCGCATTGTTTCCACATCTTTGCGACCAACATCGACCTTAAAAAAATTCCTTTAACGCAGCAGTGTTATTTTCCTTCTTCATTAAAAGTGTTGGATTACCAGAGGTTGCAATCCAATGCTCTATCGTTACCTCTATTTCCTTGAGCTTCTCTTGTTGCTTAGGTTTATTATCTAAGAGCTGATAGAGATCATTAAAATCAATTTTCCAGTTTTCGGCAGCACTATTATAAGGCTCTAAATAGCTTTCATCCCCGGTAATGATAAATCCTCGTTGACTTGATTCCATATCCAAGATGTATTTTTCAATTCGGTTGGTTAACTCCTGAACTTGAGAATCATATTTTATAATAAAATTTCTTTCTTTTTGTAAAGCAGTAATTTGATTATTTAAGAAAACTACCGATGCAAGTAAACAAAGTATGATAACAATATAACCTAATGTAATTTTAGTTCGTATACCTAGCTTTAATATATTGAGCATTTGTTTTCCTACCTTTACCTGTCATATTCATCTATTATTAGTATAATTGTATTATTAAAAATAACCAAGAATCCCCTCTTTTTTTGCTCCTTGTTCATATAATGTTATCATGATGTACAAAGAGAGTATGTATATCAGGAAGACTCTTCATCACAAAAATAATGTGAATTTCGCTTTCTTCTATTAATAAATCGTGTCATTTTTCATATACATTTTATATTGAAGTATTTTGACTAAGGAGAGAATATTTGTGGACATTTTCGTAAGACCTGGTGATTCACTTTGGCGTTATAGCGAAGTGTTTAAAATCCCCCTCCAATTAATTATAGATTCGAATCGAAATATAAACCCCCAATTTTTAAGGGTTGGACAGCGTATTCGAATTCCGGGTTATATTACTAACGACTATCAAATAAGGCAGGGAGATTCTTTTTGGCAAATTGCCCAAAATAGAAATATCCCACTAACAGCCCTTTTACTCGCTAATTCTGATCTTAACCCAAATGCCCTTCAAATAGGTCAAACCATTCGAATTCCTCAACAAATTACTTGGAGGATTATCAATGGACAGCAAAGTTACGACTATAGCATCATGATGAATGACCTAAACAAACTCCTTGATGCTTATCCATTTTTACAAAGCTCAGCAATCGGCTATTCTGTGTTAGGACATGAAATTCCAGAAATTCTAATTGGTAAAGGATTAAAAAGAATTCATTATAACGGCTCCTTCCATGCAAATGAATGGATCACAACTCCCATTATTTTAACATTTTTAAATGACTACCTACTTTCACTTACCAATCAAAATACTATACGAGGTATCTCTACACTTCCACTTTACCAACAAACATCCCTTTCTATAGTTCCGATGGTCAATCCTGATGGTGTCAACTTAGTAATACAAGGTCCACCTGAAGACGAAGCATTAAGAAATCAGCTAATCAATTGGAACAATGGAAGCAACAATTTCTCAGGTTGGAAAGCCAATATACATGGCATTGATTTAAATGATCAGTTCCCTGCGAAATGGGAGCTAGAAAGTGCACGTAATCCTAAAACACCTGGCCGAGGGATTATGGTGGGGAACGACCTTTATCAGAGCCAGAGGCCATTGCTATGGCTGATTTAACAAAGAAGCGAGATTTTGCAAGAGTTCTTGCCTTTCATACACAGGAAGAGTGATTTATTGGGGCTTTGAAAACTTGGAGCCTCCCGAGTCTAAAATTCTTGTTACTGAATTTAGTCGAGTTAGTGGCTATGAGCCCATCAATTCAGCTGGAAGCTATGCAGGCTATAAAGATTGGTTTATTCAAGATTGGCGCAGACCAGGCTTCACCGTCGAGTTGGGAAGTGGTACTAACCCTCTACCAATCAACCAATTTAACGACATCTATGAAGAAGCATTAGGAATTTTCCTCGCTGCATTATATATGTAAATTAAGAATGAAGAAAAACGTCACTAATTAAAGCTGCATTGCTTATACTCCTCAACAATCCCCTCCATAAAAGGGGATTTTTTATGTTTAAAATTACTTTGACAGGTAGAGTAATATTTGCTAATATTACTCTAACAGATAGAGCAATATATTGAAGTAGGTGACGTATGGTTCGAAGTGATATCATCCGCGGACACTTGGATTCCATTATTTTAAGACTCATTTTAGAGAAAGATCGTTATGGCTATGAGATTTCTCAGGAAATAAGTCTCCGCACAAATAATCGTTTTCAAATTAAAGAGGCAACTTTATACGCCGTTTTTCAACGTCTTGAAAAAAAGGAAGTTATTGAAGCCTACTTTGGGGATGTCTCCCACGGTGGCAAACGAAAATATTACCGAATTACCCCATTAGGAAAAGCTTATTTAAATGAGCTAGTGAAAGAGTGGTCGGAAGTTAAGGAAATTATCGACTTATTTATGGAGGGCTTAGAATGAAAAAAATTAAAAATCATATTGATGAGCTTTTTAAGGACTTTCCTCGTAACCACGAAACGGAAATGATCAAACAGGAAATCATTCAAAATCTTGAAGAAAAAGTATTTTACTTAATGGATCAAGGCAAAGAGGAAGAGGATGCTATTAATAAAGCTATCGTGGAATTTGGAGATATTGGGGATTTAAAACAGGAATTAGGTGTAAAAGAGCCCGAGAAGAAAAACATGTCGAGATTAAATTTGGAATTTTCTCTATGGGGTAGCGGCTTAATTATTGCATTTTTTTATCTTTATAAACATTTACTATACGCCCCATATAATTTGGGCGATTTATCCTATTTTCGCTATTTTATGGTGGCCACTCGCAATGTACTTTGTTTGGTCACGTAAGAAATGGAGTGAATAAAAAACATGAAAAATTTAATTAACTTTTCCATTGCAGGTAGTTTAATGACCATGATATTTTTAGGAATCGTCAATTATACAACATCACCACAAACAGCATGGTTTATCTATCCCTGTTTATTACTATTGCTATGGCCAATTACTTTATTTTTTTATGATTAAAAAAAATGTATAAACAATATTCACTTATTTGCAGTGCCATAATTATTGCATTTCTTATCATTGAAAATTATTTATATTCACCCGAGCATTTATGGTTTATCTATGTGATTTATCCAATCATCTGGTGGCCAATTCTTATGTACTTGGATGAAAAAGCAAAAACCTTAAAAATTGCGCTAATAGGCTTTGCAACTACTATTATTTATTATTCTTTATTAAATATTATTTTATCCCATCCATATCCTTGGGCGATTTATCCGGCATTTTTAGTCACATGGTGGCCCTTGGCTATATATCATGCACAAAGAAAAACATTTGTAGCATTCTCTGTTACCGCTTCAATGCTTATTATTATCTTTTTTTATTACAGTAAATATTGTCTCTACACCAGGAGTTATATGGGCAATCTACCCAATTTTTGTAGTCTTGTGGTGGCCCCTAAGCATGTATTTTTATGTTTATAAAAGAAAAATGTATAGTTCAACAAATTTTACTAAACGAATCTAAACAGTTTATAACAAATCGTAAAGGGAATCTATTCTATTATAAAGCAATAAAACGGATGGTTGGTACTTTAATAAATTCAATTTGAACGAGAGCATGTTTTGAATAATACCGAAGCACGCTCTTTAGATTTGTCCTTTTTTCAGTTATTAACATCATTCATTGCATCGTAGTTTTTAGACTCTCTTCTAAATGTAAAGGCTGCAGCAAATTATAAAAATTAGCAACGTAATAGTCATTGTATATAAAGACATTGCAAGCTTGCCACTGGAAATACTACCCCATAGATAATAAAAGTGCTTCCCCATCATTTACCTTCTCCCCGATAGTTTCTGCCAATTTTACTACCTTATTTAATTAAAGTCGATTATTAACTAATGTTAGCTCGTATTATATACTTACTATATAATTTAATTATTAAATAATTTAACAGGCTGTGATACTATGTCAAACAACGATCAATTACCTTATGTAGAAGTCATTATGAGAGAAATGCTGGAAATCCAGCAAAAATCGAAAATGTTTGTCAATCTTCTATCTGAAGGGGAATCCTTATCTCAAAATCAACTAATTCTTTTGCTCCAGCTAAAAATAAATTCCGGTATGAAAGCAACCGAAATTGCTGATTTCTTCAGTGTGACTCCTGGTGCCGTTACATCAATGTGTGATAAGCTGGAAAAATTAGAATTAATACATCGTGTTAGAGAAAGTGGAGACCGACGTGTTGTGAAAATTGTTTTAACGAATAATGGTGAAACGAAGGTTCAAAATTTATTTTTAAAGTTCTCTCAAGAAAAACTTACTGATATGGCTAAGGTTTTGAGTGATGTTAATCAGTTAATGAAAAAAATATTTTAGGATTTCATAAAGATGAAGTCCTTTTTTATTACCCAGAAAATATGTAAGGTAATTCGTAAAATTCACATTATCTCATTGGTTCATTATTCACTTGCACAACTGATTTATATCATATAAACTACTAAAAAAATTATTATTATTTATACCTTTCTTAATATAAATACTATTAAAAATATTCTGATTTAATTTAAGATAAATATTATAATGGAATATAAGAGGTGAGTTCATGCGTTTAGAAGTGAATCAAAAATTAGATTTAAAATTAGCTATGACAAAACAGCTGAGACAAGCCATAGAGCTATTACAAATGCCTTCAGATGAGCTTGAAACATTTCTTATAGAACAATCACTTTCAAACCCCTTAATTGAAGTAAAAGATAGCTTTCACTTTAAGGAAGGTTATCATACAAGCAAATATATGAATCTACCTGAAAACAATGCGGAGTACAGGATATCAAATGTAGATCACCTTTTAAGTGAAATTCGTTTAACTTATCATTCATCTGAAGACTATCAGCTTCTTCAACAGCTTATTCTAAACTTAAATGAGTTTGGCTATTTACCAAATGCAACTCAGTTATTTTCACAGTCACGATACAATCACGCTTTACAGCTTCTGAAAAATTTAGATTATGTAGGTGTGGGGGCTACAAATTTAAAGCATTGCCTACTGTTACAACTAGAAGCTTTCTATCCGGATGAATTATTTGCAAAGGAAATTATTCAATATCACTTAGAAAAATTAGCTGATCGTAAATGGAATGATATAAAAAAATGTTTACAAATAGATGAAGAAGAATTGAAATATACTATAAATATTATAAAATCATTAAACCCAAAGCCTTTTAAACCTGATTATTCTAGCATGTCTGAAGTTGTTCGTCCCGATATCATAATTGACATTAAAGATGATTTCATTACTTACGTTTTAAGTAATTGGTTCTCCCCTTCTATTACTATGACGAAAATAGAGTCGATGTACTTATCAGCAGAAGACCAGAAACAAATGAATAAATGGGAAAAGGATTACAACTGGTTATCTCAATCCCTTGAACAACGAAGAGAGACAATGATTGCTATAATGGAGTACTTAATACAAGAGCAATTGGAAGCCCTTAAAAATGGACTACAATTTATAAAACCAATGACTCTTAAGGATATATCCGTAGCTATTAATCGTCATGAATCTACTGTGAGTAGAGCAACGATGAACAAATATATTCAGGCTCCCTGGGGAACTTTCTTAATGAAAAATTTATTTTCATCTAAGGTAACAACTCATTCTGGGGAAGATATCTCTAAGGAGAAAATAAAAATACAAATTCTTGAACTTGTGAAAAATGAAAACAAGAAAAAAACCATTATCCGACAACAAAATACTGGAACTCATCTGCAGCCAGGAAGAGGTTGAGCTATCTAGAAGAACTATCGCTAAATACCGAGATGAACTAAATATCCCCTCATCCTCTAAACGAAAGGAATTGTAGAATGCAAAGAAAGGTGAAGAGAACCGCTAAGCTCTTCTTCACCTTTTGATATCTTTAAAGGGGAATTTTTTTAATGATCGTCATTATTTTCTTGTTAAGTTTTCCATCTGCATGTAATTTACATCTTTCTGAAACCACATTTTTATTGCCTTGTGATTTTGCATAACTAGCATGGTCATACCGTTTTGTATACGGGCTCCTAAATTTTTAGCTTGCTTAAGAAATGCTGTATATTGGGGATTATAAATGACATCCGAAACAATTGCATTTTCTTTTAGCTGTACGATATTTAGAGGCATGGCATCTGTATGGGGCCACATACCTATAGGGGTAGTTTGAATGATAATATCGTATTTAACTGTTTGCTGTTCAGCTTCTTCGTAGGATAGAACCCTGACATTCGGCATATCTATCGTATTTTTCACCTTATTTACGGTACGGTTTGTTATATCAATTTCAACATCTTCAAATTGCAGGAGCTCAAAGTAGATGGATTTAGCGACTCCTCCGAATCCAATCAAAAGAATTTTCAATCCATTCAAATTTGATAGGCTAAACTCTTGTAAAAGCCCTGCTAACCACGCTTGACCATCAAAATTATATCCAATAAGCTTACCGTTCACTGCTTGAATAATATTAACAACACCAGTATTTTTAGCAGTTAAATCTAATTCATCTATATATGGAAGCACCTTCTCCTTATAGGGAATTGTAACAATTAATCCTCCTTCACGGCTGGATTTTAATTGCATCATAAAATTTTTTTAATCCATCATCCTCCACTTCAAATTTTTGAAACGAGGCTTGAATATTATTCTCTTTATAGGTTTCATTTTGCAGTAAAGGCGAAAGTGAGTGCTCTAAGGGATTTCCCAAAATACCATAGACTTGAATAAATATCACCCTCTCTATTGTTATTGATTCCAAATAACTAGCTTTAACTCTGTCATTTCCTCTATAGCATATTTTACACCCTCTCGGCAGTTACCACTTTCTTTCACACCTCCATACGGCATATGGTCTACTCTAAATGTTGGTATGTCATTGATAACTACTCCACCTACTTCTAAAAGATGCATGGCTTTTGAAGCGTTTTGAATATCATTTGTAAAAATGCCTGCTTGTAATCCAAACCGAGAATCATTTATTGCATCAATAGCTTCTTGAACAGCACTAATTTTATTTACTGTCACAATTGGCGCAAAGACCTCTTGACATGACACTTTTGAAGTCGAAGGTACTTCAGCTAAAATGGTAGGCTTTAAAATATTTGCCTCTATTTGGCCTCCACTAATTAATTTTGCTCCGTCTGCTATTGCCTCATCAATCCAGCTTAGGGCACGATTATTGTCCTCTAAACTAATCAGCGTCGAAATATCTGTCGTTATATTCAACGGATCTCCCAATACCAATTTCTCAGCCTTTTCTTTAAACTTTTGTAAAAATTCTTCTGCTACACTTTCATGCACATAAATTCGTTGTAATGAAATGCAAATTTGTCCTTGATTTGAAAATGCCCCAACCACACATTTATCAGTTATCATATCAATATCCGTATGTTGATCGATGATTAATCCTGCATTCGATCCTAGTTCCAAGGAGACTTTCTTTAATCCAGCACGTTGTTTTATACCTAATCCAACACCTGGGCTTCCAGTAAACGTAACCATCTTTACTTTTTCACTTTCTACCAAAACATCTCCAACTGTTCTTCCACTTCCAGTTATCAAATTAAATGCGCCTTTAGGTAAATCTGTTTGACTTAATAATTCCGCTAAAAATATGGATGATAATGGTGTTTGGGAAGCTGGTTTTAGAACAACTGTATTACCCGCCGCAATTGCTGGCCCTAATTTATGTGCGACTAAATTCATCGGGAAATTGAAAGGTGTAATAGCTGCCACCACTCCTAATGGTTCACGAATTGTTAATCCAATTTTATTTACACCATTTTTGGCAGCATCGATTGGTAGAACTTCACCGTAAATTCGTTTTGCCTCTTCTGCCGCAAATTTATAAGTTTCTATTGTTCGTTCTACTTCGCCTATTGCAAATTTCAAAGGCTTCGCAGATTCTAATGAAATAATCTCTGCAGCTTTTTCTTTATTAGCAATTAATAGATTTACCAACTGTTCTAATATATTTGAGCGCTCATATGCTGTTAGGTTTCTCATTACTTTAAATGCTTCCTGTGCTGCATCGATTGCCTCTTCCACCTGCTCAGTTGAAGCCTGGGCGATATTTGCAATCGTTTGTTGTGAATAAGGTGACTTTAAATCACTATATATGTCACTTTCTCTCCATTGTCCATCAATATATAAATTTTTTTCTCATCGTGATAAAACACCTCCATCAACTGGGATTAAAATTCCTGTAACATAATCAGATGCTTTGGTAGCCAAAAACATTGCCGTCCCTACAATATCTTGAGGATCACCCCATTTTTTTAGAGGGAATCCGGTCCTCAAATTCTTTTTTTACGTACTGAATCCTGTAAAATATCAGAATTCATATCTGTTAAAATATACCCTGGGGCAATAGCATTTACTTGAATTCCATATTGAGCCCATTCATTAGATAATGATTTTGTTAATTGAAGTACTGCTCCCTTACTCGCTGAATAAGGTGAAGAATTATACGCCCCAACAATGGATACGATGGAGCTTAGATTAATAATTTTACCTTGTCCAAATTTCTTCATTTCGACTGCAGCTAATCGACTTAATTCAAATAAAGATAGGACATTTAAGTTAAATATTTTTTGCCATGTATCTAATGGTACATCCACCGCCGGACTACGTTTAATAATACCAGCGCAGTTAATAAGAACATCTAATTTTCCATCTAATAGCTCTAAAGCTTGTTTAAAGTATAGTTTTATTTTCTCGACTTCCATTAAGTCGCATTTAATATAGCCAACATTCAAAGAGCTAAGTGACGCTACTTTATCAGAAATATCTAAAACAACAATTTCAGCTCCAGCCTGCTTAAAGGCCTTAACAAATTCGTGTCCAATTCCTTGAGCCCCACCAGTTACAATTATTTTTTTCCCTTTTAGATTAAAAAGTTCAGTGAAGTCTGTCATGTTAATGAACCCCTTTACCAATACTTAAATTAGCTACTTCCATAAATATTTCAGACAGAGAAGGATGAGGTTGAATCATTTCAGCCATTTCAAACACGGTACCTTCCAGACTCATATACGCCGATCCTTGTCCAATTAATTCTGTTACATACGGACCTACCATACACATACCATAAATTTCACCATATTTAGAATCTGTAAATACTTTGACAAAGCCATCTTTTTTTTCCTAAAGTCTGAGCTTTTCCATTTCCAAAAAGATTATATTTAGTAACTGTGTAATCAACACCCTTACTTTTCAAGTCATTTTCTGATTGGCCAATACTTGCAATTTGTAAATTTGTATAAATGCATCTAGCACGATAGAATAATCCATTTTCTTTTGATTGCCTAAAATATTCTCAATAACAGTTAACCCTTCTGCACTTGCAACGTGAGCAAGCTGGTATCCACCTATTACATCTCCGACAGCATAAATAGTTGAAATATTTGTTTGTAAATAGTCATTAACTTTAATAAATGCTCCATTATATGCTAGATCTATGTGCTTGGTCGCAGAATCGTTAGGTGTCCGCCCTACTGCGATAAGTAGCTCTTCTGAAGAAATGACAACTTTCTCGCCCGATTTCTTCTCAACCACTAGCATCTTACATCCATTTTCTTCACTTACACTTGTCACAAGGTGGTCTGTTAAAATATTAATTCCTTTGTCGTGAAGCTTTTTGTGTAAAGCTTTTGAGGCTTCCTCATCCTCCATAGCAATAATTCTGTTGCTATATTCAATAATAGTCACTTTCGATCCTAAACTGCTAAATACATCTGCTAGCTCTACGCCTATCACCCCACCACCAACAATCGTCATAGATTTCGGTAATGTTTTAAGATCAAAAATTGTATCTGTTGTATGATATTGCACATTCTCTAAGCCATCTACTTTCGGAATAAGTGGACGGCTTCCTGTTGCAATAATAATATTTTTTTGTTGAAAGAGTAGTCTTTTCATTATTTGAAATGACTTCAACCTCTTGAGAATTTTTTTATTAATCCTAATCCATTAAATACTTCTATTTTTCTAGCTTTTAATAAAGATTGAATACCCATTCTTAAATTATTGAGAACGGAATTTTTGTAGGAAACCATACCCTCCATCGAAAATTCAACATCTTTTACTAAAATCCCACGTTGCTTTCCTTGCTCAATTTCCTCTAGTATTTCTGCATTTTTTAGATAGGTTTTTGATGGGATACAGCCTTGATTCAGGCAAGTTCCACCAAGCTGCTCGGCCTCTATAAGCGCAACCCTTAGTCCTTCACTAGCTCCCCTCAACGCAGCAACATATCCGCCAGGGCCTCCGCCAATTATGATTACATCAAATGTTGTCATATCCTCACCTCAACTTAAACAAGCATTCTAAATGGATTTTCTAGATTTTCTTTCAAGTCTGTCATAAACTGAGCAGCCGGTGCTCCGTCAATTACTCGATGATCAAACGATAATGATAATTGCATCATTGAATTTATAACTACCTCGCCATTTTTTTACAACTGGCTTTTCCACAATTCTTCCTACACCTAAAATCGCTGACTGTGGCTGATTAATAATCGGTGTAAATGAATCAACAGCATACATACCTAGATTACTAATCGTAAAAGTACCATTTTCAAAATACTCTGGACTTAGTTTTCCATTCTTTATGTTTGCAACTATTTCCTTACTTCTTTTTACAATCTCCGCTAAGCCTATTTGATCTGTATTTTCAATTACCGGTACTACTAAACCTTCATCTAGGGAAACAGCAAATCCAATATTGACCTCTTCATAAAAATAAATTTCGTTATTCTGTAATGAAATATTTAATGCTTTGTTTTTAGATAATGTATGTGCAACTGCTTTAACAATCAAATCGTTATAGGATAATCGATATCCTGTTTCTTTCTCAATGACAGGTAGTAATTGTTTACGCAGAATTACACATTCCGTCATATTGATCTCTGTTGTCAATGTAACATGTGGTGCAGTGTAATAGCTTTCGCTCATTCGCTCTGCAATGACTTTTCTCATGCCTTTTAACGGTACTTTTTTTCAGCTGTGAAGATTCTCTCTCTTGTGCTGATGTTGTCTTAGTAACAGCAGACAAGACATCCTTTTTCGTTATTTTACCGTGCTGTCCTGAGCCAATTAACTCTTTATCATCTATCTTTAGATCCTGAACCATCTTTTGTGCCAATGGTGTGATTTTAGAAGTATCTTGTTGTAAGTAATTTTCAACATCCTGTTTTTGTACGCGACTGTTCGGACCTGTTCCAGATACAAGGGAAAGGTCAACCCCATTGTCTTTTGCAAGCTTGTTGGCAGCAGGTGTTTTTCGCACTTTTTCTTGCTCATTGACTTCTTCCGATTTATTATCTTTAGATTCTGAGAAGTTTTCAGTTTGCTCTATTGCCTCATTTTCTTCACCCATATAGGCAATAACTTCATGTACTTTTACTGTACTACCTGCATCATATAATTTTTTTTAATAGATGTCCTGAAGATTCAGCTTCTACTTCTAAAACAATTTTATCTGTTTGAATTTCAGCAATGGGATCGCCTTCCTCGATAAACTCACCATCATTTACTAGCCAACTAACAATGATGCCCTCCTCCATCGTTGCTCCTAATTTGGGCATTACCACTTCTCTTGCCATTTTAGTTCACCTCTATTTGTTCATTAATTCTAAACATTTTTGATAAATATCTGATACTTGAGGGATTGCAGCCTTTTCAAGTTTTGGGTTGTATGGTATTGGTGCCTCTACTCCACCTAATCGTAAAATCGGTGCATCTAAGTAATCAAAGGCATCACTCTCTGCGATTAAACTAACAATTTCTGTACCAAATCCGCCTCTTTTCACTGCCTCATAAACGACTAGTACTCTTCCAGTTTTCTTTACAGATTCCAAAATCGCTTTTTCATCTAACGGAACAAGTGTCCGTGGGTCAATTACCTCCACATCAATTCCCTCTTGCTCTAGCTTTTGTGCAGCTTCTACCGAATGATTTACCATCATACCTGTAGCAATAATAGTAATGTCCTTCCCCTCGCGTTTAATATCTGCGACTCCAAGAGGAATTTCATAAGATTCTTCAGGAACATCTCCTTTTAGGTTATACAGCATTTTATGCTCATAGAATAGAACTGGATTGTCATCTTTTATTGCAGCTTTTAGTAACCCCTTAGCATCGTAGGCATTGGAAGGTTGTACAACTTTTAGGCCTGGTATATGTGTCATCCAGGCTTCTAAGCTCTGTGAATGTTGTGCTGCAAATCCTGCACCGGAGCCAGCTGGTAATCTAACCACCATAGGAACCTTTGCTTTCCCTCCAAACATATAGCGCATTTTCGCCGCTTGGTTTACGATATTATCCATAGCAATTACAACAAAATCCGAAAATTGAATTTCTAAAATTGGGCGCATTCCTGTCATTGCTGAACCTACCGCACAGCCACTAATTGCTGCTTCTGAAATAGGAGTAATGCGAACTCGTTCAGGACCAAATTCATCAATCATTCCACTTGTGACACCAAAAGCACCACCATATACTCCGATGTCCTCGCCCATAATAAATACGTCATTATCCTCACGCATTACCTGAGTCATTGCTTCTTTAATAGCTTCTGAATAACTAATTTCTCTCATCTTGATTTCTCCTTTTCCCCTAGGCATAAATATCTGTCATTAAAGTATCTAAACTTGGATCATCACTATTTTCAGCATATTCAACTGCTTCTTTCATCTGGTTTTGAGCTTTTTCGTTTAACTCTATGAATTCGTTTTCATTTATGACATTATTAGAAACTAGAATTTCCTTAAAAGCTTCGATTGGATCCTTAGCTTTCTTCCATTCCTTCTCCTCTTCGCGCGTTCTATATTTTCGAGCATCACTTCTTGAATGTCCTTCCCATCGGTAAGTTTCCGCTTCTATTAAAGTAGGACCCTTACCCTGCTTCGCACGTTCGACTGCATCTTGTGTCGCTTTAATAACCTCTAAAATGTTATTACCGTTAATCGTTTCGCTAGGAATTCCGTAGCTCGATCCTCTGACAGCAATGGACTCTATATTGGTCATTTCCTTAATAGAACCTGACATTCCATATAAATTATTTTCGCAGAAGAAAATTATAGGAAGCTTCCAAATTGAAGCAAGATTCAGGGATTCGTGGAACGCCCCTTCATTTGTTGCACCATCTCCGAAGAAGCACAGTACTACATAGCCTAATTCCTTCATTTTAGATGTTAAAGCAGCGCCGACACCAAGCGGGAGACCAGCTGCTACAATACCATTCGCACCAAGATTCCCAACTTTCATATCGGCGATATGCATTGAACCACCTTTACCCTTACAATGGCCTGTTACCTTTCCGAGTAGCTCTGCGACCATCTTATTAACATCTGTTCCTTTAGCAATACTATGTCCATGGCCACGATGTGTACTTGTAATCTTATCTTCATTATTTAGTGGGAAACAAGCACCTACTGCTGTAGCTTCTTGACCAATACACAGATGCATAGTTCCATGAATTTTTCCTTGTTGATATAGTTGTTTCAATGTCTCTTCGAACTTTCTGATGAGAATCATGTCATACAACATTTTCTTTAAATCCTGATTGTCTAAGCCTAATTCCTGAAATAATAATTCATTTGACATATTTAGAACCTCCTAAAAATATTTACATTAATAATTAATGCAAAAAGCATGCCAACTTTTATTGATGCAAAAACCCAGTATTTTCTCATCGAACTGGAGAAAAAAATGATGTATAATTGTGCCCAAGTGATGAATTATTACATCATGTCTACTTAAGGGGGAGTATGAATGTTTTACAATCAATTAAAATTACTTGGGGTTATAGAGTGGGATCAAAATAGAGATGTTCTAGTATGTAATGAAACTGCCAAGACTTAATGAAAATTTTTTGATGATATAAAAAAACAAGTTTCTAATGGCTATAAGTATTTTTGTATGTTGAATTCGAACTTGGAAATAAATGTTTTAAACAATGTTGGGGATTTTTCTAAGCTAACAATTTTTTTTATTACCTCTAACAGAATCCGTTAGCTTAAATCAAGAAATTGATAAATTGGATAATTTAAAAAAAAGAACTTGATGAAGTTATTAATTCATCGTTCGACGGCATTGTTATTTCTGATGCCAAAGGGAAGATTATGTATCAGAATCCTGCTTATGAAAGAATTACAGAGCTTTCAACTGAATTTTGTATAGGAAAAAACCTACAATCCTTAGTTGACAAAGGAATTATTGATGTTTCTGCATCGTTGAAGGCTATCAAGGGGAATCGTGCTATTACAATAAGTCAGAAGATTAAAACAGGGAAAAGCGTTTTAGTTTCGGCCGTTCCAATCAGAAACAAGCAAGGCGAAATCATTAAAATTGTGAATAATGTTCGTGACCTAACCCAGCTAAATAATTTAGAGACAGAAATTCAACAATTAGAAATCAAAAATCAAAGAATCCATGAAGAATTACAACAATTAAAAGGGATTAGTGACCCGAAATATTCAATTATTGCACATTCTACACAAATGAAAGATGTTATTGACCGGGCTTTAAGAGTTGCACAAATTGATTCAGGCGTATTAATTCAAGGGCCGTCTGGTGTAGGTAAAGAAAAAATAGTAGATTTAATACATCGAAATAGCATTCGCAAGGACGGACCATTGATAAAAATTAATTGTGGTGCCATCCCTGAATCTCTTCTTGAATCGGAATTATTTGGATATGAATCAGGTTCTTTTACTGGTGCTACCAAAAAAGGCAAGGCTGGATTATTTGAGGCCGCTAATAATGGGACAATCTTTTTAGATGAAATTGGAGAAATGCCATTACAGCTTCAAGTAAAGCTATTACGTATTCTTCAAGAGCGAGAAGTTGTGAGAATTGGCGGTACAACACCTATTCAAGTAGATGTCCGTGTAATTGCTGCAACAAACAGGAATTTATCGGATATGATTGAAGAGATGAAATTTAGAGAGGATTTATATTATCGACTTAATATTATTCCAATCAAAATTCCACCGCTTGAGCAAAGAGTAGAGGATATCATTCCCCTTATTTATCATTTTACGAATAATTTAAACATTAAATATGGATTAAACCGTTCTTTTTCATCTGAAGTGCTTGAAACGTTTGCAAACTATAAATGGCCGGGGAATGTCAGAGAGTTACAGAACATCGTAGAACGAGTTGTTTTAATGAGTCAACATTCAGAGATTACAATGGATGATCTACAAAGGGAATTAAACTTAAACAGCGATAGCAGCATTCAAGTATCAAATAGCAATGCTTTAATAACTCATCATTTACCGTTAAAGGATCAAATTGAATCGTTTGAGGAAAGTATTATTCGAGAAGCAATTAAAATTTATCCTAGTATAAGAAAAGCAGCAATTGCATTAAAAATTGATCAGTCCACACTTGTAAGAAAGCTACAAAAATATAAAATAGAGAACCATTCTTAAACCTCCTGTTTTTTTTATTATATTAGAAATCTGTCTTTTGTTAGATTTGAAGAGTTAAAAAAAGTCGATTTGCATCACATTTTTTTGTGGCAAATCGACTTTTTCATTTTTGGAGGTCAAATATCATTATTTACTAGATAATAAGTGTGGTAAAAATAACGTTAATTGAGGCACAAATGTAATGATGCCCAGTAATATTAGTAACGCTACTAAAATAGGGGTTAAATGTTTAAAGGTTTCTTCAAAACGTATATTTGCCACTTTTGCCCCAATAAACAGATTTAATCCCAACGGTGGTGTTAATAGCCTAACGTCAAGTTAAAGCATACGATCATCCCAAAATGTAATGGATCTACTCCTAAAGGTATAACGATTGGTAATAGTAATGGGACGAATATTAATAATGCTGCAACAGTTTCAATAAACATTCCTACAACTAATAAGAAAAGGTTAATTAACACTAAAATGATAATCGGATTTGTTGTAAAGCCTGAAATACCATTAGCTATATATTGTGGCACTTGCTCTAATGTTAAAATTTTACCGAAGAACGTTGCGGTACCAACGAAAATCATGACAGAGCCAGATGTAACGGCAGCTTTTAAAAATACATCCATTAAATCACTGAATCGTAATTCCTTATAAATGAATATACTTACGATTAAGCTATAAACAACAGCTACTACCGCTGCTTCCGTAGGCGTGACAATACCACCATAGATCCCGCCTAAAATAATAATAGGGCTAATAATCCAAACTTTGCTTCATTTAATGATCGCCAAAAACCTATTTTTTTCTTCCTCTGGTTGTTGGTCCACATAGCCTTCTTTTTTTACATACAATATAGTTAATGATGATTAATATTACTGCAATTAATAAACCTGGGACAATACCAGCGATAAATAAATCACTAATTGATACCCCTGCCATGATCCCGTAGAAAATAAAGACAATACTTGGTGGTATGATAGGACCGAGGGCACCTGCACTTGCTGTTAATGCTGCAGCGTATGGTTTCTTATAACCACTGTTAATCATGTGTGGTATCATAATTCCGCCGATACTAGCAACCGTTGCTGCACCTGATCCAGAGATTGCTGCAAAAATTAAACTTGCAAGTATTGTAATTAAACCTAAGCTTCCTGTCCAGGAGCCCACCATTGATTTGAAGAAATCAATAAGTCTTCTAGAAATCCCCCCTGTACTCATTAATTCACCCGCTAAGATGAAAAATGGTACAGCTAATAATGAGAACGAATCATTCGATGTAAATGTCGCTTGAATAAGAAATGAAATAGGTATTGTTCCTTCAATTAAAACAACAGTTAACGCAGAAATAGCTAAAGCAATTGCAATTGGGATATTTATTAATAGACATAGAATAAATACAATTGTGAGAATTCCAATGGCCCCTAACATTATTTCTCACCCTCTTTTCTCTTTACAAAAACATCTAATATCTCCACTACAAAAATTCTTATAGCCATTAAAAAAATACCCAATTGGAATCCCTAAATAGACTACCCCCATTGGTAAATTAAGTGCTGCTGAGGTTGCGTTTTGTTTATATAAATTAAATGCATATTGAAAGCCTAGATACGAAATATATAAACTGAACAGCATCCATACAAAACTACCTATCAAGTTCACATATGGACGAATTTTTTTTGGGAATAATCATATTCAATGCTTCTACTCTAATATGTGCTTTCGTAATGACAGCATAGCTTGCACTAATAAAAACAAACCAAACAAACAAATATCTTGATAGTTCTTCTGCCCAAACAATTGAGGAGTTAAAAACATATCTTGAAACCACAGCTGCAAACATGACTAATGTCATAATTAATAGAATTGCAAAGCTAGCATAAGCTTCAATTGGTTTCTTCATAGGCTTCTCCATTGCTTGTCCCTCCCTTTGTACCCTTGTAATTCAAAATGTTTCATTACAAGGGCAATATGTTGAATTTTATTTCTCAGGAAATTATTTCAATTCCCCTAGTAATTTAATAGCTAAATCATAATTTTCCTGACCAATTGCATCCATGTTTTCTTTGGCAACATTTGATGTTGCTTCTTTAAATTTCTTTCTCTCTTCTTCAGATAATTCAACTACATCTACACCTTTATCTTTTAAGCCTTCGATGGCATCTTTTTCAGCTTTCGTTACAAGGTCTATTGCATATTTTGTATATGAAGCTACAGATTCATCTAACGTTTTTTTTCATATCTTCGCTTAAACCATCATAGAAATCCTTATTTACCAACACACCATGTAATAATAAAATGTGATTTGTCGCTGTAAAATGGTTATTTACTTCATAAAAGCGATCTCCGTAAATTAAAGGTGTTGTTGTAGAAACACCATCAATCGTCCCTTGCTGTAACCCTGTAAACACTTCACTATAAGCCATTGGTGTTGGGTTTGCTTTCATTGACTTTAATGTACTTAAATGTAAATTCGCAGATGAGCTTCTAATCTTTAAACCTTTTAAATCTGATGGTGCCTTAACAGATGTTTTACCATTTAAAATGCTATAGTAGCCTAAATCAATGAATCCAAGCAAATACATATTTGATTTATCAGCAACTTCTTTCTTTAATAAGTCACCATATTCTCCCTCTAGGAAAGTGTAAAACTGTTCACGGCTATCAAATAAAAAAGGTACATCGAAAATATTAAAAGCATTTGCACCAATTGAATTCGCAATACCGTATGCTGATGTTGTTGACAATTGAATTGTACCGTTTTGTAATAATTCTGCTGTTGTTTCATCAGAAGTAGTTAAGGTACCACCATTATAAATTTCAACTTTTACATCACCACTGCCTTTCTCTTCAATGGTATCTTTAAAATTTTCATATCCTAAATTTAAAAAGTTATTGGCATCGACTTGGTTTGCCATTTTTATCGTAATTGCTTTACCATTCGATGCTGATTCTTTTCCACTATTGCTTGAACACGCTGCTAAAAATATTAACGACAACGCCATTATTGAAAACATTAATTTCTTTAGTACTTTTTTTATTTTTCATTGTATAAGCCTCCTACTTTTCACAAAATTAGTTCAATTGATTTGATAATTATTGTTCAATTCTACAGGTTTAAAAATTCATTTTAGATTGTCCACCATCTACATTGATGGTTGCACCAACAATCCAAGAAGCTTTTTCAGACGATAAATAAACGACTACATCTGCAATTTCTTCTGGTTTACCAAAGCGACCTGCTGGAATATCATTCTTTACAAACTCTTCAATCTTATTAGGATTCTCTCTAGTTAACCTTCCCCAAACGCCACTTTCATGATAAACGCTACCAGGCGCAATGCTATTAACCCTTATACCGTATTTAATGACTTCGTGTGCTAACGCTTTCGTGAAACTTATTAATGCTGCTTTTGCATTATTGTAGGTTGCCTTGCCTCCACTTTCCCTACCATAAATAGAAGAAATATTAATAATATTACCACTTCCTCGTTTCTTCATATGTTTAAGGACCAATTTGCTAAGATGTACACTCGAAAAGTAATTTAATTCAAATGCTTCATAGAAATTCTCCATGGGTGTTTCTAATATACTAGAGCCATTACTTCCCCCTGCATTATTTATCAATATATCGATATGATCATGATCTAATATGTATTTTTCAATTAGACCTTCACGCTCATAATTATTCGTAATATCAGATTGATAGGTTGTTACATTTTTTTAACTGCAGTTTGGCTTCATTCAAATAATCTATAGAACGACCTACAATTGAAACGTTTGCATTTTCTTCTATAAACCTTTTTGCTATTTCCAGTCCAATACCTTTTGAACCACCAATAATCAATACATTTTTTTCTAGCTAGATTCAACTCCATATTATTGCTCACTTTCTTGGGATTATCGTTTAACCACCGAACTTTTATCTTCCTAAAAACCCACCGTCTACCGGTAAGAGGATGCCATTGATATAGTTTGATTTATCTGAGCATAAAAATTGTAAAGCACCTGCTAATTCATTCGGCTCTCCAAAGCGTCCAGCAGGTATACGGCTAATTAGTGATTGATATCTTGACTCATCTTCAAGAATAAATTGATTTAATGCTGTATTATAATATCCAGGAGCAATTGCATTTACATTAATACCCTTTTTGGCCCATTCATTGGATAATGATTTTGTCAGTTGGGCAACCGCCCCTTTACTTGCAGAATAGGCAGATGCATTATAACCACCCTGTACAGCTAATACAGATGCAATATTGACTATTTTCCCAGCGCCCTTTTTCAACATTTCATGATATGCTAGTCTACTTAATTCGAATATTGCAGTAACATTAACATCAATGATTTTTTGAAAGTCCTCAATTGGTAAATCAATCGCAGGCATCGGTTTATGGATTCCGGCATTATTTACAAGAATATCTAACTCCCCACCTAATAGTTGGACTGCTACATGGAATACTTCAGGAATTTTCTCTAGGTTCGATAGATCAGCTCGTACCCCGTATACAGAAAATCCTTCACTCTGCATATCTTTAGCAATCTTCTCTACATCATTGGAGTAATCAATAATGCAAACCTCAACACCATATTCACAAAGCCCCTTTACCATTGCTAACCCGAGACCTTGAACGCCACCTGTAAGTATTGCTTTTTTACCTTGTAAACTTTGCATAGATTCCACCCTCTACTGAATTCGCTTTCATTAATTTGTACTCTTTTCCATCAGCTCAATAATATATCCATCCGGATCATACATATAAATTGCTTTTGATCCTTTATTTGCACCTAATGTAATTTCTACAATTTTTTTTAGATCTAAATTGAACTCCAGACAATTTTAGATACTCGTACATTTCTTCTATTCCTTCAACCTTTAGACAAATATGTCCCGATCCATAATCGCATGGACGAACATTGCCTGGATATCTTTCCATACCTACATACTCAAGTAACTCTATTTCATTCCCTCCTGGAATTCTAATAAATGCAATTTTGACCTCTTGTAAATTGACAAGTTCAACTATGTCTGAAATATATTCATTACTTGAAATTTGTCTCGAAATTAATTCTAAACCTAACTTATTTACATAAAAATCTAAAGAAATCTCTAAATCCTTTACTGTTATTCCACTATGGATAAAACCTGTGACTTTCCCCTTCACATTTATCCCCCCTTTCGCTTCACTTTTATATCATGCAAAAATCGTGCCAATTTTAAACCGCGATGAATAGTTAGTAAATTTAGATTAATAACACAGATGTCCCATAAAAATATTTGCAAAAATCATCACTTGATGATTTTTAACATCATTTCATTTTAGGGCTTTCCAATTTGTATTTCCTAGAAAATTTATAAGGACTCATTTAGCGTAGATTTAGGTAAATGATTGGTTCTTGACAAAAGGGAGCTTCATATACTTTAATTAATATATATTTTAATAATTGAAATATATATTAATTAAATTAAAATGAGGTGAATATTTTTGATTCAAAAACTCCGCACTGTAACCCTTACTAATGGCAACATTAAAGACTTAGCTACAGACTGTGAGCAATTAAATATTCGGGGAGCTGTTGCTTTACATCAAGAAATACGACTGAAAAAAAATCTCAGCACATGGACATAGTTCTTTTCATTCCCCTGTAACAGCACAGATTTTAAACAGTTCAGGATCATGCAGATTAAAAGATTATTGTGATATAAACGAAATTACGAGTGCTGGTAGCTTTAAACTGAACAATGGAAAAGTAATAAAGCTAAATAGCTCTGGAAAGTTAACTATTGAACACAGTTTAGAGGCCGAATCTGTAGATGTAATTGGTATAGTGAAAGCAGCAAAAATAAATGCTAAAAGTTTCGCTTTAAAATTGTCTGGTGAAAGTGAGATTAAAGAACTACGTGCTGATGATATTCGAATAGGTAAGGATAATATTTCCATATTTCCGTTATTAAAGAAAAAGTTAAATTGTAATTGTCTAAAGGGGAAAATTGTACATCTGTCGTATACGCACGCAGAAATAGTGGATGGAGACGTTGTCAATGTAGGGAAGAATTGTAGAATCAAAATACTTTATTATACGGAAAGCTATTCAATTGCTCCAAATTCAAAAGTGCAAAAAATTATACGGAGGGAAAAAGAATGACATTTATAAAAATTCTACAAAGCTTTTTTTTGCTCATTAGCCCTCCTTGTATTAGTAATCCTTTATGCTGGCTTGATTTTAAGTGCATTATTATCAATAGTAGGTGGCCTCTTACGAACAATTGGTCTTGAACAAATCAGGATGAGCCTGTGGAGTGGCGTTGACTTCCAGTCGCTTTCAGTATTCCTCTAGCCCTTGTCGTAGCTCTACTGCTTTTCTTTTGTTCAATGTATGTCAAACGCTCTATCCAATTCTGTTTATCGAAGCTTAAATTTTAAAATAAAGAAGCCCATCTTTTGTTTGATAATAAAAGATGGGCCTCTAAGAATTTATAAATCTACAGCTCTCCTTCAAGAAAATTGATCACGTATGTTCCAGGATTTACAAGAAATTCTTTAAAGCTACACAAATCAGCATATTCTTGATGCTCCACATCATAGCAGCCAAGTTGCTTTTTCCTTGGATTCCATACGATTTGTAAATCAGAATAATTGTCTACATATGCAGACAAACGTAGTAGCTTTTGACGGCCAACCTTCATTTCAATGGTGTCTGTAAGTGTGAAAAAGTCGATATATCTGACGTCGTAATCATTGGTATCTAGCTCTAGTCGCAGCTCTTCTCCTGTAAGAAAGCTAATCAGTTCATCACTCAACTTATATTTCTTTACCTCATACTTTTTGTTCTCTAAATCATGAAGCATGGCTGGCTCCAATGCTTTCAAATAGTCAGCCAAAATAGTATTTTTAAGGCCCACCGCAATCGTATATGGACGCTCGCCATCCTTTTCTGCTAAAGTAACGTTTGCGCCACGCTCAACCAAGTATTTCACCATTGTTAGATTCCCCATTCGTGTTGCCACAGTTAATGGGGTTGCTTGATAAGGATAAACCATATCTGGCTTATTATAATTAATGTCCACTCCTTGATCGAGTAAATATGTAACTGTCTTCATGTCATGATTCGACACAGCCTGACGCAATACTGGACCACCGTACTGTCTTATATCCAGACCTAGCTCATGAATGAGTGGAATATTTTTTTTATTACCATAGTAGGCCTGTGAATAGGCGCTGGACCCGACCTGATTAAGTATGTCAAGTTTCGCTCCATGCTTTACAATATAACGCACTACATCTTCTTTACAATAACGAACAGCTACCAAAAAGGCAGAATTATTTTTAACATTCAAATTGACACCATGCTCTACTAGCAGCCCTATCACATTCAGTCTCTGCAACCTTAGCGACAAATCTAATGGACTTAATGAGATATGTTGACTTAATATAATGTCCTCTTCAATATCCCAGCCCCCTTCAATGGCAAGCAATAAAGCTGGAACATTTCCGTTGTATATATGCATTGCCATTTCTGGTAGTTCATGAAATTTACCGATATTTTTTTAGGTTAATCATCTATCCCATTCCTTTCTTTATGAAAAGTATAGATAACAACTTTAGCGAAAACAACAGTCCATAAGGTTTATAGCATAAGCTGGCTAGTTCATGAAAGTCTATAGAAATATTAGGTATTTCCATCTTTAATTAGCACCCTAAGTGTTGAATATTTCTCCGAAATAATGTTGCTCATTCAACTTTTGTATTAAATATTTGTAAATTTGTCATTATTTACAGTACATTCTAATATAATAGAAATAATTGATTATATTACAGCTTTTTTTCTATAAAAAAATAGAATCCCCAATCCCTCATTAGATTGAAGATTCTATGCTATGGAAACGGTTGTCCAAATGTTGCTTAAATGCTAACATCTGCCGTCTCCACATTTAGTATTTATTTTAAAGCAAGTGCTTTATTAGTTGTTTCATTAATCTCTTTCAGAAGCTCTGGATTTTGTGCTAATGAGAAGCCATAAGATGGAATCATTTCTTTAATTTTTGGCTCCCATTCTTTGATATGTTGAGGGAAACATTTATTGATTACCTCAAGCATAACGTGAACAGCCGTAGAAGCACCTGGTGAAGCTCCAAGTAAAGCTGCAATTGATCCATCAGAAGCGCTTACAACTTCCGTACCAAATTGAAGCGTACCTTTTCCGCCAGCTTCTGTGTCTTTAATTACTTGTACACGTTGTCCAGCAACAATAATATCCCAATCATCGCTCTTCGCATTTGGAATGAATTCACGTAACTCATCCATGCGCTGCTCTTTTGAAAGCATAAGCTGTTGGATTAAATATTTTGTTAACCCCATCTCTTTAACGCCTGCTGCTAATAGAGTTGTGATATTATGCGGTTTTACAGAAGCAAATAAGTCCATATTTGAACCTGTTTTTAAGAACTTAGGTGAGAACCCTGCAAATGGACCAAATAATAATGATTTTTTGTTATCAATATAACGTGTATCAAGATGTGGCACTGACATTGGTGGAGCACCAACTTTTGCTTTTCCGTACACTTTTGCATGATGCTTTTCAGCTACTTCTGGATTATTACATTGTAAGAATAAACCACTAATTGGGAATCCACCAATATGTTTTCCTTCAGGAATACCTGATTTTTGTAGCAATTCTAGGCTTCCTCCACCGGCGCAAGGAAGACAAATTTTGCTGAATGATATTCCATTTTACATCCATCTAAATCATGTACACGTACTTCCCATGTTCCATCGTTTGCTTGTTTTAAACTTTCAACACTGTGATTGTAGTTAATATCTACATCCATTGTTTTTAAGTGATCAAATAACATACGTGTTAAAGCACCAAAGTTAACGTCAGTACCAGTGTCAATTTTTGTTGCAGCAATAGCTTCGTCTGCAGTACGGTCTTGCATGATAAGAGGAATCCATTCCTTTAGTTTTTCTGGATCATCAGAAAATTCCATACCTTGGAATAAAGGATTTTTCGTCATTGTTTCATGACGTTTTTTTTAGGAACTCAACATTGTCTTTTCCTTGTACTAAGCTCATATGTGGTAAAGGCATAATGAAGTCTTGTGGGTTATTGATTAGTTTATTGTTTACAAGATGAGACCAAAACTGTTTTGAAACATGGAACTGCTCATTAACGTTAATCGCTTTGCTGATATCGATTGATCCGTCTTTTTTTTCTCTGAAGTGTAGTTAAGCTCACATAGTGCAGCATGCCCAGTTCCCGCATTGTTTAATTCATGAGAACTTTCTTCGCCAGCTTTATCGAGCTTCTCAAACACTGTAATTTTCCAATCTGGTGCTAATTCTTTGAGCAGTGTCCCCAAAGTCGCACTCATGATTCCGGCACCAATTAAGATAACATCTGATTTAATTTGTCTGTTACTCATTTTTACCTTCCTTATATATTAAGATTTGCAGAAAGGATGTAAGCACTCCGCTTAGATGTCAAAGCAAGCCATGGAGCGACCTAGGAGCACACCTTTTCTGTATCAATTATTACCTTATTGCAGTTTATCACAATTACTTGAAGATTAAAATATCAACTATTTATATGAGATTTAACGGCATATTTCGAGCCATTTCCTTCATAATTCAAGAGAAAAACGGACAAACACATAATTAAAAGTAACCATTGAAATTCATGCTTTTTGGAATATTTGGCCTAAAAATGGTTAGCGCTTTCATATAAATGAATCAAGTTGATTATTATATCTATATAATAACATAAAAATAGGGAACCAGTCTTGTTTTTGTACTAGCTCCGCTCCACATCTAAATATAGCGAATTTTCTCAAAATTTACTAGTGTTTTTTTTGTTTTATGTCTATCTTTACTTGTTAAAAAAATTAGATAAATATTGTTGTATTGATTCAGGTAATATACGGAAAAATAACCCCTCGTATTTGAGATCGAGTAAACCAGCGATGACAATTATAATAATGCTACCTAATAAAATTGGTTTTTTATTATTTTTAGAAATCCGCTTCATAAGCTTTCCCCCTATTTTAATTAAAACATTCTTTTCCTATAATAAAGGACAAGCTTATATAGATAAATAGATTTTTTTCGAATTGTCATCTATATAAAGGTTGTTACATAAGCTAATACAATTGTTAATTCGAAAGGAATGGTTATGGTAAATTTTAAATCTTTCCGTGGAATTGTTACTCAAATAAATGATTTTCCTGTGGGACAAAATAAGGATACTGAGGGCTGCTATAAACTGTTGACTGTAGAAGATGGTGCTGGTGGCGTTGTAAATTTTGTCGTTTCTCCTTCCACTTACTTTGTTAACCAGGAAATAGTGAGACCTGGTGATTGGATTACAGGCTACTATGATGGGGACGCTCCTGTACCTATGATATACCCACCACAATATCGAGCACTCATTATTGTAAAGGAAAGTAATTACCAAAATGTAAAAGTGGATTTTTTTTGATAATCACTTATTGAGCAATGATGGCCAACTACAATTAAATCTCTCTCCATCTACGGTTATCTTGCTTAAAAATGGGCAACCTTTTTCAAGAAATCCAGCCAATCGAAACCTAATTGTCATTTATGGTGTGACAACAAGAAGTATTCCGGCTCAAACCACACCAAATGAGATAATTGTTTGGTGTTGAATGCCGAATAGGAAATGGCTTAAGTCTATTGTTCATAGAGCTTAAGCCATTTTTAATCTGTCCGCAGATGAAGGTTCAAATACTCTACTGCTTTTTTTACATTATCTTTCATGTCGTGTAACTGCTGTTTAATTTGCTCTAGGTACTCTTTATTTTGCTGGACAGTATCCAAATGCTCACCATATTGCTGTGCATTCATGTACGCATTTTCTGCATGGTCTAGTTGATCAAAAGCATGTTCAATCGCAATTTCCTCGGGGTGTGATTTTGCATGCTTTAACAAACGTTCTGCCTTTTGGACAGAGTTACTAAATAAGGTACTTGGATGATCCTGTTTCCAGCTTGTATCTGAGTGCTTCGCCAATTTTTACCTCTCCCTTTCCTAACCATTCGATTAGTTACCTAGTCCTAGTATTTTTAAAAAGGTTAGAAAATATTCAGGAAGAAATAAAGTGAATTCTTACAATAAAATTTTTATTTTCCTTTCTTCCAAATTAAAACAGCATCTTTTAAAATATTATTCCAGGAATCCTTATTCGCTGCTATTTTTTTTCAACGTCATATTCCGCATAATACACAGCATCTATTTCTTCAGCTTTAGGAAATTCAAAAATAAAATCCTGCTCATTGCGTGCTTTTCCATTATTAATTAGCTGTCGAGTAGGCGAATCTGCAAATGTTTTATTATAATAAATAAAGCTTATATTCTTTTTTTTCGCCATCTACTTCAAGGAGCATAGGATGTGTGACGTTAACACTTGCATAGCTTTTACCATAGTAATGGGCAAATAATATTTTATCTTCGTTATTTTCAATTTTCACGATATCCTCTGAATATGGAATGACCGTCTCATAATGAACAACGTATTCAAATACACCTAATAAAATTAAAGTGGTGATGAAAGCTGAGATACATGAAATGATTATCTTTTTCTTGCGCCATTTTTTTTATTAATCGTTTTAAATAGAGATGCTTTATTCTCTTCAGGAATATAAATTTCATGCTTCATTTGTTGGTGCTCGTGCTGACACTTTTCACAATGCTTTAAATGCTCCTCAACCATTTCTTTTGTATCCTGACTAACTACCCCATCAATATAAAGAGGTAGAATATCTTGAATAATTGTACATTTAATCTCTTTCATGATTTATCGCCTCCATATATTCTTGTATTTGTTTTTTTAGCCCTGTAAAAGGTCACCCTAGCCCATCCTGCACTTTTACCAAAAAGCCTCCCTATTTTATCAAAGGAAAGCTCCCCAAAGGTTCGTAGTGAAAAGACCTCTTTGTATGGCTCCTTCATTGAATGAAGAAATTGATGAACCGCAAATGCATCTTCTTCAATCATTAAATGCTTCACAATATGGACGCCTGTTTCTAATTCCTCACTTAAATCACAATCAATATGCCTTTTCCTCTTTTTGTAATAAGAGAAGTATGTATTTTTAGCTATGATAAAGAGCCAAGCTCGAATATCCCTGGAACCATCAAAGCTTTCAATGTTCTTTAATGCTTTAAAAAAAAGTTTCCTGGGTAATTTCTTCAGCTATACTATCGTTATGACTCAATGATTTCAGATATAAATATACGTCCTGAAAATATTTGTAATAGATTTCCTCAAACTCCATGTCTTTTCACCTCCTCACTTAAATAACTTCCGATATTTAATAATGTTACAAAAAAATTTTAACTATAAAAGAAAAGGCCTGATTTGAGAATCCTGCCCCGTGCACATGAACTAATGAATAGAAAATATTTTTACAACCAAAATGTACCTACTCCGTCTAATATTTGAAAGGGTGTGGAGGATGCTTGAACAAGAAAGAAAGCCAGTAGAAATTGAAAGCAATTTAAGTAGAGAGGAGAAGCTTGAATGGTTAATGAAGGAATACGGAGATCAGGTTGCTCGTTTAGCTTTTACCTATTTGAAGCAGAAGCAATTATCAGAGGATATTGCCCAAGAGGTTTTTATAAAGTGCTACGAGAACTTAGACAGCTTTCGAAATGAATCTTCTTATAAAACATGGTTATATCGTATTACAGTGAACTTATGTAAAGATAAATTAAGAAGTTGGTCTTTTAGACATATTATACTAACAGAGTTTTTCACAAAAACAAAAGGTACTAATAAGTCGCCTGAGATGGAATTAGTTGGACTAGAGCATAAACAACTAATTGCTGAAAAGATTCTTTCCTTACCAGTGAAATATAGAGAGGTTATTATTTTATATTATTACGAAGAAATGTCATATAACCAAATATCGACTTTATTAGATTTAAGGTTACAAACGATTAAATCCAGACTGCATAGAGCTCGCCTTTTGTTAAAAAAAGTCACTTGAAGGGGGCAAAATTAATGGATGATGTATTAAAAAAAATTGTACAGACAATGAATGAAACTGTTTTAAAAGACATCAACTTTAATGAGAAGAATCAAGAAAATGTTCGTCAGACTATACACAAAAGAAACAAGAAGTCGTTTCATGTAAAACGCAAACTAAATTATTTGTTACCTACCGTCATAACCCTTCTATTTTTCTTAGGAACAAGCTATTTCATTATAAACGAGTTGAAATTTCAATCAAGGGAAGAAAAAAATCACAGGTTTAAATAAAAATAATGAGGCCTTTCTCCAAGAGCCTAAAATCGATCCACACCTTTCTACACCACCTGAACAAAAAGAATTTTATGAAGAGATGACAAAGAAGGATGTTGTTGCAAAGCTTTTAAATACGGTGGATTATTTTCACACTGCAGCCGGGAAATTTGAGGAGTATTCACTATTTTACGATGACTCTGTTAGTACATCTATTATTGAGTATAAATTGAGTTTAAAAAAATGAAATTGGTGGTTACGAGAAAGTAACAACTTTATTTGATGAAAAGGTGATGGGGTTTAAGGAAAGTATTCAAGAATATATTTATAATAATGAAAAGCTTTGGTCTAAAGAAAGTTTAAATAAAACATACCAAGTACAAGATTATCAATCGGAACCAACACGTAAAGTGGTTACTCCAGAGGAAGCATTTAGTATTAAGCTGAAAGATGTATATAAAGAAAACACCAAGTTTAGGGAACGACCACACATTACCGCTTCAGGTACATCTTTGTTCCCCTATGAAATAACCTCTATTTATTTAAGAAATATGCAGCATTGGGAGATAGAAAAACAAAATGAAGAATTGTTAGGCCATAATACTATTGTTTTATTCGGAAAAATGGATGGGCAAGTAGTAGAGAGAATGAAGATGAAAGGAACAACTGATACTTTTCGCTTTTGGGTGGACAAAGATACTGGAATCCTAATGAAATATGAAACGTATGATAAGGATGGTAAACTTACTAGTTATCTTCATCCTGAACGTTTGGATGTAAATATACCGATTGATCCGCAGACATTTGTGCCAAACTTAGATGGCTATCACCTACCTATAAATACGCGAAAAAAAAGTAAATATTGACCCAAGAGAAGTAGATATAGAAGTTGTAGACTATGCAGACGCAATTAAGGAAGATACCGAGGATGTATTAGATTTACTTCGGAAGGACATACCATTCCTGTATGAATTCACGCATTCCAAGCTTTCATTATTCTCAGCTGGCTATGAAAAATATAAAGCTTATAAACAAGCATATCTTACTTATATTTTCGAAAATGAAAGTCAGGTTATCTATGTACGTGCCTATCATAAAGATTCCGTAATACGAACTTTAAGTGATTTTAATAGGGAAAAGGGAGAACAGCTTGAAAAATTTACTTTAAACGGCATTGAGTGGTCAGGTTATGAAATAACAGATCTTTTAGGCGCTCATTTTATAGGCATGAAAGGTGATTATAAATATGAGGTTGTTAGCCAGGATATTTCTCTACAAGATACTAAGGAATTATTAAAATCTTTTAAGCCTAGTAATGACCACAAAAAAACAAAAATAATTTTTTTCCTCATCAATAGGAAGAACTAAGGCCAAAACCTTAGTTCTCCATCTCAATGTTTTGAATAGTTGTCAAATGAAAATTAATGCCATGCCGTACGCTCACTTACTGGCTGTTTGATATCTGTTTTTCCTTGTGCTTCGGCAAAGTTGTTAACTTGTGCTGAAGCTGCATCGATTTCAAACTCGGAACCAAATTCCTCCTGCTGCTGACGATTTTGGTTTGCTTGTAATTTCTTCGCGTATTGCGTTGTATTGGTATGTTTTGTTTTCATATTTGACTACCATCCTTCATTGATTTTTTGAAAAGTCATGATCATTTGTTTGGCAACTTTTCATCTAAAGTTTGCACTAGCAAATGCATTTTTATTTATAAACAACGAAGTTTTAATCATCAATATATGAAAGCCTGAAATGCTGTTACATTTCAGGCTTAATAGTTCTTTATAAACATGTTACGTCCTTCTTGCTTTGGCACAATATAAAGCCCGTATCAGCTTTATGGAGAAGCTGATACAGCGTTTCTTCTTCCTCAGTTAATGTTGCAGCTTAACGTAATTGTGATTTTTCCTTTATGGTTTCTAAAGCATATAGGAACGGATCTCATTAGCTATCACTTCCAAGAACTCCTCAATAAATCAAAATTCCCTTGTCAAGAACAGACTTGTTTTGCACTTGATTCCCTAAAATGTATAGCCTTTTCAAATTAGGTAGGTTCACTAAAGGCTCTATATTTGCAATAGCATTATTTTCCAAATGAAGCATCTCAATTTGTTGCCAATTTTCCATAAAACTTATCGATTGTAGTGAACTATCCTGCATTGTGAATGAACGAAGTGATGAAAAGCCAGCAAAATAAGGCATAATCTTATCAACTTCATGCAACCAGTCACCATTACCTATTCGGAAGGATCCATCATTCAATGTTAAATGTTCCAGTATGTTGTTGTTAAAAGGGTTATTACTATTAAATTGAAACTTACACTCATTACAATTTAACGTTTTTACATGCTGTAAATTAAATAACTCCCTCGTTTCATCGAAAAAAATATGTCTCATTCAAATTTAACGTTTGTAGATTTGGTAGACGATTTAATGCACTAATACCTGTAAAATCTCCACTCTCCATCGCGGTAAGCTGTTCTAGCTGTGGGTATTTTAATAATTCTGCTCCATTAAAATACGACTCCGATCCTCTAATATAAACCGTCAAGTTTTTTAAAGCAGGGGCCTCTAACTTAGGTATGAAAGAACTTGTTAATTCTGCTTTTTTTTAAATGAGGGGCTACAATCGATGATACATCGCCACTATAACCAATTATCGATAAATCGGTCAGAGAAGTCAGGCTGTTCACAATATCAAGTAATTCTAATTTATAAAGAGAAGATAAACGTAGTTTAGTCAATGACGATTTATCTCTAAGGCGTTCTAAATTCGTAATATCCATATTTTCAAGATCAAGGGATTGAAGGTTGGGCATGTTTTGTATAAAATCAAGCGTTTTTAAATTTCTTACCGATGTAAGCTTCAATTCTTGTAGTTGATTCAGTGAATAGAACGAGCTAAAATCTGTCGCCTCACTCATATCTATTGCTAACGACTCCAAACCTGTTAATGAAGCCAACCACTTTAAATCATTAGTAGAACTTAAAGATAATGATTTTAATGATAGTTGATTCAGCAGATGGAAGTCTGTAACCGTCTCATTCAAATAAGAAATCTCAAGTGATCTAAGATTGGGAAAGTTTAATAATAATGCAAGTTCATCATTACTTCGAATTTGGACAGAGAGCTCTACAACGCTAGACTTATCACTAAAATAGTCGGCAATTTTACTAAATGATTCATTAAAGCTACCTGTATAGCTTTTTAAGTTTTTCAGATGCCGGAAGCTTACTTTTTCACTCTGCGATATCTCATAATTATTCATGAACTTCAATACAGTCAGTCCTGTAAAGGCTTCAAAGTCTTTCTGTTCGATTTTTTGCGTATTTAATATCTTATCCATAATGATATAGGTAGAAATTTCAGCCTGCTTATTCGTAAAAGGATCATCAAAGCTGTAATCAAAATGCCACTGATAATCAGTATAGTAGGTAGTTAAATAGCGGATACGAGCCAATTCTTCTTTAGTTGGCATCGCTTCACCTTTATTAAAAATATCTTTTAAAAAGAACAAAAGAACTTCGCTTTCTGGCATTGATCGAACAGGTATTTTATAATGGTTACCATATTCTGTTTGATTATTATTCAAAAGAAAATACCCTAAGAATGCACAAATAATTACGATTGGTACAATTAGAAGCGCTTTTAAATTGGGACGTGTGTTTGATTTTGGAGGAGGTGTTCCATAATAATTATTGATCGTCTGGTCAACATAATAGACATTATTCTCCTTCAACATTAATTCAGTTTCACAAAAAGGACATTTGAATGGCTGCCCTTCTTTATATTCAATTTTCCCATTACAATTTGGACAATTTAATTTAATAAGTCCCATTGGCTCCCCCCTCGTCAACCTTTTTTTGTATAGCCAATAAAATGTCCTCAGCCTAATATATTTATGCTCAATTTTCATTCCACAAATATGTTTTGGTCAAACTATAGTCTAGCCTTGCTAATTACTCAATTTCCTCCGCTTCAATGTAAAATTCCCTTTTCCCTTGCTTCCTTCAGCCATATTGGGAACTCATTTAGGAGACGGTTATATAATTCTTCATCTGATATTTTATCTAAATCATCTAAAGCAAAAAAATCAGCATTATCAATAAATCGTCCCGGTAAATTATCTAATTTTTCAAGAACTCCATAATTCGCATTTCCTAGTCCAACAAATTGCCAGAAAAGATTTTGTTTTGAGGCATCCACTAATATTTTCGCAATCTCTTTATCTTTATAAATTCCACCATCACTGAAAAATATTATATATGCTGGTATATCTTTTCTAGGTTCATTTTTAACGTAGTGATGGATAATATCCTTCATAACAGGTGGCTCATTATTTCCTATACCTAGACCACCGAACGTTTTGGGTATAGGATACGTTTGTTGAATATAATCCTCAAAATCTCTTTCTGTTACACTTCTCGTTTTCATAAATTTAGACCCAAAGAACCAAACATCTAATTCGCCATTATCGTCCATGCAAGCAGCGACAGCCAGCACACGTTCAAAAGCACGTTGAATGGTACCATTTCGATAGAGCTGTGTCATAGAGCCTGATGCATCAAAAACAACTGCTACACGCGATTTCTCAAGGGCAATTTTCTTTTTTTTCCAATGAAATTGAAACTTTTCTTTTCAGTAAATCAATTTTTGTTAAATTAACTTCTTGAACAGGTTCACTGTGAGGAACAGATGAAGCTTCAGGTACGTCAGGCTCTTCAACCTCCACACCGTACGACTCAGCTAATGGCTTTAACCCGCCATTAAATCCTCTGCCAATCGCTCGAAACTTAAATTTTGATTGGTGTCGATATACTTCTGCAAGAACTAATGCTTTTTCTTCAGTAGCATCATCGATTTGATAACAAACTTCCCCATGCGTTCCCTTTACTGTGATACTTAACCCTTGAACTGAATCAAATGTTGAGTTTCCTTCTAATGTCGCTGTAAAAAAAACAATGCTGTATAGTCGTTGAAAGCTTCTCTAGCTGAATAGTAAAAACCACCTTATTCTTATCATTCGCTTTCAACCAAACACTTCGCTCTGGATCTGTTTCTTGGTTATAAAAAAATCATGTAATCATCTGATGGAACTTTACCATTAGCAGCTACCAAAAAAGAACTAACATCTAATACAGATGTAGAGTTCCATTGCACTTCCACTGTGATAATACCACTCTCTGAAAGAACCGTATTACCACCTTTTTGTAAAGAAACAATGTTAGTCATATCAAAACCCCTTTATACAATTAGATAGAACAGAAAATACATAGAATTTTTATTTTTTCCTGTATTTTTCCGTATAGTTAATGACTTTAGAATAGGTGAATTTAGCACAGAAATATATTTATATTCAAGAAAATTATAACATTTAAAATAGAAAATATTCGAGTGCTAATTCACCTACATAAATTTGCCCCAAACGAACAAAAGCCATCTACCCGAAAAATGGATAGATGACCGTTCTCTTGTACAAAAGAGCACTTTTTTTATGTCAGATTCACCGCAATATATCTAAGTGAATTACATCTAAAAAACTACAATACTTCCCTAATTCAAATTTTCCAACAAGGGTGTGATACATACACCGTAAGACGAGCCATTATTACATGAATCATTTTAGTAACAAACACTAATCCAAGTAGATTTTATTCAGACTCAGTACCGCTAGTGTTTACTGCGCCTTTAGGCTCCACCAACATAACATGGCATTCCTTTTCGGCGAAAGGCTTGTGATCGGCTTCTCCTGGAACAATAAACATCTCTCCCTTGGAAATTTTCACCTGACCGTCACGGAAAGCAATGAACATTTCTCCCTCGATCACAATAAATACCTTATCGGCGCCTTCATGCTCGTGCCAGATAAAATCCCCATCAATCTTAATCAGCTTAAATAGAAAATCATTTATTTCACCAACGACTTTCGGTGACCAAAGCTCGGTGATTTGAGATAGCTCCTCATTCAGATTAATAGCTTGATATTGCATATTCATCTCTCCTTATTTTTTGATCTTTATAATGCCTTTTCGACTTTTAGAATTTATGTAAGGCATTTGTTATATTTTGTAAAGCGTATTCGATAGCTAATGGACCACCAGTAATAGCAGAACTATCCATTAAATAGATATTACCTTTCTTTACGGCATTCAGCTTATTCCATACATTACTTTGGTTTAAGTCATTCATTAATTCTTCCTTCTTCGTAATGTCACCTATAAGGAAAATATGATCTGCTTGAACAGTTGAAATTCCTTCAAACGAAGTAAATTCATTATTAGTACCTTTAAATGTATCATCTGGTGTAAGCCCCAGTCCCATTTCTTGATCAAAAGCAAGTGTATAAACAGGGTTTTCTTCACCTAGAACATTAAAAGTTTTCCCATCCCAAGACAATATAAGTGCTACTGATTCTCCTTGAATCGACTTTAATGCTTCACGCCCAGATGAAATTTCTTTCATCATTCTAGCAATTACTTTTTCCGCTTCGTCTTCTTTTCCAATAATCTCTGCTACTGTACGTAGTCCATATTGCCAATTTTCATAGATGTCCTTGGATTTTAAAGTAATGACAGGTGCCACTTTTTCTAGTGATTCATATAATTTTTCTTGATGTTCTGTTGCTAAAATATAATCAGGATCCGTAGATAAAATTTTTTTCAATACTAGGAGACAATTTATCGCCTAATTCTTCTACTGAATCCAATTTTCCCTGTAAATAAGCTAAAGAAGATAAATACTCTTTTTCAGTAGTGGCAGCAGGTGGCTCACCTAATGCAACTAATATTTCAGGGTAAAAATACCATAGTGAAACCATTTTTTTCTGGTTTTTCCTCAATAACAATTTCTTTACCTAAGGCATCCTTAAATGTTCTAGGCCAATCCGTTGCATCTACATTAACTGCTTCTGTAGTTGAATCTTTATTTTCAGCAGGTGTTTCATTACAACCAGCTAGTATGCCTGCGAATAGTAGCATGGAGATTAGCAGACCTTTAATCTTTAGCATACGAAATTCCTCCACCATTTTATTTTCTTTGGTATGCCATTAGTATAGTAAAGGTATTTTTTTGAATAGAATAGATGCTTGTTGAAATTAACATGGATTATTGATGAACTTCTCTCGGTGTTCACTGGGGGAAATACCTAATTGTTTCTTGAACACTCTACTAAAATAAAAGGGGTCAGCAATTCCAACCGTTTGGGCAATTTCTTGCACAGGTGCATCACTTGTAAGTAGCATTTCTTGCGCCATGTTTATACGATATTTTAATAAGTATTCTGCAGGTCCCATCCCTGCATATCTTCTAAATACATAAGAAAGTCGATTTCGATTAACATTATTTTGTTCTGCAAGCGAGGCTATTGTCAGGCTCTGATAATAATTTTCATGAATATAATTAGATACCCGTTCGAATAGAGTATGTGATTCACAGCTATTTTGCCTATTGGCAACACATAATAAGGCTTCATTCAATACATCACGAAAAAGCATTTCGGTCTGAAACATTGAAATGCCTCCGCGCTGATTATAGACATGCCAAAGACGCATAATTAATTCGATAAGACGAGGAGATTGTCCTGTTAATAATTCAAAATGCTGATGAGAAAAACTTGACTCTTCTAGTTCTGACTTACATATCCTATATTGAACAAGAATATATTCCCAATTGATACTACCGAAATTTTCTTGATCTAGTTTCATATTTGCACCCCCATGCACAACTTTTCCTGGTGAAAAGATATAAGGCGTGCCATTAAATTGAAATTGTATCTTTCCTGCAATTGGAAATACGAATCCAGGAAAGGAATCTGTATAATCAGCATAGGGAACACCTGAACTTTTAGAATATCTATATACTCCTTCTACTTGAAAAGGAGTATGTGCTAAATGCTCAGCTAACTGTTGAACATCAACTTTCACATTGCATACCTCATTTCAATAATAGTGAATCAATCAAAAATCTGCTGATAAAATACGGAAGGGTAAGGCATAAGGACTCTTGTCTATTTCCACCTTATCGATAATGATTATCATTGTCAATATTACTAGTATAGGAAAGGTGCTCAAGGCTATTTAAGTATTACAAGAACAAAGAAGAATTAAGGCAACATTAAAAGGCATGGATCCGAAACAATATCGAATCCATGCCCAAATTTCTGGCTAATGGTATAACTATGTCTAACAATTGAGGGTAATTTCACTTATAGTATGGTTTTCTGTAACTAATGTAAGTGCGGTTTAAATATGTTGTAATTCTCGGGTGATTTATCGATAGCTTTCATTCCAATATAAGTGCCAAACGAATGTCCAACTAATAAAACCTTTTCTTGGTTAAACCTCTCCAAAATGTAATCAGTTAATGACAGTAAATCTTCAACCAGCAAGTCAGTGGTTAAGTTAGAATAGTCTTCGAAAATATGATAGGATTTTCCACTGCCACGCTGATCATAATGTACAATAGTAAATTGCTTTTCAAGGTCTTTTTGGTACTTTCTTACGTATGGAATTTCGGAGCATGCTGGGCCACCATGAACAAAAATGAGAATCGGATTGCTTGAATCTATTCCTCGAATCATAATTTCATGTCCTGTTCCGTTAATTTCAACCTGTTCCAGCGTACTTATGCTTTGCTCCCCTTTAATATGAGGTGTCCATGTAGAAAAAAATACACCGAGTAAAACAATTAACAAAGTAATTATTAAACTAAACCTGAATATTTTAGTTATACTCTTTCACATTCTATTTCTCTCCTAACGTCATAGCCATATAATTAACTATCCCCCAAACTTCAGAATAGTCAAAGGTATTTAAGCTATAATTGATTTATTACATGAGATGTTTCTATAAACCGCACTTACTCGCTACTTATTTATATTATTATAGCCTAGTACAAACCTGATAGAAGTCAAAGACAAGTAAAAGGGCGACCCTTATTGTGCTTATTATTGCTTTAAAAACAAAGTTTAACTGGAATTCCCTATCTCTCAAAGAAGAAATTATTAATCGATAATGAAGTTATTCCCTTAAAGGGCCATTATGCGGAATAAGAATTGATAGTGTTAGACCTGTTTGTAATAATTTATTTATAACAATAACAGTGAAATGTTTGAAAGGATAGTATTATGTATACAATAGGAAAATTATCTAAGATATGTGATTTACCTGTAAAAACATTGCGGTATTATGATGATATTGGTTTACTAAAACCTTCATACATAGACTCTGAAACTAATTATCGCTATTATGACTATGACAAAATTGAAGCTATTAAAATAATACTACTTTTAAAAAGTTTGCATATTCCATTAGCCAATATTAAGCAAATTATTGAGAGTGCGGATCATGTACAGTGGAATAGCATAATCGAACAAAAAAATTTCTGAACTTGCAAAGCAAAAACAACAAATCACCAAAAAAATAGAGGAAATGGAACAATTGAAAATAAAAATAGCAGCCGGAGTTCCAATGATTCAGGGTCCAATTTTGTCAGATTGTTATTTTGAAAATCGGGAGGATACATTGGTATATACTCTTCGTAAAAAAAGTTCAGTTAAAATTTATAGATATACTTGTGAAAAATTTATTCGACCAAGTTTATGCTTATAATCTTAAGGTTAATGGAAAACTCATGGCTATTTTCCATGATAGAGATTTGAAGGATAATGAGGTGGATGTTGAAGTGCTTATACCAGTAAAAAAATTCGAATGATCTAGATGGTTGCAAAATATTATCCAATGGAAAATATGCCTGTATTACAGTTAAAGGACCTTACACAGACTTGGCCGCAGGATATGAAGTGCTGAAAATGTGGATCGATCAAAAGAATCTGACTCAGAATGGAGATATGATGGAGGTATATGAAAAGGGACTTATTCCTGCCAATTTGGATTTGAGGAATTTACGGCCAAATTTAAGTAGACATCCATCAGACTTTCTTACCAAAATATGTGTACCTGTTATCTAGAATTGTTTTTAAAAATTTTTAATAAAATCTGGGTAAACTCTCCATCTGCTGGAGGGTTTATTATTTTTATATAGAGAGAGATTATGTTAACAAAGGAGGAAATGAATATGTATCATCCGAGATTAAAAGGGGACCCATACGAAGCAGGGAAGCATTATGCAGAAATTATTTATAAAAATGGCTTTCGTTTCCCACAAGTTACAGAAGAAAAAAATGAATTATGGTAAATTATGTATACCATTTTTGGATGAGTTTGATTCGAATATTAAAAAGGAAATACAAGGTTTTGCTGACGGATGTCATGCCTCATTTGAAGAAGTAAGTTCCTTTCTGTTAAGTATAGGAGTTTTTGAACCAGCAGGCCAATGTAGCATTTTTGCCGCGTTTAATGGGAGTGAAGTCATTATTGGACGCAATTATGATATGCTCTTTAGTTTGAAGAAAATTACAGAGTCATCATTGGTTTGTTTTGATGGAAAAAATAAATATATAGGTCACTCAGATTGTTTTATTGGAAAAGTAGATGGCATTAACGAACATGGTTTGTTTGTAGGTATTACAGCAGTCCCTCATGAAGGAATTAAACCGGGTTTAAATTTTTATTTTGCATGTAAACATATTTTGGAAAATTGTGGTACTGTTGAAGAAGGAATTAAGGTGTTAAAAAGTTTTTCAAGTTCGGTAGCGAATAACTATTTACTGGCTGATCCATCAGGTACTATGGCGGTTGTTGAAGTTACTCCAAACGGATGTCAAGTTCGTCTACCGAAAAATAATTATATTCATTGCACGAATCATCATGTAGGTGTATCTGTTTCAGAAAGTTGGAATTGGAGCAAATCAAAAGATCGTTTTGAAACATTAGACAGAGTTCTTGCTGAAAATATAAATGGTATGAAACTTTCTATTGCCCAATCAATTATGTCAGAAACCAAGGGACATGTCTGTTTAAATTTAACAGAGCATAAATTTGGAACACTTTTCTCGGTAGCTGCGAACTTAAATACACTGGAAATAACTAGGGCTGAAGGACAGCCGAACAAAGCAAAGTATTTAATAGATAAGAGATTGACGGATGCTGTTTTAAAAGAAAAGAAGCAAGATACTATTCAATAGATTGAAAAATTTAAGAAAAATTTAGAAAGCTGTATTTGCAGCTTTTTTTATATTTTTCAATATTCCCTAATCAGGCGCGATTGTTGAAGAATACAAGTAGAAATAATCAAACTTTTTTTATAAACCTTACATTTAAATATTCAAGATAAGAATCCATTTAGAAAAAAAGATTGATCAAAATGGATTCTTTTTATTTGTTGCCAAATAAGGAATGAATAAAATTTTTTTAACCACCTTTATCCTAAACAAACCCTTATCATCTTCTTTTTATATAATTAGTTCAAACTTTCGCTTTACTATTACTTATGATACGGTTCTCCGTGTCCTTTCTAAATGAGGTTTTATATCTATGACCCTTTATTCTTTGTGAAAAAATCTGAACACCGGTTCATCCCCTTGAATTTTATGCCTTAGCTAACGCTTACTTTTTCCTTTATTGGTACCCAAATTTCGCTATATAGATTTTCAAAAGTACCATCATGCTTTGTAAAAGAGATGCCAGGTAGATTAGTTATTTCATAACCTGAAGTTGGTAACCATTCCGCATAAATTTTCGCGGTCGTTTCTTGAAGGGTAGAAGGGAATGGTCCTTGGTTAGGGAAAATTGCCCATAAACTTTCTCCAACACAAAGTTGTTCTAAATCATCAAATGGATTTTCTATTGTCGTTGCGAAACCAATCATATGAGTTAAGTATCCCTTTTCTTCCAAGTAACCATCCTCAAAATCATAAGATACATTTAAGACTTGATGAGGATATAAATTTGCTAATTGATGCATTTCATGTCTTTGTTGTTCGGTAATGGACTGGGCCAGTTCTAAAATTGCATTATTGACGCCTTCAAACTGCATCAATACCTTTTTTGATACACCTACTATATTAAATTTCTCTTTCTTTTCAATTTTAAATTCCATCGATATTCCACCTCTTATATCTATAATGAATGTAAATTTAGGAAATGATTTTTGTATTTTATTTTTCGTTACTTCTGAAGGTAAAAAGCCACACCAATCACGAAAGGCTCTTGAGAATCCTTCGATTGATTGATAGCCATATTTATAGGCAACATCTGTCACCTTTGCACCGCTTATTAATTCAACATTCGCTACTGATAATCTTCTGTTTTTGATATACTCATTCAATGACATTCCAGCCATATACGAAAACATTCTTTTAAAATGATAATCAGATAGCCCGACAATTATTGATATTTCTTTTCCAGAGATTTCTTTCGTTAGATTCTTTTCAATGTAATCCATTAATTGATTGAATTCTTGTAACATTCATTTCCCTCCTTTACAGTTACATCATATTATTATCAGTGATTTCCCACTCGATATTTTTTTATACGGATAATATCGGCTGGTGAAAAAACAGCTTAGAAATATACTCTAAGCTGTTTTGTTCATTTCTATTTTTTAAATAACATGTTTATTACACATAACATCTAACTTCTCAGCGTACATATATTTAAATAAAAAAACCTCACTTACTTATGATACGGTTCCCCCTTCATAATCCTAAAACTCCGATAAATCTGCTCTACCAAAACTAGCTTCATTAGCTGGTGGGGTAATGTCATTTTGCCGAAGGATTGCTGCTCATCGGCTCGCTTCAATACTTCATTGTGTAGGCCGAGGGAGCCACCGATGACGAAGGCAATTTTGCTTTTGCCATAGGTCATGAGGGATTCAAGATCTGCTGCCATTTGTTCAGAGGTTTTCATTTTGCCGTTAATCGCTAGGGCGATAACGTATGTATCTGGACTAAGTTTGGAGAGGATACGCTCACCTTCCTTTTTCTTGACGATTTCCATTTCGGCATCGCTTAGCTGCTCGGGGGCTTTTTCATCTGGTACTTCAATGATATCCATCTTTGCATAACCACCGAGTCGTTTTACATATTCATCGATGCCCATTTTTAAGTACTTTTCTTTTAGTTTGCCGACTGATACAATCGTTATATTCACACGTTATCCACCTTTACAATTCATTTACAAACAAATTATCCACAGAAGTTATCAACATATCCACATATCATTCCTATATATTGTGTAAAGTTATTTACTTGATACAATATATTCTGCTGGGTGTTCACAGTAACTACATTTTGTGGATAACTTTTTTTTCATCTTCGACTTTATCCATAATTGGGAATGCTTTTTGCTCCGCTACAAACATGTCTAAAGCGTGATCTATATGGTTTTCGCAACTGTATTTTTCCATTTCTTTATGTCTCCTTGTTTTCCGAAATTTCCACAAACTTATTCACATTTCAGTCTATGTTATCCACAATCTATTGTAACAAAGGACTGGCAAGTATGAAAGAAAAGGCTTTCTCTTGCTGTTTTGATGGGTAGAGATATTATTCACAATTTTCTAGTTATCCACAATATTTGCTCTATCCTTCTGTAAAAACTAGTCAATTTTTTTTCTATCAACAAAAAAATCAGTGAGGATTATTAATCCCTCACTGATTTATATTTACAATGAATTACTATTTGTTAAAGTTAGTGATAGCTCCACTAATTTACCTTGACGATACACTTTAATTGTTAATTTATCACCAATCTTTTTATCATTATATAGATGTTTACGTAAATCAATTGCTGTTTCGATTTTTTTGCCATCCATTTCTACAATGACATCATATTGTTGGACGCCTGCTTTTGATGCTGGTGAATTATTCACAACGTCTGTAATGACAACACCTGTCGTAATATCTTTCGGTAATTTTAATGTTTGCTGCTGGTAGAATGATGGTACATCCGTTAAATCAGCTAATTGAATACCCATTGTTGGACGTTTCATTTCACCGTTTTTCTCTAATTCCTCAATAATTGGAATAGCTGAGTTAATTGGAATTGAGAAGCCTAATCCTTCTACAGATGATTCAGAGATTTTCATGGAGTTAATGCCGACTAATTCACCTGCAAGGTTTACTAGTGCACCTCCGCTATTACCAGGGTTGATAGCGGCGTCTGTTTGTAGAACCTCTTGCTGCCAATCAATTGTTCCATCACCATTTAAATCAACCGGCACAGAACGATCCTTACCAGAAACAACACCTGTCGTTACAGAACCATAGAATTCTAAGCCAAGTGGGTTACCGATTGCTATTACTGTTTCACCCTGTTTTAGGACATCTGAGCTCCCAAATTTCGCAACTGTTTTAACATCCTTAGAGCTGATTGAAATAACCGCTAAGTCTGTCCATTCGTCTCTACCAACTAACTGCGCTTCTTCCTTCGTTCCATCTGGCATTGTTACCTCTAGCTGTTTAGCGCCTTGAATAACATGGTTATTTGTCACGATAAAGGCCTTGTCACCCTGAACCTTATAAATAACACCTGAACCGCTTCCAGCAGGCTGTGTTGATGTTGTTGGCGGATTCCAGAATCCACCGCTAGTCACCTCTTGTATATTAGTTATACCTACAACTGCACCCGAGGCCATATCTACTGCTTTTGTAACATCCGTTGTCACTTCCGTTGCTACTTGATTGATGGTCGTTTCATTTTTACCTGTATTGCTTGTCGTTGTACCAGGCATCTGGTTAACAAGCCCAGGTAGCATGAGCCACACGAGTAAAGCACCTATGATGACCCCAATAAGACCACTGAAGAAGTAGCCGCCCTTACCTCCGCCACCACCTTTCTTTTTTTGACGCTTCTCTTGTATTTCTCTCTCCTCTTTTTCAAGTCGCTCTTGAAGAGGTGATTTCTGTATTTCATCATTATTTAGGAAATCACGATTTTTATCATCATCTTGAAAATAGCTCATCTTCCTCATCCTTTCATGTATTACTATTTGTTAGTTGTTACCCTAATATTACGATTCAAACATTAAAATTAGATGAAAAATAAATAAAATGGACATAAAAATGGCTGCCTCATCGTATTTTTTTAAAATTACGATGAAACAGCCTCTCAAACAGTTTCAATAATATTAAACTGTTACCAATTGTGTTGGTTCCTCTGCATCCGTATCAAATAGCTTTACATACTCTCCTACAATAATACCGCAGGATTGTAATGTTTGTGTGACGCTCATGCGTGCAAGCTCTTTCATATTATTATCCTTACTTAAATGCGATAAATAAATATTTGTTGGTTTTTCAAATACGACCTCACTCATAGCTACTGCTGCATCTTCATTTGAAACATGCCCTACATCACTTAAAATACGGCGTTTTATCGACCATGGATAACGACCCATTTGTAGCATATTCACATCATGGTTGCTTTCAAATACAAAGGAATCTGCCCCTCGAATAATACCCTTCATACGGTCGCTAACATAGCCTGTATCCGTAATAACAACAAGCTTGCGCCCATTTCATGAAAAGTATAGAACATTGGATCCGCTGCATCATGTGACACAGCAAAGGATTCAATAGCTATTGAGCCAAAGTGCTTTACTGTATCCATTTCAAACTCAAAACGTTGCTCTAGGGGAATATCACCAACAAGCCCGTCCATTGCCTGCCATGTCTTGGCATTTGCATAAACAGGTACATTATATTTTCGTGCCAATACACCAATTCCCTTAATATGGTCACTATGTTCATGTGTCACGAAGATGCCACTCAGCTGTTTCATATTACGGTCGATTTTCGCAAATAGTTGCTCCATCCTTTTTCCACTTAGCCCTGCATCGACAATAAATGCATGTTCATCATTCTCTACATATATCGAATTGCCTGTACTGCCACTTGCTAAAACACTAAATCGCATTATTCAACTCCCCAGTCTTCCTCTTCTCCCTCTTGCTTGTCCTCTTGAATATCAATAATTTTTCCTTCCATCGCATCAACAAAGTACTCTTCTGACTCACCGTCTGCTAATTTTACTTGTACTTCCCATGTTGGTATCAACACTTGTGTTTGTGTTTGTGTTAAATTACTAAAGGTTGAATAGCCCAGTTTTATATGAGTAATACGTGATTCTGCCTTTAATAGTCCTTTTGCATACAATGTTTGGATAATTTGAAGTGGTGGGATAACTGTTTCTTGTTGTTCTATTTCCTCAATATTATCAATCATGGTCTGCTCATACATAATAACTTCGTCGTCCATATTCCATTTTATTTTTAATGAGGCACTCTCATTGTAATAGAACATTTGATTATTTTTCTTCTGAAAGAAGATTGCGACTCGCTCCTCACGATCTACCTTCCATAATGCATAGGAATCTCCCTCTTTAACATTGGTATGGAGAAACTCAGTAAAGCTTGTATTATCATTAATATTTCGTAACTTCACAGGATTTATAAAGACAACATGAGCAAGTGTTCCATTAATATTAGCTTGCTGATTTTTATCGGGGAAATCACTACCCGTAAACTTATGCACTTTGCCCGTAATATAAGTTGCTGATTCATTGCTAGGCAATGCACCATACGTAATTTTATCATCCTTTAAACGGGTTTCTATTGTTCTTTCACCAGGTATTTCTACGCTCTGCGCTTCATTATAACGTTTTAAATATAACGAATACAAGAAGATATCCAGTATTAAAAAAAACGATGATGAAAATAGATTTTGTTCTATTCCAATCCATTTACGACACCTCCTAATAATTCAGGCGTCAGTTTTGTCGCTATACCGTTATGAACTACAAACCAGCATGGCTCTAATGTCATTATGCTAGTTGAATCTTGTTTTAAATAATACCCCACCACGATATCATCTATATCTGACAGCACAAAATTATTAAGTTGCTGAATCTTTTCCACAATCTCCACACCTGAAGACAGCTCTTTTATCTCCTTCTCAGTTGGAATATCGAAAACTAAGGAATAATAAGGGCGTTTGTAGCGAAATATAAGATTATCCCCCCACGCAGTCGTAATCTTGCTGATAACTTGATCACTATAAACTGGTAACCCCTGTAAATATTGCTGATACTCTAACTGATTTTTATTAGTATTTTTCGATACATAGCGATAATCAGCTGTAAATCCACCATGCTCGTTGATAAATTCAAAGCTATCCTTCAAGAGCTTAGATGGCTCTATGATGGCACTACTTTCTACAGCTGGATATACATAGGTTAAAGATTTTAAATTTGAATCAACAGTCATTCGTGATTTGCCATCTTGATATTTTTCAGTGATTGCACTTTCAATACTACGCTGAACAATATTTGGATTTGGAAATAACACGTTTTTAAAAGATTCAAGTGGCTCCTCTATAAACGTATACATATATTTGGTAGATTCAATTTTATCATTAGGCATATAAAGTGAGGTAAAGCCATCACGCTCAATTTCTTTAAAAGCACTATATGTTTTCGCCGGCTCAATAACATCCCTTATAAATGGATTGGTATTTTGCAGGCTTACATGAGAGCGCATTAAAGTCTTATTATTACTACTAATGAAAAAGATCTGTAAATCTTTGTTGCCATAATTCGTCCAATCAATAATCATACGATTAAAGGTTGTTTCAGGTATTTCCTTATCAGCAAACTGGAAAATAGAACTAAAGGCAGAGTAAGGTATTTCACCTGTAAAAAAAGATGGTCATTCGATTATTCGTACGAATCATTTCATTTACATAATTCGCAGTAAGATTATTATTGATTGGCACTAAATCAAGAACATTCCAGCCCTGAAAAGCTTTCATAATATCCTTCATCGCGCCATTGGATGCCGTTCCTGTGAACTCCTCATCAAAACGATAAATTGCCTTATAGGGACGAATGATATCCTCCATCCTTTTCTGAGATCCAATTAGGATTTCTTTTCCCTCAGTTTGTTCAATAATTTTATAATCTGGTGTATATGTCCAAATGATAAAGGTTAAAATGACACTCAACATGACGAGTAGAAATAATACAACTGATTTAACTGGCTCTATGTATTTCATGCCCACTCACCTGCCTCGTCAAAATCATCTAAATCATATGGTAATGTGAAGAATATGGTTGTACCTTGACCTTCCTCACTTTCAGCCCAGATTTTCCCTCCATGCGCTTCAATCATTTCCCTGGCAATAGCTAGTCCTAGACCTGTTCCGCCCATAGAACGAGCACGTGCGCGGTCCACACGATAAAAACGGTCGAAAATGCGTCCTACATTTTCCTTAGGAATGCCCATACCATCATCAGAAATCATAACCTTCAACATCTCACCTTGCACAGTAAAACCAAATCGGACATTTCCACCATCTGGAGAATACTTTATTGCATTAGAAATGATATTATCAATTACCTGTGTCACTTTATCTGTATCAATTTCCACATAATAAGATGCTTCTGGGAATAAACGTTGGAACGTTACCTTGTCAGACTTTGACATTTCAAAGCGATCAATAATACGATTAAAGAATGAATTGAAAAGAACAATATCCTTATTCAATTCATAATCCGCACTATCCATGCGGGATAACTGCAACAAGTCATTAACTAAGCGAATCATTCGTTCTGTTTCTGTTTGTGTAACATTCAAAAAAAGTTGGAGCTATATTCTCATCTTTCCAGGCACCATCCGCCAATGCCTCTAAATAGCTGCGCATCGTTGTTAATGGAGTGCGTAACTCATGTGATACATTGGATACAAATTCCCGACGATCCATTTCAATTTTTTTCCTGCTCTGTAATATCGTGCAGTACAGTAATTAAACCATTGATAAAACCTGTTTCTTTTTGAATGACCGAGAAATTCGCACGCAAAATATAGGGTGCGTCAGTTATACTAAAATTTAAATTCAATGCATCATTCATGTGTATTAAATCCTCAAAGCTATACTCTTGATCAATTCCTAAGACAGACGCAATTGGGCGGCCTAATGTAATATCCCTAGAAATATGTAAGAGCTCTAGTGCAGGATCATTAATAAGGATGATGCGTCCTTTTCGATCTGTCGCAATAACACCATCTGTCATATTACTAAGGACCGAATCAAGCTTTCGTCTCTCTGCATCTGTAGTAGATTGGGCTTCCTGCAAGCGATTTGTCAAATGATTAAATGTTATAGCAAGCTGTCCTATTTCATCTGTTCCATAAACACGTACTTTTCTTGAATAATTTCCTTTTGCCATCGCCTGTGCCTGTTTACGCATATCTGCAATAGGCTGTGTTATTGTTCGTGCTACTAAAATTCCTAAAAAGATAGTAATCACCAAGGACACAGCAGTTCCACCAAGGAAAATACGGTTAATGTCATTCACTTGTCCAAAAACGGATTCAATATTAGCTTCAATATAAAGAACCCCTATAACTTCATCATCCGTACCTGCACCATTTCGAATGGGTGTCGCTAACACCCAAATTCGATTTCTCGTTTTATTATCAAGTTTGATATTTTCAAATAATGTCTCTGCTGACAATGCACGGCGGACAAGATCCGTATTTGAGCGCTGTCCAATCAGATTTTGATTTTCTAACTCAGATGTTGCACGTATCCGCTGTCGATTGTCAATAACACGAATCTCTAATATATCTCCATAAGAAACATCCTTCAGCCCTGTAGAAAACTCCATCACAATCGTTTTCAGACTTTCTTCAAGTGTTGGCATACTTTCATCGCGTTCCTTTAAAATTTCCTCACGAATGCTGTATTGCATTAAATCAACACGTTGGAAAATGGACTCTCGAAAATTGTTTTTTTAAATTTTCCTCCAACTCACGTGCAAAATATATACCTATTATTTGCAAAGCAAGCAATATTAACAAAATGTAAATAAGCACTAGCTTGACATGAATCGATTTAAAGAAGCTAACTTTTTGCATACCATTTACTCCTGCTCAGGATTTCGCAAATAATAACCTACTCCACGACGTGTTACAATCCAAGCTGGGTGACTAGGATTATCCTCTATTTTTTTCACGTAAACGACGAATCGTTACATCAACTGTTCGAACATCACCGAAATAATCATAGCCCCATACAGTTTGCAATAAATGCTCACGTGTCATGACTTGACCAATATGTTTCCCCAAATAATGTAATAGCTCAAATTCACGATGTGTAAGCTCAATGGCTTCATCCCGTTTTAATACTAAATAAGCATCAGGTTGAATGACAAGCGAGCCTACAACAATCTCATTCGACTCTTCTGTAACCTCCTCAGCAGCAGGAGCAACCACCTGTAAACGACGCATATTGGCTTTGACACGTGCAATCAATTCGCGCGTACTAAAAGGCTTTGTTACATAATCATCAGCACCCATTTCTAAGCCTAATACTTTATCAATCTCAGAGCCTTTTGCTGTTAGCATAATAATCGGAAAATCATATTTTTTTTCGGACTTCCCTACAAACCTCCATACCATCACGCTTTGGCAGCATTATATCTAAAAGCATTAAATCTGGCTGCTCTTCCTCAACCTTCGCTAGAGCTTCATCACCATCATAAGCACAAATAACCTTATAGCCTTCCTTTATTAAATTAAACTGTAAAATATCTGCGATTGGTTTTTCATCATCAACAACTAAAATTGTTTTATCCATACATTTTCTCCCTTTCGCTATTTATATATTCTTAAAACAAATGTGTATTTTAATTTTTTATCTGAAATTTGTGTCACTCATCAGAAGCTGTAGTTAGTCAATTCTAGATTTTCACTTCTTATTCTATTTTTTCAGTAGATGTTTAGACACCCACTACTATCTATTAGATTTCTATGTTCGATGCTTGACATTCGTCACAAAAAAAACTGAAGGAAGTTAAATTCACTACTCTTAACTCTATCATGCTTTTAGCTTCAATGCATTAATCTAAATTCAATGACAATTATTAACTATTAAAATCAATTTCGTCTTGTCGTAATTGTAGCTGCCGCTTTTGCTTTTGATACAAAAAAACATTTACAAAATGAAGATAAACGAATTTCGACAAATATTTCTCGGGAAATAATAGAGAAGAAATATACAAAAAGACAGTCCATTTATTTGGACTGCCTATTATTCGAAAAAAATTAACGTCCTACATATGATAAAGGATTGACTAATGAACCATCCTTTTCAACTTCAAAATGCAGATGTGTACCTGTAGAATTTCCAGTAGATCCCATAATGCCGATCACAGAACCTTTTTCCACTACTTGTCCAACTTCAACATTGATTGAAGATAAATGTCCATATAGTGTTGTATAACCATTATTATGATTGATAACAATTCGATTACCATAACTTCCTGAGTTACCTGCTGCAACTACAACGCCATTATCAGAAGCTAAGATATTATAATTACTTGGTCGGGCAATATCAATACCACGATGGACAGTTCCCCATCGTTGACCCATTTGACTTGAAATATAGCCTCCTACAGTAGGCCAAGTAAATTCACCTGTCCCGCGAGAAGAAATGACCTTCGTACCAACAACCTCAATCTCATCTACTGGTTGCTGTATAATCTGCTCTTCTAACGCCACTTTAGATGTTCGCGTTCCATTCTCAGAAGTTAATAGATAAGATATTTCTTTTTTTACCATCAGTGCCCTGCTGCTTCACTACCTTTTCACCTTTATACATGTTTGGGTCTTTTTCAACTATTTTCTTAAAAGGTATTGTATCTATAACTTTTTTTCTCTTGTTTGACTTCAAGAGTAACAAATGGTTTAGCAACCGTTACATTCAATGCCTGTCCAATTTGTAGAACAGTATCTACAGTAATACCCGGATTTAAGGCTAGTAACTCAGCTGTCGTTAGGTTATGCCTTTGAGCAACTGAGCCTAGAACATCACCTGATTGAATTTTATAGGTTTCCTGCTTTAAAGAGCCTGTCATTAAATATTCTACAGCTTTCTCAGGCGTTACAATAGTACTTGGAGAAACATTTTGTGTAACACCTGAAACTCCTTGTTTAAAGGAAACATCTAGCAGACGAGTTTCGCCAGATTTTAATGGCGATAATTGATTCGTTGATTGCTGTTTAGTATGTAAACTGTTTATCTCTTGCTGTGAAACATACTGTAATTTTAGTAAACGTATAGTATCTTCATAAGCTTTTGCATCTTTTAAGGATACTAGGGGCTTATTATCTACAAATAATGTAAAGGCTTGAGACTTAGCTATCAAGGATTGCTCTAATTTAGCTAATATTTCAGCGTCTTTAGTTTCATTACTAAACACCTGCTCTGGGATAATTTTAACAGACGCACTAGCATCAATGGACAATTCTTTATACTGTTGACCAACTTCTCTTTCTTTCGATTTGATAATTTCCTGAACAGCCTTCTCATTAGATACTGCCCCAATATATTGATTACCTATATAAATATGAAAAATTTTATTTAAATCTTCTTTATGATTTTCTTTTGCAAAACCAGTATTAACGGTTAAACTTGTCATTAAAATAGCTATAATAGACATTTTTTTTGAATGAAGATAGATTGTAAGTGAATCTATTGTTTTCTTCTTTTTTATACCAAGACGAACTCATCAATAAAGCCCCTTCCAACTTTATGCTATCGTAGGATTAATTACCCACAAAATAATTTTGCACCACTATACTGTACCATAAAGGGTAAAGGGATTGAATATTTTCATACTTTTGTAATATAAATGTATTATTTTTCGACTAATTGTTACATAACTTTTATCTATTATAATTGTAATTTTATGTATTTTTCGGTTGATATTCTTACAATACTAGTCATATATTTTTTTATGAGAGTAAAACTTATTTCTTTTTACTTTTTTTAATATTCCGATAAAATAGAGAAGAAGGATATACTACTTGATTGGAGCGATTACATTGAGTGATTCACAGACCTCTGAAATAACGCCTAGATTGGCCAAGCCACAAAAAAAATAGAGCTCGTAGAATTGTCATAAGGAGCATTATGGTGGCAATAGGTGCAATAATAATGGCACTAGGATTAGAGTTATTTTTAGTACCAAACCACATTATGGATGGTGGAATCGTAGGTGTTTCTATCATCACTTCACATTTATTAAAGTTACCTCTTGGTATATTTATCTTCATTTTAAACTTACCCTTTATCTTTTTAGGCTATAAGCAAATTGGTAAAACCTTTGCACTTTCTACAGGCCTAGGTATTACCGTACTATCAGTAACAACAATCTTATTACATAATCTACAACCATTTACACAGGATACTTTATTAGCGACCGTTTTTGGTGGCATGATTTTGGGAATTGGCGTCGGCATTGTTATAAGGTATGGTGGATCGTTAGATGGTACCGAAATTTTAGCCATTTTATTTAATCGAAAAACACCCTTTTCTGTGGGTGAAATTATTATGTTCTTCAATATCCTTATCTTTACGGTAGCAGGCTTTGTCTTCACCTGGGAACAAGCTATGTACTCTATCCTAGCCTATTATATTGCCTATAAAATGATTGACATTGTTATTCAAGGGATGGAGGAATCAAAATCAGTATACATTATTAGTGATGAAATAGATGAAATCGGTCAAACCATAATGGATCGGCTCGGTCGAGGTGTAACCTTCCTTCATGGTGAGGGAGCTTATACAGGTAACGATAAAAAGGTTATTTTTACTGTTATTACACGATTAGAGGAGTCGAAGCTAAAATCGATTGTTGCTGAAATTGATGATAATGCATTCCTTGCAATTGGTAATATAGCAGAGGTTAAAGGTGGACGCTTTAAGAAAAAGGATATTCACTAAATCAATTTCGCCTTGGCGTAATTGTAGCTGCCGCTTTGCTTTCGCTACAGAAAACATTTGTTGCTGTCGCTTCGCTTTCGCACAGATAAACAATCCGTGACATCCGCCCGAGGCTTTATCTTCATTCAGTAGGTGTTTGGACACCCACTGAAAAGAAACCAAAATCGCATTTATCTCATCACCTATAGAGGTGGGAGTCTGCTGTATCTGCCGCTGCTGCAACGCTTTCGATATAAAAAAACATTTGCTGAATGAAGATAAAAATGGGCGTTCCATATATGGACGCCCATTTAGTATATTTCATATATTATGCTTCCCAAATATCCACTAAAACATTAGTTTGTTCACGTGCAGGGCCAACGGAGAATGTGGCAATTTGAATTCCTGTTAACTCGCTTACACGCTCTACATAGCGGCGCGCATTTTCAGGTAGCTCCTCTAAAGTTCTACAGCCTGTTATATCCTCTGGCCAGCCTGGTAGCTCCTCATAGATTGGTTCACATTGTTCAATAATATGAAGATTTGCAGGATATTCAGTAATAGTTTCACCTTGATAATTATACGCAGTACAAATTTTTACAGTGTCTAAGCCAGATAGAACATCGATTGAATTAAGTGCAAGATGTGTAATTCCACTTACTCTACGTGAATGACGGACAACTACCGTATCAAACCAGCCCACACGACGTGGACGACCCGTTGTTGTACCATATTCACGACCGACTTCACGGATTTGCTGACCCACTTCATCGAATAATTCAGTTGGGAATGGACCATCACCAACACGAGATGTATAAGCTTTACATACACCAATTACACTAGAAACTCTTGATGGACCGACCCCAGCACCAATTGCTACTCCACCAGCAACAGGATTTGAAGATGTTACAAATGGATATGTGCCTTGATCGACATCAAGTAAGATACCTTGAGCACCTTCAAATAACACTTTACCGCCTTCATCCAAAACATCATTTAAAATTTTTGATGTATCTGTTACATATTTTGCGATTTCTTGCCCATATGCATAGTACTCTTCAAAAATTTCTTCAAACGTTACACCTTCAACTTCGTAAAACTTCTCAAATAATTTATTTTTAATTGCTAAATTATGACGTAGTTTTTCTTCAAATATTTCTTTGTCCAGTAAATCGGCCATACGGATACCAATGCGGGCTACTTTATCTTGATAGCAAGGGCCAATACCTTTACAAGTCGTGCCAATTTTATTGTCACCACGGCTCTCCTCATCAGCAATATCTTGTTTGATATGATATGGCAAAATAACATGGGCACGATTAGAAATACGTAGGTTGTCTGTATTAATGCCACGCTCCTGTAAACCTCTAAGCTCAGTTACTAATGACTTTGGATTAACAACTAATCCATTGCCGATTACTGACGTCTTATCTTTATAGAAAATACCTGATGGAATTAAATGTAGCTTATATGTTTCACCATTAAATTTAATAGTGTGTCCTGCATTATCACCACCTGCAAAACGAGCGATTGCATCGGCCTTTTGCGATAGGAAATCTGTAATTTTACCTTTCCCTTCGTCTCCCCATTGTGTTCCTACAACTACTACTGATGTCATAATCAGCACCTCCGTTAGATACGCTTTGTATCTCAATTTTTAAGCCGTTAATTATTGTAACAATGATAGAAACAACAAGTCAACAAAAAATAGTTAAAAACACGAACATAAAATCAAAAAATATGATTCAACGTTCGTGTTTAATGACAGAATGGTATGAATATTATCTAACATTTAGATTAAAAGCTTCAAGCGCCTTCTATCGTTAGCTATTCTTAATCACGTGGAGGCGGTGGTGGCATTTGTGACCAGTCCACGTTAATAAATTTATTGAATTCTTTTTTTAAATGCAAGTGTAACTGTACCTGTTGGACCATTACGCTGTTTTGCAATAATGATTTCAATCATATTTTTATTTTCCGATTCTTTATCATAATAATCATCACGATATAAGAAGGCCACAATATCAGCATCTTGCTCAATACTTCCTGATTCACGTAGGTCACTCATCATTGGTCGCTTATCTTGACGCTGCTCAACACCACGTGATAGCTGTGATAAGGCAATGACCGGAACCTTTAATTCACGTGCTAATCCCTTTAATGAACGTGAAATTTCAGATACCTCTTGCTGACGGTTCTCTCCAGGTTTACCACTACCTTGAATGAGCTGTAAATAATCAATTAAAATCATTCCAAGTCCATGCTCCTGTGCTAAACGACGACATTTTGCTCGGATTTCATTAATACGTACACCTGGCGTGTCATCAATAAAGATTCCAGAATTCGATAAACTTCCCATTGCCATAGTTAGTTTACCCCAATCTTCCGTAGTTAAAGCACCTGTACGTAAAACTTGTGCATCTATATTTCCCTCTGCGCAAAGCATACGCATAACAAGTTGCTCTGCACCCATTTCCAGTGAGAAGATTGCCACATTCTCACGGGCTTGGACAGCAACACTTTGCGCAACATTTAAAGCAAAGGCTGTTTTCCCCACAGATGGACGTGCCGCTACAATAATTAAATCGTTGCGCTGGAATCCAGCAGTAATATTATCTAAATCACGGAAGCCCGTAGGAATACCTGTAACATCTCCCTTACGAGATTGGAGCTGTTCAATGTTATCAAAGGTTTCCACCAAAACGTCTTTAACATGCTTAAAATCACCAGCATTTTTACGATTGGCTACCTCCATCATTTTCTTCTCTGCTTCACCTAGCAATGCTTCTACTTCATCTTCACGTGTATAGCCATCTTCTACAATTTTAGTAGCGACGCGAATTAAACGTCTTAAGAGTGCCTTTTCTTCAACGATTTTTGCATAGTGTGCGACATTAGCAGCCGTAGGGACAGCATTGGCGAGCTCTAGTAAATACGATAGCCCGCCAACGTCCTCAATCTCTTTTTTTTGCAGATAATTCTTCAGTAACTGTAACAACATCTATCGCTTTTCCTTGGTCACTTAAGCGTAGCATCGTTTCGAAAATTTTCTTATGTGCATTATGATAAAAATCATCCGCTAATAAAATTTCCGACGCCGTAATTAATGCTTGTGGATCAAGAAAAATGGCACCGATAACCGATTGCTCCGCTTCCCGGTTATGCGGTGGAACGCGGTCCATCATCGGTTCGCTCATGAATTGTCGCCCCTTATTCTTCCGTTACATGTACTTTTAATGTTGCAGTTACTTCATGGTGTAGTTTTACAGGTACATTTGTAAATCCTAGTGCACGAATACCCTCATTTAAAGTCATTTTACGTTTATCAATTTTAATGCCATGTACTTTTTGTAGTGCATCAGCAATTTGTTTAGTAGAAATAGAACCGAATAAGCGACCACCTTCACCTGATTTCGCCTTCAGCTCTACAGTTAAAGCTTCTAACTTTTCTTTTAACGCTTTTGCTTCAGCTAATTCTGCTGCTGCATTTTTTTGCTTGTAATTTCTTTTGTCCTTCTAATTGACTTAATGCTTGTGCATTGGCTTCAGCAGCATAGCCATTTTTAATTAAGAAATTTTGTGCATAGCCATCAGCTACGTTTTTAATTTCTCCTTTTTTTACCTTTTCCTTTAACATCTTTTAAAAAAAACTACTTTCATGATTCAAAACTCCCTTCAAGTACCTCATTTATGGCCTCTTCTAAATATTTTTTTCACGTCCTCTATGGAATTCCCCTCCATTTGGCAGCTGCATTTGTTAAATGACCGCCACCACCGAGCTTTTCCATAATAAGCTGGACATTTACTTCGCCGAGCGACCTTGCACTTATACCGATTTTTCCATCTGCTCGATGTGCTATAACAAAGGAAGCGCCGACATCCTTCATTGTTAATAAAATATCTGCTGTTTGCGCAATTAATACGGAATCATAAATTTTCGATTCCTCACCGACAGCAATGGCAATACCAGGTTTTACAAATTTTACGGTTTGTACAATTTTAGAACGCTCTATATACGTATCTACATCTTCTTTTAAAAGGCGCTGGACAAGCACCGTATCAGCACCATTTGTCCGTAAATAAGAAGCTGCTTCAAATGTGCGAGCGCCAGTACGCAAGGTAAAACTCTTCGTATCAACAATAATTCCCGCTAGTAGCTGTTGCCTCTAGCATATTTATCTTCGCCCGCTTTGGTTGATATTCTAATAACTCTGTAATAAGCTCAGCAGTCGACGAGGCATACGGTTCCATATAAACAAGTGTTGGATTCTCTATAAAATCCTCACTTCGACGATGGTGATCAATCACAACAACCTTTTCAGCCAATCTTAAAAGATGAGAATCGATGACTAAATCCGGTTTATGTGTATCAACTATAACGAGCAACGACTTTTCGGTCATTTTTGCCGCAGCTTCCTCTGGCGTTAGGAAATTTTCATAGAAATCCGATTTACTCTCAATTTCATTCATTAAACGTGTGACACTTCCGTTTAATTCATCAAAATTTATGATAACATAGCCCTTTACATCATTCATTTGCGCCATTTTTCGTACACCGACAGACGCACCAATTGAATCCATATCAGGATTTTTATGTCCCATCACAAATACTTGATCACTTTCCTGAATTAAATCTCGTAAAGCATGGGAAATAACCCTTGCTCTTACACGTGTACGTTTTTCCACGGGATTGGTTTTTCCACCATAGAACTTTAGCTTTCCTGTTGGCTGCTTAATAGCCACCTGATCACCACCACGTCCTAAAACAAGATCAAGACTGGATTGTGCTAGCTCACCAAGCTCCACTAATGATGATGATCCTGCACCAACACCAATACTCAATGTTAATGAGAGATTTTTTTTGTGCTGTTTTTTTCTCGAATGGTATCTAAAATAGCAAATTTTTTTCTTTTCGAGCTCGATTAAGATAGATTCATTTAATACTGCTAAAAAAACGGTCAGATGAAATTCTTTTTACAAATATTCCGTGCTCTGCAGCCCATTCATTGACAATGGATGTAACCATTGTATTGGTTAAACTACGTAGCTGGTCATCCATCGCCTGCGTAATTTCATCATAATTATCAACAAATAAAATGGCAATGACTGTACGATCTGCAAAGTATTGCTTTTCAATCGCAATCTGTTCTGTAATATCAAAGAAATAGAGCAGACGTTCTTCTTTTTTATAAAAAACACGATATTTTCGTTCACGTAGCGTAATTGTTGCTTCATTTGACTCTTCTGTCTTCATCAGTACATAGATGTCATCGGAAATATTGACTATTCCTTCACCTACTAATGTTTCCCTATTTAAAACTCCCTGCATATATGGATTGGACCACTCTATTTCATATTGATCATTGACAAGTAAAATTCCAATTGGCATTTCAAGCAATGCCTCTTCTCCTACCTTTTTCATACGAAAAGAAATGGATTCAATATGCTTTTCTGTTTCATCAAAGGCTACCTGTTCTACCTTCCACGTATAGGCCATTAACAGTGCAAAGCCTACTCCATAACCAATACCTATCCCGATATTCCAAAAACATAGAAGCATGAACGTCACAATGCCAAAAATGGAAAGAACAAAAAGCGGATAGCGAATTGGTCGTTTTCTAAAAGTCCCCATTACATCAGCTCCTTATTCTTGAGTTTTCCCTTTCACAAGTGAACGAACATCGAAACCTAAGTCTATGATACCAAGTAATATCATAAAGGATGATAATGGTATCGCGAGCAAAGTAGCAATCCATTTTACACCTACTGGCATACCCTTTTTGGAAATAAAATAATGGATAAAGGAAATTCCCTGTAATATTAATAAAACCCATAAAATATATGAAACATTAATAACAATAACATCTAATGTAGATCCTAAATCTGGGCGTATAAATAAATTGATACACAAAACAATCATGTAATACCATAATATTGAACGTGGTAAACGCATATGTTGAAATGGTGAAAATTTAGGTACATTTAATCCTAGACGTTTTAAAACAGGTAAATTAATTGATATCAGTATAAATGCTACAAAAAATGCTCCTAATGTTACTGTTGATGGAATCGTTAATTCCATCATCTTCGAAACAGCTTCTATCTGGTCAGGAGTAATAGTGGATTGCCCAGTTATATTTTGTGACATTGTTGCTGTTTGTTCATAATTTTTTTTCGCCATTTCTACACCAATCTCAACCATATTAATGCCTGCGAGACGTAAATATGCTAGAAATACAATTGCAGTCGATAAAAGAACTGCAATACCTGATGACATAAATAAATACAATTTACTTTTTTTGTTGGCGAATAGTAGAACCCATAATTATACCTAGTACCGCAAAAATAAATGCGAATGGCAGTATGGCTAAACCGCTAGTTATAAATGTTAGAATACATCCGACAATTGCTACTAAAATTGATGTGGAGCGCTTATATTTTGCGCTATACCATGCAAAGGGTAATGGTGCAAATAAAAATACTAGCATGAAAGCAAGAGGAATATACGCAGATATTATCATCATCAACGTAAAAACTGCCACCATTGCAGCACCCTGTACAAGCGCCTTTGTTTGATTATTCGGCATTGAAAACCTTCCTTTTTTTCAGTCAAAACTAACTAAACTTTATTGTACCATTTTTTTCACGTTATTGAACAAAAAAACGCTAAGAACAACTGGATAGATTGTTATATATTTTGTAGAACTCTTGACTATTAGAGCTAAATACATGTCTATATAGAGGGTTTTTTTACCGAATCTCCTAAATCCTTTCATTAAAAAAACATTTTGCAACAAAAAAAACCAGCATAAACCGATACGAATATCGAAATATGCTGGTCTTAAAAATTGATGCAAGGTCAATACCTTGGCGACATCAATCTTATTTGTCCTCTGCTACGAATGGAAGTAATCCCATGATACGAGATACTTTGATAGCTGAAGTTAATTTACGTTGGTACTTAGCGCTAGTGCCAGTTACGCGACGTGGTAAGATTTTACCGCGTTCAGAGATGAATTTTTTTTAATAAATCCACATCTTTATAGTCGATATGCGTAATGTTATTAGCAGTGAAGTAGCAAACTTTACGGCGTTTGCGGCCTCCGCGACGTGGTGCCATAGTATGTCTCCTCCTTATTAATTTTTTTGTTAGAAGTATTTAGAATGGAAGATCATCCTCAGATACTTCAATTGGTCCTTTGCTATTCGCAAATGGATCCTCATCTACACGTGTATAGTTCGGCTGATTCATAGGTGGTTGATTTTGTTGATAAGCAGCATCGTTGCCAAATGAACCTGCCCAGGCATCGAGCCACCAAATGATTGCTGTGGTTGACCACCACCATACGACGGCTGGTTATTACCGTAAGTCTGTCCACTGTATTGTGGAGCAGGAGCACCGCTAGCACTAGCATTACGAGACTCTAAAAACTGTACGCTATCTGCCACTACATCTGTTGTGTATACTCGCTTACCATCTTGTCCTTCATAGCTACCTGTTTGGATACGGCCTTCCACTCCAATTAAACTTCCTTTTCGCATGAAGTTCGCTAGGTTTTCAGCCTGTTTGCGCCACGCAACGCAACTAATGAAATCAGCTTCGCGTTCACCTTGTTGGTTTGAGAATGTTCGATTCACAGCAACTGTAAATCTTGTAGACGCAATACCATTTGGTGTATAGCGTAGCTCAGGATCTTTTGTTAGTCTTCCAACTAAAACGACACGGTTTATCATCAGAATACAACCTCCTTTTCAGCATTTTGTTAAAAATTATTTTTCTTCTTCGCGAACTGCAATGTGACGAATGATATCTTCGCTGATGTTAGCAAGACGTGTATATTCGTTAATTGCTTCTGAAGGAGCGTTTACTTTCACGATTTGGTAGTAACCTTCACGGAAGTCTTGAATTTCGTAAGCTAGGCGACGTTTGCCCCACTCTTTTGATTCGATGACTTCTGCACCGTTAGAAGTTAAGATTTCGTTGAAACGTTCAACTAAAGCTTTCTTCGCTTCGTCTTCAATGTTCGGACGTACGATGTACATTAATTCGTATTTTCTCATCTGTTTACACCTCCTTATGGACTTAGGCTCTCCTATATAAGGGAGCAAGGAGCAAGTAATAATTATTACTCACATCAATGAATTGTAACATACAGAGACATGTCTTTCAAGTCGCAAACTAATAATTCTTCCTATATAATGAATATAATAGCTTCATGGAAGGAGAGCTTTCATGCTACCAGAGAAAGAGCCGATTGTGATTGAACTCAATATAAAAAAGCTAATGATGGACAATGTTGTTGTCACAAGTGGACTTGTTATATTATTTGTGGCTATACAATATATTTGCTTTAAAGATTTCGATTTCTCATTTTGGGAAATGATTATTGGGTCCATTCTCTTTGTTGTCCTGTATATTGTATTTATTGTATTACATGAGGCCTCTCATTTAATTGGATTTATGTTATTTGGGGGTGTGCCTTTTAAGTCATTAAAATATGGACTTAATTTAGAGCTTGGTATAGCTTATGCTACAACAGACCAACCACTACCTAATCATGCAATGAAAAAGGCCTTGCTACTCCCTTTTTGGACGACAGGCGTTTTACCTACTTTTGTAGGTTTTTACCTTAATAGCACTGTTATAGTCCTAGTGGGGGCTTTTTTTAATAGCTGGAGCAGTGGGTGATTTTGCAATGTATAAAGAGTTGCGTAAATATCCAAAAAAATGCACTTATTAAAGATGATCCTCAGTTACCTAAGCTGTATGTATACACTACCTCAGAAAAGGAATAGAAGTGGTTGGGAGACTCTAAAAATCCCTAGATGCCAAAACGCTATTTAATCCGCGCTTTGGCATTTTCTGATCTATCCTTCAAAAAATCTATGGCGTTAAAAAACCATGCTGTGCAGCTGTATATAAATTTCTCCAAATACGGTTAATCGATGATGTCTCGGTAATTGCCTCCATTCCAAGATGACGAATGAAGCTGTTGGCAATATCGATACAGGTTGCTGCACTACCCTTACTCATTTGTGAAAATTGTAGTAGCTCTTCTTCCGTTAATTTTTGCCCAGCGTTATGTCTTTCCCAGTATTGCGTCAATATTGCATAAAATTGTTCTTCAAGCTGATTAAAGTTTTGTTGCTGCTGCATTAATAAAGAGTGTAATGAATCGATACGTTCTGCACGGCTTGGATCATCACTTTTCTGCTTGATTATAATAGATATCTCTTGTAAGAAATTTTCTGTTATGCCGAGGCAAACACTTAGGAAGGAAGCTTCTGCAAATGTGCCGAACGGAAAGCTATGTACAAAGCTTCCGTAATTATTACGAATAGCACCTAACTGAAATGTTGCTTCTTGTGGCACCCATGCATTTTGTACACTAATCGTATGACTGGCTGTTGCTTTTAAACCCATTGCACACCAATCTTGAAGAATCTCAACGTGATCACGCTCAACCGAACAACTAATGATTTGATCCGTTTTTATACCTTCGCACTCAACAAAGCAATTCATTGTAAAAGTAGTAGCATAATCTGCACCACTACAATACTTCCATTGCCCTGTTAAACGATAGCCACCCTCCACTTGCACCGCTATGCCTGTTGGATAGCCACTACCTGCGATAACAGCATTTCTTGGTGAAAATATTTTTTTACAGATGTCTTGATTGAATGTTGGGATAAATGCATTGCCACCTGTACCAATTGTGACCAGCCAACCAAAATTTCCATCAAGTGCAGACATTTCCTGAAATACTTTCATGCCCTCCATTAAGTTTAAATCTTTACCGCCTAGTTCTTTAGGTGTAAATAGCTTAAACAATTTTTGCTCGTAAATAACTTCTAAGATATCTTTAGGTACATGTCCTAGCTGCTCAATTTCCAGTCCTCGCTCTTTTATGTGTAATAAATTCATCTCTGTACCCACCTTTCAAAATGAAACAGATTATCCTAAATAAAAGAGGCAATCTGATTAAGATTGCCCCTGTTTATGTTTTATACATTGAAACGGAATAACATAATATCTCCGTCTTGTACAATATACTCTTTACCTTCAAGACGTACTTTACCAGCTTCTTTAGCAGCAGCTTGAGATCCAGCCTCTACTAAATCATCGAAGGCTACTGTTTCTGCACGAATAAAACCACGTTCAAAGTCAGTATGAATGATCCCAGCACATTGAGGTGCCTTCATCCCTTTTCGGAAAGTCCACGCACGCACCTCCTGTACCCCTGCAGTAAAGTAAGTTGCTAGTCCGAGTAAATCATAAGAAGTACGTATTAATTGATCTAGACCTGATTCTTTAATGCCTAGTTCTTCTAGGAACATGGCTTTTTCTTCATCATCAAGCTCGGAAATTTCTTCTTCGATCTTTGCACAAATTGTAATAACTTGAGCACCTTCAGCAGACGCATACTCACGCACTTTTTTTCACATACTCGTTATTATCAGCATCCGCCACTTCATCTTCTGAAACGTTAGCCACATAAAGCATTGGTTTAATTGTTAAAAGATGAAGGCCCTTGATAACCTTTAATTCATCCTCAGAAAGCTCAGCAGCACGTGCAGGTCGACCATTTTCTAATTGTTCTTTAATTTTTAGTAGTACAGGCTCTTCAATCATTGCTTCCTTGTCTTTTTGCTTGGCCATTTTACTAACACGCTGTAAACGCTTGTCTACAGATTCTAAATCAGCAAGTGCAAGCTCTAAATTAATGACCTCAATATCATCAATTGGATCAACTGCTCCTGATACGTGCGTAATGTTTTCATCTACAAAGCAACGTACAACTTGGCAGATGGCATCTACTTCTCGAATATGGGCCAGGAATTTATTTCCTAATCCTTCACCCTTGGAAGCACCTTTTACAATTCCTGCGATATCAGTGAATTCAAACGCTGTTGGTACTGTTTTTTTTCGGTATTACTAATTCTGTTAATTTATCTAAACGTGCATCTGGTACTTCAACAATACCAACGTTTGGATCGATTGTTGCGAATGGATAGTTTGCAGCCAATGCGCCCGCTTTTGTAATTGCGTTAAATAATGTTGATTTCCCAACGTTAGGTAAACCAACGATTCCAGCTGTTAATGCCATGAATGGACACAACCTTTCTATGATCTGTTCATTTTTCTCTCATATAACCTTATCTATTATATTGATTCACTCTTAAAAAGTCTAATACGCCTGAAGCTATGCCTCACTAGCCGAAATTAAAACCTTCTTCATTTTTTTTTCAAATTCACGGCGTGGAATCATAACACTATGCTGACAGCCTTCACATTTAATTCGTACATCTGCACCCATACGAATAATCTTCCATTTGTTTGTGCCACATGGATGCTGCTTCTTCATTTCAACAATATCATTTAGACCAAATTTCTTCGGTTCCATTATTCATTTCTCCCTTCATCTTTAACACCATATAACATCATTTTTGGATGAGACATTGGTATATTATTTTCTTCAAAAAGCTTTGTCACATCTCTACGAATAGTACGTGCCACTCCATATTGTTGCTGTGGTAAAGTCTCAGCCACGATACGAATCGTTACTTCAGTGCCCTTGACATTTTGTACCCCTAAAAAGGCAGGTACTGTTACTAGCTCTTTATGAACATCTGGTAATGATTCTAAATATTTCTTTATAATAGATTCTGCCCTTTCAAAGTCGGCATCACTTGTCATCTGTAAATCTATAAAAATTTTAGAGTTATTAACAGAATAGTTCACAACTTCCCCAATTGAACCATTGGGAATAATAAATTGCTCACCAGTACCCCCGTTAATCTTTGTTGTTCGTAAGCCTATTTCTACAACAGTTCCTTCTGCACCATTAATTTTTATATAATCACCAACACCAAATTGATCTTCAAAAATGATAAAAAAATCCAGTAATAACATCCTTTACTAAACTTTGTGCACCAAAACCAATGGCTAAACCAACTATTCCTGCACCAGCCAATAATCCCGCTATTTTAATATCTAGTCTAGATAAAATGGCAATAATGGCGGAAAAATAAACAGCATAGGAAATAATACTTTGTAATAATCTTGAAATTGTTCGCTGTCGACGCTCTGAATGGTTTAGTGGTGAACGAATGCGTATTAAGAACACTTTTTTTAATAAATTTTTTTCCCTAATCGTACTGCGATCCATGAAATAATAAGGATAAGCATAATATCAATGGTTGCATCTACAGCTTGCTCCCAAAACTCTTCCGATGTTAGTTTATTCCAATAATTCTCCATCAATCTCTTGTTGAATTCCAATATTTCCACCTCTTGTATAGACTGCTAAAAATTTGTGTATACTGCATAAAAATTGAGCACTTCTTCCAAATAAAAAAAGAAAGTGAGTTTTTTTTATGAATACTATACCAAATTTATTACTTCCTTATTCTCTTCATCATGAAAGTAAAAATGCTGTTTGGCAACTAAGTACATTGTTTTTAGAACATATACCATTTCATCATGAACGACTTATTTTCTGCTGTATTGGAAGTGACCGTTGTACAGGTGATACCCTGGGGCCATTAACAGGTAGTTTTCTAAAAAAAATCTGTTAGTTTTCCATATGATGTTGTAGGTTCTTTAGAGGATCCTTTACATGCTCTTAATTTAGACGCTACAATCCAACAGCTACACAATCATACTACAAAACCTTTTATTATTGCGATTGATGCCTGTCTTGGTAGTGAACAAAATGTTGGGCATATTTCTGTACAGAGTGGACCTATTTTCCCTGGTAAGGCTGTTAAAAAGCAATTACCTCCAATTGGTGACATTTCGGTTAAAGGAATCGTCAATATTGGAGGCTTTATGGAGATGCTTGTTTTACAAAATACAAGACTTCATATTTCTTATGCGATGGCTGAAAAACTTTCCAGAGCGCTATTACTCGCTGCACATCGTTTCTCACTGAAAAGTATAGAAGATAGCGACCATAATACCGACAACGACGATACCTGGCAACAAGTTAGCAGCCTTGATCTTGGTTAAGCCTGCAATATTTAAACCAATGGCTAAAATCATGACACCACCTACAGCAGTCATCTCGGTTATAAACATTTGTAACGCTTCATCTGGTATAAAGGAGCTAATAACACCTGCGAAAAGTGCAATTATTCCTTGATATAGAAAAACAGGCACTGCAGATAAAAGTACACCTATGCCTAATGTCGATGCTAAGATAATCGAAGTAAATCCATCGATTAAACCTTTCGTAATGAGTACATTATGATCATTGCGCAGGCCACTATCTAGGGCACCTATAACAGCCATAGAACCAACTACAAAAATCAATGATGCCGTTACAAAGCCCTCTGCAATACTAATTTGATTATTATCGGTACGTTTTTTTGCTAAATAAAGATTCAACCCATTGCCCTAGTCGATTCATTTGCTTATCTAAATCTAACCATTCACCAATAACAGTACCTACTACTAAACTTACCACCATTATAATAAAGTTATCACTTTCAAAGCCCATTTTTATCCCTAAAAGTGCAACTGCTAAGCCAATGATTGATAATACGGTAGACTTCATTGATTCAGGGATATTTTTAAAAATTCTTCCCACGATTGAGCCTGCTATTATTAATAGTGCATTTATTAGAGCTCCAAATAAAACCACATTTCAGCCTTCCTTCTCTCTAGAAAAATAGAGAGCGCCTTATAGCTCGGCGCTCTGATTTAGTTATAGAAATTTAGCATTACTCATCTTGTAAATTTAATATTTCTAAAATACGTTCTAAATCATCCTCAGAGTAAAATTCAATTTCTATTTTCCCTTTATTATTAGCCTTCTTAATTTGGACATTTGTTCCAAAATAATCTCGTAGTTGTGTTTCCTTAGCTACAACAAATATATCCTTTTTCTTTGGCTGAATTGTTTCACGTGAAACTTCTTCATTTATTGTTTGTACTAGCATTTCTACCTGACGTACATTTAAGCCTTGTTTAATGACCTTATTTGCAACCTCTGGAATCCTTCTTTTATTTTTCAATCCTAGTAATGCTCGTCCCTGCCCCATTGATAGAGTACCATCGTTCATTAACGTGCGAACGTCCTCTGGTAGTGCTAGTAAACGAACATGGTTGGCTATATGTGGTCTGCTCTTCCCTAATCGCTTGGATAACTCCTCCTGTGTTAAATGTAAGTTTTCCATTAAACTTTGGTAAGCTTCAGCCTCTTCAATAACTGTTAAATCTTCACGTTGTAAATTTTCTAAAATAGCTAGCTCCATCATTTGTACATCTGTAAATTCTTTTATAATAGCCGGAATAACCTCTAAATCTGCTAATTGAGCGGCACGATAACGACGTTCCCCAGCAACAATTTCATATTTACGCCCTTTTTTTACGTACTGCAATAGCTGTAGAATGCCATGTTCCTGTATAGAGTCTGCTAATTCTTGTAACGTTTCTTCATCAAAAATTTTACGAGGCTGAAATGGATTTGCAACGATTAACTCTAATTGAATTTCTTCTACTTGCCCACTTTGTTCTAAAGACTCTCCAGGAAATAATGCACCAATGCCTTTTCCTAAACCTTTAGCCATTTTTAATCACTTCCCTCGCCATCTCTAGATAAACCTCTGCACCTCTTGATTTTGCGTCATAAATAATAATTGGCTGCCCATGACTTGGAGCCTCACTTAATCGCACATTTCGAGGAATAATTGTTCTATATACTTTATCTTGGAAATATTTTTTTACTTCATCAATTACTTGTAAGCCTAAGTTTGTTCGTGCATCAAGCATCGTTAACAGTACACCATCAATGTAAAGTTGTTGATTTAAATGCTTCTGCACTAAACGAACCGTAGACAATAGCTGACTAAGCCTTCTAATGCATAATATTCACATTGAACTGGAATAATTAATGCATCGGATGCCGTTAAAGCATTAATAGTTAAAAGCCCTAAAGACGGTGGACAATCAATAATGATATAATCATAGGCTTCTTTCACATTTTGAAGTGCGTGCTTTAAACGTACTTCTCTTGATATAGTTGAAACTAATTCGATCTCCGCTCCAGCCAGTGAAATCGTTGCTGGAACTATAGATAAGTTTTCTACATTTGTTTCTTGAATGACATTTTCAACATTTTCATCATCAATTAAGACATCATAAATACAGCCTTGAAGTTCTCCTTTATTGACACCTAATCCACTCGTTGTATTGCCCTGTGGATCAGCATCAATTAATAGCACTTTCTTTCCTAAATATGCTAGACAAGCGCTCAAATTGACCGATGTCGTTGTTTTACCTACGCCACCCTTTTGATTGGCGATTGCTATAATTCTACCCATTTAAAAGCACCTGCTTTCATCTATCAAAGCTCACTTTGACAAATCATTTGTAAAATCACTACTCCATACCGCTATCTAATTCTCATTCTATCAAAAAAACAGAAAAGAGTTGTATAAAATATTAAGAATATATACAAAAAAGGAGGCATCTCAGATAAATTTCTGAAATGCCTCCTCTAAACAGAGGGATAAAAGTTAATTTTCTTCATTCAACTGAACACTCCCACCTCTACAGGTAGTGAGATGAAAGTGGTGTTGGTTCCTTTTCAGTGGATGTCCAAACACCTACTGAAATAGCGGAACTTAGTCTAAGAACGCGACATCCTGTGGCAATTTATCTGTGCGAAAGCGAAGCGACAGCAACAATTACCCAAGGCGAAATTGATTGTTTTTCTAAAATAATATTAACTCTAAGATTTTTTTCTTTTTAGGTATTTTCACTGTAATTTGATAATATTCCTCTGTGTCTTCTTCCTCGGTCTTAACCGTTATCCCACTTTTGGTTACCATTGATAGCGATTGTTTAATCGTATTCAATGCAATACGGACATCTTTACTAATTGCCTTACGTTTTGGTCTCGCCTTCTTTGGTGCATCTTCTTCTTGATCTGCTGTCTCTGGGTGCAATAATAGATGGATGTGCTCTTCTAGCTGACGAACATTCCAATCATTTTCAATTATCTGTTGTAAAATCTCTAGCTGTAATGGTTGATCTTTAATTGCAATTAATGCACGTGCATGTCGTTCAGATATTTTACGCTTCAAAATTGCTTGCTGCACTTCATCAGGCAGCTTTAATAAACGTAATTTATTAGCTACAGTGGATTGTCCTTTTCCAAGTCGCTGGGCCAGAGCTTCCTGTGTTAGCTCATGAAGCTCTAATAATTTTTGATAGGCTACAGCTTCTTCAATCGCCGTTAACTCCTCACGCTGTAAGTTCTCTATTAATGCAATAGATGCTGTTTCCTTATCAGTTAAATTACGTACAATAGCAGGGACTTCTGTCCATTGTAGCTTTTTCATCGCTCGATAACGACGTTCTCCAGCAATGATTTCATATTGATTTTCTGATGTTTTACGTACAACAATTGGCTGAATCACACCATGTGTATGAATGGTTCTTGATAATTCTTCAATTTTTTTCATCATCAAAAATAGTACGTGGCTGAAAACGGTTAGGTACAATTTGATCAATCGGCAATTTTATGACTTCTTCTGCTGCATGAACCGCCTCTGCTTGTTCTACTTCATTTTTCACACTAGGCTCTGTTTTACTTCCGCCTCCAAAAAAAACGTGAAAAAGGACTTTTCATCCAAGTGGCACCACCTTTAAGTAACTATCTTGCTCTGTGTCATTCTATTATTATTTATTATATTTCCTAAAATGTATATAGTTCATAGATGTCATTTGCGTGAACCATCCATAACTAGTATGTATGCTCAAAATAGAAAAAATATTTTCTACTTTGAGAAGTTTCACATGAAACACTAATTATTGAATTGGTGTTTTATTTGGTACACCTGGTTTACGCGGATATTTTTTTCGGTGTTCCTTTTATTTTATCAAAGATATATAAAATACGGTCACTTTCTTCAACTGGTAAATGGAAAGAAAATTCTTCTTTTAATGAAACGCCTAATGTAGTCAATGCTTTTTTTAGCATCTTTTAATTCTTCTGCACCTGCTGCTGCTTTTAAGGCAACAAAATATCCACCTTGTTTTGCTAATGGTACACATAGCTCTGATAATATCGCTAATCGGGCTACTGCACGAGCTGTTACAATATCAAATTGCTCACGATATTTTGGATTTTGACCAAACTCTTCTGCTCGAGCATGTACAAAATGCATATTCTCTAATTGCAACTCATCACTAAGATGATTTAAAAATGTAATTCTTTTATTTAAAGAATCTACAATAGTGATGTGTAAATGTGGGTAGCAGATCTTAATTGGGATACTTGGGAAACCAGCCCCTGCTCCTACATCACAAACTGTTGTCACGGTTGAAAAATCAAAATAGAAGGATGCACTAATGGAATCATAAAAATGCTTTAAATAAACACCCTCTAAATCAGTAATAGCCGTTAGGTTCATTTTTTCATTCCACTCAACAAGGAGTTGAAAGTACTTTTTAAATTGAGTGATTTGATGATCGGAGAGCTCTATCCCCTTTTTCTTTAAAGCCTCAATAAATTGTTGTTCGTTCATGTAAAGTCTCCTTTAGATATGGCCAGTAAGCGTATCTAGCTATGCTAAATAGCCTGAAAAATAGGAAGCGGGCACAAACGTATGCCCGCCCCTTATTCACTTTACTGTTCTTGATGATTAGCTACTTACTTTCGCGATTTTACCTTGTTCAATATAAACAAGTAGAATGGAAATATCAGCTGGATTCACACCAGAAATACGAGAGGCCTGTGCAATAGAAAGTGGTGTAACTTGTTTTAATTTTTGACGCGCCTCTGTTGCTAAACCTGAAATAGCATCATAATCAATATTATCCGGGATTTTTTTTAGTTTCCATTTTATGAAGCTTTTCCACTTGTTGCAATGCTTTTTCGATATAACCTTCATATTTAAGCTGAATCTCGATTTGTTCCTTTACTTCTTCCGAAAACTCAACATCTGCAGGAATAAGTGAAGAAATTAATTGATAATGCATCTCTGGGCGTTTTAATAAATCCGCTCCACGAATACCATCTTTCAGTTCACTACCGCCTACTGAACGAATAACAGCCTGTGTAGCTTCATTTGGTTTAATAATAATTTCACGAAGACGTGCGATTTCTTTTTCAATCAGCTCTTTTTTTCTCATTGAATTGTGCATATCTCTCTTCTGCAACCATACCCATTTTATACCCTAGCTCTACTAAACGTAAATCAGCATTATCGTGGCGAAGTAGTAAACGGTATTCAGCACGAGATGTTAGTAAGCGATACGGTTCATTTGTACCTTTTGTTACAAGGTCATCGATTAATACACCAATATAAGCATCTGAGCGACTTAAAATGAGCTCTTCTTTTCCAAGTGAGTTTGCCGCAGCATTCATCCCTGCCATTAAGCCTTGTGCAGCCGCTTCCTCATAACCAGATGTTCCGTTAATTTGACCAGCTGTATATAGCCCTTTAATGCGTTTTGTTTCTAATGTTGGCCATAACTGTGTAGGCACAATCGCATCATATTCAATGGCATAGCCAGCACGCATCATTTCTGCCTTTTCTAAACCAGGAATTGATTTTAGTAAGCGGGATTGTACATGCTCAGGTAAACTTGTTGATAAACCTTGAACATAGACTTCACGTGTGTTGCGACCTTCTGGCTCTAGGAATATCTGATGGCGTGGCTTGTCATTAAAGCGAACAACCTTGTCTTCAATAGATGGGCAATATCGTGGTCCCGTTCCTTTAATCATCAGAGTACATCGGGGATAGATGTAAGTTCGCCTCAATAATTTCGTGCGTTTCAGGGCTTGTATATGTTAACCAGCAAGGAAGCTGATCCATGATAAATTCAGTCGTTTCAAAGCTGAATGCACGTGGAACATCATCTCCTGGTTGAATTTCCGTTTTGTCGTAATCAATTGTACGGCTGTTCACGCGTGGTGGAGTTCCCGTTTTAAAGCGAACAAGATCAAAACCAAGCTCTTTTAAATTATCGGCTAATCGTATAGAAGGCTGTTGGTTATTAGGACCACTTGAATATTTAACATCTCCAATAATGATCTCACCACGAAGGAATGTTCCTGTTGTAACAACAACCGTATTAGCACGATAAACGGCGCCTATTTGTGTAATGACACCTTTTACTTCCCCATCCTCAATAATTAGTTCATCCACCATTCCTTGATGGATCGTTAAATTTGCAGTTTCCTCCAACACACGTTTCATTTCTTGTTGGTATAAAACTTTGTCTGCCTGTGCTCGTAAAGCCCGTACTGCAGGGCCTTTACCTGTATTTAACATACGCATTTGAATATGGGTTTTATCAATGACTTTTCCCATAGCTCCGCCTAAAGCTCAATTTCTCGTACTACAATACCTTTTGCAGGACCACCTATTGATGGATTACATGGCATAAACGCAATCATATCTAAATTGATCGTCAGCATCAGCGTGTTAGCACCCATTTTGGCAGCAGCGTGAGCAGCTTCTGAGCTGCATGACCTGCGCCAATGACGATAACATCAAACGTGCCTGCCTCATATTTTGTTGGCATAGCTCGTATCTTCCTTTCTTTCGTAAATTTATTTTCCTAAGCAGAACTGTGAAAATAGCTGATTTATAAGGCTTTCCTGTACAGTGTCACCTATAATTTCACCAAGTATTTCCCACGTTCTTGTTACATCTATTTGCACCATATCCACAGGTACACCTGCCTGGGCTGCAGCTAATGCATCCTCAACCGTTGCTTGTGCTTGATGCAATAATGCAATGTGTCTTGCATTTGAAACATATGTTAAATCGCCCGCTTCGATTTGTCCTTCAAAGAATAGCGCTGCAATTGCTTCCTCTAATTCAGTGATACCTTCCTCCTGTAAAAGAGACGTTGTCACAATACGATGACTGCCTGCTAACTCTTTTACGCGAGCTATATCAATTTTTTTGTGGTAAATCTGTTTTATTGATAATAACGATATAATCCATTGCCTTAATTGTTTCGAATAGGCGTTCATCCTCGGCAGTCAGTTCATCAGCATAATTTAATACAAACAATATTAAATCTGCTCCACGTAAAGCTTCACGAGAGCGTTCTACTCCAATTCGTTCAACAATATCCTCTGTTTCTCGAATTCCAGCTGTATCCACTAAACGAAGTGGTACTCCACGTACATTGACGTACTCTTCTATAATATCACGAGTTGTCCCTGCAATATCTGTCACAATAGCCTTATTCTCTTGGACCAAACTATTTAAAAGAGAAGACTTACCGACATTTGGGCGACCTAAAATAACAGTAGATAAACCTTCACGTAATATTTTCCCTTGAGAGGATGTTTGCAGAAGTTTCATAATTTCATTACGTACCCACGTACATTTTTCAACCAATACAGGTACTGTCATCTCTTCTACATCATCATACTCAGGATAATCTATATTAACTTCTACTTGTGCTAATGTCTCTAGTAATGCTTGACGTAAATCACCTATTAAACGCGACAATTTTCCATCCATTTGACCTAAAGCCACATTCATCGCTCTGTCTGTCTTGGCTCTTATTAAATCCATTACCGCTTCAGCTTGTGATAAATCTATACGTCCATTTAAAAATGCTCGTTTTGTAAATTCACCCGGTTCTGCTAGTCTTGCTCCATTTGTTAACACTAATTTCAATACTCTATTTACAGATACTAGCCCACCATGACAATTTATTTCTACTACATCCTCACGCGTGAATGTTTTTGGTCCACGCATTAATGACAGCATTACTTCCTCTACTACCTCATTTGTTTTAGGATCGACTAAATGCCCATAATGAATCGTATGTGAAGCCTTTGTTTTTAAGCTTTTTCCACCAGGCGATCTGAATATTTTATCTGCAATTGCCACTGCTTCATCTCCACTTAAACGGACGATGGCTATGGCTCCCTCACCCATTGGTGTGGATATCGCAGCAATTGTATCAAACTCCATTTAATGACCTCCTCAACGTTATCCACATGTGGATAATTAAAACCGACCAAAACTTACTAACACCTTAGACTAACATATTTTCAACAAAATCTAAAGTAAGGATATTTTCCAATTGTGGATAAATCAATAGTGATTAAAAAAAAGCCATTTTATCGTTAAGATAAAATGGCTCATGTTTTGTCTGTATGTTTTTTTACGAAGTTTAACCGTTCTTTACAGGTTCAATTACTAAATAACGGTTTGGCTCCGTTCCTTCTGAGTATGTTTCAATATCAAGGCGATTTGCCAATTGATTATGAATAATTTTTCTTTCGTATGACTGCATCGGCTCAAAAGCTACTCGTTGATTTAAGCGAAGCGCTTTATCTGCCATACGGTCTGCTAGTAACTCTAACGCCTCTTGACGACGTTCACGATAGTTTTCAACATCTAATTTCACCATTAAGAATTGCTTAGCACTTTTATTTAATACAAGTTGTGTCAATTGCTGTAGAGAATTTAATGTTTGACCACGCTTCCCTATAAGCAGTGCAGCTTTCTCACATTTTAGCTGAAATAATACATATTTTCCTTCCCGTGTCGTTTCAATGTCAAGATCATGGATATCCAATTGCTTAGCAATATTTACTAAGTAAGCTTTTGCCTCATCAATAGGATTAGCTGAGGCTTCTTCCTCTTCAGAGTCTTCTTTGACTTGTTGAACTGCTTCGATTTCACTTGGTTGTTCAGAAACTTGTGAACTTATTGTTTCAACATCATCTATTACTTGTTCGTTCAATTGAGTCAGATTTTGCTGTTCAGCCTTTTCTGTCTCAACTATTGGAATCTGTGCTTCCTTTACTGTCACACGTACCTGTGCAGAACGTGCCCCAAAACCTAAAAATCCTTTTTTACCTTCTTGTAAAACTTCAACATCTACTTGTTCACGGGTTTTGCCAAGTTTCTGTAACGCTAATGAGATCGCTTCTTGTGTTGTTGCGCCTATTTGCGTAAGTTGTTTCACTTTTTAGCCCCTCCATTTTGAGCAGGTTGTGTTTTATCTTTATTCCAAGGTTTATAAATAAACAGGTTTTGAATAATCGAGATAATATTACCGATTACCCAGTATAGTGATAATGCTGCTGGCAATGCCATACCGAAAGCAATAATCATAAATGGCATAATGTACATCATTATTTTCATTTGAGGGTTATCCATCGCTGGACCCGTACGTAATACAATAAATTGCATTAAACCTGCAGTAATTGCTAATGCTGGTGCAGGATCTGCTAATGGGAAGATAAAGAAATTCCCTAAATCAAAAGTAGATGTAGCATTCATACGGCTAATCGCATGATAGAAACCAATTAAAATTGGCATTTGAATGATTGCTGGTAAACATCCGGCAATTGGATTTACACCTGACTCACTCATTAGCTTCATCATTTCTTGCTGATATTGCTGCTGTGTTTGTGCATCCTTAGAAGCATACTTCTTTTGCAGTTCCTTCAATTTTGGCTGAATTTCTTGCATCTTTTTAGAGCTCTTCGTTTGTTTAATCATCAATGGTAGAATCGCTAAACGAATGATAATCGTTACAGCAATAATTCCCAATGCATACGTACCGAGCAGATCAGCAAAGTATTTTATCGCTGATACCAACGGCCAAACAATGAATTCATTCCAGAAGCCAGTGCTATCTTTGGAAATTGGTTCATTGAATTCTGTACAACCAGAAAGCAGTAATGCTACTGTTACTAGCGACAAAATTACCCAAAGTTGTTTCTTCAACCTTCTTCCCCCTACAAATACTATTCACTTTTTCTAAATCTATATTCGTGCTACTCTATTCATTTTTTTTGTTTTTTTGCTGAATAAAGTTATCAGTTATTTTATCATGTCTATCATGTTTCACTCTACTAAATATTCTAACAATATACGCTTATTTACTTAAGTACTGTTACTAATTCTTCATATATTGCTGTGAAACCTCATTACCAAATACCCCTATGCGTATTCTCCCGCTTTATTTTACAAAAGAAATACTTCAAAAAAATAAGGCGCTTTTTCCACTTTGGTTACCATCTGTATTACGTTTTCTTCAATACCTTTGCGATTCGTAGTACATGCTGCAAACTTTGTTTCACATCATGAAAATCCATAGTGGCCGCCGGTTGTCTGGCGATAATAACATAGTCTATATTCGGCTTAAGCTCGTCCTTTATCTCATGAATACTTTGTCGAATATAGCGTTTAATCTGGTTGCGGGTAACTGCATTCCCAAGCTTCTTGCTTACTGATAAACCTATGCGAAATTCAGTTTGTCCCTCTTTCATCAGAAAATAAACGACAAACTGACGATTAGCGAAAGATTTACCATTTTTAAACACCTTTTGAAAATCCTCATTCTTCTTTACTCGTTGGCGTTTTTTCATTACTTTCACCTGCTAATAAATAATATCTTTTGATCCTCATTTCTAGCTTTACTAAAAATAAAGAAAAAAAAGACCACTGATGTGGCTCAGTGGACTTATTTTATGCTGATAAAACTTTTCTTCCTTTACGACGACGAGCAGCAAGAACTTTACGACCGTTTTTCGTGCTCATACGCGCGCGGAAACCGTGAACTTTACTGTGCTTACGTTTTTTTTGGTTGGTAAGTACGTTTCATTTATATAGACACCTCCTGAATGAAAGTTGAATTTTTCAACATACAGACCTGAATATTATATAAAGCATCTAGTTGTTTTGTCAATGAATTTCACAAATTTCTTTCGTCAAACAAGTTTACATCTCGCATCTACTATTTTTACGCCAGTTTATTTGCTGCTTTTTGTTCAATGAGACTTTCTCAATTATGTTAGCTTTGCTATTTTAGTCTTCATACCCTATATCTGCCTCTTACATAAAAATAATTATCCACAGGGGGCTTGTTTTTTTTACACAGAGTTGTGTATAGTATTTTTTGCATGTTTTTTTATCCACAACATTTATCTACAGCTTTTTCACATAAACAGAGGCTGTGGACAACTCATAAGTGCATAAATGAATGGTATGTGGATAAGTTTCGTAAACTATTGAAATAGCTTTGTTTTTCTGATACGATTACTGTGCTTCACTTTGTTGAAAACTAAAATTGACTTTTATTTTATCCACAACTGTTGATATGCTGTGGATAATTTTTATCACAGCCTTTGGTTAACTTTTATCCACAGCTTGTTAGTTTGTGGATGAAGTGTAAAATGAACGTATTTTCCCTTTTATAAATGCACTATTTTTTTTGTTGTAAATGTATTGAACTGTAAAGGAGATTAGCAGCTTGGAACATTTAGAAGAACTATGGAACAATGTCCTGGCTCAAGTTGAACAAAAATTTCTAAACCAAGCTTCGAAACGTGGCTAAAATCTACGAAACTACTTACTTATAATGGTAGTGGTTCTACTGTTACAATAGCCGCGCCAAATTCGTTTGCTCGAGACTGGCTTGAGAATCATTATATTCATTTGATTACAGGTATATTAACGGAGCTTACAGGCGAAGACTTGCTTATTAAATTTGTTGTTCAAAAAAAACCAGGATTCGGACGATTTTGATTTACCAGCGCCGATCATCCAAGCAAAAAAATAACGATCACCATGATATTTCACCAGGTATGTTAAACCCGAAGTATACTTTTGATACGTTTGTTATTGGCTCTGGTAACCGCTTTGCACACGCTGCCTCCCTGGCTGTGGCTGAAGCACCCGCGAAGCTTATAACCCATTTTTTATTTATGGGGGAGTAGGGCTTGGCAAGACACACTTAATGCATGCAATTGGTCATTATGTTTTAGAACATAACCCAAATGCCAAGGTAGTCTATTTATCATCTGAAAAATTTACAAATGAATTTATTAACTCAATTCGAGATAATAAGGCACTCGATTTTCGAAACAAATACCGCAATGTAGATGTACTGCTAATTGATGATATTCAATTTTTAGCTGGAAAAGAATCAACTCAGGAAGAATTTTTCCATACTTTTAATACATTGCATGAAGAATCGAAACAAATTGTTATTTCCAGTGACCGTCCTCCAAAGGAAATTCCGACTCTGGAAGACCGTTTACGTTCTCGTTTTGAATGGGGATTAATCACAGATATTGCACCACCAGATTTGGAAACTCGTATCGCCATCCTTCGAAAAAAAGCAAAGGCTGACGGTTTAGAAGTGCCAAATGAGGTAATGCTCTATATTGCGAACCAGATCGACTCCAATATTAGGGAGCTTGAAGGTGCGCTTATTCGCGTCGTTGCCTATTCATCACTAGTAAACAAGGATATTAATGCTACTTTGGCTGCAGAAGCATTAAAGGATATCATTCCTAATTCGAAGCCGCGAACTGTCACAATATTAGACATTCAAAATGCAGTAGGCGAGCATTTTAATATACGTTTAGAAGATTTTGCTGCCAAAAAAACGTACAAAATTAATAGCTTTCCCGCGTCAAATTGCGATGTTTCTATCCCGCGAATTAACAGATTTTTCGCTGCCGAAAATTGGCGAAGAATTTGGTGGACGGGATCATACTACTGTTATACATGCTCACGAAAAAATATCTTCCATGTTGAAAAATGATGTTCAACTACAACAAGATATTAAGCAAATTAGAAGCATGTTAGGTAAATAATCTGTGGACAATTCAATTATTTAAACACAAACTTATACACAGTCTATCTACATGTGGATAGACTGATTTTGTTCACTTAAATACACTTATCCACAAATCCACAGAGCCTATTACTATATCTTTTTTATTTTATATAAATAAATAATATAAATATGTGAGGGAAAACGAAAATGAAATTTGATATTTTACGTGACCGTTTATTAGAAGGTTTAAATGATGTCATGAAAGCTGTAAGCTCCAAAACAACGATACCTATTTTAACGGGGATAAAAATTGATGTTACTGAGGAAGGAGTTCGCTTAACTGGTAGTGATGCTGATATTACGATTCAAACGTTTATTCCAGTGGAAGAAGATGGACAACAAATTATTCATATTACAGAGACAGGATCAATTGTTGTTCAAGCCCGTATGTTTAATGAAATCGTTCGTAAATTGCCAACAAATGAGGTTGAAATCAACGTAACACCTGGTTTCCAAACGCATATTCGTTCTGGGAAATCAGAATTCCATTTAATTGGATCAGATGCTACAGAATATCCATTACTACCTGAATTAACGGAAGATCAAAAATTTACTATTCCAGCTGACCTATTAAAGTCTATTATTCGTGAAACAGTATTCGCTGTTGCTACTTCAGAAAGCAGACCTGTGTTGACAGGTGTAAACTGGCAAATAAAAAAATGAAGCATTAATCTGTGTTGCAACAGATAGTCACCGATTGGCAAGACGAAAAGTTCAGCTAGAAAACTTACCTGAAGTTGAACATAGTGTCGTTATTCCAGGGAAAAGCCTAAATGAGTTAAATAAAGTATTAGAAGATTCAACTAACCTTGTTCAAATTGTTATTACGAGCCAACAGGTGTTATTTAAAACTGGAGAAGTATTGTTCTTCTCTCGTTTACTAGAAGGGAACTACCCAGATACAACACGTTTAATTCCAGAAGAGTATCAAACAAATGTAACGATTAATGGAAAATCATTATTACAAGCAATCGATCGTGCTTCGCTCGTTGCTCGAGGTGATCGTAATAATGTTGTGCGTTTTGAAATTCTAGACAACCAAGCTGTTGAAGTTTCTTCTAATTCTCCAGAAATCGGTAAAGTACAAGAGGAGATTCCAGTAGAATTACTTGAAGGGGAGAACTTAAAAATTTCCTTTAGTGCGAAATATATGATGGAGGCATTAAAAGCCATCGATGGTCAAGATGTCGTCATCCAATTTACAGGAGCAATGAGACCATTTATTTTACGTTCTGTTCATGATGATGCAATACTACAGTTAATTTTACCTGTACGTACGTATTAATAATTTAAAGTACGTTCGATGGAAAAACAAAATGGACTGTATTGACTTTGAAAACATTAGGATAGTCGCTAATTGCGGCTATCTTTTTTTTACTTATGATGAAATTTTAGGTATGATAGAGAGATAGACAGTCTGAATTTGGAGGGGAACACAGCTATGAAGGACATAGAAATTGATGTAGAGTTTGTCACGTTAGGGCAACTTTTAAAAATGACTGATGCGATTAGCTCAGGTGGTATGGCGAAATGGTTTTTACAAGAAAATGATGTATATGTAAATGGAGAAGTGGATGATCGCCGCGGTCGTAAATTACGTGACGGAGACATTGTTAATATTCCTGGATGTGGTCGATTTCGTATTGTTGGATCCACTGGACAGTAAGATATGCATATAGAGCAGTTAAAACTAACAAATTACCGTAACTATGATGCCTTAGCTTTAAAATTCTCTCCAAAAATTAATGTTTTCATTGGTGAAAATGCGCAAGGAAAAACAAATGTAATGGAGTCTATCTACGTATTGGCGATGGCTAAATCCCACCGAACGACGAACGATAAAGAATTGATACGTTGGGATTCAGACTATGGTAAAATAGAAGGGGCCGTTCAAAAAAAGGCATGGCATTTTACCAATAGAGCTTACGATTACAAAAAAAGGTAAGAAGGGTAAGATTAATCATATAGAGCAAAGTCGCCTTAGTCATTATATTGGTCAAATGAATGTCGTGATGTTTGCTCCCGAGGATTTGAATGTTGTAAAAGGGAGTCCGCAAATACGACGACGTTTTATTGATATGGAGATTGGGCAAATTTCGCCTGTTTATTTACATGATTTATTAACCTTTCAAAAAAATTTTAAAACAACGTAACCACTATTTAAAAATGAATCAAGGAAAAACAATGACAGATACCGTGATGTATGAGGTCTATAATGAACAATATATTCACGCTGCTACCCAAATTATTCGAAAAAGATTTCAATTTATGGATTTATTGCAAGAGTGGGCAGAACCAATTCACGGAGGTATTTCACAAGAGAAGGAAAAATTGCTTATCAACTATCGCACTGTAGCTGGTATAGAAAAGCATCATACTTCCAGTGAAATTGAAAACTTCTTGCATAAAAAGCTGGTTGAAGCTAAGGAACGAGAATTTGATCGAGGAGTAACATTAGTGGGGCCACATCGAGATGATTTGCAGTTTTTAGTAAACGGCTATGATGTACAGACTTATGGTTCGCAAGGGCAACAACGTACTACCGCTCTTTCATTAAAACTTGCTGAAATCGAATTAATTAAACAAGAAACAAATGAAACACCCATACTACTTTTAGATGATGTATTGTCGGAACTCGACGATTATCGCCAATCGCATTTATTAAATACCATTCAGGGTGAGGTTCAAACCTTTGTAACGACTACAAGTGTTGATGGAATTCATCATGAGACAATGGAGCATGCACAGCTGTTCCACGTGAAACAAGGAGCGATTGAAGAAAGTTAACCCGGGTAGTTTTTTAGATTACAAAAGAATGGTAATAGTCAGCTCGGTTGACTGTTCATTCATTTACACAAATGATGTTATGAAGGAGTAGATGAAAGCCGTGGCTATAGAGAACGAAGGTTTACAAAATCAAGCTTATGAGGCCGATCAGATACAGGTATTAGAAGGTTTAGAAGCCGTACGTAAAAGACCTGGTATGTATATCGGTTCAACAAGTTCTAAAGGGCTTCACCACTTAGTATGGGAAATTGTTGATAATAGTATTGACGAGGCACTAGCAGGATTTTGTACAGATATAAAAGTAACGATAGAAAAAGACAATTGGATTCGAGTAGAAGATAATGGTCGTGGTATTCCAGTAAGTATTCAAGAAAAAAAATGGGTAAGCCTGCTGTAGAGGTTATTATGACAGTACTGCATGCGGGTGGTAAGTTCGGTGGTGGTGGCTACAAAGTATCTGGTGGACTTCATGGTGTTGGGGCATCTGTTGTGAATGCATTATCAGTTGAAACGATTGTTCAAGTACATCGTGAAGGTCATATTCATGAGATTAAATTTGAGCGCGGTCAAACTGTACAACAGCTAACAATTATTGGAGATACAGACCATAATGGCACAACTACACGTTTTAAAGCCGACCCTGAAATATTTAAAGAAACCACTGTCTATGAATATGACATTTTAGCACATCGTATTCGTGAATTAGCTTATTTAAATCGTGGGATAAAGATTACCATTGCTGATGAGCGTGAAGGTGAGGAGCGTTCTACTACATATCACTATGAAGGTGGTATTCGTTCTTATGTAGAGCATTTAAATCAATCAAAAGAGCCTATCCATGATCCAATTGATGTTCTTGGAGAAAAGGATGGTATTTCAGTTGAAATTGCTATGCAGTATAATGCTGGATTCTCCTCTAATATTTTTTTCATTTGCTAATAATATTAATACGTATGAAGGCGGTACACATGAATCTGGTTTTAAAACAGCCCTTACACGTGTTATTAATGATTACGCCCGCAAAAGCAGTCTGTTAAAAGAATCAGATGCTAATCTTACTGGTGAGGATGTTCGTGAGGGGTTAACTGCAATTGTATCTGTTAAGCACCCTGATCCACAGTTTGAGGGGCAAACTAAAACTAAACTTGGTAACTCTGAGGTAAGCCAAATTACCAATTCTCTATTCTCAGATGGTTTTGAACGTTTTATGTTAGAGAATCCAACAGTTGCTCGTAAAATTATTGAAAAAGGTTTAATGGCTGCTCGTGCTCGTGTAGCTGCAAAGAAAGCACGTGAATTTACACGTCGTAAAAATGCTCTTGAAGTATCTAGCTTACCTGGTAAATTAGCAGATTGCTCTTCGACAAATCCGGCAGAATGTGAAATTTATATCGTTGAGGGTGATTCCGCTGGTGGTTCTGCTAAATCTGGACGTGACCGTCATTTTCAAGCAATCCTACCGTTACGTGGTAAAATCTTGAATGTTGAAAAAGCAAGATTAGATAAAATTTTATCGAATGCTGAAATACGTGCAATGATTACAGCATTTGGTACAGGTATTGGTGAAGAATTTAATTTAGAAAAGACTCGTTACCATAAAATTATCATTATGACAGATGCCGATGTTGATGGTGCACATATTCGTACATTATTGCTAACATTCTTCTTCCGTTTCCTTCGTCCTTTGATAGAGGCAGGCTATATTTATATTGCCCAGCCACCACTTTATCAAGTAAAGCAGGGCAAACATGTTGAGTATTGCTATGATGATGAAACATTAAAGGCTATTCTTGAGCGACTACCAAAAATGCCAAAGCCAAGTGTACAGCGTTATAAAGGTTTAGGTGAAATGAATGCAGAACAGCTTTGGGAAACGACAATGGATCCTGAGCATCGGACATTATTACAAGTAGAATTAGATGATGCTATTAAAGCAAACCAAGCATTTGAGCGCTTAATGGGCGATGAAGTTGAACCTCGTCGTCAATTTATTGAAGAAAATGCTGTATACGCTAATTTAGATATTTAATTTTTCTTGAGAGGAGGTCTACACTTTGTCAGAACAAGAACGCTCCGGTGTTAAAGGAGTTAATATCACAGAAGAAATTGAAACATCCTTTCTTGATTATGCAATGAGTGTAATTGTTTCACGTGCATTACCTGATGTGCGTGATGGATTAAAACCTGTACACCGCCGTATTTTATATGGTATGCAGGAGCTTGGGAATACAGCAGATAAAGCATACAAAAAAATCCGCACGTATCGTTGGGGATGTAATGGGTAAATACCACCCACATGGTGACTCTTCTATCTATGATGCGATGGTTCGTATGGCGCAAGATTTCAGCTATCGTTACATGTTAGTTGATGGTCATGGTAACTTTGGATCTGTGGATGGTGATGGAGCAGCTGCAATGCGTTATACGGAGTCACGTATGTCTCGTATTGCTATGGAAATGCTTCGCGATATTAATAAAGATACAATTGACTATACAGATAACTATGATGGTTCAGAGAAAGAGCCTATTGTGCTACCAAGTCGTTATCCTAACTTATTAGTAAATGGAGCGGCAGGGATTGCTGTTGGTATGGCCACGAATATTCCACCACATCAGCTTGGGGAAACGATAGATGCGGTAATAGCACTTTCTGAAAATCCTGCCATTACGACTGAAGAATTAATGGAAATCATCTGGACCTGATTTTCCAACGGGTGGATTAATTTTAGGTCGAAGCGGTATTCGTCGTGCATACGAAACAGGTCGTGGCTCAATTATTATTCGTGCGAAAGTAGAGATTGAACAAAAATCGAATGGTAAGGAAACAATTCTTATTCATGAGTTACCGTACCAAGTAAATAAAGCTAAGCTTATTGAAAAAAATAGCAGAGCTTGTACGCGATAAAAAAAGTTGAAGGTATTACAAATCTACGTGATGAATCTGATCGTCGTGGTATGCGAGTAGTCATAGAAATACGTAAAGATTCGAATGCCAATGTAGTATTAAATAATTTATATAAACAAACAGCAATGCAATCGAGCTTCGGTATTAATATGCTGTCTTTAGTAAATGGTCAGCCAAAAGTGATGGGCCTTAAAGAGATGTTGCATCATTATTTAGAGCACCAAAAGGTTATTATTCGTCGTCGTACAGAATTTGACTTAAGGAAAGCTGAAGATCGTGCGCATATCTTAGAGGGTTTGCGTATTGCACTTGATCATATCGACGAAATTATTGCTATTATTCGTGGTTCTCGTAGTGGTGAAGAAGCGAAACCACAATTAATGGAGCGTTTTAATTTATCGGAACGTCAAGCACAAGCAATTTTAGATATGCGTTTAGTCCGTTTAAGTGGATTAGAGCGTGAAAAAAATTGAAGCTGAATATCAAGAGCTTCAAGTACTAATTGCTGAGTTGAAGGCAATTCTTGCAGATGAAGCGAAAATTGTCGATATTATTCGTACAGAAATCTTAGAATTGAAAGAACGTTTTAACGATAAACGCCGAACTGAAATTACTTCTGGCGGTATAGAAATGATTGAGGACGAAGATTTAATTCCAGTTGAAAATTCGGTCGTAACCTTAACGCATAATGGATATATTAAACGTCTAGCTGCAAACACATATCGCAGTCAAAAGCGTGGTGGTCGTGGTGTGCAAGGTATGGGTACAAATGAAGACGATTTTGTAGAGCACCTTATGAACACATCCACACATGATACAATTTTATTTTTCACTTCAAAAGGAAAAGTATTTAGAGCAAAAGGTTATGAGATTCCAGAATTCGGTCGTACAGCGAAGGGATTACCAATTGTTAACTTACTTAATATTGAAAAAGGTGAAAAAGTAACAGCAATGATCCGTGTAGGTTCATTTGATGATGAAGAGGCATACTTCATCTTTACTACTAAGACAGGGATTACAAAGCGTACACCAATATCTCAATTTGCTAATATCCGCACCAATGGTTTAATAGCTATTAGTTTACGAGAAGATGATGATCTCATTTCAGTTCGTTTAACAGATGGCGACAAGCAAGTTATAATTGGTACTCGTGATGGGATGCTTGTTCGTTTCCAAGAAGATGATATTCGTTCAATGGGACGTACTGCAGGCGGTGTGCGTGGTATCAAACTACGTGATGGTGATGAAGTAGTTGGTATGGAAATTATAGAGCCAGGTCAGGAAATCCTAGTTGTTACGGAAAAAGGATACGGTAAACGTACTTCTGAAGAAGAATACCGTTTGCAGAGCCGTGGTGGTGTAGGGTTGAAAACCATGCAAATCACTGATAAAAACGGTCCAATGGTAGCTGTAAAAACTGTTGATGGATCTGAGGATTTAATGCTTATTACCATTAATGGCATGTTGATTCGTATGGATGTCAATGATATTTCATTAATTGGTCGTAGTACACAGGGAGTTCGTTTAATTCGTTTAGGGGATGACGAGCTTGTTGCAACTGTAGCAAAAGTTGAAAAAGAAGATGAGCCTATTGAAGAAAATGATGAAGTAGAAGAATAATAAAGGGACCGATGACGGCAGCTAAAATTGCCGTTCATCGGTTTTTTTAGCATAATTCATGAAAAATAAGTAATTATTTTGAATTCCATGATAAAATGAAATTAACTGTTAAAGCAAGAGAAATAGTGAAGAGGTGTTAACTGCATGGAAACTATACATGTCCCAATATCGGAGTTGCGTGTAGGTAAAGTAATTTCAGAGGATATTTTTGCAAACACACAATATCCTATAATATTTAAAAACACAATCATTTCCCATGAGCATTTACAAGTTTTTTTTGCTTTTAATATTTCAAGAGTTTCTGTTTACAAGGATGGCACGGACCATCAATCAGAGGTCAATGATACCGAATTAGTTGCACCACCTGAGGCTGTTCCAACGTTTAAGAGGTTTATGATAATTCTGTTGAACAATTTAAAAAGGAATTTAAAAATTGGGAAGCTGGTGCAAAAGTTGATATTGCCAAAGCACGTTCAATTATTTTGCCGTTAGTGGAAATGGTGTTAGAGGATCGAACAATCATTTTTGATTTAAATGAGTATTCAAACCCTAAAGATTATTTATATCATCATTGTGTTGCAACGGCATTGATTTCAGCAGTGATAGCACAAAAATTAGGCTATGATAGAGGAACAACCATTCAAGTTGCAATTGGGGGACTGTTAGCTGATTGTGGAATGGCAAAAATTCACCCTCGGATTCGCGATAAGAAAACAACCTTAACGGAGCAGGAATTTAACGAAATTTATAAGCATCCGACGTATAGTTATAATATGGTCAAGGATTTAACAATCTTAAAAGATACAATGAAGGAAGCCATATTTCAACACCATGAACGCTTAAACGGAAGCGGTTACCCAAAGGCTGAGAAAATCGCAAATATTTCGATGTTTGCTCAAATTATAGCAGTTGCAGATGTATTTCATGCAATGACTTGCGAACGTGTATATAGAGCTAAACAATCATCTTTTAAAGTAATCGAAATGATTAATGAATCCGAATTTGGAAAATTTGATATCAAAGTAGTTCGAGCACTTATTGATATTGTTGCTGACCTACCAATAGGAACAATCGTAGAATTGTCTAATTTGGAACGCGGAGAAGTAATGTTTGTAAATAAATTTGCACCAACACGACCACTTATCAAACTATGCCTTTCAGGTGAGATTTTTGATTTAGGGAAAAATCGTACATTCTATATTTCACGTATTATTACAAATTTATAAAGGCAATATGAGGATGTATTATCCCTTCTAATGTAGGAGTTGAAAAATGGCTACAGTAATAGTCAATACAATTCTGCCTAGAGGGGATTTTTCTATGAGCAAAGAAGGTAAGTTTTATAAGGAAAGAGACTGTATTTTTTTAATACATCTTTTAAAATGATGTGAAGATCGAGAATCGATGATGGATTTTTCTTTGTCCCACCCTTACGATAAAACGCCGAAACACGTGTGATTGAATCATATGAAGTATTGGTGTTAACGGATGAAATGATACTCATTGGCATGTGCAAAATGATGACAAAAATCCATTTCTTCGTATCCAAGTACTGGGTGAGATGAAGTTGCTAAGTGGATGAAACAGCATCTGAATATTAAAAAGCTCTACGGGCAAAGCGAGCAAACTGTGCACAATCGGATGTACATTGGGGTGATCGTATATTTCTTTAACACAACTTCATATAAACTACAAATTAGTAGGCACTTAAAAGCAGTACTATAGAAATGGGCACGAAACTTACCTCGAAAAAATAAAAGGAAATATGGTTTCATAAGGATTGAGAATGGTCCGTTACCTCAGTCAAAGTTTAAAATAAAAAAATTAGGTGTTAACTACTTTTGTTTAACTGTCTCCGATTTTTTAAAAAAAAGCAAAATTCAATTATAGTTCATACGACGTTAAAAAGTATGTTATTAATTTTCTAATACTAAGATAGTATAGGAATGAAATAGTTAATTATAAAAAAATAATATAATTCTTTTGAGAAAGTGTTGACATAGTTATAGAATATTGATATTATTAATGAGTCGCCAAGAGGTGACGCTGAAAATAAAGTAAA
>BBDJ01000017.1 GCA_001312325.1 Lysinibacillus pakistanensis | reverse complement strand
TGCGACCATGGAGAACTTTTTTTGGCTTACTTAAACAAGAAATGTATAACGGAGAAGAATTAATCTCTTATGAAGTGTTAAAGAAGATAATAGAGAAGTATATCGATTACTATAATAACGATCGAATTAAACAAAAATTGGCCGGCATGAGCCAGTAAAATACCAAACTCAAGCCAGCCAATTAGCTGCACAATGAAAACTCTAACTTTACGGGGTCACTACCGTATCTGGGCTTTTTTTAGATATAACAAAATTATTTACTTTGAGACTTACTTATATTTCTCACGTAATCCATTATTAAAAAAACCATCATTGTAATAATACCGTACATTAAAGTTTCTTTACTATCAAAATAATAATCGTCTTTATTATAAAGAAACTTAGAAATATTTATAATTATCGCTCCGATTAGAAAATAAATTAGAGAGTTCCTTATTAATTTCATAATTTTATTTTTCCTTATTCACAATTTGAATCTCCAGGGAATTGTTTGTCCATCTTAGTAGAACAACTGTAGGCATCTTCCAAGATGTTTTAATCTCGAAATGTGGCGGGTCAATACGCCTACCAAGTTTTAATTGGACTTAGGTGAAATGTATGTTGCTGACACTTTTCCTCACCATCTTCTATATAAATAAATCCGCACTTTAGATGTACCATAACAACATACATAATGAATCTGTGCTTTTTACGCATGCAATTGTGTAAATTTAGATCCTAATATTTAATGATCTTATGACCCGAAAACTGCTCAGGGTGAAAAGGATATTCGCTCGGGATAGCCCGTAATCCGCTCAGGTCGATCATATCAAGAGCACAGAAAATCCCCCATCCTTTAGTTTAAATGCATTTCTTCATATTCTTTTCTTTAAATAAAATGAGCAAAATCCTGAAACACAAAGGCAGGCCATAAACGTCCAGAAGTTAAAAAAAATAAATGATTAGAAAAAGGATTTAAATAGGATATTTCATATTCAAAATATGGATTGATTTCATTTCGAAACGAAACAATTTGGTAAATCGTTATTCCTAAAATGACCACAAACACCCCTGAATAGAAGGCTTGAAATAGGTTCCTTTTTACTGAAAAACGTTCATGTATCTTTTCAAAAACAAACATCATTGCGAAGAAAAAAATAAAGAATAATTAACATTGGAAGCATAACAAACATTAAGCCTGGGTTTCCATTTCCTCCAACAAAATTATCACCTGTGGGGTCGAATGAAGTAGTAGTTATTTTAGTGAGTGCAAAACCAGCAATACTTACAATTCCTGAGATAACAACACTTAGCCAAAAAAAGAAAACGCATTATACTCCTCCTCAATAAACCTACCTTGTCATTTAATAATACCTTATACCACTTTGGATAACCATTTCCGTTTATAATTTCCAGCCAATTATCTAACGATGACTCACCATACACTTTAGATTGTGAAAGGCTAATCTTTTCATTTAACCAGTTAGACACTGAACGTCTTCCCACATCTAATTACAAGCACAACAAAGACCAAGCTTGTTTAACTTGATCTTCTTCAAAGTAGATTAAATTTTTATTTAAGCTGTCTCAATTCTGGATATACTTCTGAGATTTTTTTTACTCTCTATTGTTGCATGTTCAAAAAGCTCTTTGTGTCCACAAAACTCTTGAGTATAAGAATCTTTTGTTCTGGATAAAAAAAGATTTATCTTGAATATGACTTATCCAATATTCATCATTTTTATAATAAAAATTAAGTTCATCCCCCATTGATATAAGATTTTTAAATTCTAAATATTCTTTCTCAGTCATAAATTAACTCCTTATAAATAGCCTGAGCCTCTTGAACTACTATTCAATTCATGTCTATGTGAATATCGGATGGATAATCATTATTTATAGTTATAAATTATAAAATGCTCATTTACTTCTGAATTAGATATTCTTCTAACGCACCAAAAATTTTCCGATTTTGGTAATTGAATTCGAAAAAAAATATTTTTCTACCCAGCCGTCACGAATTGCAAAAATACACCCTATAATCATAAAAAAACTGCACTCCAAATCATCAAATGGAGTGCAGTTCAAATAGCTAAATAACAAAACCAACAATTGTAGCTGTTAAGATACTAACTAGTGTGGCTCCATACAACAGCTTTAAGCCAAAACGAGCGACTATATTGCCTTGCTTTTCACTCAAGCCCTTTACTGCTCCAGCAATAATACCGATGGATGAAAAGTTTGCAAAGGATACAAGAAAAACTGAAATAATACCTACTGAATGCGCACTCATAGACTTGGCTACTTCTCCAAGGTTTATCATGGCCACAAATTCATTTGTTACTAATTTGGTAGCCATAATTCCTCCAGCAGAAATGGCATCTGCCCATGGTACACCCATTAGGAAGGCTATTGGAGCAAAGATATAACCCAAAATCCCTTGAAAAGATATACCGAATACGATATCAAATAGTGAATTGATCATATCCATTAATGCTACGAAGCCGATTAGCATAGCTCCAACAATAATGGCTACTTTAAATCCATCCATAATATATTCTCCAAGCATTTGGAAGAAAGATTGTTTATGTTCATCTTCAATCGTTAAAATATCTTCGCTTTCCTTTACTCTATATGGATTAATAATGGAAACAATAATAAATCCGCCAAACAAGTTTAACACAATCGCTGTTACAACATATTTAGGTTCAATCATCGTCATATAGGCTCCAACAACTGCCATAGAAACGGTCGACATAGCTGATGCACACAATGTATACATTCGCTGTGGGGTCAGCTTATCTAATTGTTTTTTTACAGTTATGAACACTTCAGATTGACCAACCATTGCAGAAGCAACAGCATTATAAGATTCTAATTTCCCCATTCCATTTAATTTACTTAAAAATAACCCTATCCATTTCATGAAGAAAGGTAGAATTTTAAAATGTTGTAAAATCCCTATCAATACAGATACAAAGATAATCGGTAATAAAACACTAAGAAAGAATGGAGTTTCTCCTTTATTCGCTAAACCTCCAAAAACAAAGGATATGCCTGTATTTGCGTAAGATAATAAATGATCAAATACTTTTGTTATTCCTTTTATTAAAATATAACCAAATTTTGTATTTAGAAGGAATGCTGCCAATAGAAATTGGATGATTAGCATCATCAATATATTTTTATATTTTATTTCCTTTTTGTTTTTACTCATTAACAGAGCTAAACCAAAAACAAGCAGCAAACCGCAAAAAGATATTAAGTATCTCATAAATTCCCCCATATTAATTTTGAGCGTTCGACTACAAAGTCATTCTTTCATTCATTATGTCCAAATATGAAAATTTAAGAACAACCAAACTTATCACGAAATAGTCAGACGTCAGACAAATAATTTTAATATAACAGTTTTTCCACTACTATTTCAATAGTTTTTAGGAAAAATAAATGCTGCCTGGTTTTGATTTTTTTTAACTTAATATAATTTTGTTTTTCTTCAAAAACAGAAAAAAAACGATGACAAGTTATTCCTGTCATCGTCTCTGCTTCTAGTTCTCCGTTAAGATATAATAACGCGGCAAATTGGGCATTCGTTTGAAATAAAATTATCACCTCTTTTTAGGTATAAAAACTTGTCCAACTACTTCAACTAAAAGCAGAAAAACTTTCTTCATCTTGTATAATTAACCTTCATTTTGTGCATATATGGTAGTAACAAGGGAGGTTATGATATTGAAAAGGTTATTTTATATGTTTTTACTTGCTACACTATTATTGTCAGCCTGTGGAAAAAAATACGGCACCTAAGGAAGCAGCGGTTGATAGCAATACTTCAATTGAAGATATAGTGAGTGCGACTGTCAAAAGTAAATTTACAGTGGAAGATACAAAGGGAATTGTTACAATTTCCATTCAAGATGATGATGTAAAACAGGGCTCAAAAAGTCAAATGTTAAAGGATTCTGCGAAAATATTTGCTGAGCTATCAAAATTAAAAAGTGTTAAAACACCTTCCATTATTTGGTCTGCTCCGTTAACAGAACCAGGCGGCGCTGAAGATATGAACGAAGTATTAAATATATATTTTAGCGAGGAAGATTTTAGAAAGGTCAATTGGGCGAACTATTCCCAACTTAATTTAGAATCGATTGCCTCTCACTATCACCAAAATGAAGCCTTAGGGCAATAAATAGCTTTCAGTAAAGAAGATACCCTATTATGTATAATGAAGAGTATCTTCTTTATTTATTTAACATACATACTAATGGCTTCAGAAAGAAGTAATTGCTTTATCTTATAGTGGGTTGCCTGCCAAACTCCCTTCCCTCCCTGTAAAATTAAAAACTGGGGGATTCATGCCTCACCTCAAGTTCCTTCTCGATCATTTTTGATACCTCACTATCCTTTTGTACGATAACTACATACTTCGGCAGCATAGTTTCCAGTGCTTTAAATTCTTTTAATGCCGATATGCTACTAAAGCAAATCATGCTATATTTTAACACTAGGCACGGCGTATGGCTCGATAGCTGTAAAACATCTTTCCACTCTTCTTTGGTCATTATTCGCTTCATGCTGAAACCTCCATATTATTGTCTTACTGTATTATATACCATAATGGGTATTCGCAGCATTTCCATAAGAAAAACGAGCCTACACTGAATGTATAAGCTCGTGCCATTAATAATTTAATTAGATTCCTTCTGTTCAATAAAACTAGGCGCTAGCTATTGAAGCTTTATTCATGATTCTTTTTCCATCCTACGACTCCTCCCATTTGCATTAAATGATTTCCTATTTGCCGTATTGTTTCAATACTTGTATATAGGTACATGTAGATTATCCTTGGTTGGTGCTGAACATGGACTTCCCTCTAAATGCTCCGTAAACTCTATAAATTCCCATATTCATGCTCAATTCAGTAAATAGTGGATTTATACTTCATAAACTGAATCTACTACAGCTAATGGATTTTCTTTCGTTAAATAATACTTCTCTGCCGGCCAATATCTTTTTTTTATATTTATGCAGACGTGTTATAAAATCACCTATATACACATCTCGTTGTAATACTCTTTCCTCTCTAATAGTTGAGGGACAGTCTATATACAAGCGATAATCATAAAAGCCCCTCCACTCATGACGCATAAGAAATATCCCTTCAATTATAAAAATACTATTAGCTTCTATGTTCATATCTCTTTCGTAAATTGTATCTGTATGCTGATTATAAAATGGGAGAGAAAGGTGTAAAGTACGATTATGTAAGGGTAAAAATAGATTATTTTTTTAAGCTTTCAATATCCCATTGTAAATAATAATATTCAAACCATTCCTCATGGCCCGTATCATAACGTTTGCATCTTTCTACGATATGATTATCAATATGGATAAGTGTCACAGTACATATAGATTGAAGCTCCTCTACAAGGTGATGTGCTATAGTAGATTTGCCAGCCCCACCTAATCCATCAATTGCCACAATAAAAGGTCTATCTGTAGCAGTTCTCCATTTAAAACGCTGAATAATTTCCTCTTTTACATCTATGACATCCATCAATAAAACACTCCTTGGATAATCGATTACGTTTCAGGGTTTTTCGAGTTCGCGCAAAAAGCTCCTCTTCAAAATCCGTGGCGTCCCCCGGGGCTTTAGTACTTCTTCTAAATCAAACTAAAATAACCAGCCCTAAAAAGAACTGGTTACACTGATTATAATGCAATACTGAATGAAGCAGCTGTTTTTTCCTTTACTTCTTCTATAGTGACACCCTCAGCCAATTCAATAAGCTGCATGCCATCCGTTGTAAAGTCGAAAACAGCGAGATCTGTGATTAATCGATGTACTACACCCTTACCTGTCAGCGGAAGCTCACATTGCTTTTTAATTTTAGATTCTCCATTTTTATTAACATGCTCCATGATCACGATAACCCTTTTCGCACCGACAACAAGGTCCATGGCACCTCCCATGCCCTTGACCATTTTCCCTGGAATCATCCAGTTTGCAAGGTCGCCTGTCTCAGATACTTCCATACCGCCTAAAATAGCAAGATCAATATGCCCTCCTCGAATCATCGCAAAGGATTCCGCACTATCAAAGAAAGAGGCACCTGGTACAGCTGTTACTGTTTCCTTCCCAGCATTTATTAAATCAGGATCAACCGCTTCCTCCGTTGGATAAGGACCAATTCCAAGTAAACCGTTTTCTGATTGTAAAAGCACATCATAATCAGCAGGAATAGCATTTGCAACTAATGTTGGCATACCAATACCTAAATTAACATTCATCCCATTTTGTATTTCTTTCACAGCTCTATTGACGATTCTTTGTCTTGTATCAGCCATTTAAGCTTCCCCCTTTTTCACCGTCAAACGCTCAATACGCTTCTCATAATTTTCCCCTAATAAAACGCGTTGTACAAACACACCAGGTGTATGAATATGATCCGGATCTAATTCTCCCACTTCAACGATTTCCTCTACCTCTGCTATTGTAATTTTCCCTGCCATTGCAGCCAGTGGATTAAAATTACGGGATGTTTTCCTGAACACTAAATTCCCTAGCTTGTCTGCCTTCCATGCTTTGACAAGTGCAAAATCAGCAGTAATTCCTTTTTCTAAAATATACTCCCTGCCATCAAAAACTTTTACTTCTTTTCCTTCAGCAATGGGTGTCCCCACTCCGGTAGCCGTGTAAAAGCCAGGAATTCCAGCCCCACCAGCTCGCAAACGTTCCGCCAATGTTCCTTGTGGTGTTAATTCTACTTCGAGTTCACCACTTAAAAATTGCTGTTCAAAAATTTTATTTTCGCCTACATAGGATGCAATCATTTTAATTATTTGTTTATTCGCTAGTAAAAGCCCCAAGCCCCAATTATCAACACCACAGTTATTGCTGACAACTGTTAAGTCCTTTATGCCCTTTTGCACTAAGGCAGCTATAGATTTTTCAGGAATACCACATAACCCAAAGCCTCCTACTGCTAATGTATCTCCATCTTTTATATCTGCAACGGCTTCCTCAAACGAACTCCACACTTTCCCGTTCCCCATAATCGAAACCCCCTTAAATTGCTCGTTTATTAAGAAAAATTCTACCCTATCGCTATTTTATAAGTAAAGGAATTAATTAGAATATTACTTATTCCTAAAATGCATAAATCATTTTTTACTTGCCACTTCTCTACTAATACTGTTCAGTAATTGCTTTAATGCAAAAGATTGATATGTATTCTTCTTTGTAATAACGCCTAAACGCCATGGCATATCAAAATCTTTTAAAGGTATAATTTTTACGTTGTTATTTGTTTGCTTAGCTGCAATTGAATAGGGTAATAGTGTAATACCTAAATTTGAGGATACAAGCTCTACAATTAAATCCCATTGTGAGCTTTTATAGCCAATGATTGGTGTAAATCCAGCAGTATTACATGTATTAATGACATAATCATGTAGTGTAAATTCCTCCGTAAAGATAATGAAGGTCTCATTTTTTTTAAATCCTCTAATTGAATATATTTCTTCAGTGCTAATGGATGGGAATCATTAATAAATACAAAAAATTGATCCTCTACAAAGGGTTGGACGGAAAATTTCCGTTCGTCTGTAGGCAATACAACAATTCCAATATCGACTTCACCATTTTCAACGAGTGTTCCGATCATTTTAGCGCCACGTTCCACAAGCTCTAGACGCACCTTTGGATATTGCATATGAAAATTTCTTGCGATGTCTGGGAAAAATAGTGTGCCAATTAATGGCGGGATACCTAATTTAATTGCACCCGTCTGAATGTTCAATAAATCGTCCAATAAAATATGTAATTCCATTACAGAGCCCATTATTTTTTTGACCCTGTTTATAAACAATACTTCCTGCGTCAGTTAATTCGACATGGCGTGTAGAGCGATTTAACAATTCTACTCGCAGGGTTTCCTCCAATTTTTTTAATGCTTTTGCTTAAAGAAGGCTGTGAAACAAAGGATTCACTTGCGGCCTTTGTAAAACTCCCATGTTCAACAACTGCCATAAATGCTTTTAAATCTCTTAATTCCATATTTAATTCCCCTATTTATTCCAATTTATTATAAAAATAAAGCTGTTTCCCCTTTTTAATAATAAATTCTCTCTTTACTCCACAAATCCTTTATATAAGGCTTCCTTATACGAGGGAGGAGAAGTATTGCAAACGGAAGAAGCCATTTGGAATAAATGTTAAAAAGGAAATCCTAAAAATAGTTTGCTTCTCACGTTACGTTAGCTTTTACAATAAAGATAACATGTAATAGGGAGGTAAAATAATGTACACTCAATATTCAATTGGAGAATTTGCCAAAAAAACAGGCATGACCATTCGAACTTTGCATTATTACGATGAAATTGATTTATTAAAACCATCCTTTATTTCTCCAACTGGCAGAAGATTTTATTCAGATGAAAATATTATACAACTGCAAAAAATTGTATCCTTGAAATTCTTAGGCTATCCATTGGAAAAAATCCATGCATTAATCCATTTAAAAGAATGGGATTTAAAAGAGTCACTTGAATTTCAAAAACAAGAAATGCTCCAAAAAAAAGGAACAACTTCAACAAGTCATTCGTGCCCTAGATCATGCCTTATATATAATGGACGAGCAAGGCACTATGAACGCAAATATCTTTATGATGCTTATTCATAATATGCATAAGGAAGAGGAACAGAAAGAATGGATGTCCAATTATTTTCCAAAAGAAATGGTTGAAAACATGTTTAAAGTCCCTGATGAAAAGCTTAAAGAGCTAAATCTGGAAATGGCTGAGCTTTTTAGTCAATTGAAGGCAGCATATGGTCAGGATCCAGCTAATCCGAATGTTCAGGCGCTTTTGGAACAGTATTTTGATTTATCTCTAGAGTTATACCCTAATGCAATTGAGCTTGTGGAAAATGTAAAGGATGAAAATATTGAATTTGAGCAGGATACACAACTCTTTCCCTCGCCCCTATCGCCTGAGGAAGGGATATGGCTTGGTCAGGCTATGCAAATTTATTGGAACAACAAGGGTATTAATCTCCAGGTAGATGATTAAAAGTCTTTTTTTACTGAAACTAAAAAAAGTCGATTTGCATCACATTTTTTTTGTGGCAAATCGACTTTTTATTATAATCAATGGGCTTTTTCCAAAGCTAGTTTAATCCCAAAGCCAATTAACACAATGCCTGTTAAACCTTCGATAACAGCCTTTGTAGTTGGCTTTTTCATAAATGCACTAATTTTATCTAACAAGTAAACATAGAACACAAACCAAATCCCTGTTAAAGCAGTGTACATTAGCCCCATTAAAAGAAACGGCATGAATGTACCGCTCGTGCCATCTACAAATTGAGGTAAAAATGTTAGGAAAAATACGGCTACCTTAGGATTGGTAACATTTGTTAGAAAGCCTTGCTTAAAGCAAGATTGCTGTGAAAATTTATGATCAATTTGTGTTTCATCTTGAACTACAGGAGATTGCGTGCGGATTGTCCGTAAAGTCCATAATGTCTTGACACCTAAATAACATAAATACACCGCTCCGACATACTTCAAAATGGCAAATACATAGGCGGACTTCACAATAATGGCAGACAGTCCAATCACCGCTGCAAAAGTATGGATTAACAGCCCACAACAGGAACCAAGTAAAGTTTGTAAACCACCATTCCTACTTACGGTAAGTGTATTTTTCGTGGCAATTGCCGTATCTGGACCTGGTAAAATAATTAGTAAAATACACATTATCAAAAAGACCGATATGTTCACCATTTCAAGCCACCCTTTTCTGAAAATTATAAAAATAATTCTATCATAAGGACGATATTGTAGAAAAGGTCATTTAGGAATTTAAATCCGTTTTCGCCCATTTATCTCTAAAGTACACTTGCAAGTAAGGTTTGCTTTGAAAACCGTAAACATCATCTACATAATAGTAAGAAAAATTGATTTAACCTAGTATCTATTTTTGAAAAATGCGAATCATATTAAAAATAATTGACATATAACCATAAGGTGTTATATATTCGTAACACCTTATGGTTATATTTTTGAAAAGGAGTTATGAGAAAATGACTGAAAAGCTAGACAATATTGTGAAGGTAATAAAACTTAATGCACCAATTGAAAAGGTGTGGGAGTCAGTTACAGATGCTGAAAAGATAGCTACGTGGCTGATGCCAAATGATTTTAAGCCAATTGATGGACATCAATTTACGATTCAATCTCCTTTTGGTCCTTCGCCATGTAAGGTGGAGCAAGTGAATGCTCCCCATTTTGTACGTTTCGCTTGGGATACAGATGGCTGGTTTGTAACATTTGAGCTAAAAGAGCTCGGTGAACAAACAGAATTTACGTTAACACACGGTGGCTGGAAGGAAGCATCACACATTATTCCGAAAGCGAATATACCAGCTGAAGCTGTTCGTAAAACTATGGATGGTGGCTGGACAATGATTGTTACTCAAAAATTAAAGGAAACTGTGGAATCACAATGACGCAGCCTGCAGTAAAATATGATGTATTTCAAGCAATTGCTGATCCAACAAGACGTCATATCCTACAACTGCTAGCCTTACGTAATAAACCGATCTCATTAATTGCTGAAAATTTTGCGATCAGTCGTACTGCTGTTGTTAAGCATTTAACTATTTTAGAGCAAGCTGAGCTAGTATCTGCACAGAAAAAGGGCAGGGAAAAAAATTTATACATTGCATGTTGAAAAGCTGAAGGAACTTGAGGATTGGTTACAATACTTTGATTTATTCTGGGATAATAAATTAGCACAGCTACAAAACATGGTAGAAGAACAATAAAAAGCAAGGAGCTGTCTTTTCTATTTGGACAGCTCCTGCTTAGTATAGATAAAACAACCCACCATTAATAATGTCTATTTTAATCTTTGTCTCATATTGTTCCTCTAACGCTTTTTTTTCAATATCATAGCATTCTGGCTTGTCATCTATATCCTCGTAAAAGTAATCTAGAACACGTTGATCACGCTGCCATCTCTTTTTTTGCTTCTAAGGCCCATGAATGGTCATCTTGTTCAATGATGGCATTAATGGCTGCCTCTAATCTTTGCAATGCTCGAATTGGCTTAATAATAGGTTGAACATGAAATACATTTTCTCCCGGAGCTGTTTCTAGTGACGTTTTACATAAGGTTTCTTGGAAATTCTTTTTAATAACCCCTGTTAAGAGATTTATGCCAAAGGAGTAGAGCATTTCCTTTGTACGATCACAGCAATAAGATACTTTATAATTTATTCCTAACCAAGGTGTTAAGATAGCCTGCCCGATTGTCGGATCTACCACCTCATACATCTCCACGTAGGCTCCTAGCTCTCTTGTCGCTTGAAAAACCTGATTGAGTCTTGGAGAACCGAAATGAATGGCCTCACCGTATAAGTTTGCAGAAGATGTTGTTTGATTTGTAATAAATGTAATTTGCGCAGGGTTTGGCTCACTATTTGTCGCCTCTATATATTGCCAATAGAAAGGTCTGTTCATAATTTTTTTTATCAATATCTACTGTTAATTGGACAGTAAGATAATGACGATCCTCACTCAAAATAGTGCAATCATTTTCGGTAAAAAAACTCTCGTAAGTAACTATGAACTTGCTGTGGATACATAACTTTTCCTCCTACATCAGACAGATTCTTTAAAGTTTGTTAAAATGGCATCTAAGTCCCCCACTACCTTTTCAAAAACATCAATTTTCGTATGCAATAATGCTAAGATATTTTCTTCAATTGTATTTTCGATAGCAAGATTATAAATATGCACATCATGCTCCTGACCCAAACGATGAACCCGGCCTATCCGTTGCTCTAATTTCATAGGATTCCATGGCAAATCATAGTTAATGACATGATGACAAAATTGTAGGTTTATTCCCTCGCCACCTGCCTCTGTCGCTATAAGAACCTGCGCTCTCTCTTTAAATAAATGCTTCATATAATCACGTTTACTTTTATTAAATTTCCCGTTAAATAGTACGCTTGTGATTCCCTTAGAATGTAAATACCACTGCAAATACAATTGAGATGCTCTATATTCTGTAAAGATAATCACTTTCCCCTGTGCTTTTTCAATAATTTCTAGCGTTTTTTTTCTGCCTTAGTATTTACTTCTAAAGCCATTAATTTTGCCAGAATATTTTTTTATTTTTGATGACTCCGCGTGCTCTTCAAGCATTTTCGATAATGTTAAAGCTGTTGCCTCTTTGCTACTACACATTTCTTTCTGCAATGTAATTAAAGTGAACGAACCCGTATTTTGAAGCGTTCCGAGTAAATCATAAACTTCCTTCTCTTCTTTTGTAAATTGGATGGGCACAATTTGAACTTGACGTTGCGTCCATTCGATGCCAGTATCTTCCCTCCTATTTCTCACCATCACCTGATTCACTAATTCTTTTAAATAATCATCATGCTCTAAATCATGCTTACTAGCTGAGAAGGCAGATTGGAATGTTTCATAGCTACCTAGATGACCAGGCTTTAATAACGAAATAAGATAATATAATTCAAAAACATCATTTTGAATAGGTGTAGCCGTTAATAATAGACAAAACTTTTTCTTTAAGCTTTGTACAAATTCATATATTTTCGTTTTATGATTTTTTTAATTTATGTGCCTCGTCAATAATAATCATGTCATAATCCTGCTCATATATACGCTCTCTGTGTGGGCTTTTTTTTCGCCGTATCCATACTCATAATAAGTACATCGTAGCGCTCTATTGGACAATTTTTTTTATAAGCGATGGCTGGAATATGAAACTTACTATTTAATTCTTCCACCCATTGATTAATAAGAGAGGCTGGCGCTAGTATAAGTGCTCTTTTGACAAGTCCCCGAATAAGATATTCCTTTAAAATCAAACCTGCTTCGATTGTTTTACCAAGTCCCACCTCATCACCTAAAATTGCTTTTCCATTCATGCGTTCAATCACTGTTTTAGCCGCCTCTAGTTGATGTGTCAGTGGCTTTAAATTGGGTAAATATTTTGTTGCCTGTAATCCCGTAAATTCAGGAATCAATTTCATTTTTACAATGTCATAATTCATCTTATATAATGTCCAGCTATCCCATTTCTCAAGATGATTTAATCGATTGATGAAGCCCTCTTCCCATTCAGATGACCTCTCGATATTCATAACCATCACCTCATACCATTTTTTCTAACTTAGGTTGTCCAAAAAAAGTGAAAGCTATGTTTTTTTATGCAAAAAAACATCTGACGAAAATTATTTTTTTGTCAGATGTTTGTTATTTCTTATGCATACGAAATTCAGTAGGTGATAAACCCATAACCTTTTTAAAAACATGACTAATTTAAAACAGTTATCGTTTTAAGCTTTCCTTTAAGAGCAAACGATTGCGTTGTTTGAAAATATCATTATGCGAGGAAACAATACCACCCTCTGATGCATCTGGTTGAATGAATTTTTTCGCACTATTTACCGCATGAAGGGCGTCATGAAAAGTTGCTGCAATTAAATGAATTTTCCCGTTATGCTGTAAAATATCCCCAGCCCCATAAAGACCAGGAATAGAGGATTCACTATGAATCGTTCCAGCAATAAAATAATCATTTTTTTCGCTCAATGTCTAATGGACTATTATCTAATAGCTCCTTATCTCTAACATAGCCATGACTAATAACAACTTCATCAATTGGAATTTCATTTACTTGCCCTGTTTCATAATTTGTTAGGGAAACAGCTTTAATCACACCTTCTTCATCGTCTGCAATAAGCTTTGTAATTTCAGAATTAAAATGACATTCAATTGTACTATTTAATAGCTCAGTAATTTGAGCCTCATGAGCAGAAAGCGTGTCCTTACGATACGTTAAATATACTTTAGAGGCAACTTCCATTAATTCCAGTGCCCAATCTACTGCCGTATTGCCACCACCTGAAATAATAACAGCCTTATCCTTAAATTTTTCATAGGATTTAATCGTATAATTTAAATTGGATACCTCAAATCGCTCTGCACCCTCAATCTCTATTCGTTGAGGATTTAAAATCCCACCACCGATAGCAACTATTACTGTCTTTGAATAATGAATATTTCCAGATTCAGCAGTAATAATGAAAATTCCTTCTTCATTTTTTGAAATAGTAGTTACTTTCTCATTTGTGTACACAGAAGGATTGAAGGTCATTGCCTGTTCGATTAATTGTTCAATTAACTGTCCTCCTGTAATTGGTGTTACACCACCAACGTCCCAAATCATTTTTTCCGGATAGACATGAATTTTTCCACCAAGCTGAGGCTGTGATTCGATAAGCTTAGTTTTCATCTCACGTAAGCCACTGTAAAATGCTGAATATAAACCTGCTGGACCACCGCCAATTATAGTTACATCAAATAATTCTTGTTCTAACAATTACATACACCCTTTCCTCTGTGTCACAACATATTTCGTTAAAAAAAATAAATTTATCCTTACTTTCTTTTTTTCAATTTCTTAAAGGGAACACAAGCATCCCCTTGCCAAATTCTCTAAAGATGCTATATATCCTCTATATTACACATTATACGATAATGATAATCATTATCAAATAAAATGATAACAAATCTTTATGTTAGAGTACATGTATTTTTGCTAATCTTTTTATATTTTTGTTCATCAGTCATAAAACATCCATAATTAAATAAAAAAATAGTATGCTAATAATCAGCATACTACTTTCATGTTGTTGAAATACTATTATGTCAATGAAATCAAGGTGACAAATTAAAAGTATAGTCCTTTTTCAAAACGAGGGGTTGATCTCCGTTCCGACTGAGTGCTTTCCTGGGGGCGTCCGATGAGCCGCTTCACTCCTCGCTCCAGGGTCTCACCTGTGACGCTGAATCCCCGAGGAGTCACTCAGTCTACACTCCAATCAACCACTGCTCATAGTATTTTCTTCTGGCATTTCACACAAATTAATAGTGATAAATTTGAAGACTTAGCCATCACTATATTGTGCAAAAATGGAGCTTTGATAACATTTTTCTATGTGAATGCAGAGCGACAGTAATAAGTGGCTTTTTATGTAATGTGAAAAAGTAGTTTTATGCATAGAATGTAGGTTGACAGCTATAGAATTGTACCACTATTCTATCCATTTAATGATGGTGAGTAAAATGTTTTTATTTTACTTTTGAGGGAAGAAAATATTTAAAGTTCTACACTATTGCTGATTGGAGTGCAAGGCTACTCGACTCCCGTGGGATAGCGAGACAGACGAGACCCTGCACGGAGCGTCAGCGCAGGAAGCGGCTCGTCGCTCGCCCACAGGAAAGCGAGTAGCCTGGAACGGAAATCATCTTCATTTTGACTAAATATTCACAAAGGTATCCTTGACCATTTAGTTTTTCAACACTATGAAAATAGTATGCTAATAATCAGCATACTACTTTGTTTTATTTATCTTTTTTTTGTAAATCATTAAACATCGCAATGCTAATTATTTAAGAAAGGCAACAGCTCTAACTGGTGAGGCTGTTGCATTTTTTTAATTTCAGTGGTAATGCCATAAAAGTAAAATGTTCATGCAAAGGTAGTTGTTCAAGATTTACTAGGTTTTCTACTATATATATAGGTGCACTTAACAGCTTTAAATGTACCTCACGTTTCATATTGTCATGTACATCAATATTGGCTAAATCTAGACCAATACATTTTACCTGCTTCTCCAACAACCAATCACCAGCACAGGTTGCGAATGCATGCTCTGCAAAAAAAGTCTCCCTCTCCCCATTTTTCAGTTCGAGTACGCACAATAACAATATCACCAGGATTCACAGAAACTCCCTGTGTCTCTTCTGCATGTTTCAACAACTCTGCTGTTACTGGCTCATATGGTTTTTTAATAGAAGATACATCTAATAGAACTGCTTCACCGAATGTCTTAGTTAAGTCCATTTCAGCAGTCGATTCACCGTTTCTAATAAAGTGGATTGGTGCATCAATATGTGTTCCACTATGGTCTGACATACGTAAAAAGCGTGATTCAAAGCCCTCACATGGTTCAATATAACGGTGACCAGAGTTTTCAAAGGTAGATTCCTCTTGAATAGCAATTGGTGGGTGAGATGTGTATGAAACTAAGCCGTCATAAATTTCTAAAGTTAAATCAACAATCTTCATCTATATCTCCTCCTTAAACTCAATAACGACCTTGCCACTTACTTTATTTAACGCACTTTCAAAGCCCTGTATGCTGTCTTTAAATGGTACTGTACAAGCGATCAATTGTTGGAAAGGGAAGTTCGGATTTGCTGCCATCTGCAATATAGCTTCGTAATTCTCCTGTGTAATGCCATAGCTTCCTTTAATCATAATCTCACCACGTACAATTTGATCCATGGGCACAGAAAACTCAACTGAATTAATACCTACAAGTACAAGTTGCCCACCTCGCTTGAGTAAACGGATCGCCGCAGTAGGGATAGTTGGGTGACCTGAACAATCAATAATCGCATCGTAACCAGAAAACATATCATCAACTAATTCATTTGAAGAGGTGAATGTTGCTTGTACGCCTATATTTTTCGCTAATTGTAGGCGACTTTGATCCTTTAATACGCCTAGCATATGAACTTCTTTATTTCCTGACCCCACTAATATAGCTGCTACACCTAATCCTATCGGTCCTGGTCCAACTACCAGTATGGATTTCTTCTCAAACCCAGGAATCTTTAGCACTGTGGTATAACTTACTGCTAATGCTTCTGAGATTGCCGCCACCTGATCGGATACTGCATCATCTATAACAATAATGTTACGGCTATCTACTACCATATATTCTGCCATCCCGCCATCTTCACGGAATCCGTAGCGCAATGCCTCGGAGGGTGTTTTTACAAATTTATAGTCATTAAAATCACAACAATTCGTGTCACCGTTCCTACAAAAATCACAAATACCACAGCTTTTATAAGGATTAACAACTACTCTTTTATTTAAGAAAGAAGGATGAACATCATCACCTAGTTTCATAACCACCCCTGTGACTTCATGTCCTAATACTAATGGATAATTGACCCAGTCATATCCACCATGGCCATCATACATATGAAGATCACTACCGCATATTCCAACTGCATTTACCTTTAATAAACACTCATTGTGCTTTAATTCAGGGACTTTATATGTTTTAAATTGAACATCTTTTTTTCTCTGATGTACATTTTACTAATGCTTGATATTCCATACTTTCAGGTCAACTCCTATTCAACTTTTGACAGCTACTGCTATTGAATTAGCTTTATTATATCCCTCAATGTCTTTTCCTTTTTTTGCTAAGTACTGTTGTTTATCAATGGATGACCAATTATAAAAGCCTTGCTCTGTTTTCATACCTAATTGCTTCGCATTGATTTTATCTTGATGGATTGTTAAAGGCTCTGTCCTATTCTCCAACGTTGGGTAAACGTAATTGGCAATAGCATAATGTGTATCTAATCCGTTAATGTCTCGTTGTTCGAGTGGTCCTGTGTCTGCTAGACGAACACCTATGCTCATTTTAGCGATAAAATCTAACTCCTGCGCAGAAACGATTCCCCTCTCAACTAATGACATTGCCTCACGTGCAAGTGCACTTTGTAAACGGTTTGCTACAAAACCTTCAATTTCTCGTTTTAGTAGTACAGGTTTTTTTCTTAGTATCTTGTAAAAACAGCATTATATCGTTTGCTACTTCCTTTGCTGTATAAGGACTAGGAATGACCTCTACTAAAGGTGTGATATGAGCTGGCGAAAAAAAATGTGTTCCTATCAAGCGCTCTTTATGCACCATTTTTTTCAGCCACTTCACTAATAAGAAAGCTCGATGTATTGGTACAAAACGTTATATCTTTTGAAAAGAATGAATCTAATTGTTCGAATAAAGTTTGTTTGACCTGTAAATTTTCTATAATGGCTTCTATGACATAATTTAAGCCATCTATTTTTTCAAGTTGATGCAGAAAAGTAATATTTTGAAATTCAGGCTGTTTCTTTAACTGTTGTAATCTTTCTACATCTGGCTCATATAGGAATACGCTTACATTATTTTGTTCTAAATATTTTGCAACTGCAGAGCCCATAAAGCCCCCACCAATGATTAGAACTCGTTTCATGGTTAAATCCCCTTTTTAAGCTTTTCTATCGGTATCATTCCAAATGGCTTTTAAACCAACTGCATAAATACACAGTGCTTTGATCTCGTCAAACATAACAGCATTTGCTCCAAGTACTAAGGCATTTGATTTATGGATTGAAATCCCCTTGTCATATGCATCACAAACATTAATGGCATATAATAATAATTCCTTTAGCAAACGTGATACTGCCCCATCACGTAGAGAAGTCGTACGAAGATTGCTATACTTCAACAATATATCTGGCGCATATTCAATTAAATATTGAATCCAATTCGGCACAACCTCAAACTCTGATTGATAATAGTTTATACATTCCTGCTGTGAAGAAAATGTAGCTACATCATCTTTACTTACTAGAGGGATTGTGCTTTCACCTGAAAGACTAATTGCATATGCAATAGCCTCTATACCAGACAACCAAGTTGGAATACCCCTTGAAATAATTGCTGATGCAATAAGCTCCGCAATTTCAACAACGCTATTGCCTGCTTCAACTGCTAACTCTACACAATACATCATTTCCTTTTCTTCACGTCTAGCCGCAAATAACCCAACCATTAGTAATGCTTTATTCTTTTTTTGTTAAAGCCCCTTCTACTAAGAGGGCTTGATACATGATAGACATTCATACTCCCCCTTGTTTGGAGAGCCTTCAAATCAATTTCGCGTTGGCGTAATTGTAGCTGCCGCTTTGCTTTCGCTTCAGAAAACATTTGCTAAATGAAGATAAAGGCTCTCTGTCTACTAAAATAAGTATGACCAAGCTAAAGTAGCAATAATATAGATAATCCCAACAAAGAACATAATCATAACAAGGAAGCCCATAATATCTTTTAGCTTTAAACGTGAAAGTGCTAATGCTGGTAATATCCAGAATGGCTGTACTAGATCGTTCCAAGCATTCCCTAACATAACAGACATAGATGTTTCCGCTAAAGATGTCCCTAATTCTTTTGCTGCATCAATCATAAATGGTCCTTGAACCGCCCAGTGACCACCCGCAGATGGTGCAAAGAAATTTATAAAGAAGGAACTAATTAAGCCCCAAAACGGTAATGTTTGTTCATTTGATAAATCAACGAATACTTTGGCAATCGTATCTACTAAACCAGATGCAGCCATAATAGCCATGATACCTGCGTAAAACGGGAATTGTAGTACAATCCCTGAAATTGTTTTAATACCATCTGCTAAATGCTCAGCATATTTTGCAGGTGTACCTAGTAAAATAATTCCCACGAATAAAATAATGAAGTTTAATATATTTAAATTTAGCGAACTGCCATTTGTAAAATAAATAACAATGTAAATTAGTCCAAGAATACCTATTGCATATGCTAAAATACGGCTATTATTTAATTTATTAGCCAGTGTATTCTCTTCTAATAGATTTAACTTTGCCTTAGGCTGATCCGCATATAATGCAGGATCAATTTCAATCACATTACTTGGATCTTTAGGATGTAGCATCGCATTAAACAAAGGTAATGTAATTAAAAGGACGATTGTTGTTAAAATCATTGGTACACTGAAAATTGTCTCAGTAAGTGTAACTAGGCCCATTGACTCCTCTAAAAAAATGCCCAGGTGTTGAAATGAGGATTGGGATAGAGGCTGATAAACCTAATCCATAAAAAGTAAAGCCAGAGTATGCTGCAGCAATAATTAATGGATAATGAACTCCCTTAACTTGTAATGCTAATTTTTTCGCAATAATCCCACCAATTACTAAACCAAAACCCCAGTTTAAATAACTACCAATACCGCCTACAAGTGTTGCCACTATAATTGCAGTCTTAGGTGTATGAACCATACTGGCAATTTTATTTAAAAATTTATCAGTGATAGGAGCTGTAGCTAGTACATAACCCATAGCAAGAATAACGGCCATTTGTGTTGTGAATGCTAGTAAATCCCAAAATCCGCCACCCCAGCTGTCGTTAAATCTACAAAGCTAATATCCTCAACAACTAATGCTAAAACAAATGTTACTAATGTTAACCCAATTGCAAATACAAAAGGATCTGGCAAATATTTCTTCATAATATTTGTGAAAAAATTCGTTAACTTTTCCATACTATTCTCCCCCTTGTTGTTATGACCAAGTAATTTTTGGGAAGTGGCTCTTCCACGATAAAAAAATGATAAACTATAATCACAATCTACCCATTTTGGAGGTCATTTCCTTGCAAAAACTTACTAGTATTTTAGTGACTGCTTATGCAAAAGCTCCCCAAGGCACATCCATGTATGAAATGTACAAGCATGCTGGCATTGTGTTAGAAATTGATAAAGAAACTCATCAAATTATTAATGCAGAATTTACATTTATCACTGGACTTGCCCAAGATTTCTTTAAACGTATGCTGATTGGCTTTGATCTTACAGCCAATATTGACGAGTTAATTGCTCGTGTAGATGACCACTATTATGCTCCATCAAGCGGCTCTGTTGTAGTGGCACTAAAATCTGCGCAAAAGCGATACCTAGAAAAAAATTCAAAAGGATTACTAAATCTAGCACCGAGTCAAAATACTCGGTGTTTATTTATAGCTGGCAATTTTCAACGATAGTTGTTATACCTAGACCTCCAGCTATACATAAAGTGACTAGCCCATATCGCTTACCAGTTCGTTCTAGCTCATGAATGAGCTTTGTCATTAGAATAGCACCTGTTGCACCAATTGGGTGTCCCATTGCAATAGCCCCTCCATTGGGGTTAACACGATTGATATCTAATCCAAGCTCTCTGATTACTGCGATTGATTGGGCAGCAAAGGCTTCATTTAATTCAATGACATCCATATCCTGTATCGTTAAGTTCGCTTGCTTTAAAGCTTTGATTGTTGATGGTACTGGACCAATTCCCATGATTGTAGGGTCTACGCCAGCAGATGCTTGGGCAAGAATTTTTACTTTTGGTCGGTATCCTAGCTCTAATGCTTTTTCTTTGGACATTAGTAACAATGCAGACGCACCATCATTCCGTCCACTACTATTTCCAGCAGTAACAGATCCACCTTTACGGAAAACAGGTTTTAGTGTACTCAACTTCTCTTCACTTGATAAAAATGGATGCTCATCTTTGTTAAAAATCTCAATTGTTTTTCTCTTTTTCACTTCATATGGAACAATTTGTTCTATAAAATACCCTTCTTGCTGAGCATTAGCTGTTCGCTCCTGACTTCGATGAGCAAATGTATCCTGTTCATTACGAGTAATAGCATATTTCTCGGCTAAATTTTCTGCTGTTTCGCCCATTGTAGTAATACCATATACTTCAAAGGGCTGAGACCCTGGCTGACTTTCTGTATTCGGATCTAGAATCGAAGCATTTCCTACACCATATCCATAGCGAGCATTACGCAAATAATATGGCGCCGTACTCATTGATTCTGTCCCTCCAGCAATAATGATGTCGCTGTAGCAAGAGCAATCTGTTGGGCTGCATTATTAATGGACTGTAACCCAGATCCACATTGACGATGTACTGTATACCCTGGTACAGAGATTGGTAAATCTGCTCTTAATGAAGCCACACGTGCCACATTCGATTGATCGGCACTTTGCTTGGCTTGTCCCAAAATTACCTCATCAATAATGGCTGAATCTAATTTTGTTCGTTCTAGTAGACCACGAATCACTTTTTCAGCAAGATGATCTGCTGTTTCATTGACTAATGAACCACCTAATTTACCAATAGCTGTACGAACGCCATCTACAATAACAACTTCTCTCATGTTTCCTCCCCCTATTTCAAAGCATTCACAAAACTTGCTTCTGTACTTTTTTTGCACTTGTTCTAATGTAACTCCTGGCATTAATTCGACTAAATGTAATTGCCCTTTAACAGACTTAAAGACAGCTAGCTCAGTAATAATCGTATCTACGCTTCTTGTTGATGTGATTGGGAATGTGCAATTCTTTAAGATTTTACTTTTCCCATCCTTTGAAGTATGAGACATCGTGACAATGACCTTTTTAGCTCCGATTAATAAATCCATTGCACCACCAACACCGATAATATTTTTGCCCGGGACTGCCCAGTTAGCGATACGTGCCTGTTCATCTACCTGAAGCACTCCTAATATCGCGACATCAACATGACCTCCACGGATCATGCCAAATGATTCTGCACTATTGAAAAAGGAAGAGCCAATTGCCTCTCCAACTGGCATTTTTCCTGCATTCACAACATTGGGATCAACATCCTCCTCATCGACCCTACTACGCCAAGCATTCCATTTTCTGTATGGAAGAAGACATTGTTATTGTCAACGTACTTAGCTACCAATGTAGGAATACCAATTCCTAGATTTATAATTTGTCCATCCTGCACTTCTTCTGCTGCTCTTTTTGCTATTTGCTCTTGAATTGGGTTAATCATTTTCTACTACACCCTCCCTCGTTAAAATCTTTTTCGCTAAAATAATGCGATCTACAAATAAATGTGGAGTGATAATTTCATCGCTATTTAATTCACCAGGCTCTACTAATTCATCCACTTCAACAATTACAGTGCTAGCTGCCGTCGCCATTAAAGGATTAAAGTTTCGTGCAGTTTTGTAGTATACTAAGTTTCCTAACTTATCTGCCTTATGAGCACGAATAATAGCTACATCAGCCTTCAGTGCTTTTTCCAACACATATTCCTCACCATCAATGATTTTTGTTTCTTTGCCCTTTGCTAAGTCAGTCCCTACGGATGTTTTGGTATAGTAACCACCAATCCCTGCACCACCAGCTCGGATTGATTCAGCTAAAGTGCCTTGAGGTAGTAAATCAATTTCAATTTCACCTCGTTGGAATGCCTCACCGACATCACGATTCCCAGTAAAATAAGAGCCAATAGCCTTTTTAACCTTCTTTTGCTCTAATAATTTACCTAGACCCTTTCCTTTTTCTCCTAGATTATTGCTGATAATAGTTAAATTGTTTACATCCAGTTCCACAAGAGCATCAATTAATGTTAGAGGACCTCCAACTAGACCAAATCCACCAACCATAATCGTTTGCCCACTCTTTACGCATGTTAATGCTTGCTCTACAGAATCATAAATTTTCATTGTACTCACTCCGTTATTTTTGAATAAGGGCATCACTTAGCTCAAACCAAGAAGGTATGCCCGCTGTCAGTAGGCAAATATAGCCTAGCTCTGCTAATTCAGCTTCCACTACACCTACATCCCTCGATTTTTTTAGCCCAATCATCTGTTTCTTTATTTTGTAGTGTAGCTGTATAAATCCCTGTCATTAGGATGAATTTCATTTGAGTTGATACCACATTACTGTTAAGAAGTTCTTGCTTTAAAGCGTTTTCATCATTTGCTGTCAAGAAAGACAGTAATTTTTTTAAAATATGCTTCACTTTTCTCTGTTGAAGCGAATGTACTGTAGTAACGTACAATATCAATGGCTGATGCTTCATGAGAAATCTTGTCTGCATCCATATTTGTTAGCTCTAAGGCATATTCAAAGGATTGCAAGCCAAGTTGTAATGCTCTTTCTCCACCATAGTTAAAGGCTACAAGTAAATACTCAATTAGCTCTTCTAATGTAGCTCCACCATCTACAGCCCCCTTTGTGTGATATACCATGCTCCGTGCATAATATCTTGCGGCATTTATACCAACTAGCAGAATATCCTTCTCTTTCACTGAAAGAGCTCCTGGTGCCATCGCTGCACCTCGAAGCGCAGTATAATGATCAAGCATTGCTGGATTATAATCGTGCATTTTTTTGTACCCATCCTGGTACAGCACCATAAACTTTTTTTAAAATACGCTAAGCCTGTTGTCATCTAGTAACTCTCCTTTTAAGGTTGAATAAAAAAAGGCCACACTTACCTAAAGCACGGACTTACCCGCACATTTAGAAAAAGTGTAGCAACAGTCAAGCAGGGAAAATAAAAAAAAGGTCATTTTTCTATAGCTGCTCGATAGGCATTTATTTTAGTTATTTAATTATTTGCACAAAATTTAAAAATCTGCAATAGTTTTTTTATAAATTCTCTAAAAAACATTGAATAACTGGATTAACATCTTTTCTTTCTTCAAAGACTAATGTGTAATGATTGCTGCTAGATGTGTATTTCCAAATATTTTTTTGCATTTTTCAATGTTTCAGTATAGGATTCTGCTAAAAATAATGCCGGCATAGTGCCAATTTCACCTGTAGAATGTATTAAAAGAACTGGGCACATTATATTTTTGAAAACTTCCTCTGGTTTATAGGCATAAAAACTTTGAAAATCTTGACGTATTCTCTCTTCATCAGATTTATTTTCCCAATGACCATCTTTTTCTGCAATCTCATAACGACCTACATTTTCTAAATGATCAGTCCACTCAACACCAAGTCGACCATAGATTTCTTTAATTTCTTGAATATAGGCATTGGCATTTTCATAACGCTTACTAATACGACCAAGTGAAGGTTCAACAATTTTACGCTGGTGATCCGTACAGGTTGCTGCCCCATCAAGTAAAACTACCCCTTTGACATCGGTACGTTTACTAGCAACATTCGCCATGATAAATGCTCCCATTGAATAGCCCATTAGAATGGGTTGCTTAATTTTCAATGCGTCTATTAAAGCCAAAATATCCTTTGTATGTAACTCTATTCCTGTATTTATCCCGGCAGGAGCACTTTTGCCACGTCCCTTTAAATCAACGGATATAAAACGATATTCACCTTTTAGCAGTTCTGCATAATAATGCATTTGCATGTGATTACCTGTGAGGCCATGTACTGCGATAATTGTACCTTTCTCTCCTGGGTAATCAGCAAAGTGTAACTCACTACCATTCACATTTATTACTTGATATTTCACTCCACTCATCCTCCTTGTAAAAGATAAAGCTAGTTTTACCACCCAAAATAAAAAAAAGTCAAAAAAAATTTTCATTTTCCAAGAATTTGTATATTGGATTTTTATCCCTAAATAATTTTTCTACAATAATAAATACATGCCTAAAATTTTCTAAAATATACACTATAATTTCTTTTTGGTACACTATTATAAAAAGTCAAAATGAGGTCAAAATGAAGAGAAAAGTATTTATTCTACATGAAATATATGGCATTAATGATTTTATAAAAATGCAAGCTACAGCATATGAAAATACTAACACTAAGGTTGAATGTATTTCCTTATATCCAGAAAATAAAATATTTACCTATGAACAAGAACAAGAGGCATATTTGCATTTCATCAATAATGTTGGGTTTGATGCCCCACTTAAACTACTTACTCACAAATTGCTAGAAGCAAAGAAGCAATATGATGAGGTTATGTTAGTAGGATATAGCGTCGGAGCAACATTAGCTTGGAGGCTATCCTCTCTCCCAATCCATAGAGTCGTTTGTGTGTATGGATCACGTATTCGTCAATATCTTGATGTCATTCCTGCTTGTCCAACACTCGTTATTTTTCCTAGTACTGAGATCGGCTTTAATATACACGAAATAAAGGAAGCCCTTGATCAATATTCAACAGTTGAAACGAAGCAATTTATTGGTCTACACGGTTTTATGGACTGTCATAATCTGAACTATTGTCATGAAAGCTATTTGCAAGCGCATTTCGATATCATCCAATTTTTAGAAAACCAACAATATCAAGGGGGGCAACAAAATGAAGCAAAATGAGGAAATAATGATTGACCCTTATATTGAAGGAGGCAATGTTATCTATCCAAGTTTCCGGCTCTCCCTACAATCAGATAGTATTATAGGTATTTATACAGATGTTTCTAAAATACATACTTTAATGAATTGGTTTATGAAACACAATGAAGCTTTTACACATTTTCGTGAATGTGCTTTGTATGAGCGACTTACAGTTCAAGAATACATCCGATTTTGCATAAAGCTTTTTAATGCTCCTTCTGAAAAAACAGAGGATTTATTAGGGTTGTTTGCTTTAGTGGAGCAAAAAAAACAAAAGAATTGACAAGCTTTCAAATGGAGAAAAGCAGCGTTTAAAGCTTATTCATACATATCTCCATCCAGCACGAATACAAGTGTTAGAAGAGCCATTTCAAAATCTTGATGAATTTTCTAAGCAAAATGTTCAGCAATTATTGGATGCTCTTCAAAAACAGCAGAAAAAAAATTATTTTGCTATCAAATAACATGGAAAATTTAATTACTTCGAGTACAGAAATATATAGATTAGATACGAATGGATTACATGCATTAGATGTAAAAGATGATGAATCTGAAACGATTGTTCCTTCAATTGAAAATACACCCATTCGACTTGATAAAATTCCAACAAAAAAAGAATGATAAGATCATTTTATTTAATCCTCCAGAAATTGATTACATAGAAAGTGTTGAAGGGTCTGTTTCTGTATATGTTGCAGGTGAAGCTTATCCATGTACATTATCCTTAAATGAACTTGAACGGAAACTGACACCATTCGGCTTTTTCAGAAGTCATCGTTCATATATTGTCAATTTACAAAAGGTGCGCGAAATCATTACATGGACGCGTAATAGCTACAGTCTTTCCCTTCACAGCACTGAAAAAAACAGTAGTACCATTGTCGAAAAATAAACTAGCAGATTTAAAGGAAATACTCGGAATTTAGGAGATTTCCCAGGAAATAAACGACTCCTGTCAGATGAAGTATCTCTCCACTAAAGATCATTTTTCTGCCTTTCACCTTTAATTTACTGTTGTGTTTTTGATTGTTGTTTATAGTTTAGATATCAACAACACACAGGAGGTTAACACATGAACGCAGTGATTGAAGTTCAACATTTAAAAAAGATTTTCCAAAAGGAAACAGCTTTACAGGATGTTTCCTTTAAAATTCAAAAAGGTGAAATATTTGGATTCTTAGGACCGAGTGGCTCTGGAAAAACAACCACTATTAAAATACTAACTGCACAAACAGACAAAACAGATGGGGATGTATTATTATTTGGTCGTCCAGCAAATGAAATGAAAAAAAAGCCAAAATCGTAAACGATTTGGCATTTTAACAGATAATAGCGGTTTGTATACTAGATTATCAATCGAGGAAAACTTACTTCTATATAGTGATTTATACCAATTATCTAAAACAGCTGTAAAAGAGGCTTTGGATTTTGTTAACTTATATACTGAGCGTAAAAAGAAGGTTAGTCAGCTTTCTAAAGGCATGATTCAACGAGTAACACTTGCACGAGCAATCATGCATAAACCCGATTTATTATTTTTAGATGAACCAACTTCCGCACTCGACCCTGTTAATACACAGCATATTTATAATGGTTTACGTAAATTAAATGAAATGGGAACTACCATCTTTTTAACAACTCATGATATGAGTGAAGCAGAAATACTTTGTGATCGTGTAGCCTTCTTACACAAAGGAAAAATTCGGGCAATGGGCTCACCAAAAGAATTGAAAAAGGAATTTGGCGATGAATCCATCACAGTCGAATTAAAAAAATGGTGAGGTTGCCGTTATTCAAAATGGCTCAGAAGATGCATCAAAATTGTATGAATGGATGCAATCTAATGAAGTTTCTCGTATTTATACAAACGAACCTACACTGGGTGATATTTTTATGCAAATAACAGGGAGTGATTTAGTATGAACATTTCAATGACACGTATTCAGGCTATTTTTATGAAGGATTATAAGGAGTTTTCACGGAACTATGCAGTATCTCTTATGATATTTGTACCATTTGTTTTAGCATTTTTTTTACAACAAAATTGGAATCTCTTCTATCAGCGAGTATTTTCTACCAATTAATATAGGCTTTTCTATGGTGACTGCCTATGTACAATGCTGTTTAATTGCTGAGGAGAAAGAAAAAAAATACGCTTCGTAATTTAATGCTTTCCCCTGCTTCACTTGGAGATATTTTAATTGGTAAAAGCTTGTTTGTCTTTATTATGACAATGATTGTAGTGGGAATCACTATTTTTCTTGTGGGCTATAATCCTGCCAACATATTCATCATAGCCATTGCTTTAATGCTTTCATCTGTGTTCTATATTGCACTTGGAACATTGTGTGGATTATTTGCGAAGTCTATTATGGAAGGATCTATAATCATCCTACCTGTTATTCTAATTTTCCCATTAGGCTCTTATGCTTCACCATTATCAACAGTTTACCCAGCTTTGAAATTTATGGAGTGGTTACCAAGCTCCCAGTTGGTCCTATTAGCAGAGGCTTTAGAGGGAAGCTATTCAGCAACAGATGTGATCATCCCGATTGTTACAATCATTGTATGGTCAATTTCCGCTTGGATAATCACAGCATTTATCTATAAAAAAAGAATGGTCGACTAATGACCATTCTTTTTCTAATATAACAATTCACGTTCATATGTTTCAATTTTCTCTAAAGTATCAGCATACCAAATTCCCACAAATCTCGATTCAACAGACTCAGGAAAATAGTCACCATCATAAAAGGATAATGGAAATAGGACTCCCTGTGTTATGAATTTTTTTGATTGTTTGATAAAAGGATTCATTTTGCTGAGGACTTTGAGCTACATAGGAGGCGAATTTATTTATGGGCTTACCCAGTGCATCATGAAACATTAGCATAGAGGTTGAGCCATTCTGTCTGAAATTCAAGTCTATTGCCTGAACGTCTCCAGCCTCGGTAACAATTAAATCAAAGCCTGCTACTCCTACAAAGCCTTCCGCTACTCCTCTTTCCATAATATGTCGCCCCACCTCGATAACCTTTTTCGGTACTTTATCAATGATGATATTTCCTTCATAGATACCATTATCATCCGTTATTTGCTGAGAGGCTCCTAAAAATTGAATACCTAGCTCTTCCGAATATACAAACTGACAGCTATAGTTATCCTTTGTCTGTAATAGCTCCTCAATGATAACGCTCTCCGTACCAGTCATACGAAACTGTCGTAACCCATCTGTGAGCTCATTTTTGTTTTGGCAAATAATGACCCCATACCCTCCAGAAGTGGGGGAATCATCACCAGGCTTCAATACGACGGGTGGCTGCCAATTTTTAATAGCATCTGATAGTCTATACGTTTCCACATTTAAACGACTAGGAACAAATTTACTATCAATTAAATGGTCAATATATGCTTTTGTATTTAGCTCATTAAACTTCTCTGCGTCCATCCAATAACAATCCCGACTCATATGTTCTATATCATGAATATATTGGCAGACAATGGTTTTCCCCTCCTCACACCAAGCTTGAACTTGTGCAATATACTCTTCTTGTGTTTCATAACTATAAGGCTGTTCCACCCAGGGTATCCCTGCCAATTGATGAAGCTCTTGTGCTTTTGCTGTTTGCGTAGCACGATGTACTAACACAGGTATATCTGCTATTGCCACTTCCCTAGATGTTAAGGCGTCTAGTTTATGTGGATCATCCATCATCCAGGGATTATCACTGTATGGCGTTCTTGGTGTATACACAGCATGATTACCGTAAATTTGCCTTAGTGTCAATTTTGGTTTCAAGTAGATTACCCTCTTTCAAGTTTTAGGTATTCTACCCTTCTACTTTATTTTCAACACTTTTTCAGATAAAAATAGATATATAGCGTAATTAAATACTATATTCTTCCTAATTAATAGGAGAATAAACCAATAATTTCTGTAAATGCGTTTTAATCTCTGGCCAATCCTCATTTGTGATACTGTACATAACTGTATGGCGAATCGTACCGTCTTTACGAATCATATGATTACGTAAAACACCCTCTTTTATTGCTCCAATACGTTCAATTGCCTTTTGAGAACGGTAATTTTCATGGTCGGTTTTAATTTGTACACGTTGCAATTTTAAGATTTCAAAACAATATTGTAATAACAAATATTTACAATTTGTATTGATAGCGGTCCTCCAATAAGCTGGTATCAGCCATGTTGTCCCTATTTCGAGCCGTTTATGTTTATCATCTATATCCATAAATCTAGTTGAACCGATAATTTGTCCAGATACCTTATCTATAATGACGAATGGAAATTCTGTTTTCTTCTCTTTCGTTGCTAAGGCATTATCCACAAAGCCATTGACATCCTCTATATTTTCGATAGTAGTAGACATGTGCAGCCATATTTCTGGAAAATTAACAGCCTCTAAAATACCCTGTACATCCCCTTTATCCAGTGGTCTTAATAATACTGTTTCATTTTCTAATGCAATAAAATTCATGTGGCTTCACTCCTTTTTTTAACTATTAAACGGCAATTTTGATATGATAGATAGAACCAAAAGTAAAAAAAACACACCATACCAGGCGAGGTGCATAATGGAACTTTCCATTTCATTTACTAAAGATACAGCAAAATATGTTCAAATTTATGAAGAAATCAAAGTAGCTATCATCAACAAAAAAACTTTGTGCCCAGGATAAGCTTCCTTCCAAACGAGCTCTTGCTAAAACATTGAATGTTAGTATCCATACGGTACAGGGGGCCTATGAACAATTACTAGCTGAAGGCTACATCTATAGTAAGGAACGCTTAGGCTATTTTATAGCTCCCTTTGAATTTGAATGGGATCAGCATTTACAGAAACACTCCTCTTCAGCATCAACAGCTATCTCTCATACGATCAAATATGACTTTCACAACGGGCATGTGGATAAAACTGCTTTCCCTATTGCAAGCTGGCATAAGTTGTTGAAAAAAACACTTGAATATAGAAAATTTAACGATTAGTCCGTGGCAAGGTGAATGGACATTGCGTGAAGAGATTGCACGCTATGTGGCACGTTCAAGAGGTGTGCAATGTGAGGCATCACAGGTGTTTGTTTATAGTGGTACGCAAAATCAGCTTCAAGCATTATGCCATTTCTTTGGCTCAAAATCACATGTGGGCATAGAGAATCCTGGCTTTAAACGGTTATGTTCAACAGTCCAGCAATGTGGATTGTTCGCCCACGCTATTCCTGTTGATCAATCAGGTATTACAATCCCGAATGAAGCTCTACACTTGTTATACACTACACCTGCACATCAGTTCCCACTTGGAATGGTCATGCCTATTGAGCGCCGCGCTGCTATTTTGCAATGGGCTACATCTAAAGAGGCCTTTATTATTGAGGATGATTATGATTCGGAATTTCGCTTTAAGGGGCTTCCCATTCCCTCATTAGCGAAAATGGATCAGCTTCAGCGTGTAATTTATTTTGGCACGTTTTCTAAAACGCTAATCCCATCTCTGCGTATAAGCTATATGATTTTACCTCATTCATTAGTAGAAGATTATCAGCTTTTTCATCAAGATCAAAAATCAGTTGTGTCAAAAATCGATCAGCTTGTTTTAGCCGAGTTTATGGCACAGGGTTTATACGATAAGCATTTAGCTAAAATGCGTACGATTTATCGTAAAAAGCAACAGGTCTTACTTGCAGCTATTCATGCTCATTTTTCAGAAGAGTTTAAGGTGATTGGTGAAAAGTCAGGGCTTCATATTGTTGTGAGATTACCATCAAGGCTTTCCGAGCAAAATGCCATACAGCTAGCCATGCAAGTAGGAATTGCTGTCTATCCATGCTCAACCTCTTATCAACAAGGTTCTCACGAGGCAATGGTCATCATAGGCTATGGTGGGTTAACACTTGAACAAATCACTGATGGCATCGCTTTGCTAGCTTCTGTCTGGCAATTTTCTGTATCGAGATTTTAGTTAATTTTAAAATTTCTCTAAACTATCGAAACCTTTTACCGAATTTCCTCGTATTGTAAATAAAGAATACTTCATTCAGTAAAGATTTTCCTCATCTCTACTGAATGGTAGTTAAACAAATCGAGCTATCACTGGCAGTTCATCTCTTAATTTTTGTAGTGGTGTTCATACTGTCCGTTTTATGCAGGATAATGCATAACAAAGGGGAATCAACAAAATGGAGAATCAAGAGCAATTAGAAAAGCATTTGCAAGAAATTCAAGCTTGGGAAAAGGATCATAAGGATCTATGGTTTTGGGAGAAACTTGGACGTATTCCATTTAAAATTTTAGACAAGATGACTCCTTCTTTTCTTCAAAATAAGATAGCCTTACTTGTCGATGAATTAGGGAGCTATGTTCAATCTGGCGGTAAATATTTAATTAATGAACAGGCCATGATGCAAAAAAATTCGTAGCACTTCTTCGTTGCAGCATATTTTTGATATTTCTGATATTGGACAAATGCCTTTAGAGGATATGATTGCTCTTAGTGACAAACTACAGGAAGAACGTGTGAAATTAGCAACTGTGCAAGGTGCTTCTACTGGCATTGGTGGTATCTTTACATTGGCCATTGATATCCCGTTTATTCTAGGAATGGCTTTAAAAACCTTACAAGAAATCGCCATTATTTATGGCTATGATCCAAATGATAAAATGGAGCGTATTTTTATTGTTAAATGCCTACAATTTACTTCTGCTGATATCGTGGGCAAGGAGGCTATATTAAAGGAGCTTTCTTCTATGCATGATACAAATCATGCATCGGAAAACATGGTTTCACAGCTTCAGGGCTGGCAGGAAGTATTCTTTACGTATCGAGATCAGCTAGGCTGGAAGAAGCTATTTCAGATGATTCCTATTGCTGGAATGATTTTCGGTGCGTATGCTAATAAGGGTATGATGCAAGATGTATCTGAAACAGGAATTATGCTCTATCGAAAACGAAGAATCGTTGAAAAACTTAATACGTTGAATCAATAGAAAGACTCTTTTTCCTTCAAAATACTATCGAGGAGTGAAATCATGACAACAAAATTGACATCAGATGAAGCTATCCGATTTTTTAATGAGCATTTCCCTGAGGGCTGTTCCTATAATGAAAATTATTCACAAGTAGCCGCCATTCGTTCTGGAAGTAATGGTCAAGAAGTTAATCTTCGCTTTCAGCGTTTGGGCAATCAATTACAATTTTTAGCAAGTTTATACGATAAAGCCCCTGCCATAAAGGAACAGGTGAAAATAGCCATTTTAGCTACCTTAACTGCTATGGAAGAATTACAGAATGCCTCTGGTGAATCACTTTTATTTAGCAATGCTACTTTAGGAGGCTCTCCATCTGGTGGTATAGTGTTAGCAGGCTTAGTAATAGCTTACGAGCATGTTTACAATGATTTGGATACTATCGATCAAAACCGTCTACTGCATGCAACAGAATCTTTGGCCAATCAAATCGCCTCTTGGATGGATAGCACAGCAAATCCAAGTTTCAATGCTTTAGAGGACACTGTTGATTGCTGGAGGAATCAAAAATTTGCCAATTTCGCCGTCAATGGCCCTATTTTGCATGTTGGAGGTCTTGGTTTATATTTAGATGTTTTGTCAAGTCATGCTTCCGCTACCGATTATCCAAAATATGATGTTTTATATAAATATGGAACATATGTGATGGACAGATGGTCTACCCTGGACCCTTCAGAAACAATGGCCTCTCTAGCTATAGGTGGCTTAGTAACTATAAATTCAGGTCGCAAGTTTTTCCCTTCATCAGGATATAATGCCTATGTTGGAATGGGCTTAGCTTGGTTAGCTCATGGGATTGCTTATACCGGCTCTACTGGAGTCATACCCGATTGTCGCTTAATCAATGATTCACATAAAATAAATAATTTTTATAGAAATACTTTTGATTCACAGCCTGACATGAAGGCTTATGAAATAAGTGAGCCGGCAGACTTTACAGGTGAGCAATTAAAAGAGGAAACCATTCTTGCAGTTGTAGAGCAAGGGTACACTAGAACAGAGATTGATCAATTGCGCTCAGCTCATCTTGATAGCTCTACCGGTTATTTATATACCCTCTCTTGGAATGCCGATGCGGCTTTTTTTAATAGCTTTGGACAAGGCTGTTAGAACTTCAGGCGAAACTGTGTTTTTAGCAAATGAGGTCAATGACGGCTCATCCGTAATCGTCGCGTATGCACGCGTAGGCGAGGCTGCTGCACATAGGGCTATGGCTGGATTTGCCGGTATGCTTCAACGTGGCATCTTGACCGTCACTGATGGAAAATAAAAACAATCAGCTCTGTACAATCATCCTACAGAGGGTTGACATATTTTATATTTTTATTAAAATCTTTCCTTGATGCTGACGACTTTCCATTAACTTATGTGCTTCCTGCATATCCTCTAATGCGAAAACTTTAGCAACTGGTACTTGGAAGCTCTCATTCTTTAATATAGTAAAAATATTTTGGGCAACCTGCTGCAATAACTCAGGCTTAAGCTTTCGGGTAGTTCCTAGACTAAAGCCCTTGATATTCCGGCAGCTATTATGTAAATCTGAGGTCATGACTTGCCCAGCTCTACCACCGCTATTCCCAAATTGCACAAGGGTACCGTATGGAGCTAAACAGCTTAAGCTTTCTTCCGTTATATGGCCCGCAATAGAATCAAAAATGATATTTACACCTAGTCCATCTGTATAGTCATTGACTTGCTCGCTAAAATTCTTATAGGTTAACACCTGATGTGCACCAAGCTTATAAACAATACTTGCTTTATCCATTTTACTAACCGTTCCAATAATCTTTCTTGCCCCTAGATTTTTGGCCATTTGAATAAGCATTGTCCCTACTCCGCCAGAAGCTGCATGAATTAAAACAGCATCACTTTTTTTGAATTGGCGCAATTTGATGTGTCAACAGATAGGATAAAAATAAAACTGTTGGAGCTGCGGCTGCCTTCTCCACTGACACACCATTAGGGATACGAAATACTAGCTGCTCCTTTGCCACTACAAATTCCGCATAGGCTCCATTTTTCGGAAATGCAATAACAAGATCTCCTTTTTTTAAACATACTACTCTCATCAAAAACCTTTTCAACTACCCCTGCTACATCTAAGCCTAAAATCATTGGGAAATTTGCTTTAGCCTTATTCCCTGTTCTGTTTTTAATATCAGCAAAATTTACACTTGTGTAGGTTGTACGTATTAATACCTCCCCAGAACTTATACTAGGTATTGGGCATTCTACATATTGCAAAACATCAGCAGAGCCAAACTCATTCAAAATCACAGCCTTCATAAATGTCCCCTCCTTGTTATGGTAACATTATAAAAGAGAATATTTTTTTATAAAAAGAGACAAAAGGAGATAGTAAATGTCCACCTTTCTTTCAAAAAAAATAAAACACTTTTCTATTTACTTTCACTTTATTGCCATCAAAAAGGTAGCACTTTCAATCAACAGCAATTAGCAGCTTTACTACATATTAGTACGAAGCAATTAAATCGTTATCTTAAATTATTTCAGCAACACAATTGGCTAACTTATCAAGCAGGAAATGGGCGCGGACACTTATCCAAAATTCAATGGCACCAGGATATTGAAAAAAATGATTGTAGATGCTATGAAACCTCATATTTCAGTAATGACGATGATGGATTGGGAAGAGTTATTTGCATTTCCCCATTTAACAGATTCTCTAGCTATAAGCTTAAAGCAACTATATCAACAAAATATTACAAATAACATTCTATATAATGAACGATTGATAGTGCCAATCTATCACCCTATTTATAATCTTCAACCCGATCAAGTGAATGATGCTTATAGTGCCGCACTTTTATCCAATATTACAAATCGTCTGGTCGAAGCAGATACTAATGGTGCTATTATTCCGTCTCTTGCTCATCACTGGAAAATGAATGATCAAAAATTGCGTCTTTATCTGCGAAAAAAATGTTACTTTCCACAATGGTGATTTACTAACAGCAAAAGACGTCGCATGGTGTTTATGCCAATTACTTCACCTTCCTCTATGGAGGCCTATTCAAGAAATCACAATCGTGGATACGTGGACAATAGATATTATTCTTTCGGAATCTTGCACATACGTGCTAGACTTACTGACCGATATTCAATCAAGTATTTATAAAATTGAAGATAATGTCGTTTACGGAACAGGTTCATTTGCAATTTCTACATATACAGACGATCAAATTATATTAAAAGCTTATGATAATTATTTTGGTATGAAGGCTTTATTGCAAACAGTGGAATTAAACTTACTACCCAAAACCTTAAATTCATTTTTTTCAAACAAATTTCTCTACTTCTATTCATCATAAAAAGATGAATATCCAAAATGGGATTTGTGCCATTATATTAAATAAAAATACAAAGGTTTGTTCAACTAAAGCTCAAAGACTGCACTTAAAAAAACATCATACATAAGCATTTATTTACATTGCTTCAAAAGGATTCATCCTTAAAAAATTCATTTAAGCTATTTTAGTAGTAGTATTCCACCACTATGTAGAAATGAAAATTTAAAAATTGCTGTTTCTAAAAGAAAGAGCAAATTGAACCAACTATTAGTTTCATCTTTTAAACGATATGGTTATCAACCACAAGTGGATACATTAACACTATCTCAATATATTAAATATAGTCTACAACAGCTTAATCATGACGTATTTGTGTATACGAATGTTGTATCTATTCCAACAGCCTTTCATAAATTACAGGCTATGTTCAGCCCAGACTCTCCTATTTATAAAGTCTGCAAAGATGATTTATATTTTAGCAATATACTTAACCAATTCAAATGTGCTCCAAAAACAGAATGGCCATTACTGTATGATGCTCTAAATGACTATTTAATGGAAGAAGCAATTTTGATACCATTATTTACAAATATTGATGAAATACCTTTTGCTCATGATATTTTAGAATTAAACTTTAATTACTTAGGGTATATTGATTTTTCAACCATTTGGTATGATAAGGAGGAATCTTTATGAAAGTTAAACAAAGAAAAGCTCAATACAATAATATCCCATACAATTTTTTTGATAATACGAGTAACAAAGTTTGCTTTATGTTCTCTGGCACAGGCTATACCTATGACAGACCGCTTCTTTATTACTCTACTCAGTTAATGCTAGAGCTGGGCTATGATGTTGTACAGGTGTGCTATGCATTTGAGCAACAGCAGTTTGAACAGGATCCAAAAGCTATATCAGATATGGTTTATCAAAAAGCAAACACTATCGTAGAATATATTTTACGCACAAAACCTTATCAGGAAGCTGTATACATAGGCAAATCACTTGGAACATTACCGATTATTGATTTTTATATGCAGCAGTGTCCAGCTATATTTTCCCGATATGTTATTCTCACCCCACTGCTGTTATTTGAGCATATTGGACAAAACCTTATAGACAAAAATACATTTCTAGCAATTGGAACGGCTGATCCTCATTATTCGAAGGAAATAGTCGAGCAACTTTCTTCCCATCATCTTTCTATTATCGAAAGTGCGGATCATTCTCTTGAAATAACAAATAACACCGTAGAATCCATAATTATATGTCAGACATTATTAGCAGAGCTAAAAAAAATACCTAAAGAAAACTAGTGCTTTACCAAAATTATAGATTTATGCTACAATATGCAAAATACAATGAAGAGAAGAGTAAATAAGGTTGTTCTTCCCAGAGAGCTCGGAATGCTGAAAACGAGTAAGAACGAATTATTGAAACAAGTCTCGGAGTAGCGCATTGGATTTCTGCATAGAATGATGGTGCGACGGAGCTCCCGTTACAGAGGAACAGTATAAGCATAAGTCGTTATGCCGTACTGAAAAGGCTATTATGGTGACATAATGGCGAACTAGGGTGGCACCACGTGAATATAAATTCCACAATCTCGTCCCTAAGACAAATCGTCTTGGGGGTGGGATTTTTTTTATTTTGCAAATTATGACTTTGCTTAAGGAGGAATTTATATGAAAAAATCTTTAGAGACATGGCGCTATCCTGTCATCCTATTGTGTAGTATTGGTATCTCTAGTATTGGTGGATGGATCTATTTTATCGCCTTAAATCTCATTGTTTTAAAGCTTACAGAATCAGCTCTTGCTGTCTCTGGCTTGTATATTGTAAGAGCATGCTCATCCTTGCTCACTAATTTTTGGTCAGGAAGCCTAATCGATCGTTTTAATAAGAAAAATTTAATGATTATTTTAAACCTTTTTCAATCTATACTAATCGTTTTACTCCCTTTCTTTTCTAGCTTAGTATCGATTTATGCCTTAGTGTTTATCATTACAGCAGCTAGCTCTATGTATCATCCAACTTCTATGACTTATATCACTAAATTAATACCTATTGCACAACGGAAACGTTTTAATTCATTGCGTAGCCTTCTCGATTCTGGGGCATTTCTAACTGGGCCTGCTATTGCTGGTTTGCTTTTTACACTTGGGACACCCAATATGGCAATATACTTAAATGCAATTGCCTTATCTCTATCAGCCTGTATAACCTTTAAAATGCCAAACGTTGAAGCCCATGAAAAATTTGATCGTGATACAGAAAATGTATCGCTGTATCGTGTATTACTGCATGATTGGCAAATGGTCATACGCTTTAGCTTCAAAAATCGCTACGTAATGATGATCTATATGTTGTTTAGTGCTACCATCGTCTTGATGACAGCAACGGATTCTTTAGAGGCAGCTTTTGCAACACAAGTACTAGCTTTATCAGAGGGGCAATATGGAATGTTAGTCAGTCTCGCAGGAGTAGGTGTTTTAATTGGCTCTTTAACCAATTCAGCTTTTGTTGAAAAAAATTCCTACTGCATGGCTGATCGGTATGGGGTCTCTTATAACAGCATTAGGCTATTTAGTGTTTACTTCATCCTTTACTTTTCTTATTGCAGCTTTGGGATGCTTTCTATTGTCATTTGCAACGGCTTTTGCGAATACAGGGTTTTATACATTTTATCAAAATAACATTCCTTCTAAGATCATGGGCCGAATTGGAAGTATTTATGGATTCTTTGAAGCGCTTTTTATTATTGTATTTACTGCTATATTTGGTTTAGTTGCTGAATGGATGACAATCCGTGTAGTTGTCGTTAGTGCTTCCTGTATGATGTTGTTTATCGCTGTTATACTACTATTGTTAACGATACAGCGTTCAAAAAGAAGCTACTATCAAGGTATTGTGAGTAGTAGGAAACAGTAATTCAAAAAGGAAGTAGATAAAAAAAATTAACCATCTAATGTCGGCCTAAGATTGACACTAGATGGTTATTTAAAAGTTTTTATATATATCCTAATTCATGTGATAGCTGCTGTGCCGTTTTCATGACCTCCTGTGTTATACTCTCTAATTTTTCAGCATCTGTATCGTATTCAAAACACTCTGCACTAATTGCTGCAATGGGTTGTTTATTTGAATCAAAAATAGGTGCTGCTATTGATACTGTCCCCTTTGTTTTTTTCCCCAAAGCTTATGGCAAAGCCTTTATCCTTCACACCTTTAAGATTCTCAATCAATTCTTCTTTCTCTTGCTCCTCAAGCTGTTTCAAAAATTGCTGCTGTAGATCACTTCTAGAGAATGCAAGCAACACTTTATTAGGAGCTCCAATAGGATATGGGATTTTCTCGCCAATCATATCAATAATACGAACATTTTTAGGACTATCAATTCGATCAATAATAATGGATGCAAACTGTTTCGCAATACTTAAGTAGATAGTTTCACGAACATTATAGGCAAGATTTTCTAAGAGAGGATGTGCTTTTTCCCTGAGATCTGTTTCGTGATACATTTTCATGCCAAGCTGCAACCAAGTATAGCCTAATCTAAATTCCTTTTTATTGTCATTCCTCTCTACTAAATCAAAGCTTTCTAATGTATATAATATTCTGTAAATTGTGCTAGTTGGTAATTCTGTTTCGTTAAAAATTTCCTGCACAGAAAAAAAACGTTTTGGATGTCTTGCCAGCATATTTATGACTAACATTGCTCTTTCTATTGATTGAATCATTACATTTTCTCCCTTCCATTATCCTGTATTGACCTCTATTCTAATGCTTTTACAGATCCAAAATAGCTGTTAGGGGAATAATTAAGAAATTACAATACATGCCTTTGATGTACTTTAAAAATAAAGCCCCTGCTTTTGAATGTAGTTTCATTTAATTTTAACTAATTTTTAAATATTTAAATAGATACTAGATGAAATATGTATATAGGAATCCACCTAATTAGTACGGAAAATTACAAGTATTCATAAAAATTAAAATTGACAATTTTATATTTTCCCTTTACGATAATTTATATTCCATTATACAGATTAAATTTCGTATAGTGGAATATTTAGTAATCAAAAACCTTGCTTAATGATTAATATCTAAAAAACTCACAGACTACTATAAAAGGAGCAATATAATGAATACTTATATGTGGAATACACCTGAAAAACTACGTGCCCTACTTTGTGAAATTGTTAGCTGGGAAAGCAGAACTTTAACAAAGGGAGAAAATGAATTCGCCTATAAATTAAAAGATAAATTGTTAACGCTTCCATACTATAAAAAACATCCTGAGTTCATTGAGCTACACGATGCAGGACTTGGAAGAAATGCTGTTACGGCCTTATATAAGCATCCAACGGCAACAGAAACAGTTGTGTTAATAAGTCACTTTGATACAGTGCATACGGAGGAATATGGAGAGCTAGAGCCATTAGCTTTTTATCCAGAAGAATTAACTAAAAAGTTGATGGAACCTAAATATAAAAAAAGATTTGCCAGAGGCAGCTAGAATTGATTTGGAGTCAGGCAATTATTTGTTTGGACGTGGCACAATGGATATGAAAATGGGACTGGCATTACACATGCAGTTGATTGAAAAAGCAAGCTTTGAGCAATGGCCCATTAATCTTATTTTAACAGCTGTTCCCGATGAGGAAGTCAACTCTGCTGGAATGAGAGCAGCAGTTGTAGAGCTTGTGAGACTACGAGAACAACATGGTTTAACTTATAAATTATTTTTAAATAGTGAACCGTCCTTTTCACAAGGGCCATCCGATACAAATGAATATATCTATTCAGGGACAATTGGTAAGATCATGCCTGCTGCACTGTTTTATGGTAAGGAAACCCATGTAGGTGAACCATTAAAAGGGATGACAGCTAACTTTATTGCTTCCTATATGACACAGCATATGGAGTGGAACCCACTTTTTCGTGAAACAGATTTGGGTGAAAGTACACCATTACCAGTCTCTTTACAATTAAAAGATTTGAAAATGGAGTATTCTACACAAACACCATACCGTGCGGCGGCACTTTACAATGTCTTTTTGTTAAAGCGGACAGCTGCGGAAGTCATGGCTATTTTTGAGCAAGTGGCGTTACAGGCTATGGCTGCTTGTAATGAGCACTATCAACAAATTTGTACACGAGAAAAAGTCCAGGGTGTGGGCGACGTAAAGGTATTACGCTACGAGGCACTATTGGAGCACGCTACTCATAAATTAGGGCTGAAGAAGTTCATGCCATTAAACAGCAAGTTCTGCAGCATAGTGAATGGGATGATCGTGAAAAATCGATTCGCATCGTAGATCAGCTCATGATTCGCTGTCAGGAATTAGCACCAGCGACGGTACTGTTATATGCGCCACCCTACTACCCTGCCATTAATTCATCCAATCATCCATTAGTGATACAGTCGATTGAATTGATGAAAAAGACGGCACAAACTTTCGACGTTGAAGTGGAGCAAATTCACTATTTTAATGGTATTTGTGATTTAAGCTATGTGAACTATACAGATGATTCCAATGAGTGGCTAGCATTTGAACGGAACACACCAGTATGGGGCGATACGTATAGTATTCCATTTAAAGAAATGACAGCCCTACAAGGTCCTGTGTTAAATGTCGGTCCATTTGGCAAGGATGCACACCAAAAAACAGAAAGATTGCATGTAGATAGTGCTTTTAAAGAAATGCCTATAATGATTGATACGTTAATTAAAAGTTTATTATAAGAGGAATTTCATACAAAAATGGTTTCCACTTTCTCCAATTTGAATTGTTACCTATTTATCTGAGTAGAAATGAGGTTATTATATGGATTTTGCCACTTTAACAGGGAAAATAGCAGGGATCATATGGAGTAATGCTTTAGTTTATCTTTGTTTAGGAGCTGGCGTTTACTTCTCGCTTCTTATGAAGTTTCCCCAGCTACGTCTTTTTAAAGATATGATTACACAATTGTTTGATAGAAAAAAATTCAGCTAATGGCGTTTCATCTTTTCAAAGCTTTGCTATGGCATTAGGTGGACGTGTTGGTATTGGGAATATCGCAGGGGTAGCTACAGCTATTTATTTCGGAGGACCTGGAGCTATATTTTGGATGTGGGTCATTGCCTTTTTAGGAGCTGGTGCTGCCTATATTGAATCAGCTTTAGCACAAGTTTGGAAACAAGAAATTGCGGGAGAATATCGTGGAGGACCAGCCTACTATATCGAAAAGGGGCTAAAAAACAAGCCATTTGCTATACTTTTTGCCATCGCTACTATTTTAGCAACTGGTTTCACTGGCTCTGGTGTCCAAGCCTTTAACATTGCAGATTCTACAAAAAATGCATTCGGTATTTCACCAATAATCACAGGTATTATTGTTTCTGCAATATTTGGATTTGCTATTTTTGGCGGTATTAAAAGAGTTGGTAAAGTTGCTGAGTATGCTGTACCGTTTATGGCAACGGCTTACATCCTTCTTGCATTCGTCATTTTATTTATCAATATCAAAGAAGTACCTGCTATATTTGCTTTAATTTTTAGCTCGGCCTTTAATTTAAATGCTGCATTCGGGGCCGTGTTTGGGAATGCAATTATGTGGGGAGTAAAAAGAGGTGCTTATTCAAATGAGGCAGGTCAAGGTACAGGAGCACAAGCGGCTGGTACCGCAGAGGTATCTCATCCTGCCAAACAAGGGCTTGTTCAAGCATTCTCTGTCTATGTAGATACATTACTTGTTTGTACAGCAACAGCCATTATGATTATCTCCACAGGTAGTTACAATATTGCCCATCCTAATGGTGGATTTATAATCGAGAATCTTCCAGGAGTTGAAGCTGGTACTGCTTTCGCTCAAGAGGCAATCAACTCATTTATCCCTGGCTTAGGAAGCCCGTTTGTAGCTATCGCTGTATTTTTCTTTGCGATTACTACTATGCTTGCTTTTGGGGTATATACAGAAAGTAATGTTGCTTACTTATTTAAAAACAATAAAAACTTTCCGACTATTGCAATTGTTGTAAAAGTATTATTGGTTATTTCCATCTTTTTTTGGAACTATTCGTTCATCCTCAACTGCTTGGAATCTTGCGGATATTGGTGTAGGTACTCTTGCTTGGTTAAACCTAATTGCTATTATCCTCTTAACAAAGCCAGGTATTGCTACGTTAAGAGATTATGAAGAACAAAAGAAGATGGGCCTTGATCCAGTCTTTATTCCAGAAAGATGCGGCATTAAAGATGCAGAATTATGGACTGAAATTACTGAAAAGAACTATCCAGATCAATTAGCAGCATTAAAAGAAAAAGTTGGCGATTTAAAATAATTAAATGAACCCTGTAGTAGACACTTTAGAAGGAGCTCTGCAGGGTACTTTCTTTTTTTAAATCTCCTTAAAAATTTTAGAGTGATTTCAAGAGTTAAACATATCTTCATTTACGAAGTTTTATTATTTACTTTCGGTTGGAAAATGTTTCACTTGCTCTACTGCCTCTAATAATTTTTTCGTCACGATTTCGGACTCATCAATATGGCTTATTAGAACACGATTTGTTTCATCGAATAAGGCAGTTGTCGTCTTAAATTTATGCATAACATCTTCGTTTGATAGTTTTTGATCTTTAATGGAGCCTAGTAGCTCATTAATCCCAGTTTGAACATTGGTCATAATTTGTAGTAATTGATCAATTTTTACTGAGGTTTTAGTGCTTTTATCAATTCCTTCCGTTACTAGCTGCATATTATTTTTATTATCCTCGTAAGCAAGTCCAATTTGCTCCTCAATTTTCTTTGTTAAATTTGCAATATCCTCTGTGCTAGTTTTCGTGCTTTCAGCTAATTTGCGAACCTCCTCAGCAACAACTGAAAAGCCTTTACCATGCTCTCCTGCTCTTGCTGCCTCAATAGATGCATTCAGAGCTAGTAAATTTGTTTGATTTGAAATTTCCCCAATAACATTTACAATTTCTGCAATTTGTTTTGATCGCTCACTTAAATTAGTCATGCTTAAAGATGTTTTTTTTGAGATTGCTCTCCTAATGCATCAATAAGCTGTTCTACTTCATGGACAGCCTGCTTACTTTCTACTGATAATGTCATCATTTGGTTGGAGGAGGAAATTAACAAATTACCCTTATCTAGCGCGTTTTCAGAAATTTTATTTGATTGAATTGTGCTAACCTCAACTTTATTAAATTCTCCAACAATATCAGTAACCATTTCTCCTAAAATGGTATGCTGATTATTTACCTTATTATGTTGTTCAATGGTTTCAATGATATCCTTATGTAATAGATTTAAAAATAGTTGAAATTCATTATCTTTTTTTATCCAGCGTCGCATTCAATTCATCAATTTTCTTTTTAAATTGCTCAACATCCTCTTCTTTTGATCGAAATATCGTGAACATCGTCCTATCACCCCATGCAAAATTTCCTATCTCCTTGATTTTATCCATTTTCTTATGATTAATCAATGATGTACCAGTATTTTACACACAAAAAAATCCCCTTAAACACAAAATTGCATTTAAGGAGATTCCCAATTTTAATATGCTAAACCGAATAAAGCTTTAATATGAGTTAAATAACGAATATTAGAAGCTTCTTTCATTAATGTTGCTGGAAGGCCTTTAAGTTGTGTGTTACTAGCACCAATCGTAGCAACAGCATCTTTACGACCTAAGCTTGCAAGTGTACCAGAGTTTACAGCTGAGAATGATTTCATTTCTTGGTTTTTGTATTGTGCGAATACGTTGTAGCCAGCGCATTCACCCATTTGCCATGCAACTTGAGCAGTTGGAGCATACAGTGGACGACCACCATCAGCTGGTAATGCAACAGATGCATCCCCAATAACAAATACATCTTCGTGAGATGTAGATTGTAAGAATTCATTGATTGTTGCTTTACCGCGATCTGCTGCAAGACCTGATTCTCCTACGATTGGAAGTGGTGCTACCCCACCAGTCCAAACAAGCGTGTTTGCAACGATTGGTTCACGGTCTTTAAGAGAAATAACATTACCATCTACACCTGTTACAGGCGTACCCGTAATAAATTCTACTCCGCGTTTTGTTAAGCTTTCAGTAGCGCGTTGGATAAGTGTATCTGGAAGTACTGGTAAGATTTTTGGACCAGCTTCAACAAGTTTAATTTTAAGATCAGCAAAGTTAACACCGTGTTTTGCAGCGATTTTCGGGAAGTTGTCCACGATTTCACCAACAAGCTCAACACCTGTTAAACCGCCTCCACCGATAACGATTGTAGCATCTGCTTCATCTTTAGATTGTGCATATGCTTTAATGCGGTCTTCAATATGTCTGTTAATTTTATTGGCATCATTTACTGATTTAAGGACCATTGAATTTTCTTCTAATCCAGGGATACCGAAGAATCCAGTTTGGCTACCTAAAGATACCACAAGTGTATCGTAAGTTAATGTATAACCCGTATCTAGGTCTACTTTTTTTAGTGTCTACATTGAATTTTGTTACTTTCGCAATTTGTAGATCAATGTCTAACCCTTTAAAGATTTTTTTCAGTGGTAATGCAACAGCACCTTCAGCAATTGTACCACCAGCTAAACGGTGAAGCTCAGTGATGATTTGGTGTGTTGGGAATTGGTTTACTACAGTAATTTTAGCTTCATCAGCTGATAGATACTTACGTGCTGTTAATGCAGTTAGAACGCCAGCGTAACCAGCACCTAAGATGACGATTTCTTTTGACATGATTAATTAATCCTCCGTCCTTACGAATTGAATTTACCTTGAGTCTTATTTAGCTTTACGTTCTGCGCTTATTTGTAAGAAAGCATTAACAAAACGGAAAACATTTTGAACTTGAGGGTCTTTTAACATTTTCACAAGACCGAATAAACCAATTACTTCATGGCTTTCAGATGCACGGTCTTTTGCTTCAATTGCAGTTGCTGCAAGGTTTTTTGCAGAGCCTACTACAGGACCAGCCATTTCTGTTACTGCTCCAACTGTATCGTTTTTAAGCACTTCGTCTGTTGCAACAGCTTGAGCAAACTCGTATGATTTCGTTAATAATGTCATCATTTCAGTTAACTTTGGTAATTGCTCAACTAAAGTTGTAAGAGATTCTTGAACTTCAGGCTTTAATAATTGATCTAGGACATCTAATTGTTCTTTACTCACAGTTACTTGCTCAGCCTGTGTTTGGTTATTCGTTTCTGACATGTTGAACTCTCCTTTGCCATCACTAATACTATTTTTTTATTACTTACATGTAAAAAAAGACCATTAAGGTAAAACTTAACAGTCGTTACAGCGTATATCTTCCACATTCACCAGTCACAAGGGCTGGATAGCAATTCGTATGACTTGTTATTACAGTGTTAACTTCAATCCGCAAAAAGCGCATCATAATTCCATCCTTATCTTATCTTGGTGACATTACAACCTTCATTATAAGACTGTTTGTCCATTATTTCAATGAGCTAAATCACAATTTCGACAATCTTTTCAAAATTCATTGTTTTAGTCAACTATTAACTGTTTGACTATAATAAATTTTCCAAAGCAGCAAAATTAAGAATCGTCGTTTTTTTGTCGTTCATCCTTTTGTCCCCCTCTTTTTGGAAGCAGATAAACAGCGACTTGATGTTCTTTATTAAGGTCGTCATTCGCCTATTGGAGTCTTGCTCTGCGTGAAAGCGAAGCGTTAGCGACAAAGCGACAGTCTGGAACGGAAATCTCCTTCATTTTGACTTTGATTATTTAGGAAATTACCAGATAATACCTTTTGAAAGGAGTTTAAAGGGGCTTATTCATTGTTATGAACAGATTGCCAAAAGAAAGTGGTCACTTCTTTGGCTGTCTCTTGTACTGTGTTAAACAACCGCTTTCCTTCCCCGTCTTTGAAATATCCAATGGACATCATCGCCATAAACGTATGTGCAAAGAAGGTAGCATTTCCTTTACGTATTGTCCCCTTCTCCATCTCTAGCTGCATGGCTTGTTCAATTGTTTGATATATTTTATTTTCCGAGATATGTACTTCCTTTAATTGAGATTCCGATAAATTAATGGATGCCTCTCTCATAAAGTTTTTCATATCAATATCTACAGTAGCAGATAAGTGAACTTCAACAAGTTGTTCTAGTCGTTCTTTAAAGGGGCTTGGCTGCTCTAAAATATGTAGAATAGCTAACCTAATCCTATCCATCATTGCAATTAATGCAGATGTATATAGATCGCCTTTAGTTGGGTAGTAATAATAGACTGTTGCCTTTGTCACGTTACAAGCTTTTGCTACATCATCCATCGAAATATTTTTGTAGCCCTCTTTTATAAAAAGTCTTGTGGCCGTTTCAAGGACAATATCTTTTGTTGGTTTTGCATTTTCATTATGGCGAGGTCTTCCGAGAACACGCGGCGATTGTTTCATCATATCGCCTCCTTTTAAAGCATTATTTTTAAACATAGTATAACATATTAGTATTTCGTAATTGATTAATTAACCTACTAGTATATATAATTAATAATACTCATATGGAATGGAGGTCTTCTCGTGAAAAAACATCCACTCGAGCAATGGGGCTCGATGGTAGCAAGTAAAAAGGGACGCATTTTAACTCTTGTCTTTTGGGTTTTACTTGTTACTGCACTATCCTTTGCTTGGCCACAAATCAATAGCATTGAAAGTGAATCAGGTAAAAATCTACCTAGTACAGAAATGTCAGAACAAGCCGCTACTATTATTGCAGAACAATTTCCTAATGAAGCAGGCACACCTTTATTACTTGTTTGGCACCGAGAAAATGGTCTAACTACTGATGATTTTGGTGTTATCCAAAAGATTTATGGAGAGCTAACAGATAAACCTTTAGCTCATCAAACACTGATTCCACCTTATGATCAAATGCCTACACAAGCCATTGCTGCATCCGCATCTGAAAACAGTACAACCATTGTTACTCCTGTTTTCTTTGAAAAAGGGCTAGCAACTGATGTTTTACAAGAGAGTTTAAATGCATTAACGAAAACAATGGATGAATATAATGTCCAAACGAAAAAGGACTTGGCCAGTGATGTACTTCATATCCGTTATTCTGGACCAGTTGGCATTGCAACAGATGCAGTCAGCCTTTTCTCAAAAGCTGATACAAAATTATTAATGGCAACTGTACTCCTTGTTTTAGTGCTATTAATTATTATCTATCGTTCACCACTATTAGCTGTCATCCCTTTAATCGTTGTGGGTCTTGCTTATGGTATTATCAGTCCAACGCTTGGCTTCTTTGCTGATCAAGGATGGATTGCTAAGGATTCACAGGCTGTTTCTATTATGACCGTATTACTCTTTGGTGCAGGTACAGACTATTGTCTATTTTTAATCTCAAAGTACCGAGAAATTCTTTTTGAGGTTGAGGATAAAACAACCGCTATGAAGCTTGCTGTAAGGGAATCTGGCGGCGCAATCTTGATGAGTGCCTTAACTGTTGTGATTGGTCTAGCTACTCTTAGTCTTGCCCATTACGGTGCATTTCAACGCTTTGCAGTTCCATTTAGCTTTGGCGTACTTGTAATGGGAATTGCAGCACTTGTTGTCCTTCCAGCAATTCTTGTCTTAATCGGCCGCGTAGCCTTTTTCCCATTCGTACCAAGAACAGAGGCGATGGCTCAAAGGAAAGGTAAAAAAACAAAACAAGCCTTCCCATAAAACAAGTCATAAAATCGGGCATTTCGTGACACATAAACCATGGATTGTGATTGTAGCAACTTTATTATTGTTAGGTGGTTTAACCGTATTTGTGCCACGCATTCAATATACATTTGATTTATTATCTTCCTTCCCAGAGGATATGCCGTCACGTGAAGGCTTTACTTTAATAGAAGAAAATTTCTCCCCTGGTGAATTAGCACCTATACAGCTCGTCATTGACACTAAGGGAAACGATATTAACTTACAACAGCAATTAGCATCTATCTCTTATATTGATAGTGTTACAGATGTTCAAATTGGAGAAAAGAATAATCATATACAATTGTATGAACTAACCTTAAATATTAACCCTTATGCTAAGGAGGCATTAGCACATATTCCAGAGCTGAAAGCAGAAGTTGGAAAAATGCTTGAAACTGAAGGCATTAAGAAGGCAGATCAGCATCTATGGATTGGCGGCGAGACAGCTAGTCAATATAATACGCAGCAAATTACTGTAAGGGATGAAACAGTTATTATGCCAACGATGATTGCCTTGATTGCTCTATTATTATTTATCTATCTTCGTTCCCTTACAGCCACAGTTTATTTATTAGCCACTGTTATTATTTCCTATTTCAGTGCACTTGGGGCTGGCTGGCTTATTTTACATCATGTTATGGGAGCTGAAGCCATTTCAGGAGCTATTCCACTATATGCCTTTGTCTTTTTAGTAGCACTTGGAGAAGATTATAATATCTTTATGATTTCAGAGATATGGAAAAAAACGTAAGACTTCAGATCATTTAACTGCAGTAGAAGAAGGTGTTGTTAGAACAGGCAGTGTCATTACATCTTCTGGGCTAATCTTGGCTGGAACATTTGCAGTACTTGCGACATTACCAATTCAAGTATTAGTGCAGTTTGGTGTCGTTACAGCTATTGGCGTACTTCTAGATACATTCATTGTGCGTCCTTTACTAGTCCCAGCGATCACTACCATTTTGGGTAAATATGCTTTTTGGCCAGGGGCATTATTTAAAAAAAGATATTTAATATCATCATACAAGGCAAGAACCCGTTTTGTATTCACTATTGTGTCTACAAAAACGGGTTTATTTTTATTCCTACTACAAAGAAAAAAAACCTGCCAGTTGAGAGTTGCTTCTGGCAGGTTATAAATTATTTAGTTGGTTTTTTTTCAAATCCATATGTGCAGCCACACTTTCAATTTTCACACGTTTTAAGAAGAATGCAAGTACAAAGGCAATTACTGTAACGCAAGCTGCTATAAAGAATGAGTGTGTAATCCCATCCAATAAGGCAGTTTGCATAATTTGGTCCTGCATTTGCTGCATTTGTTCAGGTGTTGGAGCAGCTCCTGATTGCGCTGCATTCGCTTTAGCTTCTGCAATTAAATCCTGGGCTGTAGCTTTTTTTACGGTTATTCATAAATGTAACCATTACAGCACTACCAATTGCTCCTGCCACTTGCTGTACAGTATTATTAATGGCTGTACCATGCGGGTTCATCATTTGTGGTAATTGATTTAAACCATTTGTCATAATTGGCATCATAACCATTGACATACCGAACATACGAATTGTGTACATAGACACGATAAATGTATAGCTTGAATCTAATTCTAATTTTGTTAACCCAAATGTTGCAGCTGTTGTAATAGCTAACCCGATAATTGCTAGAATACGCGGCCCAAATTTATCAAAAAGTTTCCCTGTAATCGGCGACATAATCCCCATTACAAGTGCTCCTGGAAGCATCATTAGGCCTGCTTTAAATGGATCAATTCCACGAATCGATTGTACATAAGCAGGAGTTAAAATCATACCAGAGAACATAGCCATTGACACGATAATTGAGATAGCTGAACCCAATGCAAACATTGGATATTTATAAATACGTAAATTTAGCAAAGGTTGATCCATGCGTAGCTGTTTAAAGATAAATATCAGTAAAGCAATAGATCCAATTGAAATTGGGCCATATACCCAAGGACTTGACCAGCCCTTATCCCCTGCAGTACTGAAACCATATAGAATACCACCGAATGCGATTGTTGATAATAGGACTGAAAGTAGATCTAAATGAACCTTACGTGTCTCCATCACGTTCTCTAATTTCCAAATACCAAATAACAAACTAATAACAGCAAACGGAATAATCATTTGGAATAGCATGCGCCAATCATGGTGCTCAACAATATATCCTGATAATGTAGGACCTATTGCTGGGGCAGAAATCATTACTAGACCGAAGATTCCCATTGCTGCACCGCGTTTTTCTTTCGGGAAACTAATCAGCATTACATTCATTAAAAGCGGGGACATACTTGAAGCACCAGCTGCTTGCACCATACGACCTGCTAATAATACTTCGAAGTTAGGTGCAAAGCCGGCCATAATTGTACCAATTGTAAAGACTGACATTGCTGCAATAAACAAATGTCTATTTTTAAAGCGTGTAACGAAGAACGCTGAAGCTGGCACTAGAATACCACTTACTAGCATATAACCTGTTGCAAGCCATTGTACCTTTGAATATGTTATACCAAAATCTTTCATGATTGTTGGTAAAGCAACATTTAACAATGTGTTATTTAGAAAAGCAACAAATGCCCCCACAAATAAAATCGAAATCATTCCATATGGGGGCTTTTTCATTGTTTGATCACTTTCCATATTAATCCCTCAATTCTTTCTTGTTTTTCGATAAAACTTATTTTATACTCGCAGTCTACTTTTTTTCAAGAATTAAGTCTATAAAAATTTTAAACGTTGATAAATAAGCATTTTAGCTATAGAATAAGAGTATAATATCGATAAAAAGGTGAGGTTATGAATAAAAGAAAAAGGCAAATTATTTCTGCTGCAAGAGACTTATTTATTGAAAAGGATTCGTTGATACATCTATTAACGACATCATTGGTTCAGCTAAAATTTCAAAGGGAACATTTTATAATCATTTTTCTTCTAAAAATGAATGCCTAATCGCCATATTAGATGAGGGGCGTGAGGAAGCTAGTAATCGTCGTCACGAGCTTCTATACGGGAAAGATCCTACCGACCTGGAAGTCTTAACTCAGCAAGTAGCAGTACTTATGTATGTCAATCGTGAGCATAATTTAATCCAAATTTTTGAGTCTATATTCCATTCTCGAGATAATGAACTTAAAAAAATCATTATAAACTATCACTTACAAGAGCTGGAGTGGCTTGCAAATCGACTTGTTCAAGTATTTGGAGAAGAAATTAGTCCAATTAGCTATGAATGTGCTGTGCAAACACTTGGTATGATTAATCTGACATTGCGAGCTGTTTTAATTGCTGATTATAAATATATAAATCGCGAAGCATTGTACGTGTAGCATTACGCAATATTAGCGTAATTATACCTGCTATGCTTGAATCAAAAGAAATCATTGTCAGTGTTGAAATGATTAACACCATCCAAAATGTTGTGAATTATAAAGCAGTTAATAAAGACACAGTTATTGAGCAATTAAGAGGCTTTAAAAAGGGTTTATCTAAGAATGAAACAGTGGAGGGCCTAGAATACGTGGAATTTTTATTAGAGGAACTACAGCGTGAAAAACCAAAGCTTTTTATCATTGAATCACTTCTTACACCTTTCCGTAAAGCTTTCGTTGGAACGGAGCACGTAGCAGAAGCACGGGATATTGCCAATAGCCTTTGGCGATATGTAAAAGTTGAGCAGCCATCTGAGAGATGCAAAAAAATAAAGCAAAGGGTAGTACAAAGTGAATCATCACCTGTACTACCCTTCTTTATAATGATTGACATTGAAATGTTAAAACAAAAACTGTGCCATCCGAGTCTGTTCGAACGCTGATCGATCCATTATGCAGATCAATTAATTGTTTCGTAATAGCTAGTCCCAATCCTGTACCAGTAGTATCATCCGTAGTATTAGTACCTCTATAATATCGTTCAAATAAATTATCTAACTCTTCCTGTGGTATGCCAGGTCCTTGATCAGTGATTGTCATTACTACAGATTTATTGATTTGCTGTGCATCTACCATTACTTTGGTGCCTTTAGGTGTATATTTTTTTCGCATTGGTAATCAAATTATCTAAAATTCGTTTTAACAAAAGCTCATCAGCTTCCAACATAACATCTCCATATACATTTACAGATACTTGCTCATCCACGAACTTTGGTAGCCACGAAGCAAGTGGTATCAATACTTTTTCAAGTTGAATGGCTTTATTTTTTTAATTGATACGTATAGGTTAAATCCTGAATAAGTGCATCCATATACGTTGCTTTTTCCTGCATTGTACTTGCAAAAATACGCATTTCCTCCATTGACCAATTATAGTCTTCTGAAGCAAGCATAGTGGAGTAACCATAAATTGAGCTAAGAGGTGTTTTTAAATCATGTGATAGCCCTGTAATCCACTCTTCGCGTAATTGCTCTGCTTGTTTAATTTGCCTTTCATTAAAAGAAAGTCGTTCTGATAAATGGTTGAGAGATTCATCCACAGGTTGAAATAATTTAAATTTCTTTTTTTAGCTTCCCTGTCTTCTGATGATGAATATTCTTGTCACTTACCTCACTATAATCAAACTGAGTAAGTCGGTCGATTCGAGATAATACATAAACAAGTGGTCGTACAAATTGACGAGAAATGCTTATAGATAAAAATATTACACCAATTAACAAGATAATGTGCCCTCCAAAAAAAGGTGGAGATAAATAACAGCATTGCTTTATTAAATGGCTCCTCAAATGGCTTATACGATGGATTTGGCATGCGCACAACCAGTGTTGAACCATTTTCTAAAGCTGCACTCTGTATTAACTCTTCATGCTCAAAAATATCGTATTTTTCTTCTAGCAACTGTGGCTTATGGAGTTTTTTTTATAACGCTCTCCAATGACTTCTACACGGTCCCATTGCTCATTATAGATTTCAATAGATGCCTTTTTATCCTGAATACGTTGAAGTAGCTCTGACGGTATCTCTCCTTTTTCTTCCCAACTTTGAAGTGAATCCTCAATAATTGACTGAACAGGTGATATTGGCAGAAATAATAAATAATAGCCAGGAATCTCCCATGTATGCATACCTAGTCTCTTAAGATTCAATACCTCACTATCCGTCATTCCACATAGCTCACATATGTCTCCTGTGTAATCAACAATGTTCATGGATTGATCAAATAAGTATAATTGTCCTGCATTCTCATTCGCTCTCTTCACTAAATAATCAGCAATTTTAATAGAGGCTCCCTTTTCTACAACAGCATCATCTTTAATTTCGTAGGAGGTCATTACATGAATATTATCGCCCACTCGTTTATTGATAAAGATCCCGAAGGACACCAAACTAATGACAAAGCCTGAGATAATTAACAAATAAAAAAACAATGAAATAAGATACAAAGCGAAGTGTTAATTTTCTGGCTGGCTTCATGAAAGAGCATCTCCGACAAGTTTATAACCAATGCCTCTTACAGTTATAATGCAAGTTGGTTTACCTGGATTCTTTTCTATTTTTTTCTCGCAGTTTTCGAATATGCACCATTACAGTATTATCATCAAATAAGCAATCGCCCCATACACGCTCATAAATTTGCTCCTTTGATAATACCTGCCCAGTATTTTCACATAAATATTTTAATAAATGAAATAAACGCCCACTAATAATTTCCTTTGTCCCATCTACGATTATCTCTGCTGCATCGATATTAAATGTAAATCGACTACATACAAAAAGATGGTTTTGTGATACATCCTTCTTTTTAAGATAGCGTCCAAGCTGTACCTTCACCCTCGCTACCAGCTCAAGTGGATTAAATGGTTTTGTAATATAATCATCTGCTCCATTCATAAACCCCCGAAGCTTATCAGCATCACTACCCTTGGCAGTTAAAAAGAATACAGGCGCATCGCTACGCTCACGAATTAGATTCGCCATTTCTATCCCATTTCCATCTGGTAGCATGATATCTAATAAATAAAAATCAAAGGCTTTCATCTCTAAGTTCTTTTTCGCTTCTTCTACAGTGCTACATAATGTAATGTTTGAAAATCCATCTTTCCCCAATATAATTTCAATCATTTCCGCAATAGCACGTTCATCCTCTAACACTAAAATTGATGCATCTTGCATTCTACCACCTACTTTTAAGATTACTTTAAGGCTGTCATTATTTAGCCATAAGCTTTACTAAGTACACTATGTATAAGATAACCAATTAAGGAGATAAAACGCAATGACAACAAACCGTGTAACCTTCATTGATACAATGCGTGGCTTTAGTTTATTTGGCATCTTAATGGCGAATTTACTGATTTTCCAATTTGGCATGTATGGTAAAGATGAGCTTCAACATCTTTCAATCATCGATAATGGTGCTTTATATTTCGTTAAAATCTTCATCGAAGGATCATTCATGCCTATTTTTACAATTTTATTTGGCTTCTCTCTTATTAAAATGATTGAATCCATTCGTAAAAGAAAAAAAATAAAAGTCGCTGGTCCATTTTACGTCGTGCCACTGGGCTAATTGCACTTGGCTGGCTTCATTCAACACTGTTTTGGGAAGGAGATATACTTCTATCCTATGGCTGTATGACTCTATTTTTACTCCCTTTTATTAACCGTAAGCCAAAAACACTTTTTATTTGGCTGGGATTCTTTTTGTACTGACAACCGCTTTAACATTCGGTCACATGGATCCAACTAAAAAGGAACAAAAAGAATTAGAGTCTTACATCGAGCAAGCTGATAATGTGTATGCAAATGGAAGTTATTTAGATATTTATGATTTTCGAGCAAATACTTTACCTCCTGGAATGGATGATCCTTCCTATATTTTCATCATCCTTATATTTGCACCTATCTTCTACGCTCCTTTGTTCCTGCTTGGTATGGGATTCGCTAAAAAGCAAGCATTTGTGAATATGGAGGACGAGAAAAAAATGGTATAAACTAGGTGCATTACTTGTTCCGATTGGGCTAGCTTGTAAAAGTTTTAGTTATATAGAAAATAATTTCTCGAATCTTTTAGCTATGGGAGGCTCTCAGCTTTTAGCAATTGGCTATGTCTGCCTAGCAGCACTATTATTTAAATCACGTCCTGTTCAATTGCTCTCCCCTGCCTTTGAAAGTGTTGGTAAATTATCACTTACTAATTATCTAATGCAAACCATTATTTGTACAACAATCTTTTACGGATATGGCCTTGGATTATATAGCAAGCTGGGCGTTCTTGGCGGTATTGTATTCGGTATTATAGTTTATAGCTTGCAATGTGCGTTTAGCATTGCCTATTTAAAGAAATTTAAGCGCGGACCATTCGAAGCTGTACTCCGAGCATGGACAAATTGGTCATGGAATGGACAGATTAAAAAGAAAGGACAGGTAACACATGAATAGTGACACCAAAGAGGACTTTACAGACACATGGTGGTTTTTAGGCATCTGTGCAGCTGTAGCTGTAGTCCTAACACTATTTGCATTTTAACTTTTTAACGACTGTAAAGCATAAAGGAATTCGTTTTCTATTGCCTCCTACTGTATACTATTACTACTATACAGATTAGGGGGCATTTTATTGTTACAACGACTCATTATCACTGGCTATAAGCTCATGAACTCGGAATTTTCAATGACAAGCATCCAGGTATAGCCATTATCAAAAAAAGCGCTTGAAACCCGTCTACGTATACTAATGGATGAAGGATTAGAGTGGATTATCATTAGTGGACAGCCCGGTGTAGAAACTTGGGGAGCTGAAATTGTCTTGCTATTAAAAAAAAGAATTCCCTCATTTAAAATATGCTGTTATTACTCCCTTCCTTGAGCAGGAGAAAAATTGGCAGGACCATAAAAAGGAAAAATATCAAGCCTTATTAGCTCAAGCAGATTTTGTGACGAGTGTTACGAAAAAGCCATATGAGGCTCCCTGGCAATTTATCGAGAAGGATAAATTTATCATTCAAAACACAGATGGTCTGCTACTTGTTTATGATGAAGAAAACGAGGGCTCCCCAAAATATATGAAGCGTCTAGCAGAAAAATATATGGACACTCACGACTACACACTTTTAACAATTAATGCCTACGACTTACAAGTAATAGCTGAGGAAATAGCGCAACAAGATTGGTAGAAAAATATTGATATAATTTTCTGACAATTATATACTTAATTATAAGGTTAATTCATTAAAATAACCATCTTTGAATTTCATCTAGTCATGTTGCTAATATCCTAAAAGGAGCTGTTGACATTTGAATAAAAAAAATCGAAATAATTCTTGAGCCTTCCCCAGTCAATGTTTCCCATGATACGTACCGCAGAGAATGCAAATATACGCGTGGAATTCATATTGAAGAGCAAGAATTTAAAGCTATTTTGGATACTATGTGCCACGATTCACGCTTGTATTTTGATTTTCATAATCCACGTAAGGAAATTATAAAGGGAACATATTTAAATGGTCACTCCGGGTTAGCACGCAATATATACGATTATTATAAAACCAATTATGCCATTGAACTTAGCGAACTAATTAATGGTAAGGATTTTTATGTCAAAATAATATAAATGCCTAATTATTAAAAACAATGGCTATTCATAAGCAGTTAAAAAGGAGCTACTCTCAATAGAGAATAGCTCCTTCTTAATTTTTTATAGGTCTGATACTTGGGCACCTAATTCTTTATTATTGTACATGTCTGTGTCCAATTCTTTGGTTACACGTGCAGTTGTTACACCCGCTGTCATAGAACCACTTACATTTAGTGCCGTACGACCCATGTCGATTAATGGCTCAACAGAGATTAAAATACCCGCAAGCGCAACTGGTAAATCAAGTGCTGATAAGACTAGAATTGCTGCAAATGTTGCACCTCCACCAACACCAGCTACACCAAATGAACTAATTGCCACTACTGCAATCACAGTAATGATGAACACTGGATCAAGTGGATTAATGCCAACAGTAGGCGCAATCATGATGGCTAGCATCGCAGGATAGACACCAGCACAGCCATTTTGACCAATCGATAAACCAAATGAACCTGAGAAGTTCGCAATTCCCTCTGGTACACCTAGACGGCCAGTTTGCGTTTTAATGTTCATTGGCAAAGTACCAGCACTTGAACGCGATGTAAAGGCAAATAATAGTGTTTCCGCAGATTTTTTTTAAATACGTAAAGGGATTTAAACCACTTAATGTTAAGATTAATAAGTGTACTATTAACACAATAAATAGTGCTGCATAGGATGCAATGACAAATTTACCCAAATTATAAATTGCCCCAAAATCAGATGTTGCTACTGTACGTGCCATAATGGCAAGGATTCCGTATGGTGTTAAACGTAAAACGATTGTTACAACACCCATTACTAATGCATAGATGGCATCTAGACCCTTCTTAATTGTTGCACCCATCGCTTCATCCTTACGTGCTACACGTAAATAGCAAAGCCTAGGAATGCTGAAAAAAATTACGACAGCAATCGTAGATGTTGAACGAGCTCCCGTTAAATCAAGGAATGGGTTTGCTGGGAACAGCTCAATAATTTGCGTTGGTAAATCTGGTGCAGCTAATCCGGAAGTTTTTTTCTTCGATATATGCACCACGCTCAGTTTCTGCATCACCTTGCATAATTTGTGATGCATCTAAATCAAATACAGTTGCTGATAAAATACCTACTGCTGCTGATACAGCCGTCGTACCAATTAAAATGGCTAAAATGAGTGCAGCCATTTTACCAAAATTTTTACCCACCTTCATTTTTGTAAAGGCGATTAAAATTGAAATAAATACTAATGGCATAGCAACCATTTGTAGTAATTTCACATAACCCGTACCGATAATATTGTACCAAGAAGTCGTTTTAGCCAATATCTCAGAATCGATACCATAAATTAAGTGAAGTCCAAGACCAAGTGCAATTCCTAGACCTAAACCTGTAAAAACACGATTCGAAAACTTAACGTGTTTTTTGTTCATAAAATATAAAATTCCAACGAACACGAGCAAAACGGCTACGTTAAGAATTATTTGTAATGTAGACAATGGAAATCCTCCTAAGATGCTTAATTATGATGTAAATCGAATTATATACCCATAATCCCTATAATTCAAGTATGTTTTATTCAGATTAATAATTTCCTAAAATGAAAGCGATTCCTTGTCTTTGATTATGCCCCAAACACGAAATATAATAAATTTAGTTTAACGTTAAATCTTTTTGCTTTGGGAAAAAGTTCTTTATATAGAGAATACAAGATAAAGTAGTGGTTATGACTGGTAGTGGAGTAATAATAGGAAAGAAATATAATGTAATTCATTCAAATTGAATTGAACAGAATAAATGTCGTTTTTACAGAAAGTCCTTCATGCCTAATTCTTTATAGTTACGAACCCAGCTTCACACGGACAGAGGATATTTTTAAGTAAGTAAGTGGTATCCTAGATTAACCTCAAGATACTCTTTTATCATCTTTAATTTCTTCGCTATTTTTTTGCCATACAAAAACACTCCAAAAGTTAGTTTGTTAGCTCTAACTTTTGGGTGCGGACCAATTAATGAATGAGGTAGGTTTCTTTTTTTGTATTCATTAATTAAATAACAGCTTGCAGAAATCTTTTTGCATTGTTTTTTTACACGTGTCACAGCATCTGACAATTGCTCGACAGAGGTGAATTGTTGATTTTGATTGGTAATCACCGCGATTGATAGAGATGTACACCTAAAGGGCTCTAGCTTCCCCATTCTATTATGAAACTGTAATGTAGCTAAATCCTCTGGGTTATAGAAGTTTAAAATTTTAGCATCAAACTCATTTATAATTTTTTTCACAAATAGGAAGAGTATCAAAATGAGGGAGAATTGCGACAAAATCATCTCCTCCAATATGCCCTAAAAAATCTTCTACACCAACGATATTTCTTTTCAAAATATCTGTTAAATATAGTAGGATCTTATCTCCTTTATTAAAACCGTACGTGTCATTATAGGATTTAAAATGGTCTAAATCGAAATAGATTAAGCTATATTGTGGTAATAACAACGCTTCTTCTAGTTTTTCATCAATTAATTTATTACCCGGAAGGCTACTTAATGGATTTAAGAAGCTTGCAATAGCTACTTGGGTATCTACAAGCTTTAGTAATAGTTCGCGAATGCTAACTACCCCAACATATATACCATTTCGTGTAACTATAACATCATCATATAAATCTTCTGGAGGTCTACTCATTGCGACTGTGCTAACTTCAGTAATAGGTGCATGATGTTCTACCATTAAAGGATTGTCCTTAATAACAAGTTGGTTTTGACGTCCCATAAATAAATTATAGCCATAACGTGTACCAATTTTTTTGATAGAAATGTGTGCGTGTAATATGCCCAATTGGTCTCTCATCTCTGACAACAACAACACTGCGCAACGATAGATTACTTGTGAACAGTAAATCCACCTCTCTGTTTTTCACAAATTCATCAATACAAGGAACAGTTTCAATGACTTCCCCTATCTTCATGGTCACCCATCCTTATTTCCCCCAAATGTATTTCCTTTGCGGGCTTTCCTATCGCATATCCTTGGGCATAATGAATACCTATTTTATGCAAATATTCAAGCTCCTCTTGCCGCTCTATACCCTCTGCAATAATTTTAGTTTCTACCTGCTCTGCATATCCCATCAACAATGTCACAAGCTGCTGCTGTTCACTATTTTGATCGATAAATTGAATTAAAGAGCGGTCTAGCTTAATAAATTCGGGCTTTAAATAAATAAGTGTTTTTAGGCTGTTATAGCCTGAACCCATATCATCCACTGCAATTCTATAGCCCTGTGATCGATAATGTGATAACACACGTTCAAACTCTACAAAATCTACCACTGCACTACGCTCTGTAAGCTCAAATACAACCTGCTGCGGTTTAATTCCCAACTCCTTTAACAATTGCAAGGTTTCACCACTATGATATTTCTTATCTAGTAATACATTCGGATGTATATTTAGAAAAACTAAAAAAATCTCTATTTATCAAATCTTCGGGTAATCTCTCTTTAAAACGCTGCAATGAAAGGTTACGACAAAAGCATTCAAATAAAAAAAACACAGTCAGTCTGTCCAACAAATTCATAAAACTGATCGACATTTGAAAACAGTTGAGAAGGCTCTGGACGATTTAACGCTTCAAATCCCAATGTCTGCATAGTCTGAATATCAACTATCGGTTGAAAATAAGTATGTAAAGCATTTTCTTGAATAATTTGCTTTAATGCCTTTAAACGTTTTATATACAATGTATTGTTTTGATGCTGCTCGTATAGATGCTTCAAATAAGAAAATACATTACTAGTTTTTATGCTTTGTCTCACAACAGACTCCATTCTTGCACCTCTTAAATTGGTTATTATGATCTATTGTACCCCTTTATTGTAAATGTACTGTGAACAGGATGTAAAAAGAGGTAGCCCAAGCACTAGATTTCTATCAAACAAACTCATTGCTCTCTTAAAAGTAAGCTTTTTTTAATTATTTTTAACCATAGTACATTTTTCGCAATATACAAACTATTCAAATATAATTTTGATATATTTCATAATTAGTGTATGCTTGTAATAATAGTATTTTATTAACTTTTATAAAAATTTGTTCTTAGTAGGGAAACCTATTTAGATAAAAACTTTTTTTTCCAAGGGAGGATCCTGTTAATGAGCTTGTCTATTCAACAAATATTGGAGAACAAAGGAATTACACCAAAATCTGAACACCTTGAACAATTAAAAACACGGTGGGAAGGCATGCAGTCGCTTCGAGGTAATTTAGAAGGAATCGCTATCGATGACGCTGATATTGCTATCCGTAATCTTCCTGGAGGTGATCATATTGACAACTGATTTACATTTAAAATCTGTTGAAGAGCTGGCACCTTTACTGGAGGCTAAAAAACTTTCTCCCGTGGAATTGACGAAATCAATCTTAGATTTTGCAGAAGAAAGTCAGCCAAAGATTAACGCATATATGGCATTTTACCGTGAAGAGGCCTTAGCACAGGCACAAATTGTAGAAAAAGAGATTTTAAACGGACAGTACCGTGGAATGTACCACGGGATTCCAATGGCTTTAAAAGATAATCTGTATTTTAAAGATAAAATTACAACGATGTCTTCCAAGATTCATAAAGATTTCGTATCTGGCTATGACGCGACTGTCGTAGAAAAGCTTCGTGATGCTGGTGTTATTTTCACAGGAAAATTAAGCATGCATGAATATGCTTGGGGGATTACTAATAATAACCCCCATTATGGACCAGTTCGCAACCCTTGGAACTTAGAGAAGATTCCAGGAGGCTCTAGTGGTGGCTCTGGTGCAGCAGTAGCAGCAGGAGCTAGTGTTGCCTCATTAGGTACTGATACTGCTGGCTCGATTCGAATTCCTTCATCAGCCTGTGGAATTGTTGGCTTAAAGCCTACCCATGGACGTGTAAGTAAGTATGGCTGCTACCCGCTTGCCTGGAGCTTAGATCATATTGGACCTATGACTAAGACAGTCAAAGATGCGGCAGGTATGCTAGAAATTATCGCCGGTTTTGACCATAGAGACCCTACTTGTGTAGATGTCAAAACTGAGAATTACAGCCAGCAAATCACAGGCGATGTAAAAGGTTTAGTTATTGGCATCAACGAAGATTATTTCTTTAATCGCGTTGATTCAGATGTAGAAAAGGCTGTGCGAGCAAGTATCCAAAGCTTAGTGGATCAGGGTGCAAAAGTTGAAACTGTTCGTATCCCTTCCCTGCAATATGCTGAATGGGCTGAGCTGGTTACTTCCCTTTCAGAGGCTGCAGCTATCCATCATTCAGATTTACAAAGCAGACCACAGGATTTTGGTGATGATATCCGTCTGTTATTTGAGCTAGGTGAATTACCATCTGCAGTGGATTACTTGCAGGCTCAGCAAGTGCGTCGACAAATTAAACAAGAGTTTTCACAAATATTTAATCAGGTAGATGTATTAATATCACCTACATTGCCTGTAGTGGCTAGTACTATCGGTGATAATTTTGCCACTTTAAATGGTGAAAAGGTTGATTTAATTGACAATATCATTCGTTTTACAGGCCCAAGCAACTTAACAGGATTACCTGCTTTCCGTCCCTTGTGGCTTTAAAGACAATTTACCAGTAGGCCTACAAATCATAGGACCTGCCTTTAAAGAAGGTCTTATTCTGAATGTTGGCTATGCAATTGAGCAAACAAATCCACTGAAAAATAGAAAGCCTAATATTTTTGCAAACCTTTAAGCATTAAATATTTCAATAGAAATCTGCTGATTGTAATCGTCAGCAGATTTTTTTTCGTTGAAATCTCTGATTCATCAATACTAATAGAATTTTATTGACAATTACTTTTATAATAAGTAGTAGAAGCTCAATCTTAAGAAAGGTTGCTTGATATCCTTATGAACGTGGAGAACTTTTTACAACTACCTATTACAAAAGATTTTACAGTCGTTGCTGGTCGCAATGGATTACATAAATCAGTTCAAAATGTTGAAATTCTAGACTTTGAATTTTCACCTGATATTCAAACTGTGCGTGACACGATTTTTACACCAAATAGTGTTGTGTTAAGCAGCTTATTATTTGCTAAGCAACAGCCCGAATATTTATTGAATGCAGTGAAAAATCTTATTGAGCTCGGGGCAAGTGCTTTAGCTTATAAGCCTGTAATCTATGAAGATTTACCAGAGGAAGTTTTAATGTATGCAGATAAAAACAATTTCCCAATATTACGATTTGGGGGAGATGAATTTTTCGAAAAATCATTTTAGAGACGATGGCCTATGCAAAAACACAGGATTATTTATTTTTTTTAGAGACGATGATGAGACGTCTTATCGAGGAGGATATCCCCGATGAACAAATCAAATCCTTCTTACAGCAAATCAATAAACCCTTTGATAAATATGTATTTGTCGCCAATATTCAAGTAAAAGATTATGTTGATAATCAATGGATGCAACCCCTATTTCAATTAGAGCCCCTAATGAAATCTGGAATGATTTGCTCTTATAAACAGAGTCTCTTTATTTTATTTACTCATTCATCTGAGCAGTTTCAATTTGAAAAATTTCTAAATGAATGGTTAGGGATGTATGCCATTTCAACTAAATCATTGACCTTTGGCTATAGCAGTTGTCATGTAGCTCAACAGGAACTAGCCATTGCTGTTCGTGAGGCTTACTACGCACGCATCATGGCTGAAATCGAAGCAATTCCTCATCGTCAGTACCAAACCCTTGCATCAGACAGTTTGTTAATTGAATTACACCGTAAGGACGCTAAATTTGCTATGGACTATGTGAATAGCTATCTTGGCCCCATACTTGAGGAAAAGGCTGATCCGGATTTAATTAAAACCGCCATTACCTATATTAGAAAAAAAGGGAATATCAAAGAAGTGGCGGTTGCTCATTTTTGCCACCCAAACACTATTCGCTATCGAATGGCAAATTCGTCAGCTATTAGCACCTATGGAGAATGAGTATGTTTTCTATGAACGTCTGGCAGCAGCCGTTAAATTGTACTTATTACATAGCAAAATGAATGATTAATTAGCAGCTTTGGAATAAGTACAAAGAAACGCCTGAAAATTTAGAATTAAAATCAAAATAATTTTCTCCCTCTCATGCTATTCTAGTAAAGTTAGGAGGAAGAAAGATGAAACAATATATGGCTGACGGTATGCTTTTAGTTACAGCTATCGTTTGGGGTAGCGGATTTGTTATAACAGCTATCGCTTTAGAATATTTAACAGCTTATCAAGTAATGGCAGGGAGATTTATATTAGCTGCCATTATACTAACAACAATATTTGGCTACAGATTAAAAAAAAGCTTCAAAATCAGTAATTTGGAAAGGGATTATATTAGGCACCATATTGTACATTGCCTTTGCACTTCAGACTGTTGGTTTACAATATACAACCCCATCTAAAAATGCCTTTTTAACAGCAGTCAATGTTATTGTTGTTCCATTAATCGCATATGCCGTTTACAAACGTCGTATAGATGGCTATGAAATTATTGGTTCAATTATGGCTATTGTTGGAATCGGTTTTTTATCACTACAGGGCTCATTGACAATGAATATAGGAGACGCACTTTCCTTAGCATGTGCCGTTGCATTTGCCTTTGATATTTTCTGTACAAACCTCTTTGTCCAAAAGGAAGATGCCATTGCCCTGACAATTATTCAATTTATCACAGCATCAGTATTAGGTATTCTGGTTGTAGCCAGTCAAGGTGACATCCCTACTACACTTGAAAAAGAAGCTATTTATTCCATTATATACTTAGCTATTTTTTTCAACTACCCTTGCCTATCTATTTCAAAATGTGGCGAATCAATACACTTCTGCTACAAAGGCTGCAATTATCTTGTCGACAGAATCCTTTTTCGGTATGGTATTGTCAGTCATATTTTTACATGAGGTATTAACAGGTCGCATGGTTGTAGGTGCGATACTAATTTTGCTTGCTATATTAATTGCGGAGGTCAAACCCGCTCATCCAAAAAAAAGAATGATGAAAAGCTCTCGCTGAGAACTTTAAAATAGTTTCAGTCTTACTGAAGCTATTTTTTTATTTTGGCTGACTAGTCATTAAGCTGGTAGTAATGCCGACAACAAATACTGTGATAATGGACAGCATCAGTGTACTAGAGGATAAAAGGAACCCTCCTACAACGATAACAATGGAATCAATCATAAATATAAGAATCCCTACATTAATGCCAGTTTTATCGCATATGAACTGCGCAATTAAATCTGTACCGCCAGTGCTTGTCTGAAATCTAAGCATTAAACCTATCCCAAACCCCATAAGAATCCCACCTAATATGGCACTATAGATGGCTTCTATTTGAATAAGATTGCGAACAGGCTTCAATAAATCGATAATAAGTGAAGAGGCAATTAATCCATGTATACTATTGTAAAAATACGCTCTATATTTATACCAAGCTATTATAAAAATCGGAATACTAATGATGATAATCATTAATCCGATTTTTAACTTGTACAAATAGTATAAAATAAGTGCTATTCCTACAACGCCCCCATCTAAAATTTGATAGGGCGTTAAGAATAAATTAATTCCTAACGATACAGCAGTACTTCCTATAAGGATAACCAGGCCTTTCGTAAAAAAAATACATACAACCCCCCTCCGGGACTTAGCATGTAAATATAGTATGAAAATTTTAAAATGAACATGTTATCAAATACGTCTTTGTACAAGAATACGCTCAATTTTTTTATCGAGTCCGCTCGATAAAATTCTTAATAATAGGTACACTTAAAAAAACTTCATTCTTCTACTTAACAATCGAAACTTATTCCTTTATTCTCAGTATATAGTTGTAAATAAATGAAAAGGGATATAAATATGGAACATGCACTATTAGAGCGTGTAAAGAATACACGCTTACATTTAAGAAAATCTTTGCTAACTACTATTTTTGAAGAGTTTGATGTACAGAGAATGAAATTAAGCGAAAAGCAACGAAAAGAAAAGTATGATACGATGCTAGAAAGTCCCTTCCGCTTCTTCCGCGGAAGTGCCTACTTATTTTATTTTGATGTGACAAAATCCCCCTCTATCTTCCATACCTCTGATGTTAAACCTGCATGGATACAGGGTGATATGCATATGGACAACTTTGGCGCCTTTCAAAATGAAACAGGCGACATTGTGTTTGATGTTAATGATTTCGATGAAGGCTATGTTGGCTCTTACCTCTATGATATTATTCGCATGAGTGTTAGTATTGCACTTTATCTTGAGGAGCAGGGCTTACATCAGGCTGCCCAGGAAACAGCTATTCATCATTTTTTACATAGTTATATTCATCAATTAAAACGATTCCAACGTAAGCAGGACGATCCACTGACACTAACATTCACTAAACATAATACAAAGGGGCCGATTAAACGAGTGCTGAAAAAGCTGGAAAAACGGCAACGTTCACATTTTTTACAGGATATAACATATATTAACGATGCTGATCAGCGTGTTTTCCAATGGAATGATGAAGTACAGCCCGTCTCTGCTGAGGAATATGCTGCTATTACCACTGTATTACCGAGCTATAAAATTAAAGATATTGCCATCAAATACGGCTCGGGAACAGCATCTATAGGTCTGAAACGTTATTATATTTTAGTTGAGGGTCAAACAGATGCGTTAGGAGTAGATGATTTAGTGCTTGAAATGAAGGAGGTTCGCACAGCCATTCCAGCTTACTTTTTGCCATATAATGAGGTTTTTTTGGGAGAATTATAAGCATCAAGGGGCCCGTGTAGTCAGCACTCAAAAAGCAATGCATCATCTAGAGGACCCACATCTTGATTATGTTACAATGGATGGTCAAGAATACTACATTCGAGAGCGCTCTCCTTATAAGAAAAAGGTAAAGCCGAAAAACTATCGGGATTTAGAGGATTATTTTACAACTGCTGCAACTATGGGCCAAATTGCCGCTAAAATTCATGCCCGTGCCGATGTTGATTACTCACAGGTTTTCACCTACCATAGTGAAGAGGAAATTTTAAATGCCATTGGACAAGAGCGCCGTGTATTTGTGGAAAGTAGTATTTTACAAGCAATGCGTTACAAGGAAGTCGTTTATACTGATTTTGAATTATTTAAAGAATGGGTTAACAGGAAGTATCATAAAAGTTAAAAATAGACCTCTGCCTGAAAAGCAGAGGTCTATTTTGTTGTAAATTCCATCATTTTTGCTTTACCTTCATTCGATTTAGCAAAAATCCACCTTTAAATGACTTAGGCTCATATGAAATAATAAACGCATTTGGTTCAAATTGCTCCACGATTTGAAAGAGCTCCACCTCGCGATTTCTCTTTGTTAATATTTCATATTTATAGCGATTACTATCTCGTCCTTCACCAACATAGATGGTTACAGCAAAGCCTTCATTCCGCAGGTAATTTATGAGCTCATCGTTTTTATTCTGAGTATTGATAGTCGTATAAACGTAGCCAATCGCTAGTTTCGTTCGATTTTTGCACCTAAAAAAATACCTAGACCGAAACCAATGGCATAAACGACCATGGCTAACATACTTTGTTTTCCACTAAAAACTAGTGAAAGGCCAAATACATACACTAACATCTCCATCATACCGAATAAAGCAGCAAGAAAAGTAATATTTTTTTTACCAAAAATATTGTTCGTAATGTTAGAAAAGGCACATAAACCAATTGAAGTATTAAAATCAGAACTATACTTTGCATTTGTCAGAGACCTTTCAAAAAGTAATGGATATACTCTATATATGTTTAAATAAGTAGTTACATTCTATAAAAAAACTAGCATATCGTTTACTTAGCAATTCCCGATTCATTTTATTTCAAACATCTACATGGACTAAAAGTTCATTGGATTCCCTTTTCCGTATTACCAAGTAATCTAATCGTTCTTATGATCATTTGTTCCATTAATTTTATCTGCTATGAGGTATATTCCCAGCGGAAAATTTCCCAACAGATATTCGTTCCCTCAGATGAGGCTTTTGCTAGTACGTTCCTGTTTCCAATGAGTATGGCTACAAAATACAATGCTCTCGGTACTCTAGTGTCGATTGCTTGGGCTCAAGAAACTAAAGCATTGTCTTTAAGTGATGCTAATAATGTTTCTGAATAAATAATATAAAAATACCGCCTGCTTAAGTAATATCTAGAAGCAGGCGGTATTTTATATTAAGGTTATATCTCTCCATGCATTGGGTCTTTCTTATGCTTTGGCCCAATCATGTTGAATAAAATATTAAGGATAATCGCTGTTACGGAACCACAAACGATACCATTTGACGTTAAGATTGAGACTTTTGCTGGTAGTGCATCAAAAATTCCTGGAACAACTGATACACCGACACCAAGGCTTACTGCAATCGCAGCAATCATCGCATTTTCTGCTGACTCGTTCATAACTGGTACAAGCATACCCATACCTTGAGTTATTACCATACCGAACATTGCAAGCATTGCCGCACCAAGTACTGGTGTTGGAATAATCGTTGTTAATGCTGCGATTTTTGGTAGGAAGCCAAGTGCTACAAGTAGGCCACCTGTGATATAAATGACTTTTCGGTCTTTTACACCAGACATACGCGTTAATCCCACGTTTTGTGAAAAAGTCGTATAAGGGAAGGCATTGAAGATACCTCCGATCACAGAGGCAAGCCCTTCTGAGCGATAGCCGCGTGCTAAATCCTTTGAATCTAATTTTTTTATTACAAATATCGCTTAGTGCAAAATAAACACCTGATGATTCTACTAGAGAAACCATCGCAACAAGTGTCATAGTGACAATTGCGGATGCATTAAATGTTGGCATACCGAAGTAGAAAGGTTGAACCATGTGTAACACATCTGCGTCTGAAACTGGACTAAAGTCGACCATTCCCATAATCGCTCCTAGGATTGTCCCAGCAACTAGACCGATTAAAATAGAAATTGCACGCACAAAGCCTGTAGAGAAACGATAAACCACTAGAATAATAACTAATGTAATGAATGCTAAAGCGACATTAGCGCCTGATGCAAAATCCTCTGCCCCTTGTCCGCCTGCCATATTGTTCAATGCTACTGGTAATAAAGAAATACCAATAATTGATACTACAGAACCTGTCACAACCGGTGGGAAGAACTTTACTAGCTTGCCGAAAAAGCCAGCAATAATAACAACAATGACTCCTGAAGCAATAATAGAACCGTAAATATCTGTAATCCCCTGCTCAGGATTTGTCCCGATCGCAATAATTGGACTAACCGCAGTAAACGTACAGCCTAGCACTACTGGTAAGCCAATACCGATAAACTTACCTGAATACACTTGTAATAGCGTTGCGATCCCACACATCATAATGTCAATCGCCACTAAATATGTCATTTGTGCTGAATTAAAGCCGATAGCCCCACCGATAATGAGTGGTACTAAGATGGCTCCAGCATACATCGCAAGTAAATGTTGAATCGCTAGCGTTGTCGACTTGAAGGTACTCATTACGCGCGAGCCTCCGCAGCAAATGTTACGTTGCCATCTTCTAGGGAGTCGATAATGGCTAATGATTCTACACGAACTCCTTGTTGACGTAATAATTTCCCTCCATCTTGGAAGCCTTTTTCGATAACGATACCAACACCAACCACATTGGCACCTGCTTGAGCTGCAATGTCAAGTAATCCCTTTACTGCTTCCCCATTCGCTAGGAAATCGTCGACGATTAGTACATTATCCTCTGCATTTAAGAAATTACGTGATACGGAAATATCATTTGTTTCATTTTTTTGTGAATGAATGTACTTTTGAAGAAAAAAGATTATCTGATAATGTTAATGATTTACGTTTACGTGCAAACACTACAGGAGCACCGATTTCAAGCCCTAACATAACGGATGGTGCAATTCCTGAAGATTCAATCGTTAATATTTTTGTAATAACTTGGTCCGAAAAGCGGTTGGCAAATTCATGGCCAATTTCTTTCATTAGCATTGGGTCGATTTGGTGATTTAAAAAAGAATCTACCTTTAATACTGATGAAGATAAAACTTTTCCCTCTTGCGTAATTTTGTCGTGTAGTAACTTCATTTCCTTTATATCCTTCTTTCTTATAGTAATAACTTATTATGAGCTAATAACACCCATTATAGGAAAATCTAAAAACGCTCATTCCAAGTGATCAATTTCGCCTTGGCGTAATTGTTGCTGTCGCTTCGCTTTCGCACAGATAAACAATGCGTCCGGATTTTGAATTGTGCCTACACAATTCATTCCTTTGAAAATCCGTGACATCCGTCGGAGGCTTTATCTTCATTCAGTATGTGTTTGGACAACCACTGAAAGGAACCAAAACCGCATTAATCTTTTCACCTGTGAGGTGGGAGTCTTCTATATCTGCCGCTGCCGCTACACTTACGAGCAAAAAAACATCTGCCGCTATGCTTTCGATACAAAAAAACATTTGCTGAATGAAGATAAAAAAACGCTGAATACCTTGATTCCATTCATCTACGAGTGGAGCAAAGCATTCAGCGTAAAACGTCGAAACGAATAGAAAACATCATTACCTTGTATGAGGTTTCCTAAAGCATTGCTACCCATAGTCGATTTATTTACGGTAAATCGGTAGAAACTCGCGAGCCCTATTCTCGCTATTATATGAGTGAAACGGTATGAAACTGTAAAAACTTCCTTATGGCTATTCCGTTTTTCAATCCACACTTCATTCGGTATGCGCTTATATGGCACCTTGAATAAAGTTTGATTTTTCGGAATTTACTGGTATTCTATTAATTTTTAATTGTAAACGTTCGTGTTTTACAATCAACGTACTGATTATATCAGACAATTTTCAACCTTGCTAGTCATTATTTTGATAAATGAAAAGGTACTGTCATAATGACGACATTTTTGTGAAATAACAGAGAAGCACGAATTAATAGACTCGATTGATTGTGCAATATATGATGCCATCCTTTTTTTCGGTAAAAACTGTGGAATCACAACAGTTACTTGATGCCCTGTTTTCAGACATTGATGTTCTACCTTATCTATAAACTTCATTAACGGCTGGGTAATACTTCTATATGGAGAGTAGTATGTTACAAGCCGTATAGTTGGCTGCCAGGCTTTCCATTTCTCCTCAAAAGCCTTCGCATCAGCCTGATCAAAAGCTACATAAAAGGCAATAATTTTATCTACGTTTAATGACTGTGCATAATGTAAAGTGTTTTCCACTACCTTTGTAACCCCAGCCACAGGTACAATGAAAACATTTCCCTCAATAATCGGAAGCTCCTGATCCACTAATCTAAGCTGTTCACCTACTGCCTGATAATGATGCTTGATGCGATGGAACATTAGAATTATGATTGGTAAAAAGATAAACACCGGCCATACCTGAGGTAATTTCGTCACAAAAAACATCATAGCAACAACAAATGAGATAATTGCTCCGATTGTGTTAATTGTAAATTTAGGTATCCAGCCTTTAGGTTTTTCGCGCCACCATTTTCGCATCATCCCTGCCTGTGCCAAAGTAAATGGAATAAACACCCCAACCGCATAGAGCGGAATTAAATGCTCTGTCATCCCATCAAATAAAATGATTAATACAATGGCTGCTAGGCCCAGCATCATAATACCATTCGAATAGCCGAGGCGATCTCCACGAATTTGAAAAATTCGAGGAATAAAACCATCCTTTGATAAATTAACAGCGAGTAAAGGAAAGGCTGAATATCCTGTATTCGCAGCAAGTACTAGTATCATTGCCGTCGTTCCCTGAACAATATAGTAAAAAAATATTTCTACCAACGCTTGCCTCTGCAATTTGTGAAACTACTGTTGCTTTTGCATTTGGGGCAACTCCATAAAAATAAGCTAGGCTGACAATACCTATAAATAGTACAGCTAAAATTGCCCCCATTGCTAATAAAGTTTTTGAGGCATTTCTTGGTGCCGGATCTCTAAAATTAGGTATGGCATTTGAAATAGCCTCAACACCAGTCAAAGCAGAGCTTCCTGATGCAAATGCCTTTAATAATATAAATAAACTAATTCCAGCTACTGGTGTCCCAACCTTTGGATGCAGTTCTGCAGGAACCTGACCAGTAATGACGTTGTAAATCCCTACTCCAATCAGCACCAGCATCACTACTACAAACAAATAAACCGGATATGCTAGAACAGATGCTGATTCCGTTACACCGCGTAAGTTTAAAATCGTTAGACAAATAACAAAAAAACACAGCAATTATAACATTATACGAATGCAGACTTGGGAATGCTGAAGTAATCGCATCGGTCCCCGCTGATACACTAACAGCAACTGTTAAAATGTAATCAACAAGTAATGACCCTCCTGCAACAAGACCAGCATTGACGCCTAAATTTTCCCGAGACACAACATATGCCCCTCCACCATGCGGATAAGCAAAAATCACCTGACGATACGAAAAAAATGAGTGCTGTTAGTAGCACAATTACTCCAGCAGCAATCGGTAGTGAATACCAAAAGGCAACTGTACTTATAGTCATAAGTACAATTAATATTTGCTCAGGCCCATATGCCACCGATGACAAAGCATCCGATGATAAAATGGCAAGTGCCTTTGTTTTACTTAGCTTTTGTTCCCCTAACGCGTCGGATCTTAATGGTTTACCGATAACATAACGTTTTAAGGAAGATTTCATAATAAACACCTTCTAGTTTCATAGAGTGTGTTTCGCATTTCTAAATCGATTACGCCTTCGCATAATCGGTTATACACTGGGGCTTTCTTTTTATCCCTAGAACGATCAATTTCGCCTTGGCGTAATTGTAGCTGCCGCTTTGCTTTCGCTACAGAAAACATTTGTAGCTGCCGCTTTGCTTTCGCTACAGATAAACATTGCGTCCGGATTTTGAATTGTGCCCGCACAATTCGTTCATATTAAAACCCGTGACAACCGCCCGAGGCATTATCTTCATTCAGTAAGTGTTGGGACATCCACTGAAAAGGAACCAAAACTGCATTCATCTCTCCACCTGTAGAGGTGAGAGTCTTCTACTGAATGAAGATACATGGGATAAAAAAAAGTCCACAAGTCATCACGAAATAAGACTTGTAGACGTTCATTCGTCTGCCAAGCTCCACTTTTCTGCTCTTAACGCTTACGAGGTTAGCTGTCGGATTCGGGCCTGAGTAGCCCTACCCTCCACAATTGAAGAGATTCACCCCAAGGATTATCTAAGTCATCCGTAAAAATTGGATCCCCCGCGTTTAGTTGCTTCAGCGATTTAGAAATTTGAAACTTTTATAATGATGTCATATTACGCCTGTCGATTAAAAAAAGTAAAGAAGAAAATTTTTCATTAAAACGTGTGAAAAACATAAGCTTCTTTAGCCATGTAAATAACAAAAATTGATTATGGAATTATACGAAAAAAGCTATCTTAAAAGTATATTCCCACTTTTAAGATAGCTAAAGCACATTAATCTTCAATATCCTGCTCAAAGCTAATTATGTCCCCAGTTGAGGAATCAATATCAATTTCGTATTCATATTGTTCGTTTTTAATTTCTATTTCATACAAGCCATCATCAAGTTTTATTTTTGTAACTGTTCCCTTTACTTTTGTTAGTGCCTTTTCAATAGCCTGCTCTTTGGTAATTTTCGTTGTTTTGTTAGTAGAAGTTACATAGTGATCATCCATATCACGAAGCTCTTTCTTTTGCTTTAACAGTTTCCCTGTGAAAGCATCAAATTTTAAATCATATTCTTCCGTCTCTGTTTGTACCTCAACCTCATAGATAGAACGATTACGATTTTGATCGAACTCAATATCCGCAACTGTACCGTTAACAACTGTTAATGCCTTTTTCTCAATCTCCTGCATTGTTAATACCTTTTTTTTCTTCTGCATCACCTGTTAGTAATGTTGTAGAACCAATCACCGCTCCGACACCAAGTACACCTACAAATGCTGGAATTAAAATTATTTTCTTCATGATCCTCTCTCCTTTGTCTTAACTGACCTTAGCATAACAAGTTAAGATGATAGGACAATAAGAGAAACATTAGAAATTCATGAGAACACTTAATGATCTTTATCCCATGTAACAGACATCACTTGTCCTGAAATTGCATGTATTTGAAAAACGGCTTCCTCATCCTTCGTTTCAATTTCTACTAAATAGTAGCCACCATCCTCTGCCTCCTCATAATCAACGGAATCTACCTCACCATTTAATTGCTGTAAGGCAATCGTAATTGCCTGTTGCTCTGAAAGCATTCCTCCACCTTCTGGTTGCTTGACAGGCTGCATATCTTTTTCTGTTAAAACCTTACCAGTATAAGCGTCTATGGTTAGCTCCTTTTGAGTATCTTTATTTTCTACCTGTACTGTATAAATAGTTTGATTTAGTTTGATTTTTTCGACTTCCCCATAAGTACTCTCCATAAGCTGCTTAATTTGTTTTTCTGATAATAACAATTTCCTTTCAGCTTCCTTTAGTCTTAATTCTCTGACCTGTCCTGAAGCAGCATCAAGTAGTACTGTATAAATGGCTCTGTCACGGACAAATACCATTCTATAATCATTTCCTCGCTTTTCAGTTTCCTTTACTTGGCCATTATAGATAGTTTCGATATACTGAATGGCTTCTGCTTCATTAAAGGGCTCTGCTTGAAAAAAGCGTTGAATAAACAGTAAAATGATACTTGCCATTATGAGGGGAACGATACCAATGATAAGCCATCTTTTCATTGCAGTCCCTCCTTTGGCACACGTAAAATAAAGCTTGAACCCTGACCAAGTTTGCTTTCAACCTCTATTATAATTCCTAATTGCAACGCAAGTTCTTGTGCGATAGCAAGACCTAATCCCGAGCCGCCAGTTTTTCGATTACGATCCTCAGTAACACGGTAAAAGCGTTCAAATAAATGAGGAATATGCTCAGCAGGTATTCCTATTCCTTTATCCTGTATGGTAATTATCACACAGTCCGCAGATTCTGTTGCATGTATATAGACATCGCCCTCACTATATTTACGTGCGTTATCAAGTAGGATGAAGAGCAGCTGCTTTACCAATTTTTCATCACTATACATATAACGAGGTACTTCAGCATCAACTATGAAGGATCGATGATAGGCCTGCTGCATTTGGGAAGCAACCTTCCTTAACAAAGGAGAAAGCTCAAGCTGTGTGAATTGTATAGCAAGGTGCTCCTTATTTTTTTGCTAATTCAAGTAACTGCAAGACCATTTCATGCATACGAGAGGATTCATTGACAATTGCCTGTAATGATTCTTGAGCCACTTCTTTATTATCAAAGCCTCTGCGTAATAATAATTTTGCATAGCTTTCAATAACAGTAATGGGTGTCTTTAACTCATGTGAAGCATTGGATACAAATTGCTGTTGCTTTTGGTAATGCTGTTCAAGTTTTTCCATCATCATATTAAAGGTATGATTAATTTTTGCTAACTCATCTCCACCTTTATCAGTGAGAACAATTTTTTTCATAGCTGCCAGTAGCAGCACTTTTGAGCATGGTTTGATTTAAACGTTCCAACGGCTGTAAAATTAAACGACCTAGTGCTAAACTTGCTAAGAAGATAGGAATAGATGCAACAATAGAGACGATGATTAAAATGACCTTAAGTAAACTCAAAGTTGCCGCTACCTCTTCCATTGATTGCTTTAATTGAATTTGTATAACTGTACCATCTATCCAGATGGCAGGCATTGAGTAGCTAATAGAAGGAGTCTTTGACATTTCAAAAGTAGCCTGAACCTTTGTTTTTAACTGCTCTCCTTCATAAATATAAATAGCTCCATCCGTTGGCATATATGCTCTTAATACTTGCTGCAAATTGGTCTGCTCATTCAATTGACTTAGTGCTGAACTAAGCTCGTTAGCACGTGCTTGAAGCTGCTTATATTCAGTGTTATAGGCAAGCTGCTCATACAAAAAAATAAATCCCACTGTTCGTTGCCACTAAAATTACGAGCATTAACAGTGTTGTCAGTAAATGAATTTTTGTTTTAAGTCGCATGCTTGTGCTCCTTTAGGACATAGCCAATACCACGTACTGTATGAATTATAGGTGTATCGTTAGCTGCCTCCAATTTTTGTCGAACATAACGAATATAAACATCCACAACATTGGTATCTCCATAATAATCATAGCCCCAAACAGCCTGTAATATTTGCTCTCGTGTTAATACCTGCTTTGAATGCTTAAGTAAATATAGGAGAAGATCATATTCACGAGGTGTTAAGTCAATACTTGTTCCATAATAGATTACCTCTCGTGTTTGCTCATTAATGGATAACAGACCAAATGTAACTTGTTCTTGCTGGGTGGAACTTTTTTTGTGAAAATCTTAAAGAACTTCGAATCCGTGCAAGTAATTCCTCAATTTCAAATGGTTTTGTCACATAGTCATTTGCCCCTAGGTCTAAACCCTTTACCTTATCCTCCACCTCATTCTTAGCTGTCAGCATGATAACAGGTGTCTGTGATTCAGTAGCACGAATACGCTTTAGTACATCCATGCCACTCATTTCAGGTAACATAATATCCAATAAAATTAAATCCCATTGCTGCTCACGGTATTTCAGTAAGCCTTCTGTTCCTGTATGTGCCATCTCAGCCTCATAGCCCTCAAATTGCAACTCCAGTTGTAGCACCCTTGCAATCTTTTCCTCATCCTCTATTATTAAAATTCGATTGGTCATGTCGAATCAGTCCTCATCTTTTCTTTTCATCGTAAACTAAGCAGGATGTAAAAGTCTAATTAGAAAATGATGAGAACTTTTTTTAATCTTTTATAACAGGAAATTTATTTCCTTAAGTAATTTCTTATTCGCCACCTCTACCTTTATACAACCTTTAAAGGTTATACCATGAATAGAATTTCTTTTGATTTACTTACTTCTTTCACCTTCAACATTCGTTATCAGTGAAAAACGATCCATATAACGTTTTGTAAATATATCAGCACTTATTTTAGCTACCTTTTTACCATTCAGCTCATCTGGAATAGAAAATGCATTGGTTTCCCCATTATAATGAATTACAGTAACAGTACCATCAGGGTTATTTCTCCAATCATAATTTCTTTCAGCTTCCTTTATGGAAAGATTAATAGACACAAATGCAAAAACAACAAACAAAATAAAAAAAATACAAATCGAATAAGCTTTATTTGAATCACTCCTTTTTGATCAGGGAAAATTCGCCACCTAAACAAGTAATAAGACTTCCATTACATGATGTTTATGTAGCAAAAATCTACGCTTAAAGCCCTAATTGGTCAAAGCGAGACTGATGAAATTCCGGTATAACTCTTATGATAGGGACATTAAATTCCGAGCACTATTGAGCAATGTTAATCGTTTGCTAAAAATAAAAATCCCATCAATAACAATTTGAAAAAGTTATTGATGGGATTTTTAGTTATTGTTGAAGGGCTCTGTGTAAAAATGCTGCAAACTGTGCACGTGTAATATAATCTTCTGGTTTAAAGTTACCATTATCTCCTAGCGCAATACCGTTCGCTGCAAGAATTGCAATATAATCATATGCCCAATGTGTTGCTGGAACATCATGAAATGCCTCTTTTTCCATTGACGTTAAATGAAACGCTAGCACCAATACTTTTGCTATTTGAGCGCGTGTCATGTTGTCTGTAGGATTAAAGTTTCCATTCACACCGTCAAATAGCCCTGCCTGCTGTACTCGCTGGATAACCTCAGCGTATGGATGAGTCGCAGAGATATCATTAAATGCCAACGCTTCTTTTTTTCGGCTCTAGCTCCATTGCCCTTGCTAGCATTAGGGCAACATGCTGCCGCTGAACAGGAGCATTAGGCTTAAATGTGCCATCTGGATACCCTGTAATTACGCCTTGTTTAGCCATTGTCTGAATCATTGTCCATGCCCAGTGATCCTTAGGAACATCTGAGAAAGTGATGTCTTCTTCAGGTTGAGGTGTTGGCTTAGGTGGTTGTGGCTCAACCGGCTCTACTGGCACAGAATCTGGTTTCTCAGGCTTGGGCTGCTCTGGAGTCGGTTTTGGATATTCTGGTACTGGTGTTAGCTCTTTAGGGATTGGAGTTGGGTTAGGTGTAGGATTTGGACTATACCCTCCGCCACCTGTTGAGCTATCTGCTCTCCACTTTGCATAAAGCTTTGTATCCTCTGTTACTACATTAGTATCAAAATGCCATTGCGTTGTAAAAGTTTGGTCTTTATACCAGCCTTCAAATACATAACCAATTCTAATAGGATTTTGAGGTTTTATAGCTTTTTCATTATATGCGATTGTCTGTGGGGAGACTGCTGTTCCATCATTAGATACAAAGGACAACGTGTGTTCTTTTATCGCCCATTTAGCGTATAAAATGATGTTTGCTTGAACCCTATCCATGGCGAAATCCCATTTCTCTGTATGGTCGGAATCCTTATACCAGCCTTCAAATACATAACCAATTCTAATAGGATTTTGAGGTTTTATAGCTTTTTCATTATATGCGATTGTCTGTGGGGGGACTGCTGTTCCACCATTGGATACAAAGGACAACGTGTGTTCATTTATCGCCCATTTGGCATATAAAATGATGTTTGCTTGAACTCTATCCGTGGCAAAATTCCATTTCTCTGTAAGGTCAGCATCCTTATACCAGCCTTCAAAAATAAAATTCGCCTTTGTCGGATTGCTTGGTTCAGGTAACTTGTCGTTATATCTCATATGTTCTGGTGCCACAACTGATCCATCGTTTGACTCAAATAATACCTCAACATCTGGTTTACTCGTCCATTTGGCATATAGCGTTGTATCGGCAGTAACAAAGTCAGAATGAAATTGCCAAAGTTCAATAAATGATGTGTCTTTGTACCAGCCTTCAAACGCATAGCCCAATTTTATAGAATTATTTGGTTGATTCACCTTTTTATTTAACTCAATATCCTGAGAATCAATACTTGTCCCACCATTTGTTTCAAACAGTACAGTATATTTGAGCACTTGGAACTTTATATTCGACTTTTCTGCATACTCTTTTGCAGTAGAAGAATTTGGAGCATAAATAATCATATCAGGATGATGTCCTATAAAAACATCATCACCTATTTCTATATCCTTAGAATGTATACGAATAGCTTTTAAATAGTTATTAGAAAATGCTTCAGCTCCTATTATTTTCATACTTTCTGGTATATCTATACTTTCTATATCGTTCCCTGCAAATGCACTTTCCCCTATTATTTCCATACCATTTGGAATTTTCACGCTCACAATATCATTATTAGAAAAAGCATGATTTCCTATATTGATAACACCATTAGGGATATCTATGTGTTCTAGTAAATTTCCAGAAAATGCATAGGAACCTATATTTATTAGATTATTAGGGAGCGTCACATTTGTTAGTTGATTTAAAGAGAATGCCCCATCACTAATACTTGTTATACTACCGGGGAGTGTTACACTTGTTAGTTGATTTTGATAAAAGGCGTAAGCTCCAATAGTTGTTATTGTTTCTGGTATTGTTATACTTGTCAATTTCTTATTATTAAACACCCAAGAATCTATTCCTGTTACCACTTTACCACTCAATTGATCAGGAATCACGACGGTTCCGCCAGTACCAGTATAAGCCTTTATTGTTACTGATCCATCAGGATTATCATCAAAATCATATTCCCCTTCATTAGCATAAGTAAAGGGTATTTTTATTATCATCATGATGAAAAATAACGTAAAAAGTATCCCATATTTTATACTTTTAGTTTTCATATAAACTCTCCTTTCTATAAGCAATGGACTAACTCTTCCTCATCTTAAAGATAATAATTTACTTCTACTATTGAGGAATGTTAATATTTTTTTTCAAATACAAAAAAACTTCCATCGATAGTTTAATTACCATCAATGGAAGTTTTCTTTATTCATAGAGAGCTCTATATAAAAATGCTGCAAACTGGGCACGTGTCACAGAATCTTCTGGTCTAAAATAGCCATTATCTCCTAGCGCAATACCGTTCGCTGCAAGAATTGCAATATAATCATATGCAATGTGTTGCTGGAACATCATGAAATGTCTCTTTTTCCGTTGACGTTAAATGAAACGCTAGCACCAATACTTTTGCCATTTGAGCGCGTGTCATGTTGGCTGTAGGATTAAAGTTTCCATTCACTCCGTCAAATAGCCCTGCCTGCTGTACTCGCTGGATAACCTCAGCGTATGGATGTGATTCAGAGATATCATTAAATGCCAGCGTTTCTTTTTTTCGGCTCTAGCTCCATCGCCCGTGTTAGCATCAGGCAACATGCTGCCGCTGAACAGGAGCATTAGGCTTAAATGTGCCATCTGGATACCCTGTAATTACGCCTTGTTTAGCCATTGTCTGAATCATTGTCCATGCCCAGTGATCCTCAGGGACATCTGAGAAAGTAATGTCTTCTTCTGGTTGAGGTGTTGGCTTAGGTGGTTGTGGCTCAACAGGTTCTACTGGCTCAGAATCTGGTTTCTCAGGCTTGGGTTGCTCTGGAGTTGGTTTTTGTGTTGGTTCTTCTGGTGTTGGTATTGGTATTGGAATTACACTTCCTCCACCACCTGATGAACCGTTTACTAGCCATTTAGCGTACAAAGTGATATTGGTAGTTACTTTATCTTTGTTAAAATTCCACGGTAAAGTAAAATTAGCATCCTTATACCAACCTGCAAATGTAAAGCCTGCTTTTATCGGGCCCATCGGTTCAGTTGCTGTTGCATTGCCTGCAATACGTTGGGATGGAACAGCACTTCCACCATTTGTATCAAAGTCCACTGTATATTGTGGTTGTTCTACTTCCCACTTTGCATACAAAGTCATATTCTCTGAGACTTTATCTGTATCAAAGCTCCACGGCTTAGTCAGCGCTTTATCCTTATACCATCCCGCAAATAGATATCCTGCTTTTGTCGGATTTATCGGCTTAGTTGCTGTTGCATTGCCTGCAATACGTTGGGATCGTACTGCACTTCCACCATTTGTATCAAAATCTAGCGTATATTCTGACTGTGCTACTTCCCACTTCGCATACAAAGTTAGATCCTCCGACACTATATCTGTATCAAAGCTCCACGCTTAGTCAGTGTTTCATCCTTATACCATCCCGCAAATGTATGGTCTGCTTTCTTCGGGGCTGTTGGCTCACTCATTTGCTCATTATACATTACTGTAACAGGGGAAATAGCTGTTCCTCCATTTGTTTCAAAGAAAACAGTATATCCTATAGCTGTCCATTTTGCATATAATGTTAGATCCCCTGTTATCCGATCTGCTCCAAAATCCCATGGCGTATTTAATGTATCATCGACATACCATCCCACAAATGTATGGCCCACTTTTGTTGGGTCTGCTGGTTGGGTAAGCTCCTTATCATACATAACTGTAACAGGGTCTATTGTTGTGCCACCATCTGTATTAAATGTCACGGTATATACATTCGGTGTCCATTTTGCATACAACGTAAGATCTGATTCCCCAATATCAATTATGCTATTTACTGCATAATCTACACCATCCCCATTAGCAGTGCTGTTCCAGCCATTAAATAAATAGCCAGTCTTCTCTAATGCACCTACATTATCCAGAACAGTTGCTTTTGTATTTCTTTGGTACATATTCTCATCCACTGGAATATTTCCTTGTACTGAGCCATTGTCATTATAGATTACCTTATAGGCAAGTAGTTCAAATAAATGATTGTATTGATTTGCATATGCTTGAGCCGTAGATGCATCATGACCGTATATAGTTAAATCTACTGGATTAGCCTTAAAAGTGTCTTCTAAAAGAACGGTAGAGTCTGATAATACTCTTACTTTTATAAGCTGGTTATCATTAAAAGCATTATCTTCAACAGTAATGACATTCTTAGGGATTTCCAAACTACTAAGCCTATTTTCACCAAATGCCCATCTACCAATATTCGTGACACTACTCGGTATTTCTATACTAGTGAGTTGATTATCATGAAATACACCCTCTGCTAAGTTTGTTATGCTTAATGGAATTGTCACATTCAGAAGTTGGTTCGTGGCAAATGCATATGGTCCTATGCTTGTGACACTAGGAGGAATCTCTAAAGAGGTAAGCTGATTTTCCGAAAACGCCATTTCTCCTATTGTCTTCAAAGTTTCTGGTAGCTCTATGCTTGTTAATTGATTTCCTGTAAATGCGAAATCACCCATTATCTTAAGCCCATTTGGTAACTTTACAGTAGAAAGCTCATTATCTAAAAATGCATATAGGCCAATTTGTGTCACATTATCCGGTATTTCTATATTAGTAAGCTTGTTCATAAAGAATACACCTTCACCTATACTTGTGAGATTATTGGATAGTTCCACATACGTTAATTGATTCTCTGCAAATGCAAGATCCCCAATCTGTATGACGCTGTCTGGTATAACAACCTGCGTAAGATTTTTTTTCACCAAATGCTGCCATACCTATTTCTGTAACTACTTTTCCCCCTAGCTCATTAGGTATGATTATTGACGTATCCGTACCAATGTAATCTTTAATTTTCACTGTCCCATCCTTACTATTTGTCCAGACATAATCTGCTTCATTCGCATGAGCAGATAAGGAATTTACTATAAAAATAAAATAGATAACTGTGAAAAGTAATCCAACCTGCAGTCCTTTCATTTAAATCCTCCTTTTCATATAGCTAAAGATATATCTTTATGATAAAGAGTTACTTTTTTTAAAACTATTGAGCAATGTTAATAGTTTAAAACAAAGAAACTCATCAACGATTTTTAGCCATGGATGAGTTTTTAAATTTAATTATTTAAAGCTCGGTGTAAAAGTACTGCAAACTCTGCTCGTGTTACAGGATTATTCGGTCTAAAGCTACCATTATCTCCTTTTGTAATACCATTGGCTGCTAGAATGGAAATATAATCATGTGCAATGTGTTATTGGTACATCATAAAATGTATCCCTTTCTATTGAAGCTGAAGTCAAATTCAAAGCCAATACTAATACTTTCGCCATTTGAGCACGGGTCATGTAAGCTTTTGGTCGGAAGTTTCCATCAATTCCCACAAACAATCCTGCTTGTTGCACTTTACCGATTTCCTCAAAGTATAGATGATTTTCAGGAATATCGTTGAATACTTCCGCTTCTATCCTCTGTTTCATGAAGCTCATTAGCATAAAAGGTCGGGAGTTGTCCCCATTGGAAAAGAAATAGTATGAATATGATAACGATGCTTGAGATTTTTTTTCTTTATTCCTCACTCCTCCTATAGCTCTTTAAATAATTTATTGTCGTTTGCGGATTTTAAAGGGTAAGAGGTATACAGCTCATTGTGAATTTGCATAGCCATATTACGAGCATGTTAATAGATTGCTAACCAAGAAAAAAATCCGCTATCAACAAGGATAGCGGATCGTTTTATTAAGGCTGTTTTAATAATAATGCCTGTGCTCTATTTTTAACGCCTAGCTTACTATAGATGGCTGAAAGATAGACACGTATGGTACCTTCAGATAAAAATAGTTGCTCTGCTATTTCCTTATTAGAGGCACCTGCTGTAAGTAGTGAAAATATTTCTTGTTCACGCGCAGTAAGAATCTCTAATGCTGGTACTTGTTTATGTTCATGAGCACACTCTAGCAATTGATAAGCATAGTTAATGGAGACCTCATCCCATTCACCTTTAGAAGCTTTCTGTCGAACATCAACGTAGTTTTCTAATAGAGAACAAATATTGCACTCATCCAAAAAGGTTCGTGTATAGTTATAAGGTTCAGCGAATTTTAAGGCTTGATGGAATGCCAACAGTGCCTCATCTGTTTGTCCTAGCTCTGCCAAGCATATAGCTAATAAAATGGTTGCTTCAATTCGAGTGGATAGCTGCTCTTGTTGTTCTGCCTGTAATTGCACCTGTATGATAAGTTGCTGTGCTTCTTGAAGGTGCCCCTTTATAAGTAAATAACGAGCTTTTACTAGTGAATAAAATGGAGAATCCATATCAGCGTTTACTTTGATCTTAGCTAGCTCCTGTTCTGCTTGGACAATATTATGATCACGTAAAAATAATAGTACCTTCATTACTCTTATTGCATTCATCCAATGACGTTCACTTACATTCTCCATTGCATGATCTAACAAGGCCTGAGCCACTATATACTGATTTTCTAAAGCAGCAACTTTACTTTTTAGAATGTACATCGGCACTAATAATCCTGCATCTCGGAATTGATGACCAGAACGTAAAGCCTCCTCTAATTCTGTTGGTAGTTCATCAAAGCGATTCCACTCATATAATTTTTCCGCGCGCATTCCATAGCTATAGCCAGTCATGCTTAAATTCTTAAATTCACCTGTTCTAAACCTTGCAAAAAAAGGACATAGCTTGTTCATCTGAAAGCAGTTTTCCTTTGGAGCCAATATTCGTCCGAAACAGCATATGCTCTTTTTGATTGTATTGAATAAAAATAGCGTCCCACTTTGATCCTACAGGTTTTCTCTCCAACCTTTGCCGAATGTATTCTGCCCCTTTTGCAAGATTTCCGTTTTTCATGACAAAAATATAGGCTTTCACACCTAAAAAATCATCTACAGCAGATGCATATTCGGCTTTATCCATCCACTGATTTACCTCATGCTTTTGTTCTAGCTCAAGTAGTATATGAGATGCATCATCTAGATTGTGTAATGCAGCAAGTGTATAGGCGTACATGACCATCAATTCTGGATGTACCTCATAACCATTCGTCAATAAAATATTAATCCAATTTATATAGGATGTTGAATGCCCACAGGAAAGAAACATGACAATATGTTCATGAATCCATTGCTCAGCATAGGTAAATAACCCACCACTTAACGCAAGCTCTATGGCCGATAAAAAAATTCCTATTATGATATAACGCAACAGCAGCTTTTTTATATAAATCCAAAATATCATTCTGAGAAAAACGATGATTCAATTCTTGACGTAATGTTTCTCTTAACAAATTATGGTATCGATAAACCTGATCTTCCGTTTCAACTCTACTAATAAATAATCCTTGTTTCTCAAGCTCTAACAAAACTTGTTGAGCATTCGTTTGATTCGTTAGAACATTACATGTCTCAGGAGTTAGTTGTTCCAAAAGTGAGGTATACAGAAGAAATGTTTGGAGAGATGGAGCAAGTTTGGTAACAACCTCTTTCATTAAATATTGCGCTGCATTAGAATTACTTTCTCTAAATGGTTCGTCACCAACATTTTGAAATCTTGCTAAATTAGTTAATTGCAAACCTGTAGCCCAGCCCTCTGTTACATTAAAAACTTTTTGTAGCTCCTTAGCATCCAATTGTATATTTACTTTTTTTATAAAATTCTCTCGCTTCTTCATACGTAAAAAGTAAATCCTCTACACCAATTTCAAGCAAGTAATGATTTAACCTCCATTTTGCAAAAGGTAATGAAATAGTCGATCTACTTGCCACGTAAATAAAGCACTGTTCTGGTAAGAAATCAATAAGACGAGTCATCATTTGATGAATAGCTGCATTATAAATATGATGATAATCATCAATCATAATGTGAATTTGTTCAGTAGATAATGATATTTCATTTAATAGGGCGTCTACTAAATATTCAAGTGGTAGCTGTGGCTGAGCATGTAGTATGGCATTAATCCGAGCTGCTGCTTCTGGCTGTAAGGAATGGCCAGTAGAATGAATTAAATATTTCCAATAGCGAATCGGATCATTATCAGTTTGGTCAACTGTATACCAAGCAACTTTTTTTATCAAGTTGATGAAACCAGCTACTTAACAAGGTTGTTTTTCCATATCCTGCTGGCGCCTGTACTACGATTAACTTTGCAGCAGTCTGTTGAAAAATGGCTGTTAAACGATTTCGTGCAATAATTTGCTCGTTCATTTTTGGTACAGTTGTTTTTGAGGCTAATAAAATATTTGGCATCTTTTAACCTCCCTCCGCTTTACTGCTTTAATAGCCTAACCATTGTTTAGCCCAAAGAATTGCCTTCATACGTGATTTTACACCTATCTTACCGTATATCTCTGTCAAATAGACACGAATGGTTCCCTCTGTAAGTTGTAGTTGCTGAGCAATCTCATAATTGGATGCACCTTCCGCGAGTAATTGTAAAACATCCTTTTCTCTAGATGTAAGGCTATCTAAAAATTCATCCATTAAATAGTTTTTTTGTAATAGTTTATTTACATAAGCTGATGGCACTGAATTAAATTTATGTCGTTTATTATGCCGACGTATACGCCAGTATTTATGAAGCAATGGTAATACGTACTTTTCTTCCAAAAATGTACGACAATAACCATACAAAGCCCCCTGTTCAAGGGTATCATGTAAAACGGTTAAAGCAGACTCCTCTTTTTCTAGCTCAAAATGGCAAGTAGCTTCTAGTAAACCTGCTTCAATAAACGTAACAACTTGCTTTTCTTGAATTGCCCCCTCTTTCAACCGAATAGCAATTTGCAACGCTTCCTCTATTTGATTTTTAGCATAGAGTATTCTGCCCTGAACTAATAAATAAAATGGATTTTTAGATGCAATTCGATAATTGATAAAATCAGTGACCCTAAAAAAACTCTTGCTGTGCATATGAAATATTCCCTTCAAATAAATAAGCCTGTGCTTTCATAATATGCAGTACACCAATCCAATAAGGCTTATCCGTCTCCTTCATTGCTTTAATCAGCAATAAATGTGCCTCTTCAAATTGTTTTCTAGTTAAACAAATACGAGCCTTTAAAAGATACATGGGTATAAATAATCCTGGATCTTGAAAACGCAACCCATATTGCAAGGCTGTTTCCAACTCCTTGCTAGCTCGAGCTAAATCATTTACTTCATACAATACCTCTGCCAATAGCCCATAGGTAACCCCAGTAATATTTCGATCCTTTATTTCACTTTCACACAGCACATGAATAAGGGCATCTATCTTTTCAATAGGTAAAAATTTACCCTTTGAGCCTGCAATAGTACGCAAAATTCTTGGCTCAAATTGATTATATTTTAATGAAATATGATATAGGGATGATTTTTCCTTTCTTACATTTACTTGCGTTTGTAGACCTACTTTAGCTTTTTCAAGATCTCCATCCTTCATATAGGTAACATAGGCATTAATAATCTCGAAGATTTTTGATACAGCAATAAACTTAAATCCATCCATCCATTTAGATGCATCTTGTTTAAAAAGCAGTTCCTCAATAATTTCATAAGCCTTCTCTATTTCATGCATAGAAAACAACGTAGTGATATATAGCACAAGCATGTTAATGTCTACAGAGTACTGTACATTTCTTAAGATCTGTATCCATTGTCCAAATGATAATGTATGTCCTTCAGCAAATATTTCCACCAAATACTTTTGAATCCACTCATGCGCAAGCTCATATAGTTCCCCATTTAGGGCAAGCTCAATTGCAGCTACATAATCTCCTCTATCACATAAATTCGTGGCTGCTTCGCAATAAATAGAATTAATCATCTCGTATGAATACTGCCTTTTAAGCTCAGCTTGTAACGCATACTTAAATAAAGTATGGTAACGATAAACAGGAGGATGTATCTGTATACATTCAATAAACAAACCCTTTTGATTTAAATCCACAAGGGTAGCTAAACTATCTATTTTGTTTGTTATAGTTATGCAAACATCCGGCTCTAAATGATTTAATATGGACGTTCGAATTAGAAAATCCTGTATTGATGAGGGCAATGAACTAAGAATCTCTTGTATGAAAAATTCATGGATATATGGACCAGCTTTCAATAATATTTCTTTGATGTTTAGATTATCTACATTTCCTGTTGATATTTTGATAAGCTGAATGCCAGCTACCCAGCCTTCAGTTATCTTTAACAAAGGCTTTAATGCTCCAACTTTCTCATCATTCGAAAAAGAATTGAAGTACAAATATTGCAGCTCCTCTAAATCAAAACATAATTGACCAATTCCTACTTCTAGCATCCAGCCTTTAACACGCCAATTTGCTAGCGGTAGTTCTAAATTAGTTCGAGTCGTGATATATATTCGTACATTGGCTGGTAAATACTCGATTAATCGGATGAAGATCTGATGAATTTGAGGATGCTGGATGACTTGAAAATTATCAAATACAATATGAATTTTTTTTCTTTATATGTATCCAGATCATTTAACAGTGTATCTACTATAGTCTCTAAGGAGGGTATTTCATCAAGTAAATTGCTTAATTTTTGTTCTAAATCATTTAATGTGCTTACAGATAAAGTATGTATTAAATATTTAAAAAAATCGTCTAGGCTCATTATCATTTCGATCAATCGTGAACCATGCCACAGATTCATCAATATGCCTCAACCAATGACATAGAAGGGTTGTCTTTCCATATCCCGCTGGTGCTTGAATAATGGTTAATTTCTTCATTCTGTTGTTAGCGAGAATCGTAAACAATTTCTTTCTCTCGATTGCATTTGGTACTGTACGTGGGATTGTTACTTTAGATTTTACCCATACCATGTCCATCCTTTTACCCTCCCTTCTTCTTATTCTTTAGTTCGATATATTTTTAAATTTTCCTGCCAGTTATTTTTTTTCCATTTATTTACTTCGTTATCACTTCCTTTAAATAGCGCATACTTATATTATAAAAGTTGAGGCAAACCACTTCACATTTTTTTAAGCCTAGCGTTAGAATACTAATATCTTATTTTCCTATAGGAAACTTTATTTCACTTATGATATTTTTTTTGAAACGAGGGAACAATATGGTTTACAAACAAGTCACAAAATCGTCTGCCGAGGCGGTTTTAGATGGAGATATAAAAGGTTGGCGACGCTTTTTACCGTTTCTTGGACCTGCTTTTATTGCAGCCGTCGCCTATATTGATCCTGGCAATTTTGCCACTAATATTACAGCTGGCTCTCAATATGGTTACTTACTGCTTTGGGTGATTGCCTTCTCTAATTTAATGGCTGTGTTAATTCAATCCTTATCTGCAAAGCTTGGGATTGCAACTGGGAAAAATCTACCCGAGGTGGCGCGTGAGCATTTTTCTAAAAAAACATCTATTTTTTTATGGATACAGGCAGAATTAGTCATCATTGCGACTGACCTTGCCGAATTTATCGGTGCAGCATTAGGTCTTTATTTGCTATTTAATATTCCTATGCTCCCAGCAGCATTAATTACAGCAGTTGGTTCATTTGCTATCTTAGAACTTCAAAGAAGAGGATTTAGAGCCTTTGAGGCAGGTATTTCTGGCATGGTTTTAATCGTCGTATTGGCATTTGCCTTCCAGACATTTTTAGCACAGCCAGATTGGGGCGAGGTAACACTCGGCATGTTCACGCCACATTTTGATGGGGTAGACTCCTTAATACTAGCTACAGGTATTTTAGGAGCAACTGTTATGCCTCATGCTATTTACTTACATTCTTCCTTAACACAAAGTCGTATTATTGGTCGTAATGAAAATGAAAAAAGACGCATTTTCCGCTTTGAATTTATCGATATTATCATCGCCATGATTATTGCTGGAGCGATCAATATGAGTATGCTCATTATAGCCGCAGCAGTATTCCACACACAAGGCGTGATAGTGGAAGATTTAGATGTAGCTTACAATGGATTAAAGGATGCTCTCGGTCCAATGGCAGCTGTATCCTTTGGTCTTGGATTACTTATTGCAGGGCTAGCCAGTTCCTCTGTAGGGACATTGGCGGGTGATGTAGTCATGCAAGGATTCATTCGTAGAAAGATACCACTTTATTTACGTAGAGCGATTACTATGCTACCTCCACTAGTCATCATTGCCTCTGGTGTCAATGCAACCTATGCTCTGGTTCTTAGTCAGGTTGTTCTATCCTTTGGTATTGCATTCGCTCTTGTTCCTCTTGTTATGTTTACAAGTAAACGGGACATCATGGGGAGCCTTGTCAACCATCGTATAACAACCATTTTAGGTTGGTTTGTAGTTGTCATTGTCGTTGTTTTAAATATTTATTTATTATGGGAAACGATATTTGGTTAAATAAAAGCCAGACACAATAATCTTTGTGTCTGGCATTTTATGTTATGGGTGGTCTTAGACTTTCAGAGCGAAGCTTAAATATCCATCTTCTCAATTTTTCGAAACGATGCATAGGCCACGCTTATACCGATAATAGCTAAAACAATTGGTATAAAAATAATATCATTTAATGAGAAGTTCCCTGTATTAGATGATACAACTGATACAATGAAAATGGATGAGATAATGGTTACTGGAATGGAGTATTTTCTCATTCCAAAATACAATGGTATTAATGCGATGCAGGATGCTGCAATGGCATTCATTATAACAATAGGGATTCGTTGAATGATTAAAGAAATTATTAGTGTATCTGAAAACAAATGAAGATTACTAATAATGGTACAAAAAAACTACTGACACAAAAACGTTTGATACGATTATTGCACTAAAGGTAAAAAGAACAATAATAGCCAATTTTGAAGCCATTAATTTCTTTCTATTTATTGGGTACATAAATGCTAAAGTGATTGTTTTGTATTTAAATTCGCTAATAATAAGTTTGGCGATTAATGCACTAGCAAAGATAATAAATACAGCCCTTACAGTAGAATCTATTAGACTAATAACAGTCTGATAATTTTCAAAGACAGCATCTCCTTCTATTTTTGTGATGAATAAAAGCATAAACATAATAGCTAATATCACAAAATTTGCGAAGATAGCACGTTTTATATAGGAACCTATATGAAATTTTTTCATCTCTAGACGCATTAAGTTAAGCATTAACTACACCCCCATTGATTAACTTTAAGAAATAATCCTCTAATGAGCTTGATTTTTTTTACTAATCCCCTCGATTTCAATATCATGTTCAATTAATGTTTTTGATAGTACCTTTTGTGAAGCTGTCGATTCATATATACGAATACAATTGTCATCTATTAGTTTAAAATTAGTAATATTTAATGTACTTTCTAAAATTAAGGCAGCCTTTTTCCCATCATTCACAATCACTTCAATATAATCTACCTGACTACGATTAACAGCTTCCATTGAAACTTCCGTGATCAATCTTCCATTCTTAATAACGCCAATCGTATCAGCTAGTTGTTCAATTTCCCCTAAGATGTGGCTAGAAACAATAAGTGTAATGCCATACTCTTTACAAAGCATCTTGAATAACTCTCGTATTTCTTTAATACCCACTGGATCTAGTCCATTAATCGGCTCGTCTAAAATAAGCAATTCTGGCTTCGTAATAATAGCTCGTGCAATGCCTAACCGCTGTTTCATTCCTAAAGAAAAGTCTTTAACACGCTTCTCCTCTGTATTTGTTAATTTCACTAGATCGAGAACATGGCTAATTTCTTTCTTATCATAATAGCCCATGTATTCGCAGTGTAATTCTAGAGTTTCCTTTGCTGTCAAATCTTCATAGAAAATTGGATATTCAATAATCGTGCCCAATCTTTTTAGCACCTCGTATGATTGGTCTGTCAATTTTTGACCAAAGATTTCAATATCCCCACTTGTTGGCTTTGTTAGGTTCGTTAGCATTTTCATCACCGTCGTTTTTCCGGCACCATTGGGACCTAAGAAGCCATAAATCTCTCCCTTCTTCACATGCATATTGACAGCAGAAACCACTTCTTTTCCGTCAAACACTTTGGTAAGTTGATTTGTTTTCACAATATATGTCATGTCAATCTCTCCCTCAAATGTAGCTAAATTTATTATAGAAAATGAAGCTCTCTAATTTATTAATGGATTCTTACAAATTTCTTAAGTACAGAAGAAAGGCCTGTAAAGCGTTTAAAGCTCTACAAGCCTTCTGTTTTAGTACACCATTCTTTTTAACGTTATTGTAAAAATAGTCTTTTCATAGGGAATACTGGAGAGCTGAACAGAGCCATCCATTAGTTCTACAAGACGTTTAGTGATCGTTAAGCCAAGACCGCTACCTTGGAAGGATTTATTTCTGGAATCCTCAAGCGTATACATTCTTTCAAAGACATTATCTATATGATATTCATCTATTCCCTTGCCTCGATCCCAAACATCAATATAAATGCTTGTATCATCATTTCTTACGGACAGTCCAATTACATTGCCATCTGCCCCATAGGCAATTGCATTTGACAATAAATTGTTCAAAGCCCTATCTAATGCCTCTTCATTACCTAGCGCATATATTGATGTCTCTGGTATTACAATCTCTATCTCTAACCCCATAGATGTAACCATATCGTAAAATGATAAAATATTTTTCCGGCAAATTTCACTTATATTGATTTTTGTCATTGGATAATTGGTATCTCCAGCTTCCAACTTCGCTAGGTCAAAAAAATGTATGGATGATTTTTAATACTTCCAATGTTTTCGAATGGATGCCAGTTAATAACCGCTGCCGCTCCTCCGCACTAATCGAGTGATTAAGCTGTAGCATTTCAGTATAGCCTAGGACAACCGTTAATGGTGTTTTAAGATCATGCGAAATATTTGCCAGCATCTTTTTCATAGAGCTTTCCATTTTCCGATGTGTTGCCAGCACTTTTTGATTGTGATCTAGCAATGCATTCAACACAATAAGTAGCTGCTGTATTTCTTGATTAGCTGTCGGTACTAAGATTTTTTTCACTTGTTTCTTCGTTAATGATTGCTTGCAGTTTTCTATGCATGTACCGAATAGTAGCGCTTTGTTGTTTTTTTTACTTTCACTTGAAACATAATAATTCCTACGAGTAACACAATAATCAATAATAGAAATATAATCATCTGTTTATCCTTCAAATTTATAGCCAATTCCCCAAAGCGTTTTAATATATTGAGGGTTGGACGGATCATCTTCCATTTTTTTCACGCAGTCTTCTTATATGTACATTAATAATATTTTCATCTCCATAGTAAGCATTATTCCAAATTAATTGATAAATTTGCTGTTTTGTGAAAACGCGATTACGATTTGTCACGAATAATTTTAAGATGGCAAACTCCTTTGAAGTGAGCTTTACTTGTTGTCCGCTCTTCTCTACTGAAAAATTAATAAGGTCGATTGATAGGTTATCTATCTCTATTAAATCTTTCTTCTCCTCTATTTGATTGGCGTATTTGGTTGCCCTTCTAATAGCAGCCTTGACACGTGCTGAAAATTCCAACATTGAAAATGGCTTTGCAATATAATCATCTGCGCCTAATCCTAGCCCTAAGGCTTTATCTACATCGCTATCCTTCGCAGACATAATGATAATCGGCAGTGATGCCTGCTCTCGTATTATCTTTAAAACTTCTAATCCATTTAGTTTCGGTATCATAATGTCTAAAATCACTAAATCAAAGGGTTTATTTAAACAATTTTGTAATGCCTCTTCTCCATTCACTGCTGAAGTAACAAGGAATCCCTCCATCGTTAAATACCTTTCTACCATTTCCCTAATGGTTTCATCATCTTCTACTAGTAAAATACGTTTTTGCACTTTTCTTGTTCCTCCCCATAAATTTGATTTGATCCTATGATATTACTGTCACTGCTTAAAAATACACGATATCAATATGGAAGCAATTATATATAATTTACCATATATCATTTTTTTTCGTTTCATCATTTTAAAAAAATTAAAAAAAACTGTCCTATAGGCCATCATTCAATGGCTTACAGAACAGCTCTATTATTTAATCCTCCACTCTTAAATCACATTCTTTTAGCGGAAGCATTTTTGTTTTATGTTTGATTTTGTATCCAAACCATAGCAGTAAAAACAGTGGGATACCAATATAAGAAACGAGAATGCCATACCAGTCAATTTTGTCTCCCATAAAAGCTGAATAGTTTTGTCCAATGACAACAATCATACAAACCGTAAAGGCGAAAAGCGGGCCAAATGGGTATAGCTTTGCTTTATATGGTAGCATCTGTGGATCTAAGCCTTGCGCTTCGAAAGCTCGGCGGAATCGATAATGACTAAATGCTATTCCAAGCCAAGCAATGAAGCCAGACATTCCTGAGGCATTTAAAAGCCAAATATATACTACTCCATCACCAAAGAATGATGCTAAAAATGCAAGGCACCCTACAGCTAATGTCACCATTAATGCATAGATTGGAATACCGCGACGGCTTAATTTTGTGAAAAATTTTGGTGCATGTCCATCCACAGCTAATTGCCATAGCATACGAGACGATGCATATAGCCCTGAATTTCCAGCTGATAGCATGGCCGTTAAAATAATGGCATTCATTAGGGAAGCAGCAAAGGCAATGCCTAAGCGATCAAACACTAGTGTAAATGGCGATACAGCAATATCTTCTGATAATAAACGTTCATCTGTGAATGGAATCAACATCCCAATCGCACCAATTGCTAAAATATAAAATAAAAGAATACGCCAGAATACAGATTTTACAGCTTTCGGAATACTTTTTCCAGGGTCATCCGTTTCACCAGCTGTAATCCCAAGAAGCTCTGTACCTTGAAATGAAAATCCCGCTGCTAGGAAAATACCGAATGTAGCAAGGAAACCACCATGAAACGGTCCGTCACTAATAAAGAAATTTGTAAAGCCTACAGGTGCCTGTCCACCTAAAATACCAAAAATCATTAATATGCTGATAATAATGAACACAATCACAGTTGCCACCTTGATCATAGCAAACCAATATTCACTTTCTCCATAGCTTTTTACAGATAATAAATTAAAGGTTAAAACAACAGCAATAAATAATACTGTCCAAATTGCAGAAGAACTATCTGGGAACCAATATTTCATAATTAATGATACAGCTGCGATTTCTGCCGCAATTGTGATTGCCCAGTTATACCAATAGTTCCAGCCCAGTGCAAAGCCTAAAGCTGGATCTACAAATTTCGTAGCATACGTACTAAATGAGCCTGAGGATGGCATATAGGCTGCCATCTCACCTAGGCTTGTCATTAAAAAGTACACCATTATACCGATTAGGGCATAGGCTAGTAATGCACCGCCAGGACCTGCCTGTGCAATGGCACCACCACTGGCTAAAAAAAAGCCCCGTACCAATTGTACCACCTAAAGAAATCATTGTAATATGACGGCTTTTCAATTCTTTTTTTCAGCTTTGGCGCTTTATGACCGAGCTGATTCACTTTTATCTCACTCACGATATAGCTTCCTTCCTAATATAAGAGGCAAAAAAATACCATCACATGAACACTGTGATGGCTAAGTTAATCCTCAGTTTTTTTCTAAATGATAGCACAACACGTTGTTCAAACGTGACAGTTCTGTTCCTTTCGGAGACAGCCCCAGCATGAGGTTTTCAAGTCCCCTCACACTTCGGCAGTATTTCCTTTCAGCTAATCTCACCAATGCTTGTCATTTCCATTAGCATACTCATAAATACCGCGACCTCTACCTCAATACTAACATGAGGCATATAAATATTAAATTTATGATGTGTATTAGTTTAACATAAGACATTTTACATTTCAATACAATGAGTAAAGTTCTGTATTTTGTGAATATTCTACTATTTTTAATAATGTGATAAAGTAGTATAGTGGTTTAATTATAATTGAATGCAAACAGGGGGGATTTATTTTGACAACAAATGAAGATTCAACTAGTTATCCTAGCAGGAAAATTAGCTGGAGGGGTGCTACCTTATTATTAGTCATTGGGGTTATTTGTATTGCCTCGACATTACGAATGCCATTAACAGTTGTGGGACCTATTATTTCTTTTATACGAGAAGATTTAGGTATATCAAATGTATTAGCTGGATTTCTAACCACTATACCTCTTCTGGCTTTTGCGATTATATCGCCTTTTGCACCAGTTGTTGCACGTAAATTGGGACTTGAGCTAACATTATTTTTATCCACTATCCTTTTAGCATTAGGTATTGTATTACGCTCATTAGGAACAACAAGTCTACTTGTGTTTGGAACTATGCTAATAGGTGTTGCTATTGCATTTGGAAATGTACTTATTCCGGGATTACTCAAGTTAAAATTTCCTTATCATGTAGGCTTACTTATGGCATTTTTTTACAATGTCCATGAATTTAACAGCAGGACTCGGTGCTGGGATTAGCTACCCTATTGCCCAATCATCTCTAGGTTGGCAAGGAGCACTGGCTATTGCACTTATTTTAGTTGTGTTAACCATTTTAATTTGGATTCCACAATTAAAGTTTAATAAGCCCGAGCCCACTGTAAAGAAAACGAAAGAACGCTCACCTTTATGGAAATCCCCAGTTACCTGGGCAGTAACAGGTGCTATGGGATTACAATCATTATTATTTTATACAACTGCAGCATGGATTCCTGAAATTTACATATCACAAGGGTTAGCTGCTGATCGTGCAGGTTGGATGTTCTCCATCATGCAATTTTCGCAAGTTCCAATGGCTTTAGCTGTGCCAATCATTGCTAGTAAAATGACGTCTCAGCGACCTCTTGTCTTAATGTTTACAGCGTTTTACTTAATAGGCTTTGTTGGCGTTGTCATGGAGTGGACTAGTTGGGGTACTTTGGATGATTCTATTAGGCCTAGCAGGTGGGGCTTCCTTTGCCTTAGCATGATGTTCTTCACACTCCGCACTCGCACAGCCTTTGAAGCTGCTGATTTATCAGGCTTTGCCCAATCATTAGGCTATTTGTTTGCTGCAATTGGTCCTATTCTTTTTGGCTACCTGCATGACTTATTTGGTGGCTGGAATATTGCTGGCTGGCTCTTTGTCGTTGTAGCTGTAATACTCTTTTTATGTTCATTTAGAGCCTCTAAAGATGAATATGTCCATTAAATTAAAGCAGATGGGAAAACCAGTCTTGTTCTCCATCTGCTTGTACTTTTTTTATTTATCATGCTGTTTTAATATGGTTATCAGTTCATCAAGATCTTTTGCTGCTTCTTTGTTATGAGCATTTATAGCAGTAAAATTGGAAGAGCCTCTTGTAAGAGTAAATGACTAAAATAATAATAGCCCAAAAAAAGCCTGCTGCTCATAGCCCTTTGGCGTTTCCTCCTCCCATTCCAGTTCATCATCCTCCTCATCTTCTATCCATAAATATTTGGCATGTAGTAGCTCCTGCATAGTTTGAACCGTATGTGCTGGGTCTAGATAATCCTCTGTAATCACTTGCGCCACAGCTAAATAAAGCTCTATTTCTTGTAATGAAACGTCTTCCATGTTTTTGTTGGCAAGCTTTTTTTAAAAGGATAAGCAAAACCCATGGTGTCACCTGCATAATGTGCCTTGATGCTCAATTAATTCAGCAAGCTGCTGATATTGCTCCTGTTCAATCAGCTGAGGGATAGCTGTTCCTCTACCGTAGGGTGTCGTCAATTGTTGCCATGGGATATTCGGGATAGGCTGGTTCAACATTTGGATTGCTCCTCTCCTAAAAAAACAAGATAGCTTAAGTGTAAATGGGATTATTGCGATTGTATATAGGTACTGAGAGAGGCAATCTAGAACAATATTTTATTGATGAATATGCATTATTGCTGATACTTCTGACTGCATGAATAATATGGGAAACTAAAAGAGGCAATAGTTGTGGATAGTGGAATTAATGGAGATCTCCGTAAAACCCTTCAGGAGCTGTTGGGATATTTAACAGCTCCTTTACAGTTAATAGCATGGCTTTTGATAGAAGTAATTTGGTGTATGATAAATATTTATATAAGGTTTATGAAATATATGAGTGGTTGCAGGCGAAAGCGGCGGTATTAACCATGTCCAGTTGCCTGTCAGTTTTCGCCCTACCGATTCCTCTGCTTCTTCAAACAGTTTAAACTGTTGTGCTGCTGTATGATGATCCACAATGCTCACTCCATCTTCTTTAAATGAATGAAGGACAGCAATATTGAGCTCCACTAATGCACGGTCTCGCCAAAGAGAGGCTTGTTTACTCGTATCAAGATTAAATATCTCTGCAATAGCTGGTAGCATATTATAGCGATCATGATCTGCTAAATTACGTGCACCGATTTCTGTCCCCATGTACCAGCCGTTAAACGGAGCTGCTTGAAAATCAATACCCGCCATTTGAAAACGCATGCTTGAAATAATGGGTACGGCATACCATTTCAACTGTAATTTCTCCACATCCACTGCCTCGGGATGACGAATTGGTACCTCTAAAATATATTCTGTTGGGATTGTAAACAGCTGTGGAGCACGCCCATCTACCTGTACGACAAGTGGTAACACGTCAAATGGTGTTCGCTGTCCTTTCCAACCTAATGATTCACAAACTTTTGTAAACGCAATGGAACATGAATCACCAATAACTCCTGCTTCCGTTTCATAGCCTGCATAACGAATTAACTGATGATTCCATATACGTACTCGATCTGAAGCAAACACGGTTATGGTTGGACGAATTTTCCCACTATTTGTTGCATAATCAATATGCTCTAGTAGCTTTTGAAAAATGTCCTGTTCCTCTAAAACATCACGTGCATCAACTACATGTAATGACTGCCAGAACAGGCGACCAATACATTTGTTGCTATTACGCCATGCAACCCGTGCACCAAAAATTAGTTCGTCTGTTGTTGGACTGTAGTCTCCTGCACTTCTAATCTGTTGTAATCTATTTTCTAACCAAAGTTCAGATTCATTTTGCTCTACCTGATATAAATTTAAGAACTGTTGTATCTCCTGTATATTCATGTCGATTCCTCCACCTACCCTCATATTAGAGGAACAAAACAGGAAGCACCACGAAAATATCTTTAGAAAAAAACATACATATTGCATATATGAAATAGTTTGTTCAAATTTATGGAGGCTGTCATGTAATTTTATAAGATATCAAAAACTATATGTATCAAACATACAGAAAGGAATAATTCAATTTTTATAAACAATAATGGTAGCCATTTTTATTTAAAATATAACGAGAAACAATAGTGACATTCCTCCCCAACACTACCTCCTATCATTGAGCGATCCTTTTAAGCATTTCATAGTCTGAAATAATTCACTACATATAATCATTAAAAATAGAGACAATATGTAAAAAAACTATCTCCGAAAATATGTTATCCTCAGCATTCCTGTATGGTTTGAAACAATAGAAGACAAGTCAAATAAGGAACAAGTGGCAATGACTATTACAATTTCTTTTCGTTTTGGGAACTGAGGAACGTATCGCAATAAATTTGCTGATCTTTCTCTATACCTTTTATAAATGCATAGTTATTACCCCATTCACACATTGTGTTTAATACTGGTACAAATGATTTTCCTAAATCAGTTAAGCTGTATTCTACTTTTGGTGGTACTTCTTTAAATAGTTCTCTTCGTACAAGTCCATCTCTTTCTAACTGTTTCAATTGATCTGTTAAGACCTTTTGTGTAATTCCAGGTATTAATTCATAAAACTCCTTTGTCCTTACTGATTTTTGGCTCAAGAAAAAGAGTATTAAGCATTTCCACTTTCCACCTGCAATGTTCATGAAAATGTTGATTCCAGTATTATAGTTAACCATCTGTTTCCTCCTAACTCCTAAAAAGGCACTTTAAAGTGGCTATACCACTTTAAAGTGCGTTATTTTCTTATTTATTATTGCTTACTATAATTAAAGCTGCAACAAATAATAATTTCGGAGTTGATAGCATGAGTGTAAAAAATATTTTAGAAAAAAAGACGTTCAGTTAGACATTATGATCCAAGTTATAAAATTAGTTCAGAAATTCTAACCTCATTAGTTGAAAGTGCAAGTAAGTCACCTAATGGTAATAATATACAATCTACTCGTTACTTAATTATTGATGAGCCAGACTTAAGAAATTTATTACTACCTATAGCTTTTAATCAGCAACAAGTGTTAGAGGCTTCAACATTAATTGTTATGTTGGGAGATTATCAGGCATTCGATAAAGAAAATATTATTAAGATACATGAAGAAGGCTTTCAAGCTGGTTATTTTGATGAATCACTAAGAGATTATCTAGCGAATGCTGCAATAAATTATTATGAAAATAAATCTAAGGAAGATCTAAAGCTAGAGTTAACTAGAGATGTAAGTCTTGCTTCAATGTCATTAATTTTGTTAGCAAATGAAGCTGGTTTTGAGACAATCACAATGTCAGGATATGATTCTAAAAAGTTAAAAGATATCTTAAATATATCTGAAAGGTATTTAGATGTTATGCTTATAGCTATTGGTAAAGGTACTAAAGCAGGTCATAAGACCGTAAGACATAATGTAAATAAGGTAATGTATCGAAATCAAATAATTTAGTGTTCTAATAGCAACCGACTAAGTAAATTAGATAGGCAAAGAAATATGTTTTTTTAATCAATAAGCTTAAATTGACCAGTTACTCATTTAAAATGGGTTCTGGTCGTTTATTATATGTAAAATTTCATCTTCTGTTTTAAGGCTTAATTAACATTCTGTGTTGTACTTAGTTATACTACCCCCATGCATTACAAAACTAATTTACTCTGACTATAAGCTATCTACAAATCCGTATATTTGTTACATTGTTCCATTTAGTCATAGTGAGGACTTTTTTTGATGCACTATGATTATTCCTCTCAGCTGCTTTAAAATTGGCAATGGTCGTTTAGAAAGGTACTATAGCAATTTGTTTGATAAGGTAATCAATTGACATATAAAAAAGCATGTAACACACAACTGTGCTACATGCTTGATGACCCGTACGGGATTCGAACCCGTGTTACCGCCGTGAAAGGGCGGTGTCTTAACCACTTGACCAACGGGCCGTGGCTCCGAAGGCAGGACTCGAACCTGCGACAACCTGATTAACAGTCAGGTGCTACTACCAACTGAGCTACTTCGGAATAATGATGGGCCTAAATGGACTCGAACCATCGACCTCACGCTTATCAGGCGTGCGCTCTAACCAGCTGAGCTATAGGCCCCCATTTTGGAGCGGGTGATGAGAATCGAACTCACGACATCAGCTTGGAAGGCTGAGGTTTTACCATTAAACTACACCCGCAAATAATGGTGGGTCAGGACGGAATCGAACCGCCGACACTTAGAGCTTCAATCTAATGCTCTACCAACTGAGCTACTGACCCGAAATGGAGGAGGTAGAGGGATTCGAACCCCCGCGCGGTGTTACCCGCCTGTCGGTTTTCAAGACCGATCCCTTCAGCCAGACTTGGGTATACCTCCAAAAATATTGAAATGGTGGAGCCTAGCGGGATCGAACCGCTGACTCCTGCGTGCAAGGCAGGCGCTCTCCCAGCTGAGCTAAGGCCCCAAATAAAATAAAGATGGTCGGAATGACAGGATTCGAACCTACGACCCCTTGGTCCCAAACCAAGTGCTCTACCAAGCTGAGCTACATTCCGAAAACATACTATGGCGCGCCCGACAGGAGTCGAACCCATAACCTTCTGATCCGTAGTCAGACGCTCTATCCAATTGAGCTACGGGCGCATATGTATCTATCAATTTCGCCTTGGCGTAATTGCGTCCGGATTTTGAATTGTGCCTAGGCCTGCACGATGCAGGTCAGTTAGCCGTTTTCGCAGGATGCGAAGATTTAGGGTAACATCCTTTTGTTCAGTCCTTTGAAAATCCGTGACATCCGCCGGAGGCTTTATCTTCATTCAGTAGGTGTTTGGACAACCACTGAAAGAATGAAGATAAAAATGATGAGCATGAAGGACTCGAACCTTCGACCCTCTGATTAAAAGTCAGATGCTCTACCAACTGAGCTAATGGCTCAAACTAAAAAAATGAATGGCTGGGGTACTAGGATTCGAACCTAGCATGACGGAATCAAAATCCGTTGCCTTACCGCTTGGCTATACCCCAATTTTAAAATGGGGCGACTGATGGGAATCGAACCCACGAATGTCGGAACCACAATCCGATGCGTTAACCACTTCGCCACAATCGCCACTATATATGATAACAGCTGTATATGAACGAGTACCTCAATACCTGGCAGGGGCAGTAGGAATCGAACCCACACCAAAGGTTTTGGAGACCTCTATTCTACCGTTGAACTATGCCCCTAAAATGGTGGAGGGGGACGGATTCGAACCGCCGAACCCTAAGGAGCGGATTTACAGTCCGCCGCGTTTAGCCACTTCGCTACCCCTCCAAGGGAATGGTGCCGGCGATAGGAGTCGAACCCACGACCTACTGATTACAAGTCAGTTGCTCTACCAACTGAGCTACACCGGCAAAATAATGGCGGTCCCGACCGGGATCGAACCGGCGATCTCCTGCGTGACAGGCAGGCATGTTAACCGCTACACCACGGGACCATAATGGTGGAGGATGACGGGCTCGAACCGCCGACCCTCTGCTTGTAAGGCAGATGCTCTCCCAGCTGAGCTAATCCTCCATGAAAAAATAAGCGAAGCGATGTCCTACTCTCGCAGGGGGAAGCCCCCAACTACCATCGGCGCTAAAGAGCTTAACTTCCGTGTTCGGTATGGGAACGGGTGTGACCTCTTTGCCATCATCACTTCACTTATTCAATTGAAAGAATTTATTCTCTCAAAACTGGATAAACGGCGCATTGAATGTTT
>BBDJ01000016.1 GCA_001312325.1 Lysinibacillus pakistanensis | reverse complement strand
AAAGTCTAAGATAAGGTTCCTATTTAATCATTTTCACACTATGTAGATATATGAAGACACTGCTTATTATTCCAATCCCACCGACAAACAGCATCCATATACTGCTGAAAAAAATCCATATATCACAATAACACTACTGATAATACCACTAGAAAAGGCACTGAATATCATGGATTTTTCGTTGGTTTAGGGAATTGAATAATGGTTCTCAAATTTTTATTTCCTCTTACTGTTGTTTTTAAATTTCTAATTCACTAACGATGCAGGAAAAAAATAAGTTTAGAGAAAGATCATCAAGTAGCTAATCATTAAAAATCCATTCATAATTGGAAATTTCCACATAAATTTAAGCATATTTATAATAATGAAAGGCATTTAAAACTTTTTATAAAGCTGTTTTTTTCTAAAGGGAGGGGAAAAATGACTCAAGCTTTTGAATTTAAATCAAATGGGAAGTTTATTGTAAAAGTAGATGATTATACAGTAAAAATTCAACCAAAAGGGTTCTCAAATTTTATCAATAAAGGAGGCTCGAAAGGGGAAAAATCCATACCCATTAAATCCATCTCTGCTATTCAATTTAAAGAACCTGGTTTAACTACAGGATATATCCAATTTGCCTATTCGGGTTCGAATGAAACCAAAGGCGGTACACCGGCAGCTATCAAAGATGAAAACTCTATAACCTTTTTTTAAAAGAGAGCTAAAAAAGGCAAAAGAATTAATACAGTTAATTGAAAAGAAACGACATGAGAGTTCATTTCCTTCTATCACTTCACAAAGTGCCGCAGATGAAATATTAAAGATGAAAAAGCTAATGGATGCAGGTATTTTGACTAAAGAGGAATTTGAAGCGAAGAAAAAACAATTATTGAATATTTAATGTGTAGAAAAAGCTGTTTTTTTATTTATTATAAGACACTTCACTACCTACAACTATAATTTCAACATAATAGTAGTGTAATGCAATATTTTAAACATTGTCTGACTATTCATCAGCTATTAGTTATTCCATAAAATACTTACGCTTTCAGATTTTTTTAATTGGATAAATAACACGCCTCCTTTATACAACAAAGCATATTATAGATGATAGAAAGGAGGTATTTCCTATGGGATATTCAGGAAATGTAGGTAGTTGGAATAATGCCTGCTGTGGAGGCAATACTGGCTATGGTTATGGTTCTACATTCGTTCTAATTGTTGTACTATTCATTCTTTTAATAATCGTTGGCGCTAGCTTCCTTTATTAATCACATCAACATTTCCAACTATTAAATAAAAAAAGAGGCTTTAGTTTTATCATTATAGATAAAACTTGAGCCTTTATTCATGAAATTTTAAGATTTTTCATTAAATCAGTGAATAATTAGCAATCCTATATGGCACATTACATATAGGAGGTGGAAGAATAATGTCTAGAATAATTGGTGTAGAACAATCATTATCGAACGTGGAGCAAGCTTTAAAGGCAAAAGGATATGAAGTTATTCAACTGCGAAATGAAGAGGACGCTAAACGATGTGATGCTTGCGTCATCACAGGTCAAGACAAGGATGTTATGGGCATTAGTGATCCAGTACTTGCAGGACCAGTCATTGATGCGAATGGCCTTTCTGCTGACGAAATTCTTCAGCGTGTAGAAAAATATTTCCATTAACAACGAATGGAAGGTGCTGTCTTTAGACTTTATGATCTATTGACCTGCACCTTTTACAATTTATCTAAGTCGATGTCTTTTAATAAGAATTTATAAAGGAATATACAAAAAAATAAAAGACCCATCAATAAGAAAATTCCTCCAACTAGGAGATAAGAAAAATATAGCCCTTTTGTATAACAAGGAAACACTCTGTATCCATAAAACCACCCATTGCTGTATTTAAGCAGAATTGGCCCCCATGTCAACACTATTGAATAATAGCATGGAGCCAATGCAGATTAAAATCACAGTAAATAAAACAAAACTGTACTTTTTTTACAGTCTTTATCATTTCCTCTTGTCTCATACTATGCCCCTCCGACTAATCTTTTAGCATTGTAAAAGCTTAAACACAAAAATACCTAGCTTTTTTTTGCGAAAGCCAGGTTTTTTTGTGTGTTGTGTGTTTGTTTATGATTACATGGCTAGTGTATCAAATTGTTCTGAACAAATTCTAAACAGGTATTAAGCTCATTGTATAGTTATTTACATTGTTTCTGTTAGATTATTTTTTTTCACAAGAAAAATAATATTCACTTGTTAAATTATTATAAATTTTCAATATGACATTGCCACCCTTTTCATAACATAGGGAGCTAGCCGTATCTATTTCCTTTGTATTAAAATAATGAGTTACATTTATCATAAAGGAAATTCCTAACAAAATAATAAGCAAAAGCCAAATGACTCCATTTAAATATTTTTTGTTAATCATTTATATCCTCCATAAAAGTAGTTTTTACATATCTTGAGGTGGTATAACCTCCATAATTAATAAGATAAAAAATACTAAGCCTACTAAAAAAAATACAACTGAAGCCCAGAACACTGGACCAACTTTAACAGTAAAGCGCTCGTTTTGCTGAATTAAACCTGTTTGACCACTTACCTGAGCGTTAAAAAGCCTAGATATAGCTCCTCCACCGCTTGAAAAGTAGTAGATAGTACCAGCAAAAAAAAGATACCTGTAAAAAAACATAACCTCAATTAAACGAACGGAGAAAAATGAGGCAATATAATATGTAATGATTACCTCTACTATAAGTGTTATCAGCATAATCATTAAATTTTTAGTCTTCATATATCTCCCCCTGTTTTTAAATCACTTATTTATTCTACGAGTGAGTGTAAATAAAGTTTCATTTTTCGAATTTTTCTGTTAATAAATCAATTATAGAAAGTTCCAGGTTCTTTTTAGTGTTTGTTTAATTACATGGATAGATTACTCTTCAAACTCTTATGTATGTTTAAGTTAAATTTCTGAAATAATTTTTTTTCAATTCCTGTTGATTGGTTTGACCTTTGATAGTGTATTTTAAAGCGCCTTCCGCATCAAAGATAAAAGTTGTCGGATAATTGATGACTTCAAATGATTTTTGGAGTGTGCCATCTCCATCAAGAAAGATGGGAAAATTCAGTTTGTAATTCTCTAAAAATTTCAATACATTATTATAACTATCATTAGCAGTTGCATTAATGGCTAACAACTCCACATTATCTCCTTTTTGGTTATAAAATGCTTTTAGATCTGGTACTTCATCCTGACAAGGACCACACCATGATGCCCAAAAATTAACAATTAAAACTTTTCCCTTATATTTTCCAAATGTTGTTAATGTTTTATCAAAATTCATTAGTTTTGTATCATAGACAATTTTTTTTGAGCCATTCGCTAATTCTATCATCGAGGGTTTTAGCTCTTCTTTGAAAACTTCATCTTTTAAGGCAACACCTATTAAGAAAACTACTACTGTTAGTGATACTACTAAGCCAATAAGTTTTTTTCCGTTTCATATTGTACTTCTCCTTAAGTAATTTGATTATATGCTTATTTTACAATACTTTTACTTTGATATTACCATATTTAGGTTTAAAAGGTTGCATGTACTACTTCTTTCATCACCTGTAAAATTAAAATAATATTAATTTACGCCCTAGTTTAATTGTGTCCAAATTTTTTTGAGCTCGCAAAACTCCTCTTCTGTGACATTCGCCAGGGGCTCTATCATTATTCAGAGAGTGTACTAACGACCGCTGCATAAAGTGAAAAATTTTACAAGGGTGAGAAAGATGGAAAATAGTTTTTGTTCGTTCAAAAAAAGCATGTAAGGGCCTCCATTTTTGGACATATATCTCTAAAATGAGAGGAAGCAATTACACTTCCTCAAAATTTACTTTTATAGATTCTTTTATTAGTTGTATTGGTCGTATGCTATGTATTTTCATCTTACTATTATTAACCAACTATATGAATATACCTTGGCTTATGGCTTCTTTTGGCGCTAGTATAGTCCTAGTTTTTGGTATAGGTAGCACCATTCTCACAACCAAGAAATGTTGTATTTGGGCACCTTCTAACAGCTTCTACGGGCTTGTTTTTTTCATTATGTGGCTCAAATACATATGCGATAAGCCTTGACGTTGATGTAGCAATATTTTTAATGGCCATTACAGATTTATACATCCATCAGCTGCATCAAAACCAGTCATTATTATGTTGGGGGCTATAGCTGGAGTTATTTGTTGATGCCAGTATTAATCGGAGCACTCATCATCGACTTGATAGGATTAATATTGAACAATTTAATTAACTCTCGAAAATATCCATTATTTTGGTGAGTAAGGCGAGTTTGGAATAATAATTTTAATAGTAGAAATCTTAGTTCTTACCTATTAAAATTTATGAAAATTACTACAATACTCTTACTAACGTTTTAGTTACGAAACAAGTTTTTCTTTACCTTACAATTTATTTTTCAGAATTAACGTTAGCGTAGTTGATTTTACCATAAGTAATTTTTAAATCCTTTTAGACAATTACCAGCAATATGTAGTTGTCTTTTTTTGGTTTCCATTTTCAATACTATGATATACCTTCCCTATTGAAACCGCTCCAAGCAAATCTTCTCTACATTTCTTTACTCCAAATTGATTTAGTCCCATAAATAATTGACTTATCATTTATCCAATGCTATATTTACTAACGCAGTAATTTACTAAATTACTAAATATAAATGAATAAGGAGTTTTAACAAATGAAAATACCTACGCATTTAAAACATAAACCAGTAATTGTGGCTGAAAATTACGCCAATATTGATGGACGTACTGCCTATCATACTGATGCACAGGGCCTATCACTTGGCTTAGCTCAATGGAACGATCGGGGGAAGGTTGATATTTCTGCCAAGGTGTGGCGTCATACAGGTGGTAAATGGTCTCGCCAATCGGAGGAACTTCCTCTTCATCGTGTACTTGACCTCGCTATTTTAGTGTGTGAAGCCCAGCTTTATTTTAAGGATGCTTATCGCTATGAAAATTTATATGACGAAAGCAATCCAGTACTTAAACGTGTTGGCTTACAAGGTGATGCCATGACAGTGGAAGTATGCACAGAAAATGAACAAATTAATGAGGATATTCAGCTCTTTCAACAAGCATTGAGTGATAATGGTGAACTTATTGGAGAACGTTTACGCACACTATCACGTATTTTAAAGGATATGGGCTATTAATGTCATGACTTAAGGAGATAACATAATGAACGAACAGCTACTACAAGATGATAAAAAAACTACAAAAATCTTTCTTCAACTTTTTAATTCCTGTTATGCTAGCGAATGTCTTGCAATCATTAGGACAGGTATTTGGGATGTTTATTGTTGGACGCAATTTAGGTGTCGATGCACTAGCAGCAATTTCTGCATTTTTTTCCATTTTTCTTCTTTTTAATGGCATTTGCGATTGGCATTGGTTCAGGGAGCTCAATTTTGGTTGGGCAAACTTACGGAGCTGGCAATCATGAGAAAATGAAGGAGGTTGTCGGGGTAACCCTCGCCTTTACGACAATATTATCAATTGCTGTTGCCATTTTCGGAGGGTTTTTCATTGAATGGATTTTACGCTTTATGCAAACACCCGCCAACATATTAGAGCCGAGTATTAGCTATGCCCAAATATTATTTTTCACACTTCCAATTATGTTTTGGTATTTTGTGTATACAACCTTTATGCGCGGTGTTGGCGATTCAAAAACACCCTTTTTATTTTTAGTAATCAGTGTAGTTTTAAATATCGCATTTCTTCCTCCGTTAGTATTTGGTTGGTTAGGACTGCCTAAGTTTGGCTTAAATGGCGCTGCCTATGCTTCTGTTTTATCCAATCTTGTAACGATGCTATTATTACTAGGATACCTGCACAAAACAAAGCATTTACTGCGTTTAGACAAATCAATTTTAAAGCATTTCAAATTAAAGAAAGACATCTTAGTTTCCTTATTAAAACTAGCGATTCCATCAAGTATTAGTATGGTGGCAATTTCTGTAGCGGAAATTGCAGTTATTGGCTTTGTAAATGTCTATGGCTCAGATGCTACTGCTGCCTATGGTGTGGTTAATCAGGTAGCGAGCTATGCACAAGTACCAGCGATGAGTATAGCGATTGCAACCTCAGTATTTGTTGCCCAAGCTCTAGGTGCAAACTCTACGGAAATGATCAAAAAAAATCCGTCTCTTAGGTGTGCGTATTAACTATATTTTAGGAGGCGTCATTATTTTAATCATGTATTTATTTGCGGAGCTATCCTATCTTTATTTATAGATTCACATAATACTGTGCTAATCGCTAAGGATTATTTATATATTACATTTTGGAGCTATTTAATTTTTGGACATACACAAACAGTTTCAGCTACGATGAGAGCTACAGGAGTAGTTTTATGGCCAACCATCTTCTTAGTTATTGCCATTTGGGTTGTTGAGGTGCCATTAGCGTTTATACTATCACATCACACTTCACTCGAGTTAAATGGTGTCTGGTTAGCCTACCCTGTTACCTTCTGCGTACATTTTGTGTTACAGTATGCATATTTCAAGCTAGGCTGGCAAAAACGAACTTTAAAAGCAATGCTAAGCGATTAATCCAATATTCACCATTACCCTATCAAGAAAAAAATGAAAAACCAGGGCTCCTTATGAGTCTCTGGTTTGTTTGATAATGTACACGACAACGCTTACTCTTCCCAGAACAATTCATCTAGGGTTTTATTTAATGTTTTACATATGGCAATACATAAATTTAAAGTCGGATTATATTTACCTAATTCAATTAAACCAATTGTTTGGCGAGTAACACCTACTATTTCCGCCAACTCTCCCTGTGAAAGATCATGCTCTGTTCGAGCCATTTTCAAACGTATGTTTTTCACACTTTTCACCACTTGCTATCTTTCTCTTCTAAAATATGTTGCACGACTTTATCACTCTTCTTTTTAGCAGCTGCATACATCAACATTAAAAATCCTGCAAAAAAATAGTGCATACATAAACAATGAAACAAAGAATACAAGAAAGAAAAAAATAGATGGCTTCTTGAGTACTATCTGCGTAGTTAAATGCACTGTTAATACCTAAAATAATGGCAAAAAACATGCCCATCGCAACACCAAGTATAATATATTTAGTACTTAATTTAACTTTATGCTTACTATCGTGTAGCTCCACTTCATCAGTAAAAATGCCAAGAAAAGCCGATCTTATAAAATAATAAATAGATGTGATTAAAATTATGAGCCATTCTGTTGTTACATTTTGTAAGGACATTTCCATTGTCGTAAATTTATATATGATGGATATTATGCAGGCAATAATAACAATCATATAGATTTCTTTATAGATTTTGTTTTGCAGGTTTTTCACACGCTCATCCAAATGTTTCGAGTTCCAGATCATTTTCATCCCCCCTATTTTATAATTTTATTATACACTATATTTGTCATTATGCAACATATACATTGCAACAAGATTATCATAATTAACTTTTTAAGAAAATTTCTTAAAATAGCCTGTGTCCAATGACTTACATAATTACTTCAACAAAAAAACAGGTGATTACGGCCGGCGATTTTTACCACAACAACATATTTTGAGTGACAAGATATTACCACTGAATGACAGACTTTTTACCTCTTGTATAATTAGTAAACATACCTGATTTTATGGCATTTTTTTATATAGGATTGACGTTTGACAAATCACTTGTTAATATATTAGATATCTAACATATTAGTAGGTGATTTTTTTGTCCTTGTATGAACAGGTTAAGCGTATTAATGAAGCAGAATATATGATAAACCGTTTGATATATAAACATTATAAGCAATATCTAAATAGCGGCATTACAACACAACAAGCCGTTGTATTAGATATTGTATATTTAGCAAAACGTATTACGGTGGGTGAAATTGCGATTGAAATGAATATTAGCTCTAGCGCAGTTAGCCAATTAATAGCGAAGTTGGAAAAGAGTAAATATATCAAACGAGAAATTAATCTACAAAATCGCCGTGAAGTATTTATAACGTTAGCTGAAAATGGATTAGAGTATTTTTCGAAGCAAGATTATGTTGAACAGCAGATCGCAGATAAAATTTACAGCAAAATTTCATCAAAAGAGTTAGACGAATTAGAACGCATTGTTGGAAAATTAAGGGGAATAGCGATGAAGGAATTATAAAATTTCTTCATATCTAATATGTTAGATATCTAATTTATTTAGGAGGTTAATAAGTGGAAGATTTACTTAAAAACATCTCGTTTAATGGTGCAGTTTATTATGAGAAACATGGACAAATCCAGCAGTATTATCTTGGTTATCAAGATATCTCAGAGCAACATCCTATTTCCAGAAATTCACAATTTAATCTAGCATCATTAAGTAAAATGTATACAGCAGTAATGACATTTCAGCTAATTGAGAAAGGACAGCTACAATTAGAAGATAAAATTTCAAAATGGTTTAACGTACCTCATTTTGCAAATGTAACAGTTGCAAACTTACTTACACACACAAGTGGTATTCCAGAATATATTACAGAAGATTTTATAATCAGTGTTGAAACATTTGTTGAAATGGCACTACCACAACATACACAGAATGAGCATTGGTCTTATAGCAATACGAATTATGTTTTACTTGCTAAAATTATTGAAAAAGTCAGCGGCTCATCGTATGAAATATGTTTACAACAATATATTGCAAGACCATTAAATCTGACTAGTACAACAACACAGCCTAAAAGACAATACGAAGCACAAGGTCATATGTATGATTATGAGGAGCAACGATATAAAAAGGCAAATAATGACCCATATTTAAACAAAAGTGAAAAATATAATAATGTATATGGTGACGGTGGTATTTATGCAACGGTGGCAGAGGTAGCAATGTTTTTAAAAGCATTTTTGCAAGGTCGGTACATTAGCAAAGAGAGTATGAAATCCATGTTAACATCAACAGAAGTCGCTGAGCATTATAGTTATGGTTTTATCATTCAAGATGACTGGGTTGGTCATACAGGTGGATGGTTCGGTTGTTCAGCGCAAGCTTTTATTCATACATCCACTAAGGATATTGTTGTTTTAGCAACGAATCAAGAAGTGTTTCCCCAATATGAACAAGAAATTATGAATTACATAATGGGAATACAATATTCTGTAGACGCACCAAAACATATAGAAATTTTAGCGCTCTCTAATGAGGATGATATTACAGGTCAATATGAATTAGCAGATGAACTTAACACAAAATTTACAATCACAAAGGATAGGCAATTTATGATTTCATTTGAACATCAGTTGTCTGTGCCACTTTATAAAATAGATGAATCGTATTATTGGGTACGCAATACCATGAGTTATGTAGATGTTGAGAATCAATTATTTATCGATGAAGGAGTTGAAGTACCTTATCAAAAAGTCAATTGATATAGTCATAAAAGTTGTGCTTCTATTAAAGAGTATTTATTAGAATAACGGTTAATTCGATATTTGTAATCAAACCAAATTTCATGTCAAAAATAAAAAGCCCTTGTTTCTCATAATAAGCTGCTGCACCCAAAAAGTTAGAGTCAAAAATCAAACTTTTTGGGTGCAGGGCTTAAACAATGGTCTTCTTTGTTAGTGAACATTTTCTGTAAATATAATTCTACAACTTATTCAAATCGTACATTTTCTGAAATCTCCTCAATTTTACTCCAGTTGATAATTTGAATCATTTCTTCTTTCCGCTGAATAATTCCTTCATCTGACCACTGCTTTAATACCCGATTTAAATGTCTTTTTGTTGTACCTATAAGTGAAGCCACCTCATCCAGTGTGTTTGTCATAATATATTCCTTAAAAAGTGAAGTCGATTCAATTGTACATAAATACGCAGCTAAACGTGTAGAAACAGAGGAAAGAGCGTTCACTCTAGAGGATATCGTGCATGTCCGAAGTTTATAAGCCAGCTCTTGTAAAAGCAATTGTGTAAATGCACTGTCATGTTTTAAATGTTGTTCATAGAGAGCATATGGTACAAATAGCAAAAGACATGTCTCAGCAGCTATACAATTTGACTGAACCAAGCAGTTTTGAAAGATTTCAACATCCCCCATAATGGCAGGTTTTTGGCAGTATCTTAATAACAATTCCTTCCCTGTGATTTCAGGGCTAGAAACATAATATTTCCCTTTTAATAAAAAAATAGAGACCAGTGATGGCTTCTCCCACTTTTAAAATATAGTCATTTGAGTCATACCTACGGATTTCTACATTCTTTTTGAACTCCCTTTGAAAGGTATAACCATAAATTTGAGTAAATGTTTCGAACTGCATTGTTACCTCCGGGACATCTGTCCTTCTAAATATTCTTACTATACATTATACTCGAACCAGGAGCTGATGATATGAAATTTGTATTTGATATTGATGGAACTATTTGTTTCGATGGAAAAACAATTGATGTGTCTATTTGTGAAGTTTTCGATGAATTATTAAAAGCTAAGCATGAAATTGTCTTTGCTTCTGCCAGACCTATTCGTGATCTACTACCAGTCTTACCTGAGCAGTTTCGACAATTGCCCATGGTTGGCGGAAACGGAGCTTTCACGTTTGAATGTGGGAAAATTCAAGTAGAATATTTCAAAAGTGATATTTTACAACAGCTTTTCGCTTGTATTCGCTCAAATCAATTAACTTATTTAGCTGATAGTGATTGGGATTATGCGTTTACAGGAGATACCAACCACCCAGTTTACATACATATTGATAAAACAAGAGCTAAGAATCGCGATATTGCTGAATTGCAACAAATATGTAAGCTGATCCTGTTTCACCCATCAGAAGAGGTGCTACAGGAGGTATTAAAATTACCTGTATCAGTTGTAGCATATAAAAATGAACATGCAATTGATATTAGTCCACTTGGTGTGAATAAAGTGAAGGGGCTTCATAAATTAAAGATTGATGAATTTATTGCGTTTGGAAATGACAGTAATGATCAATGTTTATTTGAACATGCCATTCATAGTGTTTGCATTGGAAATCATGATGTCCACCGCTATGCTACTGAAACGATTAATAGAGCAGAAATTCCTGCTACAATTAGGAAAATCATTAAAAATTTTGGAGGAATAAAATGATGAGAATACCAATGAAATTAAAACAAGGTGATGAAATTCGAGTTATTGCACCTAGCCGCAGTATAAAAATATTATCTGAGGATGGTATCCAGTTAGCAAAGAAGCGTCTTGAACAATTAGGATTAAAAGTGACCTTTGGAAAGCATGTTGAAGTCTGTGATCTACAAAGTTCTTCCTCAATTGAACAACGCATTGAGGATCTGCATGATGCTTTTTCAGATAAAAATGTAAAGGGAATTTTGACGGTAATTGGTGGTTTTAATAGTAATGAATTACTTCCTTATATAGATTATGAATTACTAAAAGCAAATCCAAAAATACTATGCGGTTTTAGTGATATTACGGCACTTGCAAATGCCATTACAGCGAAATGTAATTTTATCACATATTCAGGCCCACACTTTTCAAGTTTTCAAATGACAGGGCTACAAGATTATCAAACGACCTTCTTTAAAAATTGTTTGATGAACGAAGAGTCATACTTATTACAGCCATCAGCAAAATGGAGCGATGATTTATGGTTTTTAGACCAAGAAAAACGTGTTTACGAAGAAACAAAATGGAAAATTTATTCAAAAGGAAGTACTACAGGAACGCTATTTGGCGGAAATCTATGTACACTTAATTTATTGCATGGAACAGAGTACATACCTCATTTAAAAGATTGCATTTTATATGTGGAAGATGATGAATTAATAATACCTGAGTTGTTCGCAAGAGATTTAACCTCTTTATTGCAAGTTAGCGAAGGTATAAAAGGTTTATTAATTGGACGTTTTCAAAAAGTGTCCAACATGACAGAAGAACAACTTCATTACATTTTAGATAAACATCCGCAATTACAAAATATTCCTGTAATCTATGATTTGGATTTCGGTCATACACAGCCTATTATGACATTACCTATCGGGGGCACTATCAGTATCGATACACAAGATTTTAAATTAAAACTAAATACTTTTTAATCAAAGGAAAACAATGACCTCCTGTCCAAAATTTATAGGAGGTCATAGTATTTAAGGATAATTGAATAAGATGTTTTGAAGATTTTGAGCATTTTCTTTATCTAACCTTCCATAGCCTTCATCTTCTTTATTACTAATAATTGTTACGGTATCATTTTCTTCAAACCAAATTTTATATTCATTAAGGCGTTCAGGCATATTTTCATCATACGTATAAAAGGCAGTAACTAAAGCATCTTCTTTTTTTACCATATTTACTTCTGTTTGCGGTTCCCACCTCACATTATCTAAAGATTTTTCTACAAAATTTATCTTTTCTTTATCAGCTATTATCTGAATGTCTTCATAGTTTCCTTCTTCATTTACTTTTTGAACATCTATTCTTGTTAGTTGGTCTTCTTTATCAGAACATGCTGAAAGGATTATTCCTAAAAGCCCTACTAAAATCATACCTCTAAATTTTTTCATTCTTAACCACCCCTGCATAAATAATGATTTTTACTGAATCTAAAGGATTTCTTTTTTTCACGAAACCAAAATTGTGCTGGAATAGTCCATTGTTATGGCTCCAGGAAAAATAGAATAAATTGGGTTTATGTCCTCTTTTCTATCTAGGTACAATCGTTCTGTTTTTAAAATAATTATAATAGCATTTCCTTCCTAGTATCTTATTTCCATCTACTTAAAAAATGAACCTCAACATGAATAAAATGCGCAACAAAAAATACTATAGCACTAAAGTTATTTGACTATGCTATCAAAATAATTTTTACAATTATTACAGTACTTCATAAATGCCTTTCTAAAAAAAATTGTTTTCTTATCGCTTTTAATCAATGTAAATACACTCTTCTGCATCCTTTGTATTAGAATAAAATAAGAATATAGTCTTTATTGCGAATTGAAAATATAAGCTAATTGTCTATTTTTTATTATAAAATAATGTGATACATTTATATCCATGAAAAGGAAATTTTATCTTAAGAAGAGGTAGATAGTCGTTGGTTACTTTAGAAAAAAGCACTGCATTATTCAATCAAAAGTATAACATCGAAGAGATTAGAAATGCTTATGAAAATGCCTTTAACAAGATTAAACAAGATTTGTCTGAAAGGAATAATACTATGAATATCACGATTGAAGATGTCCATACAAAAGAAGCGATAACTGCTGTTAGAAAAACAATTGAATTAATCGGGAAAATTAAATCTATTGATCATAGATATATAAATGAAATATATGGTTATGAAACAGCCTTTAATGGAGTAGATGGTCGAATAGTTGTAAAAGGTGGATTCTCTTCTGGTTATCAAGGTGAAGGTCCCCAGGGGCTAAAAAAGATCCTCGCCGAACTAGGAGTTAATGAGAGGAAAATTGAAGAATACGTAAATAGTGTGCAAAAGAAATTTACATTATTTATATAAAAGCCAAGAACAAAACTAGACCTTATCAGTAATGTGTATATTTCAACATTTCAAAATCGTCATATACAAATATGATAGAATTGCTTAAGTCCCACTTACATAAATCACCAGTTTCCTATCTCCATCTAATGTTTTTGTTGTATTCGCACTTTGCGTCAGCCCCAAGAACCGACACCAATAATACTCGAATCAAATCATTTAACCGGAGCCAACAAACGAAATAGTGAAGGGTTATTGATTATTTTAGCAGCTTCTAATGGTGTAACTGTATTTGGAACAACGTTGGAATTTCAGGAACAGTTCGAAGATAATATTGTTCATCGAGCTGTTCCAATGTTAAAATAGACGTTTTTTTCTTCCTACTAACTAAATCCTAAGACGTCATTTAGTCTTTCTTATGGCGGACTCCTTTAAATTATTCTTTTTAATTGCTATATTCCCCATAAAAGAGATAGATCTTTTAGGGTTCAGCACACTATACTTGAACTAAACCAACTGCCTAGTGAAACAGAGTCTATCTTTTTAGAATCACTTCATTACAAGTTGATTTTGACAGCAAAGAATAAACTTCAGTTCTTACTTAATTTTAAAATAGCGATATCATAGATTTTAAATAAAAACTTAATTGTAACGAATCCAGCTAAGATTAAAATAACCATATAAGTGGAAAAATAAATTATACCTTTAAAATCAATAACCACAGGCTGGTTGACAAACGCAATAGCAATTACAAAAGCCAAAATAAAAATAAAAAAAATTATTATCTAAAAGCTTCATTTATCCCCTAAAACGCACCGTTAGCATATAAATTTCTGTAGTGAACCAACCTACTCAATATTTGATATAATTAAAATTTCTTTCATTTGAATTTACGAATACAATTACCTCTTTTTTATTATTATCAATTCCTTTAATTACAAAATAAACAGGTGTTTTATCTTTTGCTTCTTCAAAGGGGATATTGTCAAATTCCTCATCGCTTAAATGTCTTAATTCAACATTATTGATTGTAAATAGATTAAAATTATTCATAGCTATTGCGTTAGCTTCATCTGAAGTCACACTAGCTCCTACCAAATCGCCATCTTTCTCCTTACAACTGATTAAAATAAATAACGGTACCATTATAATGGACAATATGATAATGTACCTCATTTTCTACCTCTTCTCGAATTTATTTCCTTTTAACCAAAATGCACTGTTAACTTTTAATATTTTTTTATTTGGATAATCTATAGAATTTGCTATTTCGATAAGTTCGTCAGATGTTACTTTATCAGAAACATCTTGATCAATACTAAACACATATTGCCAATTATCTCTTTCAAAGACCAACATATTAAATCCAAATTTCGGATTGTCTATATATGCTGCATCACTTCCATCTTTCAACTTAAACGCATTTGAAATATACTTTTCAAAGGGGATTTTATACTGAATTGGACGAACATCAATTTTAAAATGATTTTGAGGAAGTCGGTCATTTAACATTGTTACTTCAAATGAACCATTAAAATCATTAAATCTTCCAAAATAATGAGTGAAACTTATTGGTGGTACTCTAAGTGGAAGCTTAAGTTCTTTTTTATAATGTTGTTCAAAATCTTTTAACGCAGATTCTACAGTTTTATATCCTATTTCAGGAAGAAATTCTTCAAGTGGTTGTGGGGAATCTTTTGATTTTGCATCTACAGTGTCATTAATGGGTATATAAATTAATAACAATAATAGTAAGAAAATGTTTTTGTTCAATTTTATCGCTCCTAAATCTTTTAGGAATATTTTCTCCAACAGAATAGAAAATATGCTTTTTATCCCCACGCCCTGTTTACTGATTTAAGTCCTATTTTTTAGATTAAATGCCTTACCAGTATTCTTCCATTTTTTTAATTTATTTCAACTTTACAATTACCAGGTAAACGAAAGCAATCTTTTAATATGGCCAGCCATAAAACTCCTTTGTTCGTTAGTTGATTTATTTATGTGGAAGGTGCTGATTTTATAACGTTTATAATTTTTAAAAACCAAAAGTTGAGGTTTCTAGAACTTCAAATTAGTCAAAATCAAAAGGATTAAGCGAATATTTGTTAAAAATACCATATACATGCCCACAGTTATTACAAAAAGCAACATTAAACCACGGTTGTCCATCTTCAGACTCTTCATTACTATCTTCAGATACTATGTGTTCTAATCCCTCAATTTTACATTCAGGACATTTTGGCTTTGCCATAAAATTCACTCCTTTCTCTGCATTAATTCGACAAAAGGAAAGGATTCCCTGCTAATTTACTAACTATGACCATTTTCACGGGTTAATCACATCATATTCGCTCCTACAAATACGGCTCTTTTGATTTTTCACAAATAACTAAATGAATAGATTCGATCAAACAACCCAAAATTTAAGGAAGCTGGTTATACGATGATTAAGAAGCATTTGAGGAACTAATCAAACAAGGGAAACATTCCAATACAGATTGTGAAACAGATAACAAACAAAGTTGTCTGTTTTTTGTTGTTGACTTTAACGTCTCGTAAACCCTTATGGTTATTTGTATAAACCTAAAGGAGGAAAAGAAAATGCATGAATTTTATCAAATGCCTTTATTTGTAAAGTTAAAAGTGAAAAATATTGAAAAATCGAAAGTCTGGTATAAAAACGTATTAGATTTTCATTCAGTATTTGATTTTCCTGACGATAAAGGAACAGTATCAATGACACATTTAAGAGGGGAAAAGTACCAAGATTTGATGTTAATCAAGGATGAAAAGGTCAACGCTTCTAGTTCAGTAATTATTAATTTATTCTCTCATAATATTCATAATATTTATCAAACTGCGCTGGAAAACAAAACAAGTATTATTCAAGAACCAACCGTTACACCATGGAATGCAAAAGAATTAACTATAAAAGATCCAGATGGATATATTTTCACAATAACAGAGAGTATCGATTCTAATAAAAGCTTTGATTGTGTAATTGAAAATGTTAAAGGAAAATTTGATAGAAAAGAATAGTTCATATTGATAGAACCTAGGAAATTAAAATAAAAAGCAACCGACTATTTCAACCCCATTTTATAAAAAAATGTCAGGTTTTGGTCGGTTGCTCTTATTTACGGTGTTTTATATTTGCTGAAACCGTTGTTATATCAACTACTCTTGAATAGCAGACCTCTAACGCAACAACCATCATATCATTGAATTGTCACCGCTATTATTGAAAATCAAGAGTTATTAAAGTGTTGATTTAACGGTATTTATTATCTTGAAATGTGTCACCATCAATCATAATTTTTCATTAAAAATCACATTCAATCATCTGTTGGTCACTTTTTGGTCACCAAAAGTCACCTGTTTTAATACCCTAGCCCCCATAACACTGGTCTTTTTGTTGTTTCAGTTAAGCTACTGTTAGTTTTAATCTAATTTCTTTACAAATAAAACTCTGTCTTGATTCGGTCCGTCATAGTCTGTATTTAAAGATAGGCCTTCAATAATTCTATCTCCATCTTCAATTTCAAAACCCAGTTTGGTATGATAGGCAATCGAAACTTTATTGACAGGTGACGTTACACAACGAACAATACTTCGATTATTTTGCTTTACTACATTAAAAAAATTTATTGTATAAATGTTTTCCAATATTATGCTTTCTGTATTCAGGATGAACTCCAACAAAATGAATATACGCCTCATTTGAATGAGTTTGAGAAAGGAATCCTATTAGAAAACCCACAAGTTTACCATCCTTTTCTGCAATGAAACTTGTTTGTGCAAAATGGTCGAAGAATAATTTTGGTAGCTTATCAGACATATTCCTGCCACCCCACCACTCGTTAATCAGAGGTGAAATTACATAGTAGTCTGAACCTTTAACTGAACGAATTTCCATTTTAATCCTCCCATTTATGTAAAAATTTATTTAAACTAATATTAACATTAAAACAATTTTATATTAGTTAGTTTAATAATACCTCATCTTGAACAATTATTTCCATTCACCATTCCAAACAATTATCTAACGATGGTTCACCATCACTATTGATTGTGGAAGACTATCTCTTTCATTTAATCAATTATAGAATGGCACTGGACATTCTCTGCGCAGTTCGCCCTCCACAGATGATGATATTGGTATTTAAATTTGAGGCGAATTTTGTATGAGAAGATGGTCGGAAATATAAAACAGATAACTAACAAAGTTGTCTGTTTTTTTTGTTCATTTAATTAGTCAATCAGTCTTAAGGCTGAGAAATAACACAGCCTATAGCATGTTCCTAATAATAGGTTAAATTGATATAATTAAACCATTATAGGAAGCTGCAAGCAAGAAGGAAGGAGATGTTCATTTTGGGTATGAGAATATGGTGGGCCACAAATATTGTATGGATATTAATTTTCAGTGCTCTTGCAGTATTTGTTGGTGCAAGAAATATTGATGGAGCAGGTGTAGTTCAAACACCTGAAATTAAAATGATAACATTCGTTATTTTGGGTATTGCTGTTTTAGTTGTTTTACTATTTCAATTGATTTTTCTTTATTTTGTTAGAAAAAGTACAAAGAAAAATTTAACAAAAATATTATCATGACTCAACGTTTTTTTTGTTTTTGTGTATGCCACTTAAATAAGTGGCTTTTTTTTGTATCTATATTACAATATTTTCCATAAAATAGCAGAAAGTATAGGTTAGCAGGCTTTGGAAAGAAAAAGATGATGGTTAAACAAATTCAATTGTTAATGTCACATTGAGCATGAGAAAATAAAAGCAAGTGACCTATTTGAAGTATCCGTGCTATCATGATAAATCATGACTGGACAAAAGCTTGATATAACAGTATTTTATTGTCTGCAAACTTTCGTTAATCCTCACGAATAATCATATATAATCTTTAAAAATCATGATTTAGTCGGTTTTTAGTCGGTTAAGTCGGTTGATTTTTTTATCATTTAAGACCACCCATCACGGAGTGGTCTTTCTCTTTATATACAGAATAGGAACTATTTAATTACGACTACGAAAAAAATTGATTAAAATTGCAATTTAGGAACCATCCTTTCTCGCACATAAATTATAATCTTTTCGAAAATTTCTTTCATTTAGTTTTATCGTTCATCTCACTAATTAGTTGAACAGCTTCATCGATATGAGCCACATCCAAAATTTTCATGTGGATATTTTGCTCCTTTTGAATTTGTGCTGCTTCTTCTGCATTTTTAGAGGGAATAATCATGAAAAGTAAACCGTATTTTTCTGCGATTAGAATTTTTTTCTTTTAGTACCCCTATTGGTAATACGTCACCAGTTTCGCTTATTGCCCCAGTCACTGCAATTGCTACGTTGTTTTGCAAATCGCCTTGTAGAATGAGTCCTGTTAATGCTAGTCCTAACCCTGCACTATTTCCACCAATATTATCCTGATTAAAAAATTCATTAATCCTTACATCTTCTTTACCTAGATAATGATTTACGTTTTCTTTCATTTGATCTACTTCACTTTTCTGAAGATGAAGCCACTTTAATATTTGCCGATTTTTGCTCTCATAAAGAACTAAATTCGTATTTTCAGCCACATTTAAAAAAAGGAACTTGCTGTTTATTTAAAAGATCTTCAACGGATTGAATACTCTCCATAAATTGAAAATCTACTCTATTTACCCCTATTAAATAGATTTCAGTACCTTTGGCATGTAATGGTTCTGTATATATGTATGCAACATGCGAAGTTCCTTCATAAAATATAAGAGGTATTTCGAAACAAAACAGCAAGAACATAATGCAAGTAGCGAGCGTGATTTTTCTTTTATAATTTATTTTTTTTCTAAGTAAGATGCGAACAATTAATAAGATGATAAAACTAATCAATAGTATAGCAACAAAAGAAATTCCACCAATTACATCTTGTAGATACAAAAATAAAACTACACCATAATAGAGAAATATTAAAAAGATAGTCACGAAATAAGGTAAACTTTTTTTTACGATTAAAAATAATTTATTCACTCCCTAACTTTAATTTTCGGTTATTTCCATAACTTTAGAACCATAAATTTAACTCCACATCTCAGTCTATTTATTCCAGAAATATTCCGAGAAAACTTCTTATTCGATAATCTTATACTCAAAATAAGTCATTTCTCCATTCTCTAAGTACATTTACCATTCCAGCCAATTATCTAACGATGGTTCATTATGCACTATTGGTTGTGGAAGACTATCCCTTTCCTCTAACCAGTTGGAGAAAGGCACTGGACGTTCAATGTGTGCTTCGCCATCCACAGATGATGATTTACTAGGCTTCTTATTTAAACGCTCTACTGCCTTGCTATACACCCCTACAAATACGGCTCTTTTGATATTTCTAGCAAATTTCAATATTATTAATGTTAGAGATAGATAAAATATAAATGAGGATTTCAAAATGAACAAACTAGAACAAACAACTCAAGAATTACTGGAAGCTGGTTATACGATTGAGGAAATTAAAGCAGCCTTTGAGGAAGTAATTGAACAAGCTAAACAGTCCAATACAGATCGTGAGACAGATAACTAACAAAGTTGTCTGTTTTTTTTATTATGGTTATTTACCTGTCATTTCCATTAACATGAAGGTAATTGAATAATAATTGGAAGGAGATTTTAAATTATGACGAATATCGAAATTAAAAACCCTTATTTCGCTTACCTTATTGAATTAGGCGAGAATGATGAATTTTTAAGAATTAGTGCAACTTTATTTAACTCATTAAAAAAATTCTAGTGTACGTGAATGTGTTCCTCAAGATTTCATTAATTAATAAAAAAATCCAACCTTTAGTAAAATTATTATCATCATATTTAAAGTAATGTTTAGCAAGATTCCTCATTCCTTGCTGAACATTTTACTCACATTGAGCATGAGAAAATAAAGGCAAGAGACCTATTTAACGAAATCTTGTAAAATGGTTCCCTTTTCGTAGCTTTTGATCACTTGCTTAAATTCCATCTATTAAAAAACAATCTAAACCCTGTTATATCAACTACTCTTGAATAGCAGCCTTTAACGCAACAACCATCATATCATTGAATTACTTGTACTTTTTATAAGAACAAGATACTTCAAGGATGTTGATATAACAGCATTCTACACTTTATAAAATGCATCTTAAAGTGTTTACCATTTTATAAAATTAACTAAATTTTAGATGTTGGTCACTTTTTGGTCACCAAAAGTCACCTGTTTTAATACCCTAGACCACCCATCACGGAGTGGTCTTTTATGGTGTATTTAATTAAAGCATTCCGTTAGTAGAAGAAGAAAAAAAGAGCTGCATATGCAACTCAATAATTTTCAAGAAAAGCACCCATATAGTTTAAGTAGAGATTTCTTCACAAACTTGTCTTTTTTTTAAACCTAATTAATTATTACTATTTATATGCTTATTTATTTTTTTCTTTTGTCAATGATAAACCATTTTAGAATTCCAATTATTAGTATTAAAAGTGGTGTTCCCTGGATGAAGAAAAATCCTAACCAAAAATCATTTATAGTGCTGGTCGGGGAGTCTGTTGCCATTACACCTATAAATAAAGCCATTGGAGTTGCGATTACATTCAATCCCAAAATAATCATAACAAATGATAATTTTTTTTACTTTTAATCTTCGGTAATCCAGCCGACCAAAATAAAATTATTGCAACTAACAAAATCAAAACACCCAAAACACCCAAAACCTCTACCTCCTAACTAAACGATAGCCCATCCCACCTTCCTGGAAAGATGAAGATGCACCTACTCTACTATTTTACCACAAAAACCCATATCGTTGTTCAACTAAACGCTCCGTTACTTTAATAATACCTCATCTCAATATCACTAGGATAACTATTTCCATTTACCACTCCAGCCAATTATCTAAAGATGGTTCATTATGCACCATTGATTGTGGAAGGCTATCACTTTCTTTTGTACTTTGCTCTTCACAGATAATTACAAAAAAACACCCTATCATCATTGGAGTGGTCTATTTGATTTTAATCAGATAAGCACAAGACATCGATAAACATCCTATTCTCTTATCAAATAAATAAGAGGGCTTTATATAATTCTTAATCTATCACTTATCTCCAACTGGTTTTAGTGAATTGATTGGAAGATAAACAGCATTATCGAGTCTTCCTTCTAAGTCATCGATTACATATATATAACCATTAATTTCATGATCATACCTTGAAAAAACAGTACTTCCCTTTTTCATAATTCTTTCGGTTTTAGATTCTTTTAATGGAACGCCCTTCCCCTCTTCATCTCTTGTTAGATCATAACGTACACCTCTTTCTCTCGATATTGTCTCAGCGATTTTAAGGTCTGTACCAGGATACTCGTAACAAAATTCCTCACTACCATCACCACTTTCGCAATACTGTAGTAGGAGAAGCTGAGGAAAAGGCTATTGCTGAGCAAAAATCGAAAGAGGAAGAAGTTGAAAAGAAAGAGCCTACTACCGCTGAAAAATCGAAACACATAATTGATACATCTGTTTTTGAATACGCGCAAGCCGTTGATGTGACAGATGCCATTGACTTGAACAATCATGTTACACTGATTATCAGTATGAGCGAAGCTATTAGTCCTGGCTTAGCTACACAGCACGTCGTGAACCAAATGTATGATTTCGTACAACAAGTCGATGTAAAGGGCGACAAAACTATCGGAATAAACGTTAAACAAGGCGCTAAAAAAAATTGCACAGTTCACTGTTTATACAGATAAATTTGCACCAAATGACAATGAGCCGATGTCTGATGCTGTGATTGCGGCTTCTGAGATTGAATTTATGACGGATGAGGTGAAGATTTTCGGCAAAACAATCGGTTCTTGGTAAACATAAATAAGTCACTCATTTGAGAGCTTTTTTTTATGGAAATAATTAGCGAAACAGAAAAAAAGCAATATAAATAAAAAAATGCCCAGGCTCAAAAAAATATTGAGTACCTTTTTTTGTAATGTACATACATAATTAAATTTCTTAAAATGGTAAATAGTAACTACGAATAGATGGAGGAGAATGTAATTGAGTGTTTGCCCTAATTGTTTAGCCAATAATTCGATTAAGAAAGTATATAGAGATGGTTCAGTATTTAAGGCATGTGAGTATTGTAATACTATTGTAGAAGAGACGACAGAGAGAGAGCCAACGGTGAGAGAAGAAAACGAAGTCCAAAATGATGAGCAAAAAGAAAAGTCTTCAGGTAAGGCTTTTGCAGTTGGGATAGGACTTATGATACTTCTTTTTATTATAGAATTTATAATTAAAATATAAAAAGCTTGTTATAAGACCAAGACGGCAATTATGGTATACTCCCTATTGAGTTAATGAGAGAAATAAAACAATATGCAAAAGATCATAAGAAGTTACAACTTGCATCAGGTGAAGCTTGGACACCGATGAAGGATAATGAGGGGCAACTCAATAAATCTACTATTTACAAAAACAAACGGCTTCCCTTCACATCTAGATAGTATGTCTGGAAGATGGCGCGAGATTGTAGAACGTCACAATTTACCTAAACTAACATTTCATGGTCTAAGGCATACCTATGCATCTTTTATGATTAGTAAAAATGTAAATTTTAAAATTATTCAATAACAACTTGGACATGTTAACATTCAAGAAACGATTAATACCTATAGTCACTTAACTAAGAAAGATAAAGAAAAAGCAACCGACTACTTCAATTCCATTTTATAAAAAATGGTCGGTTTTTGGTCAGTTGCTCTTATTTGCAGTATTTTATATTTGCTGAAAACCCTGTTATATCAACTACTCTTGAATAGCAGCCTCTAACGCAACAACCATCATATCATTGAAAGTTGTTTGGCGCTCTTCTGAAGTCGTTACCTCACCTGTTAGGATATGGTCGCTTACTGTTAGAACAGAAAGTGCTTTACGGCCGAATTTTGCGGCTAATGTGTAAAGTGCTGCAGATTCCATTTCAACTGCTAGTACGCCGTATTGTGCTAATTTTTCGTTTTGGTGCTCATCAGAATAGAACAAATCTGCTGTGAAGATATTTCCTACTTGTAGGTTTAGCCCAGCTGCTTTACCTGCATTATAGGCTTTTAATAGCAAGTCGAAGTCTGCGATTGGTGCGAAGTCGATAGCACCGCCCCAAATAATTTGGTTCATACGTGTGTCAGATGTTGCAGCTTGGGCTAAAATGACGTCACGTACTTTAACATCTTTTTGAATTGCACCACAAGTACCTACGCGGATTAATTTTTGAACATCATATTCTTGCATTAATTCGGTTGCATAGATGGAAATTGATGGCACACCCATACCAGTTCCTTGTACAGAAATACGTTTGCCTTTATATGTTCCCGTATAACCAAACATATTACGTACTTCATTATAGCAAGTTACATCCTCTAAAAACGTCTCTGCGATGTATTTTGCACGAAGTGGATCTCCTGGAAGTAAAATTGTGTCAGCGATTTCGCCTTTTTTTTGCATTAATATGAACACTCATACTGCAATCCCTCTTTTCTGTCAGTTATCACTTTAAATAATACTGTGTTTCTGCTATTTAATCAATGCTAGACGTCTAGCAACTTAAAATAAATTCATTTCTTTCCTTGTCTCACCCTTGCTCGACATATAATGCCCACAATTCATCAAATGCTTCAGTAGTAAGGTTGTCTGTTGCAAACGATTCAATATACGTTGAAAGTTCTTCAAAATTTGTGCTTTGCTTTGGAAAATTATGTTCATGAAACATCTCCTCTGCAAATCGTACCTTCTGATCAGACCAATCTCCACCGCGGAAAGTTAGTACATATAAATAAAAGCTCTTTTTCATGCTAGAAATTCCCCTTTTTATACTAATATGCTTTCCGCTAGTTTATCAAAAAAATCGCAATCTCGTCATAAAAATAACTACTAAGTATTTTTTTCCTATTTAAGTTTATTCACTATTTTTTTCACACCTTTCGACATGCGACGTAGAAATTTAATAGGTGTTTTTATCTGAAAAATGAAAATTTTGCGAAATAATATATAGAAAAATCTAGTAAAATAAGATAAAATTGAAATCGACTATTTGAAAATAGGAAGGTGATGGCGATGAAAAACTTACAAAAAACCAGTAACTCTGCGAAAAAAACGCCCGTCTCTCTTTAAAACTAGCTTTTCTGCTAAAGAGAAAGCAATTGATTTAGAAGAAAGTAGGCATAATCTCCCTCCTATTAAGGAAAAACGACAACGTTTTTATCATTTAATACGGGGTAAAGTGCTTATTATATTTACACTTCTAATTATCATTAACGGAATAATGGGTATATTGTCTTATGTCGATATACGTAATCTTCAGCGACAAATGGATGATTTTACTGAGAAAAATGTCCAAGAGCAATTAACAGTTAATCAGCTTGCTTATGAAATTGCTAGGCTCACAAATTTAGAGCAAACCTATTTAATAACTGGTAACGGCACTTATTCTACTTCATACCATATGAAAATTGACTCGATAAATAAAAAAAATTAAGGAATTAGAAGATCAGTTCTCAGATCGAGAGCTTGAGCTTGGACATATGCAGGCAATTGGTCAATATTATAAAAATTACCTCGATTACTCTGAAAAAGTCATGACGATGCGTGATGAGCTTGGACTCGAGCAGGCAAGAAAGCTGATGATGGGCGCTGTTGGCGAAACGATGAAAACGCATATTGATAAAAATATCGAATCCATCAATACAGTGATGGATGAAGCAAATAAAGCCAAATTAAATACGTTGAACCAGCAAGTCAATGTCTCAATTATTTCTTTCTTTATCATTTCAGTAATCGGATTTATTGCTATCATCATATTTGGCTATATGTTATTTAAATCATTAAAAAAATAATACACACGCAATTAACGAGTCGATTCTGGATATTGCCCAGGCTGGTGGCGATTTGACAAGGCGCGTTCAAGTACGTAATCATGATGAATTTTCAACGATTGCCTCTTCCACCAACACTTTAATAGAATCTATATCTAATCTCATAAAACGTGTGAGTGAGCTTGCAGATCATGTTTCTAGTAGCAGTCAGGAATTAATGTCATTAGCGGATGAAAATGCTCGTACTATTCAGGATATTGCAGATGCTACAGCTGACATTGCAAGCGATAGTGACAATACCATTTCCAGCATGAATAGTGCCCAGCAAAAAATGAGTGACCTTGAGCACTCCATGCACCATTTAAATGAACAAGCCAATGCTGTCCAACGTGCATCCTTAGCAATGCAGCAAGCAGCTGATGATGGCAGTCGCTCAGTTGAACAATCTTCACTAGTGATGCAGGCAATTGAAGAAACAATGGCCACGACGACAACAACGGTGGAGGCACTGGGACGAAAATCAGCAGACATAACATCAATCATTGGCACAATCACCGCTATTTCCGAACAGACGAATTTACTGGCATTAAATGCTGCGATTGAAGCTGCACGAGCTGGGGAGCACGGCCGAGGCTTTGCAGTTGTAGCTGATGAAGTTCGCAAGTTAGCGGAGCAATCCCAAAGTGCTGCGAAGGAAGTCACAACAATTGTAACGTCCATTCAGGATGAAGTATCCTCTATTATTACACAAAACTACGAGGGAGTAACTTCGGTTATTCGTGGAGTAGAAGTGACAAATGAAACAAATCAATCATTAGCCAATATTTTATCGCATACACAGGAAACTACCTCCATAATTACGGCAATGGCTGAAAAAAATTTCATTAACCCTTGAGTATAGCAATGCTGTAGCAAGTGAGTTTGTCCACGTTAACGCCTATGCTGAACAATCCGCTGCTAATACAGTTACTTCCGCAGCAGCAGCAACACAAGGCTCCGCTTCCATGCAAGAAATTAATGCAGCCGCCGCAGAGCTCGCCCAACAAGCAGACTACCTTCGTAATTTAGTGAGTGAGTTTAAGGTTTAATTGCCCTGAAGGAATGGAACAATAACATGATAAGGACAAAAAAAACTCCCAGCAAAACTTCATGCTAGGAGTTTTCTTTATTTAAACAAGGAAAGATATTCAGTATAGCCTTCCTTTTCTAAATCCTCTTTTGGTATAAAGCGTAAAGCTGCTGAATTAATGCAATAGCGTAAGCCTCCAAGCTCGGTAGGTCCATCAGGGAAAACATGCCCTAAATGTGAATCAGCATCCTTACTGCGAACCTCCACTCGGCGCATTCCATGAGATGTATCAAAATGCTCGGTTACTTCCTCTTTTTCAATTGGCTTTGCAAATGCTGGCCAACCACATCCTGAATCGAATTTATCGAGGGAGCTAAATAACGGTTTCCCTGAAACGATATCGACATAAATGCCATCTTCAAAGTGTTGATCATATTCATTACGGAACGGTGGCTCTGTTCCACTTTCTTGTGTTACATAGTATTGCATGTCAGTTAGCTCTTTTAAGCGTTGTTCTTTTTTTCATTTTTCCCGCCCCCAGTGTTGCTCCTGAAACGCTTTGCGACCAGAACCAATCGAATAGCGCTCGTAGTGCATTGGATTTTTCTTATAATAATATTGATGATAGTCCTCAGCTGGATAAAACGTACTTGCTGGTAAGATTTTCACCGTAATCGGCTTATCAAATTTACCAGATGCCTCTAAATCCGCTTTAGAACGTTCTGCTAATTCAAGTTGTTCCTCATTATGATAAAAAAATGGCAGTTGTGTAGGATTCCCCACGATCATAAAATTGCCCACCGAAATCTGTAGGATCTATTAATGTCCAAAATGTTGCAAGTAATTGCTCATAGGAATAGAGCTCATCCTCAAAGGTAATTTGTACTGCTTCCACATGTCCTGTTGTTTCAGAGCATACTTGTTCATATGTCGGATTCACAACATGTCCACCCGTATAACCAGAAATCACCGATTCAATTCCAGGTGTTTCGTCAAAGGGCTTGACCATACACCAAAAACAACCACCTGCAAATGTTGCATATTGCTTTACCATTTATGTCACTCCTTATTCACCAGGAACAATAATTTCCAATAAAATTTTATCTTTTGGTAAATTTAACTCTTTTGCTCGAATACGAGACCCAGAAGCTATATTAATACGTGATAAATCAATATAAATTTCTGCCTTATTTGGATCTACTGTAATCCAAGAAGGAAATTCCACCGAGTCGCGCATAATTTTCATAGTCGTCTCAGGTGGAATATTCAACAGCCCTACATTCATACCTGTTTGCTTTAGGATAATATTCCCTTTGTCATCAACGATGGGATCAAAATTCATAGTGATTGGGATTTCTGTATAAAAAACGGTTAGCTTACTTCTTAGCTGAATATCATTACCAATCGTAAAATCCAATGGCAGAGGCGATCCTTTTGCAGCGTCCTTTAAATATTTCTTCGATATTGATTCTAATTCCTTCGTTGTTGTTTGAACAACGAGGACATTCCCTTTTACTTCACTTTCACCTTCTGAACTCTTTGCTACAATTACTCCATCAACTGGTTTTGTTGCTAAATACACGACGAGGAGGATTGCAAACAGCACTGTGCCTGCTAAGGCGAAAAATGCGATTTTCCATTTATTCATTTTGTCACTCCTCGAAGCCTATTTCATTGTTAATTTTTTTGTTCCATTCCACACTGCTCCATTGCTGCAAGTATTCGGTCCGTCATTTTTTTCATAGCCTTTTGCGTTTGGATGAAAGAAATCCGTATGATATACGAGCTCTTTGTTTGAATCAAATAAATCCTCTACCGAGACATAGCAGGCATTCGTATCTTCACTTGCTATGTCTTTTATGACATTATTCCACTCCGTTATAATTGTATCAAATTCATTGGCCTCATTTGTCACGATAGAGAATGGATTATAAAAACCAATCAGCAATAAGGGCACCGTAGGATTTTTAGCACGAATGCCAGCAACGATTTTACTATAGCGTTCCTTATAGGCCAGCAATTCTTTATCAAAAGCATCTCGTTTCAAATTAAACAAATCCTGTCTAACTACCTTCATAACATCATTTCCGCCCATGGTTAATGAAATAAGCTGTGCATTTTGCAACTCTTCATCATAATGCCCTTTTTTCACTAATTTTAATAGCTGATCACTGCGTCTTCCTCTTTTTCCCCTATTGTCGATCTCTACATCAGAGATAGAGGGCCAAGCTTGCAAAGAATCTGTTAATCTACCTACAAAACCGTCTTGACTATACTCATCACCGACACCATCTGTTAATGAATCTCCAAGTGCCAAATAATGTAGTTGTTTTGCGTTTTCATCATCAATTTTCCGTAAATCCTCTGGTGATGGCTCAAAAAAAATGCTCAAAAATTTGCGTCAACATATTCTTAGAGGTTTTTTTCCTCGTCTTCTGTTTGTTGCTCATCCTGTTTCATATCTTGCTCCGTCCCTGCTTGCTCACCTTCAGGCTCTGCTTGCGGATTCGGTTCATCTATTGATATAGCACAACCACTTAGTACTAAGACGGTCAAAATTGACAAAATTAATATTCGCCAAATGCTCATTTGACCACCTTCCATCATTTGCTGTTTCTTCTATTATAGAATAGTTCATACTGCAATGAAAAGTGACGATACCTAGCTATTCCATAAAAAAAAGTGTTTTTTACTGTAATGCCTACTTTTCCCTGCATTATAAAAATAAAAAGCCACTACAATACTTATGTAGTAGCTCCCGTCTATTATTCTGCAAAATAAATAAATCCAATCGCGCCAGGGCCAGTATGTGTAGAGATAATAGGTGATGTAAAGGCAATTTCTACGTCATTAAAGCCTGTTTCTTCAATCAACCCTTTTAATGGTTCACCCATCGTAATTAGTCCATCAGCATGAGAGATTCCTACTGCTTTTACGGTTTTACCAGCAGTATCAGCTTGAAATTGTTTAAATAAGTAATTTACAACCTGTTTATGGCTTCTAACTTTAGAAACAGGGTTGTATACCCCACCCTCTAAATTTGCAATTACTTTGATATTGAGTAAAGATCCGATAAAGCCTGTTCCTTTACCAATTCGTCCGCCCTTAATTAAGTTTTCCAACGTGTCTACAATAACATATAAATAAGTATTATCGCGCACTTTTTCTAGACGTGTCACGATTTCCTCGACAGTAGCACCTGTATCTCGCATTTTAATCGCCTCACGTAATTGAATGGCTAGTCCAATCGCAATAAAGCGTGAATCAATTACTGTGACATCTGCGTCTGTCATTTGTGCTGCCTGACGAGCGGATTCAACTGTTCCGCTCATACCGCCAGTCATGTGAATGGATATGATTTTATCCCCATTTTGACCTAGCTCATCGTACAATTCTTTAAACTTCCCTGGTGCAGGCTGGGAACTTTTTGGTAAATCTTTAGCATTTTTCATTAAACCTAAAAAAGGCTGTGGTTCTAAATCAACACCATCTATATATGTTTGCCCATCAATTTGAATCGTTAAAGGCACGATATGTATGCCATGCTGCGCTACTTCTTCCTTTGTTAAATCACAAGTTGAGTCCGTTACAATATGAATTCGTCCCACTTCGACACATCCTTTTACTTCATTAAAATTTATTATATAGACTAATGAAACATTATGTAAACATGACATTTGTCATTAGGTATCATACAATGATATTTATTTTGAAAACGCTACCTTTGCTACTATAGCGCTTAGTCGAGTACTTGTCTAACAATGTCCTCCATGGATTTAGACATTTATATGACACTTTTGATACTGAAGATATGACAAATGTAAATAGTAGGATGAAAATTATTGGGGTATAGTAAAAATACAAACGAAAGGAGTGTTTAAAATGATGGATTCATTTGACTATAAAACATGGAGAGAAGAATTGTGGAATGCCATTACGCATGGTATTGGGTTTATCGCTAGTATTCCAGCATTAATTGTTCTTATTTTAGCGGCTGTACAAACAGGTGGAGCGCTTCAAATAACAACTTTTAGTATTTTCGGTGCCTCTGTCATCATTTTATTTTTAATGTCAACACTGCTACATAGCATGCCTGAAAAATATAAATACTTTTTCTCTATACTTGATCATTCTTCTATTTATATTTTAATTGCAGGAACCTATACACCTTTTCTGTTAATTGCGATTGGTGGCACTTTAGGCATTACCTTATTATGTATTATTTGGTCCCTAGCTCTATTAGGTGTTCTGTTTAAATGCTTCTTTATTAATCGATTTGAAATACTTTCTTTAATTTTTTTATATCGGTATGGGTTGGTTAATTATTTTTGCAATAAAGCCTATCTACCTTTACTTAGGATTTAATGGCTTTGCTTTACTATTAGCAGGTGGGCTATTCTATACAATTGGTGCCATTTTTTTTACGCTTGGCGCTCACTTCCATACAATCATACAATCTGGCATCTATTTGTATTAGCTGGCTGTGGATCAATGTATGCTTGTGTTTATTTTTACTTATAAATCCAAAATGAAAATCGCTCTTTTTTTGATAAAGGAGCGATTTTTCACCTTGATGTATAGTTTGTTCAAATTCATTCATCCATTTATATTGGAGCACCAGCCGTATGATACTTCAGCATCAATATTTAGGTTTTTACAATATTATATATTCATGATGTATTGTAAGATTTGTTTTTCTCTTTCCTTTTGACCAGCTATACCAGTTTTAAGAAGTTTCTGATGGTTCTGTGTATCTTCTAATGATTTTAACAATTGATTTGCTAATTTTTGCGTAATCATATCTTTTATGTCGCCAGAAGCCTCTTCTTTTTCTTCCTTCTTGGATAATTTCACTTCTCTAATAATTACTTTTTCTCCATTTTCTTTCGTTACTATATGACGTATATACCCATTTTCTTTTTTTTATTTCATACGTTGCTTTCTTTTTATTGTTTCTAAGAAATAAATCATCCGATAAACGATTAAAACCATCTTTTTTTTAATACACTAAAATAATTACTGCTCCCTAATTGAACATTCAGAGCACCCATCCCCCTATCTTTACAACCAATATTTATATACTTTCTATCGTCATAATAATTTTTATTTAAATATTTCTTTTTTTCTCAAAGCTTAGGTTTATTTTCAAGATTCTCGAGCCTTTCTGATAGTGGTTTTTTTGTAGCTCAATCTTGTTCAATGCGTTTACTCGTTATTACCCAAATCTCTAATGCTATTCATTAGGAATACTTTAACAGTGATTTACCTATTCAGCCAATCTCTATTTACGTTCAAAAATCTGATATTCGAATGTATAACCCTCTGGTGTAGTTTCTGGCTTTTCTGAGGATACTTGTACAAAATCCTGTTCATATTTCGGGAAATAGGTATCCCCATTAAAAGAATGATTAATTTTTGTAATATACAAACGATCTGCGATAGCCATCGATAGGCGGAAAATTTGCTCCCCTCCTATAATCATAATTTCCGGAACATCACCAGCAAGGACAAGGGCTTCCTCTAAACTTGTTGCTGTTTCAATCCCTTCTGCATGATAGCTTTCGTCACGAGAAATTACGATATTTCGACGACCAGGTAGTGGTCTGCCAATCGATTCAAATGTTTTACGACCCATAATCATCGGCTTGCCCATTGTTTTATTTTTAAAATATTGTAAATCTCCAGGTAAATGCCATGGCATACCATTTTCATAACCAATCACATAATTAGTATCATGTGCCACAATTAAAGAAATCATCTTGTCCCTCCAAATACTTTCATTCATCTTATTATAAACAATTTTTACTGTGACAATTAGCATATTTCTGCTCATTCATAAATTTTTCGATATTAAATCCTAGTAATATTATATGAATAGTTTATAATAGAGTTATCGAATATAAAAAGGATGGATGATGATGACAAAACTAACAAATGAGGCGATTCACTACATTGAAGCAAATAACATTTCTATTCCGTATTATGATTTAACACCTGCTGAGGCTCGTGCTATTCGAGCAGTACCAAAATGGGAGTCAACACAGGCTCCACAGCTTGCTTCGATTACAGATAGAAAAATAACTGTCCGAGATGGTGCAAAAATAGAGGTTCGTATTTATAAACCTACTTTTGACAAAATACTCCCAGTCATTGTTTATTATCATGGGGGTGGTTGGGTATTCGGTAATTTAGAATCCTCTGATGCAGGGTGCCAGCTATTGGCAGAAAAAGCTGAAGCAATTGTTGTATCTGTTGATTATCGTCTAGCGCCAGAATATCCATTCCCTATTCCGCTTCACGATGCCTATGACAGTTTAGTATGGGTTTACGAAAACATTGTGCAATTTGGTGGAGATGCAACAACTTTAAGCGTAGCTGGTGATAGCGCAGGTGGAAACTTAGCAACGGTTGTAGCCTATCTAGCAGCTACATTAAATGGACCAGCAATTCAAGCACAGGCACTTATTTACCCAGTCGTAAATGTAGATTTTACAACAGCATCCTACAGTGCTTTTGGAGAACATTATGGTTTAGACAAACAAGGGATGCAATGGTTTGCAGGACATTACACAAATGGACAAAACTATAAAGATCCACTTGTCTCCCCTCTTCAGATAGAGGATGTAAGTGTTTTACCAAAAACAATTATTATTGCCGCAGAAGCGGATGTTCTCTATGATGAGGGTCTTGCTTATGCACAAAAACTTGCCGCTGCAGGCGTATCCGTTGAGCATATCAACATGACTGGATTAATCCATAGCTATTTTAGCAAAATGAACTTTTTTGAAGAAGCGACAATACAAACAGCTGAAAAAAATTGCTAGTTTCATGAAATAAGTTTGTCTATTCGCATAAAAGAGTGCGATAATAGAGCAAAATGCTTTTTAAAGGATGACAACATGACACAAACGATTGCTTTACAAATTAAAAACCCCTTTGCTGATCAATTAAAAAAAAGGCTATCCTCTTATTTCAAAGGATGCTGTTGACGCTAGTCAGCTTCCTAAAGAAGAAGGTGCCCTATTAAGACTACTGGACAGCCACCAACGCTTTCTTGGCTTAGGCTACTATGGCATCCAAAATAAAGGCATTGGTTGGATGCTAACAACAGATGTCAATGAAAAAAATAGACAAAGCTTTTTTTTATTAGAAAATTTACAAAGGCACTTACTAATCGTCAGAACTTCTTTGATGATCCTAATACAACAGCCTTTCGTATTTTTAATGGTGAAGGTGATGGTATAGGTGGTATCACCATTGACTATTTCGATTCTTACTATCTAGTGAGCTGGTATAGTGCCGGTATCTATTTATGGAAGGATATGATATACGAAGCACTTGCTGAGACAGTAAACTTTACAGCCATTTATGAGAAAAAGCGATTTGATCTTAAAGGGCAATATATGGAACAAGACGATTTCGTTATGGGGACTCCTGGTGAATTCCCAATCATTATTTTGGAAAATGGCATGAGCTATGCTGTTCATTTAAACGATGGCGCAATGACAGGTATTTTTCTTGATCAACGAGACGTAAGGTTTGCGATTCGTGAACACTACGCAGACCAGAGAAATATGCTTAATACCTTCTCCTATACTGGAGCATTTTCTGTTGCGGCGGTACTTGGTGGAGCAGTAAAAACAACAAGTGTAGATGTTGCAAAGCGTAGTTTAGCTAAAACAATTGAGCAATTTAGCGTCAATCACATAGACTATGAATCACAGGATATTAAAGTAATGGATGTTTTTAATTATTTTAAATATGCACAGCGTCATCATTTGAAATATGACCTTGTTGTTTTAGATCCACCTAGCTTTGCACGTACGAAGGAAAGAACGTTCTCAACAGCGAAAGACTATCCGAAATTGCTAATGGATACAATAACCATCACTGAGAAAAATGGAATCATTGTTGCCTCAACCAATAACGCAAGCTTTGGTATGAAAAAGTTTAAAAGCTTTATTGATCAGGCCTTTAAGGAAACGCATACACGCTATAAAATTGTTGAGGAATACAGCCTACCGAAGGATTTCCGTGTACCACGTGAATATCCCGAATTTAATTACTTAAAAGTTGTTTTTATAAAAAAAATTGGACTAAATGCTATTGAGACAGAATCACCTCCCTATGATTCTGTCTTTTTGTTCGGATAAATTTCTTGTTTATTATATAATGTATTTACAAATTATAGGTAATTGGAGATGATTAAATGGCGTATATTCGTGAAAAGTTAATGATTACAACTGAAAGGCTAGTCCTGCGATTATTTCAAGCATCTGACGCAGAAACGGTGGCAAAGCTTTGCAATAACTATAATATTTATAAAAGTACATTGTACCTGCCCTATCCATATAGTTTGAATGATGCGTTGTCATGGATTGAACGCCATTACGATCATTTTATGGAGGATATTTCGTACGAATTTGCAGTAACTGATAAAGAAACTGGCAATTTATATGGAGCAATTGCATTATCGAATAACAAACGTTTTAATCAAGGAGAAATTGCCTATTGGATTGGTGAGCAATATTGGGGAAAAGGCTATGCAACAGAGGCAGCACAGTCAATCGTACAATTCGCTTTTGAAGAAAAGAAACTGCACAAAGTGTTTGCACGATTTTTTTCAACAAACCCTGCTTCTGGAAAAGTAATGAAGAAAATTGGTATGACACAAGAAGGAATATTAAAGGATCATATTATAAAAGACGGTAAATACGAGGATTTAGTATTTTATGGAATTATCAATCAATAGTATAGTAATTTTTTTTCTTTAAAAAGGAGGCCTAAGAAGCTTTTTTTAGCCCTTAAGCCACCACCCTCTATTTCTTATAGGTATTTGACAAACCAATCTCGAATATATTCCAATCTATTCATTCTTAACATTGGTTTCCCGCTTCTTGAAAGTTCGTGATTGGATTCGGGGAAGCGAATAAATTTTGTTTCTTTTTTTACGATGCTTTAAGGCGATAAACAATTGCTCTGCCTGTTCAATCGGGCAGCGATAGTCTTTTTCGCTGTGTAAAATTAACAGTGGAGTCTGCACATTGTCCACATATTTTAGCGGCGAATGATGCCAAAGCTTTTCAATATCGTCTAGTTCCGCTTGGATTTGCCAGTCTGTAAAGTAATAGCCAATATCACTTACACCGTAAAAGCTAATCCAGTTAGAGATGGAGCGTTGCGTAACAGCCGCTTTAAAACGGTTTGTATGGCTAACAATCCAGTTAGTCATAAATCCACCATAGCTTCCTCCTGTCACGCCAAGTCGGTCTTGATCAATAAATTCATACTGTTCCAATGCATAGTCAACAGCAGCCATAAGGTCTTGATAATCATTGCCACCATAATCACCTCGGACTGCATCAACAAATTTTTGACCGTAACCATGGCTACCGCGAGGATTCGTATATAGTACCGCAAAACCTTGTGCAGCGAGTATTTGAAATTCGTTAAAATAGGTATGGGCATACATTGCGTGCGGACCGCCATGGATTTCAAGAATAAGTGGATATTTTTCCCCCTCCTCATATCCGATGGGCTTCATTATCCAGCCGTTTACTTTCCAGCCATCTGCCCCTTCAAATTCAATAGCTTCTGGAACAGATAATATTCTTGACCTTAAAAACTCTTCGTTAACTTTAGTGAGCTGTTCCTTTTCACCAGTTTTTAAATTGACGTAAAATAGATCACCAGGATTTGTTGTAGTGCTGATGGCAACAACTGCTTTATCATTTTGTGAATCAAGTGAAAAACCATAGACATACTGATTATCATGAATCGCTGGATATATTTCTCCAGCAACATTTCCAAAATAAATGGCTGCATTTCCGTGATCTGTCACTTGGAAGTAAAAGCTATGACTGTCATTCATCCATTGGACACGTGGAACCACTACATCTTGTAGAAAATCTCCGACTACAAAATCACCAACAGGAGCGTCAAAATCACTTGTTACATTTGTTAAATTGCTCTGCTCCAAATCATACATCCATAGCTTTGCTTGTGTTGCGTTTTCAAATTCTCTGTCACTTCCAAGAAAAGCGATGTATCGACTGTTCGGGGACCATGAAGTTTGATAGAACATCTCCGCTCCTTCTGTTAGTTGGCGCGTTTGTTTCGTTTCTACATCCAATAAATAAATATCATTATAGAAAGAAAAATCTATATCCTCTGTTAAATCAGCCAGATAAGTCAGATACTTTCCATTTGGTGACCATGTATCCAAATGGAAATGATGGTTTCCTGTCGTCACTTGTTCCAGCTCCCCTGATTCAAGATGGACAATGGCAATGTGAGTATATTGATCCATATCGATAAAACCAGCAGCATCTGATTTATACTTCATGTTGTCTACTTCAAGTGGTTTAAGTTCTTTTTCCTCTTTCTTATCATCTTCTGCTTTATCAAAGATGTCTCCATTTTTACCAAGCTTTACGGAGAAGGCAATTTTCTTACCACATGGAGACCATACAGGTGATGTCGCACCGTTTTTACAATGCGTAACTTGTTTGGCCTCTCCACCTGTTTTAGCAAGCACAAAAATTTGTGGCTTACCAGTTCTTGTTGATACAAACGCAATTTTGCTGCCATCAGATGACCATACAGGTGAATTCGTTTTATCATCACCAAATGTCCATTGTAGAGGATTTTTTTCAGTCAAATTTATATAAAATAAATTAGATACATAATCATTCTTTTTTTCATCAATACAAGTTTCTACATAAACAACTTCTGTTCCATCAGGTGATACTCGTGGATTTGATACTGATTTTAATCGATATAAATCTTCTGGTTGAATCCCATGTTTCATTACTATTCGCTCCTTCTTGTTGAAATTCTTACATAGTATTTTATTTCGATACACTAAGTATTTTCCCAGCTTAAAAGAAAAAGTTTTTTTAAGCCTATGTAATCTTTTATATGTGAAGAAGTATTTTACAATGACGAGGCTTCTTACAAGTGACACCATACTGATAAGACTAGTTTTTAGAATTCAAGGCCTATGTCCCAATAGTCAGCTGTTTTTGTTCTACGATAAAATTTATAAAAAGGTTCATTTGGTCGAGCATGTTCCTTGTAGAGTAAAATAATTGCATGGAGATAGCCTTCAATTTGGTTAACGGGAATTCGTTTAGCAAACAATGTTCCCGCTTGAGCATTTGCCCCCATTGGCACCGCTCCCAAATAAACATCAAAGCTATCCTTTTGATAAATGAGGGCGATATCATCATAGACAGCATTATAGCAAGCCGAAGCACAGCCATTGACATTTAAGCGTAATCTTGCAGGAACTGTCATCCCTTCTAATGAATCATATAATTGCTCTGTTATAGGAGCCGCCTCCATTTTATCGCCATCACAGAAATCACATGCCTTCATGGCAACGATCGGACCTTGCTTTGCTACGTATAGTCCTGCTTTTTGTAGCTCGGTAATAGCTTCTCCTAGACCAACAGTGGGAATGGATAATAATATACTGTAGGATGCAGAGTATTTGATAGCACCTGTGTCTCCAACGACCTTTGCGATTATTTGAAATTGTGTTGGAGTATAATGCTTATTAATAATTCCAGGACTTACCGCAAGGCGAGTAAATTCTCCCTGATGATTTAGCTTTTCAAAGGTTTTCTCTGGTATGTTCATATTAAATGCATTCATGTATGATATCTCCTTATGAAAAAGGAGCCAGCAAAAAGCTAGCTCAAATTTTAAAAGTTATCTGGGTAAAAGCCTTTTGCCAAAATTTGAATTGCATCTGCGGCACGGACTCCTTCAGATGCTGCAGATAGTGGTAAAATAACAAAACGTTCGTTTTTCACAGCTTCTGTTTCTTTTAATGCTGGGTCATTCTTTAAGAAATTAATTTTTTCCTCAGCAGATGTCTCTCCATAATCAATGACAACTATCACCTCCGGATTACGCGCAACTGCATCTTCCTTTGAAACAGTTGTCCAACCTGACTCCACGTCACCAAAAATGTTTTTGCCCCCTGCAATCGTTACCAACTCATTCATAAAGTTTTGCGCTGCTGTAAAGACTTCCTTATCACCGCTATCAAAAACTAAAACAGGTAGCTCTTTGCCATCCTGTGGCAATTTGGCACGAATATTATCTACATCTTTTGTCATTTGATCAATCAAAGCTTCTCCCCGATCTTCGACACGGAATATTTTTGCGATATTACGAATATCTATGAATATATTCTCTAAAGTTGGCTTTGTCATATTGGAGGCTGTATGTAGATATGTGTGAATTCCTAATGCCTCAAGCTCTCCAGGAGTACCAACACCTTTTTCACCAAAGGCGCTTTTCCATCCTCCATATAAAAAGTCTGCCTCTGCATCAATAACCTGTTCCTTTGTAGGATATTGGTCAGCTAATACAGGCACTTTATCGTAAGCAGCTTGGAAAGGCTCATAAATTTTATCATCTAAATAGGCTGTACCAACCATTGAATCCTCTAAGCCTAAAGCTAGCATAATTTCTGTCACATGTTGGTTTAAGCTAATTGCTTTTTTGGGTGCTTCTTTATAAACCTGTGTTGTCCCATTATTGTCAATCGTTACTTCTGCCGTTGCCGCTTGTGATGGTTCAACCTTCTCCCTTGTGCCGCTGATTCTTTATCTTCCTTCGCACTACATGCTCCTAAAATAGCCATCAATGCCAGTGCAAAGACAAGCCACATGCTGTTCCATTTCTTCATGTCCTTTTCTCCTTTGATGTTAAATATATAGTAAGAAATCAGTTGACTTCTTTGCTACCATGTTTTTGTTATGTACTGTGTAACAAATTGAAAAAGGGCATAAAAAAAATCCCCTTGTTTCCAAGAGGTTCGCATAGTGAAATAATGGCTTTGACCTGATTCACTATCCCCATCCTCGTGGTTAAAGTAAAGAATAATATTGGCAGGTATCCTGGCTTAGGTTCATCATCTATACGCCTTCCCATAGTGTGATTACAGTGGCATTTTGTATAGACTCCCCATTTACAGTTGCGGGACAGCATCGGATTTGCACCGATTTCCCTTTTAAGCAAATGACTAAGGCCATTTGCACCAATATAAAGGTATTATTGTTTGTTATAAATATTATTGATAGACTAGCAAAAGAAATTTCCATTCGCAATCTCACAAAAAAATCCATTTACTAATTATTTTTATAATTATAGCACTATTCTTACATAATCGAGAACTATTTTACATTAATTATTTTTCATAATCATTTGATTTGGAGCACAATTATGACATATTCATATTTCTTGAATTCAACAAAATTCTGTTACAATGAAATGGACGGATTTAGAGAAACGAGGATTATTTTATGCATAAAACTATTGGAGTCCTTGCTCATGTGGATGCAGGAAAAACAACATTCTCAGAGCAATTATTATTTCATACAAAAAGTATTCAGGCTCGTGGGCGGGTGGATCATCAGGATACATTTCTGGATAATCATGAGCTGGAGCGTCAACGTGGCATCACAATTTTTGCTGAGCAAGGTCGGATGACAATTGGCAACGATACCTATACATTAATTGATACACCTGGACACGTCGACTTCTCCCCTGAGATGGAGCGTGCGATTCGTGTTATGGATTATGCCATCATTGTGATTAGTGCAGTTGAGGGCTTACAGGGGCATACGGAAACAGTCTGGCACCTATTACGTCAGTATCATATTCCAACCTTCTTTTTTTATCAATAAAATTGATCGTGAAGGTGCAGCGGTGGGTAATGTTATGGCACAGCTTCAAAAAGATTGCTCTAAGGATGTACTACTAGTAAATGAAATGTTCCATTCGGATTATATTCCTTCTAACATAATGGAATGGCTAGCTGAACGTGATGACAATCTTTTGGATGCTTTTCTTAATGAAACATTAGATAGTGGTAGCTGTTTTGCTCAACTCCAAGCGATGATTAAACAGGAAAAGGCATTTTTGTGCTTTACTGGCTCAGCATTAAAAGATATCGGCATAAAGGAATTCCTTGCACAACTCCCGCTGCTTACTGAAACACATTTCAATGCTGCTGCACCATTCAAAGGTGAAGTCTTTAAAATTCGACATGATGGCCATCAACGTTTAACTTTTATTAAAGCATTACAGGGAACCTTGCATATTCGAGATGAGTTTTCTTTTGGAGATGTAACCGAAAAAGTGACGGAAATAAGGTTATATAACGGACATCGTTATGAAGCCGTACAGGAAGTGACAGCTGGCGAAATTTTTGCTGTAAAAGGGCTTAGTTTAGCAAATATTGGTGCAATCCTCGGAAGCTCTAGTAACCCACAGCCCTATGAGTTAGTGCCAACTCTTCAGGCCAAAGTACAATACAAGGGAGACCAGCATATAAAGGAAGTCTTAAAAATCTTTCGTATCCTTGAAGCGGAAGAGCCTTCATTACGTGTGATTTGGCATGAAAAATTTCAAGAGATTCAAGTACATATTATGGGGGTTATCCAGCTTGAGGTCCTTATTGAAGTGCTAAACAAGCGATTTTCACTAGCCATTTCATTCGGGGAGCCACAGATATTATATATGGAAACAATTGCATCAACTGTTACAGGATATGGTCATTTCGAACCTTTAAAGCACTATGCAGAAGTACATTTATTAATGGAGCCAAGTGCACGCGGTACTGGTATTACATTTGTCAATGCATGTCATACGGACGATTTATCCGTTGGGCATCAACGACTGATTGAAAAGCACTTATTCGAGCGCGAACATCATGGATTACTAACAGGCTTTCCCGTAACTGATATTCGTTTTACGCTTTTAACGGGGCGTGCACATATTAAGTATACCGACGGCGGCGATTTTCGCGAGGCCACATTCCGAGCATTACGGCAAGGGCTTGAGCAAGCGGAGAACATCCTACTGGAGCCCTACTACCGCTTTAAGTTAAAAGCATCTACCGATTTTATCGGCCGCATAATGACAGATATTCAACAAGCATCCGGTACATTTGACCCTCCAATTGTTTCAGAAGAGGATGTCATGATTACTGGTCGTGCTCCTGTCGCGACATTTATGAGTTATAGTACGACCTTTGCGGCCTACACCAATGGTAAGGGTGTGCTTTCTCTACAATTTGATGGCTACGATGTGTGTCATAATACGGAAGAAATTATTACTCAAATCGGCTACAATAAAAATGCCGATCCTGAATATACATCCGCAAGTATTTTTGCGCAAAAGGAAAAGGCTATTCCGTTCCATGGTATGAGGCACAAGCAGCAATGCATTGTATCAAATAATTTAGAAAAATAGAAACAGGACATGGGAAATTGATACCATGTCCTGTTTCTATACTGCAGATTCTATTAATTCTGGTATTGAGAGGATATTGATTAATCTGAGCGGATTTCTTCTTGACCTGAGCAGTTTTTTGGCTTGCCTGAGCGGATTTCCCTTGTATCCGAGCAATTTTTTTGATGACTGGAACGGGGTTTCCCATGTAACTGAGCTATTCTTGAGCTGACATGAGCAGTTTTATCTTGAACCCGAGTTGTTCTTGAATTAAATAGAACAATTTCCACTGACCTGAACAGCTGCTTTTTTTCTATAATGCCCATACATTTTGCCTTGTGTCTTTGAAAAGACGATAAGAAGGTTCAACAACAGCATAGCTATGGGAATTTGAAAAGTCTGTTAACACTTTACCTGGTCTACTTTTCAAAAGTTGCAAATTATCAATTAATTGCAACAATAGCTCATGACCATTACCACGCGGATGCCAGTTTAAATGATAATCATTTAGTTCCTTCACGGCTTGTAAAAAAATGCTTATACTCACGTTCCACTAGATTAATAAGTTTGTTATCCTGAGCAATCCATGATAAATCTTCCAAATAAGTTTCATAAAAGCGCATCACAATCGAGCACAATAAATCATTGACACGAGCAGCACTTAATACAGGCTTAGGCTCTACAGAAAATCGTTCTAGATTTGGTTTGGAACGGGTTGAATCGATGCGTGTAATTAAATGATAAAGTTCGCCATCCACCTCATACACAATTGGATTTGTTGGCATATACATCATAAAGCTATTTGTTTTCGTTTTCAGGTTCTCTGTTATCTCTGCCCTTGCGAAAAGATGTCCATTAAATTCCTCATTTTGAATCCAAATAATATCCTTGTTATATAAAATTTGTTCAAATAGTCGCTGATTACTAATAAGACGGGTTGCAAGTAATTGATCAACAAGTGATTCCACAACCATTCTTGTTTTTGCTTGCTTGGCAACTTCAGTGCGTGGCTGCTTACAAATTTTCATATCCTCAAAGTGTGTTTCCTGTGCTGACCATACATGAATATTCGTCATATGTGCATCCTCTTTTCGTACATATTTTCAAAACGGAATTCATCAGTAAAAAAAGGATCTCCTTCATATTTAGAGGAAATCCTTCAATTTATTGTTTTCGTTCATCACAAAAGGTCAAACGATACCCAAATCTAAATGTATGGGATCTCATCCACATACCTTTATTTAATTTGGGCGTTTGACGTACTGTGACAAACAGAGCATTCTGTTTTGTCAACATGCCACCTCCTATTCCTCGTAGGGTTATGGTGTGTACTCATAATAGGCAGGTATCCTGACTTATGGTCATCGCTTCTTTTCCCCTTCCCGTTGAAAACAGTGTATTTGAAAAGTCGCTCACATTTACAGTTGCGGGACAGTGTCGGATTTGCACCGACTTCCCTTTTCAGTAAATTGCACGCAATTTACACCTATTATTACACGCTATTCAGTTGTTAATTTAGTCATTATAAAGATGTCGGAAATAGCAGCGTAAATATTCCTTACCAACTATCAAACTAAATTGTAATATGTATTCTATTATTTGTCAAAATGAAAAAAAACTACTTTGATTAATATTCCTTTTATCTGATAGTTACTAAAATATTTATTCATCATCTTTGTTTTATTCCGTCTATTTTTACCAATTTTTTTAATTATATCACAAAGAATACTAGAATAAAAATTGGAAAATCAAAGGGATATATCGATGTTTTTTCATTTAATCCGATGATATCCTTATGTAAATATTACCTATAAAAATCGTGATTATAAAATAAATGTTGCTTCCTTAGATTTTAATAATGACAGAATTATAGATGGGTTTTATCATACAGTAACTTTTAATTCAGACTTAAAAATCTCAAGTGGAACTTCTGTATTATTATAAGTTTAGATCTACTTCTGAAAATTACCCATGGAATACCTTTGAAAGAACTTTAAATATTCCACATTTATAATTTAGGAATCCTTTGAAGGGAGGTGTATTTAAAAATGATTTCTATGGAAGAAATGAGTATAAGGTTAGCAATCCTTCGAGGAGCTTACGGATACAAAGGTTTTACTGAAAAAGTTGTCGAAAATATGTATAGAGTTGATACGAAAGCTTTTCAAGAAACGATAGAAAATGCAAAAGAACCTATTGACGCGAATAAAGTTTCAGAGTTATCATCCGATCAAATTAAAGTGTTACAAGGTGCACCAAGTGGTAATTGGTTGATTCCTTTACTGAATAGAATGGGACAATTAGGATGATGGATTTACGTAAGGGACTAGTCAACCCTAAAGTATTCCAATATACTTCGGCAATGAATGCTTATAAAAGATCGATTTAAGCCTAATTTTAATGGAAACACAAATAGCCTAGGCTCAACATTAATTTTGAGCCTAGGCTATGTTACATATTATTTATAACGTCTTTGATAAATTGTCATGTACAAAGTATCAACAATTCATGCTTCTTAAACATGTGGGTTATTTGATTTTTTTTCTAAGATTACATGATTATGCCTTGAATCGCTGTGTAAGCTTTTGTAAATTTTCTGCTTGCACACATAAATCTTGTGATACTGTATTGACTGCTTGCATGGAGGCACTTTGCTCATCTACTGATTGTAGAACAACTTCTGTATAATGTGATAAATTATCCATTCCAGAAGCTATTGTCATAACTGATTTCGTTACTTCAATAGCACTACCTGAAAGCTCCTCAGCCGTAGCAGATATATCCTCCAGTTGACTCGTCATTTTACTTACATGTTGAGATATCGTACCAAATGATTTTGTTGCTTCATCAATGACATAGACACCTTGCTGAACATTTTTTTAAATCCTCTTCAACCGATGATGCAACCTGTGTCGTATCATTTTCAATTCCAACTACTAGCTCAACAATTTGATGTGCTGAGTGTTTGGATTGCTCTGCCAACTTCCGAACTTCCTCTGCTACCACCGCAAAACCCTGACCATGCTCCCCAGCTCGTGCTGCTTCAATCGCTGCATTTAATGCTAGTAAATTGGTTTGATCTGTAATGGTTGTTATCATATCAATCATGGATTTAATATCCATCATTTTATTTGTTAACTGTTGCATTAATTGACTTGTTTTTTCAGTTGAGTTCGAGATAAATTGCATCTGATTTTTAGCCACATGTAAAATTTCTGCACCGTTACCGGCAACATCATTCGCTTCCTTTGCATGGTCAAAAACATCTTGTGTTGCCACAGTTATTCGTTCAATGCCATCAGCTGTTTCTTGCATCGCCACCGCACTTTCATTGGCCGATTGGGCTACATGCTTAAGTCTATCTGACGTTTTTTTCCATTTGAGAATCGACTTCATCAACAGCCATCGTAATTTCATTTGTACTGGCAGATAGCTCCTCTATACTGGCAGATAAGTCTGAAGAGCTATTGGCAATTTTTTTGTGTGATAATTTGTAATTGTTCTTTCATCTCTAAGAATGCTTTTGTTAACGATGAAATTTCATCATTGGAATTCACTTCAATAGGAGCAGTATGCAAATTTCCCTCTGCAATTGCCTGAGCAGATGCTGCTAATTGGTTGATGGGTTTAATAATTTTATACTGTACATAGACAATATAGGAAAGTGTCATTGCAATCCCTAGTATTGTTAATAATGTAGATAACCAATCCAATGATGTAACATTTGCTAGGTCTATGACTAAAATAATAATCATAAGAACATTTAAAGCAGAAAAACCAATTATACTTCTTTTTCCTAAACTCATACTAATTTCCCCCTACTATAATAATATTCCAATGTAGTTATTATAGTTGAATTTTCCTTCGATTCACAGAAAAAGGCCCCTCTATTGTAAGATTTAAGTCATAACAATTACATCACAGTGCAATTGTGTCTGGATTTTCGAGCTCACTCGAAAAACTCTCTTCAAAATTCGTGACATCCGTCAGGGCTTTTAGGTCAACTTTGATGTTGGTACTAAGGCGTTTTAACAAGATGTGGAGTTCTTTACCTTAGTTTCTCTATTATAGCGGGCATTTGTACCCGCACTAAAAAGGAAAGAATCACCTCATCACCTATAAAGATGGGAGTATCTATGCATGACTCTTCGCTTTCGTACAGTTAAAATGTGCTGAATCAAGATAAAAAAAGCACTTTACGCTTGGCAAAGTGCTCTCTAAAATCTATTATTTCAATTTCATAATGCTTGATCCTGCAATACCAGGGTGTGTCATTTCATAAGGGTCTAAAATTAAATCTAATTGTTCAGTTGTTAGTACGCCAGCTTCTAAACATAAATCACGAATTGAACGACCTGATAGGATTGCTTCACGTGCTAGACGAGCAGCCACTTCATAGCCGATATGTGGATTAACAGCCGTTAGGACACCAACACTTTTCTCTACATACTCCTTCATACGCTCTTCATTTGCTTCAATATCTTTTAAGCAGTTTTCAGTAAACGCACGGAATACATTATTCATAATGCTGATGGATTGAATTAGGTTAAATACTAATACAGGCTCCATCACGTTTAATTCTAATTGACCAGCTTCAGAAGCTAGAGAAATTGTTTGATCATTGCCGATTACCTGGAAGGCAACTTGATTTAAAACTTCTGGCATTACTGGATTTACCTTACCTGGCATTATGGAAGATCCCGGTTGGCGAGCTGGTAAGATAATCTCTCCTAAGCCGGCACGTGGCCCTGAAGCCATTAAGCGAAGGTCATTCGCAATTTTAGACATGTTAATCATACAGATTTTTAATGCGCCAGACACTTCTGTATAAGCATCCGTATTTTGTGTAGCGTCTACTAAATGAGTTGCACCTTTTAACGGTAATCCTGAAATTTCAGCAAGATGCTCATCGACAGACTTAATGTAATCCGGGAATGCATTTAAACCTGTACCAACTGCTGTCGCGCCCATATTCACATCATATAAATTTGGGCGAGTTTGACGGATACGTACAATATCACGGTTGATCACACGGCAGTAAGCTTCGAACTCTTGTCCTAATCGAATTGGCACTGCGTCTTGTAAATGTGTTCGTCCCATCTTAATTACATGCGCAAATTGCTCCGCTTTTTGATGGAATACCGCTTGCATATTATCCATCGTTAGCAGTAATTCATCTATTAAATTTAAAACAGCAATATGAATAGCTGTTGGGAAAGCATCATTTGTTGATTGGGACATATTCACATGGCTATTTGGACTGATTGATTGATAGTCCCCTTTTTCTTTCCCTAAAATTTCTAGGGCACGGTTTGCAATTACTTCATTGGCATTCATGTTGATCGATGTACCTGCACCGCCCTGGATTGGGTCTACAATAAATTCTGCATCCCATTTTCCATCTATCACTTCTTGTGCTGCTTCGACAATTGCCTCACCAATTTCTTTTGATAATAGGTGTACTTCCATATTGCTCAATGCTGCTGCTTTTTTTAACAATCCCCATTGCTTTAATTAAAGCAGAGTGAATTGTGTAGCCTGTAATAGGAAAGTTTTCAGTCGCACGTAGCGTTTGAATCCCATAATAAGCATTTGCTGGTAATACTCGTTCACCTAAAAAATCTTTTTCTATACGTTGTGTTGACATCATTGTCGTCTCCTTTTATGCAATACTCACACTTGATAGTAGCTAATTAATGGCGGATTGTAAACAGTCATTTTTCTGTAAAATAAAAAAATCCTTTAAAAAAAGTAAATTATTCGCTAAAAACCGAGCGCATTCTATACGCTCGGTCCATTTTTCCGCATTAAGTGGTGAATGTCATAAAAAAAGAGGCAAGTAAAAACCTTTCCAATAAATCCCGCACTTTCTTTTTTATTTATCTGAAGTTACAGTAAAACGACTATTTTTATGAGTTGGATTTTCAATTTCATCTATTACAGCTATTGCATAATCCGCATAGCTTACATAGCTTTCACCAGCAGCATTCACTAATAAATGGTCAGCACCTGCTTTGTAGCTTCCTGTTCTTGGACCTTCTGGATCAAAGAATGCAGATGGACTTAAAAATGTCCAAGTAATTGCAGATTGTTGTAAATCAAGTAGATTTTCACCTTGGTTTTTAGCTGTTGCATAAAACATTTCAGGAAAGTCTGGTGTATCCATTACGCGCGTAGTTTTTTCTGGGTCTACAAACAAACTGCCCGCTCCACCAACAACAAATAATTTTGTATCTATGCCAGTTAGAATATCAATTAAATGACGACCTACTTTTACATGTAATTCTTCCTGACCAAACGGAGCGCCAAACGCATTAATAACAACATCAAAGCCTTTTACATCCTCTTGCGTTAAGGCAAATACGTCTTTCTCCATAACAGGGATATTAGCTGCTACTTTCGATGCAGAGCGTACGATGGCTGTTACTTCATGACCACGTTGTAATGCTTCCTCTACTATTCTTTGTCCTGCCTTCCCTGTTGCTCCAATTACACCAATTTTCATTATGTGTTCCTCCTAGTTTATAGTTGTAACTATTTAAGTTACAGGTAGAGTACAAAAGATCGACTTCGTTTAAAGACGAAGTTGATCTAGCACATCCTGTAAAGTTTGTGCTTGTAACTGTTCTTCCATTGCATGCCAAATAGATGTATAAACACCCTCCAACGTATGTTGGATTTTTCGCCCTACCATACAGGCTGGATTTGGCTCATCATGAATCGCAAAAAGTTGCTCGGGCCCATCAATTGCCTGATAGATAGCCAATAATGTTAAATCTCTTGGCTCTACTAATAGCTCATAACCAGCGATGCCTGTTTGTGATGACAGCAATCCTGCTTTTTTTGAGGGTACCAATCATGCGTCTTACTACAACTGGATTGGTATTGACACTTCCTGCCATAAAATCAGAGGTTAGCTGACTTTTATCAGATGTTGTTGCAATGAGCGAAAGTATATGGATCGCTACCGAAAATCGACTGTTCACCATATGTATCACCACCTGTTGTAACTATTATAGTTACAGGTATCAAAAAAAGGCAAGAAAATTGCTTTATTTAACACCTGTTTTTATTTTTTTTCCTTTTAAAATGCATCTTATTCTTTTCTCTCGAATAAAAAAACAGATTGAAGTTCAGCATTAAATTTTCTTTACGTAAATAACTAGCTCTTGTCGGATTTCTCCGTCTTCCTCATAAAAATCTAGGTTATGAAATTCATACTTAAAGTGACCTAATGGGAATGTTACACTCTCTCCTTGTGCTGCTGCTAATATGCCTGCTACATCCTGTGACACCATTTGTAAAAGCTCTGTACCTGTAAATGTTTCTACAAATATTACGTTCATCTAAAACACCTCCTAGGCTATTATAGCTTAGAAAGCGCTTTATTTATAATATATCATAATCGTCTAAGACGAATTTCATCAATTACCTGCATCATTTTCTTAATTTGCTCCTGTGTTAATTTTGTAGAGATGTAGGATTGCTCATGTTGTTCAATAGCATTTTTTTTCTGGTTGAGGTGAATGGATAGTCAACTTCCTTCTACGTTGTTTTTCACCTCTTTCATCTATTTGAAACATCATTGATTTCCTCATACTATTCACCTCTACATTTTTATTTGAACCCTAAAGATTTCTTAGTACTTATAACTAATTTTAGTATATATCCTATAATTGCCATATTCAATATAATGGAAAACTCTCTTTTGAAACATTTGGTGAATTATTCTAATATTTTACCTTTTTCAGGAAAATTAAATTCTAAAAAAACAGCAACCAAATCGGCTGCTGTTATAGTTATACGGCTATGGGTGCTTTAATTGCTGGATGCGGGTTATAGCCCTCAATTGTTAAATCTTCAAGCTCTATATCAAAAATTGACGTTTTATTCGGATTAATTTTCAAGGTTGGTAGGTCCTTTGGTTCACGAGAAAGCTGCTCTTTTACTTGCTCCACGTGATTTATATATATATGAGCATCCCCAATGCTATGAATAAACTCGCCAACTTCTAATCCACACTCATGCGCAATTAAATGTGTCAATAATGCGTAGGAAGCAATATTAAATGGACAACCTAATAGTGTATCCAGACTTCTTTGCATCAATTGACAGCTCAACTTACCATCAGCTACATAAAATTGGAACATCACATGACATGGAGGTAATGCCGCTTTACTGCCTTTTGCTCCTGCATCAATCACATCTTCTGGATTCCAAGCATTGACAATGATACGTCTTGAATCAGGATTATGTTTAATTTGATGGATTACATCCTGCAATTGATCAAGGCTCTCCCCTGTAGATGTTGTCCAATTGCGCCATTGCTTGCCGTAGACATTCCCCAGTTCCCCATATTTGCGTGCAAATTCATCGTCTGATAATACGCGCTCACAAAATGATGCCAGTTCTTTTTGATAAATCACGTTAAATGATTCATCTATTAAACACCGTCTACCAAAATCGGTCATATCAGGACCAGAATAGTCATCAGATTCAATCCATTTTTTTAAAGGCCCACTCATCCCAAATATGATTATTATTCTGTAATAGATATCGAATATTAGTATCACCTTTAATAAACCAAAGTAACTCACTAGCCACAAGTTTAAACGGAATACGTTTTGTCGTTAACAGCGGAAAGCCCTTACTGAGATCAAAACGCATTTGATGGCCAAATACACTATATGTCCCTGTCCCTGTACGATCTTCCTTTTTAATGCCATTCTCTAATATATGTTGTAGTAAATGTAAATACGCAGTTTCTGGATGCGTCATCGTTTCTCAACAGCTCCTTCACGTTTGCTGTTGACCATTATAACATCTAATAACCCTGTTTGGTCGGGCAAAAAGAAAAAACAACTTCAATATTTACATACCTGAATCTAAAAAAATTATTTAACTCTTTAGAGATTTCACTTTCAGTTGTAACGAAAAATGTAGGCAGCAAAATAATATTCAATAAAATCGGTCCAACAATAAATAATAAATCAATGCCTGGATTAAAATAAAGACCAAATGCAGTCAACAGCCCAGACATCACTAAAAATACAATTTGTGCAATGATTACCATTAATGGGATTATTTGATACAGATAATTTAACTTTCGGAACTGATGCATATTTTCTGGATCTTTAATGATTCTCTTTTTCAAGCGTCTTGACATTATTATACAAGTCAATAATTGCACTAAAATAAAACTAAAATAGATAACACTATTGAGCACCAATTGACCTTTCATGACGGTTCCATCAAAATGGCCTACCCGCTGCTGTAAAAGCTCGTAGACAGCTCCCTCATAGACATATTCCTGATCACTTAAAAGCGTGAGAGGTGCTACGAACCCGAATGCTGCCCAATCATTTGCATTGACTTTCCAATTCGTTAATTTACTAGCTAAAATACGTAATTCAATGGCTTCATCTTCACCAAACATTCCTACTAGGATACTATATGGAATTGCTACTTTCATTTGCCCACTTTGCTTTTCTTGAAATAAATCTTGAATGAAGAAAGTATACGCAACTTCTGACTGGTTCGCTTCATAATGAGCATCTTCTACCTTCCAATGACTTGCTAATGTGGATTCAATCTTATTTCTCATCTCAACATAAGGCTTATCTTTATGTAATCGCTTAGGTATTTTATAAACAAAATGATTATCACTTCCGATAATGCAAATATCAACTTCAACCTTATCTTTTTCAAAGGCATTAGCAATAGCTGTCATTGGATACAACATTATGGCGACTAGGAAAAACAGGATTAGTGACAATCCGCACTTTTTCACGCAATGCTCCCCCTTTCCGTCACATATGCTAGATTTACACTATCATAGCTTTTACCGAAAAGACTATTTCGTTATTCCGAAAAAGCAATAGTGGTTTTCCGAAAGAGCTGATTTCGGTATTCCATAATGATCATTTATTATGGATAATATATAGCATACTATTTGATGAAACGGAGATTATTCGATGAAAATAAATGAGAGAGTTAGATGATTAAATGGACATATAGTATTTTCATTGCATATTTAGTACTAGGAATTTATGTACTTGCAGTAACAATAAAGGCACCTTTTATTGGTATTTTGGTGGACGCATCTAGTGGGCAACTAGTGATTGCTGATCTCTATTATCCTGATTGGGCACAGCAACATAATCTTGAAAAAGGTGATGTTTTACTGACATTTGATGGGAAACCTGCACAGGAGAATAGTTCCATTCAATATTACTCTGTCGCAAGAAGTGCCAAAGAGTTAACGTTTATTAAGCCTAGTGGCGTTGTTCATACCATAACAATTCAGCATCAAGATATACCTGAGGAATTATTTTTGCAAATTATTTTTCCAATATTTTATTTCTTACTCTCCTTAGGGGTTTCTTTCTATTTATGGAAGAATAATAGAAAAGATAAAAAAAACGAAACTGTTAACACTATTTTTATTAACCTGCTCTTTAGCTTATATTAGTACAGGTGCTTCCGCTAGAGGAGATCTTATTGGTATGCTAGTAATAGGGATAGGCATCATTTTATGTTTAGTACTTTTAATTCACTTTTTACAATTGTATTTCCGTTACTTACATATAGAATGGCGATATCTTGATACGAAATGGCTTTATGTCCTTCCACTTGCGGTTCTTTGTTGTTATGTCTATGCACTATTTAATCGAGGTTTGAGAGAATTAACTGCCTTTATTATTTTAGGTCTATTTGTTGGACTTGTCCTTTATGCTATCTATATATTACTTACAAGTTATTTACGAACAAAACTAGCAAAAATCCGGCTAATTGCTATTGCCTTTATTACACCATTCTTACCTTTTTTACTTTTTTTTGTAATACCAGAAATATTGGGTCATGAACCATTTTACATGCGGAGTTTGCTGCACTATTTTTATTATTTATTCCATTCTCCTTTATTTTCATTCAAGTGAATGAGCGACTATTCGATATTGAATATCAATTATCTCGATTTCGGTATTATTCTACCCTTGCTTTTTTTTAGTGCCGTAATACTGACTTCAAGCATAGCCTTAATATTTTTAAAGGATATTTCACTTGTTACAATGACAAGTATCTTTATTCTTATTTTTCTTGTTATCATAGCAAGTTTCTATATAAAAGAGCAGCTTGATTTTAAATACCGAAAAATTATTTTTTTCTTCCACTGGTAATTATGTACATAATTTATATGCTGCAGTTAACAGAATGGGAAAAGCAAAAAATCAACAAGAATTATTAAATCTATTCAAATATGAAATTACCGAAAAACTTGGTACAACAGCCTTTTTGATTACTACCGAGACAGAAGTTGTACCATTCGTTCGCGGTGAGATTATTGAAAAAATGGGCACGATTCAACTATTGCTACACGATGCTGGTGAAGAAAAGGTCGTTTTAAAAATAAGACACTCCCTGCAAAAGGAAGAGCTACTTTGGCTTGAGTTACTTTCACTTTATGTCTCCATGTTTATTGATAATCTGAAACTTATTGAAGATTTAGTGCAAGAAATCCAACAAATACAGGATGCCAATGATACACAGCTACCTTGGCTCGATAAATTATTGTGGAATATTATCGAAAAAGAAAAAAAGTATTTTAGCGCAAGAGTTACATGACACCATTTTACAGGAACAGCTTCATTTAGCGAGAGAGCTAGATGTGCTTGCTGGAACATCGATTATAAAAAAAAGAAAAGGTATTAGATATTCGAGAGCAATTGCTGAATGCCACAAAAGATTTACGGGAATATTGCGAAAATCTAAGCCCTCCTTTACTTGACACATTTGGATTACAGATGGCTTTAAAAAAAATTAATACAAAAGGTCAAAATTCGGGCAGATTTTTTATTAAATGCACATATAGAACGTGTCCAATTTCAGGACGTCACCTTACATTTAGTTGTTTATCGCCTAGTACAGGAACTGTTAAATAATGCGATAAAGCATGCTGAGGCCACTGAGGTATCATTAAAGTTACAAGCCATTCAACATGGTTTTATCCTATATTACGATGATAATGGAATTGGCTGTAATATCGAAGATTTAATGCAATCATCAGCTTCCATGGGTATAAACGGTATTCGTGAGCGTGTTCGCGCATTTAATGGTGAGATCAACATTGCCTCCAACCATAATGAAGGAATGCATATATATATTCAAATTCAAGAGGACGGGGATTCGTATGATTAATATTCTTATTGTAGATGACCATCCTGTCGTTTTAGATGGTACGAAAACGTTATTACAGGATTTAACGGATGTTAATATAGACACAGAGCAGAATTGTGAAGCGGTATTACCAAGAATGGATGCTCAAGCTTTTCAATTATTTTTAATCGATATTAATATGAAACCGATTAATGGTATTCAGCTTTCTGAGATGATTAAGAAAAAAACACCCCGAAGCCATCATCTTACTGTATACAGGATACGAGCTTTCCGATTATTACGAATTACTGGTAGAGAAAAAAAATTGACGGTCTACTCTCAAAGTTAGCCACTAAAGAGCAAGTAATACAAACTATTCTAGCTGCGTTAAGAGGTGAAATTCTACTATCAGCAGATTTTTTTGGATTTCGTTCAGCAGCGCATGAATATGCCAAATAGACATCAGGAAGTTTTACTGAGTGACAAAGAACAAGAAATTTTACAGCTTGTCGCACAGGGCTGTACGAATAAAGCCATTGCTTCTGCCATTGGCGTAACACAGAGAACAGTTGAAAACTATTTATCTAAATTATTTGTTAAGCTGAATGTAGAATCAAGAGCGGAGGCAGTAATTGTAGCAAAAGAGAAAGCGTGGATTGACTAGCGAGAGTAAATATAAAATTTTATCTATTTTCTACAAATGTAAATTTTTTTCTTACTAAAAACGGAATATACTGGATAAATGTATAAAACTGTTATATAATGAAAATAATAATTACATTACTTCTTTAATGCCATTAAAATCACATATTGAAAAGGATAATACGAGCTTTTAATACGTGATTCTTTGCAAGCGATGGAAGGAATATGATTGTTGAATTTTTTTGGGAGGGTGTTCACATGACACAAGGTACAGTAAAATGGTTTAACGCAGAAAAAGGGTTTGGCTTTATCGCAGTTGAAGGCGGAAATGATGTATTTGTACATTTTTCTGCTATTCAATCGGATGGCTTTAAAACTTTAGAAGAAGGTCAAAAAGTGGAATTCGGCGTAGAAGAAGGAAACCGTGGACCACAAGCAACTAATGTTGTAAAGATTTAATGTAAGCTTTAGCATTTAAATGCAAATATTCAAGAGACATCCTTGGTTTGGATGTCTCTTTTTTAATGTTATAGCCTCTGTGCATTATCAGCACTTAAAAAAACGACACAGGAAATTTAAAATAGCAATATAAAACGGAAATGAAAAGATCATGCAAAAAGGATTAATCCTTGCACAGGTGCTGGTGAATCGCTTGATTGGTAATTGGAAAAATACTTGCAAATAGAAAGGTAAAGATGATTGAATATGGTAGCCAAAGAATAGTTGTTACATACACTAATCGGCGACGAGCAAGCCATTTAGCTGTTAGTTTATACAGAATAATGCTCCCTGCTATCCAACCGATTGCGTGAACCAGAAATAAAAAAAATATCAATCTGCTGCCCTTTCCACCCAGTTAGTCTTAACATTCGATAATAATTCACCTGTAATTCAATCGAAATAACGAACATTAGTCCATAATATATACTCACTAGATTTAGCTTAAGAAAATAACTCATTTCTCAGCTCCTTATGCATACGAATGTAGACCAGCGATCACTAGATTTACAAATACTTGATTAAAGACGATAATGCCAAAGCCAATAATTGCTAACCAAGCTGTTTTTTCACCCTCCCACCCCTTTGATAGTCGAAAATGAAGGAAGGCAGCATAAAATAAAAATGTGATGAGCGCCCATACTTCTTTAGGGTCCCAGCCCCAGTATCTGCTCCAAGCAATTTGTGCCCAAATCATGGCAAATAATAGTCCTCCTAGAGCAAACAATGGAAAGCCTATGACCACAGCTCGATATGTAATTTCGTCCATTAAAGCTGGTTGTACGCGATTTGTTAATGGCTTTAATAAAACGATTAATGGCCTTCTTGCAATTAGTATAAGTACCACATATAGTATCGTTCCCACTAGAAATGCCCATACAATAGAGTTTAATTTCTTCGCATCAACCTTGTTTGTAATCTGTAAAACACCTATTTGTTCTCCATCAGTGGTTAAAGCAGCATCATTGACAATAAGTGGCATCATTGTATAATCGGCTGTTTCTTCTTTTCCTTGTGAATTTTCAAAATGAACCTTCACAGTATCTGATGTGAGATTGAAATATGTAGACACACCAATAAAGCCTATTACAACAATAAGACAATACATAACAAATTCTAAAGCAAAGGTACTAATTGATTTCTTTGTAACGTCTAATGTTCTTAATAAATAGATAATTCCTGTTGCAAACGAAATCGATAAGATGGCACTTGAAAAGGCCACGGTCATCACATGAATTGTTAGCCAATGACTTTGTAAAGATGGTACAAGCGGTGAAACTTCCTTTGTAAAAACGCTTCCATATCCAAGAATAATTAAGGAAACTGGAATAGTAAACAAGCCTACTACGATTTGTTTATACAGCAAATGAATAATCAAATAGCTTCCTGTAAGCATGATGCCAAAAAAACGTCATAAACTCATACATATTACTTACTGGTGCATGATCTACAGCAATCCACCTTAAAATAAAATAAACTAATTGTAAAGTAAAGGCACTATAGGTTAGTAGTAATCCGACTTTGCCAAACATTTTTCTTTTCGATTTTACCGCTAGTCCAATCGGTAAAATAGCAATTAGCAATAAAATAAAGGCAATGAACAATGAATTACTGCTTAGGTTTAATAATGTTTCTGTACTCACTTTAAAAATCCCCCAACGTCTTTTTTTAGGAAACGGTAATACTGCTCCCAATAAAAAGAACGTCATTCATAAAAAGAAGTGCCAACATATGTCATCAAATATTTTAATTTTTGCAAATTGTTACGAATTTATGTCGCAAAATAAGAAAAAAATAAACCATCTATTCATATGTAAATAGATGGTAGTTGAAATTATTAAAGTTGACATGCCTCTATCTACATCTTACTAAAAATAGAATAAAAAGTCTATTTCTAATTTCATAGCTATGAGACAATGAATATGCGCAAATACTACATAACGTTATGTAAAACAAGTGGAGGCTTTACATGAAGCAAAATATTTATGACAATCCTGAATTTTTCCATCACTATCAAGCGTTACGTCAAACACCTTATAATTATAATAATTTGCTCGAGCAACCCGCGATAAAATCCTTACTGCCGAATCTACAGAATTTACAGATGCTTGATATTGGCTGTGGAATGGGCGAATTCGCGTATTACTGTATTGAAAGCCAAGCAAAACATGTTACTGCCATTGATGTCTCTAGAAATATGCTGGCTATCGCACGACGTGAATATGCTCACCCAAAGATCGACTACAGATTATACGCAATTGAGGATTATCATGTAGCTCCAGAAAGCTTTGATTGTATTACAAGCTCCCTTTCCTTGCATTACATTGAAAATTTTGATGCAGTAATTAGTAAAATTGCAAGCATACTTCGTTCAAATGGTATCTTTATTTTTTCCATAGAACATCCCATCGCAACAGCTAGGAAAACAATGGTGGATAATTGGATTTATGATGCTAACGGCAATAGAAATCATTATGCGATTGACAATTATCAGGATGAGGGCTTACGTGAGCAAACTTGGTTTGTGGATGGTGTAGTTAAATATCATCGATGTATCTCTACGATCATCAATTCATTAATTGCACATGGCTTCACTATTGAAAAACTGTTAGAGCCGCTTCCTGATTTAGAAGCAGTAGAGAAACTTCCCTCTCTAGAAAAAGAACTTCGTCGCCCTTCCTTTTTAGTTATTCGAGCAAAAAAAATAATCATAAAAATTTGGAGGTCTCGCAGTAATTCTTCTTCGAGACCTTTCAAACTTTATGTACTTAATTTTACATAAATAATTTCCGGATCCCCCTCGTCCAAATTCTCAATAATTCCACTTTTTATAAAGCCCGTCTTCTCAAATACTTGATGCATAGCCGTATTTGATTGATTAGTGGAAGAAAAAAATCTTGGGCGTGATAGCTATTTCTACATAAGCTTCTATCAAAGAGGCTGCAACCCCCCTTCTCCGTTCAGATGGCTTTACTATTACTAAGCTGATAAAGCTATGTTCAAAAAAAATCATTTGTAAATATTAGAAAACCTGCAATCCCATGTTCATTTTGCTTGATGATACAGCGTTTTTCCTGAATAGCTATCCTAATCTGTTCACTTCTTGAAAAATCACCTATGATTTCTTGATCTATCGCACATATTTCATCCAATTGCTCTATCCTTGCGTTCATTACTAATGACATTCGTTTCACCTCTCGATATCATAACTCATTACGATAAGCTCATCATTAAAGCTTAGTACTTGCCGTCCCTCATCAACAAAGCCACATTTAGTATAAAGTGCCTGTGCAGATATGTTTGGGACATTAACGCCTAGCACCAACTCATTAATATGAGGAAAATGCTCCTGAACAAAGTCTGGTAAGAGCTGTAATGCTGCTTTTGCATAGCCTTTCCCTTGCTCATGATAATCAGTAGAAAAGGAGCGAATTAACAAGGCATCTTTATTTGTTGAATATGGCTTTACCCCATCTTTTTCATGGAGTACAAAGAAAGTAACTAGTTTTTCTTCAGCAAGCACCAATATGGCATGACGATTTTTGTCCTGTTTTGCCAGTTCAATACTTTCTTTTGGGGACTTCGTAAACCGTAGCTGCTCTGGTGTAATCGTATATCTCTCAATTAAGTGATCATCACACGTCTCATAAAATTTTAATCTCATCAAGATCCCCCCCTCCTATTCCTCCTCATAGATTGCTGTAAATTCAAACCCTCCATCTATTAGCTGTTGTAAATAGTCGTCAAAGGACGGTGCAATAACCTCATAGCTATCTGGATCATGAACATATCGAACGACCTGTCCAACCTGTCCGCCATCATTTGGATAAAAATCTATATATAAGCTAGAAGTGCCACCATTATTCATACAATCCGCAAAGCATAAATGTTTATTTAATGGTATATGCATCTGAATTCTATCATCCACTTCAACATACTCTAAAAAGTCCTGATAACGTTCATAAATACTTGCACTATTCACTACTTGGTTATCTTTTATCATTTGCTCAATAGACTTTAAATAATATGGATATTCACCTAGATCTGAGCCTAATACTAGGACACAAATCGTTGCTTCTCCATGCTTACAAAAATAGGTTCCATTAATATCCTGTAGTAGTTTAATCAATGATTCTGGACAACTAGGAAATAGATCTAATAGGGCTTGAATTTGAGAATCTGTTGCTCCTTTTGCTTGTTGTAGTTGATTTTGCTCTTCTTCAGGTAAAAAGGTCATCAAGCCATTAAAATAAGGTGTATGGAAACGCATTAAATTCCCCTCTTTTCATTATGTTCGTAATAATTTGGAATTTTCTTTTAAACCATTGTAAAATACTCTATTTGTAAACACCATCAGAAATTTGAACTATTGATAGATGGGCTATTAATGAAATTCAAGATTAAAATCCTTCTTATTTAAATATTTATTTCTCCCAATCTCTAAAAATGCTACTATAAAAGTATTCTATTAGAAGGAGTTGTGCCAATGAGTGCGGGAAGTGCAGTAGACGTTTTGGTTATTCAACTAATCAATCAAGGGATGTCATTCTAACTGCAGCCCTTGAGCAAGGGAGAACACAAATGGATCATTACATGAAAAACTTTCTTACAGGTCAATCAATTACTTTACAGCACATGACTTCGTCTGACTTAGAAGCATTTGTCAAAATTGAAGGTGAAAAAAAAGTCGTTATTATTTGCTAATGACGAAATCCCCTTTCCAAAAACCTTCGAGGATCATTCTTCATTCTTCCAAAGTATTAGTGCAAAGAAGGAAGATTTTTTTCTTCGGCATATTTGAAAAATCTACAAATGAGCTTATTGGTACATGCGCTGTATTTTCAATTAATTGGCAAAACAGTACATGCTTTGTAGGAATTTCGATTGGCGAGCAATGGCAGGGTAAAGGATTGGGAACCGATGCTATGAAAACCCTTATCGATTTTATTTTTAACTATATTGCTATCAATAAAATTAAACTACAGGTTTTCAGCTTTAATACAGCAGCTATTCGATCCTATGAAAAATGCGGCTTTTCAAAAGAAGGTATTTTAAGAAATGAGATTTTCCGATTCGGTAAGTTTTATGATTTAGTATTATATGGTCTATTACGAGGAGAATGGACTCATTAAGATAAGTAATAAACGCCCACATCAAACAGTGTGGCGTTTACATATTTTGATGCGTTCTTTCCTTTATTATCTACATCATTATTGATTTTCTTCCTTGAAGACTATAGTTACTATAATCCGTTCACCTTTAGCCTTTTCTAGTAATAAAATAGTTTATCACACGAATTCTCTTCAAATATCTTCCTTCATATTACTCTAATTTTCGAAAATCCCCAACAATTATCCGAATAATTGATAATTTCCTCAGCAAAAAACAGCAAAAAGGTTTATTTGATAAATTGCGACAAGATACGAAATTCGAGAAAAATGAATGGAAAGTATTACTATAGAGATTGGTAATCACAATAGTAAAAAAAGATACAAATTTAGTTAAATGAAATCTAAATTTTTTTTTAAAAGCTATACGTATCCAGCCTTGATTTCTTTGGATTCAAGGTATTAAATTTTATACATATTACAATTAAAGTAAAATAAAATAGGTGAAAAGATTCAACAGGTAAATTTAGTTTTCCAACCCTCTCTCCGAATTAAGAAGCTCTTCTATGACTAAATTACGAATTTAGCTTACTAAACACAATATGACATATTTTTCATTTTATGTGGTATACAATGAGAAAGTTGAATCGAGGTCATATGGATTTTATGACAGGAAAATGGAGAAAAAAATTTAGGAGGAAAGTATCTTGGTACAATTATCGCTTAAACAATTCTTGAGGGTGAAAATCGAAATGAAGAGAAGAAGAATGTATAGAAAGGCTAAGGATTTAGGTTTCACCCATCCTATTGTTGTAGATTGTAGTCAAGAATTGGATATATTACTAAATAGATATTCAAAACAGGCGCAAGTTTCCTAATCAGCAATATTAAACATGTAGTTCTAAACCTGTATTAGGTTCTTTTATAAAGTTTAACCAAATCCTGATGTTATTGTCATGATACGTATACATAACAAGTAATTGGGAAATCTAATTTATAAAAGGAGGCCAAATGATGCAGGTATTGTTTATGTCCTTGATGTTTGTTTCAAGCTTTTTACTACAGCAGCCTCAGCATTCAGTAGAAAACACGGCAACTACACTTTGTACGCCTATTGTAGCTACTTCCTATAAATATCCAAATAATCAGTATCAGTCATTGCAAAATGAGGACGATTTTTATCAACAAATTAATTCAGCACTTTATGAGGAATATTCTGATGCTAGCTTGAACATTCGTCAAAAGATAGCCTTTAAAGACATACCGAAGGCTATAGAAACATTTCATTTAAAAACAAATTTAATAGGTAAAAAAAATAGACCTCACTCAACATACTTTTATTCATCCCAATCGACAAGTATATTTTTTAGCATCCTTTAGACAAACTGAACAGGAAACCTATCATAAATATTTTATCATTGACGCTGAGACACAAACCATCTTATTAGGAAACAGCCTTTACAATCCACACAATCGTATTGTTCCATAATTTAATTACTCGTCATATTTTATTGTATGCGTAAAAATTAAGAAATAGTAGCAAATATGATGAAATAATGGACTTTTCAAGTAAATTCTGTAAATGTTTTAACAAAAAATTCAAATTTTCTCGTTTAAAATTACCCTCGGTCATAAGTTAGCTCGACTCTAAGCACAGTAATCGATTTGATTCATAATATAGTGCCTAGAAGTCGAGCTACACCTTTAAGGTATAGACTTTACAAAATTGCTTTTTGCTCTATCTCTTTTTTTTAATATTGTCCATAAATTGTAACAATGGCATTTCATGTAAGGATTGTTCACCGTATTTCCGAATAGTAACATACTGTTGATCCTTTTCGCGGTCACCAAGTACTAAAATATATGGTATTTTTTTTCATTTGAGCCTCACGAATTTTCTTACCAAGCTTTTCTGAACGATTATCGATACCAACACGAATTTTTTTCCTGTTGTAAGGCCTTCACTACTTGCTGGACGTATTCTTGGTGTTGATCTGCTACACCAATTATCTGTACCTGCTTGGGTGCAAGCCATGTAGGGAACACCCCTCCAAAATGTTCAATTAATATCCCCAAAAAGCGATCAATAGAGCCAAATAAAGCCCGATGAATAACAACTGGTCTTACTTTTTCATTTTGCTCATTGATATACGTTAAATCAAATTTCTCAGGTAGTTGGAAATCAAGCTGGACTGTTGCACATTGATGACTGCGATGAATAGCATCTTTAATATGAATATCAATCTTCGGTCCATAGAATGCACCATCGCCTTCATTGATTGTAAATGGCAAGCCTAAATGATTAAGAACGTTTTCTAGTGCTTTTTCCGCTTGATCCCATAGCTCCAAATCACCCATAAAATCAGCAGGACGTGTAGATAATTCAATATCGTACTGGAAGCCAAAAACCTGATATACCTCATCAATAATTTTTAGAGCCAGTGCAATTTCTTTCTCGATTTGTTGAGGTGTGGCAAAAATATGAGCATCATCCTGGCAAAAAGTACGCACTCGTAAAAGTCCATTTAACGCACCACTAAATTCATGCCGGTGTACTTGACCAAATTCAGCCATACGAATTGGTAAGTCTCTATATGAATGTAAGTCATTTTTAAAAATCAGCATGTGACCGGGACAATTCATGGGCTTTAGTGCGAAGCTTTGGTCATCGACATGTGTAAAATACATATTGTCTTTATAGTGATCCCAGTGTCCCGACTGCTCCCAAAGGCGTTGATTCATCATCAATGGTGTCCGTACCTCATGATAATCATATTTCGCTTGCAACTGTCGTAAATAAGATTCCAGTTCATTTCGAATGATTTGACCATTTGCTAAATAAAAAGGCATACCTGGTGCTTCCTCTGAAAACATAAATAATTCTAGTTCTTTTCCTAACTTACGATGGTTTCGCTTCTCTGCTTCTTCTAAAAAAACAAAGTATTGTGCTAATTCTACTTTTGAGGCAAACGCTACACCATAAATACGCTGAAGCATCTGATTTCTACTATCACCACGCAATATGCGCCAGAAACATGCATTAGTTTAAAGTGCTGTAATTTACCTGTAGAAGGTACATGTGGTCCACGACATAAATCATAAAATTCTCCCTGCTCATAAACTGTCACTTTTTCATGCTCTGGTATATCCGCTAATAGCTCTAGCTTTAACGCATCATGGGCAAAGAGCTGCTGTGCCTCTTTACGTGTAACCTCTCTTCGCATTACTGAACTATTTTCTTGTACAATTTTCTTCATCATTTTTTTCGATTTGTAGTAAATCAGCTGGCACAAGCGGATGGGCTAGATCGATATCATAATAAAACCCATTGTCAATAACAGGTCCGATGCCAAAGCGGGCATCAGGGTACAGACGCTTCACTGCTTGAGCTAATAAATGGGCTGTTGAATGACGAATTACGTTAATCCCTTCGTTTGAGCTTGCATCATAGAGGGCAATTTGTGTATCTTCCACAATTGGGCGCGTCAAATCAATGATGGTTCCGTTAGCACTCCCTGCTATTGCTTTTTTTACGTAAAGCTGGGCTTATTGTTTGTGCAATTTCGGTTAGTGTTATACCCTTTGTAAATACTTGCTGTTGACCATCTGGAAATTGAATGTTAATAACTTGATTTGACATATTCTCTGCTCCTTTTTTGAATAATCAGGTTCTAAAAGACACTGATTAAAAAAATAAAAAAACACATATCCGCCCCATAAAAGGGACGAGTATGTGTTCATTACCCGTGGTTCCACCCAAATTCCCACTAACTTTGCTAGTGGCTCATTGATTTGCAGTAACGTTGCAATAACGGTGCAAGTTTCCAAGCACGGCTCAAAGGTAGTAAGATTCGATTGCTGCATTAGGAAGCTTTCAGCAAATGCCTCCCTCTCTGTGAATCGCTATCAACTCTCGTGTCCTTATCATCGCCAATTTCATAGTTTGATGAAATTGTTAACTACTATAATCGAACATTGTCTAACTTGTCAATATTTGAAAAAAATTTTTTTGCCAAGCTTTTTGTAGCAATTGGTAAAGAATAGTGCTGTCTTTGTACACAGAAATAGCAATGTGGATCACTGCGAGGTATCAAAGGAATCATTATATAAAGTATAATTTTGATATCCTTTATTTCCCTTTTTTTTCTATAAATCTCATGAGTATCAATTGCCTTCTGAGTTCACTTAATCATTATGTTAGCATACTAAAAAAACTATGTCATAAATTGGGTAAACCATGCGACATATTTTGCCCCTGGAATAAATAGGAGCTGTGCCAAAATTGTTCCTAATAATCTTGAACCCATCATCATCACAGAAGCTCGTTTAAGATTTAAATAACTACCTCTTTGATTGATAACATCATCTGCAAGAATGGAAATCTTAGGGTCAATAAAAATAATTAATAAGATTGTTGCCACACCATTAATTAGTCCAGATGACATCATAGCCGTTGCATGTCTTTCAGGAGCAAGAAGTGCTGCGTATAAAGCAGACAAAACCCCAATTGTATAGATCGCAGTAATTAGTACATTGATAATGAATAATTTAAAGGGAATATCACGCCAACTAATCCCTTTCAAGTATGCAAAACTTGGCATATGAATATGTTTGAAGCCTCTTTTGATATACTCCATTTTCAAGCTTTTCTTGAATAGTGCTGGAATGGAACCTCTTTCCTCTGATAAATGGATAATGGCCCTTGAAAATAGAGCCACAAATGTAGGTAAAAGCAGTATGCCTACTAATGTACCTAGTGAAGCAAAGCCAATTATCACTCGAAATTGCTGCTCAACGAAGGCTAGCGTATCTACCCCTGGTGCGGTATCAATTAAGCTACCTGTAAAGGGCTGCTGCATCATATTAGCCAGTCTAGATACCATAACCATAACATTAAATAAGGATAAGGCTGAGGCTAATAATTTTACTCTGGCACCTGACAATCTAACTGCATAGGCTAATGTTTCAATCGAATGAATAATAAGTATAAATAATGCGATAACAATCAATTTTTCAGTTAAAATGTCCAAGTTTCTTACCCTTCTTTTCAATGATTAAACGATTCACATGTTTGTAATTTGTGTTGTCCCTCTATTCATATTTTACGAAATCCACTGCAATATGTTCCTTTATCATCAACCAGAAAAGTGAATGTACTGTGCTCATTGATTTACCCTTTACTAGTCAGGAGTAAAGAGCAAATTGATAAAATCACTTGGATAATATTATTTTTTATTCGTTTGCAATGCAGCTTTAAGCGTAAATGGAATTTTTAAATATGTATACTTTACCGTTATCGTTTTCATATCAGCTGCCTCCATTCTCACAGCATAATGCTGAGGCTGCTTTCCTAATGCCTGTCGATCTATAAATTGACTAGGGAAAATAGTAATCTGCCCTAAGTTATAAAATGTAATGTTCGGATCATTCTCCATTTCCATCTCTGCTTCAAACGGTGCAGACTTACTGACAACAAGCTCTATTTTTTCAGGTATTTTATCGTTAATTAGGACCTGTTGAAGCTGTATTTCCTGTAATCCTTTATTCTCTAGTTCAATTATTTTGACCGTTGGATTATCTTTAAGGCTTGTATAGGCACTAATTGCAAGTGGCGGATTACTTTTTACATAAATGATGAATGCCGCTCCCACCACAAGTATGCTAAATAAAAAAACAAATAGAATTTTTTTTCATTTCTTTCCTCACTTTCCTGTTTCCCAATCAAGTATAACGATAAATTCTCTACTGGAAAACCTCCAATATCAATTTCAGCTTGGTGTGAATGAAGATAAAAACAATCTGCCTTAGTAAGAGACAGATTGTTTTTGTAGTCTTATTTCATCCCGTATTGGAATACCGTCATTACCGACAAGGGGAATTTCAGGCTTATAAAGTCTTGCTTGTGCGACAGCATTTTGTAGGATTTCTACTAAAAAAATAGCCACGTTTTTGATAAAATTTTAATGCATGTAAATTATCATTCGTTGTGATAATAGTGATCTTTGTACAGTTATTCGCAAAAGCCTGTTGCTCTACAGCTTGGACAAGTGAAGAACCAATACCTTTACCTTCCATAGTACTATCTAGGGAAATAATTTCACACTCTTCTTCACGTAAAATATATGTCACAAGACCAGTTATCTTCTGTTGGGCCTCTACGTATGCAAAGCCATCTAGTTTGCTACAGTCATAAATACCACTAGATATAACCATTTCTGTCGTTCCCCAATGTTCCTTAAAAAAACTGCAATACTTCTTTTTGGGGTAATTGTTGAATCGAGACAATTGTCATATTTTAACTCCTCACTAAATCGAAATATGAAATACACCAGCTATTGCTTTTTGGATGCCCAAAAATAGGACCCATGAAACAACGCCTAATCCTATGGCAAACACGATATGAATGGATGATTTCATCGCCATGTATATCACAAAGAGCATCACCATCGTAGCTGGTAGTCCAACGAGAACACCGACCGTAAAACGCTGAATATGTTCGCTCGATTCACTTTGTACTGTGAGCCATATAATACTTAAAATACTAACAAGAGGTAGTGCGGCAATAATACCACCATACGTAGGAAATCTTCTGGCTACCTCTGTAACGATTCCAATAATTGCTGCAGAGCTAAGAATTTTAACAAACGTGTACATTATTTCGACACCTCGCTTAATAAACGAAATGCCTGCAAAATGGTTTGTCGTTCTTCTTCTGATAATTGATGTAACGCATGTTGAAGTTTATGAGCATCTAATTCGGTATTTTTTTTGACAATCACAAGCCCCTCTGCTGTTAAATGAAGCATGACTTTGCGTTGATCATCAACAGCCCTTTCCTTCTTCACCAAGCCATTCTGTTCCAGTTTTTTTAATATGCTCGGAGGCTGTATTCTGAGAAATATTCAGTAATCCTGCGATATCCCGAACAGTAACTTCATCTTCCTTTTGAATCATCTGTAAAATTCGCACGCTTTGATGGGAAATGACATCTTCATGTGTTGTATGTAGATAATAATATATGGTTGTAAAATAATTATTCATATCCTGAATCATCAAATAACCCCTTTTAATATATCGTTTAGAACGATTATATCGTATTATACGATATATATAAAGTGATTCAATTCAAATGATATAAAGTTTATATTTTCAGATTTTCTAGTTAGTATTTTTTTATCTGTTGACAGCTCCTTCCACTTTAATTAGGATAATTTATCGCCCAATTATCCAAAATTATCGAGAATTATCAATGATTTACCGAAAAATTTTCACAAATACACCTGTTTCTCTCTTCTTGCATATCAATTTCAATATCAAATGAATTATTTTTCTTATTTCACTCATACTATCCATGTTTAACAAGAATTAAAAAAAAGAGAGGATGTACAAGCATGGGCATACTTAGTGGAAATCCTAAAGATGAGCCATTACATTACGGAGAAGTATTTAGTATTTGGACACATCTTACAGTAAATTATGGCTTTATCGCTGGCTATCAAACGTTTTATAATCATGCAGGTGATGAAGATTTAAGAAAAGTAATCGAAGATATCATCGACACTTGCAGAGAAGAAACAAAACAGTTAGAAAAGATTTTAAAAACTAACGGTGTTGCTTTACCGCCTGCACCACCAGAGAGACCAGTAGCACGAATTGAAGATATACCCCCTGGTGCAAGATTTAATGATCCTGAAATTAGCGCTGCCCTAACTGGTGACCTTGCTGCTGGATTAGTAACATGTAGCCAAGTTATGGGTATGTCAACTAGAGAGGATATTGCACTCATGTACGCACAATTCCACACTGGTAAAGCACAACTTGGTGCAAAATTGTTACGTCTTAATAAAACGAAAGGTTGGTTAGTTCCACCACCAATGCATGTAGTTTATCCTGAAAAATAATATTAATTAAAACCTGACAAACCGTCTCCCCAGATAAACTGGGGATTTTTTCATCCTATTTTTTATTTGCAGGTTCATCAAATCTTTTATTTACTTAGAATGTAGGTATCAATATGGATATATTTTCTTGGTTTCCTATCGGAGTACATCTACTATATTTCATCCCATCAATGATGTTACTAATTGTTGTACCATTTGTTTGTGTCAGGATTTATGCAGCTATTTTCAGTAAAATTCTGCCTTATAAAATCTATAAAAGTCTTGTATTCCCCATTGTTCTATTAGGTTTCTTTCTCTGGGCTATCCCAATGAACATGGGGTTTTATGGATTTTTTTAGAGGAATGTTTTAAAAGTTACCTTACTTTTGCTTTTTCGTTTACATTGGCTTTGTTTAACTGGAATCCTACATGTTAAATCTACAGACGATTATTTATTAGGAAAACGCCCTTTACGTAGAAAACTTGAAATTAAAGTGATTGTGCGAGGGATTCACCCAATATTATTATGTTAACCTGAGAATGAAAGACCTTTCTTGAAGTCCTTTAACTGTTATACCTCCAATGAGTTGTACCCGATTGGAATTTGATATTAGTTTTTTTTGTAGCTTTTTTTATTTTAAAAGGAATAGAAACTATAAAACCAAAGTTAAATAAGCATATTATTTGCTTAGGGTCACTACTTTTACGAGCGATTCTTATTTTTTTCTAAACAAATGATACTAAAAAAAATTTGGTTAAAAAAAATTTACGGATACTAAAGCACCTTCTGTACAAACTAATTTCAGGAGGTGATTTTCAATGGCAAACAACAATCAAAACTTTAACTCAAAAATTCCAAATGCAATGAATGTAGAATTTGGAAATGAGACTGATGTTAATCAAATTAGACAACAAATCCAACAAGCAGAAGCTAACAAAAAAACAAGCTTCTGGTTCAAGGAACACGTTGAACGAAGAATTCGGAAACGAGACTGATGTCAATCAAATTAGACAACAAATCCAACAAGCAGAAGCTAACAAAAAAATTGGCTTCTGGTCGATTTTCAAACGAAAACAATACAAAATAAATTTAAATAAATCATCACCCAAAACCGGCAACCTTTGTCGGTTTTTCCTTTCCTTTTAACAAAGTTTTGCCAATAATTCGAGCTATTGCGTTGGCAATTGTCGCTGTTTTTTATTTGCATTTATAAATGTCAATCACCTAAACATCGTAATTCTTGCTCTGTGTTTCCTACATCATTGAAGTTGTTACGGTAAAGTCATCTCCCATTTCCCGCAATTCTGGACCTCTAAAAAAAACTGCAACATAATTACAAGCACCACCTTCATAGCTATAGACTTCGTTTTTTTAAAGAAAATCTAACAATTAATATTCTTTGAATAAATCCATCTCCTTTTTCGTAAGTTCCGCCATTAATTTAAATCTGGCACTTTGAACCTTATATTTTTTCCATCCCATTTTTCCCCTTTTAATTCATGAACATATTCTTTCAAAAAAATCACTACTTATTTTTATTAATGCCTCTTCTACAATGAAGCAGGTCAATTAATTTCAAAATCAGCAAAATTTCGCTATGCTTTCGTAACAACAAAAACTAGCAAAAAAAATGAATGGAGTCGGGCATATAGTTCTGAAAGTTCTTTATATACTAAAGATTTTAGTATATCCTGTAATACCCAATTCATTATCGCTATCATCGTAAAAAGAAGCGTCCATCCATGAAAAAAGAGTCAGAGGAACAATCAAAGTAAGCACCAGATTTGTCGAGGCATTGGAAGCACGAATTTAAAAATTTGAAATGGAAAATGCGTATTTAGAAAGTTGAATGCCTTAGTTCAAAACAAGGAACAATCACCAAACAAGACAAAGCACAAGTAACGGAAGAATTTCCAGTGACAGGATCATTGTCCCATGCACCCGAACTACCCTTAATTCCTATACAAATAAGGTCAACCAGTAAAAACTGGTTGACCTTATAATACGAAGCACCCGTTATTTCAACAATTAATGTGATGGAATTCAATAGTTGTAGCTGTTCTTTCAGATGCTGTTTTTCCAATTGTTTTCTCCACAAGATATAACCCCATATTAATGCCTGAAGAGACACCACCAGAAGTAATGAGATTACTATCTTGTATAACTTTACCTTCAGAAACTACTTGAATGTCAGGATAATTTTCTTGTAGTACTTTCAATGCTAAATGATGAGTCGTTGCCTTTTTCCCATTTAACAATCCAGTTTCTCCCAAAATAATTGCTCCAGAACAAACTGAGCATATATATTCAATATTTTTATGTTTAATTATCCAATTTTTAATTTTTTTTATTCTTAATAATAGATTGGACAGCCCTTAAAGGAGCACCAGGGATTATTAAGATATCTAAATCAGGATGATTATCAATCGTATAATCAGGCTCTACTCTTATTTCTGAGTGGGTTTTGATTGGCACCGCATTCTCTGCTATCAAAAATACTTCAAATGGTCTTGTTCGTAACAAGTTTTTTTTATAAAGGGTTAATGCTTGCTCAGCTTTACTTTTTGAGGTTAATGTCAAAACTTCTGCTGGACCCGAAAAATCTAATAAATCGACATAATCATATATTAAAATGCCTACTGTTCTCTTTTTCATTTTTATCTCCTATGTATAATTATTTTTGGAACACCCTTTATTTAGATCTAACTAAACTGCCCATTTACTTTAACGCCCGGACGTAATAATGGTTCCAATTCTGAATAAAATTACCACACAGGAAATAACTAAAATCCATTTATGTTTATTGAATAAACCTGCACAGCTAGTTTATAAAATTTTTCTCAAGATAAACATCAATATTCACGATTACTGAACAAGAAGTAGAAGGGTGATACATAATTATGCCTAATATGTATCACCCTTTATATTTTATGACTTACAATTTAGGTCTTGATAAATCACAGAGTAGTCTTTTGTTTAATTTATATTAATTATTATTTGCCTCTTTTGAACAAGCCTGCTGCAACTGCAGCATTAAAACTTTTTCTTGCAAATTCAGTTGGATCTCCAACATTCTCCCAATGCATATACATCAATCTAGGATTATCGAAAAGCCAATGGTTATGCAATGCTGTCACGATAAGTCCTCTCTTACGAAGCTCTGACATAAAAGGATTTGCTTCTTCCTGAAGTAATACAGTTTCACCGAGGTTTAGTGTATTAGCCAAAACGCCTTCGAATGAAAGAGCAAACGGAAGTGCGAGCGGAGATCGAGTAGTTCGTCCAAGAATAATAGCTTTAATATCGCGAAGGCGCTGCACAACACAAACTGGTGTTGCAGTAATAACTACCCCACCGATGATATTAGCAAGTCGTTGACAATTTATTGGACTTACGCAACCGCAATCTTTTTCTGACTGGGAAGTGGTAATGGAAAATTCAATTGTACTGAAGTTAGACCGTTCAGGGCTATTGAGACAACCTGTTTACAACTTTCTGATCCATCAGAGGAGTCTTTGGCATATGGATCTTTTAACAGTTCCATAAGGTTTGTCAGTGTAACTCCAGTTACACCACCTACTTTAGGGCAGAAAGTTATTTTCACGATTCCTGGCCCCTCATTAAATGTATATCCTGCTTCCGGCCCAAATAATATCACGTCATATTAATAGTAATGTAAGTTGATTTAGCCTTACACCTCCCGAATTTCGTTACTGAGGGTCACTCCATCACAAGTGACCCTTTTATAGTTTTTTTTACTCAAAAGTACCCTATAGGATTGACTTCGGTCTAGAAACAACATGGCTAATTATAAGTAGTGAAAAAATAATATTTACTATATCTTCATACACCTTCCTTATTGTCCAAACAACTGTATTCGATATGAATAAAATATTAAATAGAATAGGAGGTGAATATAAAATGGCATCATTTGAAATTGGGGCGAGAGGTCTTTTCAATTTTAGAAACGAACGCTTTTTCCTATTAGTTGAAGATGAAATTACAATTTTCCAGAAAAAGGTGTGGAGATTGATCCAGTGAACATCTATGAAATTGACCAACAAACTTTCAATTTTATCAGAGATGAAGGGGATACACCTATAGTTGTACCACGTTTTAATCTTCCTCCTGTACCACCTGGATTTGAATTAGAACGAAAATGTATTTTTACAGTCGATAATTCATACTTTGTCATCTATAAATTAGAAAATGGCACTGATAACTTTGTTATTTTAAGAATCAGTGCAGCTTTATTTAACTCATTAAGAAATTCTGGTGTTCGTGAATGTGTTCCTCAAGATTTCATTAATTAATAAAAAAGCCAACCTTCAGTAAAATTATTATCATCATATTTAAAGTAATGTTCAACAAGATTAATCATTCCTTGCTGAACATTTTACTCATATTGTGCAGTAATATTTTGCAATAAATTTATTTCGTCACCTTTCTCTCCTTCAATACATAAAATACGTTTGAGGTAATTCATCACTATGAAAGTAAAGGGGATATTGATTTAAATGACTAAAAATAATCCACAACAACCTTCTGAAGCAACAGACATTCAGATAGCAAAACTTGCCTATATTGGGGCTTCAATCTCAACATTGGGCGACGGTCTATCTGCTGTTGCAGCTGGTTTAGCATTAAATGCTTTAGAAAAATCAAATAACCAGAATCCTCAAGTCCAAAATAATGACCAATCTAAAGAAGTAGATGATCTTCAAAAGCAGATAGATTATTTAATAAACGAATTAAAACAAGTAAAAAAATTGATGAGATAACTAAATTCTCCTCTAAGCTACTTTTAAAAATGATATTGAAACATAAGCAAAAAGGAGGGCAACCTTTGCAATACAATGTACAACCAACTTTAAACAATAGATTAACTCGACCTTAATAAATCCATTAACGGAGAATATAATGCTATTCAATTTTGAACATTTGGCACAACTTGCTCCAAATGAAGAGGTTTAAAATCATATACTAGAAATACAAAAAGATGAAATGAGACATTACCAAGGTTTTATTTATACTTATACTTACCTTACTGGTTAACAACCATCTCCACAAATAAACGAAACTTACCATAGAATTTTAAGAGTGGTATCCTACCTGCATTTAAAGATGAACAAGAAGCCGTTGAATTTTATCATTGTGTTGCTAGAGAATATAATATTCCTTATATTAGTAATCAATTTAGTTCAAATACTTCTGATGAACAAAATCACACAGTTTGGTTTTTATTCTTTATTAACCAATATTGATAAAGTAATATTACCGACTATTTGGTCGGTTTTTTTATTTATAATCTGTACTTACTGAACAATATGTTTCTAAAATCGAATACAAACAGAAAATTGATCTATCATCACAAGCTCTATTTCTTTATCATGTTGAACGTTTATTTAAAAATCTTTTTTTTGATAGTTCTACATCTTACAGTAATTTAACTAGCTCATTTATACTCAATATTATTCCCCCCCCAATTCAACGTGTAAACCATCTGATTCTAAAAAATCTGCTAATACTTCAAAGTCACCGCCTGGTCAAATTTAGTAAAACATATTCACCAAAATTTATCGTTAAAGTTTGTAACATACTATTCATCCTTCCTCCCTCACAATTTCTTTCCAAAAAGCATTTTCCAATCATTTTTGTCTCTAATTTGAAAAGGAGTGAAAAAAATGTATTATGTCTGTTCTGGCTAATACACGAAATCTTCAACTGTGGTTTGTGTATCTATTTTACTTTTAATGCTTATTCTTAGTAAGAAAGGAATTTACCCTACAGATTGGATTCCCACCAGCAGGAATACCTCATTTTTTTATATTTTCCATCTGTATTTCTAGTATTTATTTAGTTCATTCTAAATTTAGAAATAAAGGAGACACTGCGTTAAATACTAACAATTTTGGTTATCCCGCATTACCCAATTCATTATCGCAATCAGCGTTAAAATTTGTTAGAATGAATGAGTTGAAATACGTAAATTTACACGGCCTTAGACATACCTTCGCTTCTTATGCAATTGTTAATGGAGTAAAGTTTAAAACAATACAAGAGCAATTAGGTCATGCTCATGTTAATATATCTATAGGTACTTATGGTCACTTAACTGATGAAGATAAAGCCAAGGATTTGAAGATATTTAACAAATTAATGTAGATTGGTCGCTTTTTGGTCGCTTCTTTGTCACTCGTTTAATTTAACCTACCTCAAAACCTCATATATACCAACGTTTCTATTAAAGGAGGTATCAAAATGAAAGCATTCTATTGTAATGCATGCTCTAGACCATCCCTATTACAGGTCAAAGAGGTCTAAATAAAATAAATGATTTGAATGATCTCTTTAGGCCATCATTTTTTCAAAAGCCTAATACACAGGAGTGATTTCATATGAATAATCAAACGATACAGCCGTTTTTAACGGTCGCTAACTACCATTTACTTGAACAACAAATGAATAAATTATTGCAAGCACTAGCTACAACAAAAGATAAAAATGTCATCCTTGCCGTACGTGGTATTGTCGATAGCGAAATTACGGCAAAATTATCGCTAACTGAGGCACAAACACAGCTAATAGAAAAGGTCTTTTCTGTGACGGACCGTGCACAGGGCGAAGAGTATTTATCACAATTAATACCCTATGTTATTCCCTTTAAAGCTGTTACAGCAAGCACACTGAAAAACCTATTTAAAAAAAGAGAAAAAAATTAAAGCTACCAAAGCTTGAAGAGATGGATTTTCAGCACATTAGTTATTTAGCTTGGGATGACCCTGGCACACATCGAAAATACATCGTCATCGAGCAAGGGGAACAACTAAAAGCAATTAAAGGGACATTCTCCAACACAACCATTCGAGGTATATGTGCCCTTTGCAATCGGCATTCTGATGTGGGTCTATTGACAACAACTGTCAAAGGGAATATCGTCGGGACATTCACCAATCATAGTAATTATATTTGCGCAGATAGCCAAGCCTGTAATCAGCATGTAACAGATATAGAAAAGACACAGGCATTTTTTTGAGCGCATTACGCAATAAAATGAAATGTAAAAAGACTATCTCCAGTTGGGATAGTCTTTTTGCTTTTAATAACGGACAGTCTGTTTATCCATTTTGATAACGGACGATGCGATGATAACAAAGCCTAGCATCAAAACTAAGATTAAATCAAGTAAACCTGTATGCATCGAAACTGTGAAGAGCGTAATGATAAATGCATAAGCAACTGAATGGAAGCTACGAATACCCTCTTGCTTCACCTTATTATAAATTAGTGAGATTAAGGCACCGTAAAGGAAGAAACCAATCGCTACTAATAAATAACCACCATCTAAAAACAATTGACCAATAAAGGTCGGCGTAGTCGTGCGGTTTTCACGTGTGATAACTTTTCCCTTCTCTACACTAATCGAATTAACAACCTCTGATACTTTCATACGAGGTGAAATTTGCTCACCGGGTAATACTGTACTAAAAATTCCTTTATGGATTTGACCGTGTAAATAGCCTTCCTGCTGAGTATATTCAATAATTGTACTTAGCACAATATGACTTGTTACACTTTCTGCATTAATAGCACGTATCCATTTTGGGGTTAAGTTCACCTTTTGTTCAGCCGTTAATAGCTTTTCCCTTGCTTCTTCCTCCAACAGCGCTATATCTGGCTGATCTCGATTATTGAATGCTAATGATTGATCCTCCATTATTACCCGTAAAAAACTAAACATGGAGAATGCAAAACCAACAACGAACAACGTTGCTAAAAACCATGTTAGCTTCACTCGTTTCACTACGTAGTGGAAAATAATGATGCCCGTAAACAACATAATAATCAATGGTGTTCGGTAAGCCATTAATAAAAACAAAAACATAACAGCCGCAAAAATAACACCGTATATACATGCCTTTTTCCAGTTCATATGCTTTTCTAATATCATTTTGTACGACAATAGCAATAAAATGCCAAACCATAGTAACTGACTAAAGAAGTTCAGTTTCGGATTTAAATTCCGTCGATTAGACTCATCTGAAATCCCAAATCCGCCTTCAAAAGTCATTAATATATAAGCACCTAAACCAAGAATAGTAAGAAACACAATGAAATGAATCACATATTTGCTTAAAAATGACAGACCAAATGAAGGAATAGTCCATTGGAGTTTGTCAATAACGTAAACACCTATGTAATAGCAAATCACCGCTAAAATAACTGGTGGCCAAATCGATACAGTTATATTAAATTGTTCAAACTTATGCCAATCAAACATACTTGTGAAAAAATAGAGTACTAAAATAAAGGGTAAAAAGAAATACGGTGAAAATGTATCGATTTTATTTAATTTTTTTTAAAAATTGTTTCATCCTTTTCACATCCGAGGATGCATTCCCTCCTAAAATCAAACTAATTAATACTATATATGTAAAACAAAAATAGTAAAGCTAACTTAAACCCTACTATTTTTGTATATTAAAACCATTATTTTAAAATTCACACAGTATAGTCTGAGAAAAAGCCATTCACGGCCTAGCGTGAATGGCTTTTCATATTGTTATGACAACCATTTTGGAGGAGTATTTTTTTTCCCAGAGTTCAAACGTATTCGTAATGGTTGCTTTTCTATAAGTAGACTACAAGAATATCAAGCATTCATATTATATCATATTTTCTAATTTTAGTATTATTGTATATTCACGTATGCCATTTTGGGGTACTTCTGGGGTACCGAACTATACAACAACATTTAACTATCTTTCACAAGCCCATCCATCTTTATCACGATCATGCTTCGAATCATAAGCTGGATGACCAACACCTACACCGTTTGGATAATCTTTTCGTAATTCTGTACAGTTTTTATAATATGATTTACCACTGTTACTACTACTGCTTGAAGAATTAGAGTTTGATGAACTACTTGGTTTACTATTTGTCGTTGCATTCGGATTTTTTTGTACTTAAATAAGAATCTACTACATAGCCTTCATAAGATGAAGTTGAAATATATGACCAGCCAGCAATTGTAGAATGTACAGATACGGATTCATTTTTATAAAGTTCTCCTACATTAGCTCCTGATGGACTTGCTATATTTCTCACAACAAGGTTTGATACTACGTATTTAGTTGTTGGTTTTGAAGTACTCATAAAGTTAGTCGCTGCATAGCCAATTACATTACCGTACTGTACAAATGACCAGCCATCTCCAACAGAGCCAAAGTCTTTTACAACCATTTTATTTTGCAATGTTGCAACCGTTTTTGCTTTTAATGAAGGCATTTCTTTAACAACTAGTCCACTTTTTGAACTTGCTATTTTAATAGTATACTTTGCATCTTCAAGGACAGAATCGGAAATAAACCCATCTATGATTTTCGATTCGCTATTTTGATAAGTAATACGTGAAAAGGCATTTTGTTCTTTGCTGATTAATGTAACAAAAGTCCCTTTTTCTACAGTTCCTAACACCTTAGAATTAGTATCTGATTTTTCATATACAGTTGAAGAAGAATTTACGATTTTAACTTCTTTAAAACTATTTGCATTAGCTATATCAAAATTGAATGAAAATGCTAATAACAGTGTCATCATTAATATTACGATTGTTTTTAATTTCATGTCTTAATCTCCTTGAATGTTTTTAGTGTCTATTTCTCACAAGCCCAACCATCCCCGTCACGTTCAATTTACTTGTCATTAGGGATCATTGGTACACCTCTTAATTTTGTAACTCATTGTTTCCCTTAGTTTTTTGATAAAGCAAATGCAATTACTAGAATAAGGGTCAAATGTGTTAGTAATATTTTACCTCCTTCAAAATCATTATACATAATTAGCATTTAATTGGTATAAATGTATCAATTTCCTCAAAATAAAAAAAGGTATTTTTATAGAGAAAATAAGGTAGGAAACTCAAGAAGTACACTTAAAAAAAACTATTCCATGAAAAATAAATAGCCCAGTCTCAATATTAATTGAGTGCCTAGGCTTTTGTGTATAATTGAGGAATGGTGCATCTTAACCCTTTGTGCAGAAGGGAAAAGTTGCACCTGAATTATTATATCAATTAAAGTATTCAGTAAATATCCAACAAATGGTTTAAAAAGAAATATAATTATATCGTATTGGATAATATACATTTTTAACTAATATTATCCAATTAATTAAAAATCTTTAATTACACTAACCTGTTCCCATTACTATTATTTACTAACTTGAAAATACAAAAGATTAACCACACATCATGGAATGCCTTTTCTCTGTAGTAGTCAAATAGAAAATAATTATCCACTTTTTATATAATTCATAAAGTGGTAGAATTTAGAACAAAAGGAGGATTTATTAATGAAAAACTATCATTATCATTGGTTACTAGTAGTATTCTTTTATCAATGTTATTAATACCTGTACATACTGAAACTGTACACGCTAAAGAAGTCGAAAACAAAGTGAATTCGAGCACATACATGGTTGGTTTTAAGAAGCCACATACAAATGGCAGAGCTAAAGAAGTTAAAACTGAAATTAGTTCAGCTAGTCAGTTAAAAAAACTATTTAGAAAAAAAATTATTCAGAATTAAAAACTGACATTGTTACAGTAAATTTTAATTATATTGTGACTGAAAACGATGATTTAAATAGACCATATGATTTTTTTATTGATTTCAATATGTCTCTTACACCTTATAACATGTCTTTCGAAGCTGCCATGACTGAACATTTAAATTCTATTAAGCATCAAGATACAGCCAAAGAGGATGTTACTAAAGCTAAAAAGCAACTTAATGATTATATTGAAACTATGGCTAAAGATGTAATAGGAAAACTACCAAATAAAAAGATATTGGGGCAAGACTATAATAGCTGGTATCGTTATCCAAATCTAAAAATGGATCTGAGAATAGAAACAAAAATGAGTTGGACGAATTATGAACCAATTAGTACTAAACACGCTTGGTTTGACAAGCCCGAAGATTATTCTAAAAATATTGGCGTTAACATGGATCCTGCTTATAATGAATTAGAAAGAAATAAATATCGTCGAGAATATGCTCTATTAAAGTATAATGATTTCAAAATTACTGATTTTGGTTGGAGAAAATATTTAGATGATTTTAAATCATTCGATTACTAATTAGCACCTTAATAGCTGCTTTTATTTTCAAGCAATGAAATGTAATAAAGTAATCGTAATTAAAAATCGACTTTTTCTTTTGTTAATTCATACTTTCAACATCTTAAAACTCCCTCTCTACCATCCATTCAATTTTCAAATTCACCTGATCTATTAAATATAAAGGTACTGGACACTCTCTGTGTACTTTACCCTTCACAGATGATGATTAAGTCGACTTACTTCTCAAACGCTATATAGCCTTACCTATGCCTCTACAAATATGCCTTTTTGATATTTCTAGCAAATTTCAATATTATTAATGTTGGAGATAAAAAAACATAAAAGAGGATAATTAAATGAACAAACTAGAACAAACAACCCAAGAATTACTGGATGTTGGTTATACGTTTGAGGAAATTAAAGCAGCCTTTGAGGAAGTCATTGAACAAGCTAAACAGTCCAATACAGATCGTGAGACAGATAACTAACAAAGTTGTCTGTTTTTTTATTGTGGTAAATAAGTATAGGTATGGTTAAAGTTGTTATTGTAGGTTATTAAAAGAAATAACCTTAGACAATTTTAAGGAGGATACATAAGTGATTAATTTATTCAAAAAAAGGTTTTATTTATCTAGTGTTAATGCTGTTAGTACTAGGTAGCTTTAGTGTTGAAAGTGCTTCAGCTGCAGAAGCTGTGGATTATGAAGAAGGGGTAACTAATCTAAATAATACGCCTGAAAATAGTGCGGTAGTAGGAAAAAGTTTAAAAAAACCCGAAAAAGGCTGGAAGAGATATGACGATAACCACGAAAAGTTAATTTATGAAAAAGATAAGTGGTTAAGATATGGAAATACAATTGATTATAAAAATGGAAGCACGGGCGCTAAGAAAAATGTAGCTGCGAAAATGGAGTTTTGGTTTATAGGAAGTAAAATTAATATCATTACGTACAGAGCTACAACGTACACAAAGACTGCTTTAGTTAAAATAGACGGAATTGATCAGGGTTATCTTCAGACTTACGGATCTCACCAAGCTCAAACTTTAGCCTTTAAAAAAGAAGGTTTACCATTTGGTATTCATAAAGTTGAAGTTTTAATAACAAATACCCCTTCTAATGTAGACACATTCACTCTTAGAATAGATGCTATTGATATTGACATTGATGGTAGTCTTGTTGATGAGGAGGCTGTTAATAATTCAATTACTTTAGACAAAAATAATCTAGAACTATTTGAAGGTAACCAAGAAAAATTAACAGCAACTGTTACTCAGAATAACGCTAAAGTAATTTGGACAAGTAGTGATGAAAGTATTGCAACAGTTGATCAAGATGGGAATGTTACTGCTATTAGAGAAGGGGTAATTACAGTCACTGCAAAAGTTGAAAATACAAATCTAAGTGCCGATTGTGTAGTTACTGTAAAAAAACAAGGTAGTACAGAATTAGAGTCCATTACTTTAGATAGGAATGCACTCGAACTGTTAGAAGGCAGCCAAGATAAATTAACTGCTACAGTTACTCCAGATGCAGCAAAAGTAATATGGACATCTAGTGATGAATCAATTGCTACTGTAGACCAGAATGGTAATGTAACTGCTATTCGTGAAGGTCAAGCTATTATTACTGCTAAAGTAGAAAACACAGAACTAGTTGCAACTGCTACAGTTATTGTTAAGAAACCAATTAGTGAATCATCGAGTGCTATTCTAAGTATCACTTTGGTGAATGGTATTACAAAAGAATATGATGTGACTAACGCTGTTTTAAACAATTACTTAAATTGGTTTGATAGTGCACAAGGTACTGAAACATTCAAATTCTCAAAAACAATTTCACCTTATAAAAAGGTAACTGAATATGTCGTCCATGATAAAATTGCTTCATTTGAAGTAAGAGAATATTAGATACAAAAAAAGCCCAGGCTCAAAATTAATTGAGTACCTGGGTTTTGAATATTTAACTATTCTTTTACAAAGTAGTTATTTTAAAAGTATTTATTTTACATGAATATTATTATTAATTGTAATTTGGAATTTGTTCGGATTAAAATTATTTTCTGTTATTGTTTTTTCAACTAATTCTTTAACTTCTTTTTGAGTACTATCTTTTTTATCCTCTGTTAAATTAACTTCTATGTTAATACTTTCCGAAGAAATATTATGATTTACACTAAAAGAACCATAGTTTTTTTCCGACATATTTTCTAGTATATGCCCCATTAAATTATTATAACTTAGTCCTACCGAGAGATTTTCAGATTGTTCATAATGATTCCTTACATTTATTGCAAAAAAATCTGATTTCAAGTTATTTTCTTTTACAACATTTTTGATGATATTTTCTATTTTTTTCTTCGTTTCTTTATTAACTTTGTATGGTAAATTTACTATTATTTCAATTTCACCGCTAGGTAAAATACCATAATCTAATAGAAAACCATATTTTTCATCACGTAGTTTGTTAGACATATTAACAATTAAGGGGTCGTATTTATTGATGAGATTTAATAACTCATTATTACTCAATTCTTTCATTGGTTCGTTTGCTTCTTCTGCATATTGAATTGATGCATTAGAAAAATACATGAATGAACCACCCACAATCACTAAAAGTAATAACCATATTTTTGAAAATTTCTTTTTAAACAATTCACGACCTCCTTTTTGGAACTATACGCATTTTTTTAGCATAAAAAGACCAAGAAGGAAATTAAGCTATCTTGATCTTCTGTATTATTTACCTCGTCTTTGTTGAATTGTAATGTACAGACCAATTAATCGATCAGTTGTCATGGTACCATTCTGTAAATCCTTCAAATGAGATTCCTGAATAATACCATCTTTAACCGCCTGTGCAATAAAATTCTCCGTTTCAGTTTTCATAGCTAGACTTCCTGGATTCCATTGAGCCAATTTAATTTCCTCCTTTGGTTTATCTTCTACAATTAGTTGAACTTGCATTTTACTATTACTTGGAACGATTATTTTTCCTAATTTATAACCTGCAGGCATCTTCCAGTTTGCTTTAACCTAAAAATGTGGTCGATCAATATTGCCTGTCCATGTGCCTCCCCATGTAATGCCTAACTTTTTTTGCAATAGCCCCTACTCGAGTAAGTGTCGTTACATCATATAAAGACTGTGGAGGACCTACAGCAATATCCCAAGCTAGACGAGCTTTATGATTGCTAGAAAGTGTCCAGGTAACAATTTGCCCAGGTCGTGTTCTCCCTTGTGCATATAAAGTAATTTTGGCGTTCCTGTGAGCGATACGTCTCTGTAATAAAGATGTTCTTAATGCCAGCTTTAAAACACTCCTGGAACAAAAATCGGCAGGCAGTTTGTGCAGCTGGCAATAGCTCGGCTAGGTCTCGACATGTTGTTGTTACGCTAGTCATTGTTTATCACCCTTTTTATCATCATTATCAATTTGTAATTGAGAGAATGCATTTTCTAAAAATTTCGGTACTTTAATGCTTCCCTAAATTATCTATAAATGCTTATACCTTCCATACCAATCAAAAATAGAATCATAGCATTACGCATGAAGTTACCACTCTCTGTAGCTAGGTCTAGTTGTACTGCAGCAATAACCATTAAAATCATGGCAAACTTTTTAATCAGCCCTTTAAACGCCTTTTTACTTTCGACATTTTAAATAAGTAACCGACCATAATTCCGAGCGTATAATCCATAGCCATAAATATAGCGAAAGCTTTTACTAGATGGTCGAGGCCACCAACAAAATAAGCGACCCATGCCATTGAGCCGCCTATGAGTGATGTATATAGCGTGTCTGTTTTCATATTACACCTTCCTTTTTGCATAATAAAAGCCCTCCACAATCATGTGGAAGGCAAATTGTTATTTGTTATTGCTTAAAATATTACATCAACTATTTAAAATCTCTCAGCCATTTGAATGCCTGTTCATAATTATCGAAAAATTCAATAGACCCTTTTGTGTTGGATTGCTTTAAGTGGTTCATTATCTCTCCTTCTTCAAGGAGAAACCCAATTGCTTTGCTGTGTTTTAGAATGGTATTATTAAAAAAACTTATCTTTCCATTCTTTCTGAACAGAAAAATGGTCTGGAATGTATCCTTTTCTATCTACCAACAATTTGTATTCTCGACCTCCAGAAATAAATTGCCGGCACACCTTTTCAAAACCATTAAACCAATCATTAACATCTTCAATTTTTATTTGACCTATTAGGTGAGTAACTATTATATCTCCTGAAACTTCGGTGTTGACGTTTTTTTTCTATCAACTTAGAATCATCTCCCTTAGTTTCTATTATCCGTAAAAACCCTATAAAATCAAATACTCGCCATCTAATAACCACGGGCTTTTGTGTTGGCGTCGGACGGTACTTTTTTTGTGATGTTCGAGCGAATACCAGCTTTTTTCATGAGTCGTTGTACGCGTTTAATACTAACTTTCACGCCTTCTTTGAGTAACTGTGCATGTATTTTCGGCGCACCGTATCGTCCATCACTTTCTTTATGAATGGCACAAATACGTCCTGTAATTTTTTTTGTTTTCAACTTCGTACACGCTTGGTTTCTTGTGGAAAGACTGATAATACGTACTTTTGGGTACCTTTAAAACGCGACACATTAATTGAATAGGATAATGTTCGCTTTCGTTTTCAATATGGTCAATGAGTTCTTGTTCTGTTACTTTTTCGCGAATATGGTCATAGCCTTTTTTTAAGATTTCAATCTCCTGCTTTAACCGAAGATTTTCTTTTTGGATCGAAGAAACTTCCGCTGCAGTTAATTCTTCTGCACCTTCGATTGGAGAATGTAACTTAATCCATTTATAAATAGTTACTTCAGAAACGCCATATTCGCTAGACAGTTGACTGACTGGTGTACCAGAGTGATAAAGCTCCACAACAGTTTGTTTAAATTCTTTATTGAATCTTTTTTTGACTCATAAAAAAAGACACGTCCTCTCTTAGTTATAATAATACTTACTTAACCAGGATGTGTCTATGACTCCATTCTACATTCATAGATTAAAAGGAAATGTTTGTTATAGATTATTTTCATAATAAAAAGCACCTCATAATGAGATGCCTTAAATTAACTATTAGAATATTAATATTAAATCAAACTTGTCCTAAATCTATATCTAATCTAGATCACTACATTGATTTTTTATGAAACAATCCACTTATACCCATCCTTCAAACTGTTAGTCAATGCCTGATGAACTTCTGCAGTAATAGTAGCCGTATCTTTTACCTCGATTACAGAGACCGTTTGTTTCTTTCCTGTTCTATACTGTATCTCCACTTTGAAGTTTTTCGTATTAGGTAATTGTTTAGAATCTAAATGAAAATTAGCTGATGTATAAATACTATCTGCAGTTCTTCTAATATCATTTATATTATTGATTTTTTCTATGATGTCGTCTTGTATTTCTTTTCTTAATTCTTTGTTTGTTTGTCCCATGTTGCGTCCTTGTTCACCTTTTGTACAAGTCATGAGTCTCCCTCTCTTCATCATTAGTTTTTAATTTAACAATTACTTACAGTAAAAATTATACAGAAAAAAAACTTACTATCACAAAAGGAAATTATCTACAATTTTAAACAAATTCATAAGTCAGACCTTTTTCTTCCTCAATCAAAATTAAGTACAATATAATAGTTTCAAATATATAAGGAAATTCTTGTTTAACTTTTTGATGGTGATCTAACAATGAAGTTAAATAGTCCTCAAAATTATAAAAGTTATCATTTTTACCAATATTGTATTTTAAACGTTCCTTCTCCGATTTGAAGACAAAAGTTGATTTACTATACCAGTTTTCTAACATGCAAACAAAAAGAAATAACGCATATTTTTTAGTCTCTCGATCATCATCATCAAAATATTTAAAGTACTCATCATAAATATAGGATTTCGCAGTGTCAAAGTAACCTATTTCAATTCCAGATATAGTTTTTTTAACTTTTTGAACAATAATGTTTTCTGTCATAATTTAGTCTCTTTCTATGAAATTATAAACTTAATAAAGTTACGTTGTAGATATTACCATAAATTTATAATTTTAGTAAAACAAACTTACTCTATATGCATCTGCAATCGTGTTTATGGAAATATTTATTAGGTTATTTTCAAAATAAAAAGCCACATCTCATTTAGAGTGTGACTTCTTAATTACTTGTTAACATTAAAATTACTATTATAACTAATTACATTTCAATAACATATTCATCAACTTCAAACATAAGAATTTTACTGTAGATAATATACTCAGTTCGATTAGAGAATGGTCCTTTATTCCATGTTTTTTTCAAATGCATATTCTTCTAGTCCATTTCCCTTAGTACGTTCATCAAACCATGTAAGGAACGTTTGTACTTCTTCAGTAGATAAGTCATATTCTTTTTGTACTTCATTTAACAATGTGATAGTCAATATTGCTCTATTAGCCGTTGGTTTTGGATCAAGTGAACGGTCAGTGTAAACATCCCACTCTAGAACTTTTACACTCTCTTTGTTTGAGTGTTGAATAAAAATTTTCTTTACATCTGCAATTCTATTAGGCAAAAAAATAAATATTGGTTACATTATCTATAAGCTCAATTCGACCACTTCCACAGTCTCTGTTATTACTGTCTTTACAGAAATAGTCATAAGTTGCATTATTATTATTTTCAATATGTACTTTAATAGCATCAATATTCTGAGGAGATGAAAACTCATATAGTAGTGTATCTATTGCAGATGGGTCCGTACTATGAGAAGCCGGTTTCATTACCATTCCAGTATTGATATCACCATCTGTCACCAATCTTGTTGTTCCAGTAAGGTTTACTGAACTTAATCCGAATTGAACTTCTTTTCCACTCAACAATGACTCTAATTTTTCTTCAATAAATTGTTTCTCCATTTTTTTATTCCTCCTTAATTTTAAGAACAAAAAAACACCATAACCACATCTACCTAAAAAGGATAGACTTTGTAAGTTCGTTAAGTCGTTAAGGGGCATCTATTAATATGGTTCCCAACCACTTTCATCAAAATCTGCTTTTTCAGCTAACATGTATTGCCATAAATCAGATTCAATAAGTTGTTTAATCTTTCCTACATAATAAAAAGTGTCATTTTTAATGTATGGCTCCATAGTTGTAAATACATCATTAAGAGTTTGAGGTTCATTAGGCTTGGTATTCTCAGTTATAACATTATACATTTTATTAAATGTATTCTTATACAAATGATCTAACCTATCCTCAGTAGATAATTGTGATAAAAAAACCATAAAACGCTAAATACTTTTCTTCTTTTGTTGCTGTAGGATTTGTCATATGTATCATTCTCCAATCTTAATATAATTAAAATACGAACTTACGTTCTCATTTTAACATATCAATATTGTTGTGTAAATCGAAAAACATGAAATCTTTTTGATTGCGTTTTCATAATAAAAAGCCTTACCGTGCTAGGGATAAGGCTCGTCTACTGCGATAAAATATTTAATTGTCAAGTTAGCTCATTTCTCACACTCGTTGAGCTGGACGTAATTTGTAAGGCAGAAAAGTGTTTTAGTTTTATAGTGCATTTCCGTGCACTTTGTAACTGTAGTTAGTTTTTTTTGACTGAATTATGGAAAGTGGACGAAGTCACATGAAAACCACTCCTTCAGCATTTTTTTAGCCTTTTATATTAATTAAGATACCTAATCTCTTAAAAAATATGGGCTGGCCGTGTGTGTCACGCTCCGAACTAGTCTGTCAAGCGCGGGTCGGTCTGTCCTGGTAATTTATTGTTTTGAAAAATACCAAAAGAAGAAAGATTTACCTTTCCGACCTCCCCTTAATTTTACACTGTATATTGATTAAAATGATACGTTTGGAACATTTGGAACATCTGTCACATTTGAAACGCTTGGAACATATGTAACTAGATTGTATGTAATAAATAGTTTACAATTTGTAAAAAATAAATTACAATCGGTATATGAGGTGGTGCTATTGTTAAATAACAAATTAGTAATTTGTAGGGCGGAAAAAGGATGGACACAACAACAATTAGCTGATGTGGTTGGTGTCAGTCGACAAACTATAGCAGCTTTAGAGAAAAATAAATACAATCCGTCTTTGATTCTAGCTTTTAAAATTGCTAATTCATTTGAGAAAGAAATAACGGATGTATTTAATTATGTGGAGGATGAATAATGGTCAACGTAGCTACGATTAGTATTTGTATTTTAGCAGTGTTAGTAATTATTGCAGAATTTTACAAATCTACATTTGAACGTAAGATGGAGTCGCAAGATGAGAGAGGTCAAATGCTCATCTTTAAAATCAAGTCATTTTCTTATTCTGTTCTAACTGTTGGTATATTAATTGGAGTAGCACTAGTAGCAATGTTTAAATTAATAGATAAAGAATATTTTATTTATTATGTAATGCTTGTGTTTTTCATTCAAAGTATATCATCATCTATTTATTTGGCCGTTGTTCGGAGAGTGTAAAATATTTTGTTAATAACCCTGTCTTACATTGAGGACAGGGTTATTTTTGTTTACTTCATCATCATATCAATTACACGTTCACGCACTCGTTGTACGCTTGTATGACTCATATTAACTTTGCACCAATCCAACGGAAAGGCATGCCCTCTAGTAACCAATAAAGTACTTCTTGCTCTATGTCGCCAGTTACCTTATCGATTAGATTTTGTACCATCAACAATTCGTTTTTAGTTTTGTTAATACGTACCTCGCGTGAAGCTCTAATTTGAACATGTGCATGCACTGGATCACTTGTACTTCCAACAGCTTTAGGCATCGTTGCCTCAATACCATACTTTGTTGTAGATGCAGCAGCCGTTAAAGAGTCCAACTCATCCTTCATTCTCATGTACTTACACATATTGTCGTGGTACTTCTTTATTGCTTTGTCCAACTGATAACGATTTAATTCTATTTGCCCTTGTTTCATAGGTTTGCCCTCCTACGGTGTGTATAATGATGTTGTAAGCACCGTCAAAGGGCATAAACCAATTCGAGCTGTAGCGTCTGCAAACGCTGCAGCTTTTTTTATGTTATAATCTGGTTAAAAAGGAGCTGTTTCTAGTGTACGAATATAAGTTTGTTAAAATTGAGTTTAAAAAAATATCAGGTAGACCTACCGAAGATTACCGAGAAGTAATTAAAAATCACGCAAAAGAAGGTTGGAGATTTATTCAAATCTTAACTCCTGACTTTACTACTGCACCTGGGATGGGTACTTATTATGAACTAATTTTCGAGAGACCACAAAATACATAAAACCTATTTCTGAGGCTATAAACTATGAACCTTCGAATTTAGTTACTAAGGGTCACCCTATCCAAAGTGACCCTTTAACGGTTTATTTTTACATATTGTGCAGTAAACTACTGTTGAATTATTTTGAGTATTTTTCCATCTTCTCTTTTTAAAACTACATACTTTTAAATGGATGGTTAATAATAAATTTATAAAATATTATAAAAGAGGTGTATTTTATAAATGAAAAAGGGCCTATCTGCTTTAATAATAACAATTACTCTTGTTTTATTTTTCCTACCAAGGACAGTATTAGGGTTTGGACCCACTCAGGATTCTAACGAACTTAGATTACAGGATATGCTAATCTTAATGCTTACCCCTTATATCGAAAAAGATTTGACTAACTATTATTACCCGAAGATTTTTAAGGATGCTTCACCTCATGTAACTCCGTGGAAAATTGAATTGATCGAAACTAAAAGAAATCATTTTCGAGGCTTTGATTTGCCAATTACTTTTGAAATTGAACCAACTGATGGCGGTCATAATATTTCATTAGGAAAGGATCGAATGACTTATGAAATATCTTTTGGACCTGAGGTTAAATTGATAAATCACACTCATCTAAAGACGTATAAATATCCACCAGAATAATTCATTAAAATTTTTAATTTTATAGTCGATTCCTTCAATTTATAGAATTTTGTTTTTTCATTTTTCATCCTACTGAACAATTTCTTTCAATTGGATAATAGCTTTTTATCTTTAAAAACATCACCTATGATTCGTGATCTAAAGTGCACGTTACCAATAAAATTTTCATCCCGTGCACAAAATGCTCCCTGATGAAAGATAACTTCTTCGTTCCATCCGTCATCATTTTCTTCATCATCATAAATACGGACAATATGCCCTGCATATATTTCGTTATCATCTGTATTGTAGTAATTTAAATTCTCCATCATTGGCTTGCTCAACAATTCCAAAACCTAATGCTGTTGCAACTCCATTGAAAGTAATACGTTTGTTTTTTTAAATCAAGCCATTCAACTTCTACAATTTCCCCATAACTTAAATGGTTAGGATTCGTAATTTTTGTTCGAAATTTAATAGCATTCACTTATAACAACCACCTTCACAATATCTTTCTATTATTTGTATAAAAACATAATCCCATTGCTATTTAATAAATAGAATAAACCGTACCTTAAATTGCTTGAGATAAATACTTTAGCTAATCCTTTAATACTGCACTTCCCATTGGCTCCTTGATAGGTTTTAGATTTTTTTTAATCACTTACTAGTGTTGTTGGTAAAGATCAGTAACTTCATGCGTATTACATAATAATTCCTAGTGATAATAAAACCTCTTCTGAACAGACTAATTTGAGGAGGTGAAATCAATGTCAAAAAAAATCGAAACAAGAACCGAACTGCTGACCAAATTAGGCAAAAAAATCCAGCAAGCTGAAGCTAACAAAATGCAAGCTTCTGGTCGTTTTTCAAATCAAAATTTAATGAATTCAACGAACAACGTAGAATTCGGAACTGAGACTGATGCGAACCAAGTAAGACAACAAATTCAAAATGCGGAAACAGAGTACCTCCAAGGAGCTTCTGGCCCTAAAGCAAATTATGGTTTTGGAAATAACTTAAATTAATTTTTTTCCGGCAGATTTAATCTGCCGGTTTTTGATTTTAATCCCCCCAATTTACCATTCAATCGTCACCTCTGCCCTCGGATTATCTGAATACAACTTTCGAGCAACCAACTCTGTTACTTGGCTATCGTCATACCATAAAACCTTACTTAGACCGTCTTTAATGCTCTTTACTAAATTGTCGATGTCTGGCTTGGTCTTAAAACGCCATCTACGGCTTGCTAAATGCTTTTTCTTGCTGAATGATTTAGGTATCTTGCGATAAACAACGATGTTTAGTTTTATTTCCTCGGTAATTAATTCATCAGGAGCTATTTGCGAAGCTACCAATCTCACGAATGATTTATAGTCTTTGGATTCTTTCGGATCGAATGTGCCATTTCGTGTCACTCGTGGTCTTTGTTGTGTGCCTGCACTTCTCCTGGTATTTCTATTTTGAGTACGTTCATATTTGCCCTTCTGTTAGCACTCTTAAAACAATCTAATGCCGTTCTACCAGCAGCGTGTATATTATCGTTCTATAAATTTACTATAAGCTTTCCAATTCACTCTTTGGTATGTAGCAGCGCCATTTGTATTTTGTCGTTGACCACATTTGTAATAGGTCCCTGCATATTTCCAAGCAAATAGATGTTTACAATGTTTACAACGCTTACCTTCTGGACCATAGCCATTTAAATTCACCATTGGGTTAGGATCTAGTTTACTTTCATCGATTGGAACACCTAAATTCAGTTCGATTTGTTCCACGGGTTCAAACGAAACTTTGATACGATCGAAAAAGCTGAACGAGCATTAATTGAAGTAAAGGCTGCAATATTAGATGAAAATGCGAGTTTTGTTGAAAATGATAATTTAACAGTTGAACAACTGAATGAAATATATATTGAAGCTAATAAAACGAATTGGAAGCCAACTTCTGAAAGAAATCATATTTATGTGATGAATAAATATGTTTTAGATTATATTGGACGCTTCAAAATAAAAAGTGTGAATAACTTGATAATACAAAGAGAATTAATCGATCCTTTGATAAATGAAGGATTTAAAGAAGGTACTCTTTTAAATATATATAGACGAGTAAATGCTATTTTTTTCATTCGCTATTAAAAATGAATTTTTAGATAGGAAAAGATTCACCTCTCCTAATTTGGAAAATGCTAGTGAAAGTATTAAACGAAACGCACTTACTATTAATGAGGTAACAGAAATACTAGAAATCGCACGTACTAAATACAAAATAACTCATTATACTTGTTTGAGCCTATTATTTTTAACAGGAATGCGTGTTGGTGAATTAAGGGCTTTACAATGGGAAACAGATATTGATTTTGAAAATAATTTAATTCATATAAACAAAACTAAGGATCGCTTTGGTTCGAGGTCCCCTAAAACAAAAAAAATAGTTATAGGAAATTTCCAATGAATGAAAGTATCAAAAATATTTTACTTGATTATCGAAAATGGTACGAGGAAATAATGGAAACCTATAAGTTTAGGAATCCAGAAGGACATGTGATCATTACCTATGCTGGTGAGCCAATTGGTGAACGTTATTTGAAACGCATTATTGATTTGATGTGCGAAAGAGAAAATATTACTTACTTTACACCCCATTTCTTGCGGCACACATTTGTGACGATACAATTATCTAATAATATTCCAGTTTCTACGGTTGCTGCTCTAGTTGGTGATACTCCAGAAACAATTTACAAAGTTTATGCACATTCATTTGCAAAAGATGAGGTACATGCATCTAATCTTATGGATGAAATTATTAACCTGAGTTCATTTGAAAAAACTAAAGAAATCAAAAAAATGATGAAATTGGGGTACATTTTGGGGTACACGTTTTTCTCTCCCCTACTCCGTTAGAACTGTGTCATAATTCAATAACTTAGTAAACTTCTGCAAAGCTTGATATATCAATGTTTACAAAGAAAAAAACACTCGTATTTTTTTACGAGTGTTTCAAAATTTTTATGACAACCATTTTGGAGGAGTATTTTTTTTCCCAATAGATATCCCCTAAATTGTAGTGTGCCATAAAGTTATCCTCGGCACTGTGGTAATGGAAGTTATAATAATAGCCTTCCTGTGGTCTTTTTTTCAGTTCGCACATGGAAGCGAATTAAATCATTACCCGTTTCATTATTAATGATATTAAAGATTTTTTTCTCCATAATTCCCACTTGGTCTTTCTGAGATTGTTAAGGATGCTAAAGATGAATCATCTAAGCCAGCCACTGTCATCGCAATGGCTTCCTCCATTTTCGGAAAAATAACAGCATCAAATTCATTGCTGATTTTTGGTCCAATTTTTGTGCCGAACTTTATGTAGGATTGTTCTTTTGCAGCATCTAAAAGCAACGCATTATAATCAACTGGGTCTTGCTGTATTTCTGTTTGCACTATCTGGGTGTCATCTGGTGCTGCTGCAAGGGCAGTGCCTGTCCCTTGATCTGGGCCTATTGAAGCTCGATTGGAAGGATTATAATCAAATGCTTCCCATATCTCATGTGTTGGCGTAATTAATCCAAATGTTAAAAACGCCACCATGATGACAATACTCTTTTTAACCCACTTCTTCATTAATTAACACCTTCTCTCTTTATGTACAAATTGGTAATTCTGCTACTAATATATACGTACAAGCTAATAAAAGGTTTCATATTTCTAAAATTCATTGTACAATATTTATGTATAAAGTTAAACTTCATGCACTGGTAGAATAATCAGTCGCCTATGAATGTAAGTTAAAGCAATGTTGCACTTACTGGAAGATGAAGTATTTCAGATAAAAGTGTCGTTTTTTTAAAAGGAGGTACAAGCATGGAAATCGCAATGGGTATTGGTCTTTTATTAATGTTAGGTTACTTATCATCTTTATGCTTCACGAACTAATTTAGTTAAAATGCATAATGATAACCGTTCTTATGCAAAACACCGTGTTATCAAGGTTTTTGCTATTATTTCCGAATTTCTTTTAATGCAATATGATGTAAAATAATGCTTCCAATTGGGGCTTATGGGGCTGCAATGGGGCTAATAAAATACGGAGAAGTTGTGCATAGGAATGTGTGAATGAGATTGGGGCAAATTGCTTCAATCTTTTTTTGTTATTATCCACACATTGTAAAGAACCCTCTTCAGTCTTTAGGTATTTGCAGTTTCCTATAAAAAAAGTTGTTAAACCTTGTGAAAAACGATTTTGAATTGTGCCTGCCCAATTCAAAAATCCATAACATCTGTCGGAGGCTTTATCTTCATTCGGTAGGTGTTTGGACACGAAGTGGAACCAAAACCGCATTCATCACTCCTCCTGCATAGTTGGCGCGAAATCATTTTTTTGTAAATTAACTTTTATTGATTTTGTTCCAAATTTTCACCGCACTTGGATAACAATTATTAACCGAATATACTTCATCAACCGAAAACATTTTTACAAAGACCTCATGTATCACAACAGCTAATTTTTCAACAGAAGTTGCTGTTGGTAATAGTTCTACAATAAGTCTTATTTCTGGGTTATATTCATCGTCAGGTGTATGATGTAAAAATTGCTTCGGATCCCAACTATCAATTACTTCTTTTACAATTTTAAAGTGCTCCATATTATCCCTCTTTAATATTATTTTTATTGATTTATTCAATGTCCTTATTGAACTAACCTGCACAATATAACTTAAGTTGGTGATCCTGCTGTTAAAAACAACATAGCTAATAAAATCAATCAAATTACTGCTATACCAACTATAACTATACGCTTCATACTTAAGCTATTAGGTCATACTTCACTTCCATTAATCTGCTTTGTAATTCAATAATACCCTCTTACCACTTTCATTTGAACAATTATTTCCATTTACCCTTCCACAACATAGTCTGCTATTGTTTATTCAACCAAAGCCATCGACAAACATCCTATCCACATGTCTACCTTAAAATAGCCCCCCTAAATAAGAGAGCTAAATAAAATTCATAATCTATCAATTATCTCCACTTGGCTTTAATAAATTCACCGGAAGCCAAGAAATTTTTGAGTCGGATTCATTTAATACTTCTAGATAACCATTAATTTCAGTACCTAACGATGAAAAAAACGCTTCCCTTTTCATACATTGTTTCAGATTTAGCTCCATCTAATGGAGTCCTTTTCCCACCTGCATCGTTTGTTAACTCAAAACGTTCTCCGGATTTACTATGTATAGTCTCAGCGATTTTAAGATCTGTACCAGGATACTGATAACACTTCATCCAACTACCATCATCACTCTCGCAATACTCCAGCAGTTGTCCACTGTTTGTATCCAAGAAAGAAATACCCCATCTACTTCTGTAGTTAAATCCGTATGATCCGTGACTATAAATACCATCACGATTAATAATAATATAAGTTGGTTCGTTATAGAAAGATGAACGAATTTTTATTGGCACTTCTTTAAAAACTACCAAATCCGTTGCTTGTACCCGATATTGCCCCATTTGATAGAATGTTTTGCCATCATATTTCTCAATTTCATACGTTTTAAAAAAAATTATTTCGCTTAACCATTAAAGAATCAAACGTACCCTCTGAATTTTTCTTGTATACCTTGATGTCTTTTTTAAAGGTCATTTTTCCTGTTTGCCCTTTTACAACCTCTGCTCCATCATACATCACTTTCGCTTCTGATTTTGTTGGATTTACTACCGCAAATACAAATGCTGCTAGTCACACAATCAATAATTTTTTCATTATTCTCTCCCTACTCAGCTTAATAAGGTATTATTTTAGCAATTGAAATCAATGAAGTCAAAAACCAAACAAAAATAGTGTGTTTTTCCATAAAAATAAGTAATATTATTAGAAAAATAAGAATTACCTTTTTTCCGTAGAATAAAAAGGTCTATAAGTATTAAGAAAAAAACTAATTCCCCCTTCTCAATTTAATCCTTAACCATTAATTGTGTTGGTTACATTACTAACTTAATTTCTTCTCAAAACTAAAGATTACTTTACTCTCATAAGTTCTCTCATTAAATTTAATAAAGCCAAGTGAAGTCCAGAATTTTAAGGCTTTCTCATTCGTGGAATGAACCGCTATTTGAATACAGTCAACTTGTTGGTCTTTCATTAATTCTTCATAAGTTATATATATGTTTTTAGCATATCCTAAACCTTGATATTTTTTTATGTAGGGCCAGTAAACTTAACCAAGGTTTTTGATGACGAGGACTTGACATACCGTAATCCAAAATGGCTATATATACTTCATCTTTTTTTTACTAAATATCTCTTAATTTGTAATTTATCAGCTTCTTTAAATGTTTCTATAATATCCTCATTCTCAAAAACCTGTTTATCATATGCAATTAAATTATATTCGATATTCGAGTTCATAATTTCCTTTTCTATATCCATAAATTTTATATCGTTTTTAATCAAGGTAAACATACTTAACTCTCCTATGTTATTAGTATAATTAAATCACCTATTCACATCCCCGCGCATTACTTTCTCTGTACTCATTGTCCTTTATGCATTAATAACAAGCAAAAAAAACATCCATCATGAAGTGGTTTTACGGATTAATTAACTGAAGGATTCCATTAACCATGAATAAAACGTAAAAACCGGTACTTCACCACAGAAAATGAAAGATGATTAAGTTCTTTTGGAAGTTGAAGAAGGATAATGAACTATATTTTAATAGTATAGACATCATATTTTTCAGGATTTATAAAACCTAATTTACTAGCTAAATTAATTGAAGCACTATTATCAACATCACAATCCCAGCGTGGTTGAATATTTTCGGATAGGCAATAATCTATAAATTGCTCAGCAACAACACTTGCTAACCCTTTCCCTCTGTAATTCGAGTCGGTGATTATATCTATTTCGGCATAATTTTTAGATTTAAATATTGAAACGCCTTCACTAATAACCCTCTCTTTATCCTTCACGCAAAAACCAATTCCATTTTCAAGGAAGTTATCAATAGAATCCCAATATTCGTCATAGTATTTTTTTATCAAATTCTAAACAATGTTCAATCAGATTTTGATTAATTATTGTTATATCATACTCGCTAATGTCATTTCTTTTTCTATTTTTATAGGTCATTAAATCAAAAGAAAAAGCATAACGTTGTATTTTTCTTACTTTCATGTCGAGGAGATTTTCAATTGCACAACTCCAAGCCGAAGTAGTAGAAAATAATGTAAATCTTTTCCCTTGATTTACTGATGCCTCAAAAACTCTAACTAAATTCTTAAGAAATAGCTCATCAGTTAATTGCCCTGCAACATAAGACAATCCTGAATCCGTTTGAATAAAAAGAGATTTATAATTAGTAGAATCTGCATGTACAGTACCTTTAATAGTAGAATCTAATACACTAAATACAAATGTTGGCGCTTCTTTCATTTTCTTCTTTATAATATTAAAATGTGCTTTTGGTACTTTAATCATTTGTTTATACCTCCATCAATCCTATTAATCAGAATATTTTCAAACACATATTTGTTTCATTAACCTGCCCTATAATCACCAAAAATATTAAAGTTCTAACTTCATAAAGTTTTTATTTATCCATCTTGTCACCCTGTATGGTTATTTGAAAACACCAAGGTCTATCAACTATACCTTAGAATCTCTTTAATCTTCTTTCACCCAATACATTGTACAATCGTCGCTTCGCTCTAAAAAAACCATATTCGATTAAATATCTTCTAATGGAAACATAATCACTATAAATAGGCTTTAAAATTTCATTTACTTCTTGTTCGCTATATTTATGACCTACCTCAAACTTCATTACAATATGTTTCAGTAAAATTATTTTCCTCTTTTCCTTACTTGGAAAGCTTTCAATAGAACCATCTAAGCCATTTTTAAAATACGTAGCTAATACTTTTTCTTTCTCTTCTACTGTAATTGCATAACGCTCATCCACCTGAGTTGCCCCCTTATGAATAGGCTCGTATACCTTTGTTGTTTCTAAAGCCTGTATAATCGCTAGAAAAACTTTTGCTTGCCTTTCTTTTTCTTTTAATTTAAATCGATGTTGCCGAATCGTTGAAATGCTATTTGCAGAAGTGTTTTTTATAATTTCTTTATCTGGTGCTCCTGTTGCAAATAGCTTAAGTAATTCCGTTTGAATATCTGATAACCCCGTGTATTTCTTATCCAATTGAATTAAAGCTTCAAACACAGAGCCATGTTCTTTCTCAATATGGAGCTGTAAAGCTTTTTTAGCTGTAAAAAAAACGATCATTTATTTTGAATACTTCTTCAGCATCAAATGTTTTTTTACAAAATAAACATTCATATGCTTCCCCCTTGTTTACAAAACCATTAGATAATTCCTCTATTGTCAAATCATTTATATTCACAAGCAAAACCTCTCCATAGCCATTATTTATAAACAATATATAATATGTTTATTAATTTGTAAACAAAAACAATTTTTGTTCATTTAAATAAACAATAAAACAAGTACCCACATTTCATGAACACCTGGGCTTACCTATTATTTACGTCTACGCTACTGAATCGCAGTTGAAAAAAATTCCTTGAAACTTTAGCTATCAATAATTGTGATATCAAATATCATTATTAAGGATTATACCCTCTGACAAAAAAGTAATATGATTTAAATATCCTACCCTTTTGTGAAGGTTAATATTTTTAACAAAGACTTAAAACAAAATTGAATTCAATTTGAGAGGAAGTTTAGAAATCTAAGAGAATACTAAATGAAAATAACAAAGAGGTGTGAAATCATGTTAAATAATAACTTAACAGAACTTTTGAAAGTTGAGTATCCGATTATACAAGCTCCAATGGCTGGCGGAGTAACCACTTCAAACTTAGTTGCTGAGGTTTCAAATGCTGGGTGTTTAGGAATGATTGGTGCTGGTTATATGACACCAATTCAAATGGGAGCACAAATAAAGGAAATAAAGGAGTTAACGTCAAATCCTTTTGGGGTTAATTTATTTGTTCCAAACGAATTTAATGTGACAGAGAATGAAGTTAAAACCGCTAACCGTAGCTTAAACCCTATCCGTCAGCAATTGAATTTACAACCAAAAGATAGTTTTGAAATTCCTAGTTTAAATGATATTTTTGAAACATTTATTGAACAAATTAAAGTTGTTATTGAAGAAAAGGTTCCTATTTGCTCTTTTACTTTTGGTATTCCTTCTAAAGAAATGATTGTTGAATTAAAACAATCTAACATTATTCTAATAGGAACTGCTACAACTGTTAGAGAAGCAATCGAAAATGAAAAAGCAGGAATGGATATTGTTGTTGTTCAAGGTAGTGAAGCTGGTGGGCATCGTGGAAATTTTATCAATAAACCTACAGAAAGTTTGATCGGTTTAATGTCATTGATTCCTCAGGTAGTTGATAATGTACGCATTCCTGTTGTTGCTGCTGGAGGAATTATGGACGGAAGAGGGTTAAATGCTTCTCTTTGCTTAGGAGCACAGGGCGTGCAAATGGGTACAGCTTTCTTGACTTGCTTTGAAAGTGGCGCACATAAGATGCATAAAGAAGCCATCCTAAATGCTTCCGAAGATCAAACCGTTTTAACTCGTTCATTTTCAGGAAAATGGGCAAGAGGACTAGAAAATAAATTTATTTTAGAAATGCAAAAACACGAACAATTATTACCAGACTTCCCTATTCAAAATACTTTAACACAGGATATTAGAAAGACTTCTAGTGCAGAAAACAATCAAGATTACATGTCACTTTGGTCTGGTCAAAGTCCACGATTAGCCCAATGTCAAACCGTGGAATTATTAATAAAAGATATTATTGCTGAAGCTAAAAAAATAGTTTGGGAAGGAAACGGATGAAAACTACCTGCTTTTTCAATAGCAGAAATGAATGATGAAGTATCATTGCCAGTTCCAGTAGGATTCTATCTTGTAACTCCAAACAGGGGCGGTTTTTTATCAAATAAAAAGAAACGGATTTGCTGTATATCCTTCAAATCCGTTTTTAAAAAACTAATATATAATTCTTTCATTGTATAATAAATTATTCATGAATTTTTACAGCATTCGGTAGCCATTTGGTTATTCAACCCATTCAATTACAATTAAGCTGTCAACTTTTTTTTCCATCTAAACTCCAAATAACAATATTGTTATCTTTGCTAAATGCTCCGCTTTCATTTGAAATAAAATCAGAATACGATATTTGCTCATAACGTTGATGTTCTCCAGAAATTGTATTGAAAAAAATAATCTATTTTATCATAGCAAACATATATCCGACTTTCTGACGTTATTTCAATGTCCAAAAATTCCCTCTGTTCAGTAGCATTTTGAATGCTTTTTTCAACCGTAAGCACAGTATCCTTTACTTCAACAAACTTTCCGCTAAGATAATTTGGAGTATCGATAAAATCTTGAACGAGTTCTCTGTTTTCAACAGTAGTTTCCTTTGGAGATATTAAAAATAAATCCGTATTGTTTACAAACAAAATGCCCAAGGTAATACTTCCTGATATAAATACTAACACTGTTACGAAAACAAGAAATAATAAATTTGATTTTGCTTTGTTCTTTATCGTTATAAACAACAGATATCCGATGATGACTCCTATTGTGTTTAATAGTAAATCATCGATATCTGTGCTTCCTAATCCAAAAATAAACTGTATTATTTCGATAAAGGCACTAAAAATAATACCGCACAAAACAATATTCTTATATTCCTTTTTCAAAATAATTGGTAGTAGTAAGCCAAAAGGAATGAAAATAATAATATTCCCAAGTACATTTTCCAAAATTCGCATTAATGAAATGTCAGAACTAATCATATCAAAAATTGACTTGAAAGGAATGATACTTATTGTCCGCTCACTTGCACCAATGGCGGCGAATAAGTTATACATGCTTGCTTGTTTAAAAAGCGTAATACGAAGCAAAATAATGATATAAAGTATAAAAAGCGCAAAAATGCAATACCTCAATATTCTTTCTTTTTTTACTAATCTTATTCCCCATAATTCCTCCACATGAAAGTACCATATAGAAACGGTTTACTTTTATTTGGTACAATCATACTCAATAAAAATAAACCGTTGATTTTATATTTCTTTTGAAAATCTTATTTTTTTCTTATCCCTCTGGCCTATTATTATTGATAGGCAAAGTAATCGTAAAAACAGTATTTTCTTCAAAGCTTTCTGCGGTGATTGTTCCATTATGTATTCTCATAATCTCCTTTGCAATTGCTAATCCAAGTCCTGCACCGCCTATATCAGATTTCTCAAATTCGTCTGTACGAAAAAAATTTATCAAATATACGTTCTAATTTATCATTCGGAATAGTTTCACCATGATTTTTAATTTTCGCGATTATACATTCGCTTGATTTCTTTGCTGTTACTTCGATAACAGTTTGCGGGTAACTATATGCGATTGCATTTTTTTATCACATTGTTAAAGACTCTTGCAATTTTTTTCCGCCTCAACAGCAATAAATAAATCGTCAGCAAGATCTAAATTTAAGCATAGTCCTTTTTGTTGTAGAAACGGATAGAACTCATCAGCTATTTGTTCAATTAAAAAGCACAAATCAGTTTCTTTTTTTTACTAATGCTTTGTCTGATAGGCTGTAACGTGTAATATCAAAAAAATTCATCTATCAAATTTTCAAATTTCAGTGCTTTTTCAAAAGTTGTTCTTATGAACTTTTTCCGGTTTTCCGGTGGCATATCTGGTGCTTCACATAAAAGGCTTAAATATCCAATAACAGAAGCAAGTGGGGTTCTTATATCATGAGCAAGATAGGTAAGAGTATCAGATTTTTTCTGCACTTCAATTTCTATTAAATGCTGTTGTTCTCTATTTCGAGTTTTTAAAAGATTGAGCCAATTTTGCAAATCCGAAAATTCAGCAGGCAATACAATATCGTCTGCAGAATTATCTAAAATAAAGTCCATACTGTCCATGATTTTCATAATCTTCCGTGAGGAATGCCATTCAACTCCAATCCATACCAATAATTGTGATGTTACAATAATAAAAAGAATAACTGCCGGTTCATAGCGATGAATTAAATACGCTAAATTGTAGCCTACCACTTTTTCAAGAAGAATATAAAAATTGTCTGAACATGCAATCATTATGATCAAATAAGCAATTGCAAAAATAACTAATACAGTAATTGCCCATATTAAATGCCGAAGCAATAATGTTTGTTTATATTTTTTTGAAAACCTCTTATTCAATGATATATCCTACTCCCCATATAGTTTTTATAAATTCCGGCTTATTTCCAGTATCATTTAGCTTCTCTCTTATATGCCTAATTTGAACCATTACTGTATTTCTACTGTTTTTAAAATATTTCTCACCCCATACCTGGCGAAAAATTTCGTCTGCGCTAAAAACTTTTCCTCTGTTCTTGCACAAAAGCCATAATATAGAAAACTCTGTCGGTGTCAACTTAATTGTTTTGTCGTTTAAATTACATACATGGGAAGTTTTATTTAGAAAAAGGCCCATTACCATAATGGTTTCCGATGTATTGTTTTCTTTCCCGTCATAATGATGCACTCTCCTTAATTGAGCCTTTACCCTTGCTACTAATTCAAGTGGCAAGAAAGGTTTTGTAACGTAATCATCTGCACCCAATGATAATCCTGTAACACGATCTATTCCCTCTGTTTTAGAAGTAAGTATAATGATAGGATAAGTATGTTTTTCACGAATTAATTTACACAATTCAAATCCATTTCCATCTGGCAACATCACATCTAAAATTGCCAAATCAAAGCTTTCGTTTTTAATAAGCATAAGAGCGTCCCGTGAAGAATAGCACTTAAATACTTGAAAATTTTCATTTTGTAAGAACATTTCTATTAAATCAGTAATTTCTTTTTCATCTTCAATAATTAGTATTTTCTCATTCATTATATAGGCTCCTTATTTTTTTTCTTTAATATGCGGGCTCTTCTGACGTCAGATTCATATAGTTTTGGACGAGCAAATCGAAAAAAATAACGACATAAACCATCAGTTGTTGCTTTGTCTATAGTAGCATCTCACCTTATATTTCTATTAAGAGCTTTTCATATGTCCAATCTAAAAACTTGTAGACATTTCCTTTGTTAATTTTCAATTGTATTCGCTCCAAAAATTCAAAAGTTTGGTAAATCTATTCTATCAAAACATAGTAGCAAAAACTCTGAAGATGAACATTTTCTTAACGTGCTCGAATTAATGTTGTCACTTTAGGATTTATTTTTTTAAATAAAAAAAGCCCAATTTCTCAACATTAAAATCAAGAAATCGGACTTCCTCATTATTCCAATAAAAAAAATTTCGTTGCTCATATTGCTTGGTTATAAGTACTGGGGCTTTTGGTAGCATCATAGATATTGGAAACGGTTAAAGGTGGGGCTATTAAACTTTTATGTTTTATTTAACGTTACACAAAATAATTCATTATCTCTTATACAAAAAAGTCCGCAAAATCACGGACTTTTCCTTTTTTTAACGCCATTTTAGTTGTTTACAATCCCAATGCTTGAAAAATTCTTCTTCCTGTAAAATCACATCATAGACGGGACTTAGGAATTTCTGTACTTGCCTTGAAACTATTTCAGATGTGGCTTGTTGCAGGTATTGTCTCATAAAAAATGCATGGTCCTTTTCTATAGTGAGTCGCTGTTGATCAAATAAAGTAGCAATACATTCCTGTAGGACACGCCCCTCTATTGTCTGTGTATTAATCAATGCAAAAATTGTCTGAATGGCATTTATTGTCGTATCTAAAGTAGGGGTTTTATATATTTCTATAAATTTAGATGCAATCACATACTCAGGAGCTTCTATTATCAGTACAGGGGAAGCCGTTTGGAGCAATGTTGGATAAGCCATTGTTTTTAATGCCACAGGAGTATTTTCCCTAGAGTTAATCTGTAATGTTATGTATGTTTTCAAATGAGCCAGGATCGCTGGTATTTTAATAAACAGACCGTCATTTTCTGAAGAGATCGTCACTTCATCCCATAAAAATTCAATTCCATCTTCTTGCCCCTCCATTGAACAAATCTCCTTGAATGCTTGCTTTATAATATCTATTTGATAAGCAACTGTTTTAGCTGCAAGTTTAGTATTTTTTTGGTGGTTTTATAAAACCTTCTGTTACAGCGAACAATAAAGAATCTCCTGCAAGCCAAAATTGATCTTGATAGGAAGAAATCGATAATCGATAAATCATCCTTTCTTGACAATATAGTGCTATAAGTGTGTCAATGCTTTCCTCTAGGTCCTGTGCCTTCTTTGTTAATTGCTCAATAATAGTCATTGATATTGTGTTTACATCTCTCATTGCATCCTCACCCTTATCAAAATTTTATTAAAATTCTAACTACATTATGACGTAAAGTAGAATTGGAGTAAAAGGGTAATATATACCAACAAACATCAAAAAACCTTTCGTTCATCTGAGCGAAAGGCTTCTAAATTGGACAAGGGGTAGCCTCGCGATTGCGAAGCCACCCCTTTAGTATTTAATAGGTAACATTTTCGTAAATTGTAAAAAGTCTCAACCCAATCATCTGGGGAATATTATCTTGAAACATAATTGTTTCATCACCGCGGTAAAATTCCACTGTGTGCCTTCTAACTTAAGCAACGCAAACCCAACCTTCTTTTGCGTCCTTGCAGCCCCAAAGCATGCGCCAGTGTGAATAAGTATCCTCAAAAACAAAAAGCAGAATGCCAGATTACGGAAATATGCCACCTAAAATAGCACGGTATTAATTATAACATATTATTTCCAAAGAGTAAAGAATTAAAATTACCAGGGTATTCCCTGTGAAACGTTCATCTTATATCCGTGCTGTGTAGACCATGATACGAGTGATTCCCAAAATCTTTCGCAGACTATAATAATATGTTGTGGATTCGAAAGATTGCCGGTCATCACCATTTCGCATAAACTAGCAAATTCTTTTGGTTGATCTGTAAATGTTAAGGATTCTGGAAGAACCTGGGCAGAGGTAGTATAACATCGTTGATGGTGTAGGCCAACAATCATGGCCCCTCCCATGGCTAGATTCATCGCTAAAATGGGTAAAAATGAGTCAGGGCCCTGAACTTGAATATTTCGGATTTTTCCCATATACTCATACATTTCTTCTACCAGTGTCTGGCAAATCACTTCTTTAAAAACAGATGAATCTATGGATGTTATGTTTTCTTTAAGGCTTTGGAAAAATGAATCCGGGTCATAGAGAGGAAGAATATCAAAAAAATTGACCATGTGTTAGTGGCCATTCTTCATCAACACTCGCTGCTTCTACTAAAATCGATTCCCCATCATCAAAGTTGATTTCTGCTTTCCAATCCCCTGCCGTCCACTCATAGGAAAAACTCTCTTTTAAAGAATGGAGTACACATTTCATTTCAATATCAGAATATGGCCCATCTGTTTTTCTAGCCAAAGAACCATACAATCCAATTGCTTTTACCTTTTCACCATATTTCATTAAAAGCTGATCAACAATCGTCATTACAATATTCATTTTATCTTCTCTAGTCATTTTACTTGGACCCATTATCAAGTCTCTCCTTTTAAATGTAGTATAGGATGGCGATGATAATTGCCCAAGGTGGTCCACGAGCTTAACGAGGAATTTTCTCTGGTGTCATAGTTAATTTCTCCTTTCATCTTTATAATAGGAAGTTTTTTTACGTATAGAAGTAACTATAAATAATATAACCAATAAACAGCACTACAATTAAAAAAAACCATACCTTTCCAACCCATGCCACCAGAAACATCTACTAGATTTCCATTTTCTGCACGGTTTAATCCTTCATTTAAAGAGCCTAAAGGATTATTTTTTAACTCTTTTTGTCTTAAATGTTCTCTTTTTTTCTTGTGGTGTATCTTTTGAATCTATAGAAATCACCTCCGTATTTATTTTCAAGCAATTTCTTTATAAAGAAAGGGATTCTCTTATTCTTTATATTACCATATTTTGAATTATAAAATAAAAAGAAGGAGCTTTAGCAAAAATATTACTAAATGCTCCTTCTTTATTAGTTAGATGTATTCATCACACCATAATGAAATTTTGCCGTCAATCGCTCATATCGTTGAAACTGATACTTGGCAAACCATTCTGAACGAAAATGAGCTTTTAACACAACCCGTTTTTTTCGCCACACGTTTTGCTTCACATACCCATTCATCTGTTAATGAAGCATGCTCTCCAGCTATTCGGAGCGCCTCAAAATTAGTAGCTTCATCAATAATCTCCTCAAACATTGGGTCCATATAGACAACATCAAAAGATTTGTCCGGCAATTTTTTCAAGTAACGAGTGGCTTCATCTTGAACTACCTCAATATGACGCATACACGCAGTTAATGGTAGCTCTGTTGTATCATAGGTTTGCACCCCCTGTTTGACAATAAACGCCACATTTGGATTTGCCTCAAGCCCCACGACACGCCCTTTTCCACCAACTGTATATGCGGCAAGCATAGCATCCGCAGCAAGTCCAAGTGTACAATCAAGCAGTGAATCGCCTATTTCCAGCTGTGCCGCTTCTAAAAATGGCTCCTCTTCTCCACGAGCTACACGCTTTAAGCGAAATGCTGCTGAATTGGGATGGAAGAAAAATGGTTCATTTGTGCCCAAAGCATAGTATTCAAAGCGATTTTTTTCCAGCAACTATTACATGTGCCTGATGTTCCTCCGAGATTTTACGAATAGAACGTTTTTTTTCGTGGCTCAAAGAAAGCCCCTAATTCATTACAGGCAAAAGCAGCGAGCGCCATCGATACATCGTCTGGTCTGCCCGCTGTCGTAACAATAGTCTTTATTTCTCGCATGTTTGCTCTAAAACACCTGTTAAATGAGTAACGATTTGTTCCACTGGAAACCCTTCAATTTGTTCACGTGGAATAAAGTATGCTAATTCCCCATCCTTTAAAATCGCCATTGAAGGTGAGCTTGGTGGGACATCCTCAAAATAACTACGCATCGCTGCAGTCGCCTCTGGATCCTGACCTGCAAAAACCGTTACCAGATGATCAGGCTTCACCGCCGTCACAGCCTCACGAGCTGCCGGACGTGCCAGCCCCGCCGCACAACCACAAACCGAGTTAATCACCACCAACGAAGTCCCCTTCGTCTCCGCCATAAATTCATTCACCGCATCAGCCGTCGTCAGCTCCGTAAAGCCAGCCCCAACCAGCTCCTCACGCATCGGTTTCACAACCTGCTTCATATATTCATCGTAAGCGTTCATGCTTTTACCCTCTTTCATATGTATTCGCAAAGCTTATTATAGCAAGGTTTCTCACGAATGTACAAAAACATGCTTTTATCTAATTTCGCTGGTTTTCGGGGGAAATGTGACTTTTTTTGTGATCCAAGTAAAAAAAATAATATAAAAAAAGACTAGGTGCTCATTTAAAAAAACGACATACTGCTATATCAACCATTTACGCCACCTGTATAAAAAAAGAATAAATAATGTTCATAAAAAAACCACGAAACGGTGATTTAACAACATTTGTGGTTTTAAAGTCATTTCCTAGCTTTCATTTGGGAACGTTTATTGAATTTATTATATATAGTATTTATTATTCAAGAATAGACATTACAGTAATACTTCAGACGATTAATACAAAAGTACCTGTTTTTTTTGCACATTTAAAGCCACAATTATCCAAAGTGATTGTGAAAACACCAAACAACAAGAAACATACTCACTATCCCCCAAGCAGTGGTACTCCATAACCACCAAATTACGGATTTAGCTTTTGATGAATTTCCCTCGTCTTCCATATTTGCTTTTATAAAAGCGACCTTACTTTCCATACCTTTTTTCATAGAAGTGAGAACAACAAATCCAATTATTATGAAACCAATAGTTATCCAAAGTAATAGGTCCACCTTTACACTCCCATTATATAATTGAATTTCACCGCAATTTATTATAGTAATTAGATTCTACAAAGATAACAATAAACCGATCATCCAGGTACTGGACGCCATGCTTTTGAATGTATGCAATGGCTTGTAAAAGATGTTCTTGGGTTATATTTTGTGGAATGCTCATGAGTTATTTTTTTAATGCAAGTTCAAGTACTTTACGTTGAACTATATGGAAATATTCCTCGAAGTGAGAACAACAAATCCAATTATTATGAAACCAATAGTTATCCAAAGTAATAGGTCCACCTTTACACTCCCTTTATATAATTGAATTTCACCGAAATTTATTATAGTAATTAGATTCTACAAAGATAACAATAAAACGATCATCAAGGCGCTGAACGCCATGGTTTTGAATGTATACAAGGGCTTGTAAAAGATGTTCTTGAGTTATATCTTGTGGAATGCTCATGAGTTATTTCTTATATTTTTAAATGCAAGTTCAAGTACTTGATGTTGTACTATATGGAAATATTCCTCATACAAAGTATTGTTATATACATTATATTTATACATTTCTTCTGTCAATGAAACACGTACTTTTTCTTCATTCTTCCAGAGCCATTTAACTGTAATACCAAGTCCTAAATCTGATTTTTCTTCTATACTATCATCCATTACAATACCCACTGCTTTAATATGTAACTCTTTCGTAGTTATTGACATTGATTTAATATAAATAAAATCACCTATCTTAATTTTCTTTAAGATTTGATGAAGTGCAGGAGCATCATTTACACTCCAGCCTATACAAGCACAATTATTTTCAATAAATGCATTCGTTTTATCAAATTTCCCACTATATGAAGCTCCAATACCATAAATCGCCATACATATTCTCCTCCAAATCACTTATTATTTTAAGAAAAATCTCTACTGATATTATACTTAAATGGGAAAAGTCGACAGCATCAAATTACAATATTTAACATACTATAATAATTTTAAATGATATATTCGAAACAAATCACTATTGCTCTAGGAGAAAATAAGATTAAATGTTAATTTTCCGTGATTTTTATAACAATTCAGTGATTGAAAAAATACCAATTGCGAGTGAAGATATTGTTGATGAGATCTTCTTTACATCTTCACTTGATCCCCCAGTGTTTGATCAAAAAACACTGCTACATTTAATACTTTAATAATAATTACGATGGCAGCAAGAACCGCTCAGGTAAGGACAATAGTCGCTCGGTTTGCTTATTGGCTTACGACCTCCAACCATTTCGCCCACCTTCATTTGTAGAATTTACCTTGTTTCTTAATTTTGGACAGACTTTTTTTACTCAGCTCTCCATCTCATCTGTTATGCTGAGATTTTAATGTGAATTTTTATCATTTATCATTTTGCATTTTTATTAAAATCCAATAAATTTACTTTAAATATCAATTACATACAAATTTATTATTTAGTGACAACAATAGGTATTGTTGATATATTAATTACATATATAGAAAGGAGATGTTATTATGAAAGGTCTCTCGATTGCATCACTTATACTTAGTATTATTTTTTTTCTTCATGGGATTTTATAGATTATTTTTCTATTCAAACCCTGAATCCAGGGTACTTAAATCACGCAATGCCTGGTTGGTGGAGATGCTTATAATTACATAATTAACGGTACTCAAGCGACTGCATACTTTGTATTATTTGCTGCTTTTTTTTATAGCATTTGTATTAATAAAAATCGCATTGCACTTGCAAAACACCATAGAGTCATCGCATAAAGAAGCGAGTAGAAAAGAAATAGATGAATATGAAATCATTAACATTAA
>BBDJ01000015.1 GCA_001312325.1 Lysinibacillus pakistanensis | reverse complement strand
TTTTTTATTTTGTCGCGTCATCTCTTGGCGACTTATACATAATAACATCGATTATTCATGAAAGTCAACACTAAATCATAAGTTTTTTTAAGAAGTTTATTTTTCTCTTTAATATTTTAGAAACGAGGTTGTTATGATGGTTCGTAAAACGTTGATTTCATTGTTTTTCATCTTAATACTATTTGTTTTTATAAAGCCGATAAACTCAACTATGATTTCTGTATTTAATATCGCTGATGCTCCAGCGGTTGTAACAAAAGGGCATTACGGTACATCTCTTGTAGTAGAAATTTCTTTCTCTGATGAAACACTAATGGACTGGCTTAACACTGTAAAAGAACCTTATCCACTCTTATTATTAGATGCTGCATGGATTAAACGATCACCAGAACAATTAAAAATCATACAAAAGCGGAAACTACCTACAGGATTATTAGGACCAGAGGATTCTATTGATGAACCTATTAATATGACAGCCGTACAGAAAGATATCGCTATTTACGAAAAATATTTAAAAGAAACACCCCTTTGGTTTGCTACTCGCAATCACCAATATTCTCAGGATTTACAAAAGAACTTATTTCAACAGCAAATAAACATTCTTTCTCCCTCTTTGATTTGGAAAGGAGAAAAAAACACCTAAAATACAAAAGGGCGATTTTATTTTCATTACCTTGCATCAAAACAATTCAATTACATTCAAAGATATAAATACTTTGCTACAACAAAATAAATTTATGTCCATTGAAGAAAATATTTTTGGATATAAAGTTCAAACTAAAAAATCACCATAAAACAAGTGCCTCCACATTTTCGGAGGCACCTTTATTATGCATTTGCATTTTTCGCTTGTTCTCTACGTGCTTTACGGCGCGCTTCTAACTTTTGACGATCTTCATCGGATTTTGCATTATATTTGGGTAATACTAATAATTGATAGGCATTTACAGCAAGTAATGGGAATAGCAACAATGCAACATACTCATTAATATTTTCATCTCTTCCCATTAAAGCAATCGTCCATTCCAGCGTTGTAATGACAATCATAAAAAAATAATGCTGAAATCAAAACATGCTTTTTCCCCGTCAATTTTACTTTTTGAACGGCTGTTGCAACTGCTCCAAAAATTAAAACAATTAATAATCCTAAATAAAATATCCAGCTTTGTCCCTCTTTAACCCCTGGGATAAAGCGGAAGAAAATAACGTCAAAAATAGTAATAGCAATTAATAATAACTGTACCCAATTCCATAGCGTCAATGTTCTAAAAATGTTGACTCCCACTTGATGAAGTGTTAAATAAGCAAAAAAAGCCTGCTTGTGCAATTACACTCATTGTAAATCCTAAAAAGACCATCCATAAAAGCCCTGCTAAAAATTCGCCCCAATGACCATTTGTTATGTATGGTTGAAAGAAGTCCCATCTAATAAACAAGCTACAAATTCCGTTGACAGCGCCTCCAACGAGCATTGCAAAAAAAGAAAAACTTTGCCCAATTTCGTATCGTCACAACTAAAAGTCCCCCAATTTCTACAATATATCTGTATTTATTTTAACAATGCATTGTTAAAAAGCTATTTCTCATCCTAACCAATACATAAAGTCATCGTAAATGTGAACAATAATTGAAAGAGTCTCTCTATAGAAAGGACTGATGATTAATGCGAAAATTTTCCTTATTACTAATTCTAATGCTTTTTCTTTCTGCCTGTTCACAAGATAAAACTTCTACCATGTCCTATGATGAAATAAAAAAAAATTATGATTGACTCTTTACAAACTGAGGACGGGAAAAAGGCTTTACGACAGCTTTTAGAGGAGCCTAGCTTTCGTGAATTGCTGATTTTGGAGCATGAAGAAGTGAAGAAGGCCACTGAGGAAACCTTACTTTCCAAGGAAGCTGAAGATTTTTGGAAGAAAACATTCGAAGATCCAAAGTTTAAAGAAACTGTCGCTAAAAGTATGCAAAAGCAGCAACAGGATATTATGAAGGAATTAATCAAAGATCCCGCATTCCAAAAAGATATGGAGGCATTCTTTGGGCAGCCCGATATGCAAAAGCAGTTAGAAACAATTCTAAAGTCTTCCAACATGAGAAAACAAATGGAGGAAGTCGTAAAGGAAACGATTGAAAGTCCACTTATGCAAACTAAATGGCAGGAGCTTATTAAAAAAAAGTGGCGGTGAAGGAGCAGCATCCTCTGCTAAAAGTGAGGAAAATGCAGGTAGCGGTGAAGGCACTGACAAAGGCCAAAAAAAATACCCAGTAACTTCTTTATTTAAAAAAACGATTTCCTCATTAATTTAGGAAATCCGTTTTTAATTATTTATTTAATTTATTAATCATTTTCGTCGCGATATCTAAATAAATTTGACCTGTTGGGTGTTTTTCAGCATAAACAGAAGGTGCAAAATCTTCTTCTGACCAGTCAGGTTGACCAAGTGGAATTTGACCAAGTAATTCTGTACGTAGTTCTTCAGCTAACTTCGGTCCACCGCCTTGCCCAAATACAAATTCACGATCACCTGATTTTGACTCGTACCATGCCATATTTTCAATAACACCTAAAATTTCATGTTCTGTTTGTAGAGCCATTGCACCTGCACGAGCTGCAACGAATGCTGCTGTAGGATGTGGTGTTGTAACAACAATTTCTTTCGATGAAGCAGCATTTGATGAATATCTAGAGCTACGTCCCCAGTACCTGGTGGTAAATCGAGTAGCAGATAGTCTAATTCGCCCCATTCTACATCACGGAAGAACTGATCTAATACTTTACCTAGCATTGGTCCACGCCACACAATTGGTGCATTGTTTTCAACAAAGAAGCCCATTGAAATCATTTTTACCCCGAAGCGATCAACTGGGAAAATTCGATTATCTACCACTTTTGGCATATCGGTAACACCCATCATATCCGGTACACTAAATCCGTAAATGTCAGCATCAATCAAGCCTACCTTTTTACCAAGACGTGCTAATGCCACAGCAAGATTAACTGAAACTGTAGATTTCCCTACACCCCCTTTACCTGATGCAATGGAAATAACTTGTACTGTGCTAAGAGGAGATAAAATATCCTGAGCCTCAGACTCAGTAGCTGTTCCGCGGAAGCTTTGTAATTTTTCTGCTGATAGCTCCTCAAAGCGAATGCCTACCGTATTTGCACCCGCTTCCTTCAAAACTTCAACAATTTTCATCTGTAATTGTAATTGTTCAGGTGTATTTGTTTTAGCAATCGCAATTTTTACACTGACATGATTTTTTTCTTCTTTTATTGATACGTTTGTAATTCCATCTGTTTCTGCAAGTGATTTATGTAAAAATGGATCTTGTAGTTGTCCCAGTATTTCTCGTACTTGTTGTTCAGTAATCACGACGAACACTCCCCTTATTTTATCTCAATGTTAGTATATCATAATGATTTGATTTACGTTGTAGATGTTGCTCTATTCAATTTTAGCTAATAAAAAGGCTTCAATACCTTCAACAATGGCATCTCCCATTTTTTTTCTTGGTATTTTTTATCCGTTAAAAGTGCACGTTCCTCATCATTGCTGATAAATCCTGTTTCCACAAGTGCAGCAGGTACTTCAACTTTTTTTCAGTAAATATATTTGTTTGATAGACAGTGCTTCTCGGTCCGTGTTTTTTAAATTAGTACGAATAGATTCTTGAATGTTCTTCGCTAATAATTCACTTTCAGCATGTCCTTCTTTATGATAAAAAACCTGTGCTCCACGCCATTTTGTCTCTGGAATAGCATTTGCATGAATTGTAATAAATATATCTGGTTTTTCTTTTTCAACAATATCCTTTCTTAAAAAGATATCCTGCTTTTTTTCGTTCTCGCATTGTACCGAACTTCTCTGACGGCGCATGCTCATCGATAACATCTCCATCCTGTGTCCGCGTCATTACAACGGTTGCGCCTTTTTTCTTTAACTCTTTCGCGACATGCTGAGCAATTGCAAGTGTAATATCCTTTTCAATCACTTCGCCCTTTGAAGCTCCTCCATCTTGACCTCCATGACCCGCATCAATGACAACCTTTTGGCCGCCAAGTGGGTCTGGTAGGAAGAAGTTACGGTTCGAAGCATTCGTTTCATATGCCACGACCACTATACTTATTAGCATAATTACTCCTAGTGCAAGCCAGCGCTTCACCCATATCCACCACCCTTTTACATTTAGTGTACGATGATAGTGAGAGAACTATGCCAGAAAGTGAAAAAAAACTCGCAAGTATTAATATTGAGAGATTGATTTGTAATAGAAGTTAATATTTAAAAATGGCATTAGTCCCTTATAATTTTAGAACTAATGCCGTTAATGTCTATTTTTGTGTAAATTCAGGTTTAAACTTACCTGAATAAGGTTCATGCTCTACAAATACTGTTATATCCTTGCCTTCTTTGTCTTTACCAGTTCTTAAATAAGTGAATTTCTTGTTATTAAGCTCAGTAATCTCAAGGATAGCACCATATTTATTTTCGCCTATTGAAACATGTGCTCTTAGCTTATTTCCATGAAGAACATTAAAGTAACCGTAATCTCCACGGCTTTCACCTGTTTCAGGATTGAAAAATTCATATCTATTCGTATCAGCATTATATTTAGCAATACTGATAAAATTTGTATTATATTTTGTTACATCATTACCCTTATCATCTAAAACTACTGATCCCTGCCATAATGTCTCAGCTAATATTTTGTCACCATCGATGTCCTTTACAATGGTACCTGTGGAAGTTTCTAATGACTTATCCGGTTCACTAAATGTTAGCTTTCTATCTTTATAAGGAACATGCTCAACGAATACCTCTACATCGTTACCATTTGCATCTTTCCCCATTCTTTTATACGTAAATAAATTTTGGGTTAGCTCCGTAATTTCCACGATTGCTTGATAATTTTTTTGATTCAGAAATCAATACTCTTTGTTTTCCATCATTCGTGATAAAGAAAACACCTTTATCATCGCGACTTTTTCCTGTTTGTGGATCGAAAAATTCGTAACGGGCTGAATTAGCATCATACTTTGCCAGACCAATAAAATTAGAATTTTCTGCGGTTAAATCCTTCTTATTCTTATCGTAAACTTTTGTGCCCTGCCAGTTGGTACTACTTAGAATATTTACATTCGCTTGACCTTTCGTCATTTCAATCTGCCTGTGATCTCCAGATTGCTCAGTTTTTACTTCCTCTTTCTTTTTTACATCTTGTTTACTCTGACATGCGGCAAGCAATGCCATTATTGCAAGTGATATGATTAATAGCTTTTTCATATATTGACCTCCATTTTATTATTCAGTTACTTCATAGTCCTCTACGAAATAACAGCTTACACGCAGTATCAGCCATTTCCATGTAAAATACACATTACTTAGCAACTTATCCAACTGGAAATACCAACGATTGTTATGTGTGATACAGGATTATAATTATATTTCTTCACAAAAAACAGCATTAGCCCATAAAAGACTAACGCTGTTTTTCACCAAGGAATTAGAAATTTTATTTGAATGTGAATTCAGGATTATATTCACCTTCATATGGTTCATGCTCAACAAATACAGTTCCTTCATTTCCATCTTTGTCTTTACCTATTCTTTTATACGTAAACTTCTTATCATTTAGCTCTGTTATTTCAAGTGCTACACCATATTTATTGTTGCCAGTTGAAACGTGGGCTCTAATTTTATTGCTATGGATAATATCAAAGTAACCATAGTCTCCACGACTTTCTCCTGTTTCAGGGTTAAAAAAATTCATATTTATTTGTGTCTGCATCATATTTTGCGATACTGATGAAGTTCGTATTATATTCAGTTACATCATTCCCAGCTTCATCTAACACTACAGTCCCATGCCACAATGTCTCTGCTAAGATCTTTTCACCGTCCACGTTTTTTTACAATATCACCTGTAGTAGCATCTAAAGTTTTATCAGCATCCGTGAAAGCAAGATCCTTATCATTATAAGGAACATGCTCAACAAAAACTTCTACATCGTTGCCTTCCTTATCTTTACCCATTCGTTTATAAGTAAAAATATTGTTGTTTAACTCTGTTATTTCCACAACGGCTTGGTAATTTTTCGATTCAGAAATTAAAATTCTGCTTTGACCATCATTTGTAATAAAGAATGTTCCTTTATCATCACGGCTTTCTCCAGTAGTCGCATCAAAGAATTCATAGTGACCTGTTTCAACATTATATTTAGCAAGACCAATAAAGTTTGCATTCTCAGCTGTTAAGTCATTATTATCTTTATCGTATACCCTTGTCCCTTGCCAGTTTGTACTACTAAGCATGTTAGCCATTTCTTGTCCTTTTGTTAACTGTGTATTATTTTCGATTGCGGTACTCTCTGTTTTTACTTCTGCACTTTCTGCATCATTTTTCTTTACAGGCTCTTTATCCTGACAAGCAGCAAGGAGTGCTGTCGCTGCAACGGATACTATTAATAGCTTTTTCATATCTCCATTTACCCCCATAGTTTAGTTACCTCAAGCCCTTTTTAGTTAGATGATTTTTTTCTAAGTTTATTGAGGTTTGATGTTCCATTGACATTCATAGTAATATTCAATGTTAAACTCCCTCTAAATAATTCCTTAAAAAAATATAAACTTATCCGAAAATAATTTTAATAAATACTTCTTACTACCTTAAAAAAAGCCATCTAATTTGAATTAAAATCTGTCAAAATAGAGTAAATATAAAAAAACCCAATTCCTCGCATTAAAATTGAGAAATAGGGCTTTTATCCTTACTCTAGAAAAGCGGACTTTAATAGAATAACTACAATAGGATTTTATTCAAAAACACTTATATTGAAAGGTAATTTTTAATAGCAATGTTCAATATTCAGGTGAGTTATTATTTTGATGACAATTTATAGCTTCTTGTAAAAATTTTAGCTCCTTTTCGGTGAAAGGGTTTGGAAATGAAATTGGTTCTGTAAAGGGAAGCTTCTCTTTAATTGAATCTAAGTTTCCTTTTGCAGTTTCATCTATTAGTTTTAGGAGTATTTCTATTGTTTCTTGCGCCTCTTTTGAAGAAGGTATAGCTTTCGTAAAAGATAATTGTTTGATTTTAGTCAAAACCCTACTCCATTTTTTTGTCTAAATTAATTTCTTCCTGCTTACTAATATTAAATAAATGATCATTAAAATCGTTCTCCCTCAACCACTTTTCAGTATCTTCTTCAAATATTAATTTTTGAAGCATTGAGCAAAACACATCAACATTAATAATTTCCTCAGCTTCTGTTATTTTAATAAGATGATTTAAATCAGATATAATGTTGGCAATCTCAACTTTTTTTGCTTCAAATAACTTTTTTTTGATAAGTTAAAGATTTTATTAATATTTCACCTTCAACTGTTTGTTTTTCAAGTATAGTTTTAATATCTTTTAAAGGAAGGCCTAAAAACTGTAGAGCTTTAATTTTTTTGTAAAAGTCTTAAATCTTCTTGTGAGTATAATCTATGTCCTCCATCTGTATAATCACTTGGTTTCAATAAGTCTATGCTGTCATAATATCGAAGAGTTCGGATGCTAACACCAGACTTTTGTACAAATTCCCCTATAGTAAATATATCTTTATCCAATATTATCACCTCATTGAAAAGCTTTTTCGTTTATTAATATAAGATATCTTTTATACCTTAAAATATCTTATAACTGGGTAAGAAAACTTTTTTTCCCTTTAAAGTATAAATCGTGGCAATTACAATTAATATGGTTTCCAGAATAATCAGTGAAAAGGATAGAATAGAAACCATGTTTATTTTTTTAGATACAAAAGTTAATACTAATAAAATAGGAAAAAAAAGTAAAATGAAGATTCATTCCTTCTTTTGCGTGATTGGCAAAATAATCATTTCTGCCCTTCGTTACCATATATACTAATATCGGTAAAATAAAGGTTAACAAAAGTGAGAATAAATGCATTAAACTTGCTAGGACCCTGTTTAATAAACTTTCCTTTTTCAATAGTCCTACCTCCAGTGTCATAAATTATTAGTTACCGTTTTATTCGGTAACTAAATTCATCATAAAAGGTGACGCTACTAGAGATACAAGTATAAATTTTTATTTTATTTCAAAATGGTTTTTCACCACAACTTGGGGTTGGCTTAAAAATTTGATTATTTTCGATAAAATAATTCCTTATTCAAACGCTATTTTTAGGTCAGTGCAAATTGTTAGCTTACTGCCTTCAATTTTTTTGTAATACGCTATCATGATAGTTAAATAATCCCTTTCTGAATTAGGTCTTCCCCCGTATTACCTAAGGTTAATTTCATCCTTTATCACCTAGCTGTTTTAATCAAAGGGTGTATTAACGGGATATTATTTTTGTTCGACATAAAAAAAAGCTCCTCTCAGGTAAACCTGAGAAGAGCTTGGAAACGTTGATATAACAACGATATTAACGTTTTGAGAACTGCCCTTGTAAATTTTATGGGTATCTAATCCATTGAAAACCATCTAAATCAACAACACACAAAAGCACGAATGGATAAAAATGTATATGAGGGCATTGAAAATGAAATTATTTGAACCAATTTGAACCAAAACGATGAATGTTAGTTGAATACAATTTCTTTCCAATAAGTATTAAAATGACTTATTGCATTATTCGATTCAAACAATTCTTTAAACATTGCTATTAAACTGTCCTTATCCTTACCTATAGTTTCCATCGAATGATCGTCAATTGAATGAGAATTAACATCAAATAGTTTCTTATGTTCTTCTTTATCTTTGTAAAAATCAACTGGATTTATTTTATTAAACTTAGTATAAGTTTCAATTATCCTCCTCATCGATTGAGCATTGAATTTAATAAATTGTTTGAATAAAGAGACTGCAATTCAATCCATAAAAGTTCATAATGTGTATTAAAATCTTCTCTTTGAGAAGTAATACGTTTAACTTCTCCATTCTCTAATCTGTAAAAATAATTCTTATCATACTTTGATATCTCTACTTTTTTTTCCATCTACAATTTTTGGCTCTTTAAAGTTCCCTTGTGGTTGAACGTTTAAATAAAAATGAGCATTATGTGTTAAACATACAAAGATATCTTTTTGAGAATTAAATTTATTACGATATTTATCGGTATATAATTTTTGTATTTCTGTTATTATCATATACTGCATAGTGTCGTCATTCGAATTCATCGGGTCATCAAATACTATTACTTTATTCTTATCACTTTGTTTTTCAACATCACTCAAACTTTCAAGGAAATATAAAAAAACCAATTATATTTTTTTTCTCCTGTAGACAATTTATCAATAGAACGAACACTTTCTTTATCTTTAATTTGATAATGTTCGATACCGTTCTCATCTTTTTCTAACGTCAATTCTAAATTTGTTTTACCAGATTTCTTTAATTTAGCATTTATGATTTCTACAAATTTATAAGTACTTTTAGTACTCTTTAATATTTCATCCTTTTCTCTATCAGCCTTTTCTATCTCATTTTTTTAAATAAGCAATTGTATTTTCTTTCGGGTTTTCATTTGAACCCTGGAGTTTTATTTTGGTATCAAGGATATCTTTTTCACTATTCGTTAATTGTTCTTTTAATTTTGTTAATTCATGCTGTTCTATCTGATATCCACGCCAATTTCTTTTATACCCCTCTTCTTCTCTTAACTTTAAGCCTACATAATGTAATCTTAATTTTTTCATAGCGTTTTTTTTGTTTACTTTCTATATTTTCAACCCAATCATTGTGTCCAGTTATTATATCATTAACATTTTTTTCAATACTTGAGAATCCTGTCGGGATTTCCAAATCCACTTTCTCAATAGTTCTGAAAACTCCTTTTAACTTTTCATTTAAACTGTCTTTTAACGTATCAAATAAATTATTATATTCATACTTTTTAAGTTTAATATCGGTATTAATTTTATCTATCTCTTCGTGAAAGGCGCTATAAAAATGAGCCTTTTTTTATTTTTTTCTATTTCGTTGACTTGTTTCATTAGTCTATCAATTGTTTCAATTTGATTGTTTATCTTATTCTCAATTTCTTGAATTGCCGATACTGATATAAATGATTCTAATTCTTTTATTCTTTCTTCTTTAATCTCATTACCACAAAACGAACAATTTTCTCCTGCTTTATGGATTTTTAAACCTTGTTGAGCAAACCCCTTTCGAGCTGGATCATCTTTCAACTCTTTTATAAAAGTTACTTCTTGAACTTTATGCTCTAATATTTCGTTCACATTATTAATTAGTCCTGTGAAATCTACGCTATTAAATCGAAAATCTTCCGATATTTTACTTTTAGATATTTCATTCAGGATATTTTCATATTCATATATTTCAATCTCATCTAAAACTTTACTAGTTGATATATCATTTAAAAAGTCATTTTTATCATAACTCGTTTTAGTAATTTGAGGATTCTTGTATTCTTTTAGTTCTTTTGCCTTTTCCCTATAAAATCTATCAATTTCACTTTTTTTGGTTATTATAAGCAATTAAAGCCTCTTCTTTACGTATGTATAAGGAGTGCTTTTCAAGCCCCTCATCTTTATAACTATCTTTCCAATCTAAGGATTTAAATTTACTTCCAAGAATTACCTTATCAGCTCTAAGCTCAAATAGTTTTCTCTCGATAGGGTCCAATATTTTTTTTGCATTTATATTTTCTTCCCCTAACACTATAGCATTCAATTTTTTTATCCTCAACAATATTATTAAATCCTTCAAAAAGATGTACATCATACTCATTAACTGATTGATTTAATATCATTTTAGAAAGTGTAGACTTTCCCGCACCATTTTTTTCCAAATATAAAATTTTTATTTTTCAACTCTAAAGTTGGATTATTCTCAATGTTGAAAACCTCATATTCTTGTTTGGATAAATCTAGTTTAATTGTCATTAGCAATTCATCTCCCTGCTCAAAAGTGTTATAAAGAGTAACCTATCTGCGTGAACAGAAAGATTTTATTTAGTTGCATCATCACATCGTATTGAAATCAATTGGATTGTGTTGACCTTTGAGTGTCCCAATTTGGATTGCACCATATTTAATATATACACTATTTTATAGTTATTCCAACCCAATTATATATAACCACACACCTTATTCCTACCTTTTTTAACTATAATTTTATCTGTATACATAATCTGTAATTACTCTGTACTTTTACTATGTATGGCAAAATAAAAGTACAGAGTATTGCAATCTGATTTGGCGTTGCAACTTTACATGGAGTGGAGGGCATGATAGCCTCGTTAGGCAAAGCCAGCCTTCATATAGCTGGCTTCTTGGCTTATTACTCATGCCCTCAGAGGCTCCATGTCAAGTTGCAACATTGTGTAATCACAATTGCAAAACTATGTAATTTTTCTTTCAAAATACATAAGGAAAGTAACAAAAAGAAAAAGGCTGTTTTCTAAAAGATTGTTGCTGTTAAAACATAAAAACAGAGTTACTCTACAAAATGTGTAGAATCAACTCTGTTTTTTGTCTGATATTTCGTAAATCGAATATTTAACTCAAGCACCCGTTAGTTGAAGAAGACTCGACTGTTAAACATTAAATTACTCTTTTTTTCAAAAAGAAACGGCTGCTGTTTCTTCAAAAAAATTTTACCAATTAATTGTTTTGGCTATTTTGATCATTTCTTCTTCTGATATCTCCGTTGTATTACTTTGTCCATCACTAGAGTTTGCGAAATCAGAAATAATCATACTCCAGTTACCTTTTTCAATATAAAAATAATAGCCTTTCATTTCATAAATCCCTAACAGCCTTGCAGGTACACCATTAATAATAATTTCTTTATCAACTACAGTTTTTTCGTTTGTAGCAGCATTGAATTTTGGTTTTTCTTTTACTACATTAGAAGCAATTACATTATAATACCTTTCTTTTGTCCATAGTTTATATTGATATGATAGAAATTGTCCTTTTTCTGTACTTACAATATATTCTTGTTCTACTCCTTCTACTCCTTCTACTTCTTTTTCTGTAGTTATCAATTTTTGAGGAAATGGAATGTCTATACTATAAAATTTTTCAATATCTGATAATGAATTGTAAACCTCAGTATTATCACCAACTATAGACCAACTCCATCCTACACCGACTTCTTTATTTCTCTCGACTTTTGTAAATTCAAATAATCCTTCAAAAACTGCTTTTACTGAAGGGGTAAAAAATATAGTAATAGCGAGGACAGCAATCATCGCTATGGATAATAATGGTTTTTTTATATGATCTTTCCCCCTTTTTTTGAATGCGCTGTATTCCATACCTTTTGAAATGAAGAAGGAGGATTATAATTATCCAAATTTTTTTTGAAAAGTGCGTTTTATATCAGAACGTCTAGAATATTTCTCCATTTAAATTCCCTCCTTTAATTTTTGTTTGAAAATTTCTTTATCAGGTATACTTTCTCGTAATTTCGTAAGAGCATAATTCAACCTAGACTTACAAGTACCTATTGGAATGTTTAATGAATTAGCCACTTCCGCAAGTGTTAATTCTGAATAGAAATGCAGGATAATCACTTCCTTACTTTTATAAGACAATTGATTAATCTCTTTCCACAAGTCATCCTTTCGTTCGTTCTCTAAAATGGTTGTTTCAACCGCTTTTCCTCGAGGAATGTCTGAGGGCCGGATAAGGTTTATTAGTTTTTGTTTACGAATCATATTACGTGTAATGTTTATTGTTATTTTATAAATCCACGGTTCAATTGGCTTTTCTGAATCGTATAAGTGTATTTTTTTTATCATACGGATAAAAGTTTCTTGCGTAATATCATCAGCCATTTCTCTTGATTTCGTTAAAAAGTAAGCAGTTCTATATACCATAGAAGAGTGCTTATTAAATATTTCTTCCATAAATTCTTTGTGAGTATTTTCTGTCACTCGATTTCCTCCTTTCTTTTGGATTCACACTATATACACTTGAAAACAAAGAATAGTTCGGTTTTTTGGAATTTTTTTTATAATCAGTAGTAAATTAAATTTGGTCTAATTAAAAATCCCTTGCTACAAACCAACAAGGGATTATTTATACACTTTCTAAAATCAGCCTATTTAATTAAACTAATGTGTAAATACCTTCTTATTCAACTAACCTGCTCCTTTAGTTGAATAAGAAAAAAAGAGCTGTCTGGACAGCTCAATGTTCTTCAAGTAAAGTACCCGTTATTAAATCAACGTGGACTATCTCAAGTTCATAACTTTCCATATCAAGAGAATCTAAAATGTCCCTAAAGTATTCCTCTGTTTGTTCTTTGTATTGTGTTTTTCCAATTCTAACTGTAAGGACATTTTCTTCTGGGCTTAATCCCATAGAGTGTACAGTAAATTTCTCTTGTGCAACATCAAAAATTTGACCAGAAAACATTTTTTTCAATACCATTTGCAGTATCGTTCCCTTCAAATTCATCTTGTGCGATAAAGAGGATAAATCCAGTTACAACTATACATAGCCCAATAATAACCTTCTTCAAAAAAATCACCTCCAACTTCTTTATCATAGATCCCTTATTTGTAAATATATTCTATTATAACGATTCGCCATTCACTTAAAATTTCCCTTCTTTAACTAACCTGCCCCGTTAGTTGAATAGCAACAATCTTTTCGAAACAGCTAAGAAAAAAAGACTACCAATAAAAGTAGTCTTTGAGAATGCATCATTTAGTTAAATCAATAATTTCTTGGATGGTTTTTGTTAATTTATCCCGCTTGGGTGATTGTTTTACTTCTCGCATTAGCTTGGCTAATGTAGGGTCATCACTTTCTAAATCTAAAAAAACTAAAAAAATTCAGCTTCAGTCATTCCCAGACCGTCTATGATTTTTTTCTAAAGTGGAAAGAGTAATATTAATTTCGCCTCTTTCTACACGACCTAAATAGGTATCATCAATATCAGCTTTCTTTGAAAGACCCTCTAATGTCATCTTTTTATATTTTCGATACACACGAATTTGAGTGGCTATGCGTTTATTTAGCAAGGCGCTCATCCTCTCTACTCCCTATTACTTTATTGTAGAGGGGGAAACTTCTATTAATAAGATGACAAATGTATCTTTTCTATCTATAATATGAGTTATATAGCATTTTTTTCTATTTTATAGTGAGTTTTATGAACAGAGATGATCAAACACTACATATGGGGGTCTAAGAAATGTATTTACGTAAAAAGTGGTTGGCAATGTTGGCGGTAATTACTACTGTATTACTTTTAGGTGCTTGTGGAGGTAAAGAGAGTTCTGATGAGGTACCTATACAAGATGGACCACAAGACGGTTCACCAGAAGATTTTATACCGATAAGTGATGGGATTGAAAAGTATCCTGTTTGGTTTGAAGTTAGTGACAATCCAGACAGAAATAGTACTGTTAGAGCAGTGTACGTTTTTGAAGATGGTAAAGTAACATCCTATAGTAATATCCCAGACTCAACCCGAGATAAACTAAGACTTGAGAAAATTAATGACCTTTCTGATGATGAAATAATTCAGATAGCAAAAGAAGGTTCTCAGTCTATATACGAAGGGAAATATACTCTGGATATCACTCTAGATCGATTAGGACAGAATACCGAAAAGTTAAGCGTTATTTTAGAAAAGGAATATACAAATATAAAGACTTTTGATAAAGAAAGCTTATTTTGGGAAAGCGGTCTCTCAAGCATGGATGAATATATAGCGTACTTAGAAAAAGAAAGTAAAGAATTTGAGATTGATGGTGATTATATAACCTTTACTTCTGTAGAAAAGGAACCAAAATCTATATTACCATCTATTAATGGAGGAATCGTTTCACAAAAAATATTCGATAAACCTTATTCAGGATTGAGTATAGGCGATAACTACAGTCTTTTAACACGTGTAAATGATTCATTCGTTGGTTTTAAATTAGATAACCCAGACACTGATAAGAAAAACGTAACAATTGAAGGAAAATAAAAAGAAGGCACATGCTGTAATTAGCGTGTGCCATTTCTTTTACATTGATATAGATGCTTATTTATACCAAAAGAGAAACCTCTCTGCGTTAGTAGAAGGTTTTATTTAGTTGAAGGAAAATAATCTGTCATTCCAATCACTTCTATTTAAATAGAAGTAATTTAATTCATAACTGAGTATTGTTAGTTTGAATCATATTATTAATATATTTGAATAAGTCGTTTTCAGGAAGGCTAACAAAATCGATTGTGTTTTTAATCACCATCTCTTGGAGATAAAGTTTAAATGTATTATGACCTTTCATTGTTTGCATTCCATACCTTTCTACCTCTATCATATCGTACAACATTTTACTAAACTCATTTGAAGTAATTAAACTATGGATGAATTCATCGTCTATTTGTTTTAATCCTTGTTCACTTAAATTGATATTAAATAAATTCTTATTGAAATAATCCATGAATTTCTCATCATTTCTTTCCCACATTTCAGTAAAAGCTTCTACGAATCTAGTAAATCCAGATTCTTTAAAATCTATGGCTAAATCACCGAATTGATTGTAGTTATTTATAAAGTTTTCTACTAAATTATAGTTCTTTGGAAAATGATTTGGGTACATTATTTGATATTGACTTCTCATAGATAACCCTTTCATAAACAATTGTGCAAAGCTATTATTACCTATTAATAATTTTATAAGTAAATTAGATGGATATTCTAATTCTTTATCCGGTTCATTCACAAGGTACTTCATACTTTCAAAGTGGTTTTTATTGGAGAAAAAGGGCTGTTTTATTCTAAACCATTCTATATACTCCCCTATTTCTTCATCATCTATTTTTTCTATTGAATTAAAACGGGAGTACAAGTAAATTATTCGGTTTGCTGATTCATTTTTAATAAAATCCTTAGACAGACGTAGAAACTCCTCTAGACTATTTCTTCCTAGCTTCTCAGATTTTTCTTTTGCTATTTCCTCCGTATTATTTTTTCTTAGTTCTTTATATAGCTCTTCACGGTCTTCTTTTTTTGACCTTAGTATCTATAAAAGGATTAATAAATATTTCTTTGTTTTTTTCATCTGTACCATACTTTGCTCCATTCATGATAACTGCTAATAAAATTAATTTAACAGTATCTTCTCTTTCTTTATCATTTCCAAATATCAAATTTTTTTGGTTCGTATCCTGTTAACTCTGATATTCCAAACATTTGGTCTTCTGTAAGTAAATAAGGATTTTTCTTTTTGTATATTCTTCCATTCTCAATGTGCGATAACTTAAATCTGTCTATAGAAATATACTTCTCTTGTAATTTACCAACAAAGTTTACTTGATTGAATCCCATACTTTCTCTAGTCCTTTTTACTCTACTACCTACACCTTTATATAAATATCTTTTAAAGTTAAGCATATTATCCTCCTAAAGAACGTGGTTGATTATCACCTTTATTTTCTACCAAAATCATACACCTTTAACAATTATCAATCAATTAGAATAAAGATAGTTAAAAAGAAAGGAGGTTAAACACCAATGCTAGTTAGAAAAAACCATTTATCATCTATGAAATGGTCATATCCAGATATATACAGTATTGTTTATTCTTAGAAGATTTCAAAAGCGAATTAACCGCAAGCAATGTTGAGGATAATCTTGAATTTCTTGGAGATTATAGAGACGAATTAAGAGAAGATGCTGTTACTCTTACTTTTGGAAATTGCGAATTAAAAGTTCAAGGAATCGATGAAGTAGGTGCCACAATTCGAGGGCTTGAATATGTATTAGAAAGACTATAAAAAAATTAAATTAATTGAAAGAGGTTATGCGCTATGACGATTGCAAACGCATGGGTATTCACAGAGACTAAATTTAAAGCAGAAGAGTTTTTAAAAAAACACGGGAAATATGTACAGATTGGTTTCCCAACGACCATATGTAAGTAAAAAAAGATCCAACTGAAAAAGGCGTTACCTTAAGACTATTAATTACCAAAGACGATACTGATTACGGTTCCGATAAAAAAACTGGATTGAAGCGAGATAGTAATACTCTAAATAACTTTGATGTGACGATCTTGAATGGTAAAGAACATATTAATGTTCAAAAAGGCGATTATGTACGATTGATTGATTTTCTTCATGAGAAATCTTTTGTAATAGGCTTTGACATGGTTCTTCGATTTAGAGATGTGGAAAAAAATCAATGTTCAAACAAAGTAAATTAAGAACACAAAGACAACAAAACGGGGTTTTCATATATAGCATGTGCTTTATGCTTGCTGTTATTGTTCTTTGTGTGAATTTTATCGACTCCCAACTTAAGTTGGGAGTTGTTTTCACAAAACATATCACCGTGTTATTTATTGGATTTCTGCTAGTAATATTTTCGATTCAAATAGCTGTATGGCTTATTCGAAATAAGGCTTATAAAGGCTTAAAACATGCTGCGCATCATTATCTTATCGTACTAAAACTAAGAAAGTCGTTCCTAGATGCTAATTACTTCAACAAAAGATTTTACTTCAATACCGAAATAGCTGAACTACCGAAAATTAAATTGCAATTTACCGCAAACTTTTCTAAAGCTACATTGTTCATTGAAAACATAAATATTAATAAAGACATCAGTGATGTAAATATCTCTTTTGCCCTAAACAATTTCATTGTAGAACGAGCATATTTGTCGAACAATGAAAATTATTACGTCTTTGAAATATACAATAGTAACACTGACCAACAGCTTAAATTTGGTAGTCTTGACGAATTACAAAAACAATCAGTTCAAGTCGATGACTACACATTGTTTATTGATAAGTCTATCTCAATCTCTTTATATGGAACTTTACTTGTTGGCATGACAGGGTCGGGTAAAACATATGCACTTTATTCTCTAATTCTTCAAATGCTAGCAAAAAAATGTACAATACAATATTTATTTTGCAGACCCTAAAAACTCAAGCCTTGCTGTTCTTGGCGAAAGAATTTCAGCGAAAAATTCCGCTACTAATATAGAAGATATTATTACGTTACTACAAAGTTTCAATGAAATGATGGAAGTTAGAAAAGTAGAGATTAAAGATAAACTTAACACGAAATTAGAAGCAACATATGCTGATTTTCAATATGAACCCTATATTTTTATATTTGATGAATTCGCCAGTTTTCAAACTGTTTTACAGACTATGGAAAAGAAAAAAACGTGATGAAGTAATGAAGCTGTTGTCACATGTTGTTTTACAAGGTAGGCAATTAGGATTTTTCTTATGGATTGTCATGCAAAAATCAGATGCAACCTTACTACCTACTAATTTACGAGAGAATCTGCCTGTAAAATTCGTGCTTGGTAATGCGGAAAAGCAAACTTACACAACGGCATTCGGTACTGGAGTAGATATACCAGAGAAGAATTTTGCATTAGGTCAAGGTGTCTTTACTTGTCCAATCGTAGCTAACACACCAAAAATTTGTCACTTTAGTTATTTAGATTTTGACATATTAGAAGCTGTGACCCACTTGAAATCGTGAGCGGGGGGTTATGTAATAACCCCCGCTCCGAAAAACAAGAAAATTGCAACTAGTGCTGATATATCAATGTTTCATGACTTGAAAGGAGTGATAATTTTGTTAGATGTTCAAGTCGATGAATTTACACTAGTTTTACAACCAACGAAAAGACCCAGTCAAATAGAAGGTTGGGAAGGCATGGCAATCAATATTATTAATGAATTTGTTAGACTGTCGAAATTAGAAACCGTATTAGGTAACCTAAAAGAAACGACATATTCATTACCTCAAGGTTATTCAAATGGTTTTGTTTGCGACGACGCACCATATTATATAGCAATAGCTTATCATACTGATTTTATACAAATGGGTATTTGTATAAAATTCTCTGCGTACGCATGGATGGAATACAGAAAGCAATACGAATCATTATTCACTAGTCCAATACAGATACATCAGTTTTTTACGAATATAGACAACAGTACCTTATATACTTCCAGACTATCGAGAATTGATATTGCAGTTGATTTTATCAATGAAAAAGTGAATGTAACCACGATTTATAATCAGCTCTCTAAAAAAAACCAAATCGTTAAAACTGCTACTGGGAGAAGAAATCATTCTGACTTATCGGCAATAACAAAAAAATAATATTACCTCAACTTTTTATCTTGGCTCGAAAGGCAAAAATATAAAAGCTTTATTAAGGGTTTATGATAAGAAGAAAGAACAAGTTGAAACAATGGGCGTTCGATACGGAGAAGCCATTCATTATAATGATTGGGTACGCTTTGAAGCAGTTTATAAGGGCGCTTATGCTCATGACCTCTCAGACAAACTAAAGGGCATAAGCAATGATACAGAGTTAAAAGATTTGCTTGTTTCAGCTCTAACTGATCGTTACCAATTTTATTATGCCAAATCAGAAAAATTAACGACATACACTAGAAAAATGCTTGATTTGCTTAATCAGAGAAATTTTATGTTTAGTTCCCCTTCTCCACGAATGAACTTGTTAGAACAATCACAAAAGCACATTTTAAATGGGTCTGGATTATTCCCCTACTTATTTAAAGTTAGGCGTATTTGGGGAGATGAGGGCTGAAGAAGTGTTTAACATTTCTTTACGACGAATTTGAAAACTATGTGCCTAATGACGATGTCATAGCTTGGTTAAAAAAAGTATTCGCTATTATATACAAAACAAGGTTATCCGTTTAAATAAGAAATTCACAAGGAGATGATGTCTTCATGAGCATTGATATGATTTCACAGGACTTCCCATATCTTTTAACAAGAGAACAAGCAGCTCGTTTTCTAGGTGTAGACCCAAGATCATTTGATAAATATATACGACCGCATGAAGGACTTGGTCGTTTCATGATTGGTCGGCATGAACGATACACAATTAAATCCTTAATACAATTTATTGAAACACACTCGGTTTAATTTATTGACAGTTGATATGATGCTAGGTTCGGAATACAATACAGTTGTATTCAACTAGCATCTATCGACTATTTTTTTTGAAGGGAATTGATAGCATGGCTAGTATCATTAAAAGAGGAAAATCATATCGAGCGCAAGTTTCTTTATACAAACAAGGAAAACATAAAAAAACTTTCTAAAACTTTTCCAACAAAAAAAGGAAGCAGAACTTTGGACTTTAGAAATGGAATTAGCGAAAGGTGAAGGTAAAGAACTCGCACATAGAACAACAACCTTTGCAGATTTTTTTTGAGAATTGGATTTACCTTGTAAAAGTAAATGACGTGAAAGAAACAACTTTTCAAAATTATGTTCGTACTTTAGGGGTTATTAAGAAATTATTTCAGGACATTCAATTAAAAGATTTAAATGACATTGTTGTTCAGAAAAAAAATTGATGAATATGCAAAAACGCATTCGCGAAAAACAACACATGAAGTATTATTAAAAATCAAAACGGCTTTACGTGATGCGTATGCTCGCGGTTATATTGCTAATGATTTCGCACGATTAGTAAAAACACGTGGAGAAAACCCACCTAAGCGAAACAGAGCATTATCAATCACTGATTTTAAAAAGCTCCGCAATTACGTTTTAAAGCATCCAGAAGATGAATTTAACGTACTTGTATTACTTGCATTAGAAACAGGTATGCGACGTGGAGAACTACTAGCAATAAGACCAGAAAGCCTTTTTGAATACGGAATAGAAGTTAGACATTCAATCAGTCCTACTTCTGACGATACTTCATTAAAAACACAAAATGCAAAACGTGATGTTTCTATAAACAAAGATGTGTATGAGCTGATTCGTAAAATACCCGTTAAAGAGAATGGCTATATTTTTGGCTTCGGCGGCTTTAAACAATCCGAACAATTGGCAGAGTTATTAACGGAATTAAACATTAAAAAAAACGACTTTTCACGGTCTAAGGGATACCCATGCATCATTTCTATTTGCTAAAGATATTGATATTGCTTATGTTTCCAAAAGGCTAGGTCATATCAATATTCAAACAACGCAAAATTATTATCTGGAATTAATGCCAGAAAAAAAGCACCAGCAAGATGCTGATGCTTTAAATCTGTTAAGTTCTTTATGAGGTTCAAGCTGATTTGAACCAACTTGAACCAAAAAAACCTTTGTAAACGTTGATACAATAAGGAATTGATTAACGTTTTGAGAACTGAGGTGCACGACGAGCGCCGCGTAGACCTGGTTTTTTTACGTTCTTTCATGCGTGAATCACGAGTAAGTAATCCAGCAGATTTTAGTGCAGCACGGAAATCTGGGTCTACTTGAAGTAGAGCACGAGCGATACCGTGACGAACAGCACCAGCTTGACCAGTGTATCCACCACCGTTAACGTTTACGTGGATATCATAGCTTCCTGTAGTTTCAGTAGCTACTAATGGTTGTTTAATTACTTCACGTAGTGCAGCGAATGGTACGTATTCTTCGATTTCACGTTTGTTGATAACAATTTTACCTGTACCTGGTACTAAACGTACGCGAGCTACAGAGCTTTTACGGCGACCAGTGCCGATGTATTGAACTTGTGCCAAAGTAATATCCTCCTCTTAATTTATATTATCCGCGAAGCTCGTATGCTTCTGGTTTTTGTGCAGCATGTGGATGCTCTGTTCCTGTGTAAACATTAAGTTTAGTGAACATTTTGCGACCTAAAGAGTTTTTAGGAAGCATACCTTTAACTGCTAATTCGACCATTCTTGTTGGGTACTTATCTAGCATTTCACCAGCAGTACGAGTTTTTAAACCACCAGCGAATTGAGTGTGGTGACGGTAAAGTTTACCTTCTAATTTGTTACCAGTTAAATGGATTTTATCAGCGTTGATGATGATTACGTGATCACCTGTGTCAACGTTTGGTGTGAATGTTGGTTTATGTTTACCACGTAAGATTGCAGCTACTTCAGAAGCTAAACGTCCAAGAGTTTGGCCTTCTGCATCAACTACTAACCATTTACGGTCTACTTCGTGACCTTTAGCCATGAATGTTGTACGCATGTATATATCCTCCTAATCGATTCGATTACCGTTATTTTTCATTAAACTACACTATAAGTTTCGGGGCTTATTTGTGGTGGTAATGAAAATACCATCTGTTATCATATAATGAATGACTTTTAAAGTCAAGCAATTTCATTAAACACCTGGTGAAGTTGTTCAGAATGATAGAACGTCACTAATAGAACACTTTTTCTAAGTATAACCCTTGTGGTGGTGCGGTTTTTCCCGCTTTATCACGGTCTTCTGAGGCGATTACAAGTGCCACATTATCTATAGCACGTCGGCCTACACCAACCTCCCAAAGTGTACCTGCAATAATACGAACCATATTATATAAGAAGCCAGTACCTTCGATCACCATATGAAGCTCTTCCCCATGCCATTCAAATTGCAGTGTCGTTACTGTGCGTACTTTATCCTTCACACTTGTATTTGCTGCACAAAAGCATGAAAAGTCATGTGTACCAATGATAGCCTTCGCCGCCTCCTGCATCGCATCTACATTGGGTTTGACGCCATTTGTCTCAACCGTGAAATGTCTACGGAACGGGCTTTGAACAGGCTCACAGGACCAAATATAGCGGTATCGCTTTCCAGTCACACTGTACCGTGCATGGAAGTCATGTATTACTTCCTCTACTGACAATACGCGAATATCTCTAGGAAGCTGTACATTCAAAGCCTTGCTATACTTTTCAGTTGGAATGGCAAGTGGTGTATCAAAATGCAATGTTTGTCCTGTTGCATGGACTCTCGCATCTGTACGGCCACTTGCGGTAACTTTTATCTTTTCCCCTTTATGCATAATGGCAAGAACACGCTCAAGCTCAGCCTGGACTGTGCGTTCTCCAGGCTGTACCTGATAGCCAGAAAAATGTGTTCCATCATAGCTAATAATTACTTTTAATCGTCGCATAAAGCTAACTCCTTTAACTTCTATAAAAGAATAGCAATACAGCTATTGCTACTAGTAACACCAAAGCAAATGTATCACCCATATCCCACTTTAGCTTACGATATCTAGTGCGTCCCTCTCCTCCACGGTAGCCTCTTACTTCCATAGCTGTTGCTAAATCCTCCGCCCGTTTAAAGGCACTAACAAAGAGAGGAACTAGCAATGGGACCACGGCCTTAATACGATCTGTTAACGGTCCTGAGGATAAATCTGAGCCACGTGCCATTTGAGCCTTCATAATTTTATCTGTCTCATCCATTAACGTGGGTATGAAGCGCAATGAAATAGACATCATCAAGGCTAACTCATGTACAGGCACTTTTAAAGCTTTTAATGGATTTAGCAGTACTTCAATGCCATCTGTAATTGAGATCGGTGACGTTGTGAGCGTTAAGATAGATGTCATAAAGACCAATACTAGAAAACGTACTGAAATAAAAATCCCTTGTCGTATTCCCTCTTCGTAGATTTTAATATACTTCCAATCAAATACCAAGGCACCTTCCCTTGTCATAAAAATATGAAGTAAGAAGGTAAAGGCCATTAAAAATAGTACTGGCTTTAAACCGTTAATTAAAAAATACAGTCGTATACGGGATACAAATACAATAAGTAAGGTAAAGGCTAGAAGCATAGCATATGTCGCTGTATTGTTTGCTAAAAATACGATAATAATGAACGCGAAGACAAATAGTAGCTTTGAACGCGGATCAAGCCTATGAACAGGAGAATTTCCTGGTAGGAAGCGTCCAAATATCATTTTCTCCATCATGATTCTGCACGCTCCTCTCGTAGCATTCGAGCAACTTCAGAAGCGAGCTCCTCTTCCGTTAAACATACTTTTTGAAAAGGCTTTTTCATCATTTGCTCGATTTTTTGCTGAAAGCGTACAATACGAGGAGGCTCTAAGCGGAAATTTTTTTAATGTCTCGACATCTTTAAAAATCTCTTGCGGTGTACCACTCAATACGTTTTTTCCTTCATGCATAATAACAATATTATCTGCATAACGAGCTGCGTCCTCCATACTATGCGTAACTAGGATTGTCGTAAGCCCTCGTTCCTGATGAAGATTATAAAACATATCCATAATTTCCTTTTGACCACGCGGATCAAGCCCAGCAGTTGGTTCATCTAAAACAATCACCTCTGGCTCCATGGCTAATACACCTGCAATTGCCACTCGTCGCATCTGTCCACCTGATAAATCAAAAGGTGATTTTTCAAGTATGTTCTCTGGTAGACCTACTAAGCCAACTAGTTCCTTTGCACGGGCTTCAGCCTCTTGTTCTGAGACACCGAAATTCATAGGACCAAACATAATATCCTTTAACACAGTTTCTTCAAAAAGTTGATGTTCTGGAAATTGAAATACAATACCAACCTTTTGGCGAACAGCCTTTAAATTCTTCGCCTTTTTACCAGCTACAACAATACGGTCTCCTATATGTACTTCCCCAGAAGTAGGTCTTAGAAGTGCGTTAAAGTGCTGAAGTATGGTTGATTTTCCCGAGCCTGTATGCCCAATAATCGCTTGATACGTATGTGATGGGATTCCAAAATCTACATCGAATAATGCCCGTTTTTCAAAGGGTGTGCCCTGTGCATAGGCATAGCTTACTTGTTGAAGTTTGATGTCCATAAGTCATTCACCAACTCTTCTTCTGTCATATGTTGTCCCATTAATGGAACACCTTCCTTTTGCAGTAACTTTGATAGCTTCATGGCAAATGGTAAGTCAAGCCCTAGCTCAACTAGCTTGTCCCCAAGTGCAAATATTTCTACAGGTGTACCCTCAGCAAATTTCTTACCATCGTTCATGAAAAGGATACGATCCGCAAGCATCGCCTCTTCTAAATCATGTGTAATGGATAGTACTGTTAATCCTGTTTCAGCACGTAAAGTTTGAACTGTCTGTAATACTTCACTACGTCCCTGTGGATCAAGCATAGACGTAGCTTCATCGAGGATAAGAAGCTTTGGCTTTAACGCAAGTGCACCTGCGATGGCAACACGCTGCTTTTGCCCACCCGATAAGTGATGAGGCTCATGATCTAAGAATTCACTCATTTTCACTTGCTCTAGTGCTGCATGTACACGTTTTACCATTTCTTCAAATGGTACACCGTTATTTTCAAGAGCAAAGGCTACATCATCCTGCACAGTCGCTCCGACAAATTGATTATCAGGATTTTGAAAAACCATCCCCATCTGCGAACGGCTCTCCCAAAGATTCTCTTCGGTTAATACTTCGCGTAATATACGTACATCGCCCTGTTGTGGATATAACAATCCATTCATTAGCTTTGCAATCGTAGATTTACCAGAACCGTTATGGCCCACGATAGCAATCCATTCACCCTCCTGCACTGCAAAGCTTACATTCTCCACAGCATTACGGCTTTCATGATCTTCCGGTGTATATGAAAATGTTACATTATTTAACGATAGAATTTCAGGCATTTCTAGAACTCCCCTCTACATGCTCAGCTCTACTAACTAACTTACACTGTTTTATGTATGATTTCTACTACAATCATTATGTCGATAAAAGAAAAGTGATAAAAACATTGTAGTAATTCCTATCCAACTCTTTTACATTGAGCAAAACATCCAAGATTTTAAGGCCCTCTAATATGGATTGTTCAAGTCATGTTAATGAATGTATTTGATATAAAAAGCAAATTCCTAAGCCCATATATTAAAAAAAAGCACCACAATTTGGCGCTGTCTTACATAATAAAAAAAGCGCGCACCTCATTCAATAGAAATGCGCTAGTCGTTACATTTACAAGAAACATGGGTGCTCAAATCCTTGTTTCCTTGAATGAGGTGCGGAGAGCTAAACGAGACGCCACACCTAAGTGCCCGCTCATCATAACGCTCAGCTTAATTATTTGTCGTATAAATCATTTATAAAGAAAGAGGGTGGTGATTCCCACCCTCTTCACCACAAGTTTTCTCTTATGATTAAACTAGTTCAATCACAACTACAGGTGCACCGTCACCACGACGAGGACCTACTTTAAGAATACGAGTGTAACCACCTTGACGTTCTGCATAACGTGGCGCAACATCATCAAATAACTTTTGAAGTGCAAATGAAGTTGTTTCGTTACCTTCTGCATCAGTAGTTGTTACTAGTTCACGACGGATGAATGCAGCAGCTTGACGGCGTGCGTGTAAATCTCCGCGTTTACCTAAAGTAATCATTTTTTCAACAGCTTTACGTACTTCTTTAGCGCGAGCCTCAGTAGTTTCGATACGCTCGTTGATGATTAAATCAGTAGCTAAGTCACGTAACATCGCTTTACGTTGAGAACTTGTACGACCAAGTTTTCTGTAACCCATGGATGTTTCCCTCCCTTATAAAAAAAATATCTGATCTTGTAAGTTTTGTTTAAATCGCTTAGTCTTCTTTGCGTAATCCTAAACCAAGCTCTTCTAACTTCGCTTTTACTTCTTCTAGTGACTTACGTCCAAGGTTACGAACCTTCATCATATCGTCTTCTGACTTGTTTGCAAGCTCAAGTACTGTATTAATACCAGCGCGTTTCAAGCAGTTATAAGAACGAACAGAAAGATCAAGTTCTTCGATAGTCATCTCTAAAACTTTTTCTTTTTGATCCTCTTCTTTTTCGACCATGATTTCAGCAGTTTGTGCCTCATCAGTCATGCCAACGAAGATGTTAAGATGCTCGGTTAAAATTTTTGCTCCGAGCGAAATCGCCTCTTTCGGACCGATGCTACCATCTGTCCACACATCAAGAGAAAGTTTATCGTAGTCAGAAGACTGACCTACACGAGTATTTTCCACTTGGAAATTGACGCGTGATACTGGAGTGTAAATAGAGTCGATCGGGATCACGCCGATAGGAAGATCCTCACGTTTGTTTTGATCAGCAGGAGTGTAACCACGGCCGCGTTGAGCGTACATACGCATACGTAAATGACCGTTTTTAGCGATTGTTGCAATATATAGATCTGGGTTTAAAATTTCTACGTCACTGTCATGTGTAATGTCAGCAGCCGTAACTGTACCATCGCCTTTTACATCAATCTCAATAACTTTTTCTTCGTCAGAGTAGATTTTAAGAGCAAGTTTTTCACGTTCAAAATAATTGAAGCTACATCCTCTACCACGCCTTCTACTGTTGAGAATTCGTGAAGAACACCGTCAATTTGAATTGAAGTGACAGCAGCTCCTGGTAATGAAGACAGAAGGATACGACGTAAAGAATTACCCAAAGTGTTTCCATATCCGCGTTCAAGCGGTTCTACAACAAACTTTCCATATTTGGAATCTTCGCTGATCTCCACCGTTTCAATCTTTGGTTTTTCAATTTCGATCATTTCATTTACCCTCCTTCAAAACATCGAATGTATAGGTTCTTTCCATCATAGATTCGATCGTCAATGACGTATCGTTTATATCTGCACAAGACAGTCTGTACAAAAAAATGATGTTCTCATACAATATGAGACGCACCCATTACACGCGACGACGTTTTGGCGGACGGCAACCATTGTGAGGAACTGGAGTAACGTCTTTAATAGCAGTTACTTCTAACCCAGCAGCTTGAAGCGCACGAATTGCAGCTTCACGACCTGCACCAGGACCTTTAACAGTTACTTCCAACGTTTTCAGACCATGTTCAAGGGATGTTTTAGCAGCAGTTTCTGCAGCCATTTGAGCAGCGAATGGTGTAGATTTACGTGAACCACGGAAACCAAGAGCACCAGCACTTGACCAAGATACAGCGTTACCTTGCATATCTGTAATCGTTACAATTGTATTGTTAAATGTAGAACGAATGTGTGCAATACCAGATTCGATATTCTTTTTCACACGACGTTTACGAGTTTGTTGTTTACGAGCCATGTTAAGAAGGAACCTCCTTTACCAATTATTTTTTTCTTGTTCGCAACTGTTTTACGAGGACCTTTACGCGTACGCGCATTGTTCTTCGTATTTTGACCACGAACAGGTAAACCACGACGGTGACGGATACCACGGAATGAACCGATTTCCATCAGACGTTTAATATTTAATGAAGTTTCGCGACGTAAGTCACCTTCAAGTTTGTATGAATCTAATTGTTCACGGATTTTGTTTAACTCATCTTCAGTTAAGTCGCGTACGCGTGTATCTTCTGAAATGCCTGCGTCAGCTAATACTTTCTGAGCTGTAGTTTTACCAATACCGAAAATGTACGTTAATGAAATTACCACGCGTTTGTCGCGAGGAATGTCAACACCAGCAATACGTGCCATGTACGTTGTGCACCTCCTTCAGAATTATCCTTGTTTTTGTTTGTGTTTAGGATTTTCACAGATTACCATTACTTTACCGCGTCGGCGAATTACTTTACATTTTTCGCAGATCGGTTTCACAGATGGTCTCACTTTCATCTAACCTAACCTCCTTAGTAGTCCGGAGCGCAAAAGATTATTTAAAACGGTATGTGATACGACCGCGAGTTAAATCATAAGGAGATAACTCGATAGTAACCTTATCTCCAGGTAGAATGCGGATAAAGTGCATACGAATCTTACCAGATACGTGTGCTAGAATCACATGTCCATTTTCTAATTCTACCTTAAACATCGCGTTTGGCAAAGTCTCAACAACTGTTCCTTCGACTTCAATTACATCATCTTTCGCCATCTACTCTGTCTCCTCTCTATATGCAAATTAAAGTTCTCATCGTTACATCAAACGGATATCTGCTGCAACCACCGAAGCAACCTCGTTTCAACATATGTTTGGATTGTATGAGAGATGTTTGAAAGACGCTCGTCTGGTTTCGCTTCACACAATCCACGGAATCTACAGGACCAGCAAAGGGCACTGAATCTCCCATGTTTACACGAATACCGGAATGTCTTGGATGAGATATTCATACCCGTTACACAGATGCTTCCACGAAACCCATTATACTCCTTTAAAAATAATGTTGCACTTTTTAAAAGAAATATATACCGGGCACAATATGCTTTTGCAACTCTCAAAAAAAATTATGTTTCGTTGTTGCTTCCGCATGCCTCCCGCGGAAGCAGTATTCTGCGCCCGGAGCCGGGTATCAGCTGCGGCTGCCCTGTAATAGAGCATCAAGATCAGCAAACACTTTGTTAATATCTTGCTGTCCATCTATATTAGTTAACACACCTTTAGCTTCATAGAAATCAAGTAAAGGCTGTGCTTGTTTCATATTTACGTCCAGACGGTTTGCAACCGTTTCAGGATTATCATCCGCACGTGTATAAAGCTCGCCACCATCTTTATCACATTTTCCTTCCTCAGTAGGAGGATTGAAAATTAAATGATAGGATGTACCGCAAGTTTTACAAATACGACGACCTGATAGACGAGCAATTAACTCATCTCTTTCAACTTGAATGTTAATCGTATGTTCAATTGCCTTGCCTAGGTCAGCAAGAATGCTATCTAAAGCTTCAGCTTGTGGAACAGTACGAGGGAAACCATCTAATAAGAAGCCCTTTTCACAATCAGGCTTAGCAAGTCGCTCACGAACAATACCAATCGTTACTTCGTCTGGAACTAAAGCTCCTTGATCCATAAACGATTTAGCCTGTAAGCCTAGTTCTGTGCCTTCTTTAATAGCAGCACGGAACATATCGCCTGTAGAAATATGAGGAATCGCGTACTTCTCAACAATCTTATCTGCCTGTGTACCTTTACCAGCACCTGGCAGACCCATTAAAACGATATTCATAAGGAAATATTCCTCCCACAAAAGGTTTGCTGATTTCAGGAAACGATGAAACGTTCCCCAAAAACCAACATTATTTCATAAAGCCTTTGTAGTGACGTTTAACAAGTTGAGACTCTAGCTGTTTCATCGTTTCGAGCGCTACGCCGACTACGATAATAATACTTGTACCACCGATCTGCACAGTGCAGGTAGTTTCATAAAGTTCATGAATAAAATCGGCATTACAGAAAGAACAGTTAAGAAAATCGCACCGACAAATGTCAGACGATATAACACGCTTGTTAAATACGTTTGCGTACTTTCACCAGGACGAATACCTGGAATGTAAGCACCTTGCTTTTTCAAGTTATCAGCCACATTTTCTGGATTCACTTGTACGAATGCATAGAAATATGTGAATGCGATAATTAAAACAATATAAACAATCATTCCAACAGGTTTTTCATAATTGAACATGTTTTCAATGAAAGTTGTCACATCATTTTTACCGAAGAACGGAACTAACAAACGAGGTGTCATCAAAAACGCTGATGCAAAGATTACCGGAATAACCCCTGCAGCATTTACTTTTAACGGTAAATGCGTTTGTTGACCACCAGTTTGCTGGTTACGGCCAGTAACTCGTTTTGCATATTGAATTGGAATTTTACGTAGTGCTTGTTGCACATAGATAACTCCAACAACAACTGCAAGCATAATTAAAATAAGTAAGCCTAGGATAACCAGATTGATAAATAGCTTATCACCAGCACCCTCGATTTGTTGTGCATAAACTTGGTTGATACTTGTAGGTAATGCCGCAACTATACCTGCGAAAATTACAATCGAAATACCATTACCAACACCATGCGCAGTAATTTGTTCAGCAAGCCAAACTAGGAATGCTGTACCCGCTGTTAATACAATACAAATTGTAACATATGTTAAAATTCCTTCTTCCTTAATCAATGATCCGCCATACATTTTATTAAAGCCAAATGACATCGCGAATGACTGAATAAAAGCAAGAATGATTGTAAAGTAGCGAGTAAATTGAGCAAGTTTACGTCGTCCGACTTCACCTTGCTTTGCCCATTCAGCAAATTTCGGTACTACGTCCATTTGCAACAACTGAACAATGATTGAAGCAGTGATGTATGGATAAATTCCCATAGCGAAGATGGAGAAGTTTTTCAGTGCACCACCGCCAAAAGTATTCAGGAAACCAACGAGATTCAACTCATCAGTTACCTTTAATACATTAGCATCAACGTTTGGTACTGGCACAAACGTACCAATACGGAAAACGATTAACAATAAAAGGGTGAAAATGATTTTATTTCGTATATCTCGAACACGCATAAAGTTAGAGATTGTCTGAAACATTAAATCACCTCAGTAGTTCCGCCGGCATTCTCGATTGCTTCTTTTGCTGAAGCTGAGAATTTATGAGCTTTTACAGTAAGCTTTTTGTTTAGAGTTCCGTTGCCAAGAACTTTAATTCCAGCTTTTTCATTGCTCACAAGACCAGTTTCAAGTAATAATGCAGTAGTTACCTCTGCACCGTCTTCGAAACGGTTTAAAGTGTCAAGGTTAACGATAGCGTATTCTTTACGGTTAATGTTCGTAAAGCCACGTTTTGGTAAACGACGGAATAATGGGTTTTGACCGCCCTCGAAGCCTGGGCGTACACCGCCACCAGAACGAGCGTTTTGACCTTTATGACCTTTACCTGCTGTTTTACCGTTACCAGAACCGATACCACGACCAACGCGGTTGCGTTGCTTACGAGAACCTTCTGCTGGTTTTAACTCATGCAGTTTCATAGTGGGTGGCACCTCCTTGTTCAATAATTGGAAATTAAATTTCTTTTACAGTAACTAAGTGAGCTACTTTATCTAACATACCGCGAGTTGCTGCATTATCAGCTTTCTCAACAGTTTGATGTAATTTACGTAAACCTAGAGCTTCGATTGTCTTACGTTGCGCCGGTTTAGTACCAATCACAGATTTTGTAAGGGTGATTTCTAATTTGTTAGCCATTATCTTTCCCCCCTTATCCTAATATTTCTTCCACTGATTTACCACGTAATTTAGCTACGTCCTCTACGCGTTTTAATTCAGTTAAACCTTGAACAGTTGCACGCACCATGTTGATTGGTGTGTTTGATCCAAGTGATTTTGAAAGAATATCAGTAATACCAGCAAGCTCAAGTACGGCACGTACTGGGCCACCAGCGATAACTCCTGTACCAGGAGCAGCAGGTTTGATTAGGATTTCTCCTGCACCAAAGCGACCTTGCACTAAGTGTGGAGTTGTTCCACCTACGCGTGGCACTTCGATTAAGTTTTTCTTCGCATCTTCAACAGCTTTGCGGATAGCATCTGGCACCTCTTGAGCTTTACCAGTACCGAAACCTACATGACCGTTTCTATCGCCAACTACAACTAATGCTGTGAAGCGGAAGCGACGTCCACCTTTAACAACTTTAGCAACACGGTTAATAGTAACTACGCGTTCTTCAAGTTCTCCAAGTTTGTTTGCGTCAATACGACTCATGAAATGTGTCCCTCCTTCTTATTAAAATTCTAAACCGTTCTCACGTGCAGCTTCAGCTAAAGCTTTAACGCGTCCATGATATAAGTAACCACCACGGTCAAATACTACAGCAGTAATATTTTTTTTCCGTAGCGCGTTTTGCGATTGTTTCACCGACTTTAGTTGCAGCATCAACATTGTTACCAGCACCATCGAAACCATTTTCTTGAGAAGATGCGCTAACAATTGTTACGCCTGCTACGTCATCGATAAGTTGCGCGTAAATGTTCTTGTTAGAACGGAATACGTTTAAGCGTGGACGCTCAGCTGTACCCGAAATTTTAGAACGTACACGTGCATGACGTTTTTTTACGAACCTGATTTTTATCTTGTTTCGTAATCACAAGGGTCACTCCTTTCTAATGCTTAGGCAGCATTATTTACCTGTTTTACCTTCTTTACGACGAACATATTCGCCTTCATAACGGATACCTTTACCTTTGTAAGGCTCTGGTGGACGCACGTCACGGATGTTAGATGCAAGAGCACCAACGCGTTCTTTGCTGATACCTTTAACGATGATTTTAGTGTTAGAAGGAACTTCAATTTCTAGACCATCTTCAGGTGTGAACTCAACTGGATGTGAATAACCTACGTTAAGTACAAGTTTTTTTACCTTGTAATTGCGCACGGTAACCAACACCGATAAGCTCTAAAGATTTTTCGAAACCAGCAGAAACACCAGTAACCATGTTCGCTAGAAGCGCACGAGTAGTACCGTGGTTTGTGCGGTGTTCTTTTGAATCAGAAGGACGAGATACTGAGATTACGTTACCTTCTTGCTCAATTTTCATATCTTGGTGGAAAGAACGAACAAGTTCGCCTTTAGGACCTTTAACAGTAACATTGTTGTCAGCTGCAACAGTAACAGTTACGTTAGCTGGTACCTCGATAATTTTTTTTACCTACACGAGACATTTAGTTGCACCTCCATTCATTTATTGCTAATTACCAAACGTATGCTAGAACTTCGCCGCCAACTTGTTTAGCGCGAGCTTCTTTATCTGTTAATAAACCTTGTGAAGTTGACACTAAAGCGATACCAAGTCCGTTCAATACTTTAGGTACTTCATTTGTTTTAGCATATACTCGTAGACCAGGTTTAGAAATACGTTTTAAGCCAGTGATAACACGCTCGTTATCTTTACCGTATTTTAAGAAGATACGGATAATACCTTGCTTATTGTCTTCCACGTATTCTACGTCACGTACGAAACCTTCACGCTTTAAAATTTCAGCGATTTCTTTTTTTCACGTTGGAAGCTGGTACTTCTAACTTCTCGTGACGAACCATGTTCGCATTACGAATGCGAGTAAGCATATCTGCAATCGGATCAGTCATTGTCATTACATTTACCTCCTTCCCAAATTAGGGGATTACCAGCTGGCTTTTTTTCACGCCAGGAATTTGTCCCTTATATGCAAGTTCTCGGAAACAAATACGGCAAAGTTTGAATTTGCGATATACTGAATGTGGACGACCACAGCGTTCACAACGTGTATATTCTTGTACTTTAAACTTTTGCTTACGTTGTTGTTTAACGATCATAGATTTTTTTAGCCACGTTTTCGCCCTCCTTGTTTGATTACTTTTGGAACGGCATACCGAATTGTGTCAATAACTCGCGAGCTTCTTCATCAGAATTCGCTGTCGTTACGATCACGATGTCCATACCGCGTACTTTTGAAACTTTATCGTAATCGATTTCTGGGAAAATTAATTGCTCTTTAACACCTAAAGTGTAGTTACCGCGACCATCGAATGCTTTTTTAGAAACACCACGGAAGTCACGTACACGAGGTAGTGAGATTGAGATTAATTTGTCCAAGAATTCATACATACGCTCACCGCGTAATGTAACTTTAGCACCGATAGGCATACCTTCACGTAAACGGAAGCCTGCGATCGATTTTTTCGCTTTCGTTACTACTGGTTTTTGACCAGTGATGATTGTTAATTCTTCTACAGCTGCATCTAATGCTTTTGAGTTTTGAACTGCATCACCAACACCCATGTTGATAACGATTTTCTCAACTTTTGGCAGTTGCATAACTGATTTATATCCAAACTTGCTCATAAGAGCAGGTGAAACTTCATTTAAATATTTTTCTTTTAGGCGGCTCATGTGTGTACCTCCCTTCTATTTATACTAATTAGTCGATTACTGCACCTGATTTTTTTGCAACACGAACTTTTTTTACCGTTTTCGATTTTATAACCTACACGAGTCGGCTCGCCAGATTTAGGATCGATTAGCATTACGTTCGAAACGTGAATTGCAGCTTCTTGGCTTACAATTCCACCTTGTGGATTCAATTGGTTAGGTTTTACGTGTTTTTTTCACGATGTTCACACCTTCAACAAGAACGCGATCTTGTTTAGGGTAAGCAGCAAGAATTACGCCTTCTTTGCCTTTATCCTTACCAGTGATAACCTTAACCTTGTCACCTTTTTTTTACATGCATGCTGTCGCACCTCCTTGATTGGCACTATCATGAAATTAAAGAACTTCTGGAGCTAGAGAAACGATTTTCATGAAGTTGCTGTCACGTAATTCACGTGCAACAGGTCCGAAAATACGAGTTCCGCGTGGTGATTTATCATCACGAATAATTACACAAGCATTTTCATCAAATTTGATGTACGTACCATCTTTACGACGTACGCCTGATTTAGTACGAACGATAACAGCCTTAACAACGTCACCCTTCTTGACAACGCCACCTGGTGTTGCTTTCTTAACTGTACAAACAACGATATCACCGATGTTAGCAGTTTTACGGCCAGAGCCACCAAGCACTTTAATTGTAAGAACTTCACGTGCACCTGAGTTGTCAGCAACTTTCATACGACTTTCTTGTTGGATCACTTAGGTTACCTCCCTTCGGAAATTGGTTGTTCCGAAATAGTTATTAAATAATAACCGCTTTTTCTACAACTTCAACTAGACGGAAACGTTTAGTAGCTGATAGCGGGCGAGTTTCCATGATACGTACGATATCACCGATTTTCGCTGTGTTTAACTCATCATGAGCTTTAAACTTTTTAGAGTATTTTACACGTTTACCATAAAGCTTGTGCTTTTTGTAAGTCTCAACTAAAACAGTAACAGTTTTGTCCATTTTATCTGAAACGACGCGGCCCGTGTAAACTTTGCGTTGATTACGCTCAGTCATACTTGAAAACCTCCTTTATCAGTTATTTGCACTGATTTCTCTTTCACGAATAACAGTTTTCATACGCGCGATTGCTTTACGCACTTCACGAATACGAGCTGTGTTTTCTAATTGACCAGTCGCCAATTGGAAGCGAAGGTTGAAAAGCTCTTCTTTCAGTGATTTCACTTTTAATTCAATTTCAGAAGTGGCAAGGTCACGGATTTCATTAGCTTTCATTAGATTCACCACCAGTTTCTTGACGTTTTACGATTTTACATTTAACAGGAAGCTTATGTGATGCTAAACGAAGTGCTTCACGTGCAATCTCTTCAGATACACCAGCAATTTCGAACATTACTTTTCCTGGTTTTACTACTGCTACCCAACCTTCAGGAGAACCTTTACCAGAACCCATGCGGACTTCTAGAGGTTTTTTAGTGTAAGGTTTGTGTGGGAAGATTTTAATCCAAACTTTACCGCCACGTTTCATGTAACGAGTCATCGCGATACGAGCAGATTCGATTTGACGGTTAGTAATCCAGCTAGCTGTTTGAGCTTGTAAGCCCCATTCGCCGAAAGTTACTTCTTTACCGCCTTTCGCTTCGCCACGCATGTTTCCGCGGTGTTCACGACGGTATTTTACGCGTTTAGGCAATAACATATTATTTGCCTCCTTCCACAGATTTCTTCGTAGGAAGAACTTCACCACGGTAGATCCATACTTTAACGCCTAATTTACCGTAAGTAGTGTCAGCTTCTGCGTGTGCATAATCAATGTCAGCACGTAGAGTATGAAGTGGAACAGTTCCTTCACTATAGTGTTCAGCACGCGCAATATCAGCGCCACCTAAACGACCAGATACTTGTGTTTTAATTCCTTTTGCACCAGCGCGGATTGTGCGTTGGATCGCTTGCTTTTGCGCACGACGGAATGATACACGGTTTTCTAATTGACGAGCGATGTTTTCAGCTACTAAACGAGCATCAAGATCAGCACGTTTGATTTCGATAATATTGATGTGTACACGTTTACCAGTTAAATCGCTAAGGTATTTACGAAGATTTTCAACTTCAGTACCACCTTTACCGATTACCATACCTGGTTTCGCAGTGTGAATTGTAATGTTTACACGGTTTGCAGCACGTTCGATTTCAACTTTAGAAACAGAAGCGTCTTTAAGAGCCGTTTCAATATATTTACGCACTTTGATGTCTTCGTGAAGTAGAGTTGCATAGTCTTTTTCAGCGTACCATTTTGACTCCCAGTCACGAATAATACCAACGCGTAGTCCTATTGGATGTACTTTTTGACCCACGGATTAACCCTCCTTCTTCTCAGATACCACTAGAGTAATGTGGCTTGTGCGTTTGTTAATTGCGCTTGCACGTCCTTGTGCACGTGGACGGAAACGTTTTAATGTTGGACCTTCATCAACGAAAACTTCAGAAACTACTAAAGAGTTGATGTCAAGATCATAATTGTGCTCAGCGTTAGCAACTGCAGATTTTAATACTTTTTCAACGACTGGAGACGCCGCTTTTGGAGTATGACGTAAAATTGCAACTGCCTCACCAACTTGCTTGCCTCGAATTAAGTCTACAACTAGACGTACCTTACGAGGAGCAATGCGAACTGTACGAGCGATAGCTTTAGCTTGTGTCATTAGGATTTACCTCCTCTCAAAATTAGCGTCTTGTTTTCTTGTCGTCTGCACCGTGACCTTTGTAAGCACGTGTCGGTGCGAACTCACCAAGTTTGTGGCCAACCATATCTTCTGTTACGTATACTGGAACGTGTTTACGTCCATCATAAACAGCAATCGTTAAACCGATGAAGTTCGGGAAGATTGTAGAACGGCGTGACCAAGTTTTGATAACTTGTTTTTTTCTCAGAAGCCTCTTGTGCCTCCACTTTTTTTCATTAAGTGGTCATCGACAAAAGGTCCTTTTTTTCAAGCTGCGACCCATGTAGGAACCTCCCTCCGTGATTCCACCACGCTCTCACATAGAACCGTAGTTTAATCACTTTATTTTTTACGACCGCGGATAATAAATTTATCCGATTTGTTTTTCTTCTTGCGAGTTTTGTAACCAAGTGCTGGTTTACCCCAAGGAGTCATTGGTGATTTACGTCCGATTGGAGAACGTCCTTCACCACCACCGTGTGGGTGATCGTTAGGGTTCATTACAGAACCACGAACTTCTGGGCGTTTACCTAACCAACGGCTACGACCTGCTTTACCGATGTGTACAAGTTCGTGTTGTTCATTACCAACTTGACCGATTGTAGCGCGGCAAGTAGCTAACACTAAACGTACTTCACCAGATTGAAGACGAACGATTACGTATTTATCTTCACGACCAAGTACTTGCGCAGAAGTACCAGCAGAACGTACTAATTGTCCACCTTTACCAGGTTTTAATTCGATGTTATGGATAGTTGTACCCATTGGAATGTTTGCTAATGGTAATGCATTACCTACTTTAATATCAGCATCAGGACCAGACACGATTGTTTGACCAACCTCTAGACCTTTTGGTGCTAAAATGTAAGCTTTTGCTCCATCAGCGTAGTTGATTAATGCGATATTCGCAGAACGGTTTGGATCATATTCAATAGTAGCAACTTTTGCCGGAATGCCATCTTTAACACGTTTGAAATCGATAACACGGTATTGCTTCTTATGACCACCACCATGATGACGAACAGTGATTTTACCTTGGTTGTTACGACCAGCTTTGCGTTTAGTTGGTTCAAGCAATGATTTCTCAGGCTTGTTAGTTGTAATTTCCGCAAAGTCTAATGACGTCATATTACGACGACCGTTAGAGGTAGGTTTATACTTTTTAATCGCCATTGTGTTTTCCCTCCTTCTTGAGTGTTCAAATCATAAATCCATTAAGGATTACATTTCGAATAATTCAATTTCTTTGCTATCAGCAGTTAATTTAACAATCGCTTTACGACGTTTGTTTGTGTAACCACCATAACGGCCAACGCGTTTGAATTTACCTTTGTAGTTAAGAACGTTTACTTTCTCAACTTTTACGCCAAAGATTTCTTCTACTGCGTCTTTTACTTGAGTTTTGTTTGCGCGAGTGTCTACTTCAAAAGTATACTTTTTCTCTGCCATAAGTTCTGAAGAACGCTCAGTAATGACCGGACGTTTTAAAATATCACGTGCTTCCATTATCCAAGCACCTCCTCAACTTTTTCTACTGCAGATTTAGTGAATACAACTTTATCATGACCTAATAGATCAAGAACGTTGATTCCATTTGCAGTTAAAACTGTTACACCTGGGATGTTACGAGCAGATAATGCTACGTTTTCATCTAGATCAGCAGTTACGAATAAAGATTTTTTTCTCTAAAGAAAGATCTTTAAGGATTTTTGTGAATTCTTTTGTTTTTGGTGCTGCTAGTGTAAGAGCATCAAGAACTAAGAAATTTTGTTCTACTACTTTAGCTGATAAAGCAGATTTAAGAGCTAAACGACGAACTTTTTTAGGTAATTTATAAGAATAGCTACGTGGAGTAGGACCGAATACGATACCACCACCGCGCCATTGTGGAGAACGGATAGAACCTTGACGAGCACGACCAGTTCCTTTTTGACGCCATGGTTTACGACCACCACCAGCAACTTCAGAACGGTTTTTCACCTTGTGATTACCTTGACGAAGAGAAGCGCGTTGAGCTACTACAGCGTCGAATAATACTGCTTCATTTGGCTCGATTCCGAAAATCGCATCGTTTAATTCGATTTCACCAACTGAAGCACCTGTTTGACTAAGTACAGATACTTTTGTCATTCCTGTTTCCTCCTTTCCTTAAGTGATTACTTAGCTTTAATTGCAGTTTTTACTGTAACTAGAGCTTTTTTTAGAACCAGGAACATTACCTTTAACAAGTAGTAAGTTACGTTCCGCATCAACTTTCACGATTTCTAAGTTTTGGATTGTAACTACAGTGCCACCCATTTGACCAGGTAATTTCTTTTGTTTAAATACGCGGTTCGGAGCAACTGGACCCATTGAACCAGGACGACGGTGGTAACGAGAACCGTGGGCCATAGGACCACGAGATTGACCGTGGCGTTTAATAACACCTTGGAAACCTTTACCTTTAGTAACTCCTGTTACATCAATTACATCGCCTTCTGCGAAAATTTCTACTTTGACTTCTTGACCAACTTCGTATTCTCCAACGTTCACGTTGCGGAATTCACGAATGAAGCGCTTAGGAGCAGTATTCGCTTTTGCTACGTGACCTTGTTCTGGTTTGTTAGAAAGCTTAACGCGCTTATCTTCGAAACCAACTTGGATCGCTTCGTAGCCGTCTGTTTCAACAGTTTTCTTTTGAAGAACTACGTTTGGAGTAGCTTCGATAACTGTTACCGGGATTAAATCGCCGTTTTCAGCGAAAACTTGTGTCATACCAATTTTTCTACCTAAGATTCCTTTAGCCATTTGTCACACCTCCTGTAAGTTTTAAAAAGTTATATTGTTTTTACCATTAAAGTTTGATTTCGATATCAACGCCAGATGGTAAATCAAGTTTCATTAACGCATCAACAGTTTGTGGTGTTGGGTTAACGATATCGATCAGACGTTTATGCGTACGCATCTCGAATTGTTCACGAGAATCTTTGTACTTGTGAACAGCACGTAGAATTGTGTACACAGACTTCTCAGTTGGAAGTGGAATCGGACCTGATACACTTGCACCTGAACGTTTTGCAGTCTCCACAATTTTCTCAGCAGACTGATCTAAAATACGGTGATCATACGCTTTTAAACGAATACGAATCTTTTGTTTTGCCATTATTTTCCCTCCTTCTCGCCTATTTTCTAGACATTCTCCACGAAAATTCTCCTACACACCGCCATGGCAAAGCGGCCGGGTGTGTCGGCAACCTCTCGCTTCATCGCAGTCAAAGACCAACATTCAACATTATATACAATAAAAAAAGAATAAGCAAGTCTTTTCGCTAAATTCTTTTAAATGTTGCTGATATTCTTACTACTACTATTTCTTCGCTTATTTAAGCCGTTTACTAGTATAATGAATTTCTAGAAATATTGCAACACATAAGAGTATAATAACAATGCTTTCGAATATTTCTAACAACTTACTTGAAAAACAATCTTATATAAATGTAAACATTACAATTCTAAACTAAAAATCTTTGAATATACCTAACTCATCCTTCACTCAATAAAAAAACAGTATGGTGATTAAATACCCATACTGTTTTTGAGTTTCTTCCTATTAATTGCTATAGTGATTCGCGAATAACCTTTTTATAATAGCCCACAGATAGAAATGCAAAGATAGCGTATAAGGCTATATAACAACTCATAGCAATCCATAACGGTGTTGTTAACTCTGAGCCAAATAAAAACCATCCAGATTTTACAGCAAAATAACTATGAAGTAATCCAATGACTAACGGAACACCAAAATTGAAGGCCTGTTTCATATAAATTCCTTTCAAAATATCTCTTTCTGCAAAGCCTATCTTTCTTAGAATTGTATAAGATCCACGCTCTTCTTCAGCCTCAGACATTTGCTTAAAGTATAAAATGCTACCTGTTGTCATTAAAAATGCTAATCCTAAAAATGCAGTCGTAAAAATCGTTATTCCTAAGTCTTCAATATACTCCTTACGTTCGCTTTCAAAAGATGATTGTATAAACTGTTTTGATTGACCATTACTATCCAAGGCTGAAATAACCCCTGCACCTGTTTGAATATATAATTCCTCTACTTGAGCAATATCTTCTTTTGATTTCAAATTAATTGTGGCTTGCTTATGCCAAGGGAAAAGCTCAGATTGTACTGCTAACTTTTCAAACATTTCATCTGTAACGACAAAAATTGGTCCACCACCGCCAGCTGTTACGATCCCACTTATAATACTATTATCTTGAATGTCCACAACATGAAATGTTTCCTTGAGCTCTCCAGCAGATACCACAATATTGCGATCTTTCTCTAACTTGAACATCGCTGCCATGTACCCACCATAATTTGTTAAGATACTTCATTACCAGATATCGATGCATCTGGGTTAATTTGTTGATAATCAGAAAGTGGAACGGTATAGATTGTTCCTTCCATATTATAAAAAGGATTTCCTTCTCGTTGTTCTTCTTCTGATAGTAATTGTCCAACTGAGGCAATTACTCCCTGTAATCGGTAATCTATTTTGTCAAAAGCAATATTCTCGTCCTCTAGCTTCTTTAGAAATTCCTGCCCATTGTCTTCAAGTAAGATATAATCTCCAGGTACTTGGCTAAATGCCGACGACTCTGATGAATAATACCCTATATACGATAATGTTGTAATCCCTAGAGAAACACCCGTTAAAACTGTTATTAATGTTAAAGATTTTGCGTTACTTTTCATGCGATGCATAATTGGTGTTAATGCTAATACATCACGAACAGTTAAATGTCCATTTTTCTTTAAACGGATAGAATTCATGATAAACGCTACAGAGAAACGAAATACTATAAATGTCCCACCTATAGTAGTAGCCAAAATAATCATCATGTTAACAAATAAATTGCCAGCAGATTCGATATCAAAGAGCTTTGTTGAAGCATAATAGCCATATACAATCAGTACAAGCCCTATAAAGCCTATCGCCATTTGTAATGGACTAAAACGTTTTACGCGTTCATCTGCTTGTTTAGCAGCACTGAATAAGGAAAGTAATGATACGCAGTGAATCATCCAAGCCATTTGGACAAGCACAATTACTAAGAGTATTACGAAAACGATTATAGATTTCTGTAATGCCTCGATACTAAATGTCATCGTGACAAGCGCCTCTTTTTCTAGTACTCGTAATAGTATCATGGCAAATAATCGAGAGCTAAAGAAGCCTGCAAGCATACCTAAAATGACTGCACCAACAAATAATAGAATACTTTCAATCGCTAATAGACGTACAATCAATCCCTTTGTCATACCGATTAGTTGATATAAACCAACTTCCTTACTACGACGCTTCATAAATAGATGGTTTGCATATAGCACGAAGAATAACACTATAAAATACAATATATATGTTGCTGCTCCAAAACCTGCTGTGGCTGTACCACTCTTGCTTACAGTTTCTAGTACATCAGCATTGTTTTGCAAAGTCACAAAGGAAAAAAATAAAGTCACACTGAAAATAAGAGCAAAGAAATATAAATAATAGTGCTTCATATTTTTCTTCATGCTACGTAATACAAGCTTACTAAGACTCATAACCGTCACCACCTAGCACACTTTGCGTATGCATGATTTCTTGGAAAAATGCCTGCCTCGTTTTATCACCTTTATATAGCTCACTATAAATAAGCCCGTCCTTTAAGAACAAAACACGCGTACAAAAGCTTGCAGCTACTGCATCATGCGTAACCATCATAATAGTAGCCTTCTTTGCCTCATTAATACTTTGTAGATTTTTTTAAAAGGGCTGTTGCTGATTTAGAATCAAGTGCACCAGTAGGCTCGTCTGCAAATACTAGTGATGGATTTGTAATGAGTGCACGAGCTGCCGATGTACGTTGTTTTTGTCCACCTGATATTTCATTGGGATATTTATTTAGAATCTCAGCAATTCCTAATAAATTTGTTAGCTCCTTTACACGACTGTCTGCAACAGCCTTTGGTAGCTTGCCAATAGCCAATGGTAATAATATATTTTCTTTTACCGTTAATGTATCCAGTAAATTATAGTCTTGGAATATGAAACCTAGTTGCTCACGGCGAAAGTTAGCTAGAGCCTTTTCCTTCATGCCTCGTAAGTTTTGACCATTTATTTCAATAACACCTTCTGTGGCAAAATCAATGGAGCACAGAACGTTTAATAATGTTGTTTTTCCAGAACCTGATGGACCCATAATTCCAACAAATTCTCCTTGATTAACCTCTAAATCTATACCCTTTAAAACCTCTTGAGCTGTTGATTTTTTACCGTAGACCTTCTTTACTTTACGACCAATTAAAACTGCCACTTATAAACGCCCCTTTCTATAGTTCAAGTGTACCCTGTCTTCTTCGCTTATTCGTGCGTTTTACATGACAATATAAAAAGGTAGGTGACAATTTCGTCATCTACCTGTTAGTTTGACATATTCATTTTGTAATGGAAAACGCAAGGTAAATATGGAGCCTTCCCCTACACTAGATTGAACCGTAATACGAATTCCAATCTTCTGTGCCACATTATGTGCTAAGTATAAACCCATACCTGTTGATTGACTAGATTCCCTTCCAGCTGTCCCCGTATATGACTTCTGAAAAATTCGAGGTAAATCCTCCTTACGAATACCAATACCATTATCTTTAATGTGTAATAGTGTCGCTCCTGTTGGGTCTACTTCTGTAAATATGAATATCTCTGAGTTCGCAGGACTATATTTAATCGCATTAGATAAAATTTGTCGAACAATAAAGCTAGCCATTTACCGTCTGTCATTACTGTTTCTGTTAGCTCTTCAACATCAAAGCCGATACCCTTTTCAATACACCAAGCCTGCATAGCTTTTATTTCGTTATAGACAGCGGCTCGTAGCTCCATTTCTACCATATAATTATCTTTTTCAATGGAAGATAATCGTGTTTGATGTAGCTGCTGATCAACCAATAAATGCAGCCTAAGCCACTCTGCTTCTAATTTACGACGTAATGTTAAATCTTCTATATGATCAAGCATTAGATTAATAGTCGTTAATGGTGCTTTTACTTCATGAACCCATGCAAGAAGCTCATCTGAATACTCCTGTAATTGAACTTTAGCTTGATTTAACTCTGTATTTTTATCATAAATAATATCTTCTATTTTCGTAAAGTAAGCTGCTTGAAAAGGCGAAAGGACCAAGCTTCTGCTATGTGCATCATCAAGTTGGCTATCTACATTTCCCAGGAAATCTTTAAGCTGCTTTGTCTCAACTACGTATCTCCAAAAAAAGAAATATTATAAAACTAACAAGCATAATCACATTTACGTACCAAATAGATACCTCTACTAAACCAACGTCTAATAAAAATAAGATGTTAAGTACAACCACTATAAATAAAAAGTAGCCTACCCATGCTAAGCGTTCTCTTATAAATAATAATAACATCGTGCTTCACGTCCCTTGTGTGACTGCAATATAACCAAGTCCCTTTTTAGTTAAAATTACATCCTGTAAGCCTATATCCTCAAGCTTCGTACGTAAACGATTAACATTTACAGACAAAGTGTTATCATTAACAAAGCGCTCATCATCCCATAACTTTCTCATCAAATCATCTCTAGAAACAATTTGATTCGTTTTTTCCACTAAAATACGTAAAATAAAGAGTTCATTTTTAGTTAAAGAAGCTAGACTACCATTATACATAATTTCACTTCTAGCATAGTCAATAACCGCACCATTGAAGCGTGTAACATCCAAAGATTCTTCTATATAATCGTATGTACGACGTAAAATTGCCTGAACCTTAGCTAGTAATACTTCCATATGGAAAGGTTTTTGTACAAAATCATCGGCACCCATTTGCATTGACATGACCATATCCATTGGGTGATCTCGCGACGATAGAAAGAGGATAGGGACCTTTGAAATATGACGAATTTCACGACACCAATGAAAACCATCATAGGCTGGTAATTGTATATCAATTATGACTAGATGGGGTTTTTCCTCTATAAAATCATCCATCACCTTTTGAAAATTTTTAGGGCCAACCACTTGTAAAGACCATTGGATAAATCTTGTCTGAATCATTTCAAAAATTGATGGATCATCCTCTATCAATAATATCTTCAACTCCATATTGAAGCACTCCTTTTTAACAAGTAGGATATCTTGCTTATAACGCCGCAAGCTTGAAATATCAATTAATCTTTTAACTTAAATAATCATAGTACAATCTGTCATTAGCCACACTAAATGAACATACAATAATCTAATTTAAATTTATTACTCAAATTTTAACATAAAAAACCAATCCGCAGGCGTCCCTACAGATTGGTTTTGAAAATTAGCATGCGCTAAAATTATTTTTGGATAGAAGAAACTACACCAGCGCCTACAGTACGGCCACCCTCACGGATAGAGAATTTAGTACCTTCTTCAAGAGCGATTGGAGCGATAAGTTCTACTGTCATTTCGATGTTATCGCCAGGCATTACCATTTCAACGCCTTCTGGTAAGTTACAGATACCTGTTACGTCAGTTGTACGGAAGTAGAACTGAGGACGGTAGTTAGAGAAGAATGGAGTATGACGGCCACCCTCTTCTTTTGATAAAACGTAAACTTCTGCTTTGAAGTTAGTGTGTGGAGTGATTGAACCTGGTTTAGCTAATACTTGACCACGTTGGATTTCATCACGAGAAACACCACGAAGAAGTGCACCGATGTTGTCACCAGCTTCAGCATAGTCTAATAATTTACGGAACATTTCTACACCAGTTACAGTAGTAGATTTAGCTTCTTCAGCAATACCTACGATTTCAATTACGTCACCAACTTTAACTTGACCACGTTCAACACGGCCAGTTGCAACTGTACCACGACCAGTAATAGAGAATACGTCCTCTACTGGCATCATGAATGGTTTGTCAGTTTGACGTTCTGGAGTTGGGATGTAAGAATCTACAGCGTCCATTAATTCAACGATTTTTTTCTTCCCATTCTGGTTCACCTTCAAGAGCTTTAAGAGCAGAACCTTTGATTACAGGGATATCATCGCCTGGGAATTCATATTCAGATAGTAGGTCACGGATTTCCATTTCTACTAATTCTAATAATTCTTCGTCGTCAACCATATCACATTTGTTCATGAATACTACTAAGTATGGAACACCTACTTGACGAGATAAAAGGATGTGTTCACGAGTTTGTGGCATTGGACCATCAGCAGCAGATACTACTAAGATACCGCCGTCCATTTGAGCAGCACCAGTGATCATGTTTTTAACATAGTCAGCGTGTCCTGGGCAGTCAACGTGTGCATAGTGACGAGTAGCTGTTTCGTATTCTACGTGAGAAGTATTGATTGTGATACCACGCTCTTTTTCTTCTGGAGCGTTATCGATGTCAGCGTAAGATTTAGCTGTACCACCCATTTTTTTTAGAAAGAACTGTAGCGATAGCAGCAGTTAAAGTAGTTTTACCATGGTCAACGTGTCCGATTGTACCAATGTTAGCATGCGTTTTAGAACGGTCAAATTTTTCTTTAGCCATTAGAGATTGCCTCCTCAAAATTATATGTTTTATTTTTAAATTTATAGAATGAATGCTAATAGAGAACGGGCCCATCCCCTATCCTGCAATCATAGCTTACAAATTAGTTATACTTTATGCAAGATGAAAATTCAATTATTCACCTTTATTTTTTTTAATGATTTCTTCAGAGATTGATTTTGGTACTTCTTCATAGTGATCGAATACCATTGAGAATACACCACGACCTTGCGTTGCAGAACGTAAAGTTGTTGCATATCCAAACATTTCTGAAAGTGGAACCATCGCACGAACAACTTGAGCGTTACCGCGAGCTTCCATACCCTCTACGCGACCACGGCGAGAAGTAATGTTACCCATGATATCACCAAGGTATTCTTCTGGAATTACAACTTCAACTTTCATCATTGGTTCAAGTAAAACTGGGCTACATTTAGAAACCGCGTTTTTAAGAGCCATAGATGCAGCAATTTTGAATGCCATTTCGTTAGAGTCAACATCATGGTATGAACCATCGAATAATTTCGCTTTGATGTCGATTAATGGGTAACCAGCAAGTACACCGTTTTGTAAAGCGTCTTTAAGACCAGCTTCTACAGCAGGAATGTATTCACGTGGAACTACACCACCAACGATAGCATTTTCAAATTCAAAGCCTTTTCCTTCTTCATTTGGAGAGAATTCAATCCAAACGTGACCGAATTGACCACGACCACCAGATTGGCGGACAAATTTACCTTCAACTTGAGCAGAGCCACGGAATGTTTCACGGTAAGATACCTGTGGAGCACCAACGTTAGCTTCTACTTTAAATTCACGGCGCATACGGTCAACTAAGATATCAAGGTGAAGTTCACCCATACCAGAGATGATTGTTTGACCTGTTTCTTGGTCAGTATGAGCACGGAAAGTTGGATCTTCTTCTTGTAGTTTTTGTAAAGCTTGACCCATTTTATCTTGGTCTGCTTTTGATTTTGGTTCTACAGAAAGAGAGATAACTGGCTCTGGGAATTCCATTGATTCAAGAATAACTAGGTTTTTCTCGTCACATAATGTATCACCAGTAGTAGTATCTTTAAGACCTACCGCTGCTGCGATATCCCCTGCGAACACTTGAGAAATCTCTTCACGAGAGTTAGCGTGCATTTGTAGGATACGACCTACACGTTCACGTTTACCTTTCGTAGAGTTTTGTACATATGAACCTGATTGTAAAATACCAGAGTACACACGGAAGAATGTTAATTTACCAACGAATGGGTCTGTCATAACTTTAAACGCAAGAGCCGAGAATGGTTCTTCGTCTGAAGAATGACGTACAACTTCTTCATCAGAATCTGGTAAAGTACCGTTGATAGCAGGTACATCTGTTGGAGCTGGTAAGTAATCGATTACCGCATCAAGCATTTTACGAACACCTTTGTGTTTGAACGCTGTACACAGATAACTGGGTAGAATTCAACGTTAATTGTTGCTTGACGAATAGCCGCTTTAAGCTCTTCTTTAGAAATTTCTTCACCAGCGAAGTATTTTTCCATGATATCTTCATTAACTTCAGCAACTGCTTCGATTAATTTTTCACGGTATTCTTCAGCTTGTGCTTTATACTCTTCAGGAATTTCGCCTACAGATACATCTGTACCTTGGTCGTTTCCATAGAAAGTAGCGTTCATTTCAATTAAGTCAATGATTGCAGAGAATTGATCTTCAGCACCGATTGGTAATTGAATTGGATGTGCATTTGCTTGTAGACGCTCATGTAAAGTACCTACAGAGTAAAGGAAGTCAGCACCCATTTTATCCATTTTGTTGATGAATACGATACGTGGTACACCGTATGTTGTAGCTTGACGCCATACAGTTTCAGTTTGAGGTTCAACACCAGATTGAGCATCAAGTACTGTTACCGCACCATCAAGTACGCGTAGTGAACGTTCAACTTCTACTGTGAAGTCTACGTGTCCAGGAGTATCGATGATATTTACACGGTGACCGTCCCATTGAGCTGTTGTTGCAGCAGAAGTGATTGTAATACCACGTTCTTGCTCTTGTTCCATCCAGTCCATTTGAGAAGCGCCTTCGTGAGTTTCACCAATTTTGTGAATCTTACCTGTGTAATAAAGGATACGCTCAGTTGTTGTTGTTTTACCAGCATCAATGTGAGCCATGATCCCAATATTACGTGTATTCTCTAGAGAGAATTCGCGTTTCATTAGGTATTTCTCCTTCCATATTGAGCTTATGCGATGTTTAGATTACCAACGGTAGTGAGCGAATGCTTTGTTCGCTTCTGCCATTTTGTGCATATCTTCACGTTTTTTTAACCGATGCACCAGTGTTGTTAGAAGCATCAAGAATTTCGTTAGCTAAACGCTCTTCCATTGTTTTTTCTCCACGAAGGCGAGAGTAGTTAACTAGGTAACGAAGACCTAAAGTCGTACGACGTTCTGGACGTACTTCAACTGGCACTTGGTAGTTAGAACCACCAACACGGCGAGCGCGTACTTCAAGAACAGGCATTACGTTGTTTAGGGCAGCTTCGAATACTTCGATTGGATTTTCACCAGAACGTTCTTTAACTAGCTCGAACGCACCGTATAAAATCTTTTGAGAAGTACCTCTTTTACCATCAATCATCATTTTGTTGATTAAACGAGTTACTAGTTTTGAATTATAAATTGGATCTGGTAACACGTCACGTTTGGAAACAGGACCTTTACGAGGCATGTGTTTTCCTCCTTTCATTGAGTGAATAACTTATAGATTTTAAATTATTTTTTTTCTTTAGGGCGTTTTGTACCGTATAGAGAACGTGATTGCATACGACCGTTTACACCAGCAGTATCAAGAGCACCACGCACGATATGGTAACGAACACCCGGTAAGTCTTTTACACGACCGCCACGGATAAGAACAACACTGTGCTCTTGTAAGTTGTGGCCTTCACCAGGAATGTACGCTGTAACCTCGATTTGGTTAGTTAAACGTACACGAGCGTATTTACGTAACGCTGAGTTAGGTTTTTTTAGGCGTCATTGTACCTACACGAGTACAAACACCACGTTTTTGAGGAGATTTAACATCAGTTAAAGATTTTTTTAAATGAGTTATATCCTTTGTTTAACGCTGGTGAGTTTGATTTCGTGATTTTAGATTTACGAGGCTTACGTACCAATTGGTTAATTGTAGGCATCGATTTTTCCTCCCTTCATTTCTTCATTTCTTCTTTTTCAATACCACACATCCAGGTGGTTCATTTTTTTGGGTAAAAACAAAGTCTTTGTGTTTCAAACACAAAAACTACTCTACAGCAATCGCAACTACCGCAGCTCCAACATGGATTCCACAGGCCTTGCCCAATTCCTTTTTGGACTCAACAAGAATAATTGGTATCCCGATTTCTCTCGCGAAAGATATGGCCGAATCGGTTACCCAATTGTCTGCATCAAGTGCCACAAAGAGTTCTTTCACTGAACCAGCTTGCATTGCTTTCACTGCTTGCTTTGTACCTATGATTGTTTGACTAGCCCTTACTTTATCATAAGACATTTTCATATCCTCCGAAGTACAGACAGTTAACTATCAACCTTCAATATATTATCATTATCAATTTCGGCTGTCAACTAATATCTTGAAAAAGTCCGAAGAGATATAAAACTCATCTCTTCGGAACTTATTTAAATGATTATTCAGCAGAAACTAAATCTTCCGAGTCAAGCTCATCTTTTTCGATGCGGATTTGACGATAACGTTGCATACCAGTACCTGCAGGAACAAGTTTACCGATAATTACGTTCTCTTTTAATCCAAGAAGCTCGTCACGTTTACCTTTAATTGCTGCATCTGTTAACACACGAGTTGTTTCTTGGAATGATGCGGCAGATAAGAATGATTCTGTTTCAAGAGAAGCTTTTGTAATACCCAGGATAACAGGTCGACAAGTTGCAGGATTTTTGCCATTCATAACAGCATCTGCATTTGCCTCTGCAAATTGGTGGATATCTAGTAATGAACCTGGTAATAAATCTGTATCTCCAGCTTCAATTACACGGACTTTACGAAGCATTTGGCGAACCATTACCTCAATATGTTTATCTCCAATTTCTACCCCTTGCATACGGTATACTTTTTGAACTTCTTTTAATAAATATTCTTGAACTGTCGAAACGTCTTTTACTTTTAATAATTGTTTTGGATCAATAGAACCCTCTGTTAAAACTTGACCACGCTCTACATTATCACCTTCGATAACTTTTAGACGCGCATTATAAGGTGCTTGATACTTACGAGTTTCTACATCACCTTGAATAGTAATTTCTTTTAAGCCTTCACGGATTTCTGTGATATCTGAAACAGTACCTGCGATCTCTGAAATAACAGACTGACCTTTTGGATTACGTGCTTCAAAGATTTCTTGGATACGTGGAAGACCTTGTGTAATATCGTCTCCGGCAACCCCACCTGTATGGAATGTACGCATTGTTAACTGTGTACCTGGTTCACCGATTGATTGAGCGGCAATAATACCAACTGCCTCTCCAACCTCAACCTTTTCACCTGTTGCTAAGTTCATGCCGTAACATTTTTTTACATACGCCATGTTTTGTATTACATGTGAACGCTGAACGGATAGTTACTTCCTCGATACCAGCCTCGATAATTACACGAGCAATATCTTGGTCAATTAAGCCGTCTTTTTCTAAAATAACTTCACCAGTTTCAGGGTGTACAATTGTTTTCTTCGTATGACGACCAACAATACGTTCATCTAGAGCCTCGATTAGTTCAGTGCCTTCCATTAATGCACCAATTGTTAAACCACGGTCAGTACCACAGTCATCTTCACGCACAATAACATCCTGTGCAACGTCAACAAGACGACGTGTTAAGTAACCTGAATCGGCAGTTTTTAGGGCTGTATCGGCAAGACCTTTACGCGCACCATGCGTCGAAATGAAGTACTCTAATACTGTTAAACCTTCACGGAATGAAGATTTGATTGGAAGTTCAATGATACGACCAGCCGGGTTGGCCATCAGACCACGCATACCTGCTAATTGTGTAAAGTTAGAGGCATTACCACGGGCACCTGAATCAGACATCATAAAGATTGGATTTGTTTTCTCAAGAGATTTCATCAGCTTCGATTGAATTTCGTCTTTCGCTGCACTCCAGCTTGAGATAACGCGGTCATAACGCTCATCTTCCGTAATGAAACCACGACGGAATTGCGCCTGAACTTTATCCACTTTTTCTTGAGCCTCTGCTAAAATTTCACCTTTATCTGGTAATACGACAATGTCAGAAACACCAACAGTAATACCCGCGCGTGTTGAATATTTAAATCCTAGGTTTTTCATGCGGTCAAGCATTTTAGATGTTTCTGTAATGTGGAAACGTTTAAACACTTCGGCAATGATATTTCCTAAGAATTTTTTTACGGAACGGGTTCACAACTGGTACTGATGCAAAGTATTTGCGCAGTACAGCTGTACGTTGTGCATTAATTTTGCCTTTTTCATCAAGTGCATTATAAGCAGCATCTGTCTCAAGCTCTTTTAACGTTTCTTCGTCAATTGTTAAGTTAACAAAGAATTTGTCTGGTGTTTCTTGCTCTAAGTTGAAATCAGTTGGCTCATTAATATACGGGAATGATTTAGGCAAAATTTCGTTAAAGATTACTTTCCCAACAGTTGTTAATAAGAACTTATTATTTTGTTCTTCTGAAAATCTTGGGTTGTTTAAAGAACTTGCTTTAATGGCAATACGAGTATGCAAGTGAACATGACCTGTATCATATGCAATTAACACTTCATTTGGACCATAGAAAACAGAGCCTTCTCCTCGAGCATCTTCACGCTCAAGTGTTAAGTAATAGTTTCCTAATACCATATCCTGAGAAGGTGTTACAACTGGTTTCCCGTCTTTCGGGTTCAGGATATTTTGTGCAGCAAGCATTAATAGACGCGCTTCTGCTTGTGCTTCTGCTGATAATGGTACGTGAACCGCCATTTGGTCACCATCGAAGTCAGCGTTGTAAGCTGTACATACCAATGGGTGAAGACGAATAGCACGGCCTTCAACTAATGTTGGTTCGAATGCTTGAATACCAAGACGGTGAAGTGTTGGTGCACGGTTCAGTAATACTGGATGCTCACGAATGACATCTTCTAAAACGTCCCATACGTCATTGTTTAAACGTTCGATTTTACGTTTAGCAGATTTAATATTATGAGCAAGACCACGTTCAACTAATTCTTTCATAACAAATGGCTTGAATAACTCAATAGCCATTTCTTTTGGTAGACCACATTGGTACATTTTTAAGTTTGGACCTACTACGATAACGGAACGACCAGAGTAGTCAACACGTTTACCAAGTAAGTTTTGACGGAAACGACCTTGTTTACCTTTCAACATATGTGAAAGTGATTTTAACGGACGATTACCTGGACCTGTTACAGGACGACCACGACGACCGTTATCAATTAAAGCATCAACAGCTTCTTGTAACATACGTTTTTCATTTTGTACGATGATGCTTGGAGCACCAAGGTCTAGTAAACGTTTTAAACGGTTGTTACGGTTGATTACACGACGATATAAATCGTTTAAGTCAGAAGTAGCGAATCGACCACCATCTAATTGCACCATTGGACGAAGCTCTGGTGGAATGACAGGTAGTACATCTAAAATCATCCATTCAGGTGAGTTACCTGAGTTACGGAAAGATTCAACAACTTCTAGACGTTTGATGGCACGCGTGCGACGTTGACCTTGTGCAGATTTCAACTCTTCTTTTAAAGATTGTGTTTCATCTTCAAGATCAATTTTACCTAATAGCTTTTTAATTGCTTCTGCACCCATAGATGCCTCGAATGTGTTACCGAATTTTTCGCGATATGCACGATATTCTTTTTCAGAAAGTAGTTGTTTGCTTTCTAAGTTAGTTGCACCAGGCTCAATAACAACATACGATGCAAAGTAAATTACCTCTTCTAATGCACGTGGGGACATATCTAAAATAAGACCCATACGGCTAGGAATACCTTTGAAGTACCAGATATGAGAAACTGGTGCCGCTAATTCGATGTGGCCCATACGTTCACGGCGTACTTTAGCGCGTGTTACCTCAACACCACAACGATCACAAACTACGCCTTTATAGCGTACACGTTTGTACTTACCACAATGACATTCCCAGTCCTTTGTTGGACCGAAAATACGCTCACAGAATAAACCATCTTTTTCTGGTTTTAATGTACGATAGTTAATTGTTTCTGGTTTTTTTTACTTCACCGTATGACCAAGAGCGAATCTTGTCAGGAGAAGCTAAACCAATTTTCATATATTCAAATTCATTAACGTCTATCAAGGAGCCTACCTCCCTCTAGTATAGGTCTTTATAAAGACTCTTTTACGCAGCTCGATAATCGTTTGCAAGATTCATGTCTCTTTGGCAAAAGATTAAAATAGAATAAATTATTGAAAAGAAAAGCCGGACAGGGCGTTAAATCCTGCCCGGCTAATTTGAAAAATAAGTTTGACCTATTCACAACTGTGAATTTGGTTTCCATTATTCAAAAGACTCTACTGGCTCTTCTTCTGTATCTGGCTGTGGAGCAATGTTAAGTGCGTCAGCTGGTTGAAGATCATCTTCCTCGTCTAAATCACGAAGCTCTACTTCTTCATCGTTGACTGTTAACATTTTTACATCCATACCAAGAGATTGAAGTTCTTTAATCAATACTTTGAATGATTCAGGAACGCCTGGCTCTGGCACACTTTCACCCTTAACGATTGCTTCGTATGTCTTCACACGACCAACAACATCATCAGATTTAACTGTTAAGATTTCTTGAAGTGTGTAAGCAGCACCGTATGCTTCAAGTGCCCATACTTCCATCTCACCAAAGCGTTGTCCACCGAACTGTGCTTTACCACCAAGTGGTTGTTGCGTAACGAGTGAATAAGGACCTGTTGAACGTGCGTGAAGTTTATCATCAACCATGTGAGCAAGTTTAATCATATACATGATACCTACTGATACACGGTTATCGAACGGTTCACCTGAACGTCCATCATACAGGATTGTTTTACCATCACGGTTCATGCCAGCTTCTTCCATTGTTTCCCAAACATCTTCCTCGTTGGCACCATCAAATACTGCGTTGCCATGTGAACACCTAGATAACGAGAAGCCATACCTAAGTGAAGCTCTAAAACTTGTCCGATATTCATACGAGATGGTACACCAAGTGGATTTAACATAATATCGACAGGCGTTCCGTCTGGCATGAATGGCATATCCTCTTCTGGTAAGATACGAGAGATAACCCCTTTGTTACCGTGACGTCCGGCCATTTTATCCCCAACACGTATTTTACGTTTTTGAACAATGTAAGCACGAACTAATTGGTTAACACCTGGTGGTAATTCATCGCCATCTTCACGATTAAATACCTTCACGTCAAGAATAATACCGCCTGCACCATGTGGCACACGTAATGAAGTATCACGAACTTCACGCGCTTTCTCACCGAAGATTGCATGTAATAAGCGTTCTTCTGCTGTTAATTCTGTAACCCCTTTAGGCGTTACTTTACCAACAAGAATATCACCATCACGTACCTCAGCACCGATGCGAATGATTCCACGTTCGTCTAAGTTACGAAGTGCATCTTCCCCAACGTTTGGAATATCACGTGTGATTTCTTCTGGCCCTAATTTTGTATCACGAGACTCTGATTCATATTCTTCAATATGAACAGATGTATAAACATCGTCTTTTACAAGGCGTTCGCTCATGATAACAGCATCCTCATAGTTAAAGCCATTCCATGTCATAAACGCAACAAGTACGTTACGACCAAGAGCAAGCTCACCTTTTTCCATCGATGGACCATCTGCTAAAATATCACGAGGTTTCACACGTTCGCCAACTTTTACAAGTGGACGTTGGTTGTATGAAGTACCTTGGTTTGAACGAATAAATTTTTGTAATTTATATTTTGTTAAGTCACCTTTAACTTCTTTACCGTCAATGACTTCGATTCGGCGTACATGGATAGATCGAGCTTCGACATGTTCAACGATACCGTCATATTTCGCTACGACAGCCGCACCTGAATCACGGGCATCAACATGCTCCATACCAGTACCAACAAATGGCGCCTCTGGATTTAACAGAGGTACAGCTTGACGTTGCATGTTGGCACCCATAAGTGCACGGTTCGAGTCATCATTCTCTAAGAACGGGATACATGCAGTCGCAGCTGAAACTACCTGTTTAGGAGATACGTCCATGTAGTCCATTTGTGATTTATTGAATACTGTATTATCTCCACGGAAACGTCCTACTACTTCGTCATTCGCAAAAGTACCATCAGGATTTAATGGTGAATTCGCTTGTGCTACATAGTAGTTATCTTCCTCATCAGCTGTTAAGTAATCAATTTGATCTGTCACTTTACCTGTTTCATGGTCAATACGACGATAAGGTGTTTCAATGAATCCAAATTTATTTACTTTAGCAAATGAAGATAATGAGTTGATTAAACCAATGTTTGGTCCCTCTGGCGTTTCAATTGGACACATACGACCATAGTGAGAATAGTGAACGTCACGTACTTCGAAACCTGCGCGCTCACGTGTTAAACCACCAGGCCCTAATGCTGAAAGACGGCGTTTATGTGTTAACTCTGCTAATGGGTTTGTTTGGTCCATAAATTGTGATAATTGAGAGCTACCGAAGAACTCTTTAATAGACGCAATTACTGGACGAATATTAATTAATTGCTGTGGCACAATAGCAGCTGTATCGTTAATGGACATACGTTCTCGTACTACACGCTCCATACGAGATAAACCGATTCGGAATTGATTTTGTAATAGCTCGCCAACTGAACGCAGACGACGGTTACCTAAGTGGTCAATATCGTCTGTAGCCCCTACATGATACAGTAAGTTAAAGAAATAACTTACAGAGGCTAATACATCAGCAGGCGTGATATTTTTCACTTCCTCATCAATATACGCATTACCAATAATATTGATTTCTTTTTGTGCTTCGTCTTTTGGTGCATAGATTTTAATAGATTGGATAGTTACATCATCTTCAAGCACTCCACCAACTTGTGATAAAGTACGGTAACCAATACCTTTAGATGAATCCTCAAGGAAAGGCAAGATTTTATCTAACGTACGACGATCAAGAACTGTACCCTTCTCTACTAAAATTTCGCCTGTTTCTGGGTCTACAAGCGTTTCAGCAATCGTTTGGTTAAATAAACGATTTTTGATATGAAGCTTTTTATTCATTTTATAGCGACCAACATTCGCTAAATCATAGCGTTTTGCATCAAAGAAGCGAGAGTATAATAAGCTCTTCGCACTTTCAACCGTTGGTGGCTCACCTGGACGTAAACGTTCATAGATTTCTAAAAGTGCTTTTTCAGTACTTTCAGAGTTATCCTTTTCTAACGTATTACGTAAATACTCGTTATCACCAATAATATCGATAATTTCTTGGTCTGAACCAAAGCCTAATGCACGAAGCAACACTGTTACTGGTAGCTTACGAGTACGATCTATACGTACATACACTACATCCTTTGCATCAGTTTCATATTCTAACCACGCACCGCGGTTCGGAATAACTGTAGCTCCAAAACCTTTTTTTACCGTTTTTATCAGTTTTATCATGGAAATACACACTTGGTGAACGAACTAATTGTGAAACGATAACACGTTCAGCACCATTGATAATGAACGTACCTGTTTCAGTCATTAATGGGAAATCACCCATGAATACATCTTGCTCTTTCACTTCGTCTGTTTCTTTGTTGTAAAGACGTACCTTCACACGTAATGGAGCTGCGTAAGTAACATCTCGCTCTTTACACTCATCGACATCATACTTAGGATCACCTAATGAATAATCGATGAATTCTAATGAAAGATTGCCTGTAAAGTCCTCGATCGGCGAAATGTCACGGAACATTTCACGTAAACCTTCTTCAAGGAACCACTCGTAAGACGCCGTTTGAATCTCAATCAGATTTGGAAGCTCAAGCACCTCTTTAATACGCGCAAAGCTTCTACGCTGGCGGTGTTGTCCATACTGAACTAGTTGACCTGTCAACTCATTCACCCCTCAATAAAGCGATATTAGGTCTTTGCAAAATCATACAAATAGTGTATGATTTCGAAAGACAAAAAGAAAACGAGTCTTCAAAAAGATCTCATTTTCGGTTAACTAAACTTATCTTGGCAAGTATACCCATATTAAAACAAACATATACAAAAAGGGCACACGACCTCAAAATAATATTTTTGCATTGTATCATATTATCATAGCCGATTTGTCAAGTCAATATTTTATACATATTTCATTTATTTTTTTGCACGTACGATCCAGTAACCTTTTTTTCTTTTCCACAACTTCGACTTCAGAAAATTTTTCTTCTAAGTAACTAACCGTTGATGGTGCACCTTGCTTTTTTTGAATTACTACCCACAGCTCGCCAGATGACACTAACTTATCATAAGCTCCATCGTAAAAACGGAAAATTGTTTCTTTTCCAGCGCGAATTGGAGGATTGGTTAAAATAGCTGCGGCTTTTACATCCTTGTCAACCATCGATAGTCCGTCACTCACAAATATCCGTACATTTTGAACTCCGTTTACTTGCGCATTTTTTTTGCGAGAGTGCAACCGCACGTTCATTTATATCCATCATGAAAACAGTACGATCTAGATTTGTTTTGGCAATCGATAATCCGATTGGTCCATACCCACATCCCACATCAAAAATTGCACCATCAATATCAGGCATCTGAAAAGCATCTATTAACACACGGGATCCAAAATCTACTTCGCTTTTACTAAAAACACCCGCATCCGTCTCAAATGAAAACGAATGCCCCAATAATTTGAATGTCCAGTGACGAGGTTTACTCTCAGCTTGAGGCTTATTTGTATAATAGTGATCTGCCATTTTCACGCCTCCTCAGAATGAAGAAAAAAAGCTCGCCAAAATGACGAGCTTTCCTTTTGTTAAAAAAGTAACGCGAGATTACTTAACTTCTACAGATGCGCCAACTTCTTCAAGTTTAGCTTTGATTTCTTCAGCTTCATCTTTAGATACGCCTTCTTTAAGAGCTTTAGGAGCGTTATCTACTACTTCTTTAGCTTCTTTAAGACCTAAACCAGTGATTTCACGAACCACTTTGATTACTTTAATTTTTTCTGCACCAGCAGATGCTAATACTACGTCGAACTCTGTTTTTTCTTCAGCAGCGCCAGCAGCACCACCAGCAACTACTGCTACAGGAGCAGCAGCTGTTACACCGAATTCTTCTTCGATAGCTTTTACTAAATCGTTTAATTCAAGAACTGTCATAGCTTTGATAGCTTCTAAGATTTGCTCTTTATTCATTATAATTTCCTCCTAATTGGATAATGTTTTATTGTTTGCGATCAGGCCGCAGAAGTTATAGTGCGTATGAAATTACGCACCTTGCTCTTCTTTTTGTTCTGCAACAGCTTTTGTTGCAAGTGCGAAGTTACGCACTGGAGCTTGAAGTACAGATAAAAGCATAGAAAGTAGACCTTCGCGTGATGGAAGTTCTGCAAGTGCTTTAACATCTTCAACTGAAGAAACAGTTCCTTCAATAATACCTGCTTTAATTTCTAAAGCTTCATTTTTCTTAGCGAACTCATTGATGATTTTAGCAGGCGCTACAACATCCTCATTTGAGAACGCAATTGCGTTAGGACCAACTAATACGTCATTGATTCCTCCAAGACCAGCAGCTTCAGTAGCACGACGAGTTAATGTATTTTTGTATACTTTGAACTCAACGCCAGCTTCACGAAGTTGTTTACGAAGCTCTGTCACTTGTGCAACATTAAGACCACGGTAATCCACAACTACTACAGAAGCAGCGTTTTGGAACTTTTCAGTAATCTCTTGAACTTGTACTTGTTTGTTTTCGATTGCTTTGCTCATGATGACACCTCCTATTAGAATGGGTCATTTATACCGACAAAAGAAAAGCCTCTGGGTCAAATAGACACAGAGGCTGAAAGTCATCATCTTTAAATAAGAATCTGAATTCCGATGTCCTCGGTAGGAACATTAAGTGACAAGTCACTCCTACTGTCTACGGTACAAATGGATAATTCACAACAGCAACCATACTATCATATATAATTACTGTTGTCAATATATATATATAAATTATTTTACTACTACATTAGAAGCGTCAATTTTAACAGCTGGACCCATTGTAGTTGTAACGTTTACAGATTTCATGTAAGTACCTTTAGCTGCTGCTGGTTTTGCTTTTTGCACTACATCAAAAACAGTTAAGAAGTTTTCTACTAATTTTTCTGCTGAGAAAGAAACTTTACCGATAGGAGCGTGAATGATACCAGCTTTATCTGCACGGTATTCTACTTTACCAGCTTTGATTTCTTCGATAGCTTTTGTTACATCAAAAGTAACTGTACCAGTTTTAGGGTTTGGCATTAAGCTTTAGGTCCTAAAACACGACCAAGTTTACCAACTTCACCCATCATGTCAGGAGTTGCTACGATTACATCGAAATCAAACCAACCTTGTTGGATTTTTTTGGATGTACTCTGCATCGCCTACATAGTCAGCGCCAGCTGCTTCAGCTTCTTTAAGTTTTTCACCTTTCGCGAATACTAATACGCGTTGAGTTTTACCAGTACCGTTTGGAAGCACTACTGCACCACGGATTTGTTGGTCGTTTTTACGAGTATCAATACCTAAACGGAAAGCAACTTCTACAGTAGCGTCGAAGTTTACTGTGCTAGTTTTTTGAGCAAGTTCAATTGCCTCTTGAGCGCTGTAAAGTGTGTTACGATCGATTAATTTTGCTGCATCTTGCAGTTTTTTTACCTTTTTTTAGCCATTATATAATTCCTCCTTGATTGTGGTTGTAGCGGATTTTACCTCCCACGAATAAAGGTTGCGCGTTCACAAAGAAACTTCGCAACCTTCCAAAAAACAAAACATCAAGTAACAGGGATTAGTCTTCGATAACAATTCCCATGCTTCGTGCAGTACCTTCAACCATTAACATAGCAGCTTCTACTGAAGCAGCGTTAAGGTCTGGCATTTTAGTTTCAGCGATTTCGCGAACTTTATCACGTTTAACCGTTGCCACTTTTTTTACGGTTTGGTTCACCAGATCCAGATTGGATACCAGCTGCTACTTTAAGTAGAACTGCTGCAGGTGGAGTTTTTGTAATGAAAGTGAAAGAACGGTCTTCAAATACTGAAATTTCAACTGGAATAATAAGACCAGCTTGATCAGCCGTACGCGCATTGAATTCTTTACAGAACCCCATGATATTCACACCTGCTTGACCTAATGCAGGACCAACCGGTGGAGCTGGATTTGCTTTACCAGCAGGGATTTGAAGTTTTACAACTTTAATAACTTTTTTTAGCCACGAGACACACCTCCTTAAGTCCGTGATGTGGTAATTGGGTTGCCCCTCCCACTCAATATCTGTCTGTCAGCTAAATGCCGATAACATTAAAATTATCATTGCAGACGCCAAACCAAAGTATGACAGTCTGACCTATGAAATGATACCACTTTTAGTTTTTTTTAAGCAAGTAGTAATTTACAAAATCTGCGAAACATACATCTAAGCATTTATTTTACAATGCAGTTTCTCACATTTATATTTTCTGTATTTGTTCAAAGTTAAGTTCCATAATTGTTTCGCGACCAAACATATCAACAGACACTTTCACTTTTCCTTTTTCAGTGTCAATTTCTTCTACACGTCCTTGGAAGTGTGCAAAAGGCCCTTCCAATACTTCGACAGCCTCTCCCACTGAAATATCCACTTCTACAACTTTGTCAGACATACCCATTTGTTGTAGCAGGCGATCTGCTTCTTCTGGTAATAAAGGTGTTGGTTTTGCACCCCCACCTGATGAACCGATAAAGCCTGTTACACCTGGTGTGTTACGTACAACATACCAAGAGTCATCTGTCATAATTAGTTCTACTAATACATAGCCAGGGAAGACTTTACGCATCATTGTACGTTTTTTTTCCATCCTTCATTTCTGTTTCCTCGTGTTCAGGCACGATTACACGGAAAATCTTATCTTGCATCCCCATTGTTTCAACACGTTTTTCTAGGTTTGCTTTTACACGATTTTCATACCCTGAATACGTATGAACAACATACCAATTTTTCTCCATAATTACTAGGACTCCTCGTCCGTCCCTCCCTTACAAATAAAAGTGAAAATGAATCCCGATATGCTCAACGCATCCCTTACCCTTTTCACAAAGATCTCATGTAGACATAGTTTTACCTACTAAAGAAAGCCCGATGCTATGTACAGAAACTAGCATAGTCATCTATCGCTACTAATATACTTATCAAAATGAGAATATCTTACTGCCATTTACTTCACTCAAATCACTCATTCATTATGATGGAATTTTCTGCTGAATGAAGATAAAACAAACGAAAAAAACCCGTTATTGCAAAGGACGGGCATTTTCAGAAGTATTAACATGCTATTTACTAAATTATAACTCTAAGTACCAGCGGAATAATGATGAAATACCTAAGTCTACTAACACAAAAAATAAAGCCATAATTACAACAGTTGAAATTACAACGACTGTATATTTCGTCAGTTCTTTACTTTTTGGCCAGCTTGTTTTGCGCATTTCCGACATTACATTGCTGAAAAAGTCTTTAATCTTGCCCATTCTAGCCTAACCTCCGAATCAATCATATCTGTCTATTTACAAATTACTTTATAGCGTTTGTTTATGCACTGTATGTTCATTGCAATGCGAGCAAAATTTCTTTAATTCGAGGCGTACAGTTGAGCTTCTTTTGCTGGGAACGTGTAATTTCTCGACCCGCATTTTTCACAATTTAACACGACTTTTTTTTGCCATATAATCACCTTTTCGGCACTTTGTCTTTTAAAGACTAACACCTAAATTTGTCAATGTCAATAAAGGTATGCAATCGTTAGGACATTTCCTCAAGGACTAAATGCCTCTCTAATTTACGCTTTACTCTTTGTAGTGCATTGTCAATCGACTTCACATGGCGATTTAATTTGGTCGAAATCTCATGATAAGATTGTCCATCTAAGTATAAGGCTAGTACTTGTAGCTCTAGTTCACTTAAAATCTCACTCATCTTTTCTTCTAGATAGCCAAACTCTTCTCTATGAATCATCAATTCTTCCGGATCATCCATAATAGCGCCTGTTAACACATCCATTAACGTACGATCTGATTCTTCATCAAAAATTGGCTTGTCCAAGGATACATAAGAATTAAGTGGAATATGCTTTTGTCTAGTTGCAGTTTTAATAGCTGTAATAATTTGCCTTGTAATACACAGCTCAGCAAATGCTCTAAAAGAAGCTAGCTTGTCTCCTTTAAAGTCTCGTATCGCTTTATACAAGCCAATCATACCTTCTTGCACAATGTCTTCCTTATCTGCTCCAATTAAAAAAATAAGATCTTGCCTTCGCTCTTACTAACAAACGGTATTTCGTAATTAAATAATCTAACGCATCTGTATTACCTTGATGCACCATTTCAATAAGTTCTTCATCATTGAATCGTTCAAAATCTTGTGTCACTTGTACAATGCTATTTTTAAACATGGTATCACCTCAGCCACAACAGATAATTAGGAACAGTATAACGGAATTGGAAAATATGCGTCAATCAATCATTTCAAGCCACGTCTCCATTTTTCAAAAGCTAACGCAACATCTGGCTTTAATTCTATACGAGAAGGCGGTTTGCTATCTTGTTTCCGCTTCACATCATGTGAAATTTTTTGTTGGATTATACCCATATCAATCTCGAGCTCTCTTGCGGATTTTCGTAAAGCGCCATTACCAAAAATAACGCTTTGCTCCGCCATATCAGAAGTTGCTACATAGATTTGAACATTTCTAGCTTTTAGTTCATGTGTCATTTTTTTCAATACGTTCATCTGCTGTTTCGTTTTTCCGTGTATAAATGATTTCGACATCATTTTCTAAATAAGATTGCTCCACACCTGGTACAAGATGTGCGTCAAAAACGATAATGACACGCCATCCCATTGCAGCCTTATATTCGGCCATCAACTCAATCAATCTTCTACGTGCATCTTCAAATTTCGCGTCACGTAATGGCCGCAGCTCTTTCCAAGCTCCAATCATATTATAGCCGTCAACAAGCAAAATGTTTTTCATGCCTACTCAATCGCTTCTTGACGTTTACGGTACACTTCGTACATTAAGAGTGCAGCAGCTACTGATGCATTTAGTGATGTGACATGCCCTACCATTGGTAAATGGTACAAAAAGTCACATTTCTCTTTTAGTAGACGGCCCATTCCTTTGCCCTCACTACCAATAATAATTGCAAGTGGTAATGTAGCATCCATTTTTCGATAGTCTGCAGAACCCTTTGCATCTGTACCAGCTATCCATACACCCCGTTCTTTAAGTTCATCCACTGTATGAGCAAGATTATTCACACGTACTACAGGTACATGCTCAATAGCTCCTGTTGAAGCCTTTGCCACTACTGCGGTTAAACTTACTGAACGACGCTTAGGTATTATGATTCCATGTGCTCCTATCGCATCTGCAGTTCGCATAATAGAACCTAGATTATGAGGATCCTCCAGCTCATCTAATATTAAGAAAAATGGATCCTCCTGTTTTTTTCGCTGCTGCAGCAAATAAATCCTCTAACTCTGCATATTTATATGCTGCAACAGAGGCAACAATTCCTTGATGATTTGCATTTGATAATTGATCGACCTTTTTTTTCGGAACAAATTGAACAATGACACCACGTTCTCGTGCTAAATCAAGTAATTCATTTACACCTGATTTTTTCACACCTTCTGCAATCCATACTTTATTCATATCACGGCCTGAACGAAGTGCTTCTAACACTGGGTTTTTACCGGCAATTATTTCACCATTTTGCTCTACCATTATTGCGACACTCCTTTCGATTCCTCGATTATTTGAATAGCGTATGCAATGATTTCATAAACGCGTTCTAGTTCATTTAACAAATACAAACTTCCAAGCACTGCCTCAAAACCTGAGCTATTTCGATAAGTCTGCACATCTGTATTTTTTGGCACAGAGCCGGATTTGGCATTGCGCCCACGACGGAACACAGCCAATTCCTCCTCTGTTAAAAAGCTTTCCTCTATCATCCGATGAACAATCCTAGATTGCGCTTTTGCTGACACATAATGTGTCGCTTCCCTATGAAGCGTGTTTGGTTTGACACGGCCAGCACGTAATAAATGCTCTCGTACCTTTTGTTCTAAAACAGCATCTCCCATATAAGCTAACGCTAGCGCATTCAATTGTTTAACATCTTCTTTACGGAGTTTATCCAAGTTACTTACCCTCGTTTCCATCTAGTTCCTTGTCGCGTATCTTCTAAAATGATACCTTGCGCTTGCAAATGGTCACGAATTTCATCTGAACGAGCAAAATCACGGTTTTTACGTGCCTCTACACGCTCTTGTAAAAGGGCTTCTATTTCTTCATCCAATAGCTCTTCCTCTTTAGCAAATTCAATACCTAAGACGTCACCTAACGCCTCAAAAGTTTCCATAAAATGCGATAATACTTTCTCATTAGTGTTTGTTTCATTTAAATAAATATTAGCAATGCGAGCTAATTCAAACAATACTGAAATACCATTAGCTGTATTAAAATCATCGTCCATCGCTTCTTCAAAATGAGCTTTTTGTTCCTCAATTTTTTTCAAGCCACTGTTTCGAGTGATCACCTAAGCTAGCAGTAGCTGTTAAACGATGTTTGATATTATTGTAAGCAGTTAGGATTCGTTCTAATCCCGTTGCGGCTGCATCCACTAAATCTTTTGAAAAGTTGATTGGGTGACGATAATGCACAGAAAGCATAAAGAATCTTAAAATTTGTGGATCAATTTGTTTGCGGATATCATTAACAAGTATAAAATTCCCTAGAGATTTAGACATCTTTTCATTGTCAATATTAATATACCCATTGTGCATCCAATAACGCGCAAATGTTTTATCATTATGAGCTTCAGATTGTGCAATTTCATTTTCATGATGCGGGAATGTTAAATCTTGCCCACCAGCATGAATATCAATGGTATCTCCTAGATGCTCCCGCGCCATTACAGAGCATTCAATATGCCAACCAGGACGACCTTTTCCCCATGGACTCTCCCAGAAAATTTCACCCGGTTTAGCAGCTTTCCATAATGCAAAATCTAATGCATCATCTTTCTTCTCACCAGCTTCAATACGAGCACCGATTTTTAAATCATCCACTGATTGATGCGATAATTTACCATACCCATTAAATTTACGCGTCCGATAGTAAACATCACCAGCAGATTCATAGGCATAACCCTTATCCATTAACACTTGAATGAATTCAATGATATCGTCCATATGCTCTGTAACGCGCGGATGCACATCAGCTTTTTTACAGCCTAATGCTGTAACATCTTCAAAGTACGCGTTAATAAAGCGCTCTGTTAATTCATGAACTTCTTCACCAAGCTCGTTAGCTGCTTTTATAATTTTGTCATCTACATCTGTGAAATTTGAGACAAACTTCACATCATACCCTTTATACTGAAAATAACGGCGTACTGTATCATAAACAATTACCGGTCGTGAATTTCCAATATGAATATAGTTATAAACTGTAGGACCACAAACGTACATTTTCACTTTGCCTTCTTCTAGCGGTACGAAAGGTTCCTTTTGTCGTGTTAATGAGTTAAAGATTTGAATACTCATTGTGTTTCTCTCTCCTTTTGTAAGCGTTCGATCTTCTGTTGCAATGCAGCAATCTGCTTCTCGAAAACTTGACAACGTTCTTCTACTGGGTCAGGTATATTTTGATGGTCTAGTTTTTTTTCTCTAGACGAATTCCATCCTTAATCACTATTTTACCAGGTATACCGACAACTGTAGCATTTGGTGGCACTTCTTTTAAAACAACTGAGCCCGCACCTATTTTGCTATTCTCACCAATTGTAATAGAGCCTAATACTTTTGCGCCAGTTGCTACAAGTACATTATCCTCTAATGTCGGATGGCGTTTTCCTTTTTCTTTACCTGTACCGCCTAAAGTTACACCTTGATATAAGGTTACATTATCACCAATTTCACATGTTTCACCGATCACAACGCCCATCCCATGATCAATAAAGAAACGTCGACCAATCTTCGCCCCAGGATGAATTTCAATTCCAGTAAAGAAGCGACTAATTTGTGAAATGGTACGAGCTATAAAATAAAAACGCTTTTTAAAGAACCAGTGAGCAACTCGATGTGCCCAAGTGGCGTGCAGTCCCGAATATGTTAGCACAACTTCAAGCACACTGCGCGCAGCTGGATCATTTTCAAAAATGGTTTCTACATCTTCCTTCATTCTTTTAAACACAAAAAACTCCCCCTTTTCTTTTTGATCTGCCTTGATCCTTTGAAATTTTCACAATAATCAACTACATCCTTGGACTATGAAATACTGTGCTGACGTTGATTGCTCTACAGAGTTGCTAGTAGAAGAACGAATTTTATATAAATAAAAAAACGTCCCCATCATTCCCAAAAGGAATGACAGAGACGCTAAATTTAAAATGCGCGGTTCCACTCTGATTGAAGGCAAAGCCTCCACTCTGGACGTCCTGTAACGGGAACGAATCGATAAAGCCTACTATTTGTTCAGCCTTATGCTCAAAGGTGCATTTCAGTTTTGCCTAGGCTCAGACCACTTTCAGCCGGTGATGGTCCTCTCTTTAGAGCATGCGCCACTTACTTCTCCTTATCAACGCTTTCTCAATGTAAATTCATTTTACAACGAACTAATAAATTGTCAATAAAATTCTATTTATTGTGCAAATTTTTCTACGCGGTCAATTGCTTTTTCTTTACCAATTAAACAAATCGCATTCGGAAGCTCTGGGCCATGTGTTTCTCCAGTAGTGACAACACGGATTGGCATAAATAAATTTTTACCTTTATGACCTGTCGCTTTTTGCACGGCTTTAATAGCTGCTTTTACTGCATCTGGTGTAAATTCTTCTAACTCTTCAAGCTGTTTCTTAAATGCTGCCATGACCTCAGGTACTTGCTCACCTGCTAAAACAGCTTTTGCTTCTTCATCATATTCAATATGATCGTTAAAGAATAGGCTAGATAAATCTACTATTTCAGCACCAAAGCTCATTTGGTCATGATACAGTGCAATTAAATCTGTTGCCCATGCATGTTGTTCTGAAGTCAGCTCTTCTGGTAATAAGCCTGCTTTTTGTAAGTGTGGTAAAGATAATGCCACTACTTCTTCTAAAGGTAACTTTTTAATGTATTGGTTATTCATCCATGTAAGTTTTTGCTTATCAAACATAGATGGTGATTTTGATAGGCGTTTCTCATCAAAGATTTTAATAAATTCTTCCTTGGAGAAAATTTCTTCTTCCCCTTCTGGAGACCAGCCAAGTAATGCAAAGAAATTGAACATTGCCTCAGGAAGGTAGCCTAAATCTTTATATTGCGTTACGAATTGAATAATGGATTCATCGCGTTTTGATAATTTTTTGCGATTTTCATTAATGATTAATGTCATATGACCAAAGCGTGGATACTCCCAGCCAAATGCATCAAAAATCATCATTTGTTTTGGTGTGTTAGATAAATGCTCTTCACCACGGAAAACATGGGAGATTTCCATAAAGTGGTCATCAAGCACTACAGCATAGTTATAAGTTGGAATACCATTTGCTTTAACAATTACCCAGTCACCAATATCTTTTGATTCAAATGTAACTTGTCCACGCACTAAGTCCTCAAATTCATATGTTACATTTTCAGGTACGCGCATACGAATTGTATAGGATTCACCTGCAGCCTCTTTAGTAGCAACTTCCTCTGCTGATAAATGACGACAAGTCCCATCATACGTTGGAGCAGCTACTCCTCGTGCCTTTTGCTCTTCACGAGATGCTTCTAATTTCTCAGAAGAACAGAAACATTTATAGGCTACACCCTGCTCTAAAAGCTTTTCAGCATGCTCTTTATAAATATCAAGACGCTCCATTTGACGATAAGGCGCGTATGGTCCACCGATATCGATGGATTCATCGTATTCAATACCTAACCATTTTAGGTTATCCAGCTGAGATGCTTCTCCGCCCTCTACATTACGCTCAATATCTGTATCCTCAATACGTACGATGAATTTACCATTATGATGTTTTGCATATAAATAATTGAATAACGCTGTACGCGCTCCACCGATATGTAAGTAACCAGTAGGGGATGGCGCGTAACGAACACGAACTTCTTTCGCCATAATTAAAAGCCTCCTAAATTTTCGATCAAAAATTGACTTTGTTCATTTTACCACTCTGCTACAGGAAATAAAAGCGCTGATAGCCTGCTTTTACTTCTTAATCAATAGAATTGTTGCCATTGCGGCAATCCCTTCCTCACGACCAGTAAAACCTAATCGTTCAGTTGTTGTCGCCTTGACATTAACTTGTGATGGTGCTGCGTTCAACAATTCAGCAATACGATTTTGCATTTGCTCAATATACGGGGCCATTTTCGGTCGCTGTGCCATAATTGTACAATCAACATTCCCTAGAACATACCCTTTATCCTCAACAATTTTCCAGATATGCTCTAATAATTTTGCTGAGTCTGCATCCTTAAATGCGGGGTCTGTGTCTGGAAAATGCCGACCGATATCTCCTTCTCCAATAGCCCCTAATGCTGCATCTGTGACAGTGTGTAATAAAACATCTGCATCAGAATGCCCTACTAGCCCTTTTTCATGAGGAATTGTTATACCACCAATAATTAATGGACGTCCTTCTTCAAATGCATGTACGTCAAAACCTTGTCCAACTCGAAACATACGATACTACTACGTTCTTGCCGTAGCAGCATTCACCTACCTTTATGATTTTCTATTTATAGACAGTTTACCATATTTCCTAGGAAATGAGTGATTTCACAAAGCCACCAGATATTTGACTCTCACTACTCGCACATTCTTTGTTATCCTTACCTTAAGTCTAAAACGATAAGGCGGTGCAGAAATGAATATTAATACTTTTGAAAGTCAGTTTAGCAAAGTAATAGTACAGCGTGGGTATGATTATTATGTGAATCATCACGTCATTGATATTATGCAAATAGACAATACCAATTGGCAGGCAGAGGTTGAGGGAACTGAACCTTATACTGTAAATATTATTATCAAAGCAAACGGAGATATTACAGATGCAACTTGTGATTGTCCTTACGATGATGATTGCAAACATATAGTAGCTGTACTATACGCTATTCAGGAGCAATTTAACAATTCTCCTATACCAGTATCTAAATCATCTAAAGTACAAAAATCTACGTTACAGCAATTACTAGCAGCACAAACAAAGGAAAATATAATAAATTTAATTTTAACAGTTGGGAAGAACTCACCTAATTTTCTGCAAGAATTAGAAATACGACTAATAGAGCCAATAGATATATTAAAGGCCTCCAAAAAAAATGATTACTCAGCATCTAAAAGCCGGTCAGGAGGGGCGAAGCGGCTTTATCCCACGTCATCGGGCATTAAAAGCACTTAAAGGTGTCCAAGCTACCCTTCAACACGCTGAGGAGCACATCGACATGGAGGATAATCTTACAGCTATTGAGCTTAGTTTTCTGTGCCTCCAATATACATTAGAGGCACTACAATATGGGGATGACTCTGATGGCTATTTTGGCGATGCTATTCGTGAAAGTCTTGAATTAATAAGTCAGGCAATTGAAGAAGGGGTAAATCTTTGGTCAAAAAAAGCAGTATAAATCAGTATTTGACCTAGTTATTCGAAAAGCAATGTTACCCGTATTAGGAGACTGGGTAGATTGTCGAATTCATTTGCTTCATGCCTGTATCCCTCTTTGTGAAGATGATGCAATTGAGGAGCAGTTTAAAGCCCTTATTCATTCACTTGAAAGTACATCAGATGATTGGCATGCACAATATCTAAATAAAGAGCTGAAGCTGATTGAACTTCACTTATTACAACACAAATACAGTAGCAATGAGGTAGAAGCATTTTTGGAGGGGCATATTGAGGACTACCATATGCGTGAACAAGTTATTCTATCTGCCATAAATCGCGGCGATTATGAAAAAGTATTACAATTAACAGCAGATGGGTTAGAGCAAGATCAAAAGCTTTCAGGAATCGTTAGCCTTTGGAGACGCTATGCCTTTAAGGCTCATCAGCATTTAGGACATACAGAGGATATGCGTCAATTGGCTTTACAACTATTGCTTGATGGGGAGTATGAATTTTATAAGAAATACAAAGCTCTACACTCCGTTGAACAATGGCCAGAAGTTTTAGAAGAATTATTAAATAATCTTACAAAATCTTATTTATACGAAAGGGTTATTGTTGAAGAACAGCAAACAAAACGTATTTTAGACTATTGCAAAGAATATCCAAAACGAATAGAAGACTATTATTCATTTATTAAAGAGCAATACTATGAAGAAGTCTGTGCACTATTCATTGAGGCTATCACTACAGATGCGCAATACGCCACTAATCGAAAAAAATATAAAGGCGTCTGTCGTTCTATCAATATCATGCGTAAGGCTGGTTATATGGTAGAAGCAGAACAGTTGATTGTTGATTTACTGCAAACTTATCCAAAACGTCCAGCTTTAATCGAGGAATTAACAACTATTATGAAATAGTGAATCCTGCCTCAAAAATACTAGCAAATTAAAATACCGTAGAGAAGTATTATTATCGATTTCTCTACGATATTTTTCATAGCGGCTCTAATCGCCACCTATTCAACTATTTTGCATCCAAGGCACGTTTACGCAAGATCGCTTCTCCGAAAACTAGATCCTCTTTTGTCGTCATCTTTACATTTTCATAGCTACTCTCTACAATATGCACGGCATGTCCAAGACGTTCCACAAGCATGGCTTCATCAGTACCAAGAAAACCAACCTTCTCTGCGACATCCTCCGCCTCTACGATTAAATCAAACTGAAAAGCTTGCGGAGTTTGAATCATCCATAAGCTATCACGATCAACCGTCTCCTCAATCACACCATCACGTACCTTTTTCATCGTATCCTTTGCACGGACACCAGCAATTGCAGCACCATATTTATGAGCGCTTTGCACAAGATTCGCAATAATATCATGAGAGATAAAGGGACGAGCAGCATCATGTACAAGCACAATATCGACCTGCTCCATCTCCTTCATACACGAATGAACTGAATGCTGTCGTTCAGCACCGCCATCAGGTAAGCCCTTCACCTTTAAAATCCTATACTTCTCTAACATAGCTTGAATATAGGAACGCTCCTCTGGTTTTACTGCAAGCCAAATCCCTGTACATTTTGAATCCTGTTCAAAAACCTCCAGTGTGTGTATGAGAATGGGTTTTCCTAATAAATTTAAAAATAACTTATTTTGCCCCGCTCCCATTCGCTTACCGCTGCCCGCTGCAGGTAATACTACCTCGTATTGCACATTTTCCACTTCCTAGTCATCCTTTGGTTTAGCAAAAATCATACGGCCCGCTGATGTTTGCAGTACACTTGTTACCGTAACCGTTATTGCCTGTCCGATATAACTGCGTCCACCTTCAACCACAATCATTGTGCCATCGTCTAAATAAGCCACTCCTTGATTATGCTCTTTACCATCTTTAATAACCATCACTTGCATATCCTCACCAGGGATAACAACAGGCTTCACAGCATTAGCTAAATCATTGATGTTTAAGACTCTTACGTGGTGTAACTCGCATACTTTGTTAAGATTGAAGTCATTCGTAACAATCTGTGTATCATTGCTCATTTTCTTTGCAAGACGTACTAATTTTAAGTCAACTTCCTGCACATCCTCAAAATCCTCTTCGGATATTTCCACCTTTGTCATTCGCTCATCCTGCAATTTTTTTTAAAATATCTAAACCACGGCGACCTCTTGTACGTTTTAAAGTATCAGAAGAATCTGCAATATGCTGAAGCTCTGTAAGAACAAATTGAGGAACCACTAATATACCTTCAATAAATCCTGTTTGAGAAATATCCGCAATACGCCCATCAATAATAACACTTGTATCAAGCAGCTTATAGCTCCCTTTTACTTCTTGGGCATCTACACCCTCTATTAGTTTTTTTTCTTTGTGTTGCTCCCACGTAATGTAAAGAGTTGGATTAATTCATCCCGCTTCTTAAAGCCTACACGGAACCCTAAATAGCCAAGTACAAAGGACATGATAATTGGTAAAATCTCCGAAACGAATCCTAGCTGGACACTTTCTATGGCAAAGCCTAAGAAGTAAGCTACAATCAGTCCGATGATAAGTCCAAGCGTACCAAATAATAAGTCGCCAACAGGTACCTTAAATAGCACCTCTTCCATCCAGCTAATGAGTCGCACAAAATAATCCGAAAACGCAAACGATAGTGTAAACAATAAAATTGCCCCTAAAGCTACTGACACATAGGGATTATCAAGCCAAGGATTAGAAGATAAATGAAGCAATTCGTATAATGGCGGTAAGAAAACAAAGCCTAACGCTCCCCCAATCAGTAAAAAGGCAATTTGAACAAATTTTTTTCATAAGCTGTCACCTCCCATTCTTAACTATAATTATACATAGTTTACTGTAGAAAATCTTTCATGAGCCTAACAACCCCTGTTTCTTTTTAACGCCAACAGCAACTCGATACAAAGGTGGAAATAAAGAGGTAATATTGCTAGCTATAACGTTGTTAAAAGAGTCATCTTATTAGGGTGTTATGTAGGACGCTTAAACCCCTTTTTTTAGTTCCGATTTTTATGCCTAGCACCTAAAAAAAATATTGAAAGAGAAAAATGCATGTCAGAACCTTGTCCAACATGCACACTCCCTTTATAGCTCTCTAAAGCAAGCATTCAGTGCATCTTTTATGGTTTCTACTCCAACAATCTCAATACCTTGTGGAAAATCCCAGCCGCCAATATTTGAAGCCGGAACGAATATCCGTTTAAACCCTAGCTTTGCCGCCTCTATTACACGTTGTTCAATACGGGAAACACGACGCACCTCTCCCGTCAACCCTACTTCTCCAACAAAACAATCTGTAGCTCTAACTGCTTGATCCCTAAAGCTGGAGACAATGCTTGTCAACACTGCTAAATCAATGGCTGGTTCATCTAGCTTTACACCGCCAGCAACTTTAATATATGCATCCTGTGCCTGTAGCATGAGGCCCATTCTCTTTTCTAGAACAGCCATTAACAACTGCACACGGTTTTGATCAACACCTGTTGCCATGCGCTTTGGATAGTTAAAGCTCGTAGGTGTTACGAGTGACTGAATTTCAACAAGAATTGGTCGTGTACCCTCCATAGAAGCCACAATGGTTGACCCTGCTGCCCCCTGTGAACGCTCCTGTAAAAAGAGTTCAGATGGATTTAATACTTCCTTTAAGCCCCCCTGAAGCATTTCAAATATAGCAATCTCATTTGTTGAGCCAAAACGGTTCTTTTGACTACGCAGAATACGGTGATTATGGTGTCGCTCCCCCTCAAAATACAGCACAGTATCTACCATATGCTCCAAAATACGTGGACCTGCAATTTGCCCCTCTTTTGTTACATGTCCAACTAAAAATATAGCGATTCCCTTCGTTTTAGCAATTCTCATCAACTCTGCCGTACACTCTCGCACCTGCGATACACTGCCAGGAGCACTTGTTACTTCAGGATGAAACACAGTTTGAATGGAATCGACAATAACAAATTTCGGTTGCACATCCTCAATAGTTTGATTTAGAAACTCTAAATTTGTTTCTGAATAGATATAAAGCTCCTGTGAAACCACCCCTAAACGCTCTGCACGTAGCTTTGTTTGGCGGATTGATTCCTCACCAGAAATGTAGAGCACACGATGTCCCTTATTTGAAAGTAAAGCAGACACCTGTAATAATAGTGTCGACTTCCCAATACCAGGGTCACCTCCTATAAGTACAAGAGAGCCCGGTACGATTCCCCCACCTAGCACTCGGTTAAGCTCACCCATTTCTGTTGTAATTCGAGACTCCTCAGCAGCCTCGATCTGCATAATAGGAAGAGCTTTTTGCGTAACTGTCGCAGAATGCTGAAAGGCTCCACGAGGTCCCTTTGCTACGACCTCTACTTCTTCGACCATCTTATTCCATTCCCCACAGCCCGGACATCTTCCCATCCATTTTGCAGATTCATAGCCACAGCCTGTGCATACAAATTTCGTTTTTTTCTTTGCCAATACACATTCACCTCGAATATTTGTTCTTATTATCAATTGTACATAAAAAAAGGACAGCTTGGCACTATAGCCTGCTGTCCTTTTGAGATGAAGCGTAGCTGTTAGAAATTAGTTAGATGCAGAAATGCCCTCTTTTTTTCTTTACCACAAAGTCATCATTCACATAATCAATAATCACTTGATTGCCCTTCTCTACATTGCCTTTCAGTAATTCTTCTGATAAGCGGTCTTCCACTTGTTTTTGTAGTGCACGGCGTAGCGGGCGGGCGCCGTATTGAGGATCATAGCCTCTTGTGCAATTTTCTCAAGCGCAGCATCTGTTAACTCTAACGAAATATCTTGTTCTTTTAGACGTTTTGTTAAAGCATTTGCCATCATGGAAACAATTTCTTTTAAGTGTTCTTTTTCTAATGAGTGGAACACAATCATCTCATCAATACGGTTTAAGAACTCTGGTCGGAATGCTTTTTTTCAATTCCTCAAGCATTGTTCCCTTCATGTCTTTATGTTTAGATTCCGTACCACCAACATTGAAGCCTAAGTTTTTCTGGTATTTTAAAGCATCTGCCCCAACGTTTGATGTCATAATAACAACCGTGTTACGGAAGTCCACTACACGACCTTTAGAATCTGTCAAACGACCATCTTCAAGCACTTGTAGTAGAATATTGAAAACATCTGGATGAGCTTTTTCAATCTCATCTAGTAATACAACTGAATATGGTTTACGACGAACCTTTTCTGTTAACTGGCCGCCATCATCAAAGCCTACATAGCCTGGAGGTGAACCAACTAGGCGCGAAGTGGAATGTTTCTCCATATATTCAGACATATCAACTCGAATCATCGCATCCTCATCACCAAACATCACTTCAGCTAGTGCTCTTGCAAGCTCTGTTTTACCAACCTGTTGGCCCTAAGAAAATAAATGAGCCAATTGGTCGTTTTGGATCTTTTAAGCCTGCTCTTGCACGGCGAATAGCACGAGAAATGGCCTCTACTGCCTCCCCTTGACCTACCACTCGTTTGTGTAGCTCTTCCTCTAATTGTAATAGCTTAGAGGACTCTTCAGAGGCAATTTTTGATACAGGGATTCCAGTCCACATAGATACGACTGCTGCTACATCATCCACTGTAACTTTTGATTCTGATTTCCCTTGCTCTTCCTTCCAATTCTTTCTTGTCGTTTCAATTTCATCTTTTAGCTTTTGTTCCGTATCTCTTAAAGAGGCTGCCTTTTCAAACTCTTGACCAGAGACTGCAGCATTCTTTTCAGAGCGTACATTTTCGAGCTTATCTTCAAGCGCTTTTAAATTTGGTGGAACTGCAAATGAACGTAAGCGTACTTTTGAGCCCGCTTCATCAATTAAGTCAATCGCTTTATCTGGTAAGAAACGGTCAGAAATATAGCGGTCACCCATTTTTGCGGCAGCCTCAATCGCTTCATCTGTAATTTTCACACGGTGATGTGCTTCATAGCGATCACGTAAGCCCTGGATAATTTGAATCGCTTCTTCAACTGTTGGCTCATCAACTTGTATTGGTTGGAAACGACGCTCTAAAGCCGCATCCTTTTCAATATATTTACGATATTCATCTAATGTTGTTGCACCGATACATTGAAGCTCACCACGTGCTAGAGAAGGTTTTAGAATATTTGATGCATCAATTGCCCCCTCTGCACCACCTGCGCCGATTAATGTATGCAATTCATCAATAAATAAAATAACATTTCCTGCTTGGCGAATCTCATCCATCACCTTTTTCAAGCGATCCTCAAATTCACCACGGTATTTTGTACCTGCTACAACTGTTCCCATATCAAGTGTCATGACGCGTTTATCACGAAGAATCTCTGGCACTTCATTATTAATAATTTGCTGTGCTAGCCCTTCAGCAATAGCTGTTTTACCTACCCCAGGCTCACCAATTAATACAGGGTTGTTTTTTTTGTACGTCGAGATAATACCTCAATAACACGCGTAATTTCTTTGCTTCGACCAATCACAGGGTCTAAAGAGCCTTCTCGAGCAATTTGTGTTAAGTCTCGCGCAAGGCTATCTAATGTAGGGGTATTGGCAGCCTGGGCAGCTTGTTGACCAGATTGAGCATTATCATTATTTCCTAGTAGTAATAGCACTTGCTGACGTGCTTTATTTAAGCCGACACCAGCGTTATTTAATACACGAGCAGCCACACCTTCACCTTCACGAATAAGCGCTAATAGCAAATGCTCCGTACCGATATATGAATGACCTAATTTGCGTGATTCATCAACTGATAGCTCAATGACTTTTTTTCGCTCTAGGAGTATAGTGGACAATCGGACCCACATCCTCTTTCCCTTTTCCAACTAACTCTTCAATACCTGCTTCAATTGTTTGAGGACTAATATCGATGGCTTCTAATGCTTTCGCAGCTATACCGCCGCCTTCACGAATAAGCCTAATAGAATATGCTCTGTTCCTATCGATTCGTGTTTCCAACGAATTGCCTCTTCCTGTGCAAGCTGTAATACTTTTTGTGCGCGTTGTGTAAAACGATTAAACATCATATGAATCCTCTCCTTTTTTTTCCTATAATAGGCTTACTCATATTTTCACGAAATAATGCCTCACGAAGCATTTTCGCTCGTACGCGATCGCGCTCAGCAGGTGGTAAAACCTCTCCTGCATAGTGTTGTAAAAATCCTGGTTGCATACAGACAACACACTCGTTTAAAGTTGTCGCCTTAATGCCTTCTATCAACTGTAAATCTACCCCTAAACGAACATTGGACAAGCAGGTAGCTGCCTCTTCGCTCGTTAAAATTCGAGCATGCGTTAAAGTACCTAATGCACGGTATACTCGGTCTTCTAGAGCAAGCTCTGCTTTCTCGATTAGCTTACCTCTTGCATGTCGCTCCTTTTGAATAATTTTTTTTCGGCGACGCTTTGAATGTCAGCCAAAATATCCTCCTCTGTTTTACCCAGTGTTATCTGATTCGACACTTGGTAAACATTCCCTAAGTTTTCGCTACCTTCCCCATATATCCCTCTTACCGTCATTCCTAGCCTTGTCATGGCATTAATAATTTGACTCATTTGACCTGTTAATGTAAGGGCAGGTAGGTGCATCATAACGGAAGCTCGTAAACCAGTACCGATATTTGTTGGGCAACTTGTAAGATATCCAAAAGTATCACGAAATGCATAAGGTAAAGATTTTTCTAGGGCTCGATCAATTTTATTGGCCTGCTCATATGCCCTTTGCAGCTGAAAACTCGCTGTCATACATTGAATGCGTAAATGGTCCTCTTCATTCACCATAATGCTAATTGATTCGTCATCAGATAATAGCATGGAGCCAACCTGTTCTTTTTTTGGCAAGCTGAGGGCTAATTAAATGCTTTTCTACAAGAATTTGACGCTGTAAGGATGTTAAATCCTTGACGGCAAAATACGAGTAATGATCTTGTAGTTTCGTGCTATCCTGAACAGCGTGTGTTACAGCCTGCTCTACCTGTAATGCCTCATTCTCTGTAAAGGACAGAGGAAAACGATAGCCATCTAAATTTCGTGCAAGACGGATACGTGTACTAATGACTATATCTGAATAATCGTCCTCCACGCTCATCCATGCTGGTGTAGCTCGTTCTAAAAACGATTCAATCATCACGACACATCACCACCTTCAAATTGTAGCTGTTTTTCCAATTCCTTCACTTCATCCCGCAGTTTCGCGGCCTCCTCAAACTGTTCCTCATCTATAGCTACTTTCATAAGTTTACGGATATCTTCTATTTGTTTTTTTAATGACGTAAATATTGCTATGAGCGCCGGGCATCTTACCTAGATGTTGAGGTCCTGCTTGTATTCGATTAAAGAGCTTTGGTAGGTGCTCGCTAAAGCTGTCATAGCAGCTAGGGCAACCGAATTTTCCTTCTTTTAAAAATCTTTTATACGTAAAGCCACATTGTGGACAAGTTTGTGGTTGTGGCTGCGCCTGTTGTTTTTCATCCACTTTTTGTTGTTGCCATGTCGGTGAGCCAAACCAATTAGATAATAGCTGTTGAATAGATACAGGCTCTTGTTTAAATTCTGCATGAAATGGATGGAACTGCGAGGCGCAGACGTCACAGTAATGATGCTCTACCTTTTGTCCATTTTGAACTTGTGTTACAGTTACCGTCGCATTACGCTGCTTGCAATGTTCGCAAATCATTTCCATCACCTCTCTATTTTTGCTGTTCATATTTGATTGTTGTTAGCATCGCTCTTAATATTCTTGCTCGAATGGTATCCCGTAACGGGAGTGGCAAATCCAGAGTGGAGCGATCAATTGCCGCTAACATTAACTTCGCTTCTCTCTTTGAAATTACCTGCTCATCGATCAGCCGATAAACTAAATCTTCTGCCATTGTTTGCGATGCCCCTCCTCTATCTGCCTGAGGACATCGTCAATCAAATCGATTTGTGAATTCGCGCGGACACGTAAAATTCGTATGTATCCACCACCACCACGTTTGCTTTCAACAAGATAACCTCGTTCGGCAGTAAATCTAGTATTGATCACATAATTTATTTGTGAGGGCACACATTGGAATTTATCAGCAATTTCACTGCGCTTAATTTCAATATGCCCTTCTCCACCTAATTCAAGTACTTGCTTCAAGTAGCCTTCTATGATGTCTGATATATTACGCATTAGGAATACACCTCGCTTACTTCACTGACTTTGACTATCTTTGACTTTCTTTGAGTATATTATACAAAACGCTTGAAAATAATTGCAATGATTTCGCCTATAGAAAAATTAATAGCAACTATTTTTTTCATTCAAACGCTTGAAAAATCGCTATTCATGCTAGCTATCTTAACGTTCGTATGTCTAATGTACCCTTTTTCGTGATGAAAAAAACGCAAGCACATGCAATTAGCATATACTTGCGTCATCAATTTCGCCTTGGCGTTATTGCGTTAGGATTTTGAATAGTGCCCAGGCCTGCACAAGGTCCGATACGATATCGGTCATTTCGGTAATGCCACAGGACGTGGCGTTTTTACCGATTCAGGTCAGTTAGCCGTTTTCACAGGATGCGAAGGTTTTAGGCTAACATCCTTTTATTCATTCCTTTGAAAATCAGTGACATCCGCTGGGTGCTTTGGGCCAACAGATGTTTTTTTGTGGAAAATCAAGATAAAAATTATAGCCAGCGACCAACAATTGGGTAATGCCATGGTTCATCAGATAAAGCCTTTACAATTCCAATAATCGGTACGACAAACAACATAATACCGAAAATAATTAGGAATGGTAAACCAACGAGTACAAAACTTAGTGCCACAGAAATTGCAATTAAAACACCCATTACAATTTGGAACAGTAGTGCTTGAATGGAAATAGCTTTTACTTCCTCATCAGAACTAATTAAGAAAAATAAAATTGGTACTAACCATGGCGCAAAAAAACGGACTTGCGTGTATGATTACCTTAGACCATTTAGCTTCCATTTATATCAACCCTTCTTTTTTAAATTTTCCTTTGTTTTATGTACTACTATTTACGGAACTATACCCTGAATAGTTTCATTGTATGTTGCATTTTAAAAAAAATTCTTTGGGAAAGGCATGTGAGACACTATGGAATTTAATAACACGCTAGCAAACGAATACGAAAAGGGTATTCGTCGAACATTACCTAGTTACGATGCCATGCTACGTTTAACACAAACCTTTTATCAATCCACACTACCTGAGAAAGCTGAATTGCTAGTAGTTGGCTCTGGAAGCGGCAATGAAATTTTACAACTTGCAGAGCATAAGCCAACTTGGTCATTTGTGGGCATCGATCCCTCTGAGGCCATGTTACATGTAGCGGAGGAGCGTTTAAAATCTTTGCCTAATCAAATTTCTTTATACCAAGGAACCATGCTGGATACGAAGTTCCCCTCTGGAGAGTTTGATGCAGCTAGCTGTATTTTAGTGCTGCATTTTATCAATGGGACTCAAGAAAAGCTTGCAACATTGAAAGAAATAGCAAATAATTTAAAGCCTGGTGCACCATTTGTTCTTGTTTCAAAATATGGGCAGCCTGGCTCTTTAGAAACCGAATTACAATTTGATTTATGGCGGGCCTATTGGCTGCAGCACACAAAGCTATCTCCCTTAGAGGTAGCTGATATGGAAAAATCCATACGCTCCCTTTCTTTTATGCCTGAGGAGGATATTTTAACACTACTTCAAGAGGCAGGATTTACAAGACCATCCAGATTTTTTTGCCACTACATTATTTGGTGGATGGATATGCTATAAGAAAGTCTAAAAATTAATTTCACGTAATTGTAGCTGCCGCTTTGCTTTCGCTACAGAAGACATTTGCAGCTGCCACTATGCTTTCGATACAAAAAAACATCTGCTGAATGAAGATAAATGGATTACTCTATGAGGACGATTATTCCTAGAAAGTTAAAATCAACAGAATTGGGGTGAACGCTGTGATACGCACAATCGGGATTACGAAGGATCAACAACTCATAAAGGGTTTTCCTATCGAGGATATAAACAAGAATCATTTTGATTGGTATTGGGTCGATTTTGATTGCCCTACTACTGAAGAAGAGCTGCTATTGGATACGTTTTTTTCATTTTCATCCACTTGCTATAGAAGACTGCTTATTGCGTTTACAGCGACCAAAGCTCGATTTTTATGATGATTTCCATTTCTTTGTTATTCATAGAGTGAATGAAGAATTAGCAGCAGAGGAAGTTAATATTTTTGTTTCCAATAAATTCATTGTAACCTTTCATAAAAATACTGCTCCCGAAATCGATAGAGTGCAGAATATGCTAGAAAAACAACCGAAAAATTGGGAACGTGGTACAGTGTATTTAACCTATCAGGTAATTGATAAAATCGTTGACAATTACTTCCCACTTGTCTATAAAATTGAGGATCATTTGAATGCTCTAGAAGATGAACTAAACTATCAAAGTAATCTAAATGCCATGAAAATCGTATTCGAATTTCGTAGTGACTTGCTTGATTTACGGCGCACGATTCTACCAATGCGCGATTTATTATACCGTATTCTTAATTCATATCGATTCTCACTAAATAAATCAGAACGAGCCTATTTCGGAGATATTTATGATCATTTGCTAAAGCTGACAGAAATGGTGGAATCCAACCGTGAGCTGACGGCCGATATGCGCGACAGCTATATGGCAATGAGCTCCAGTCGTATGAATGGCATTATGATGACCTTAACCATCGTGTCAACAATCTTTATCCCATTAACCTTTATTGCAGGTGTATATGGATGAACTTTGACAATATGCCTGAGCTACATGGTAAATACAGCTACTTTATCGTCTTAGGTATTATGATTCTTATTGTGATCTTTATGCTGGCGGTCTTTAAATGGAAAGGCTGGTTCAAATTATTTAAACCTTAATCAATTTCGCCTTGGCGTAATTGCGTCCGGATTTTGAATTGTGCCCTCACAATTCATTCCTTTTAAAATCCGTGACATCCGCCGGGGGCTTTATCTTCATTCAGTAGGTGTTTGCACACCCACTGAAAAGGAACCTAAACCGCATTCTTCTCATCACCTGTAGAGGTGGGTGTCTTCTGCTGAATGAAGATAAATATAGAACAGGCATCTTAGAAGGTTATCTAGGATGCCTGTTCTACATTAATAGGGTCCTCGATCATCAATTTTGTTTTCCCCTTGCTGTGGGAATAAAAAGTATGCAAGTACACCAGAAACTAATGTTGCACAAATGGTAATTAGCAACTGCTCCACGTCTGGCACTTCAGCATAATAGTTACGTAGCATATAAACCGAACCGATTGCGACAATTACCATCACGGGTATGACAAACTTGAAACGTTTCTTCTCCAATTAAATAATACCTCCTCACTCTTTTTACGCTCAATTATTACTTTCTAAACAGTTCGTATTTTACAGGTTTCCCATATTAAATACAAACCACCTGGGACTCTTTCAATCGTCTATTTCATGACATTTAAACAATAGTCATTAAAAAAAATAATAGAAATAAATGAAAATTTTAACCAAATATACGACAAAAAAATAGTAGAATAGATTAAATACCATATATTTTGCAAACTTACAAACGTAGCAATTCCAACATAAGGATACATAGTTTAAGTTTACTTTAAATTTATATACTTAAAATGGATTTAAGAATGGAGCAAACAACAATGAGTTGGTTTACAAAAAAAGAACGATTCAAGCTACTCAATTACAATAGCACCTGAAAACTATAAAAAAAATGTACAGTTGGATATCTCTAACCATCCAAAACTACAAAAACAATTACAACTTTTAAATTTAACGGTTGAGGATTTAGCCATTATTAAACAGTTGCAGCCTTTAGCAAAGGATTTAATCCCTGAAATGGTTGATCAATTCTATGCAGCCATTAGCTTAAGTCCAGATTTATTAGATATTATTAATAGAACTTCACAGATTGATCGTTTAAAGGTTACTTTACATAAGCACCTTAGTGATATTTTTGAAAGCCGTATCAACGACTCCTATATTGACGAACGAAAGGCAATTGCAGAAACCCACGTTCGAATCGGTCTTCAATCAAAATGGTATATCGCCTCATTTCAGTCTTTAACTTCAACATTTACAAGCTTTGCTAACAAATTAGATATTTCAAAGCATGATGCGATTCTTGCTATCAATGCCTTCTGTAAAATTATTAACTTTGAGCAACAGCTTGTCATTGAAGCCTACGAAAAAGAGGAAGAACGTATACGCACGGCAGCAGATGAAACAAAGCATGCACTTGTGACAACTATTCAAAGCACAGCTGAGGAGCTGAACGCTATTAGTGATGAAACAGCGGCGTCCCTATTAGTTATCTCCTCTCAAACAGATGATATTGCGGTAGCCACTAAGCAAGGTTTAAGCTTTGTTGCTGATACGAAGGAAAAATCTAGACGTGGCCAACAACAGTTACAAGAGCAAAACGATTTAATACAAGTTATTTTACAAAGTGTAAATGGTCTTGAGGTCACAATGAATCAGTTACGCACCTCCTCTCAAAAGATTTCCGAGATTGTTGGACTAGTAACAGGTATTGCAGATCAAACAAATCTATTAGCATTAAATGCATCTATTGAGGCAGCTCGCGCTGGGGAGCATGGTAAAGGCTTTGCTGTTGTAGCAGAGGAAGTACGAAAGCTTGCTGAAGAAACAAAAAAATGCTGTACAAAATGTTTCCCATCTCATTAAAGAAACGGAAAGTAATATTACAACCATGTCGAATTCTGTTATTAATGTGGATCAAAAAAATTCAACATAGTGTAGACACGCAAAATAGCTTATCCAAATCATTTAATGATATTGCTGAAGCTGTCTCTGGTATTCAGCAGCAATATGTCAATACATCAAGAGATATTTCTGCCATTTCAAATTTAATTACTGAGCTCTCTCAAGGTGCCACTCTTGTTTCCTCTTCTTCTGACTCGCTTATTAATGTGGTGAATGAATTAAACATGTGAAAACGTAAAAAGGGAAATTGACAGGTTGTCAATCTCCCTTTTCTTTAATGTGGTAATGAACGTTTTTGTTTACGATGCTCTCGTCGAGCTGGTCCTGTTTCAAAAAGACGTTTTTCTTCATCTGTCTCAGGGTAGATTGCCGGAACTGGCTTAGGCTTCCCATCATCATCTACTGCAACCATCGTTACAAATGATTCGGTTGTTAATTTCTCCTCACCCGTTTCAATGTTTCTGGAAGTAACCCGAACATAGACCTCCATTGAAGAACGGCCCGTTGATGAAACAATACTTTCAATTTCTAAAATATCTCCTACATGGGCGGCTGATAAAAAGTCAACAGAATCAATAGAAGCTGTCACTACATGCCCTTTAGCATGCTTCATTGCAGTAACAGCAGCAATTTCATCAATATAGGCTAACACTCTTCCACCGAAAATGGAGTTGTGGTTATTGGTATCTGGCGGTAACACGAGACGCGTTTGAACAGTACGTGACTGGCTCATTGGCATAGCGTTGTTTGTCATAATTTTTGCAACTTCCCTTCATGAATGTTCTTTCGTCATCGTAACGCAGAAAAGAAGTTGATGCAAATTAGAATGATTTTTTTCATCGTGATAAATTTCATGTCTGTCATTTCCTCTATAGCCCATTTAATCCCTTCACGACCATAGCCACTCATTTTTACGCCGCCATAAGGCATATTATCCACTCTAAATGTCGGAATATCATTTATAATAACGGCCCCTGCCTGTAATTCATCTGCTGCATAAAGTGCATCTGACAATACATTCGTGTATATTCCTGCATTTAAGCCAAGTTCCGACTCATTTACTAGTCGAATAGCGTCGTTTAATGTTTCATATGAAACAATTGAGACGATTGGTGCGAAAGTTTCCTGACAAACAACTTTCATATCAGGAGTAACGTTTGTCATAACAGTCGGCGTTAATGTTCTTTCTGTGAATGTTCCCCCTGTTGCGACTACCGCACCTTGTTCTTTTGCTTCCTCAATCCACTGGCGAATGCGTTCCACCTCATTTTGATGAATCATTGCACTCACATCTGTATTTCTATCTAATGGATCTCCTACCACTAATTTTTCTGTTTCTGCTACAAATGCCTTTGTAAACTCATCGATGATCGAAGAATGCACATAAATTCGTTGTAATGAAATGCAAACTTGTCCAGCAAAATTAAAGGCACCTCCAACACAACGAGCTATAATTTTATCAATTGGTGTCGAAGGTTCGACAATAACCGCAGCATTAGAACCAAGCTCTAACGTTACTTTCCGCAAACCAACCTTCTCTTTAATACCCAAGCCAACCTTACCGCTTCCTGTGAAAGTCACCTTTTTCACAAGCGGATGTGTAACGAGTGTATCACTAAGCTCTCCACCACTACCTGTCAATATTTGAAGAGCTCCGTCAGGCAAACCTGCTTCTTGAAAAATTTCTGCCATTATGATTGCACTTAATGGTGTTTGAGTTGCTGGCTTTAATACAACTGTATTTCCTACTGCAAAGGCAGGTCCTAGTTTATGTGCTACTAAATTAAACGGGAAGTTAAATGGCGTAATGGCGGATATAACCCCAATTGGTTCACGCTTTGTCCAACCAATACGATCGCCTGCTCCAGGTGCAGCGTCCATTGGGACTGTTTCACCCTTAGCCTGCTTTGCCCCCTCTGCCGCAAATTGATAGGTTGCTATTGTTCGATCTATTTCCATTAGACCTGCTGATATAGGTTTACCTGCCTCTAAGGCTAAAATTTCTGCAAATTCTTCTCTGCGCTGTCGCATGATATGGACAACTTTATATAATATTTCTGCTCGTTCGTAAGCTGTTGTCTTTTTAAATGTTTGGAATGTCTCCTCTGCACCTTCTATCGCCCGTTCAACATCTGCAATTGACGCTTTAGCAACCTTTGCAATAACCTCACCGCTATATGGTGAACTTAGCTCATATGTTTCCTGTGCATTCTGCCACTGACCATTAATCCAAAGTTTTGTTTCCTTCATCCTTCAATTGCACCTCCATAAAATCAAATTCACCTTTATTTTATCACGAAGAGCTTGAACTAGATGCTACAGTAGCTGCAGTAACCGCTGCTAACATTGCTGCTTGTTGTGCTTGAATTAATAATTCAATAGACGACATGATTGTCATGGATAAAGATTGTTGCACCTTTGCTATATCATAAATAGCCATTTGGATAGCCATAAATAATACAAATTCACGATGCCATTTCAAAAGTTTCATGCCCTTTAATTCATGATATAAATCTATAATTTGTTGAAGGTGAACATTATTTACCTCAAGAATGGCTAAAAAAACCAAGCAATGGGTAATGCATCGTTTTAACTTTAACATCCTGTTTTTTTAATGTATCGCGAATCGTCACAACACTTGATACCAGCTTATTATCGTATTGAGGAGATAAGAAAGTCAGTACCTGTGATAACCATTGTAGTTCATTGCCAGCATTAAAATTGTAGGTACGTAATTCTTTATAATAACGGTTCATCGTTTCCGCCCGTACTTCAACATCATCCATTGAGCTACTCAATAAAACAGCATATGGGATATCTTCATAGGACGTTAAAAATCGATGATGCGTGCGAATTGCATCAAATAAAGCCCGCGCTGACTGTGCATGTGCATGTTTTCCGCTTTCCTCTTCAGTTAAAAACTGAGCACCTATAAAGGTAAAATTACCACTTCTAAATTTGGCTTCCTTCATTATTGAGACGTTTGTTAGCAAATTTTTCACAGCATGCTCTATATTCTCTTGCTCCATCAAGTTTGCAGCAATACTGTACCCAACTGTTGTTCTTAAAGGGGACATCCATGATGATTGCTTCTTTATTTCTTGTAACACTTCTTTATATTTAACAGAATCAAAGCTCTTCCCTGACGCCACATATTTGCTAGCGATTGCTAAGATAATTTTACGGTCAACTGTCCAGCCCGCAGCCTTCGAAACCGCTTCCACTGTTTGAGTAAATTGATTTTCAATCATAACATAATCCATATTCAATACACTCCTTTTTTCCATTATATACGTAAAAACTAATTGAAAGGATTCAGATAACGGATCACCCAATCTCCACTTATCTTCTACATTCAAAAAAAATATCTTCGGTTTGTAACAATTAACATAAAAAGTAAGCTTAATGTAATGTATGTTACCCGATTTTATATGGTTTAATGGAAATAACAAATACGAATGGAGGTAATTATATTGAAAAACATAACCAGTAGAAAAAAATCTTTATTCACAGTAACTCTACAAGACCGAATACAGCAATTTTTACTGTTACGTAACTCTCCAAGAAATATAGCCCTACATACACTTTTTCAAAAAAAATTAACATAGAAAAAAACAGCGGCACTGCACTTTTGCCGCTGTTCATACATCTTTTTTTTACTTATCCTACAAGGAGCAATTTTTAGTACAATAAAGATTTAAATTAATCCCAATTCCTTTAATTCCTCTGTGGAAAAGGCCCTTGATCTTGTTAAAAATCGCTTTCCCTCAACACCCTCTAGGGAAAACATGCCACCTCTACCATCAACTACGTCTAAAATTATTTGTGTATGCTTCCAGTAATCATATTGATTTTTATGCATATAGAAGGGAGCTCCACCAATTTCTCCAAGACAAATATCCTGATCACCTAAGATAAGGTCGCCCTCTGGGTAACACATCGGTGAAGATCCATCACAGCAACCACCCGATTGGTGAAACATAACAGGTCCATGCTTTTCTTGCAATAATTCGATTAGTGCCAGCGCTTCTTCTGTTGCTAAAACACGCTCGACCACGCTCATGCACCTCCCTACTGATTAGAAGAAACCTAGTTTATTTTCACTGTAGCTAACTAATAAGTTCTTCGTTTGTTGGTAATGAGATAACATCATCTTATGATTTTCTCGACCAATACCTGACATTTTGTAGCCCCCGAATGCAGCATGTGCAGGATAAGCATGATAACAGTTTGTCCAAACACGTCCTGCTTGAATACCACGACCAAATCGATAAGCTGTATTCATATCACGTGTCCATACACCTGCACCTAAACCATACAATGTGTCATTCGCAATTTCTAATGCTTCCTCTTTTGTTTTAAACGTTGTGACAGCAACAACTGGACCGAAAATTTCTTCTTGGAAAATGCGCATTTTATTATTCCCTTTGAAGACAGTTGGTTTAATGTAGTAGCCCTTTTCAAAGCCTGAACCTACATTGTTCTTCTCTCCTCCAATTAGACATTCAGCGCCTTCTTGCTTACCAATATCTAAGTAAGAAAGGATTTTTTTCCATTTGCTCGCTTGAAGCCTGAGCACCCATCATTGTATTTGGATCAAGTGGATTTCCTACTTTAATGGCTTCTACACGCTGTAAGACACGCTCCATAAATTTATCGTAAATAGATTCCTGGATTAATGCGCGAGAAGGACATGTACATACTTCCCCCTGGTTTAGTGCGAATAGTACAAAGCCCTCTACTGCTTTATCTAAAAAGGCATCATCTTCATCCATAATATCCTCAAAGAAAATATTTGGTGACTTACCGCCTAATTCTAATGTAACTGGAATAAGGTTTTGTGAAGCATATTGCATAATTAGGCGACCTGTTGTTGTTTCACCCGTAAAGGCAATTTTACCAATTCGTGGATTAGATGCTAGCGGCTTTCCTGCCTCTAGACCAAAGCCATTCACAACATTTAGGACACCTGATGGCAATAAATCTTCTATCAATTCAAGAAGCACCATAATCGAAACTGGTGTTTGCTCTGCAGGTTTTAACACTACACAGTTTCCAGCTGCAAGTGCAGGTGCTAACTTCCAAACAGCCATTAATAGTGGGAAATTCCAAGGAATAATTTGACCAACTACTCCAATTGGCTCATGGAAGTGGTAAGCAACTGTATCATTATCGATTTGGCTTACTGCACCTTCTTGTGCACGTAAAGCACCTGCAAAATAGCGGAAATGATCAATTGCTAGAGGGATATCTGCATTTAATGTCTCACGTACCGCTTTCCCATTATCCCATGTTTCGGCAACGGCTAGCTTTTCTAAATTTTGCTCCATACGGTCCGCTATTTTAAGTAAAATGTTTGCACGTTCTGTTGCGGATGTTTTACCCCACGCATCTTTTGCGCCATGTGCTGCATCAAGTGCAAGTTCAATGTCCTCAGCTGTGGAACGCGCGGCTTGTGTAAAAACTTGTCCAGTAACAGGAGTGATATTATCAAAGTATTGACCTTTCACAGGGGGTGTCCATTCTCCACCAATATAATTATCATATTTCTCTTTGAATTGAACTACCGATCCTTCAGTGTTTGGAAATGCATAAACCATTTTACTTCTCCCCTTTACACAAAATAATGAGAAAATATCTACAAAAACTATTATTATTTATCGAAATAACAATAATTTCATAGAAACCCTCTTACTCAATATATTGTCAGAAACGAAAAATAATTTCAACTTTTTTTAAAAATTTTACGATTAATTTATTTTTACTAGAAAAGCTTCTAGCATTCACGGTGTAACCAACGATAATGTATACTTAAATTATATAAATGTATAGGAGAACAATATGCGCATTAATAAATATTTAAGTGAAACTGGCATCGTCTCTCGTCGTGGTGCGGATAAATGGATTGAGGAGGGAAAAGTAACTATTAATGGAGAAGTCGCCACTGTTGGCAGTAAAGTCGAAGCTGGTGATGTTGTTTGTGTTGATGGAAAAGAGGTAAAGAAAGAGGAACAGCTCGTATATATTGCCTTAAACAAGCCAGTTGGAATTACTAGCACAACTGAACGTCATATAAAAGGGAATGTCGTTGATTTTGTCAATCATCCTCTACGAATTTTCCATATTGGACGTCTGGATAAGGAATCAGAGGGACTATTATTATTAACGAATGATGGAGATATAGTAAACAAAATTCTTCGTGCAGAAAACCATCATGAAAAAGAATATATTGTGCAAGTTGATAAACCCATTACGGAGCAATTCATCAAGAAAATGGGGGCTGGTGTAGATATTTTAGATACGACAACCTTGCCATGCCATGTAGAAAAAAATATCAGATAAAGTTTTTAAAATCATCTTAGAACAAGGTCTAAATCGTCAAATCCGCCGTATGTGTTCAGCTCTCGGTTATTCCGTTAAGCGTCTACAACGAATTCGTATCATGAATATCAAACTTGGTCATTTAAAGGTTGGGCAATGGCGTGATTTAACGGACAAGGAACGAGCAGAACTATTCAAACTACTTCAATACACACCTAAATAAAGCATGTTAAGGGGAGAGAATTATGCTTTCAATACAAAGCACTGAACTGTTAACAGGAGCACGTATTAGCGGTGACTTTTGGGATTTAGATGAGCTCATCAATGCTATTCACAAAATAACAGGGGATGAAAACAAATATTATGATTATCAAGGTTCTCGTCTTCGTATCTTGAATGTTTGCTACAATTTACGCCAAGCTACTAAGGGGGAGCGTCAACTAGAATTTGTCAGTAATGGCCTTACTAAAAGTATTCTGACACAGCATGAATTAATTTTCCCTAATAAAAACGCCTATTTCTCAACGGAGATACTTTGGCCTGAGCTTATTTTTATGGCCATTGCATTAAATGACTTTATTCAACTGCACAAAGAGTTAATCGATTCTTCTGATTGGAATATTGATGTTGCTGCCATACGTAAATTCCAGGCGGCAGTTGCTGATTGCCTTGAACAAGAACTAAATGAGGAAGAGTATTTAGTATTTTTAAGAATGGTGCATACGAAAAATCCCTTAACATTTCGCTATGCTACACAATATATCGATATACTGAACCTAGAGTATATTCAATTAAGCTGGGAGGAACGGAAAGCGCATTTGGCGGCATTTGCTTTGCGCATAATGTTAGAGGATGATGAATATGTATCCCTTAAATCTCAGCTAATGGAAGCTGCCATTTCTACAAAAAAAAGCATTACATGATATTGAAATAAAGACCAATTACCCTGAAAAAAATTATGTGGTAAACAGAATGTGCCGTCTCAGCTAATTGTGAGACGGCACTTTTTTTATCGAATCGATGGATAAGCCATTTTTCGAATAACACCCTCATGCTGAGGATAATCAGCTAAAAGCTCATCCTGTGTGAATAATTCAAAGTCCTCAAAATCAAAGCCTGGTGCCACCATGCAACCAACTAAACTAAATGTATCTGGTTCCTCTACAGAGGAACCAAAAATGGTATTTTTCGGCACAACTATTTGTGGTACTTCCCCTGTCTCAACATCTAAGCCTAATTTTCGTGCCTCATATGTACCATCTGGGAAAATCATATGAACTGTCAGAGGACTTCCTGCGTGATAATACCAAAGCTCATCTGATTTCAATCGATGCAAATGAGAGATATCCTGCGAACGTAGTAAGAAATAAATACTAGTATAAATCGGTCTTTGGACATCTCTAACCGCTATATCCTCAGAAGCTCGAAACGAAGATATATAAAATCCTCCCTCCGGATGCTCCGCTAAATTTAGCTTTTCTATAAAATATTGTGCTGAATACTTCATAACCTCACTCCTTTTGTTCACCTTACCAAATTATAAAGGAAGAATGCTACTGCTATCCGTCTCTTTTACGTTTCTATCCTTCACTTATAACATTCTATCCGTTACTTTTGAGTTCCTATCCTTCACCTCTCCGACTTTCCACACGCAAAAAGGCACCTCTACATTGAGATGCCTTCTCTCTTATAAACCGCCTAAATACGCTGCCTTTACTTGTTCACTTTCTTGTAGCTCTTTTGCTGTACCAGAAAGAACAATGCGCCCTGTTTCCAATACGTATGCACGATTAGCTACTGACAGAGCCATATTGGCATTTTGCTCAACAAGCAATACTGTAGTACCCTCTTTATTGACCTGCTCAATAATATTAAAAATATTTTTTACCATGAGCGGCGCAAGCCCCATTGAAGGCTCATCCATTAATAACAGCTTGGGTTTTGCCATTAATGCACGCCCCATTGCAAGCATTTGTTGCTCACCGCCAGATAATGTTCCTGATTGCTGTTTACGACGCTCTAGTAAACGTGGGAATAGCTCAAAAACGTGGTCCATATCTTTTTTTTATGCCTGCTTTATCATTACGAAGATAAGCCCCAAGCTCCAAGTTTTCTTCTACTGACATATTGGCAAAGACACGACGTCCCTCAGGAACATGCGAAATACCAGATTTCACAATTGACTGAGCTGCCTTCCCTGCAATAGAGAAGCCCTCATATTCAATAATGCCCCCCTTAGGTTTTAGCAAGCCAGACAATGTTTTTAATAATGTACTTTTACCAGCACCATTCGCACCGATTAATGTAACAATCTCACCCTCGTTTACTTCTAAAGAGAGGCCCTTTAATGCTTGTATATTTCCATAAAATACATCTATATTTTGTACTTTTAGCATTAGCTGATAACCTCCTCACCAAGGTAAGCTTCAATTACCTTTGGATTGTTGCGTATTTCCTCTGGTGTCCCATCAGCGATTAGTTGACCATGATCGAGCACATAGATCCGTTCACAAATTCCCATAACTAAGCTCATATCATGCTCAATAAGAAGAATAGTCAAGCCAAATTCTTTTCGAATAAACGCTATTAACTCCATTAAATCATGTGTTTCCTGTGGGTTCATCCCTGCTGCTGGCTCATCAAGTAATAACAGCTTAGGCTTTGCTGCAAGGGCACGAGCAATTTCTAATCGACGTTGCATTCCGTATGGTAAGTTTTTTTGCCAGCTCATCTTTATAAATATCTAGACCAAAGATTTTTAAAAACTCAATGGATTGAAGCTCCATTTCTGCCTCACCTTTAAAATGATTTGGCAAGCGGAAAATGGAGGACCACATTGAATGCTTAGCAAGCGAATGATTTGCTACCTTTACATTATCTAGAACGGACAGCTCTTTAAATAAACGGATATTTTGGAATGTACGGCTTATACCCTTTTGTGTAACTTGATATGGAGCAAGCCCATTTAGCTTTATACCATCAAATATAATAGTGCCCTCAGTTGGCGTATAAACACCTGTCAGCATATTAAAGCTTGTCGTTTTCCCGGCACCATTTGGTCCTATAAGACCGACTAACTCTCCCTGATTTAGGTACATATTAACGCCCTGTACAGCCTTTAATCCACCGAATTGAATGCCCATATTTTCAACATTGATAAGAAGGTTTCCAGTCATTATTTTGTACCTCCTTTTTTACCAAACTTAAATAAATCCGTAATTTCCTTTGTTCCCATTAAACCCGTTGGACGGTACAGCATAACAACAATTAATACTAAGCTGTAAATAATCATACGTGTCTCTGGGAAGTTTGCGAGGTATGCTGAAATCACAGTTAGGAAGATCGCAGCAATAACAGAGCCCGAAAGACTTCCTAATCCACCAAGTACAACATATATTAAAATATCAAATGATTTTAAGAAACCAAAAGTAGTTGGCTGAATAATATAAAAATTATGTGCAAAAATTGCCCCTGCAAGTCCAGCGAAGAAAGAACCGATAGCGAAAGCTACTACTTTATAATAAGTAGTATTAATACCCATCGCATCTGCTGCAATTTCATCCTCACGAATAGAAATACATGCGCGTCCATGGCGAGAATTCGTAAAGTTTGAGATTACTAGAATTGTTAAAAAAAACACCTATGAATGCATACGTCCAATTGGATAAATATTTAACCTGCATCCCTGCTGCCCCACCTACATAATCCGTATTTAAGAAAATAATACGAATAATTTCTGCAAAACCAAGTGTAGCAATTGCTAAATAGTCACCCTTTAATCGTAATGTTGGAATACCAACAATTAATCCTGCAACTGCTGCAGCTAGTGCCCCTAAGAAGATTGCTAATGGGAATGGCAGCATAAGCTTTGTTGTAATAATAGCAGAGATATATGCCCCTACTGCTAAGAACCCCGCATGTCCGATTGAAAATTGACCTGTAATCCCAATAACAATATGCAAGCTGACCGCAAGCATAATGTTAATACACATTGTTATTAGCATATTTTGATAGTAAATATCAAGTGCACCAGAGGTAATAAGAATTTGTACAACTGCATAGATGACTAGCGCTAATACGGCATAGCCCCAGAAAACTTTAGACTTTTTCATAATACCGCTCACCTACACTTTCTCACGGGCATTTTTACCAAAGATACCCGATGGTCTGAAGATTAAAATTAAAATTAAAATAACGAATGCTGCCGCATCACGCCATAAAGAGAAGCCAAGCGCACTCACTAATGACTCCACTACACCTAATAACATGCCGCCAACCATAGCACCAGGAATAATTCCTATACCGCCAAGAACGGCTGCGATAAACGCCTTAACCCCAGGAATAACCCCCATTAAAGGATCGATTTTCGTATAATATACACCAAAGATAACGCCTGCAGCTCCTGCTAATGCTGAACCAATAGCAAATGTCGCTGAAATAGTATTATCAACATTAATTCCCATTAAACGAGCTGCATCCGCATCATGAGAAACGGCACGCATCGCCTTTCCGATTTTTGTTTTATGCACGATGAATTGTAAAAGAAACATCAGTACAACTGCGACAGATAAAATTAAAATGGATGTACTGCTGATTTGAACGCCGAAAATATCAAATGATTTATTTTTAATGACATCAGGATATGCTTCTGGTTGCGCACCTCTGAAGAAAATCGTCGTATATTCGATTAATAGTGAAACACCAATTGCAGTAATTAATGCAGCAATACGTGTTGCATTTCGTAAACGCTTATATGCAATACGTTCAATGAGAACACCAAATATTGCACAGATTGCCATTGCCAATAATAGTGCTGGGAAAAACCCAAGCTCCCATTTAGCAATTGCGTAAAAGCCAATAAATGCCCCAATCATGAAAACATCGCCGTGGGCAAAGTTAATCAGCTTAATAATCCCGTATACCATCGTATACCCTAACGCTATTAATGCGTAGATACTACCTAGTGAAATACCATTCACAAGCTGCTGTATCCATTCCATGAGCGTTCACTCCTTTTACTTTTTGAAAAATGCAAAAATGGGACGTACTCTACATGGTATTATTGATTGCAGAATAAATTGTGTCCCTCATCAAAAGTTTTTTTCCAATTCCTTTTGCTAGAATCTATGTTTTTGCAAACTCTAGATATATCTACTACACATAAAAAAAGGAAGGCGTGTTTACCCGCCTCCCCCTACAAACATTAAGGATTAACTTTAGAGTTGAACACTTGTTTACCGTCTTGGAATTCAAGAACTGTTGCTGTTTTAATTGGGTTATGTTGTTCGTCAACTGAGAAAGTACCTGTTACTAAAGAAAGATTTTCTGTTTTTGCTAAAGCATTTTTAATTGCTTCCCCATCTGTAGAGCCTGCACGCTCAATAGCATCTGCAATATAATAGATTGAGTCATAGCCAAGTGCATTGAACGCATCAGGTGCTTTATCCTTGTTCGCAGCTTTAAATGCTTTTACGAAGTCTTGAATTTTTTTGATCTGGGTCTTCCGCAGAGTAGTGGTTTGTAATATACGTATTATTAAGCGCTTTCTTACCAGCTAGCTCTACTAATGTTGGTGAATCCCAGCCATCAGCGCCCATCAATGGAACATCTATACCCATTTCACGCGCTTGTTTAACAATTAAACCAACTTCTTCATAGTATCCAGGGATAAAGATGAAGTCAGGTTTCGCTCCTTTAATATTCGTTAACTGTGTACGGAAATCAGCGTCTTTAGCTACATATGCTTCTTCTTTTACGACTTTACCACCATTTTTAGTAATTGTTTCTTTAAATGATTTTGCTAGACCTTTAGCATAATCAGATGCATTGTCAGCAAAAATAGCTACATTTTTCGCTTGCAATTCATTAGTGGCAAAGTTTGCAGCTACAATCCCTTGGAATGGATCAATAAAACAAGTACGGAATGCATATTCGTTAACGCTGCCATCTTCATTTACTGTAATATTTGGGGCTGTCCCAGAACCAGTAACAATTGGAACTTTCTTGTCGTTGGCAATTTGCACTGTTGCAACTGTATTACCAGAAGTTGCAGGAGCTAACATCGCTACTACTTTATCCTGTGTTATTAGTTTAATGGCTGCAGCAGTTGCCTCTGAGTTTTCTGATTTGTTATCAACTTTAATCAGCTCGATTTTTTTCCCATCGATACCGCCTTTGTCATTAATCTCTTTCACAGCAAGCTCTGCACCTAATCCAATCGAAGATCCATAAGAAGCTACGTTCCCTGAAAGCTCTAGGTTTGCACCGATTTTTATTGTATCGCCATTAGATGAACCTCCACCTGATGAACCACCTGAGGATGAGCTTCCTCCTGAACTTGAACTATCTCCAGCACCACAACCAGCAAGTACACCAGTAAGTAATGAAGTAGCGACTAAAAGTGAACCGAACTTTTTAAGCTTTTTGTTCTCTTTCATAATTATATTCCCCCTGAAAATTTCTCAAATATTAGATATTTCTGATAATTATAAACAATTAAATGCAATTCCTCAATAGCGAAAATAATTATTTATAACTATCTAAAACTGAATTAAATATTATTCATTTAAGCCTTTTACATTGTAAAACATTCTTTATATTTAGTCTAGAGTGATTTTTCAGTATAATTAGTTATTTAAGAATAATCTATTAATTTTCATTTTATATTTGTATAAACCTATTATTTTATTTGTTTTTTTATAAAAAAATCTTTTATATGAAGTCCTTTTTTTTGAAAATTGAATGATTTAGTTCAAAAGAGTCAACTATTAATTATGTTTTTAATTTGGAAATACTCCATTCCAATTACTATACAAAATCTATATTATATGTTTATTTCCGGGAAAATAAATGCTGCATTTACTACCTAACATTTGAGTAACAATACCAATAAACACTAAAAAAAACTTAGAGTGGATGCTCTAAGCTTTTTTTAACGCAAACACACAGAGGCGCTCGTTTATATTTTTTTCATTTTCTAAATGAACCTCATGGATTAATTCAAATGGTGTTCCATGGAGTAAAAACTGCAAATAATCATATGGTGGGTAGTAAAGAATAATATGAATCTCACGCATGTGTTGCTCATATGATTTCCAAATATTATAAATGACTGTACGGAAAATATGAATAGAGAACGGGTTGAAAAAAAAGAAAACTGTGTCGCTTGGTTGAATTAAATATTCTTCCGCTATTGTATGAATAAAGGAGATGGGTATAGGAGCATTATTTTTTTTGAAGATAGCTCTTTTTATTACTCTCTGCTTCTGCATAAAAACCTGCATCCATTTCAATTCCAATTGTCTGGATATGAAATTTATGATGCACATAAATAGGAACTCTTCCTTTTCCACATCCCATATCAATAAACACTGGATTTTCAGGCATTTGATAGCCGGAAAATAATTGTTCTAGGCCCGTATATGGTGTTGGCTCGTAGCGATGATAATGCGCAAGTTTAGGAAAACCATACTGTTCACCAACTGTATTAATATGCAAATACTTATCATATTGTTGTTCATTCATACTAGTTGACTCCTCAAAAAAGAATGCTTAATTTTAGCATGATAAAAAGCAAAACCATACTCAAAAGTTTTGGATATGGTTATTTTTTTTAACGACCCCTTCGCTTGAATTTAAGAACTCTAAAAATGGCAGCTTAACAATCAATAATTACTGTGCTTTTATCAATGATTGTTGCTTGATTTAACTATTCATAATTTTTACCAGGCATTCCTATTTGCCAACCATTCTTCATTGGAACGCAATCAACAACTCTGTTAAGGCATAATTTCGAGTAGCACTAAATCCTTGATACACAGCCAGTGCCCCCCGCCATTAAAACATTGCATTACATAATTACATCATAGCCACCTTTTTTTAAATTAAGCTTTTAACATCTGATTTATTGCAAATTATAACATCGAAAATATATCAGCTAAGTGTCCACAGTCCAATCAGACAAATCCGATTAAACGCTCTTTATATCAATGATAAACTTTACATATTTCTTAATGTCCTTTAACCTTTTATAGTATAAGCATTGCTATTCTATTGACAATGTCTTCCTACGACAATTATCATTGATTGCGAATGATAATCATTGATAATTTCATTCGAATTAATAGGTTATCTTTATCTAAAAAATGATTAGGGGGGTAGAAAACATGATTATTGTGACAAATCGTATTCAGGTTAAACCGGGCTTCGCTGCAAAAATGGCACCGAATTTTACAAAGCCGGGACCGCTACAGCAGTTTGAAGGTTTTCATAAAGTAGAGGTATTAGTGTCAACTGATGACCCAGCTTATGACGAAATGAGCGTCAACATGTACTGGGAATCAAAGGAACATTTCCAAGCTTGGCGTAATAGCGATGCATTCGCAGCTGCCCATCATCGTCCAGAATCGGGCTCAGAGGGAGCAAAACCTGAAAATAGTCCAATGATAAGCAGCAAAATCGTTATAGCAGAATTAGCGTCTTCGATCGAAGCAGCTCGCTAATTTATCATTAAATTATCTTCTGATTCTATCTAAAAAACCCTGCATATTGGAAAATATGCAGGTTTTTTTTGCTTAATTATTTTATAAAAATAACTAAAAGATACCCTACAATGGATAGGAAAATTGAACCGATAAGTCCTGCAATAAAGGCTTTTACACCTAATTGCTTAAAGGTTTTTATGTCTACGTTTAATCCCAATCCAGCCATAGCCATACCGATTAAAATATAGGCAATATTAACAAATGCCTGTGCTACATAAGGAGGAACTATTCCTAGTGAATTAATCGCGCTCATAGCTAAAAATCCAAGAATAAACCATGGGATGATAGACAGCGAAAATGGCTCTTTTTCCTGCCCTTTCTCCATTTTTCGATAAAAAAATACCAATAATAATGGCAACAGGCACGAGTAAAGCCACTCGTGTTAGCTTAACAATAACTGCCATATCTATAGCTTCATTGCCCCCTGCCGATGCTGCTGCAATCACATGGGCAATTTCATGTAAGGTACCTCCTGCAAATACACCATATTCGGTTGGAGCTAAGCCAAATAAAGAATAGAACAATGTATAGATTAATGTAAATAACGTGCCAAGTAGTGCAACAATCGCTGCCCCCACCGCTGTTTCTTTTTCATTCGCTTTAATTTGAGGAGCAATAGCCACGACAGCGGCCGCTCCGCAAATAGCAGTCCCACAAGCCGTTAAAATGCCAAGTTTTCGTTCAACATGAAACATCTTTGCTAAACCGTAGACAATCACTAAGGCGAATACTAAATCTAATAATGCAATCAGAAAAACACTCACTCCAGCATGGTAAATATCAGCTAAATTCAAGCGCATTCCTAATAAAATAATTCCAAATCTTAATAGCTTTTTACTAGAAAATGATATACCAACCTGCCAAGCATCCTGTACCTTAAAGGCTGCTCTCCAAGCCATTCCTAATAAAATAGCAATGACAAGCTGACCCAATATTGAGAAGAACGGAAATGTTGAAATATATTTTGCTGCTAGGGCTATAAGGAGTGTTAACAATATCCCCTTGATAAATGCTGGAGCTAGGAAGCTTTTTAATCTATTCTGTCCATTCACCATGATGTTCACTTCTTTCATCCTTTTATGAATATACTTTATAAAAAAAGTTAATCATCAGTAAAATATATATATATAATTACGATTATTAATATTTTTAATGATAGGGGTGATCGCATGCAATATGATGCTTTAAAAACATTTATCACATTAGTCGAGGTTAATAACTTTACAAAGACCTCCGAAATCCTCCATATTTCGCAGCCAAGTGTCAGCTTACACATTAAAAATTTAGAACAGGAACTGCAAACCACTTTATTTATTCGTTCACCAAAATCTGTGCAAATCACACCGACTGGAGACATTTTATATAATCGAGCAAAACAAATAATGGCTATTACAGAGCAAGCAAAGGAAGAAATTTTAGCCTATCACCATGAAATTCAAGGTACACTTATTATTGGTGCAAGCTTTACAATCGGTGAATATATCCTGCCTCCCATCATAGCTAGCCTGCAACAGCAGTTTCCTCAGCTGGAGCTTCAAATTATTATTGGTAATACGAAAGAAATCATACAGTATACAAAGTTATTACAGGTTGACATTGGTCTTATTGAGGGGCAGGCACATGATCATGAACTTATTATTAAACCATTTATGCAGGATGAATTATTTATTGTTAGTGCCAGTAATCATCCTCTTACAAAGGAGTCTACCATTACTGTTGAGGACCTGCAGCAGCAGAACTGGGTTGCGCGTGAAGAAGGCTCAGGTACACGCTACTATTTAGACCATTTATTTAGAGCAAATGGGCTTCAGGTACGTTCACTTCTTACAGTTAGCAGTAATCAAGGTGTCAAGGAGAGCGTTATACAGGGTCTTGGACTTTCATTGCTATCAGCAAGTGTAATTCAGCGCGAATTAAAGAGTGGGGATATCAAAATTTTACATTTAGGGGAGCAGCATTTTATGCGAACATTTTCATATCTATACTCACCCACGATGAAAAATAAGCGTAATGCTGACACACTTATGGAAGCTATACTCAAAAAAAGCTTAGCGTGCTACTAGTCGCTAAGCTTACTTAATATTCCTTGGATTTAGACGTTTGCGCTCCTGCTTTTGCTCAATAATATCTACAAATTTCGCTGCCGCCCTTGAAAGTGGAACACTCTTTAAATAACACATGCCTATACTACGTGCTGGTATTTGTTCTGTTAATGTTAACTCATATAAAAGTCCTCGTTGCAAATAATCCTTAGAAAATTCCTTTGTTACACAGGCAATGCCTAAATTACTACGTGCGAATTCTAGCACAAGATCATGTGATCCTAGCTCAAACTCAGGTTCTATATGAATCCCTCTCGCAAATAAATAATCTTCTACATATTTTCTAGAATTTGATTTTTTTCTCTAAAAAAACAAGGGGAAATTTTAAAAGATCCTCAAAGCTTAATTTTTTTTGACATCAATGTTCGATATTTCTCACCGCATACAAAAATATCTTGAACCTCTGTACATACGGTTAACTGTAATGTCGCATCTTCTATTGGAAAATTACAAAGTCCTATATCCACCTCTCCAGACTTAATAAAATTACAAATTTCAGAAGTCGTTCCATTTAACATTTGTAATTTTATGTTGGGATACATGGTATGAAATGCCTCTAAATATGGCATTAAAAAAAAGCGAGAAATCGTATCTCCTACACCAATTTTTAATTGACCAGTTGTTAAATTTTTAAATTCAAGTAGCTTTTCTTCTCCGGCATCTAAAAGACCTAACGCTGAATTCGTATATTCGAATAAAAGACTACCCTCAGTTGTTAGTGTTACCCCTTTAGGTGTGCGATTAAAGAGACGTGTACCCAGTTCCTTTTCTAATTGCATCATGGCTTGGCTAACCGCAGGCTGTGTCATATATAAATCCCTAGCAGCTCTTGAAAAGCTATTATTTTTAGCAACAACACTAAAAACGCGATATAAATCTAACTTCCCTATCATATAAGCACTCCTTATAGCTATTATATGAACTATTAATTTTACTTATATCATTAAAGGGGCGTATAGTAAAATTATATTGATTATTATTTATATAAATTATTTTACCTATTTAATGAGGAGAGATTATTTTGGAACGTGTAGTTGGTACAGTTGTAAGAGGTCTTCGTGGTCCAATTATTAACGAAGGCGATAATATTGAACAAATCGTTGTTGATACGGTATTAAATGCCGCTCAGATTGAAGGCTACTCAATTGAAGATCGAGACATTGTCACAGTAACAGAATCTGTCGTAGCACGCGCACAAGGAAACTATGCATCAATCGACGATATCGCAGCAGATGTTACTACTAAGTTTGATGATGATACTGTTGGTGTTATTTTCCCAATTCTTAGCCGTAATCGTTTCGCAAACTGCTTACGTGGTATTGCTAAAGGCGTAAAAAAAAGTCGTTCTTATGTTAAGTTATCCATCTGATGAGGTTGGTAATCACCTAGTCGATATCGACGAGCTAGATGTAAAAGGAATTAACCCTTGGACAGATACGTTAAATGAAGCTGAATTCCGCGAGCATTTCGGCTATAAAAAACACACATTTACAGGTGTAGATTATATTGAATACTATAAGGAAATAATCGAAGCTGAGGGTGCTTCTTGTGAGGTTATCTTTTCCAATAATCCAAAAACAATTTTGGACTATACGAAAAGTGTTTTAACTTGTGATATTCATACACGCTTACGCACAAAACGTATTCTAACAGCAAATGGGGCTGAAAAAGTATACAGCCTTGATAATATCTTATCAGCATCTATTAACGGTTCAGGCTTCAATGCAGAATATGGTTTACTTGGTTCAAACAAAGCAACTGAAGATAGTGTAAAATTATTCCCACATACTTGCCAGCCAATTGTTGATGGTATCCAAGCTAAACTTAAAGAGGCTACAGGTAAAACAGTTGAGGTCATGATTTATGGTGATGGTGCATTTAAAGATCCTGTGGGTAAAATCTGGGAATTGGCTGACCCTGTAGTCTCACCAGCCTACACTGCTGGTTTAGATGGAACTCCAAATGAAGTTAAACTTAAATATTTAGCTGATAATGATTTTGCAGACCTTCGTGGTGATGAATTAAAAGCGGCGATTTCTGAGTATATCCAAAATAAAGATGAGGATCTAACTGGTCAAATGGCGGCTCAAGGAACAACACCACGTCGTTTAACGGATTTAATCGGTTCTCTTTCTGACCTAACTTCTGGTTCAGGTGATAAAGGAACACCAATGATTTATATTCAAGGTTATTTTGATAATTATACAAAATAGTATTATTAAAAAGTGCGAGTGGTTGCTCGCACTTTTTTAATTTACTTTTGAAATACTAAAGATGACACCAACAGATTGATCATACTTTAAATTATAACGAATCGTATTTTTCTCTACTGTTGTTTCATTTTTTTGATATTGATAACTTTCGTCAAATAAACGTAATTCTTTTAAAGCAGCCCCAACTTGGCTTTGATTTAAGTTGGATTTGTCATACCAATTAACAATCCCATAGAAAGTATAATATCCATTCCTTCTCCTTGCCCCACCATTACCAGTTATGTACTGCACCTTTTTCATCAATATTTTCAATTAAAGTAATATCCTTATCCAACTTCGATGTAATCGTTTCTCCTTCCTTTTTTTATATTTTCTAGTGATTTAGACAAATCTAGTTTTTTTACTTCTTTATTGAATGCCTCTATAAATTCTTCATGGTTATTATAAAGGGGTAACGTTGTTGCCATAACAATAATTATTGGGAAGACAAAATAGGTAGTAGCTATTACGGTAGCTATAGTTCGTTTCATTTTGGTAAGCCTTCCCCGCTTCCACACTAGAAATATTCCTACAGGAGGAAAATAATTAGCCAAAGCCACATAAACTTTTGTTAGACTAAAAACTTGAAAAAGTCGATTTGCACCACATTTTTTTGTGGCAAATCGACTTTTTCAGTGCCCCCCTCGTTTGGGAGTTCATTTTTTTAAGGACAAAGCGTACGTGCTATATTTTCAAAATAGCGGACACCATAAATAAGTGCGTCTTCATCAATTCTAAAGCGCGGATGATGTAGTGGGAAAGCTTCTCCAAAATCTACGTTATGTACGCCTATAAATTGCATAGAAGAAGGGACAACCTCTGAAAAATCTGCGAAATCCTCTGTTCCAAACATTGGTGCGGGCAATTCTTTAACCCCTGTCTCTCCGACAATATCACTAGCTACTCTGCGAGATAATGCTGTTAGCTCTTTATCGTTCGTCACCGAGGGACAACCCAGCTCCCATTTAATTTCTACTGTTGCTCCATGCATGGAAGCAATACTATGAACGATTTTCTCTAAATGTTCACGTGCTTCCACCCGAACTTTAGCATCTAGAGAGCGAATCGTTCCACCAAGCTCAGCTGTGTCAGCAATGATATTTAATGCTGTACCACAGTGAAATTTAGCAACCGTTAAAACAGGGGCATGAATGCTCGGTACTTTTCTGGATACAATTGTTTGCAATGCCATAACAATTTCTGAACCAATTAATAAAGGATCAATTGAAACCTCAGGTGTAGAGGCGTGACCACCACGTCCATATATCTTAATTTCAAAATCATCTGCTGCTGCAGTAAACTTACCATCTTTCATTGCAAATTGCCCCACTTCATAATCAGGACTTACATGTAGTGCAAAAGCAAAGTCTACATTATCTGCAATACCTAAAGATACAAGCTGTGCGGCACCACCTGGAGTAACCTCCTCAGCGTGCTGGAAGACAAATCGAATTTCTCCATTAAAATCTGTCCCACGTTCAGCTAATACTTTAGCCGCCCCCAGTAACATTGCCGGATGTGCATCATGACCACATGCATGCATCACCCCGGAATTTTGTGATTTAAATGAGAGATCAGTCTCTTCCTCAATCGGTAATGCATCAATATCTGCTCGTAATAAAATTGTATGACCATTACCTTCCGTTTTAGTTCCTCTTAAAAATGCACATACACTAGTTTCTGTAAGGCGTTTAACGTCTAAATGTGGGAATGTTTTTAACTGATTATAAATAAATTGTGCCGTTTTATGTTCTTGATATGATAATTCCGGATACATATGTAAATGCTGTCGCCATTTAATAACCTGTTGCTTCAAAACGTCTGTTCCAACCATAGTATATTCCCTTCTCTCTATCAATTTTTATTCAATTTGTTAAAACGGTCCATAGTTCATGACATGTGCAATAACTAATAAAACAATCGCCAAACCTGTCTGAATAAGAAAATATGGGAAAACCCATTTAACCCATTGGGAGAATGGGATACCTGAAATAGCCAATCCTGCTAATAAAATACCACTTGTTGGAATAATCATATTGGAGATACCATCACCAAACTGGAAAGCCAATACGGCTGTTTGCCTTGTCACACCAATTAAATCTGCTAAGGGCGTCATAATAGGCATCGTTAAAGCTGCTTGTCCGCTTCCAGATGGTACTAAGAAGTTCAAACAAAGTTGAAGCAAAAACATCCCAACTGCGTTAATAGAAGCAGGTAATACACTTACTGCATTCGCTACAAAATAAAGAATTGTATCAATTAGTCCTCCTGCAGTTGTAATGACTAAAATCGTTTGAGCAAAGCCTATGATTAAAGCTCCCTCAACCATATCCCGTGCACCAGAAATAAATCCTTCAGCCATTTTATTTGGACTAATCCTACAAATCACAGACATAATAATACTGCTTAATAGAAAAATCCCGCCAATTTCACTAATGTACCATTGAAATTTTATAACCCCAACAATTAAAGCAATAAAGTTTCCTAATAGAACGAGTAACGCTAGTAAATGACTAGTACTCATCTTAAAGTCTAAATCTATTTTAATACTATCTTCTCGTTTAAATTTCCCATAAATCCCTTTAGACGGATCATTTTTTACTTTCTTTGCATGCCTATATATATAAAGAACTGTCAAAATATAAAAAAACAAAAAAAACGATAATCCGATAGGACATTCCCGAATACATTGGCAATTCAGCTATCGTTTGAGCAACGCCAATATTAAACGGATTCGTAATTCCTGATGTAAAGCCAGTAGCTAAAGTTCCTAGTATCACTATCGCAAACCCTGTAATAGCATCCATTCCTAATGCCATTGTTAATGGAATAACGATCGCAATATAAACAAGTGTATCTTCAGCCGAACCTATTAAAGTTCCTAAACTAGCAAAAATTAAAACAAGAATTGGTATTAATACATACTCCTGCTTCCCAAATTTACAAGCCATTACTTTAATAAATGAATCAATGGCTCCTGTTTTTTGCATTATCCCTAGCGCTCCACCGAATAAAAAAAACAAATAAAATAATAGATGCACCTTCAAGCATTCCTAAATGAACACTATTAAACATTTCAAGAAAACCAACAGGATTTGAATCGATATAGTGAAATGATTCCGGATCTACAACCATTCTCCCGTTACTCTCTATCCGATCATACTGACCTGCTGGCAAAACGTATGTTAGTATTGTCATCGTGATAATGATGATAAACATTAAAACAAACGCATTAATCCCCTTTATTCGTGACACTTCTACCTCTTTTTCTTGGTGCTGGTTCGCCATGCACTTCACCCCTAACGAAAAAAAATGTAGTATAGAAAGCTCTCCAATTGCGTTTGAGACATTTACAATATATACCCTAATTCAAACTATTTATTGTAGCTATCACCCACCTGTTTTTCCACCAAACGGAAAAGTATTCTGTTTAATGGAAACTTTATAAACAAGGATAAAAAAACAAAAATTAAAATGTCAATATTTTTAGATAATTCTGTACAATAAAATTATTATTCTTCTACTAAGTTGGCTTCTCCCATAGAAAAACCCCCTTCAAGGGTTATAGGGCAATAAAAATTTAAAAAAAGTCGATTTGCATCACATTTTTTTGTGGCAAATCGACTTTATCAGTACCCTCCAAGTTTATAAGGAGACCTTTTAATAACACGTTAACATTTTATTAAGTGAGGATAACAGGAATCGAACCCGTAACCCCTTTTCTATAGGGATATGCAGCCCTTGCATTCTTCCTCATAATATATAATTTTTGATTGATTGATTGATGTAGTATTACATTTTTCTCAGTCCCTTTTTACTATTTTGAAATCACATTTTCTCCTACATCAGGTTTATTTTAAACGATTAGGAATGACTTCTTCTTGTAACCAATGCTCGCTTGTTTGAACATGATCCATTCTGACAAATTTCCCTAAATTGGATTGGAAATCATCGTAATGGAATGAACCAGCATTTCTAATGACATACCCTTCTTGTTCACCATCAAACAGTGATATACCCGTAAATGTACGTTTTATTATTTCTTCATCGAAAATCCCTCGATATAAAACAGGTACCGTTTCAATACCTAACTCAGCGGCAAAGGCAATCGTCTCATCCCAGCTCAAACAAATATTATCTTCATTCCAAATACTAAACAAATAAAAGTAGCTTGTTAACGCTTGATAATAAATGGAATGCTTGGCGTAAACATTTTCTCCACATAATCGCCAATCATTTGGAATCCTATACGCAAAACTCGCGTGAAATGTTTTTACCCAATGTCTAGAGGGATGGTTGGCTGAATTGATACTTCTAGCATGCATATAGTCTCTGTATAGGGTTGTGCCTTCCCCATCTAATTTTTCAGTGACAACCACTTCTTTTCCTAAAAAGTGATTTACGTTTTTAGCAACTTTATCATCATGGGTATAGCCCCTGCTCCAAGGTAGATGAAAGCTTCTTGGGTATTTTTTTAATTTCGACATATCATCACTTCCTTTCCCTATTATTTATTTAGCAAATTGATCTGCCTCACGGAAAAAGTAAAGCCTCGTTAATAAATCACCATCTAATAGATGATAAATTTCACTGCCACCTCTATCGCCCCCATACTGTATTAACATATGGAACTGCACTAAATAAACGACCTTTAAAACAAAGTTCTCCTCAAAGCCCAACTCTAATAAAAAATGACAAACCAGTTGAGCAGATACATTTTCATGTCCAAAATAGCCATATCGTTGTTGTAATGGTTTATATTTTTTTACAAAATGGCTTACCGACATCATGAAACAATGCAGCTATTTGTAATGCCAATTTGTCGCTTTCCATATAGTATTCATTGATATAGGCAAATACGAAATACGTATGCTGACATAATAAAAATTGATGGAATGGGTTTTCTTGATCGAATTGATAAATTTCTTTAAAAAGTGGGATTGATCGAAGTGTTTGAAAAAGTTCTTCATAAGTGGGCTGGCTCTGAATGAGTGCAATAAATTGCTGTTGAGAAATTTCATAGGGACTTGAATCATGTACAATATGCACTACATCAAATCCTTCTCCTACTGTTGGGAATTCTAAATGCTTTCTCATTTTTTCCATCACCAATAATGGTACATGCCGCTTCCGTTGTTGGTTTCTAGCTACACAAATTGAATAAGGTGTATCAAAGTAATAGCATTCCTTCTTAATATTGCTTGGTAATTTACGAAGTGCAAACACCCTGCGGTCCCTTTCAATATTTGTGGCATCAACTATGACAGAAAAACCTTTTGCCACTAAATTATTTAAACGCTCATATAATGTACGAAAGACTACACGTGATTTTTGCTTCGTTGCATCGCCAAACAATTCCTGACGTATTGCATCACTCGAAAGAATGACTGCATTTTCGCTTATTGCTAGCTGTTTCACAAATGTACTTTTTCCACTCCCAGGCAACCCCACTGTAAAGATTACCTTCATCCTTTTCACCTCCCTTCAAGATTCTATATCGTGTATCGTGTCAAATTCTTTAGGTATGGATACTATTAATTTTAACAATAATTTATTGTAATCAGTCATATTGTGTCAGGATAGTACATATAAAAAAGACTGCTCCACCTTTTTGTAGAGCAGTCTATGTGTATTAATATTTTATTACCTTACACAATTATTGTAACATAAATTTACAAAAATTACTAGACTATACTTCTTTGCGAAGTAGATGTATGATAAATTTCCTGATTCAATCACCCTACTATTCCCCTTGGGATAAAGGTGTTTGGACAACCATTTATAGAGAATCACAATTACCTTCATTTTCACCATCTTTATAGGTGAGGATTACTGCCGCAGGAAGAGAAAAATATGGAGAGGAATGTGAGTAAACGTTGGAAAATCAAAATGAATGGCTAGAAGAAAAGCATTACCTTGAGCATAGTTTAAATCTCATTGATTACAAAAAAAAGCGAATTACTACGTAAAGAAAAAGGTTTCAAAGAAAATGCTGTCGCCCTGAAGAAATCCTTTTGGAACGATGTCAGGGTTAATTTAGATACTGCTGAAGATGTTGACGAAACCTTTTTTTGCGATTAAGCAACAGGTAGAGCTTCTATCTGACTCAGAGCTTGCACAGCAACGTGCATTTCGTAACGTAAAGGTATACGAACGTTTACAACAATCACCCTATTTTGCTCGTATTGACTTTTTACAAAATGGGCATCAAGATCCTTTAAAAATTTATATAGGTGTAGCCACATTATTGGACGAACAGGATGACAATATAGTTATTTATGATTGGCGTGCACCTATATCGAGTATGTACTATGATTACACACCTGGCGATGCAACCTACGAAACATTAGGTGAAGAAATTCATGGTGAAATGTTACTAAAACGCCAATTTATAATTAAAAATGGGCAGCTACAATCCATGTTTAATACTGGTCTTACCATTGGTGATGACTTATTACTTGATATTCTTGCGCAAAATGCAAACGAACATATTCGTAGTATCGTTGCAACGATTCAAGCTGAACAAAATAAGATTATTCGACATGTTCACTCACGCTATCTCATCGTAGAGGGTGTTGCGGGTAGTGGTAAAACTGCTGTTGCTTTACAACGAGTAGCCTATCTATTGTATCGTTATCGCAATGAAATGACTGCAGATCAAATTTTACTGATTACACCTAATCAACTTTTTAATCAATATGTCCATACGGTCTTACCTGATTTAGGTGAGGACAATATGCAGCAATTGACGTTCATTGAGTATGCTGAGAAACGTTTAGGTCGACAGTTCCAATTAGAATATCCTTATGAGCAGCTTGAAGATCTTTTAACAGAAAAGAATGACGCTCATTATCGAACAAAATTAAGCGCTATTTCTTTTAAAGCGAGTCTTCACTACAAACAATTAATGGATCAATATGTAAGCTATTTATCGAAGAAAGGCTTATTATTTAAAAATATTGTTTTTCGTGGAGAACGAATTATTCCAGCCCAAGCAATTACGGAATACTTCTATTCTTTCCCTTTCTCAATGTCAATACCTGATCGCCTACAATTAGTGAAAGAATGGTTATTGCAGCAATTAACGAAATTTGAAAGGGATGAACGTAGAAAGGAATGGGTAGAACAAGAGGCTGAACTATTAGACAAGGAGGACTACTCCCAGTCTTACAAGGAGCTTTTATATGAGGGACGCTATACAGAAAACTCTTTCGATGATTTTGATCAAGAACGCAAAAAATTAGCAAGACAAATTGCTAAAAAAACACTTTAAACCATTACGCAGCTCCGTTAATCAGTTAAGGTTTGTCCATATATTAGGCATGTATCGACAACTCTTTGATTTGAATAGTCCCATTCATAAAGAATTACAGCACCTTATGCCAGACAATTGGGAGGATATTTGCCAGCAAACACTCCCTAATTTAGCAAAACGTCTGATTGCCTATGAGGATGTAGCACCATTTTTATATTTACAGGACAAAATCGAGGGGCAACAGACAAATACGCTGATCCGTCATGTATTGATTGACGAAGCCCAAGATTATTCGCCATTTCAATTAACGGTTTTACAACAGTTATTTCCAAAGGCACGTATGACCATTTTAGGAGATGGACATCAAACGATTCATCCGCATACCTTTAGTAATCCTTCACTGCTTGACCCTCAATTATATGGGGAACAGGCAGAAAAAAATGATTTTAACGAAAAGCTATCGTTCGACAAAGCAAATCATTCAACTCACTGCCAAGATTTTAAACGATGGTAGTGAAGTAGAGGCATTTAACCGAAATGGTCCAGAACCATCGATTACTATTGTGCCGAATGAATTGGCATTAACTGAGCGAATTATCCAAAGCATCAACGATCTATCTACCAAATTTGAAACCATTGCTGTTATTTGTAAAACTGCAGCTGAATGCTCTGCTGTTTATGAGCAATTAAGCACTCAAGTAGATATTCAACTGATTAACCACAATACCAAGCAATTTAAAAAGGGTATATTATTACTGCCAGCATATATGGCAAAAGGTATCGAATTTGATGCAGTTCTTATCTATAATGCATCTTCTGCTAATTACTCAAGAGAAAACGAACGTAACTATTTCTATACGGCCTGCACGAGAGCTATGCATGAGTTACACATTTATGCCATCAACAAATTAACGTATTTTCTACAATAATAGGACACA
>BBDJ01000014.1 GCA_001312325.1 Lysinibacillus pakistanensis | reverse complement strand
TTAAATTGCTCTGCAAAGAGTAGTTTAGAAAACCCTAGAAAGCCTTTTATATCAAGGCTCTCTAGGGTTTTTGCTTTTTATCGACAATGCACAATCATGTATTAATTATTATTAATTTGGGGCTAATTATTAATGTTTTTGGTGGGCATGTTTGTAAAGATGTTCAAGTAGGATTGGGAATAATATCCCATTCCTTTTTATTTTGCCTCCCCCAATAAACACCTGCCGTAGCAAGTGTTTATTTTTATTACTTTTCTTTATTCGTATCTTATTTTGAGATTCCATTTCTTTACGTTTTTGCTCTTCTTCTAGTTGTTTTTTTATAGATACGTGGAGCAGACGTTTTCATAAAGAAAGCATGCATATGTTGTTGAGTTTCAATAGATGGTATGGTTTTCAATTCATTCCCTCTTTCCCCATCCATCAGGAGTGGTCCTTTTATTCAAAGAGCAACACTATATACAACTACTATTTTTAGAAATTACTCAACTAATTCTACACTAAGTGTAGTAATCGCAAGTGGTGCTGTATCTTGAACTGTACCATTATAACCAACTTTTACCTTATCACCAACCTGAAATGTTTCGTCTGGATTCTTTGCAAGATTCACATAGATTATTCCATAAACTGGATTACCTTCAGTTTTAGTTACATAAACAAAAGCTTCCCGATTATTTATCATCTCTTCAATCTCCCCGATAAAAGTTGCTTTAACTTTCCTATTCGAGGTATATGTAATTAATAAACCACAACATATTAGAAATATAATTATCAAACTAATTTTCTTTTTCAAAATATAGTCCCCCTTTAATACTCTTCAAACACTATAACCTCCTTCTTTAGATTAACATTATCTTAAATTAACATTTATTGGTACATCCATTTCATTTACCATTCCAGCCAATTATCTAACGATGGTTCACTATGCACTATTGATTGTGGAAGACTATCCCTTTTCTCTAACCAGTTATAGAAAGGTACTGAACGTTCCCTGTGCGCTTTACCCTCCACAGGGGATGATTTACTAGGCTTCACACTAGTACGCTCTACAGCCTTGTTATACGCCCATACAAGTACAGCTTAATATTCTTCATAGTTTAAAGTCATAATAAAAAGCCACAACTCATTTGAAGTGTGACCTTCTTCATAACCTTCTAATATTCACTTTTCAAAATTGATAATATGGCAAGATCAATATACTTCCCGTTTTCATATTCATGTTGTCTCAAAATACCTTCTTGACAAAAATTTAATTTCTCCAACAATCTTATAGATGATGTATTTTCTGGTTCTACTTTTGCCTCGATCTTATTAATTCCCATTGTCGTAAAGGCAAAGTGGATTATGCTACTTAAAGCCTCTTGCATAATACCCTTTCCCCAATATTCAGGTTTTAAATCATATCCAATTTCTATTCGGTTATGTTTATTTTCATAATTCAAATAACCACATGTTCCAATCACTTTTTTTTGGTTTTAGTTTCTTCGATTACCCATCTTAAACCTGTCTGTTCTTTGAAAATTTTATCATACCAATTTATTTCATAAATTGCATCTTCTACTGAAGTAAATAATGTTAATGGAATATACTTAACTACATTTTCATCAGAATAAAGCATAAAAATATCTTGGGAATCATCAACTATTCCTTTTCGAAGGATAAAGCGTTCCGTTTCCAATTTAGGGAAATCTTCAAAATTGAACTCCATATTCATAATAACTCTCCTTTTATTTCAAATTAATACCGCATATTATGAACCTTAACATTGTGTGAAGGTCAAATTAATTTAAATAGGAACAAAAGTAAGACTAAAATGAAATTTTTACATTTACTAATAAAGTTGCAAAGCCACACCTTGTTAGATGTGACCTTAATTAGTTTTATAAACAATAAGTGCTGTGTATGTTTTAATGTTGTTATGATGCAAAACAGTAGAAAACTTTATATCGATGTATGTTCCTTCTTGTAAATAATCCAAGTATGTATTTACTTTGTCTTCTATATCATATAAATCTTGGGCTTCAAGAATTTTGGTTCTTACTTTTGCCACTTTAATATCCCCAATCTACCTATAACAATAGATAAGATGGAATGTATTGTCAATATAAAAAGGGACTTTCTGGACAGCCCCTTCTTGTTTAGATTTTGATAGATGATACTTCATTTTTTTGCGAAATAGAAGGTGATGACAAGGGCTTTAACAACTACTATTTGTATACAGTAAATACAGAAAATATTATTTCTTTGAAAAATACGTTGGATCAATTTGATTAATAATTGAAACAGTTTCATAAAAATAGCCCATTTTATGATTTAAACATACACTACCTCCTAAAAATTTATTATTTTTCAATTAATACGAAAGTTCAAATCCGAAATTTTCATTTTTCAGGTATAAAAAGGGATATAGTAAATATATACAAGCAAAAGCAATTAAATATTTATAAGAGGTAACTACATAAATCAAAAAACCCAAGCAAACACATTGAACTGCATCTTAGATGTAAAACTTTCGAGATGCAGTTCAAAAATTTATCTTGACCTTTTATTGCTTATTTAGTTTTTTGCTCATCACTACATCAATGTGAATTATAAGCCATTTAGTAATTACCGTTTTAAAAATTGATCATTAACTATTACCGTAGATTTTACTCCGTACCCGCTCCTCATTTTTTTCCGTTTCATCCGCAATAACCATCCAACTACGAGATATAGACAAGTAGTTAAAATCCCTGCAGATGGGGAAACGAGAAATTCTTTTCCCTGAGCAAGTTTGATATAGCCATCAAGAATAAGTGGATTAACAAGTGCATCCTCAGTCATATGCATAAGGACAAGCGGCCATATACTCCTTGTCATTAAGTAAATTTCTGTGTACATCACTGTCCAGCAAATCATCGTGACGATACCTATTATTGTAAATAGCCATCTATTGACAGGAAGTACACTGATGATATCACTCTCTGATAAAAACACAAGAAAGTACGGGATATGCCATGCACCCCAAACACCACCAACAATTAGATAGAGCCAAAAATCATTCAACTTTAAATTTGAAAGCTTACTTGTGAGATAACCTCTCCATACGGATTCCTCGAAAAAGTTTTTAACGAATTGAATAAGTAATCCACTAAGAAACACAGATAATACAGTGCTTAGATTAAAGGCTGAAAAGTCCATCCAGTTGAAAACATAGCTAATTAAAAGTACTAAAGTTGTGACTGCTGGATAAATGAAAAGTGCAATGACATACCATTTTAAATTGCCCTTAAAATTAGGCAATAAACCTATATCCCGCCAACCATCTCCTGCAAAGGAACGTAACAGGATGGTTGCAAGCAGCGGAGATATGAGCCAAATTCCCATACCAAGAGTATCTCCCTGAGGCTGCTCTGGAATCAATTTATCCACTAACACACCAAACCAACCACACAGTAACACAACAACAATAAAGATCATTATGTTTCTCCGGGATGTTTTCATCTTCAATTAACCTCCTTGTTTTCAAGTATCGAAAGAATCCATATAGTATTAGGACAAGGTGTTTCTGGATGTAGCGCAATATATTGAGCAATTCCTTGTATAGAACACCAAAATGACACTGCAAGGCTTCTGGATTCCCTTGCCTGATTTCACCTAACAATTGTCCCTTTTCAATTAAAGGGATACTCCTTTTTATTAATTTGTCTGCTTCAGCAAGCATTTCCTTTAAATCCTCTGACAAATGTTCAAGATGCTGGGCATTTTCCATCAATACAAACATTTTTGCAGCAGATGGATTTGTACAAATCATATTAAATAACTCCTCAACAACTACCTTAAACGTGTCTAATGGTGATTCATCAGTAAAGTGAAAATCCATTTTAAGTCGTTCACAGCCTATTCGAATAAGCTCTTCATAAAGTTTTTCCTTAGAGTCGAAATAATGAAAAAGCAATCCCATACTCATATCAGCAGCTTTGGCAATATCGGCAACTTTTGTTTCCCCATATCCCTTCCGTATAAACAAATCCAGTGCAGATGTTAAAATAACGGCCTTTCGTTGCTCCTTCTGTTCATGTCGTAATGACATTGTAAGCACCCCTTCATTAAAAATATATTCATTGAAATAATATTCAATGAATATTTAAAAATCCCTGCAAAAATATCTACTAAACGAAAAATTTTTTTAAGAAGCTAATGGAACTTTTTTTTGTTTGAAATAAGTAAAATGTAGGAAATATTCAAAGTAAAAGGAGGATAATATGAAGCTTGATGAATTAGTTATACTGATCCTAATTTATAGTGGACTAATGACATTTTTCATTGTTCCATTTGATAGGAATAAACCTTTTGAACATCCCTGCTCTTTTTCAACGCTTTTCAGAGAAAATCTAATGCGGCTCATTTTCCATAAAAAGACGCTATTTGCGGTTATATTATTGATTCTCCTATTAACAGGTATTTGGTTTGGCTTTAAACAACAGGAATACCATATCAACACTCATAGTGGAAATCCCCCTATTCATACAAATACAACAGCAATTTTTTTATATATGTGGATTATTCCTCTATACAATTGTTCTATATTTACTACTTGCATTGACTACAACTTTTAAAGCTCAAAAAAATAACCATTAATTCATCTAAATAATGACAATTTTATGTACATTAAAATAGTAATTGCATAAGGAAAAACAACTTAAACACTATCATTATAATCAATATAAAATATCAGTTTTTTTACTATGTATTCCAGCTTGATTTTAGAACCAATTCCTCAAAAAAATATATTTTACTTTTATAAAAAAAACATTTAAAAAGTGTATTAAAATCAATTTCCCTAGGTAATCTAATTGTACAGCCATCAATAAAATGGTTCATCTTTTTTGTAAAATAACAACTTGGTAAAACGGGGATATTTTAACAAAAATATGAGTTGAACTTTCATAAAAAAATAGAATACGATGAATTTCGAAAGATGGTTCACCATCATTCAAGCAATAACAATTTTTTTTAAAGGGGTTGGAAATATGTCAGACGTTCTAAAGCAATTTGTAATGCCGAAAACAAACTTATTTGGACCTGGAGCAATTCAAGAAGTTGGTAAACGCTTAAATGATTTAGAAGTGAAAAAGACATTAATCGTAACAGATGAGGGCTTACACAAATTAGGTCTCTCTGAACAAATTGCTAACATCATTACAGCTGCTGGAATTGATGTAGCAATTTTCCCGAAAGCAGAACCAAATCCAACAGATCAGAACATTGAAGATGGTATTGCAGTGTATCATGCAGAAAACTGTGATTCTATCGTTTCTCTTGGAGGAGGTAGTGCCCACGATGCAGCGAAAGGTATCGGACTTATTGCTTCGAATGGTGGACGTATTCATGATTATGAAGGCGTTGACAAATCACAAAACCCACTAGTACCATTAATCGCAATTAATACGACTGCTGGTACAGCTAGTGAGATGACTCGTTTCACGATTATCACGGATACTGCTCGTAAGGTGAAGATGGCAATTGTGGACAAACATGTTACGCCGCTTTTGTCTATTAATGATCCAGAGTTAATGATTGGCTTACCTCCTGCTCTAACTGCAGCAACTGGTTTAGATGCCTTAACACACGCAATCGAATCATTTGTGTCGACAAATGCAACACCAATTACGGATGCATGTGCTGAAAAGGTACTTCAGTTAGTTCCAGAATATTTGCCGCGTGCCTATGCAAATGGTGCGGATTTAGAAGCACGTGAACAGATGGTGTATGCTCAATTTTTAGCGGGTATGGCATTTAACAATGCTTCACTTGGTTACGTACATGCCATTGCACATCAATTAGGCGGCTTCTATAACCTTCCACATGGTGTATGTAATGCCATTTTATTGCCACATGTTTGCCGCTTCAACTTAACAGCTCGTACTGAACGTTTTGCAACAATTGCTGAGTTATTAGGTGAAAATGTTGAGGGGCTAAGTAAACGTGATGCTGCTGAAAAGGCGATTGAAGCTATAGAAAAATTATCAAATGATTTAAATATTCCTAGTGGCTTCCGTGAGTTAGGTGCGAAGGACGAAGATATTGAAATTTTAGCGAAAAACGCAATGTTAGATGTTTGCGCTGCAACAAACCCACGTAAAGCAACGTTAGAAGATATTAAACAAATTATTACAAATGCAATGGGTCCAGTAACGAAAAAAAGAAGAATCACTGGAAGCTGTTGCACTTTCATAAAAACAATTACTCGGTATGTCTCTTGCAGGCATACCTTTATTTATCTCGATTTAGCATTTACCGTGTGAAAGCGCAGCGACAGCAAAAAAATGTTTCTATACTGAAAGCGAAACATTAGGTACATAATACCCCCACCTCTATAGACAACGAGATAAATACAATTTTTCCCCTATTCAGCAGGATAACAAACGTCCGTTGAAATAGAGAAACTCAGGCAAAGATCATCACATTCTGGAGGGATCGACTGTGTTGACCTAAAGCCACAGCGGATGTTGAAGGGGAGCTTTTCAAGGGAGCTCGAAAAAAACCCTGAAGCATTTGCTCATTGTGTGTATCGCCTATACTCGCTATACTTTTCTTAAAAACAATGGGGGTATAGGGATATGCGTTTAATTTCAATTTGTCCTAGTAATACTGAGCTTGTAGCGTATTTAGGTTTGCTGGATCAGCTTGTTGGTGTTGATGATTTTTCTGATTGGCCATTAGCAGTGAAAGACTTGCCCCAGCTCGGACCAGATTTATCGATTAATATGGATGCATTAGAGGCACTACAACCAGATCTTGTACTCGCATCCTTAAGTGTCCCTGGCATGGAAAAGAATATTGAAGCATTACAAGCTAGAAATATACCACATATTGTGTTTAATGCTAATTCCTTAGAGGGAATTGCACAGGATCTTCATACTTTAGGCAAAGCATGTGGTGTTGAGGACCGCGCTAAAAACATAGCTGAGAGTTATTTACAATGTATTGAACACTTACGTTCTATTGCTCAGACAGTTGCTAAAAGGCCTACCCTTTATTGGGAATGGTGGCCAAATCCTATTTTTACTGCTGGAAAATTAAACTGGCTAACTGAAATTAGTTTTATTGCAGGTGGTCAAAATTGTTTTCAGGATGTAGCATTAGCTAATGTGCAAACTGATTGGACAGAAGTAGTACAACGTAATCCTGACTATATTTTGATGGCTTGGGTAGGTGTTGCCTTTGAGCGAATTCAACCAGCAAATTTATTGAAACGTCCTCATGCGCAGGAGCTACAAGCCGTTCAATTACAACAACTTCATGTGATGGAGGAATGGCTTTATTGTCGCCCATCCCCACGTCTACTAGAGGGAGCATTAAAGCTTGCTAAATTGCTTCATCCTGAGAATTATGAAAATGTAAAACTTCCAATTTTTTTTAAATAATTAAAGCAAAATATCCTTCTGAAGGGCACAGGGAAAACTAGGTGTATTACAAAGCTTAAAACGTGACGATTAAGAATGTACAGTAATTATGAAAAAATAATTAATCCAAATCCTCAACTGAACGATAAAAAAAAGGTCGATTTGCATCACATTTCTGTGGCAAATCGACTTTTTCACGGTTTTGATTATTTTTTTAATTAAACAAACTTCACCATATGATATTTTTTTCTTCCCACGACGTACAATGCTAAATGCGTCCTCTAAACGATCCTTCCCATCAATGACATAACCTAAATCAGTGACCTTTTCACCGTTCACACTAATTGCTCCATTCGTAACATCCTCACGAGCTTGACGTTTTGAAGGTGAGATAGCCGCTTCCACCAGTAAGTCCACAATGTTTTTATCTTCTTTTGCCATTTCAATAGAAGGAACATCTTTAAAAGCATCCTTCATTTCCTCAGCAGAAAGTGCTTTTAAATCTCCTGAGAATAATGCAGCTGTAATGCGAATGGCTTGATCTAATGCTTCTTGACCATGAATTAAGCGAGTCATTTCTTCAGCTAGTGCTTTTTGTGCCTTACGTAAATGAGGTTCCTCTTCTACAGATACAGCTAATGCTTCAATTTCTTCTCGAGAAAGGAATGTGAAGATTTTTAGGTATTTTACAACGTCAGCATCCGCAGCATTAATCCAGAATTGGTAGAACTCATATGGAGATGTTTTTTTGCCATCCAACCATACAGCGCCACCTGCTGTTTTACCAAATTTTGTACCATCTGCTTTCGTTACTAAAGGAATTGTTATACCAAAAGCTTTCGTTTCTTCCTCATGTGTTTTACGAATCACTTCTAAACCTGTTGTAATATTCCCCCACTGGTCAGAGCCACCTACTTGAATACGACAGTTGTAATGGTTGTATAAATGATTGTAATCAATACCTTGAATTAAAGTATACGCAAACTCAGTAAATGAAATCCCTGTATCAAGGCGTGATGCAATCGTATCCTTCGCAAGCATGTAGTTAACGTTAATTAATTTCCCGTAATCACGTAAAAATTCAATCGTGTTCATTTCGCCAATCCAGTCACGGTTATTCACTAATTTTGCGCCATTGCCATCTTCAGCAAAATCAAAAATACGCTCTAATTGCCCTCGAATACCCTGAACATTTTTATCAATTTGTTCAACCGTTTGCAATTGACGTTCCTCTGAACGACCAGATGGATCACCAATCATACCTGTCGCCCCACCCACTAACAAAATTGGACGGTGACCAGCTTTTTGAAAGCGGCGTAGCGTTAAAAGAGGGACAATATGTCCAATATGCATAGAATCAGCAGTTGGATCAACACCACAGTATAATGAAACCGACTGTTCATCTAAAAGTTTAGCCATTCCTTCAGCATCGGTTTGTTGATATAGCAGCCCACGCCATTCTAGATCTTGCAATAATTCGTTCGTCATTTTTATTCCTCCTAAGTTTTAATATCTCGTGTAGGGAGAACAAAAAAAGTCCCTACACGCAAACAATTGCATGCAGGGACGTTAAATTGTAAATTAACGCGGTACCACCCAGCTTGAAGATGTCATCCATCTTCCACTTCATTCAACCGCCTTTATCGCAGGCGCGCACGTCTAAGCTCCAAGCACGTAATTCATCTCTACACTATGACCAGCTTTCACCAACCGCTGGCTCTCTAAACAGGGAATATAGAAACTACTGCAAGCTCTTCTTCACTAGAAAACTATAAGCATTATTCTATACGATTCTTTTTGATTGTCAATAACTATGTTCGAGCCAAATCAATATGTGCTATAATAAACAAGATTTTAGGAGGTCGATACATTGAAAGATTGGATTGAGAAAATCAATGCAAAGATCGATGAATTAATTCAACAAAAATGGATGAAGAGATTACGTATTTCAGGTAGTGTTACCTGGAACTTATTTTTACTATTTTTAGTCTTTGCATTGGTAGGCACTGTATTTGCCGGTTCAGTGGGTGCCGGCTATTTTGCTTCTCTCGTAAAAGAAGAACCGTTACGCTCTAAGAAAGATTTACGAGAGCTTATTTTTAACTATGACTCTACCAGTGAGATTTATTTTGCCAATGATATTTATATCGGGAAATTGCGAACTGATTTAGATCGTCGTGAAACAACACTTAATAATGTGTCACCTGATGTTATTAATGCCGTTCTCGCAACAGAAGATGAATACTTCCGTGAGCATAATGGGATTGTGCCAAAGGCTGTTATTCGAGGATTGCTTCAGGATGTTACAAACTCTGCAACACAAACAGGTGGCTCTACATTAACACAACAACTTATAAAAAACCAAGTATTAACAAATGAAGTATCCTATGAACGTAAAGCAAAAGAACTTTTACTTGCTATGCGATTAGAGCACTTTATGACAAAGGATGAAATTTTAGAGGCCTATTTAAACATTATTCCTTATGGTCGTAATGCGTCAGGGCGAAATATTGCAGGAGTTGAGACGGCAGCTGAAGGTATATTTGGTGTCAAAGCAAAAGATTTAACGCTACCTCAAGCGGCGTACATAGCAGGTATTCCACAAGCACCTTTTGCCTATACACCTTTTACAAATAAAGGTGTACTTAAAAGTGAAGAAGCACTTCAACCCGGTATTGATCGTATGAAAACCGTCCTTTATCGTATGAAGGATGCAGGTTACATTGATGAAGCTCAGTATCAAACAGCACTAAACTATGACATCAAAGCAGACTTCCGTTCACCAGAAATGCGCCCAGAAGACCGCTATCCATGGTTAACATATGAGCTGGAAAGTCGGGCAACAGATATTATTGCTGAAAAACTAGCAGCGGAAGATGGAATTGATCCTGAACGCTTAAAGAATGAAGAAAAATTAAAAGATAAGTACAAGATTCTAGCAGATCGTGATGTCCGCTCTAAAGCTATCGTATTTATTCAACAATCAATAAAGATATGTACGATGCCATGCAAAAAGCAGCAGAGAACTTTAAATATTATGGTCATACGTATACAGGAAAAGATAAAGATCCTGTAACAGGTGAAGAAATAGATGTAGAAATGCCAGTACAGGTAGGAAGTATTTTAATTGAAAATACTACTGGTCGTATTTTAAGCTTTGTAGGTGGTCGTGACTTTAAAACAACTGAAGTAAACCATGCAACACAGGCATTCCGCCCAAACGGTTCAACAATGAAGCCATTACTTGTTTATGCACCAGCTATTGAATATGGTGTAATTGGCGCAGGTAGTCCATTAGTTGACGTAAAATTCTCTATCGGCAAATGGAGTCCTAAAAACTATATTACAAGTGATGAGCGTGGCTTAATTCCTGCACGTGAAGCGTTAGCAGACTCACAAAACTTGTCAGCCTTACGTTTATACAATGATATTATTAATAAACGTCCTGCTGATTACTTAGCAAAAATGGGCTTTACTAAATTAGCCCCTAATGATTATACAAACCTTTCAACAGGAATTGGCGCATTAGAAATAGGAACAACTGTAGAAGAAAATACAAATGCCTTTGCAACCTTTGCAAATGGTGGTCAGTTCATTGATGCCTACATGATAGATAGAATTGAGGATCAAGAGGGAAATATCGTTTACAAACATGAAGCTGAACCTGTACAAGTTTACAGTCCTGAAACTTCTTATATCGTTACAGATATGCTACGAGATGTTTTAACAAAGGGAACAGGTACAATGGCAAAAAAACACGCTAAAATTCTCTGCCGATTTCGCTGCAAAAACAGGTACTACACAAGAGTATAAAGATGTATGGCTAGTTGGCTATAACCCAAATGTATCACTGGGTGTATGGTTGGGCTATGATAAACAAAAAACTTTATATGCATTTAACAATACGTATTTGCAGCCTAGTGTGCGCATAAACAAGCTATGGGGAACATTAATGAATTCGGTCTATGATGTTGATCCGCAATTAATAGCCCCTAAAACAAGATTTAAGCAGCCAAAAAAATGTTGTGTCTGCTTCATTCTGTGGTATTTCTGGCTTAGCACCTTCAGCAGCATGTTCGAGCGCTGGACTTGTGCGATCTGACTTGTTTAACGCAAAAGTCTTTTTACCTTCCCAACCTGATGATAGCCTTGCGTCTTCAAGTGTTGTAACGATTAAAGGGAAAACATATAATGCTCTCCCTAGCACACCGCCAGAATTTGTAAAAACAGGTGGCGCAGGTATTAATCAAGCATTTATAAAACGCATGCTTGGACGACTTGGTGGTAACCCTGCTAGTCTACTACCTAAAAATTCGACATTATCCAATTCATCTGTTTCAGCGGTTGACTTCCCAGCAGATGGCAACCCACCAGCAGCAGTAACTGCATCGATTAATGGCAACACATTATCTTGGTCTGGCTCTTCCAATGATGTTGTTGGTTACCGAATATATAATGTGACAAACGGTGGTCATACGCTTGTCAATTCAGTGCTTGAATCAACTCAAAGCATAACAGTTGCAAGTGGACAAGCCTACGTTGTTGTTGCTGTAGATATCACAGGTTTAACCTCTCCACAATCAAATGTGGTTTCATCTGGAGGAAGTGAGGATGAACCTGATCAGGAGGGCGATCAAGAGACAATTCCTCCAATTACGCCACCTGAGGATGGTACTGGCAATAATGGCAATGGCTCTGGGAATGGAACCGGTGGTAATAACGGGAATGGATCTAATAATGGCAATGGTTCCAGCAGTAATGGCAACGGCTCAAACAATGGCAATAACGGCAATGGCACGGGCAATGGAAATAATGGCAACAGCTCAAATAACGGCAATGGCTCTGGAAACAACGGGAATGGAAATAATGGAGGAGACAACGGTAATACAACTCCACCACCTGAGACTCCGACTCAATAATTGCCTTAACTAAGCGCTTTGTCATCTTCTGAAAAATGATGCCAGCGTTCCATCCTTTGAAGCTTTCAAACTAATATTTAGACTTCCTACAAGCACTTTTGCATTGTAGGAAGTCTATTTTTTTGTCATGATAAAGAGGACTACTAATAAGGAGTGGAAAGGTATGGATATATTGGTAATAGGCGGTACACGTTTTTTTTGGAAAAAAAGCTTGTTGAGCTATGTCTTCAAAATGGACACACTGTTACGATATTAACACGGGGCCAAAGTGGTAATCCTTTTGGGGCACAGGTAAAGCAGTTAATTGTGAATCGTGATGATGCCGAAGCGTTAGCACAGGCGCTTGAAAGTTCCTCATGGGATATCGTCTTTGATAATATTTGTTATGCATCAGATGAAGCTCAAAAACTCTGTGAAATTTTAGAAGGTAAAACAAAAAAAACTCGTTTTTACCTCTACTCTATCCACTTACGAGGTAGATGGCAATGTAAAATCGGAAGAGGATTTTAATCCTTATGATTATGAAATTCGTATGGGGAACCGTGAAGATTTTTCCTACGGTGAAGGCAAACGACAAGCTGAAGCACTATTTTTCAAAGAGGCTACCTTCCCTGTTGTTGCTGTGCGTTTTCCCATTGTTATGGGCGAGAACGATTATACACAACGTTTACACTTTCATGTGGAACGAATTCTCAAGGGAGAACCGATTTCTTTACCAAATATTGAAGCAAAGATGAGTTACATCACAGATGAGGAAGCCGCAGCATTTTTATATTTTGCCGGTATTTCTCCAATAGAGGGTCCTTATAATGCTACAGCAACAGGTGCCATTTCTTTAAAGGATTTAATTGGACTAATTGAAGAGGCTAGTGGAAAACATGCTAGAATTTCGCTAATTGGTAGCGATGAGCATTCACAGTCACCCTATGGAGTTCCAGCAGATTGGTATATGTCAAATGCAAAGGCAGAAGCTGCTGGATTTACATTTAGCCAACTCCATCATTGGCTCCCCGACCTAGTAAAGACAGTGGTAAAACAGCTACAATAAACTATGACCAATACAAAGAATCTGCTAGATTTATGCTAGCAGATTCTTCAATGATACAATTTTAATAATTAGGGCAATATTGTTTTTAAAATAGTAATCGCTTCATCAATTTCCTCTTTTGTTACTGTCAAAGGTGGTAATAAACGAATAACGTTTGGTCCCGCTCCTACTAATAATAAGCCCTTTTCCTCTGCAGCCGCAATATATGGCGCCACTTCTGCAGTACCACAACCAATTCCAAGCAGTAAACCTTTTCCCTGTACCGTGTAAGTAGAAGGCAGATTCACCTTTAACTGATTCACAAAATAGGCTGATAGCTCCTGTACATTTTGCAAAAATGCGGAATCAAAAACATGGTCAAGTACAGTTTCTGCTACACTCATCGCGAGTGGATTACCACCAAATGTCGTGCCATGGGTTCCAGGACCAAATGTGTCATATAATTCAGCAGTTCCAAGCATACCACCGATAGGGAAGCCGCCACCTAGTCCTTTTGCCAATGTCACAATATGTGGTTTTAAAATTGTTTGCTCAAAGGCATATCTTGTTCCAGTTCGTCCTATTCCTGTTTGAACTTCATCAACGATCAATAGAATTCCTTTTTCTTCACAGATTTTTGCTAATGCAGCGGCAAATTCCGCAGATACACTGTTTACGCCTCCCTCTCCTTGAATCATTTCTAGCATTATGGCTGCTACAGAATCATCGATGGCTGCTTCAAGGGCATTCACATCATTAAAAGGAAGAATTGTAAATTTACCGACAAGTGGTCCAAAGCCATTATGTACCTTGCCCTGACCCGTTGCGGACATGGCGCCAAAAGTTCTCCCATGGAATGACTTTTCAAAGGAAATTATATGATGCTTCCCTGTATGCTTACGGGCCAGTTTAATAGCCGCTTCATTGGCTTCGGCACCACTATTGCAGAAAAATGCATAGGAAAAATGTGTATCGGCTATTAGTTTTTGCGCAACCTTCTCTTGACCTGGTATATCGAATAAATTAGAGATATGCCATAGCCTTTCACTCTGCTCCTGGATCGCTTTCACAATCGCAGGGTTCGCATGACCTAGACTTACTACAGCTATTCCACTAGTAAAATCTAAATATTTTTTTTCCAGCAGTATCTTCTACACATGTTCCTCGTCCTTTGATTATTTGGGCACGGCGCTTGCCATAGTTACCAAATAAAGCACTCATTCTTATCAGCCCTACTCTACTAAATTTAATCATCCCTACAATAGGGTGATACCTCTTTTACTATCTAAAATGGTCGTCCCTACTAAAGATTCGCCAACAATTTGGACAGATGGGATTCCTGCATTTAAGCATTCTAAGGCTCCTTGGACTTTAGGAATCATACCACCATAAATATGTCCTTCTTCAATCCATTGATGGATTAAGTCAGGCGTTGCTTGTGATTGATATGCATCATGAATACGAACACCACTTACATCTGTGACAAGTAATAGACTGTCTGCTTTGATTGCTAATGCGATTTCACTAGCAACTGTATCTCCATTAATATTCAGTGCCTGACCCGATTCATTCGCCCCGATACAAGCAATAACTGGCACAATATTCGCACTTATTAATGCTTCTAGCAAGGATGTATTAACTGTATTGACTTCTCCTACAAATCCATAAACATCTTTTTCAAGATAATCGGCTACCATTAATTTTCCATCGAAGCCATTTAATCCTACCGCAGTAATGCCTGCTGATGTTAATTCATGAACTAGATTGGGATTAACTTTTCCAATAAGTGTTGTCTGAACAATGTCAATTGCAGCTTCATTTGTGACACGGATTCCATTTAAGGTATAGGATTCAACCTTTTGAGCCGCGAGTTCACGGTTGATGGCTGGACCACCACCATGCGTAATGATAAGCTCTACACCGCTTTCTTGAAGCTTTTTAAAATTTTCAAAAAAACGACTCATTTAAGCCTTCTAACGTACTGCCGCCAAGCTTAATGACCATACGTTTAGGAGCGATATGATGCATTGATTTGAACGTAGTCATAAGTTAAATCACATCCCCATGCATGCCCCTTGCCCTCACCTAAACCAAGTGACACATAAATTTTTACCTCATGCATTTTTAAAATTTGAATCAACTCATCTTCTGAGAAAGGTATTGGCTCACCGTTTTTTTACCATTGTTGCTCCACCGATTTGAATCGTAATTTTATCTGGATCAACAGTTGCCCCACTATAGCCTACTGCCGCAATAATACGTCCCCAGTTGGCATCACATCCGAATACGGCTGTTTTTACAAGTGGTGAACCAACTACCGTTTTAGCAATTTTACGTGCTTCTTCATGTGATATGGCTCCTTCCACCTCTACCTCAATTAGCTTCGTTGCTCCTTCACCATCTTTCGCAATCATCTTCGCAAGATCTTGAGCAACTGTTTTCAATGTATAATAAAAGTTTTGCCAATCTGGATGTGCAGGCGTTAAAGCTTCGTTTCCTGCTAAACCATTTGCCATAACCACAACAGTGTCATTTGTTGATGTATCTCCATCCACTGTAATGGCATTAAACGTCAAATTTGTGATATCGGATAATGCACTCTGCAATACTTCCGATTCGATATACGCATCCGTTGTAATAAAACCAAGCATCGTTGCCATATTCGGCTCAATCATACCTGAACCTTTTGCCACTCCAGCAATAATAACCTCCTTATCATCAACTGTTGTACTATAACTTGTGTTTTTCATAACCGTATCAGTTGTCAAAATCGCCTGTGCAAAATCAATAGCACTTTCTAAATCATCCTTCGGTTCTAATTGCGTAATCCCTTTTGTAACTGGCTCCATTTTCATCATTTCACCGATAACACCTGTTGAACAAACCCCCACTAGACTTGCTTCAATACCAAGCTTCTCTGCTGCAAGGGATTGCATTGTTTGTGCATCCTTTACACCTTGCTTTCCTGTACATGCATTCGCATTTCCAGAATTCACAATCATCGCTTGCATTTTCTTAGTTGTATAAACAACTTCCTTTGTTACCTTTAATGGTGCTGCTTGCACGGCGTTGGTAGTAAATACACCCGCAACACTTGCTGGTACTTCACTTACTAATATGGCCAAATCCTTTTTCTTATGTTTTAAACCACAATGTAGACCGGCTGCTTTAAAACCTTTTGGTGAGACAATATTTTTACTTGATAATTTTTTTCATAATATTCGTTGATGCTATTAGTGTCATATACTAACTCCTCCTTAAATTTAAAATAAGAGAAGCATACAGTTTCCTGCATGCTATAAAGTGAAGGCTTTCTTCAAGCTAATTTTTATGAGGTTACGATATTAAATAAAGAACGGCACAACATCCAGCCCTGTTGTTTGCGGTAAATCAAATTGAACGTTCATATTTTGAATGGCTTGCCCTGCCGCCCCTTTGACTAAATTATCGATAACCCCAACAATCGTGGCACGGTTTGTTCGACTGTCTACTTTCACAAAAATATCACAATAGTTAGAACCTTTTACACGATTTGTTCCTAGACTATTGACATCCGTAACAATTCGAACAAATGGATGTTTGTCATAGGTATTTTTTTAAACAAGAAATCAGTTGTTCCTCTGTGGCACCAGGCATAATCGGTGCGTAAGAGGTCGATAAAATTCCTCGTGTCATTGGTACTAAATGCGTATTGAAAGTTATTGTTGTCTGAACATCTGCAAACATTGAAATAGCCTGTTCAATTTCAGGGATATGCTGATGTGAATTTGTTTTATAGATCGAGAAATTCTCATTTGCCTCACTAAAATGTGTTGTCTGTGATGGTTTATTTCCAGCTCCAGAAATCCCGCTTTTTGCATCTATTATTAAAAAGCTCGGGTCGATTAATCGCTCCTTTATTAGCGGTAATACGGATAGTAGAACCGCAGTAGGGTAACAACCAGGATTGGCAATAAGAGCTGCTTGTTGTACATTTTCAGCATTCCATTCAGTTAAGCCATAAACACTTTGCTGAATAATATCCAGCGGTGCTGCTTTCTTGCCATACCATGTTTCATAGCTTGTAGGATCTTTTAACCGAAAGTCACCAGATAAGTCTATTAATTTAGGACCTTTCCCTACTAATGGGGGCAAAAGCTCACTAGTCACCCCAGAAGGTGTACTTGTAAAAACCACATCATATTTCTCTAAAGCTTCATAATCAATTTTTTTGTAACGGTGTATCAGCAATTTGAACGAGATGCCCAAACTTAGAAGAAAAAAATTACACCTTCCTCAGAAGATGTAAATAACTCAATCTGCTCTACTGCTTTATGATTATGTAAAAATCGAATAAGCTCCAGTCCACCGTAGCCAGTTGCACCAACAATTCCTACTTTCAATACACTCACCTCTGAAATAAGTTAAAATTAGTATACGACTGCATAATTATTAAGTCAATTGAATTTTTATTTATTTATAAAATTAATAATCTCGATGAATACAAAATACTTACAATCTTGCAGTAATAACCGATATTAGGCATGGTAATGTTTTTTTAAATAAATGGATGTAACACTTACTAAATTAATAACGTATAAATAATTAAAATTTTCCAAGAAATTTGTTAAATACATATTTCCAAAATGGGAGGGTATTTTATTTTGAAGCTGTTAATAAGTAACCTCATGTTTTTATTAGTACTAGCAGGGTGTTCATCCGCTATACCAGACAATCCAACTGCAAAATCTATTTTGAAAGAAAACCCACAGGTAGATATCCTTCAATATAATCAACTTATCTATACCAAAGTTACCGAACCAGAATTAATAAAAGATAATTTCATAAAAAGTGATAAATTAGGAGAAATCAAAAAGACGACGACCTCCTCTTTATTTTTTAAAGATTTTTATGCAACTAAATTACCTATAGGAACTGAAATTTTTGCAACAGACGATCAAAACACTTATACCTTGATTATTGAACTAGATGGTGATCAAAGAATATATAAAGCGCTTATAGAAGGATAATTTTAAAATTTATCGTAAAAAAACAGGAATTTTTCGTTGACTGAAAAAAATTCCTGTTTGATAACAATCTATTAGTCTTCCATCGTCGATAAATCTCCAGTTGGTAGATTTAACTCCCATGCTTTTAACACACGACGCATAATCTTACCACTGCGTGTTTTTGGAAGCTTATCCTTAAATTCAATTTCACGCGGAGCTGCGTGAGCTGATAAGCCCTTCTTGACAAAATTACGAATATCTTCAATCAAATCATCTGATGGCTCAACGCCTTCACGTAATGAAACAAAGGCTTTAATTATTTCACCTCGTACAGGGTCTGGCTTACCGATAACACCTGCTTCAATTACATCCGGATGCTCCAATAGCTTGCTTTCAACCTCGAAAGGCCCAACACGCTCACCAGCCGTCATGATCACATCATCTACACGCCCCTGGAACCAGAAGTAACCTTCATCATCCATATAAGCAGAGTCTCCTGACACATACCATTCACCTTTTAAGAAATATGACTCATAACGCTCTGGATTGCCCCAAATTTGACGCATCATGGCTGGCCAGCCTCGACGAACTGCTAGATTCCCCATTGTAAATGGTGCACTTCATTCCCAGCATCATCCACTATCGTTGCATGAATACCTGGCAATGGTTTCCCCATGGAACCTGGCTTAATATCCATAGAAGGATAGTTACAAATCATATGTGCACCAGTTTCCGTCATCCACCACGTATCATGAATACGATGACCTAGCTCTTCACTACCCCAACGAATTACCTCTGGATTTAACGGCTCACCAACAGATAACACATGACGTAAAGAAGATAAATCATAATTCTCAAGCATGCCACTACCTGCACCCATCAACATTCTGAAAGCTGTTGGCGCACTATACCAAACTGTTACACTATAATCCTCAATAGCTTGATACCAAGCCTGTGGTGAAAACCTTCCACCAACAATAAGCATTGTCACACCGTTTAACCATGGACCAAAAATACCATATGCCGTTCCCGTTACCCATCCTGGATCAGCCGTACACCAATAAATATCATCCTCACGCAAATCTAATACCCATTGTGATGATTGATATTGTTGTAGCATTGCATTATGGACATGTAACACGCCCTTTGGTGAACCAGTTGATCCAGAAGTATAATGCAGAATCATGCCATCTTCTCTATCCATCCATTCAATATCAAATTGAGATGAAGCCTCTTTTAGACGGTTATTAAAATCTAAAATCTGTGAAGTTTCCTCTATATTAGAGCCTACTAAAAAGACGTGCTGTAAATTAGGAAGCTTTTCTAAAGGTACTCGCTCAAGCAACTCAGGTGTCGTCACTAATGCTTTCGCTTCACTGTCTGCTAGTCGGTCGTAAACAGCTCCCTCCATAAACGCCTCAAACAAAGGTCCAACAATAACGCCCATTTTCAATGCACCTAATAATGAAAAATAGAGCTCAGGAGAACGTGGCATAAAAATAAATAAACGATCCCCTTTTTCTAAATTCGTCGCCGATTTTAAGACATTTGCGGCCTTATTAGTTTGTTTTTTCATTTCATTAAAAGAATAAGCCTCTTTTCGTTTACCATCAGTGAAATAAAGAGCTACCTTATTCTTACGATGTGTTTCCGTATGTCGATCAATCGCCTCATACGCCATATTCACACGACCTGTTTCGTACCAACTAAATCCCTTCTCTGTCTCTGCCCAATCATGTGTAGCTGCCGCTTCCTCGTAATTAGGTAAATTGTGTTGCCCAGGTATTGCTTTTAACTTCTCCATCATTTTCATCCCCATGAAACTACCCCTTTCTTTGCTATCGCTTTAGTACATTAGTAAGCAAACTTTAAATTATCCTATGAATAACTTTTCCCCTTTAAAATTTGCCACCTTCTCCAAAGACAATTACGTTATGTAGCAAGTGTTATACAACAGTTTGAGTAGTAAGAAACAAATGAATTCTTATTCACACTACATTTATCTGTTAAATAACAGATGCAATATAAATCTATTTTACACGAATTCACTAGGAATGTCCTAATATTTTTATTTTTCCAAAAATACAGGTATATTTTGCAAAAATAAGCGTTTTTCCGCAAGAAATCAGCTATAATGAAATTATTAAACTCAGGTGGTGTAATTATGGAACATAAAAAAAACTTTTTTTTCTGTCACAAAGGAAACAAAGCATGGTACTGTGTATGTGGAAGGACCTGTTCCTCCAGAAAAATTAGCTACATATTCATTCCATGAAGCTTGGTTGCCTTTAGACCTCCTAAGCAGCAGCAGCAAGCTATTATTGAAATTGCAGGACTTCCTGAAGGGCGAATTATCATTATTCGCCAAGAAGACATTATCGTAGGCTACGTCACCTATCTCTATCCAGACCCTCTTGAACGCTGGGCCGAGGACCGTATTGATAACATGATTGAGCTAGGCGCTATTGAAGTTATACCTGAATATCGTGGTACAGGTGCTGGTAAAGCATTGCTAGCTGTTTCTTTTATGGGAGATGAAATGGAAGACTATCTTGTCATCACTACTGAATATTATTGGCATTGGGACTTAAAAGGAACTGGCTTAAATGTCTGGGATTATCGTAAAATGATGGAGAAAATGATGAGCTCCGCTGGCTTCGAATATTTTGCAACAGATGATCCCGAAATTACTTCTCACCCAGCTAACTGCCTGATGGCACGCGAGGGAAAACGTGTGCCACCTGAAACAATGGAAAGATTTGATAAGCTGCGTTTTAGAAATCGCTTCATGTATTAAAACCAACACAAAGGGGATACGTATATGATCGTAGAAGAAATCATGAATGATGAGCCCTACACGCTGGCTCCAACAAATACAGTGCTTGAAGCGCTAAAGTTAATGCGTGAGAAAAAAAGTGCGTCATTTACCAGTTGTAGATGCGGAACAGCATGTTCTTGGTGTCATCACAGAACGAGATATTAAAGAAGCGCTTCCTTCTTCATTGCAGGATGAACCCAATTCTCCCGTATTTAATGCAAAAGTGGAAGAAATAATGATTAAAAATCCACTAGTTGGTCATCCACTTGATTTTGTTGAGGAGGTAGCTCTTACATTTTATGAATCTAAAGTAGGCTGCTTGCCAATTGTCTCTGGTGGCAAACTTGTTGGAATCGTCACAACTACCGATTTACTTTATACTTACATTGAATTAACTGGTGCCACTGAGCCTGGCTCAAAAATTGAAATTCGTGTAACTGACACACCAGGGATTTTATTTGAAATCACAAAGATATTCCATGAACATCATGCAAATGTCCAAAGCGTCTTAGTTTATCCTGACTCTGAAAATACACAAAATAAAATTTTAAGTGTCCGAGTGAAAACTCTGAATCCATTAGCGATGATTGAAGATCTTCGTAAAGAGGGCTTCGATGTACTATGGCCTAATTTACCAGGTGTTTCATTACAATGAAAAAGGCAGTATTTGTATACTCACCAGAGCAGCTCGGATATAAATTTTCAGATACTCACCCCTTTAATCATAAACGCTTGACGCTTACAATGGATTTGCTAAAAAATATTGACGCTCTTGACGATGTGGACATTGTTCCTGCTCGTATAGCAACAGAGGAAGAATTATTACTCGCACATGATCCTAAATATGTTGATATTGTCAAAAAAAGCGGGTCATGGTGAGCTTTCCGATGCACAGGGAGAAAGCTATGGCATAGGCACTGAGGATACACCCATTTTTGAGAATATGCATGAAGCAAGTGCCCAGCTTGTCGGAGGAACGCTAACAGCTGTCGATTATGTTATGGAAGGCAAGGCTGAGCACGCCCTCAATTTAGGTGGTGGGCTACATCATGGCTTCCGTGGTCGTGCATCCGGTTTTTGTATATATAACGACAGTACAGTGGCCATCCGCTATTTGCAGGAAAAATATAATGCTCGTGTACTGTATGTAGATACCGATGCGCATCATGGGGATGGTGTACAATGGAGTTTTTATGAAGATCCAGATGTTTGTACATTGTCTATCCATGAAACAGGACGTTACCTTTTCCCCGGAACTGGTAATATAACAGAACGAGGAAATGGACAGGGCTATGGCACTTCTTTCAATTTTCCAATTGATGCTTTTACAGAGGATGAGAGTTTTTTTAGAAATCTATGAAAAATCCATGAGGGAAATTTTTGAATTTTTCAAGCCCGATGTTGTGCTGACGCAAAATGGTGCTGATGCACACTATTTTGATCCATTAACACATTTATATGGTACTATAAATCTCTACAGAGAAATTCCAAAGCTCGCCCATCAATTGGCACATGAATATTGTGGTGGCAAATGGATTGCAGTTGGTGGTGGTGGCTACGATATTTGGCGTGTCGTGCCGCGCGCATGGTCTATGCTATGGCTAGAAATGACCGATCAGCAATTGCCAACAGGTCCTCTTCCACAAGCGTGGTTAGATCGCTGGCAACCTGAAGCGCCTGTACCATTTATTCCAACTTGGGAGGATCCGAATCCCTTGTATGAGCCAATTCCCCGAAAGGCAGAGATTGAAGAAAAAAATGCGCAAATGTTAGCGAAAGCACTACATATTATTCGTAACGAAAAACGCGTTTAACGTATTATATGCCTCACGAGCTCTCGTGGGGCTTTTTTTCATTGGTTGTGCTGTTACTTATCACTCTATCCATCACTTTTAGGCCGTTATCCTTCATTACGGCAGTTCTATCCATCATTTTGAGGTTACTATCCGACATACCAGTAGTTCTATCCATCATTCAAAAAAACACGTAAATCCTCAAGGGAATTTACGTGTTTCTTAATGACTATTTACTTTTGACAGATTGTCGATGCTCAATACGATGCGGTAAGATAACCGCTTCATCTTCAACTGGCTCTTTATTCATTAGTTTTGTTAGTAAGCGCATAGCAACAGCTCCAATATCATAAAGCGGCAGCGCAACACTTGTTAGCTGTGGCCGTACCATTCGTGCTAATTTTGAATTTTCAAAACTAATTACTTCGATATCCTCAGGTACATCCTTTCCTGCATCCTGTGCACCATGAATTAGTCCAATTGCTAATTCATCACTGCCAGCAAAATATGCGGTTGGGGGATTTTCCAGTGAGGATAATGTTTCCCAAGCCTCAAGACCCATATCATAGCTTGATTCCTCTGCAGCAATTAGTGATTCATCTATAGGTAAGCCTGCATCTTGCAAAGCTTTTTTTATAAGCCTCGAGCTTAAATTTTCCATTAATCGTATAAGTAAGTGGACCTGTTACGAAAGCAATTCGCTTATGTCCATTTTGAATAAGTAATGTGATAGCCTCATAAGCCGCTTGGTAATAGTCAATATTAACAGTTGCAATGGTTTGTGATTCATCTACTGAACCCGCAAGCACAATTGGTACTGGTGAATGATCCATTGTTTGTTGCATTTTTTTTCAGTCACTTCATCACTCATCATGACAATCCCATCTACCTGTTTGCCCAACATTGTATCCAGTAACTGTAGCTCTTTATCTTCATGTTGATCTGAGTTAGCTAAAATAATATTGTAACGGTACATGGTTGCAATATCCTCTACACCACGTGCCAGCTCCGCATAAACATTGTTTGCAATATCTGGGATAATCACGCCAACTGTTGTTGTTTTCTTACTGGCTAATCCTCGCGCTACTGCGTTTTGGACGATATTCTAATCGTTCAATTACTTCTAATACTTTTTTTTCGTGTTGCTGGCTTTACGTTTTGATTGCCGTTGACTACACGAGAGACGGTTGCCATTGAAACATTTGCTTCTCTTGCAACATCATAAATTGTAACAGTCATCGTACGTGCCTCCCTTTTTCCTTTTATAGCCTTATCATACGATAATTTTCATATTCTTTTCAAGAAGAAGTACGTACACGATAAGAAAAACCAAGTTCAAATAGTACTATTCTAGACATTAATTCGTCACGATATAGTAAAAACCGCCTGCTGATTTAGCAAGCGGTATATTTTAAAACAATTTAAGCATGAATTTCATAGTTTTTCATGAATTTTTGCAGTGTTTCATAGAATGCGTCAAATGTAGGGATATCCATTTGCTGTTGTGAATCTGAAAGTGCTACAGATGGATCTGGATGCACTTCAGCCATTACACCATCAGCACCAATTGCAATAGCTGCTTTCGCACATGGTAATAATAAATCACGACGTCCTGTTGAATGTGTAACATCTACGAATACTGGCAAATGTGTTTCTTGTTTTAAAACTGGTACAGCTGAAATATCTAATGTGTTACGTGTAGCTTTCTCATAAGTACGGATACCGCGCTCACACAGGATGATGTTTTCATTCCCTTTAGACATAATGTATTCTGCTGCGTGAATGAATTCATCGATTGTTGCTGCTAAGCCTCGTTTTAATAGGACAGGTTTGTTTGTTGCACCTGCTGCTTTTAATAACTCGAAGTTTTGCATATTACGTGCACCAATTTGGATCACATCGATATAATCTAATGCTTCCTCTAAATGACCTGGTGTAACAATTTCCGTAATGACACCTAAACCGTATTCCTCTGACACACGTTTTAATATTTTAAGACCTTCTAATCCAAGTCCTTGGAAGTCATATGGAGAAGTACGTGGCTTGTATGCACCACCACGAATCAATTTTTCACCTTTTGCTTTAATAGATGCTGCTACTGCTGCAACTTGCTCGTATGATTCTACAGCACAAGGTCCAAATACGAAAGATGGTTTTCCTTGGCCAATTAACTCACCATTGATATTGATCACTGTATCTTCTGATTTTTTTTCTTACGAGATACAAGCAATTCCTTCTTCTTATCTGCTTCAAGTTGTTTTAAAGCAGTTTTAAAGATTTGTTTAAATATATAATCAACCGTCATTTGGTTTAATGGACCCTGATTGTGTTCTTTAATAAGATCAAGCATGTGTCTTTCACGTAGCGGATCATAGCGATTCACACCTTGTTTTTCTTTAATTTTACCGATTTCATTCACTACAGCTGCACGTTCGTTAATTAGACGAAGAATTTCTAGGTTTAAGTCGTCTATTTGACAACGTAAGCTTTCTAAATCTTTTTGGCTCATGCTTTCTTGCTCCTCTCATCATGACAGACACTTTCAGAACTCTGAAATGTATGTTACATTTTTAGATATTAGCAATATTATAATCAATGTTGATCAGAATGTCACGTATTTTTAATTTAGCGCTTCAACTCGCTAAATTATTTTGCAATATTACAAGAAAGGAAGCGATTACATTGAGTTCAAAACTATTTGCACTTGATATTGGAACACGTTCAGTTGTCGGCATTATCTTAACTGAAAATAATGACCACTTTCACGTCGAAGATATTTTAGTGAAAGAACATAAAGAACGTGCTATGGTCGATGGTCAAATACATAATGTCATGTATGTGGCAGATTTAATTAATGAAATAAAGCATGAGCTTGAGGATAAACATGGTAGCTTAACAAAAGTAAGTGTAGCTGCAGCTGGTCGCTCATTGAAAACAGAACAGGCGAGCATGACCATTAATATACGAAATCGCCCAATTTTCACTGAGGAGGATATAAGCCGATTAGAACTACAAGCTGTACAACAAGCTCAGCAGCAACTTTTGCAGCAAAAAGAGGATGCAAAAATAAGTCACTACTATTGTGTAGGCTATTCTGTTCTATATTATCGATTAGATGGTGAGGAAATTGGTAGCTTACTTGATCAACAAGGAGATGAGGCGCAAATTGAAGTGATTGCCACGTTTCTACCCCGAGTAGTCGTAGAATCACTTATTGCTGCACTAAAACGTGCTGATTTAGAAATGGACGCACTTACTTTGGAGCCAATTGCAGCTATTAACGTGCTTATTCCTCCAACAATGCGCCGTTTAAATGTTGCACTTGTTGATATCGGCGCAGGGACATCCGATATTGCCATCACTGATAAAAGCACAGTCGTTGCCTATGGGATGGTACCTACAGCTGGAGATGAAATTACGGAGGCATTGAGCGATCACTATTTACTTGACTTCCCAGTAGCTGAAAAAGCAAAAAGACAATTACAAACAGAAGAGGAAATTTTAATTCAGGATATCTTAGGCTTTGATCAATATTTCTCAAAAGAAGAAGTTCTTAAAGCGATTGATCCAGCTGTCAAACAACTTGCTAAAGCCATAGGAGAAGAAATATTACGACTTAATAATCGTACCGCTCCTAAGGCTGTCATGCTTGTTGGGGGTGGAAGCTTAACACCAAACCTAACAACTGAACTTGGGGCAGTATTAGACTTACCAGAAAATCGTATTGCCGTTCGAGGAATAGATGCCATACAAAATCTATCGAAGGAAGATCATATTAAAGCATCACCTGAATTGGTGACGCCAATCGGTATTGCCATTGCCGCAAAAAAAATGCCGATTCAATATATGAGCCTTACTGTGAATGATCAAGTGGTTCGTCTTTTTGAATTAAAAGAAATGACCGTTGCTGATGCTTTTTTTAGCTGCAAATATTCGTGCAAAACAATTGTATGGAAAGCCAGGGCTTGGATTATCAGTTAGCGTAAATGGACAAGATATTTTCATCCCTGGTGGTCACGGACAGCCTGCGGAAATTTTAGTAAATGGACAGCAAGCTTCTACTAAAACAATGATTAAAACTGGGGACGCTATCCAACTAATTGAAGGTCAAGACGGGCAGCCAGCAGTAGCAACTGTAAGAGATATTGTTGACAATGCAGCTATCAAAACGATAATGATTCAACATACAAAATATGTCATTGAACCAAAAATTACAGTAAATGGTTCCCCTGCCTCACTCGATAGTGCATTAAAGGATCGGGATGTTGTTGCTTTTGAAATCGCAGATACAGTTGAAGAAATATTTAAGCTAACAAATAATTGGGCTTTATTAAAGCAATTTGAATCCTTTTATATTCAAGTAGATGGAAAACCACTTTACCTACCTGAGTTTTCCGCACAGCTAATGATAAATGATAAGCCAGCTAAACTGTCATATGCAGTACAGGATGAAGACAGCATTACTTTTCAGCAGCAAGCATTACCAACCGTACAACGAATAGCTGATCAAATGAATATTTTACTAGAGGATAACATCATCATTCATTTCCAGAACGAGATGCTGGAGCTGAAAAAGATGGCTAATGAGGTGCTCGTCAACAATAGCGTTGTTTCACCACTGTCAACGGTGCCAAATGGAGCGACAGTTTCATTTATAGAGAAGGATCGAAGCCGTTGGATCTACCAAGATGTCTTCCGTTTCTCTAACTGGCAGCTACCCACAACATTTAAAGGAAATTTTACCATTTTACGAAATGGACAACCTGCTAACTTTGATATGGAAATCTTCGGTGGGGATAAATTAGAAATTTTATTGGAGGAGGCAACTATCTTCTAAGAAATTAAAAAGGGAAACGATATGTCTTTTAAGAACATATCGTTTCCCTTTTTTTAAGCTTTAAGCTCGAACCTCTTCATTTTTTTTCTTCGGCTTGTTCCTTTGTTTCAGCCGCCTCTTCTGCTTGAGGCTCTTCATTAGGAGCATAATCCTCTAACGGTTCTTCACCCTCGAATGAAACAGTTCCGTCGTCAAATACAGTCGGTGCTTTTGCAGTTTTTAACGTTTTTACTTTCTCTACTAATTGTGTAGATTGCTCTTGTATTTGTTTCGACAATTGAACCGTTTTATCTTTTGCTGTCGTTGAAAAATCCGCACTCTTATCTTTTAAATTTACAGCTTGTACAGCTACATCACTCCGTAAATCCTTTCCTGATTTTGGAGCTAGTAGTAAGCCGGCAGCTGCACCAACTATACCCCCAACTAATGCGCCAATAACAAAATCTTTCATGTTCACACGCTCCTCTTCATAAATAGATTCTTGCGGATGATAAAGCTGTGGCAATGAACTTTCAAGCTGTTGTTCCTTCACTTCATTAAAATTTGGCTTTTGAGTTGACATGCAACAATTCCTCCCCATCTTATATTTATTTCATGTGCCTAGACTGGTTGTCCATCTACTTTTGTTGATGCATCTTCAACTTATGTCTAAGACTTTATTTTTATTCAGATGACACAAAAATGTCTACTGAATAATAATCACTTTTTACGACCCCATTTTCTTTTAGGCTTGTCTGATTGCTCGGCTTCAAAAACATAGCTTTCTTCTTGAACCAACTCTTGAGCCTGCTCAATTACTTTACGCTTCTTCCATTTATCAGCAATACCCATTGCAACATTACTCCATTGAACAACCTGTGCAATTTTTTCCTCATTTTGTTCTACACTTTTTGAAATAGAGGAAGTAATATGCTGTACAGATGTATTTAAACCGTTCACGGAGTCACCAATTCCTTTGACTGCATGAACAACAGAATTTAACTGTTCTGATTTTTGCTGAATATCCTCTGCCAAACTATTCGTTTTGGTTAATAAGGAAGTCGTTTCACGTGTAATACCTTCCATTTGTCCTTCAATACCTGATAAAGTTCCTGCTAAGCTGTTTAGAATGGATTTAAGTGAGAATAGCGTCATGCCGACACTCACACATAAAATTAAAAAACCGATTGCTGCTATAATCGCTGCAATATACAAAATGACTTCCATAAAAAGACCTCCTGCTAGTAAAATTCTCTTTACTATTACTTTCCCTATCTTCGACAAAAAAAACTGAATTCCTTCTCAATTTTTGAGAAAAAACAGCTTATTCCTTACGGACTAAGCTGTTTCGTTGTTTTTTTAACACGTTTTCAAAAGCATCTTGGAATTTGTGAACATCGCCTGCGCCCATAAATAAAAATACTGCGCCCTCATGTTTTGTTAAGACTTCAATTCCTTCAGTGGTAATCACTGCACTGCCTTCAATTAACGACGCCAAATCATGGATGGATAGCGCGCCTTGTGTTTCTCTTGCAGAGCCAAATATATCACATAAATATGCTGTATCTGCAAGACTTAGACTATCCGCGAAATCCTGTAAAAAAAGCTTGTGTACGTGTAAATGTATGTGGTTGGAAAACAGCTACTAGCTCACGCTCTGGAAATTTTTGACGAGCTGATTGAATCGTTGCACGGATTTCCGTTGGGTGGTGGGCATAGTCGTCTATTAAAACATTATTGCCAATATCCGTTTCTGTAAAACGTCTTTTTACACCTTTGTAACTATTTAAACGTTCCTGGATAATGTCTGGTGAGATACCTTCATACTGACAAAGTGTAATAACAGCTAATGTATTTAAAACAGCATGATCCCCAAACAATGGGATAAAGAATGTACTGTAAAATTCATTGCGGACGAAAACATCAAATTTAGTACCCTCTGTTGTTTTATCCACATTACGGGCTTCAAAATCATTCTCTTCTCCAAAGCCATAATAAACAACAGGTACCTTTGCTTGAATACGTTGTAAATGTTCATCATCACCACAAGCAATAATTGCTTTTTTTCACCTGTAAAGCCAATGATTGAAAGGCAGAATAAACATCCTCTATATTAGCAAAATAATCTGGATGGTCAAAATCGATATTAGTCATGACAGCGTAATCTGGATTATATGCTAAGAAGTGACGGCGGTATTCACACGCTTCCATCACAAAGAATTCTGCATTTTCATGCCCAGCTCCTGTTCCATCACCGATTAAATAAGAAGTGGGTTTATATCCTCCGACAACATGTGACATTAAGCCAGTTGTTGAAGTTTTACCATGTGCACCTGTAATGGCAATTGATGTATAATTTCCAATATATTCCCCTAGGAACTTATGATAGCGAATAATCTCTACACCAATTTCTCGTGCTCGCACTAATTCAGGATGATCATCAGGAAAAGCATTTCCTGCAATAATTGTCATACCTTCTTTAATATTATCTGGATTAAATGTAAAAATTGGAATATTACGTTCACGTAACGGCTGTTCTGTGAAGAAATATTTATCAACATCTGAGCCCTGTACTTGTTCACCAGCATCAAATAAGATTTGTGCAAGTGAACTCATGCCAGAACCTTTAATGCCTGTGAAATGAAAAACTGTCATTAATTAAACCCCCCGGGAATATCAATATCCCATCTATCATCTATTAGGTGTACCGTATTATTTCACCAATTGTTAGGTATTAATACCTTTAAACATGCTAAAAAATACGTACTTGTCATCACATCTTGTCTATTATAGCACTATTTATGCACAAGGATAAATGTGTAACTTTTCTAAAAATACTAATTTGGACGTAAATAAGATAATCTATACGAAATCCATGCAATTCTTATTCAAACATAGTAATTAAATCTTCTTCTGTAATATAACTTTCACGTGGTTTGCTGCCTCTCGCCTCAGACACAAATCCATGAGATTCTAACATATCAATTAATCGGGCAGCACGATTATAGCCAATGTGATATTTGCGCTGGATTAAGGACGTAGAAGCTCCCCCCTGTTCAAACACAAATCGGCAAACTTCCTCGAATAAATCATCCTGCTCTGCAGAAATCTCCGTTTTCTTCAAAAGCTCCTCCTGATCAAAAATATAATCAGGCTCACCCTGCTCACGGACATGTTCAATAATGGACTCGATTTCATCATCAGTCACAAATGTCCCCTGTAACCGAACTGGTGCGGACATACCGTTCCCTAAATATAGCATATCGCCTCGTCCAAGTAATCTTTCTGCTCCTTGCCCATCTAAAATTGTGCGAGAATCTATTTGTGAAGATACTGCAAAGGCAATACGTGTAGGAATATTTGATTTAATTAGACCTGTAATCACGTCAACAGACGGTCTTTGTGTTGCAACAATTAAATGGATACCACATGCACGTGCCTTTTGTGCAATACGACAAATCGCTTCCTCAACATCAGCTGGAGACATCATCATTAAATCAGCTAACTCATCAATGACAATAAGCATGTAAGGCAATTTAAGGCTATGTTCATTATTTTTATCTGCTAAAGCATTATACCGTGTAATATCACGTGCACCTGCATGAGCAAATAACTGATAGCGTCGCTCCATCTCCTCTACTGCCCATTTTAATGCAGCTGTAGCTGCCTTAACATCTGTAATAACAGGGCTAACTAGATGAGGAATATGATTAAACGGAGCCAGCTCTACCATTTTAGGGTCAATCAGCATTAGCTTTAATTCATGAGGAGCAGCTTTATATAACAAACTAACCAAAATCGAATTTATACAAACTGATTTTCCTGAACCTGTTGCCCCTGCAATTAAACCATGGGGCATTTTACGTAAATCGATTGTTACGGGTTTCCCAGTTAAATCCAGACCCAAAGCAGCTTCTAATGGTGATTCTGATTCAAGGAAGGAGGCACTATTTGTTACTTCTGATAATCGAACAGCGCGAGAGACACGGTTCGGAATCTCAATTCCAATAGAACTCTTTCCAGGGATAGGCGCTTGAATTCGAATATCCTTCGCTGCTAATGCTAGCTTTAAATCATCAGCCAAATTACGAATCTTACTAACCTTTGTTCCATGGCTTACTGTTATTTCAAATTGCGTGACAGCAGGTCCTTGCATGATGGACTCAATTTGAGCAGATACTTGGAAATATGAAAGTGCTTCAACTAAGGTATCTCCCTGCTGCTCCATCCACTCCGTGTCTTGTGTTTTTTCCTCAGGTGGCTCTAAATATTCATCTGTCGGCTTTTGATACACATGAACAGGCTTTGAAGGATTTTCCTTCTCTCGAATTCCTTCGAGAATTTCGTTTGAAGACTGCTCTTGATCGTCTTTTTTTAACAGGCTCTTCCTTTAGCAACCCAACATTTTCACTGAGATATTTATGTTCGATGATTGATGTTGCCTCCATATCAGTAGTTGCTGAAATTTCATGTCGACTATCTAATTCTGGAGCTGTCTTTTCTAAGGTTGATACGCTAGCCATTGTTGCTACTGGTGCCATTGTAATGACAGAGACACTATCTGACGAAGCATTGATTGGAGAATTTTGAATAGATGACTCTATTTTCTCCACCTGTTGAGCTGTTACTCCGCCTTCCTCTTCCTCTAATCCAATAATCTGAGTAGAAACTGGGTGTTTTATTTCTTCTTGTATGGATGGTACTAATGGATGCTCGTTATCAAAGCATATCGGTTCAGAAGACTCGTTTTGCGCAACTTGCTTTTTATCAGCAACTGTAGATGCTTTATTTTTTTAGATTGTTGTTGAATTCGCCATTTCTCTTTATCCGTTTTTAACATTAATACATTAAAAGGAATACGACTTTTATCTTGCTTAGGGACCGCCTCTAATGATTGATCTTCTAACATTTCCTGCTCAATAACCTCATTTACTGGTGGTTGAACTACTGTTACTTCACCAATATGAATTGTAGAATTTTCAATTTGAACCTGCTCCACAATAACTTCCTTCACATGAATTTCTGATTGGTCCGCAGTAAGTTGCTCGACATCCAATTCATGCTGAACAGCTTCTTTTACTTGATCCTCAAACGCAACAGCAAAAGAGGTTGTTTGTGGAAGGGGCAATTCTGCTTCCGCTTGCATTACATCGCTAGAATCGCTTATTTCTTGTGAAAAATCTTCATCAAACATAATCGGTTGCTTCGTTGATGTTTCAAAGGATTCTGGCATTTCAAATCGTTCAGAGACCTCTTGCTGTACTGGGCGAATTGGCTCTTTTTCTTCTAGTATATTTTCGAAAGCCTCATTTGTTGTCGTTTCTTTTAAAACCTTAGGCTCTGTAGGTATTGAAAACTCCTTTTTGTCGAGTTCTTCCTTGCGTTTATCCAATAATTGTTCTATAGGACTAGGCTTGGCAAATCCATAAACTGGTGAAGGTACATCACTCGGTACAACGTTTTCGATTAACAGGCATACTATTTTCTATCGTTTTTTTCTGGTGAGCTATTATTCTCTTTTGGTTTAGGTGTTGGTGGCTCATTTTGCGCATCCCGAAAAACTAGACTTGCTTTTGAACGGTACCCCTGCTCAGGTTGATTTTTTTGTCATGGTTGTTCTGCCAGTTCGCTTTGAACGATTAGCTAATAATTCCTGAATACCAGAAACCTCCACATCATAAACACTTGAATCTACAATATGTTTATTTAAATGCTTTGGCAGTGATAAGTCTTCGATTTGTCCATAATAATCATCTTCCATTTGATTGAATGCATCTTTTGGTTGCGATGTAGATGTTGAAGAAGGTGAGATTTCCATATCCTCAATTAACGGGAAACGAAAAGTTTTTTTGTTTTGATGCAGGTGATTCTTTCACATGTTGCTGCTCAGTCTGTTCATCGTAGTTTTCATACATGTCTTCATATTCATATTCGTATTCGTTGTCATCTTTATTTATAAATTTATTAATTTGTTTTTTTAAACCAATTCACTCTATTTCACTCATTTCTTATACACTTCATTTATAGCATTGTCTATATCAATTACGCCCTAGCGTAATTACGTCCGGATTTTTTTCAAGCTAGCTCGAAAAGCTCCTCTTCAAAATCCCTGACTTCCGCCAGGGGCTTTATCTTGATTCAGCGGGCGATTACTGAATAGGAAAAACCGCATTCATCTCGACACCTAAAGAGGTGGGAGTCTTCTGTATCTGCCGCTACGCTTATGCGCATAAAATAACTGCCGCTATGCTTGCGATACAAAAACATTTACTGAATGAAGATAAAGATAAACTAACACAATGTCTATATCAAAAAGCATACCATAAAAATGGTATAGAAACTTGCATTTAGAGGCTCACCATACAAAAAAATCGTTATGCTACTAGCATTTTAGTAGCGTAACGATTTTACAAATACATCTTTTATTTTAACGTGTTGGTGCCTCAAACGCACTACCAATTTCTGCATCTTTTGGTAACACTAAAATCCCTTTTTCTGAAGGCGCATTTGGTATAGCAAGTTCGCGCGCTGAGCACAGCATTCCATGTGAATCAACACCACGTAAATTTCCTTCTTTAATAAGCATTCCAGAAGGCATTACTGCACCAATTTTCGCCACAACAACCTTTTGACCTGCTTCGACATTCGGTGCTCCACAAACAATTTGTAATATCTCCTCACCAACATTTACAGTACAAACGCTTAACTTGTCAGCATTTGGATGTTTATCCTTTGTCTCTACAAGACCCACTACGAATTTTGGCGTAAAATCTACATCTAAGCTAATAGTAGCTCCATTTTTAGCAATAGCAGCTTCTAATTGCCCTACTAATTCGGGTGTTACTTCCACAAGTCCCTTTGCATCTGTTTGTACGTAGCTGCTTGCATTAAATAAATTAAATGCTTTTATTTCGCCTGTCTGAGCCTCCTTTAAAATGGCAATATCACCAGCACGCTCTACTTCTGTTTTTACAATGGCCTCCGTTGCTAACTGGACTAGCAATACATCGCCAACATGCTCTTTGTTGTAAAATACGTTCATTGTTTTTCTTGCTCCTTTTTCACTCGGTTTTTTGCTAATATAAAAATTGGTTCTAGTTCCCCATCTTCATAGATAAAAGATAATGAGGTAATCGGGACAGTTCCGACTGTAAAGAAATGCATTGACATCTGTGCTAATACATCATACCCTGTTTCATTCCGAATATCACCTATAATTAGGACATCCTGATGTGGCACAGATAATGTCATATCCCCCTCAATTATCGTACTCATTTCTTTTAAAAAGCTCTCATTTAAAATACGGCTTGCATCATATCCGTCATTCGCATTGACAAAGTAGAAAATATTCCCTGCTACTTCATCCTTCTTATAGACGGTTGGTAGTGTCTTCACAGAAAAACGTGCCATTTCACGTATTTGTTCTTCTGTTAATTGTAAGACCTCTAACATGGATTCATCTAGAAAACGGTAGGTTTTTCCTAAATCCAGTGCATAAAAAAATACGTGTCTCAGCTGTATGCTCCGTAGTAATGAATGCATGTCCTTCTTTTGAGGCTTTGGGGTAGGATGTAGAGCGAATGACAGGATAAATTTGGGTAGATGCTTGGAAACCTTGTTCTTTTTCTTGCTCCATCGCCTGAAAGGTTTGCTCAATTGTATAAACAACCTCTTCAACTGCAGCTTCCTGCTTTTCATTATACTTTGCTAAAATACCTGGAAGTGATAGCTCCATCCCTTTCCCAGTTTTTTTATGATTCAAGCGCAATTTATCTTGCTTTTTATCAAAATCAAAATTAAATTTTTCTTCATTTAAACGTTGTTTCAATAGAGAGACAAGTTGCTCTGATTTAATCTGTTTCACCTTGCTCACATCCTTTCTTTACAATTTATTTGGTGTACTTGCTAAAGTCGACCAATAAAAAAAATTTGGATATCGAAATGAAGAGAAAACGGTTCACCCGTTTGTGAACCGTACTGTTCAAAACTATCTAATTATTTAATCTTAACCGAATGTACAATTTTCGTCATCTCTGATAAATTCTCTTCTATACGTTTTGCCTGTGAAATGGTCGTCATTTTTATACCACCACTGCTTACAATTAGCTCGAATTCATTCTCATTGTCAGTTTTGGAAACAGCTGAGAAACCGAAAATGCCATTCTTTTCATAGGTATTTTCTTTAATAATTTTTTTTCGAACTATCCTCTTTTAATAGATTATAATAAAGTTTACTATCTGCGTCTTCACGGTCATTAATGAACAGAATAAAACTCTCTTTTCCCTTTGCAATTAATATATTATATGCATCCGTGCTATCTTCAATTTTAAAATGAGAGGGTAAATATAATTCTACATTCCCAATTTTATCTGTATGCTCTGCAGCTCTTCTGCGAAAACTGTTTCTGTTAGTTGAAGGCCATTACTAATTTGGTCATCTACAGACTGATTGCAGCCAGAAAGTCCCAATAGCACAACCATTAATCCTGCTGCACGTAGCCATGTATGAGACATGTCTCTCTTCCTTTCATTGCTAACTTTTTCTCTATTTTAAAAAAATTTTTGTAAGGTTGCAACTTCACTATTTCATTATCACTAATTCTATCATACTATTCATGTGCTAATGTGAACAAATATTGACCAACTAAAAGAGAGACAATATGCTCAAACATCACCTGACGACTTACTAAGCCTTGAGTGAAAATACCCACAGCACCTGCACCCTGACGAATATCCTTTTGCTGAGTGTATTGCTCCATCACAGGTCCTAGCTCCCTACCAGCTCTAATTTCCTGGGCAATTGATTCTGGTAATAGTATTTGTGCACCAGCAGCCGTATAGGTAGTGCCATTTGCTACAACGAGAGCTCCCCAATTGCAAACATACATTAAACCATCAATCTCTGTTACACCACCCTCTAAGCCAAATGATAATTGTGCACCAGTTTCAATCATCGCATTTTTAGCACGGTTGATAGCACCTAATCTTGTTTCCTTATGAGTCATGGGTTGATTAGATACTTGTGATACGGCCTTGTTATATATAAAACTTGGATTATCTAAATGTTTGCTAACAATGATTTCAACAGCTTCTATTTTTGCTTTGTTTGTTGTTCCAATAGCGATTTTCATGTCTACTACCTCTTCCTTTACATAGAAAAAGATGCCCTTTAAGGCACCTTTTCATCCTACTTTATACATTAGCGCGTATCGTCTCTAATGTCGAACGATTTGCTTTTTTTCACTAATTCTACAATCAAAGCTTTTGCAGCGGCATAGTCATCAATATGAATAATAGATGCAGAAGTGTGAATATAGCGTGAGCAAATACCAATAACTGCACTTGGCACTCCGTCATTTGCTGTGTGCACACGACCCGCATCTGTGCCTCCTTGTGACACAAAATACTGATAAGGAATATGGATTGATTCAGCTGTATCTAAGATGAATTCACGCATTCCTCGATGTGTGACCATTGTACGATCAAGAATACGTAATAAAGTTCCTTTACCTAATTGACCAAATTGATTTTTTTCTCCTGACATATCATTCGCTGGAGAAGCATCTAAAGCAAAGAACAGATCAGGTTTAATCATGTTTGCAGATACTTGAGCACCACGTAAACCAACCTCTTCCATTACGTTTGCGCCAGAATATAAATGGACACCAAGTTTTTCATGTTGGACTTCCTTCATTAACTCTATTGCCAATCCACATCCATAGCGATTATCCCATGCCTTTGCCATAATTTTTTTTGGATTAGCCATTGGTGTAAATGGACAAATAGGAATAATAGATTGTCCTGAACGAACACCTAGAGCAATCGCATCTTCCTTATTATCAGCACCAACATCTATTAGCATGTTTTTAATTTCCATTGGCTTTGAACGCTCAGCATCTGTTAATAAATGTGGAGGAATCGATGAAATTACACCAGGTATGGCTCCATTTTTCGTAAATACTTCAACACGCTGTGCCAGCATCACCTGATTCCACCATCCGCCTAGTGTTTGAAAGCGAATCATGCCATTGTCAGTAATTGATGTAACCATAAATGCTACTTCATCCATATGACCAGCTACCAATACTTTTGGTGCATCAGCAATTTCGCTATGCTTTACACCAAATATACCCCCTAAATTGTCCTGAACGATTTCATCCGAGTATTTTTCTAACTCAGTACGCATGAAAGCACGAACAGCATGCTCATTCCCTGGAGCACCTGGCAATTCTGTTAATGTTTTAAATAAATTCTTTGTTTCCTCATTCATGATGACTCTCTCCCCACGAAGTAGAATATTCTTCCTGCCTATTGTATCATATTTATTTCCGATTTCGAAATATTGATACATTTCCTGAAACCGCTAAAGTGTGAACGTGCATTCACTCCCCTTACTATGCTAAAATGAAGATATAGAAAAAGGAGGAAAGAAGCATGAAATTACGTGATTTTTTTAATTGGTGTCGCAACTGGTCTAGCTGCCGCAGTCATTATTAAAGAAGCAAGTGAAAAAGTTTCTCCATATGTACCTGCAGGACAAGTACTCGAAAACATAAAAAAAGGAATTTAAAAAGGATGCACCCATTGACGGGTCTTGGATTTATATGAAAACAGACGATTTCACAAATGGCATTATGACAATTCCAGTATATCGTGGAGGTATCTCTCGTATGCATGCGGGAGAAATGCAAACATTTGAATTTGCCGCAGATGCTCGCTCTGGTGTAGTGGTAGAGCTAATAGAAGTATAGACAGTTTCCTTAAAACAAGAAGCCATCTCATGTAGCTGAGATGGCTTCTTTGTTTACTCGGATAATCCTTTATTATTAAAGTATTTTTTTATATTTTCGATAATAATTTAAATTATTTAATGTTAGCTTGACCCAACGCTTGGCATTCATATCCTCATTAAAATAAAGAGAATTTGTATATTTCCCTTCGCGGATTAATTTTTTTTGCTTCTAGTTTAAGCTTTTCATTGGATGCATACTTGAATAATACACCTTTAGGAATAATCATCCATAAATGTTTATCCTGTACATATGTTAGATCTTGCTCAATATCTAGCATATGGTCGTCAGCTACATACTTCATTAAATTATGACCACTTGCTGTTACATAATAACTTGAGCGACCATTGCGTAAGTTAATTTCAAAAAGTTTATACTGTTTATCACGAATATCGTATTTCATATCGAAGTTTGCAAAGCCTGTATAACCAATATCCTCTAAGAAGTTACGTACCTGATCCAGCAATTCTTTATCATATGTGGTAACAATAGCTGCGTAACTACCAATGCCTTCAGGAGAATGCTCTTCTAAAATTGGATTCCCTAAACACATAAGCTTAACTTTACCGTCTTTGCCAACATATGCATTTAATACACGCATATATGAATCATCGCCTGGTATAAATTCTTGAATGATCATTGTATCTTGATAGCTTGAGCTATAGATTGCTTTTAATATGGCTGTTTTTTTTCAGCTTCATCATGTGCAACGAAAACTTTTTTTCTTACCAGGGAATTTACATGCCCAGTATTCAACCGAATTCGAAGCCTTTAGGATAATTGGGTAATCGAAAGGAGGGGTAAAATTTTCGTAATTATCGGCCGTCACAGTCGTTGTACCAGGGTACTTAAAATTATACTTATCACACATTTTATAGAAATTTTCTTTTAACAAAATTTCATCCATCAGTGATTCATCAATATAAGGAACTGTAAAATGCTCCTGTAGTGCTGGCTTATTTTTGATAATTAGCTTTGCGTAATCATCTCCACAGGCTAATAGTAGTAATTTTTTTATCAGCATATTTTTTTGCCACCTGTGCAAGGGCAGGCGCAAATACATCCTGTTCGTTTAAGCGATCGATCTCCTGAAAATCTAAAATATGACTATCTTGTGTAGCTGTTAAATGTGAACGTCCTAAAACAAGTGGCTTTATGCCATATGCTTCATAAAATCCTCGTGCCATACCGTATGCATTCATATCTGATCCTAATAGTATCGGTAAAAATGGTTGCTCAGTTGCCATGTAATTTCAACTCTCTTTTATATTTTAGTATCGTTTTTAAGTGTATCATATTTTCCAAAATGTTCACGGAAAAAGGTCAAAAAAAAGCAAGGTATCCACATTTAATCACCAAATACTTCGAAGTAGCGAATCTCCCATTGTTTATTCACTTTATAAGTCGAATCTATTTGGAAAAAACCAAAACCAAAAAAACGTGCAAACGGTTTATGTTTGCACGCCCTTTCCTCATTAGAATGTAATGACAGCTTGTCTGCTGCGCACAAGCTTATCCACTATTTCCTTACCTGTTTCATCCCATTTAATCATACGATAGTATGCATCATGATAGAAAATAAATCCATAGCCATTTGCTAGTGCTTCTTTCATAATACGTTCCTTTGCAAAAACACTTGTCATCGGGTAATCATCATAGGCTAAAACCCATAATGGATTTTGATGAGCATGTGTTGGCATAATATCAGCCATATGCAACAGCACTTCATCGTTTTGAGTTAATTTAATGATGGCATGTCCATCACTATGACCACCAGTGTGAATCATTTCTATACCAGGAACTACCTCCAGCGAACCTTCATACGTTTCAACTAAATGTTGTACAGGCTCCCAGTTTTCTTTCCAATACGTATTTTTTTGAGCGAATATTTGGCTCACGCATCTCATCCCATTCAATTTTCGTCACGAAGATTTTGGCATTCGGGAAAGTTGGTACAAGCACATCACCTTCCCATTGCGTTAAACCACCAGCGTGATCAAAATGCAAATGCGTCATTAATATTGCATCAATATCTGCCGTTGTTAATCCTAGCTCCTCTAGGCTATCCGCTAAAGTTGATTCTTCAGTAACACCAAAATTACGAAGCTGCTTTTCATTTAATTTGTTAAAGCCAACACCTGTATCAACGAGGTAATTTTTTTCCTTCAAATTGAATTAAAATTGGCTCGGTTGGTAACTCGATTTGATTCTTTTCGTTTACAGGATATTTACGTGACCAAAGTGGTTTTGGCACAACTCCAAACATAGCACCACCGTCAAGGCAAGTGACACCCCCATTTAGCCATGATAATGACATATTGTGAAACTGTAACTGATCCATCCATACTCCCCCTATTTAGTAATGAATTGCGATTCTAGACGATAAATTGGCTGTCCTTTAGCAGAAAATTTCTGCTCATACTCAGTCATTACATTATCCTCAGGCATATTTGCATGTAGGTCGAGTGATACATACTTTAGTAACATACCATATTCAGACATACTAATTAATGAATACTCAAACAAACCGCGGTTGTCCGTTTTAAAATGGATTTCCCCATTATCCACTAAAATCGACTCATATAATTTCAAAAAATCCCCGTGCGTTAAACGTCGCTTCGCATGGCGTGTTTTTGGCCAAGGATCTGAGAAATTCAAATACACACGATGTACATCGTTTTTTGCAAAATATTTATATAAATCTGCGCCATTTACTTTTAATAATCGTAAATTCGCTGGAGATTTAGCCTCTAAAATTTTTTTCCAATGCACATACAATGACACTGTCATAAAGCTCGATACCAATATAATTAATATCAGGATTTTGTAGGGCCATGCCAGTAACAAATTGTCCTTTCCCAGTACCTACCTCTATATGGATTGGATTATCGTTGCCGAAAGCAGCCTGCCATTTTCCTTTAAAGTCTTCAGGATTTGGAACAATCACCTCTGGATGACTCGTAATCATTTCCTCCGCCCAAGGCTTATTTCTTAATCTCAATTTTTTTTCCTCATTTCTTTCATGTAAAATTATTAATTTTTTATAGTATAACGTATTACTATAAAATTCGCATAAAATTATTGCGAAATGATATTGTTTGTTTCTTCTGCTACAACCTGCCAAGCTTCACGTTGAACAGCACAATGAATGTTCATTCCCTGTCCTATCTCACCAATATAGTTCCCATCTGTATGACAATCAATATGCTGTGATTGGAGCAATATTTCAAACGCATTGCCTTGTAAAAATGTAATTTCTTTAAATTTAGTGTGCTTGCCAAAAAATACAGTAATAAACACAAGCAATAACTTAAGACGTGAAATACCATGAACGATTGTTAGCTCTATTTTCTCATCATTAGGTTTGGAGCAAGGAGAAATTTTCATGCCCCCTCCAAAATAAGGATGATTACTTATTGCAACAAACCATGTCTGCTTGAACTGCCATTGTTGATTGTTTGCACGAATGGTTACATCAAAGCGCTCAAAGCTAAATAAGCCTTTTACAACAGCTGCAGCATAGGATAACTTGCCAAGCCCTATTTTATTGAGATAAAACTTCAAACGAGATTTATTAATGTACTTTGTAACAAAAGCATCAAAGCCTACACCCGCATTATTAACAAATATCTCATGCTGAAGTTCTCCAAGCTGAATGGTACCAGCATCCATCGAAAGACTAGACATATTCCCCTGTATATAAGCTTCAATTTGTATAGCATTTTGAAATGTTGTAAAGTATCGCGCGAAATCATTTCCAGACCCAGCAGGCACTACACCAATAACTATATATTCATTATGTACAACACCACTTACAACCTCATGTATTGTGCCGTCCCCGCCAACAATAACAAATAGTTTTTTTGTTTGTGCATTTTGTGCCCAAAGTTGTGCAAGTCTCTGTCCATGTCCTTCATATTCTGTGAAGACAACTTGATAGTCGATTGTTAAATGGCGTTGAAGCTGACGCCAAACCTTTTTACCTTTTCCATTACCTGCTGCTTCATTCACAATAAATAATACTTGCATGCACTAATCCTCAGCTTGTTTAGAAGATTGCTGCCAAATATCCCGATTAAAGGATGTCGTTTGTACATTATTTAAAATTGTTTGGGCAGCACGAATTTGCATATGCTTCATCGGAGAAGATACCTTTTTTTAAATGCTCCATCCATCCCCCATAATTTCGATTATCAATAAATTGTACACCATATGGTGATCCTGGATAATCAAAATAGCCATTACGCGTTAAAACAACCTTACGAATTGGCATGTCAATATTGTCCTGCTTAAATAATTGCGTTAATACAGACTCCATACGACTTAAATTAATCGTTGGATTCAGGACTTTGGAATCCTTTGTTCCCACCTTTTTAATCCAGAATCGATCACTGCCTCCTACATAAACTGCCTGATTCTCCGCTTCTAATACTGTAATACAAATACATTCTGTCGGTGACATCAGTACAACATCAAGTTCTATAGGTGCTTTTCTGATTTGTAAAATTGGGTAATAAAAAAAGTAAATAGTTATCAGGTAATTGTTGCAAAAAAATTACGTAGCAAAGAATCACGCATAAAACGAGGGTCGACATATGATTTTTCACGTAATGTTGAGCTCGCCCATTTCATCTGAAAATGGAAAAATTGATCGATAAACATTCGTTTTAGTTCATGGATAGACTGTGGTGCATAAACAATTTGCGGTTCAAATGTTAATGTTGTCTCTTCTTCAGGAATACTGTCCTCATCACTGACTAATTCATTTGAAATTTCGAGTTGTTCAATATCTTCTTTTTCTTCTTTCTGACGCCCAGCAAATAATTTTTTTTAATATAGAAAAACGCTCTTTTTCCTCAAAGGGTTCTTGTTCAGCAACAGAATCAGTATGTTGCCATTCAGTTATATCTTCTCCAAGCTCCCACTGTCGTTTGACACGCTCCCACTGGCTTTTCTTTAAACGTACAAATTGTGTAGGATATCTTGCTAAATCAATTTGATAACGTGAAATATAGTCCTGTAATTTCACTAATTGTGCCATTTTACGGTCACTCCATTCTTACTTACCCTCTATGTAATTAACCTATTCTTTTATGAATGTAGGAAGTTATCGCTTCGCCTTTATTACATCGACATTTGCTTTCCAAATATAAATCCCTATAGAAGATTAATCTATCTTATTTATTTTACATGACGGTTCAGAAGAAAACATCCATAATTTTCTCTATAAAGTAAACTTCAATTAGCAAATGATTACTTTTCCACCCCTTATTCATTTTACGAGAAATCAATTTCACCCCATCGTAATTACGTCCAGATTTTTTTTGAGCTTACTCGAAAAGCTCAATGCCAAAATCTGTGACATACGCTAAGGGCCTGATTTAGGCATTTATACATCCGTTAAATAGGAAAAAAAAACACCTTCATCTCGCCCTCTATAGAGATGGAAGTATTTTGCTGAATCAAGATAAAAGAACTACCCTAATTGCTTGGTATAAACCAAAATTAGGGTAGTTCTCTCGAAATATTTACTTAGCATTAATTGAAAGTGGTAATTTAACCTCAAAAGCTTGCTGTAATTTACGAGTCCATTCACCCGGAACTCCAGCACCAATTTGCTTGCCATCCACATCAATAACAGGGGTAACTTCAGAAGATACTGATGATACAATGATTTCATCCATTGTTAATAAATCTGCCTTCGTCATCGGCTCCTCAATCACTGGTAAATTAATTTCCTCAGCGCATTTTAAAATCACTTGGCGAGTAATACCGTTTAAAATAAAGTTATTTGCTGGGTGTGTGTAAAGCTTACCATCTTTAATACCATAAACATTTGCAGATGAACATTCTGTAACAATATCTCCACGATGTAAAATAGCTTCATAGCAGCCTTTTTCAGATGCTTCCTGTTTTGCTAATACTGCACCAAGTAAATTTAATGATTTGATATCACAACGTAACCAACGAATGTCCTCAACAAAAGTCGCCTTCACACCTTTTTCAAAATTTTCATAGGAGCGCTCACCAACTTTTACATTACCTGTTAATACGGCTGGAACACTTGCATCTGGGAAAATATGATTACGAGAAATTGCACCACGTGTGATTTGGAAGTAAACATGACCTGTATCTAAATTATTTTTTTTCAATAAGTTCATGTAATAATTTGTGTAAAACGTCTTTTGTATAAGGAATGACTAGACGAATTTTTTTCGGCACTCGCGTAGAAACGATCAATATGTTCTTGTGCTGTGAACATATTTCCGTTATAAACTTTGATTACTTCATAAATTCCGTCACCAAATTGGTAACCTCTATCTTCAGGTGATACTGCAATAGATCCTTCTTCAACGATTTGATCATTCCATAATGAATATGCCATGTTTCGCTCATCCTTTTCATATTTGAATTATTTTTTTCCTGCAAGTTCAACAATTGCTTCAGCATAAATAGCTGCTGCTCTGACTAGGTTATCAACGACAACAAACTCATCCGCTCTGTGCGCTACATCAGGTTCACCAGGGAATAACATACCAAATGCTACTCCCTTTTTCATCACACGTGCATACGTACCGCCACCTGTAGAAAGTAGTGGTGTTTCGTAATCACCTGTCTGACGTCTATAGATTTCGGTTAATGTTTGAATGAATGGATCATTTTCACTTACATAGTGAGGTTTCGAGTTATCCTGAATATCTAATGAAAATCCCTTCGTCACAGTGAAGCGTTGTGCAGCCGTAATTTTTTTTATCAAATGGATATGTGACAGCGTAACGCATACTGATTACCAAACTGCCGCCTTTAGCCACATCATAGCTAACAATGCCCGGATTTAATGTCGTTTTCCCGGACATTTCATCCTCAAATTGTAAATTTAAGTGATGACCATAATGATCTTGATAAAAAGCATCTGCAATAAAGCCGACAAATTGCATACTTGCCTCTGTCGTCAATTCTTGTTGTAAAAATGCTGCAAGATAAACAGCTGCATTGACACCTTTTTCTGGCTCCATTGCATGGGCTGCTTTACCTTTGATAGTTATTATATAGCGAGAGCCCTCCATTAATAAAGTGCCTTCTAGCTGATTTTTACTTAAAAATGTTTGAAAATTCTGTTCGAACTGTTGAGAAACAAACTGAACCTTTGCTTCTGCAAAATCAGGTACCATATTTGGGCGTTTTCCAGCATTAAATAGTAGTAGCTGTTCTTTCGTTTCATCACCTATTTTATTTTGAGAGAACACAAGCTCTGCAATGCCCTTTTCAGCATTAATGAGCGGGAAATCCGCATCTGGTGCAAAGCCAATTGTCGGCATTTCCTCTTGTTTAAAGTAGTGGTCGACACAGCGGAAGCCTGTTTCTTCATCCGTACCGATAATCATACGTACTCTTTTACTAAGCTGAATGCCTGCATCTTTAATAAGTTTCATAGCCATCCATGCAGCTACTGTTGGACCTTTATCATCAATTGCACCGCGAGCATATAATTTTCCCTCTGCAATGGTGCCGCTAAATGGTGGGTATGTCCAATCAGCTTCATCACCAATAGGAACAACATCAACATGACATAAAATTCCTAACAAATCCTCCCCGGCACCCATTTCAATATGTCCAGCGTAATTATCAACATTTTTCGTTAATAGCCCTTCAGTCTTACCTTTATCTAGCAACCATTCAAGCGCTTTAAGTGGACCATCACCAAATGGTACTTCAGAAGTGATTGTATCCTCATCAAGAACACTATTAATTTGCACAAGCTCCTGTAAATCTTGTATTAATTCATCTTGCCTTTCTTTTGCGGCTTGTAACCAATCCATATGATATACCTCCTCCAAATTATCAAATACGCCCCAGCTAATTGCGTCTGGATTTTTCGAGCTCGCTTGAAAGCTCCTCTTTAAAATCCGTTAACATCCGCCGGGGGCTTTAGCCAACATGATGTTGTTTACTCAGCCGTTTTCACAGGATGTAGATCTTAAGCCTGAGTTCCTATATTTTTGCGAGCTTTTGTATGCTCGCTTAATAGGAAAAAAACGCATTTATCCTGCCACCTCTAAAGGTGAGTGCATTCTGTACCTGACCCCCTGCGCTTTCGTACAGTAAAGTTCTGCTAAATCAAGATAAACATATTCTACACTTTACAACATATAAAACAATCATCTTCCTGACAACTATTTTCAGTATCAACTATTAAGACTACCACATATAGCATGTTTTTCACGAATTCCCACAAAATACAGTATAAATTTTTTTGTTTTTATTGTAAATTTCTCTTGCATTCACTAGAAAATCAACTAGTTTTTCTATATAATAAAGTTATCAGAATAATTGTTCTGAATATAAAAATAGAAAAGGGGATGTCTAAGGCAGCTACTTATCAGCCTAAGTGCACTCCGCACATATTGTCGTCCGCTAGTCTTTGCCAAGAGAATTAAGATGAAGGAGTGGTTCATTTAATGAAACCAACTACTGATCGAATGCTTAATCGTATTAAAGACGTGTACATGTTTATTTTAGACAAAGGAACCGTGTCTACACAGGATTTAGTCGAAGAGTTTAGTATCACTCCTCGCACCGTTCAAAGAGATTTGAACGTGTTAGCCTTTAACGATTTGGTTATGAGTCCAAGTCGAGGCAAATGGACAACGACGAAGAAAAAAAGTAAAATTGACGTCTTAGTTTTACGTTGAGTACGTAAAGCATTGAGTATGGAAAAAGAATGGCCTTTCGTCGGGGTCATTCTTTTTTTGTCCATCATTTTTTAGTCAATTGAAAACTCCTCTTTTTACTGAAATTATTAAAAAGAAGGTGGAATTAAAGCCCCATTACACTCAACAATCTGAAAACGAAAGCACTCCCTTTTCACTTACGTTTCTCACCATCAATCCTCACCTTCATTATTTTGACTATTTACAGTTGCTTAACAATCCGTTAAACTCGAAACATTCTACATGTTGAGAGGAGGATTTAATATGAAATTGTCTAAGATGTTTCATCCATTAGTTTGGATTATACTCGGCGGGACGATTTTCACACGTATTGCAAGCTTTATGGCAATGCCCTTTTTAGCTATCTATTTACATAATGAAATTGAAGCCTCCCCTTTACAAATCGGGTTAACGATTGGTATTGCTCCACTTATCTCTACTGTTGGGGGATTTTTTGGTGGTTACCTAACTGATCGTTTCGGTAGGAAAAGTGTCATTCTGCTGACGATTTTCATTTGGAGTATTGTGTTCTTTGGCTTTGCAACAGCTCATGCAGTATGGTTTTTTTGTATTATTCAATGCTCTGAATGGACTTTGTCGTTCTTTCTTCGAACCTTCAACACAAGCATTAATGATTGATTTTACACCTGCAGATAAACGAAAAAAGATTATTTTCGCTTCGCTATACAGCAATTAATATAGCAGCAGTTATTGGTCCAATCATCGGTGTTTATATTGCTCAATTGTCTAGCCCAAGTATTCCATTTATGCTTACAGGAATTATGTATATTGTTTATGCTGTATTTTTATTTTTCGTACTGAATCGTTACGAAATGCAACAGCCAAAAGCTACAACACAAACAAAAATACTACAAACCTTTTCTTTATTATTAACGAATCGTGTACTACTAAGCTTTATTTTTGGTGCTATTTTAATCAATATTGGCTATTCTCAATTCGATTCAACATTACCACAAGTGATTGAGCTTAAAATTGAGGATGGTACCAAACTCTATTCGTTACTCATCTCGCTAAATGCAGCAGTTGTTTTATTACTACAATTACCAATTAGTATTGTATCAGAACGTTTTTCATCCACCACTACTCTTTTAGTAGGCATTCTATTCTTTGCAATCGGACTATTATTGTTCGGCTTCTCCAATAACTATACGCTTTATATTATCGCAATGATTATCTTTACGATTGGTGAAATTTTTGCCTTCCCAACGATGAATGTCATGATTGATGAGATTGCACCTGATACACAAAAGGGAACTTATTTAGGGGCAGCACAATTCAAAAATTTAGGCGGCTTTCTTGGACCAATTATCGGTGGCTGGCTGTTAACGCATTATATCGACGCATTGTTTGTAGTAATTGCTGCTCTTGTATTATGTAGTTGCTTCTTCTATAAATCTAAGCTGAAGCCACATGCATAAATAATGCTCCATAGCTTGATTTTAAAAGCTCTGGAGCACTTTTTATATTATTAAACATTAGTGTAACTCTCTTCAACTTCTTCAAAGTTTGTGTATTGATCTTTGCCAGCATTTTTTTGACTGATACAATGCCTTGTCCGCACGCTCAAACAAGCTTCTTTCTGACTCATCTAGATGATGACAAATGGCGCCTCCCATACTGACAGAGATGACAGACCATTGATCAATATTGACATTGTCTACATGCTTATAGTGACGAAATTTGCCCAATATTGAATTAGCTAACTGCCACATACTTTCCGACTTTGCGTCATACAAAACAATCGCAAATTCATCTCCACCAAACCTCACAACAAAGCCATCATTTCCAACCTCTTGTTTTAAAATCCTCGCAGTATCAATCAGAATTTTATCGCCAGCACCATGTCCAAACTGATCGTTCACTTGCTTGAAATTATCCAAATCTATCAATAATAAACCTGGCTGATTTGTCTTGCGTTTTCTTAATAGATTGTCCATTTTTCTAATATAAGTAGCTCGATTAAAGACATTTGTTAGCGGATCATATGTTGCGAGATGAATAGTTTTAGAAAGGATTTTGTTAATGACGATAAGCATAATGAAAGAAGTTCCTAACGCTATACAAAGCAATAGCCAAAACTGTTTTGTATTTTTAGATAGTGCCTCTAATTCTGTATAATTTCCGTATTTTACATATATAATCCTTTTCGTAGATTCACCACGAATTGTTTCAGCTTCATATGGTAAAAAACGATACTTTTCAATATAGCCATTTGAATATTTCTTTTGAAATTCCGTTGGTTTCATCGATTGTTTAGCTAGCTCATAATGTTCTTGAAATATGGCTGGTTGATCCTTCACTGTAATTTTAGCAGGATTTGAATCATCAAAATAAACTCCCCCCGCATTTATTGTTTGCACTTCTAATAAATCTGTATATTTATCAACTAAATAGTCAGCGGTCTTCCCAAAATTAAAGGTTTGAAAGACAGGATCATTGAGTAAATCAATGCCTAGCTCTAATAAATATTTCTTATCAGGTGTCCCTAAATACCCAAACTTCCGATATCCTCCAGTAGTTGTCGAGATATCTATACCATCATTATAATATTCTCCACTCGTTCGACGTTCATCTAGTAAAGTAGAAAAACGCTTACAGCATAAGGAAAAATTCAACCCTTTATCTTTTTCAAAAGTTGTATAAATAACCGTATTGGATTGATCTATTATGTATACATCCATACCGTACTCGTTTTTTATTTTCTGCAGATCCCAAGTTGCGACCTTTGGATTTTCTTCATAATATGTAACGAGCTTTCGGAGTGCTTGCTCCATCTTATCTGAGAGATTTTGATCAAATAAAAATGCGCATTATCTACAGTTTGCATATCAGTTAAAATATGATTTTCAATTAACGCCCTATTCATGGCTTCTTGTTGTTCGATATCTGCCACTAGTATTTGTCTGTTTACATACGAAATCACAGCAACCAATATTAGGGCGAAGGCAATTAAAGATATTAATAATTTAATTCTTAGGTTTTTCATGCACTTGTCCTCTATTATTTTTCCAAAATCATTTTCTGAAGTTTTTTTTGAAATTAGTACTAAAGACTAGATAACAATTTATTAAAAGTTACATTATATTATACAGTTACTAGTTTATGAATGTATATAAAAATACCTCAATACTAATTTTTATTAGCATCGAGGTATCTATTAATCCCTATTTTGTAAGGCTGTTAGTTCTTTTGTAGTTAATTCTCTATATTCCCCTAAAGCTAAATTGTCATCAAGCTTAAGGCTTCCCATTGATAAACGCTTTAAATAGGTAACACGCTTACCAACTGACTCAAACATACGCTTCACCTGATGAAACTTACCTTCTTGAATGGTTAGCTCGATTTCTGATTGAAGGTCAGTTTTTAAGATAATGAGCTCGCCTGGTTTTGTCACATAACCGTCGTCCAGCTCTACGCCCTGTGCAAATTTTTTTGCAGTCTTCCTCTGTCACAAGTCCATCTATTTGCGCATAGTAAACTTTAGGCACATGCTTTTTGGGAGATAATAAATTATGCGCTAGCTGACCGTCATTCGTTAACAGCAGCAATCCTTCAGTATCTTTATCTAAGCGACCAACTGGAAAAGGCTGAAAATGTTGATGTAAGGGCTCTAACAAATCAATGACCGTCTCATCTCGTACATCCTCTGTTGCAGAAATAACGCCAGGAGGTTTATTCATCATAAAGTATACAAATTCTGTGTAAACAACACGTTCACCAAAAACGGAAACATCTTGTTTTTCAGGGTCTACATGCAATGCTGCATCCTTTACATATGCACCATCACAGTTACTGCCTTTTGCTTAAGAAGCTGCTTCACTTCCTTGCGTGACCCATACCCCATATTTGCTAGTAATTTATCTAAACGCATAAATCCTCCTATTTAAATCCAAGTTTATTCGTAATTTTTGTCAGTCGTTCACCGAGTAGTTTTTGAGCTAAGCCTAGACGTAAAGATAAATAACCATATACCCCAACACCTACGCCAGCACAAATAACTGAGTAAACAAATGCAGAGAATTTTCCATCCACTGGCCCCATCACAAAGCCAAGCAGCTTATGCACAATCAATACACTTATTACCATTGCTAGAGTCAAAAGAGAGATAAGCATGACACGGCGAAGAACCATCTCAGATTTGTAATTCAGTGCTTTTCTTAGCACTAGCATATTAATAATAATTGAAACCCCGTAGCCAATTGCTGTGGCAAGAATGGCTCCATCAGCCTCAATCCATCGAATTAAAGGTATGTTGATTGCTAGCTTGACAAAAATCCCTGATAACAGGCTGAAGACAATCCATTTCTGGAAGTCAATCCCCTGTAATAAAGCTGCTGTTACCTGGAACAATGCAAATAAAATAGCAACAGGCGCATAGTGAGCTAAAATGGTAGCCCCCATTTCACTTTCAGAATAGAGCATAAAGTATATTTCATTCGCTAACAATGAAATACCCACTACAGCAGGCAATGTAATAAAAATTAATATTTGATAGGTTTTATCCATTGCATGTCGCAGTGATAAATATTCACCCTGTGTAAAATACTTAGTAATCGTCGGTACTAGCGCCATCGAAAAACCTGTAGCTAGCATAACCGGAATAATTACAACTTTATGCGTGGTGAAATTAATCATTGATAAATATTTATCGGTTACTTCTGCTAAGCCTATGGATGTCATTGCACCGTTAAACGTTAACATGTCCACTAGCTGAAATAATGGATTGGCGACACCTACGAATACCATTGGAATGGAATACGTAATAACTTCTTTATAAATATTGGACATTGGCAGTTGAGTAGATGTAACACTTTGATTGCGCAATAAATTAAATTCAGGTTGGTATTTTTTCCAATAATAATAGAGTACCATCAACCCGCCAATAGCCCCGATAAAGGCCGCGAATACGGCAAAGGAAACGGCTGTTTGTGGTTTGCCATTAAAGACAACTACTACTAGGAATGATCCACCTAATAACACTACAATACGAACAATCTGTTCAACTAATTGCGAAACTGCTGTAGGTTCCATTTTGTCATAACCTTGGAAAAATCCACGCCAAAGACTCATAAATGGGACAACAATTAAAGCAAAGCTAACCCAACGAATCACGGAAGCAATTTGCTCGACTGTAAAAGCTTGCTCATCACTTTTTATGACAAGCCCCGCTATAGGTGTAGCTAATATAAAAAGGGCAATAAATGCGGCTAGACCAGTTATCAACATAATCAGTATGCCTGATTTCATAAGCTTGCGGCCTGATTGATAATCACCAAGTGCATTATATTTAGAAACAAACTTAGATACAGCAATTGGCGCACCAGAGATGGCTACTGCTAGCATAATCGAATAGGGAATATACGCATATTGATAGAGCGCAATATTTTCCTCGCCCACAATTGCATAAAACGGAAAAATATAAATTAATCCGAGTACCTTCGATAAAAACATCCCCATTGTTAATATCGCAGTACCTTTCATTAAATTGGACATTGTACCCATCCATTCATCATAAAATCAATAATTTCATCGTAACACATAGAATTACTATTGGAAAATATTCACTATAATCAGATTTTTCGGTATCTGAGCGAGTTTTTTTAACTGATAACTGCAGGTTTACTTGGCACCCGAGCAGTTTTCACCGACAACGGAGCGGGTTTACTTGGTACCCGAGCAATTCTGACTGACAACGGAGCGGATTTACACGGTACCCGAGCAGTTTTCACCGACAACGGAGCGAGTTTACTTGGTACTCGAGCAGTTCTGACTGACAACGGAGCGGATTTACACGGTACCCGAGCAGTTTTCACCGACAACGGAGCGAGTTTTCACGGGACCCGAGCATTTCTGACTGGCAACGGAGCAATTTTATACAATACCCGAGCAATTCTAGCAGTCAACGGAGCAGATTTACTCGTCACAAAAATTGTAACTGCTTTTGCCACATGCAAACGCTGCCAAAGATAATTGTAAACATAATATCAATTACGCCCCAGCGCAATTGCATAAACCACTTGTAATCTTAACATATTTATAGGTAAACAGACGCATTATTCTATCAAAAAGTTCTAGCTTTAGGCTAATCCATCAAAAAGACAGTAAATTTATTTTTATTTTGATAATAAAATGCTCAAAATAATCGGCGGAGATTAAAAAAAACCTCCACCGACTCATAAGCTATTTCATGTCTATAAAAAATTGTTTATACCATACTAAGAATACATAGGTAGTCCAAATATAGCGCCCACGATTTGCCTTACCTTCATAATGCTCATCGAGATAGCCTACTAATTGCTTTGTATCAAAGAATTTATTGGCAAAATCTGTTGTGAACATTTCTTTTACCATGTTGTAGTATTTCTCTTCACGTAGCCAATGGCGGATTGGTACTGGGAAGCCTAGCTTTGGACGTTTTGCCCATTCTTCTGGTAATTCCTGATGAGCTGCTTGACGAAGCACATATTTCGTATCAATGTCGTTGACACGATATCTTGATGGAATGTTTTTCGCTAATTCCATTACTTCTTTATCTAAAAATGGTACACGTAATTCAATTGAATGCGCCATACTCATTTTATCCGCTTTTAATAAAATATCGCCAGGCATCCATAGATTTAAATCTAAGTACTGCATCTTTGTCACATCATCATCGCCAGGTACTTCATCATAGATACGCTTTGTAATGGACTTAACAGATGGACCATTTTTATAGTCTGGTTTTAATACATTCAGTGCATCTTCTTCATCCCAGACAACCGCTTCACCTATAAAGCGTTCTTCGACTGATTGACCACCTTTTATAAGAAAGTTTGTGTATTGATTTTTAGGTAATGCCTCTGCAATACCTCGTAATGCCTTACGAATACCAAAAGGAATTTTTTCGTATTGTTGCATTTTACCTGAGTTTTGATACCATGAGTAGCCACCAAAAATTTCATCCGCTCCTTCACCTGAAAGGACAACTGTTACGTCCTTCGAAGCTAGCTCAGAAAGGAAATAAAGTGGAACAGAAGATGGATTAGATTGTGGCTCGTCCATATGCCATTGAATTTTTGGTAAAGCCTCAAAGCATTCATCAGCTGATATATATTTACGCTCATTTTGAATGTTTAATGTATCTGATAAATCTTTTGCTAAGTTTGTTTCATTAAACATATCTTCATAGTCAGAAAAACCAACAGAGAAGGACTTATCAGGACGCAGTAATGCCGTAATATAACTTGAATCAATTCCTCCTGATAGGAATGAACCAACCTTTACATCGCTGATTTGATGTGCTTCTACTGATTCTCTTACTGTAGAACGAATGTCCTCTACATATTTTTCAATTGGTGCCTCTTTCGCATGGAATTTTTTTATCCCAGTACTGCACGATTTTCTTTTTCCCATTTTGAATTAACATATAATGAGCAGGCGGTAGTTTAAACACACCTTTAAAGAAAGTTTCATCCATTGACGAATATTGGAAAGTTAAATATGGACGAAGGGCATTTTTATTTAATTCTTTAATAAAGGATGGGTGGGGTAAGAAGGATTTAATTTCCGAACCGAAAATAAAGGTTCCGTCTGTTGTATTCTCTGAGTAATACAACGGCTTAATACCAAAGCCATCACGGGCAATAAATTGTAAATCATTCTTTTTATCCCAAATGCAGAATGCAAACATACCTCGTAATTGTTTAACAAACTCTACACCATATTCTACATAACCATAAATTATAACTTCACTATCAGATTGTGTTTTAAATATATGTCCCTTAGCAATTAAATCTTCACGTAGCGCTTGGAAGTTGAAGATTTCTCCATTAAATACAAGCACAATGTTACCATCTGCACTGTACAATGGTTGATTCGCCACATCTGACAAGTCGATAATACTTAATCGTCGGAATCCCAACGTTACTTTATCGTCACTGTGAATACCACCGCTATCTGGTCCACGGTGAATAATTGTATTCATCATATTTTCAATCGTTTGATGATGATCGATTACATTTGTTCCATTAATATAGCCTATAAATCCGCACATTCTATTTTTCACCTCATAATTTAGTGCATAACCTTTTCCATAATAGCACGAATAGACGATCATTTCATGCTGACAACACAGAAAAAAAACTTTCATCAGAAGCCTTTTTTTACATAGATAATCGTACTCCGATTCCTTGTATTAACAAAAAAAACTAACTTTTCATCTGTTTAGATGAGATAAGGAATTATAAAACACTTTCGCATTATTTTCAATGTGAAAGAAGCCCCTCTATATAGACTTCATGTATAATAGGAAGGATTCCTAATTTGAACAGAAAGTGAGTTTCTATATATGTATGATGTAATTGTGATAGGTGGAGGTCCCTCAGGCTTAATGGCTGCAATCGCTGCTGGAGAACGAAAAAAAGAAAGTATTACTAGTAGAAAAAGGGAATAAGCTTGGTAAAAAGCTTGCTATTTCTGGTGGGGGTCGCTGTAATGTGACAAATCGTTTACCAATAGAAGAAATTGTTAAACATATACCAGGTAATGGGCGGTTTTTATATAGTCCATTCACAGTTTATAATAATGAGGATATTATTGCCTTTTTTTGAAGGGCTCGGTGTTGCCCTAAAAGAGGAGGATCATGGGCGTATGTTTCCCATGTCTAACCGCGCGCAAGATGTTGTTGACGCACTAATCCGTCAATTACAGCGTTTACATGTAGAAGTTCGGTTAAATACCCCTGTCAGTAAGCTATTAATGGATGAGGAAAAAAATTCTTGGTGTTCGCCTTGCAGACGGATTAGAGGTCCGTAGCGAGGCTGTAATAGTGGCTGTAGGTGGGAAAGCTGTTCCACAAACAGGATCAACTGGTGATGGTTATCCATGGGCAGAGCGAGCAGGTCATACAATTACAACGTTATTCCCCACAGAGGTTCCTGTGCTCTCGAAGGAAGATTTTATACAAAATCGTGAGCTTCAGGGGTTGGCTTTACGAGAGGTTGCTGTTTCTGTTTTAAATAAAAAAAGGTAAAGTGCTCGTAACCCATCAAATGGACATGCTCTTTACTCATTTCGGATTAAGTGGTCCTGCTATTTTACGCTGTAGCCAATTTATCGTAAAAGAATTAATGAAAACTGGCTATGAACCAGTGACAATCCGTATTCAAACGCTTGTCCATTATAATGAAGAAACATGTCTACAATACTTAAATAAGCTATGGAAAGAAGATCCAAAGAGAGCAGTTAAAAACGTGTGGAAAGGGATAGCCCCTGAACGATGGCTATTGTTTTTATGTGAACGTGCTGGCATTGATGTACAAATGACAGGCACTGAAATAGCGCAGGAAAAAAATTCGCCATTTAGCTCGTTTGCTTGTCCATTTTACGATGACTGTAAGTGGTACACAATCTCTTGAAAAGGCATTTGTTACTGGTGGGGGTATTTCTGTTAAAGAAATAGAGCCAAAGACAATGGCCTCTAAGAAAAAGAATGGTTTATTCTTCTGCGGTGAAATCCTTGATATTCATGGCTATACAGGAGGCTATAATATTACATCTGCACTTGTTACCGGACGTATTGCTGGAATGAACGCAGGACTTAAATAATTTACCACGTGAATAAGGCACTTCATATCATTGAAAACGTGTCCTGAATAATTAGGACACGCTTTTTTTAGCTTTCGCTAGACATATAAACTTCCTCAAATGGTTGGATAATGACAAAACCTTCACCTGAAAATGCCATTTGAATGGATTCGCCGCTGCCTCGACCGATAAATGTACGGAAGCTGATATCTGTTTTAAACTCAGGTGCTAAATTTCCTGACCATGCTACTGTGGCATGAGGATCAGTATATACCGTCTCACCTGGGCGTACTAATAGTGTTAAAGGTTCAAAATGGGTGGTAATGGCTACCTTCCCTGTTCCTTTTAAAGTTACATTAAACAATCCGCCTGACATGATGCCTGCCATTTTACGCATTAAATGAATATCCCAATCGATGCTTGGTTCAAATGCAAGCAAATCATTGCCATTGACGCAAATACTTTCATTTTTCAAATCAAAAATCGTAACCTTTTTCCCTTGATCAGCTAAATAAAGCCGCCCTTTACCTTTTGCCTTCATAAGCTGTGTACCTTCACCTGTTAGTGCCTTTTTAAACATTTTTCCTAATCCATGCTCAAGTACACGCTCTCGCTCAAACTTAATGTCGCCTATGTAAGAAATCATAGCGCCCATTTTAGACCAAACCTCGCCATCTAAATTGATCTCTAGTACACGTTCCGTTTCTAACTCAAAATAATCGTTTTCATTATCATCCTGCTGTGTTTTATTGATGAATTCATGTAAAGAAAATTTCCCCATCTTCAATCACTCCTTATTACCTTATATACGCTTTAGTCGAGGAAAAGATTCGACATTTCAACAATCGCTAAAATGTTGCTCCTGACTTCTATAGTTTGCTTTTCGTTTCGAAATTGCTCTTTTGGTAGCGAAATCACTTTATTTCCCGGAATGTTATTGACATCAGACAACCTCTGTTATACATTAAACAAAGATTAATCTATTGTTATATAACAATCGCTACAACAAAAAAAACCATACAAGCATCATGTGCGAAATGATACTTATATGGTCAAGACCTAGTACCTTCAAGTGCGAATTGAAAGTAACGTTTATTGTGTAGCGGAGACGTCTCCAACATTTTGTGCCGCTGCTTTTAAAGCTGTTCGTTTACGTACATCTGCACGTAATGTTAATGAAATAATTAATGATGCTGCGATTAACCCAGCAAATACATAGAATACTGGAATGTAACTTCCATAAGCATTTTTAATTGTGCTCACCAGTAACGGACCAAAAATACCGCCTAATGACCAAGTCGTTAATAAATAACCATGAATAACACCTAATTGCTTTGTACCAAATAAATCACTTGCAAATGCAGGTAAATTCGAGAAGCCACCACCATAGCAACTAACAACTAAGAAAATAAGTGCTTGGAAAATTATCACGTTCGTCGTATGTGGTAACACAATAAATGTAATTAACTGTGCCGTAAAGAATATAACAAAGACGTTCGAACGACCAATATAGTCAGACACAGCCGCCCAAATTAAACGACCACCACCGTTAAATAACCCCATAATACCTACCATTGCTGCAGCTCCCGCAACTGATAATCCCACAATTTCTTGGGCCATTGGAGAGGCGACAGAAATCATCATAATCCCTGCTGTTACATTTACTAAATGCATTGACCATAGCATCCAGAAATGCTTTGTTTTAACAGCCTCACGAGCTGACATAACTGCTAAATCTTTTTTTTACTATTTCTTTACCACCATTTGCAGCTGCCTTCATGTTTGCTGGCATATAACCAGGTGCAGGCGGTGCAATATATAAAGCCCCTAAAATCATTAACGTGAAATAACTTGCCCCTAAAATAAAGTATGTTGTAGAAATCCCAACAGCCTCCATTAAGTTTGCTGCTACTGGTGCTGTAATTAGTGCTCCAGATCCAAATCCAAGTACAGCCATACCTGTTGCCAAGCCTCTACGGTCTGGGAACCATTTTACTAATGTTGATACAGGAGCAATATAGCCTATCCCCATACCTAATCCACTTAGCACGCCATATGTTAACCAATACAATGTTACAGAATCCATTGAAATTGCTACACCAGCACCAGCTTGTCCCGCCCCAAATAGAACAGCTGCTACCATCGCAGATTTACGTGGCCCCAATTTTTCTACTAAACTACCAAATAGTGCGGCTGAAAAACCCGCAAGCCCCATCATAATCGTAAAGGCAACCGTTACCTTTGTTTCACTCCATCCCATCTCTGTGACAATCGGTAGCTTGTATACACTGTATGCATAAGCTCCACCGATAGAAAGGTGAATAGCGATTGCAGATAATGCAATTAACCATCTATTTTTATTCATAAATTCTCATTTCTCCCCTCTTTTGCTACCTGTGAAAATTCTATGAACGTCCATGTAAAACAATTTACCACTTAGAATTATTCAAATGCAAGATGTTTTTCTAAAAAAATATTATTTCTCCAAAAAGTATTTTCTTTATCTGCTTATTGTGTCTCCGTCATAAATCCTACAGCCTCTAAGTGAAACAATGCTTATCAAAGAGAAACTGCAACATATTTTAGATAATAATATTTTTCTACTCTATTATCTCTATAACTTGAAACTATTTAAAAATAATTTTATTTGTGCATATTTTCACATTCCCATGGTATATATTCCTCTTTTTTTTGATTAGAATATTGACCACATTTCTCCCGAATAACAACATAATCAAATTTTCATCATAGAGAAATATTAAGAATGAAAGAGAATTTTAAAACTAAAATGCACAAAATTTTTCTACCCAAAGTGGTAGTAAAAAAAGAAAAATTTAAATAACTTCTCTCTTTTTCTGGTTTAATTACCAAATAAATATAATGTATGTCTTGTATATTTCATTTCGAATATTCTTTTCTCATTCATTTTTATTATTCAAATATAAATTTTTCTTTAGGAAACAAGCAATCCCCCTAGTTTCCTCATAACCAAATGATGCTATATAAAGTAATAAGAAAGCACGGTGTTTAATTATATCCACAAATTTGTTATAGTACACAAATGAAAACAGTACTTTTCAACTAAAGTTGTATTACAACAAACTAATTATTTATGTTAATTTATAATAGAATGAAATTCCTAGTTTGGTCCTCCTATGTACTCTTATCATTTTTTTTACAAGACTTGTTCGTTCATCTAAGATTCATTGTCTTACTATTATCTTTATTTAAAGAGGTGTTGAATTAATTAAAGGGAGTACTCCTATTCCTTTCACATTCCTATGAAAAATATTTCTTTACGACTAAAAATGTTTATTTTTTTCATTCATAATTGTTATTTTTTTCAATTGCCACAAGTGGAGCTATCATGATTCATAATCTTGGAGGAGCTTTTGAAAAAGAGTTTGGTGCACGAGCGATCGCAATTGCAAGAACTGTATCACAGCTTACTGATGTTCAAAATAATGTAGGCAAGCCAGCTGGTTTTGAAATTATTCAACCAATTGCAGAGCGTATTCGCTTAACAACTGATGTAGATTATATTGTGATTATTGATATGAATCGCATTCGTTATTCACACCCATCGGAAAGTAAGCTAGGCACAGTCTTTGAAGGTGGAGACGAAATAGAAGCCTTTTCTCAGCATGAGTATATATCGAAGGCAAGAGGTGTTTTAGGATATTCTATCAGAGCATTCGTACCAATAATGAATGAAGAAGGTACAAGGCAAGTTGGTGTTATTACTGTCGGATTACTTGCACCCAAATGGTATAACCTTGTAGATGAATATCAATTTGATATCCTTATGTCTCTTTTTTGGGGATTAATCATCGGCTTAGGTGGGTCTGTATGGGTTGCCAATCATTTAAAGCGCCAAACCTTTAATTTGGAGCCTTACGAAATAGCCCGTTTAGTAGAAGAACGCTCTGGTATTATTCAAGCGATGGATATCGGTATCTTAGCAACTGATGAAAGTGGTAATGTGACCTTTATTAATCGTTTAGCAAGGCAATATACACATTTCTTCGGACAGAAGATTTCTAGAAAAGCTTTGTTTAAAGGGACCTGGCTCGCAGAGGATACGCTACAACAGCATGAAGTATATAGACCTCTATTGATGTTTGAGCAAATGTACTTAGTTCGCACCTTTCCTATTCGTATCATGGAGCAAAATGCTGGCTACCTTATTATGCTAACCGATCGAAAAGAAGCAAATATGTTAGCTGAAGAATTAACTGGCATAAAAATACTAGTGGATTCCTTACGTGCCCAGCAACATGAATATATGAATCGCTTACATAGTATTGCAGGATTAATACAATTGGAACGGGATGACGATGCTTTAAGCCTGATTATTGATGAAATAACAGATGAGGAAGAGATTATTCAAAGCTTGCATGACAAGATTCATGATTATTCGATTCAAGGACTATTACTTGGTAAATTTTCACGTGCAAAAGAGCTTGGTGTGGAGCTGACAATTGATGAGGACTCAAAGCTCGTTGATTTTATGAGTGGCTTTTCCAGTGGTGACATGGTAACTATTATAGGTAACTTATTGGACAATGCAATGGAGGCATGCTTTGAATGTGCTCATAAAGATGTTCATATTACATTAATTGGCCATAAACATCATTTATTCATTGAAGTACAGGATAGTGGTAAGGGGATTACTGGTTTGCCAAATCGGATTTTCGATTATGGCTTTAGCACAAAACAAAAGGATGGTCATGGTATTGGACTTGCCCTTGTGAAACAGATTGTGGAATCAAACAATGGAATTATTCTAGTAGAATCAACCGTCAATGTTGGAACAATCATTACAATAGAAGTAGGGGTGACTGAAGAACAATGAGTAATCTTTCAGTGTTTATCGTAGAAGACGATCCAATGGTACTTGAAGTAAATAAAGGTTTTTTAAATAAATTGAATGGTTTTCAGCTCGTGGGTGAATCAGTCAATGGTCGTGAAGCCTATGACAAAATTATAAGAAAGAAGCCAAATCTCATTTTACTCGATATGTTTTTACCAGATATGACAGGCATGGAACTATTCTTAAAGCTTCGTGCAGAACGTGTCCCCTCGGATATTATTATGATTACTGCTGCAAGAGATGCGCCAACAGTACAGGAGGCACTTCGACTGGGAGCCATCGACTATCTCATCAAGCCATTTCGTTTTGAACGCTTTGAAAAAGCATTGCAGCAATACAAAAGTTCTACTAAAAAGCTACAAAGCTCGCAGGCATTTAATCAAGAGGACATCGACAAATGGCTAGGAATACAGCATGAAACAACGGAGCTTCCCAAGGGACTAAACACGATAACAATGCAACAGATTCTTGATTATTTAACGACACACCGTGCAGCTATTACCTCAGAGCAGCTAGCTCAAAATGTCGGAATGGCCAGAGTAACTGTACGTAAATACTTGGATTTTTTGGCTACTAAGGGAACTGTCTCGATTGAATTACAATACGGGACAGTAGGTCGACCGACAAAATACTATTCCATTAAGTAGTATAAGATTTTAGTTTATTAAATAAATAGCAAGAATCTGCCCTTCCTCGAATATATTCCAATTCCTACATAAGATTGAAATGTATTCTGTTTACTTTTATCAAGGAATAAGGCAGATTCTTTTTCTTTACAGATTTTTAATAAGCATTTCTTTTGAATCTGTTTTGTAACAGTTTTTTTAAAATAACAAATTGTTATATACCATAAATACCAAAATGTCCATTAAAACCATAATATTGAGTATTTAATGAAATGAACTACAATAAAAATCGTTCACATCTTATAGAGATTAGGGGTGAATTTGTATGTGGAGTAATCGTTTTACACGCAGTTTTGTTAGCGTTCTCATTTTCATAACAATTCTGTTAGTTTCATGTCAGGAAGACGTTTACCCTACCGACAATGAGCAGTTAAGTCATGAGGAACAAATCGTTATTCGATTTTCACATGTAGTTGGTGAAAATACACCGAAAGGAATGGCAGCCGTAAAATTTGCAGAGCTAATCAAAGAACGTAGTAATGGACATGTCGAGATTCAAGTGTTTCCAAATGGGGTTCTTTATAAAGATGGCGAAGAAATGAATGCACTATTACGTGGCGATATTCAAATGATTGCCCCTGCTATTTCAAAAATTACAACGCTTGTACCAGAGTGGTCAGTTATGGATCTACCCTATGCATTTAAAAATGCGGATGAAGTGCATACATATGTCAACAGTGATGTTGGTCAATCGTTAATGACAAAATTAAATGCCCATAATCTATTTTCCATGGGCGTTTGGGATAGTGGATTTAAGCAACTTAGCAATAGTATTCGACCTATAGAAACTGTGCAAGATTTGAATGGCTTGCGTATGAGGATTATGCCAAGTGATGTTTTATCTGAACAGTTTTCCATTGTTGGAGCCTATCCAAAACGCATTGACTTCAATACTGTTTTTCATCAACTACAAAGAGGCAATGTCGATGGTCAGGAAAACACACTGACAAATATTACAAGCAAAAATTTACATTCACTACAAGACTACTTAACGATTAGTAACCATGGCTATCTTGGTTATTTACTGCTAATGAATCATGAATTTTGGAATTCCCTACCTGAAGATGTGCAAATTCTACTCATAGAAACACTAAAGGAAGTACAAGAATGGGAATGGCAGCTTGCAGAAAATTTAACAGCAGAACGACTTGAAGAAATGGAAGCATGTGATTGCATTAATATCTACAATTTATCAGATGAAGAGAAGGAAGAATGGGAATCTGCATTCGAGCCTGTTTATCGCTATTATGCAGAAAACTATGGAAAAAAAATATATCCAAGCACTTCCTAAAAATCAATCACAACACTAGCATGGGTTAAAAAGGTTCACCTTTTAACTATAATCATAACATTTAGGGGGATATGTAATGAAAAAAATGGCTTTTCATGTCACTTATGGCTGTATTAGTTTTAGCACTTGCAGCTTGTAGTGGCGACAAAAAAAAGAAACATCTGCACCAGCAGCTGAGGGTGATGGCGGCTATACCAAGGACAAACCGCTTGTTATTAAATTCTCACATGTAACATCAATTGATAGTGTAAAAGGAAAAGCTGCTGATGCTTTTGCGAAATTAGTAGATGAAAAAACAGAAGGTAAAGTAAAAGTTGAAGTTTACCCTTCTTCACAATTATATGGGGATAATGATGAACTAGATGCACTAGTATCTGGAAATGTTCATATGATTGCTCCTTCTGTAACAAAAATGGTTAAAATCGACCCGCGTTGGCAATATGTTGATATGCCTTATCTATTTGAGAACGAAGAGCACGTACGTAAATTCTTTACTTCTGACGTAGCTAAAACAATTCTTGAATCGAATCAATTAGCAGCAAATGATATTAAAGGTTTGGTATTCTGGGAAAATGGCTTTAAACATTTCTCAAATAACAAGCATCCACTTGAAAAAGTAGAAGATTTTAAAGGATTGAAATTCCGTGCACAAGCAGGAAAAGTATTAGAAGCTCAATTTAAAGCGCTAAATGCTGGCTCTGCAACAATTGCATTTGGTGAAACATATGCTGCCTTACAACAAGGAACAGTTGATGGACAAGAAAATACATTCAACAACTTTGATACACAAAAATACCAAGAAGTTCAAAAATATTTCTCAGTATCTGAACATGGTCGCCTTGACTATGCAATCTTTGTTAACAAATCATTCTGGGAGAAAATCCCTGCTGATTTATTAACAGCAGTGGAAGCATCATTAGATGAAGCAACGAAACTAGCTTGGGATTTAGCTGCTGATGAAAATGCAAAATCATTCGAGAACATTAAAAACTCTGGTATTGAGGTTCTTGAGTTAACAACTGAACAAAAAGAAGCTATTAAAGAAAAACTTGAACCAGTATATGAAGAGTTTGGTGAAGTTATCACAGAAGAATTAATTAATGGTATTCGTGATCTAAAATAACGTAATTTTGGGTTTAAAAAAATCTTTCTATTCGGGGAATTAAATCGTTTAAATAAGAATCTGCTCATTTTCACGGATAAGCCACAGGTTCATCAACAGATGAGCCTTGTAGGTATAATCCGTAGAATTCATGCAGATTCTTTTTCAAAATCCGTGCCATCCGTAGGGAATTGAGGTCAACATTATACACTGCGCTTTGGCACAGTAAAGATCTGCTGAATAAAGATGGAGAATTATTAAATTTTAGTAAATCGCTTACACAAAACCTGTACGAACGGGTGCTAAGACGCTCACTACAAGCAGCAACATTACTATAGTGGGAGATTAAGCACCCGTTTATACTTAAATGATGAATAATCATCATTCCCTTTTCAAATATATACATGAAGGAGGCAATTGAATGAAGGCCTTACATAAAATCTGGGGCTATTTAGAAGAAATCCTAGCTGGAATCTTTTTCGTAGCAGGTGTAGTTCTTATTTTTTTATGGCGTAATTATGCGTTACATATTCAATGAACCGCAAGCATGGGTAGAGGAATTAGCACGTTATTCAATTATTTGGGGTACATTTCTAGGATTTGGCTTAGCCCTTCGCCACAATCAACATATTCAAGTAGATATTTTATACGATAAATTAAAGCCTTCTATGAAACGTGTACTGGATTTAGTAGCAACAGGGTTAAGCATTGCCTTTTGTTTAATTTATACGTATTACGGCTTTGTTTTAGTAGAAAACCGTTATACATCAGGCATGGTATCACTTGATATCGGGATACCAATGTGGATTGTATACTTAGTTTTACCGATTTCAGGCCTTTTATTTTTACTAAGATTCGTAGAAAGATTAATCAACATTCTACGAGGAAAGGACGAAGAATATGCTAATCCTCTTACTTAGTTTCTTTTTATTACTATTCCTACGAGTACCGGTCGCGATTAGTTTAGCACTATCGACAATTCTTGTGTTCTTCCAAATTGATTTTAATATGAATATGATTCCTCAGCGTATTTTTACTGCACTAGATTCATTCCCGATGATGGCAATTCCAGGCTTCGTCCTTGCGGGGGTATTAATGGCACGTGGTGGAATTTCCAAATATCTTATTGAAGCCTTACGTGCATGGATTGGCCATCTTCCAGGAGGTCTTGCTGTTGTAACAATCATCGCGTGTGCTATTTTCGCAGCGATTTCAGGCTCTTCACCTGCAACAGCTGCTGCAATTGGTTCTATCATGATTCCTGCGATGATTTCTGCTGGCTATAAGAAGCGCTATTCTATGGGGCTTGTTGCCGCTGGTGGTACATTAGGTATTTTAATTCCACCAAGTGTACCGCTAATCATTTATGGTATTACATCAGAGCAATCTATTGGTGAATTATTTATGGCTGGTGTTATTCCAGGACTTGCATTAACAGGCATTTTAATAGTGGCAGCTATTTTTTATGCGAAACGCAATGGTTTTAAAGGAGATGCACCAGCTTCTTGGAGTGAGCGTGGTCGTAAATCTTTAAAAGCAATTTGGGGTGCATTTTTACCATTCTTAATTTTAGGAACAATCTATTCAGGGGTTGTAACACCAACTGAATCAGCCGTTATTGCCGTTTTCTATGGTCTTATCGTATCCCTGTTTATCTATCGAGAAATGAAGCTAAAGGATTTCCGTGAGGTCTTGGTGGAGTCCATTAATATTACAGCCATGATTTTCTTAATTATCGGTGCCGCTTCATTATTTGGACTATATTTAACAAATGCACAAGTACCACAGCAGGTTGGTGCATGGATTGCCGAAAGTGATATGAACAAGTGGATATTCATGATAATTGTTAATATTCTATTCTTTGTTATGGGAATGTTCTTAGAGGCTGTATCCATTATTTTAATTACTTTACCAATTCTATTACCGATTCTAGCACATTTCGATATTAATTTGATTCACTTTGCTATTATTATGACAATTAACATGGAGCTTGGCATGATTACACCGCCAGTGGGACTGAATCTCTTTGTCGTAAGTGGAATTGCTAAGGAAAAGCTAGGCGAGGTTGTAAAAGGGGTCATTCCTTTTATCGTTTTAATGATTATTTTCTTAGGTTTAGTGGTTTTATTGCCACAATTATCACTTTGGTTACCAGAGCAAATGAAATAAGGGCCTCTCTATGGAATCATTGACAAAGAGGTATTCGATTAAGGATCGCCAATTTTGGACAATTGTGATTAGCTTAGGAGGAGCTTCGGTGTTTGTATTTGCAGCAATGTACTCAGTACAGCCGCTGCTCCCCTTTTTTACAGAGCAATTTCAAATTTCTGTCTCCACTGCAAGTCTGGCCATGTCTGTAACAACTCTATCCGTAATTATCGGGTTAATTGTTTTAGGTTTTTTTATCTGATCGATATGGACGGGTACTGTTTATTCGACTTTCGATTGTTTTAACGATTATCCCTTTTCTCTTAATGCCTTTAACGGATTCTTTTTCTATGATTATTTTTTTTACGTTTTATCCAAGGCTTTGCGATTGCTGGAGTGCCCGCAGCAGCCCTTGCCTATATCAGTGAAGAAATAAATCAGCAATCAATGGGCTTTGCAACAGCACTTTACATTTCATGTAATGCTCTAGGTGGAACGATTGGTCGTCTGATGATGGGCTTTCTGACAGAAAATAAATCTTGGGAGGTTGCATTTTTCTCTTTAGCACTTTTGGGTGGCATTATATTCATTCTAGTGTGGCTTACCCTTCCAAAATCAAGAAATTTTTCAGTCCATCAGCGTACTATTCAAAAGGATTTACATGGTTTTTGGCTGCATTTAAAAAAATCCAAATTTACTTATTCTTTTTGGATTTGGGATCATTTTGCAGCTATCTTTTACAGGAATGTGGTCATTTATCCCGTACTATTTAGCTGAACCACCGTTCTTATTATCGTTAAAAACGATTTCCTTTATTTTTTTAGCATATGGCTTAGGAATTATTGGTTCGCCAATTGCTAACTCCCTTGCAGGTAAAGTCGGCATCAATATGATTCGAACATTTGGAGTACTTCTATTAGTGTGTGGGATTTTATTAACGTTAAGCTCCTCCCTTATAATGATAATTGTTGGCTCTGTATTGCATGCTTAGGCTTTTTCACCGCTCATGCCTTAACTTCTGCAACAGTTAGCCGGACAGCCATTCATCAAAAGGGGCTTGCATCCAGTTTATATCTCGTTTCTTATTATATAGGTGTTGCATCAGGAAGTACTTTACTCAGTCCAATCTGGCTGCATTTTAAATGGCAGGGAATTGTCATGATTACCGTACTCCTTTCTATCTTATATATCGCTTTTTTTAAATTACACATTACACAAAAAAAATCAAAGCTAAGCAAGCTAAAAAGGGATGCTCGGAAACGATTCAAACATTTTTTTTAGCTCCCTTTTTCTCTTGCCTAGCCCAATTCTTGCTTAAAACTGAAAATATGGATAGTCGTTTGTGCTCAATTCCAATTGAGCTCATTGCCAACTCATCTATTTTGCTAATGGATTACACCCTAAATATACATAAGGAATATAAATAATAATAGAAGCATTACAATGGAAGAAATAATTGACACATAATGTCTTTTCTCTTCGCGACCATAGCAATACTCAATCATTATAGAACTTATTATAACTACAGCCAAAAATGCACTTGTAGCAGCTGTATACAAGAGCCATCCATTTATTGAAAATAAAAAAATAAAAATTACATTCAGAAATTTCAAGATATACACGGAGCGTTGATGACCTGCACTTACGTATTTTGGATCCTTTGGGATATTAAACTTCCTTCGCAAAAGTTTATCAACTAACCATCCGATAAAGATAAAAATTACTAAAAAAAGTAATTAAATCTGAACTATTAATAGTAAATTCACTTCTCTGTATAAGATTTTTATAAGCAGATGCTAGGTTTTCATCTTTTACTTTATAAGATATTTTTGTCTGTTGATCAGTGAAACCTAATTCGGAATCGTTTAAGTACATCTTCAGCTTTATGACTTGCCCATTATCAAACTCGACCCATACATCCCTATTTGCATAAGTGGTTAAATTATTATCCCTCAGTGTAATGGTAGCCTGCTGTAATATTTGTTTTAGCAAATCACTTGCTGAATTTTCTTTAAACACTTGCTGCCCTATAATCCAACCAGTTCTTCCAGCCTTAAAGGAATCCTCCTCCCAATTCTGTGCAATAGTAAACTGTTTAATTTCTTCCTGTTGTACTAATTCAATAATCGTAGCATGTTTCATAGTTTCTACTTGTTTCAAAGGACCCATAAAGAATAACAGCAGTAGTGTCACCACGACTGCCCCAATAGTTATTATTGGATATTGCCGACTTCTTCTTTTTTTTGTGCTGAACATGCTGTAAAATACGCTTTTGTAATGGTTGTGAAAACCGTGGCGCTTCACCAAGCTCTTTATCCAATTTGTCCTTAAAGAATGTCATCCCCTAACACCTCCCAATCATTTCTATCTAGTTTTTCTTGTAGCTTTTGTCTTGCTCTACGTAATCTAGTTTTTACTGTATTTTCCGTGGATGCTAGGATTTCTGCAATCTCTCGTATTTTTAATTCTTGATAATAGTAAAGAATAAGTACTTCCCTATAAGCTATTGGAAGTTCAAATAAAGCTGTTGTCAAAATCCGACGATTATCCTTCTCTACTAATTCTTTTTCAGGTGTTCGCTTACTCACGCCAATATGCAATTTTTCTAATAACATATGCCGTTTATTTTTCCAGCTTCGTAAATAGTCGTGACTTTTATGTACAGTTATTTTTACTAAATATGTTTTCAATGAGGACCGTTGTTCAAAGCTCTCCTGTTGACAATAATAGGCGAAAAATACATCCTGAACGATTTCCTCCGCTATAGCCCAGTCCTTTACATATAGGTAAGCCACACGGAGACAATATTCACCATGCTCATCCATAATTGCTGCTAAATGCTCACTCAAGCAAACACCTCCTTTTTCTCGTTCAAACTATAGTCGTTATAACATTGTTATTAGTTTCAATATAATAAAAAAAAGTGCCCAATTGTTTTTTTATTAAAAGTCAACAATTTAATTTAAAAGGTTGCACATTTTAATTAAAAAAAATGAAGACTGAATCAAAAATAAACCCTATAAGATAGACACTTTGAAAAAAAATCTATCCTATAGGGTACTTTTGTTTATCTTGAGAAAAAAAGATGTTGGAGTAGAGTGTAATGACCAAAAGATATTTTACAAAAAAATGAACAGCTAAAATGTAATCCGAAAGTACAAACAGTTAGTGAGAAAGCGATCACCTATACGAACGAATTTAAACGTCATTTTATTGCAGAAAATGGACAAGGTAAGTTGAAAAAGCTGGTTTAGATGTTGAATTAATCGGAATAAACGAATCGAATCGTCAGGAAAACGTTAGCGAGCTGCTTATCGTAACGCGGGTGTAGAAGGTTTACAAGATACACGTAAATTAAATTCAGGGAGACCTTCTGAACGTGAATTGACATTGGAAGAGAAATTGGATATAAAGATTCAATTTCCTCTATATTATATATTGTTCCTTTTCCAATCTTCATAATTTTTCACCTTAATATTTAGTTTGATTACTAAATCTACATTCTCAGCTTGCGATTTCTCGCTCTTTAGACATAAAAACACCCCTTTAGACCACTATAATCTAAAGGGATGTTTCGTCCCAACTTTATTTCAAATCTACAGTAGAGTTAGTACCTTGGTAGAGAAATTATTTTCTCAACCTTTTTATTCGGTGTTTATTTTCACTCAATCTACATTTAAACACTTAGTTTCACAGTAATAGCCTTTGCCACCAACATAAACTTTTTCTATTTCATTCTTGCTATTGGTTGCTAATTTAACTAATATTTCGGAAGGCGAGTGTAAAGAATAACCTTGTTCAAATACATAGACTTCTTTTTGCAAGTGGTGCTGTTCATAAAGGTAGCTAGCTAATGCACCGTTTGAAGTTCCAGTCGCTGCTTCTTCATTGATGTCGTAGAGTGGAGCAAAATTTCTGCATATAATTCGATTGTCATTAAAAGTATATAGATGCATCCCGACAACATTATAATACTTGCTGATTTCTTTAATTTTTTTCAAAATTAGGTTGCAGTGCATGTAATCGTGTTTCACTTTTTATAGGAATTAAAATATCTTTTAAGCCTGTGGAGACAATTTGAATTGGGTATTTATTGTCTATAGCTTTTATGTCAAAACAGTCGATGAACTCGTTTGGAGACACAACATCATAGAATATCGGTTTGTTTTGTTCCATGAATATGATGTCATCTTTTATGGTAATAGTAAGAACACCGCTGTTCGTTTCAATCGTATAGTGATTCCTGAAAAGTTTATTTAAATGCATCAGTATCGCGAAAGAGCCAATTGTGGCATGACCACATAAATCAACTTCTTCTTTTGGTGTAAAATACTCAAATTTATAATCAGCAATTTCAGATTCTGATATAAATGCGGTTTCCGCATAGCCCAGTTGTTTGGCTATTGCCATTTTTTTGAGAAGTGGTCAAGGTATTCTCAATAAATACCACTCCTGCTTTATTTCCGCCTTTATGATCCTTGCTAAATGCACTTGCAACATAAACGGATATTTTCATAAGACACCTTCCTCACTTATAGTAAATTGTAGCATAGAAAGCACTACGTCTAAATGTTGTTGGATAACTATAAAGAAAGAGACAAACTATTTTTAGCATATGAACTCTCCAAAAATAGTTTGTCTACAGTCTGAAGGTACTAACTTTAAAAAAAGTTAGTTTGTTAAATAGTAGGACACTTTTTTTATCTTTATTTTACTACGATATTGACAAGCTTACCTGGAATAACAATGACTTTTACTAAGTCTTTGCCTGCCATATGCTCTTGTACTTTGCTGTCAGTAAGTGCTACTTTTTCGATTTCCTCCTTAGAAGCATCTTTTGCTACGATAATTTTTGCTCGTACTTTACCTGCAACTTGCACAGCGATTTCCACTTCATCATCCACAAGCTTAGATTCATCATATACTGGCCACTGCTCATAAGAAAGTGTTGCATTATGTCCTAGTAGTTGCCATAATTCCTCTGCAATATGTGGAACGATTGGTGCTAGCATTTTTACGAAGCCATCCGCGTAAGCTGCTGGAATGACATCTGCCTTGTAGCAATCATTGATGAAGACCATCATTTGTGAAATAGCTGTATTAAAGCGGATGCCTTCATAATCCTCTGTCACCTTTTTCACTGTTTGGTGATAGGATTTCTCGAGTGTTTTATCATCTGAAACTTGAATTTTTGAAGAAATTGCACCATCTTCTTCATTGACAAATAAACGCCAAATACGATCTAAGAAGCGACGTGCTCCGTCTAAGCCATTTGTAGACCATGCCACAGACGCCTCAAGTGGTCCCATAAACATTTCATAAAGACGTAATGTATCCGCACCATGTGAAGAAATGATTTCATCTGGATTAACTACATTGCCTTTTGATTTAGACATTTTCTCATTACCTTCGCCAAGAATCATGCCTTGGTTAAATAATTTTTGGAATGGCTCTTTCGTGTGAACAGCGCCTAAATCATATAACACTTTATGCCAGAAGCGTGCGTAAAGTAAATGTAATACAGCGTGCTCTGCGCCACCAATATAAATATCAACTGGTAACCAACGTTTTAGCAATTCTGGATCAGCTATTGCTTCTGAATTTGTTGGATCGATATAGCGTAAGAAGTACCAGCTTGAGCCTGCCCATTGTGGCATTGTATTTGTTTCACGACGTCCTTTTTTTACCTGTCTCAGGATCAACAACATTTACCCACTCTGCAATATTTGCTAATGGAGATTCACCTGTACCAGAAGGACGGATATTATCTGTTTTTGGAAGCATTAATGGTAATTCAGATTCAGGTACTGGTGTAATTGAACCATCTTCCCAATGAATCATTGGGATTGGCTCACCCCAGTAACGCTGACGCGAGAATAACCAGTCACGAAGACGATAAGAAATTTTCTTCTCCCCTACGCCCTTTTCCTCTAGCCATTCAATGGCCTTCGCAATGCCATCTGCTTTATTTAAGCCATTAAGGAAATCGGAATTAATATGCTGACCATCACCTGTAAATGCTTCTTTACTGATGTCTCCACCTTCAAGGACAGGAATAATCTCTAAATTAAACTCTGTAGCAAACTCATAATCGCGTTCATCATGTGCTGGAACTGCCATGATAGCACCAGTACCATAAGAAACTAGTACATAGTCAGCAATCCAAATTGGCACCTTTTTACCGTTAATCGGATTCACTGCATAGGCACCTGTAAATACGCCTGTTTTTTTCTTTTGCTAAATCCGTACGCTCTAAGTCAGATTTCATTTTTACCTTTTCTAAGTAAGCATCAACAGCTTGTCGTTGATCAGCCGTTGTAATTTGCTCCACTAATTTATGCTCAGGTGCAAGCACGCAGTATGTAGCACCAAATAAAGTATCAGGACGCGTTGTAAATACTGTAAAGCTTTCATCAGTGCCATCAATGCCAAATGTGACTTCAGCACCTTCGGAACGACCAATCCAGTTACGCTGCATATCTTTAATAGACTCTGGCCAATCTACTTCCTCTAGATCATCGATTAAACGGTCCGCATAAGCTGTAATTTTCAGCATCCATTGCTTCATTGGGCGACGCTCTACAGGGTGACCACCGCGTTCTGATTTCCCATCAATAACTTCCTCATTTGCCAATACTGTTCCTAATGCAGGGCACCAGTTTACAGCCACTTCATCTACATAGCTAAGCCTTTTTTATATAGCTGAATAAAGATCCATTGTGTCCATTTATAATATTCTGGGTCTGTTGTGTTTATTTCACGATCCCAATCGTAGCTAAAGCCAAGCTCTTGAATTTGACGTTTAAATGTCGCAATATTTTTCGCCGTAAATTCAGCTGGATCATTTCCTGTATCAAGTGCGTATTGTTCTGCTGGTAAACCGAATGCATCCCAGCCCATTGGATGTAGCACGTTAAAGCCTTGCATGCGCTTGAAGCGTGACAGGATATCTGTCGCTGTATACCCTTCTGGGTGTCCCACATGAAGACCAGCTCCAGATGGGTAGGGGAACATATCTAGCGCATAAAATTTTGGTTTTTCTGTTTCATTTACTGTTTTAAACGTTTTATTATCAGCCCAATATTGCTGCCACTTTTTTTTCAATTTGTTGATGATTAAAACTCATTTTTTTCCTCCTTTAATTGTGCCATGCTTTTCACCTTAAGAATTGACAAAATATTTAAAAAATAAAAAAACTCGCCCCTTTCTTCATTAAGAAAGGGACGAGAGAATTCGTATCTCCCGCGGTACCACCCAAATTAGTGATCACACTCGGCTCTAGCTTCCTTAACGCGGAAGGAACGGCACGCGTTGCTTCACGCGGGCAGACTCAGAAGGTGAGTTCGATTTGCTTTCCTACTAGCTTCCACCAGCCGCTAGCTCTCTAAAAAGAATCACAAATTTACTATTCCTCATCACTGTCTTTACATGTATTGCATTTATTCTAATGGAAAGTGTTGAAAAGCACAAGCCTTTGTTCATATACTAACCATTACTGTACAATTAAATCCCTTTTTTCCTTAGATTGTGATAATTCCTGACATTCACGGAAGGCAAAATGTTTACAGCCTATACACCTATTTGTATCTAAATAGCGAAAAGCCTCATTAATTGCTTCTCCTGTATGTGGATAAAAATGAGCCTCACCTATTTCATCATATAGACCATTATGCTGAAGCGCGGCTTTCATTTCATCCTGTAGTCCTGTTATTAAAATGGTACCACCTTGCGTTTTGAAATTCCGAATAATACTACCAAAATATGTCTCACCTGTTGAATCCATAAAGGGCACTTTCCCCATTCGTAATATTAAAACTTTAGATTGATGAGTGGGAGCAGCAATGGCCTGCTCAAAAGTAGTCGCAGCACCAAAAAAAAGCGGCCCCTCAATTGTATAGATACTAATTTGTGGACAATCATGCTGCTGATGAACAACGTGTGATTGTACTTTTTCATGCTTTAATGCGTGATCTGGTAATACTTTTGTGACGACAAGCTTCTCACTCATACGCTTTGTAAATAGCACAACAGCTAACACCAGCCCAACCTCCACAGCTAGTGTTAAACTTGTAAAAACAGTCAGTAGGAAGGTAATAATTAAAACTAGTGAATCTCCTGATTTCAACTTCACAATATGTGCAAAATGCTTTTGTTCACTCATATTCCAGGCAACAACCATTAAGACAGGCGCCATACTTGCTAAAGGAATATGAGAGGCATACGGTGCTAATAGCAATAAAGTAATTAAGACAAATACACCGTGAATAATACCTGACATCGGCGAAACCGCACCTGTTTTGATATTTGTCGCTGTACGGGCAATAGCACCAGTTGCCGGAATTCCTCCAAACAATGGTGTAACAATATTCGCAATACCTTGGCCAACAAGCTCTCGATTGCTATGGTGTTTACTATTTGTCATACCATCCGCGACAACCGCAGATAAAAGTGATTCAATACCACCAAGCATTGCAATAACAAAGGCTGGTCCTATAAGTAGCTGAATTCTTTCTAATGTGATATCCGGTATTGCAAAGGCAGGTAAAGTGCTTGGAATTTGACCATAGGCAGTTGCTATTGTAGCAACTTGTCCTGAAAAAAAAGAACGTTGCAATAAGTGTGGAAACAACAATACCTACTAACGCTCCTGGTACTTTCGGTAAAACTTTCGGTGTCAATAAAATAAAAATGAGACAAATAATTGCTGTGACAATACTATAAAAATTCGTAGTGCCAATATGCATCACAATTTCTTTTAAATTGGCAATAAAATACTCGTGTCTTGTCATATTTGTCAGCCCTAAGAAATTGGCAATCTGCCCCGTAAAAATAATCACGGCAATTCCAGCAGTAAAACCTACTGTTACAGGACGTGGGATAAACTTAATTAAGGAGCCTAGCTTAAAAATACCCATTAAGCACAGCATAATCCCTGCCATCAAACCAGCAATTAATAAATTTTCGTAGCCATATGTTAGAACGATTCCTAGAAGAATTGGCACAAATGCACCTGTTGGACCACCAATTTGATATTTCGAACCACCAAAAATTGAAATAAGTATACCGGCAATACAAGCTGTATAAATCCCATACTCTGGCTTGACACCCGAAGCAATCGCAAAAGACATTGCTAGCGGGATTGCTACGATTCCGACAATAATCCCCGACAGTAAGTCCTTCTTAAAATGATGAACTGAATATCCTTCAAATCTCCCTATTTTCAGTGACTTCATACATAAATCTTCCCTTCGAAATAATAAGCAAAGCAAATTTTTCAAAAAAATATGATTATATATTATCTTCGTCACTTCCATTGATGGTCATTTCTTCTAATCTTGTAATTGTATTAATTAAGTGATTGTTAAAAATTTCCTTGGCTACTCCAAGCAACTCACCAATCATCGGATCACTTAAGGAGTAGTAAACTTTTTTTCCCTCTTTTATCCCATAAACGATATTTTTTGCTCGTAAAACACTTAACTGCTGAGAAACAGCCGAGCCCTCTTTTTCTAAACAGCTTTGTATCTCATTGACACTTTTTTTTACCATCTACTAATAATTCTAGTATTCTTATTCGTAATGGATGAGCTAAGGCTTTAAAAAAAATCTGCTTTAAACTGCTGTAATCCCTCTTCCACTTTCATCCCTCCAAGGAATTTCACTTCAACATATTCAAATATTTGAATATGTATGATTGTACGCCTGTTTTTACTTTTAATCAATATCCAGTCCAAAAAAATAGTGAAAACTATACTTTTTGCATAGTTTTCACTCGTTTACATACTTTTTTTTGTTAAATCAACCATCATTCGGCGGATGTTTGATGTTTTCGTAAAGGATAATCATAAATTAAACATGGCACAATGGCAAACAATACAATGATTACTAGTATTAAAACAAGTACGATCATCCCAAACTGATCAACCATAATACCACCAAACAGGGTCCAATCATCCTACCAGTTGTTGCCGCACTGTTGATAATTCCTTGGTAGAAGCCCTGTCGTCCCTTGGGCGCAAGCTGATTTGCAATCGTTGGCAAAGCAGGTGTATAAAACATTTCGCCGAAAGTTAAGACAACCATAGCAGCCGCAAACATTGTAAAATCACTCGCAAAGGCAATAATTCCAAATGATAGTGCAATCAACGTAACGCCAAATACTAATTGACGTTTTAATGTATGCTCCCATCGCTTGACAAGTGGCGCAATAAGTGGTTGCCCAATAACAATGAGAAGACCGTTAATTGTCCACAGAAGGCTATATTGTTTCAAGCCTAATCCTAAATCCTGTGTATACGAAGAAATAGTCGCGCTCCATTGCGAATAAGCCAACCAGCATAGCACAGAGGATGCACTAATAATTAATAATGCATAAAATGGTGCTTTATTAATGATTTTCTTACTCTCACCTACCACATTTTTCGGCGCAATACTGCCTACCTCTAATCGCTTAAAAGTAAATAACGCTATAAAAAAAGAATAAAATATACATGACTAGATTTACCTTGAATACGTAGTCAAATTGATAATCAGCCACGATTCCTGCAAGTGCTGGTCCAATTGCAACCCCTACATTTTGAGCAAGATAAATTGCATTAAAGGCCTTTCTTCCGCCCTCAGGCCATGCCGTTCCTGCTAAAGCAAACATCCCAGGAAATACGATACCACCACTAAAGCCAAGAATCGTTAAGAACCATACATAATGCGGCCAGCCATGCCAAATCGTTAACCCTATTAATGAGGCAATCGTTAAAAGAATGCTGAGCATAATTGACTTATAGCCACCTATTCTATCAAATAAATAACCACCTAATAGATTACCTAATACCCCAGCAGCAGAATTCAACATTAATACAAAGCCAGCCATCGCCAGTGACTTCCCTAAATAATCGTGCATATAAATGGCGTTCAAAGGCCATAAAAATGAATTGCCCGTTGTGTTCACAAGCATTCCAATAATTAAAAACCAAACACTTTTTGGCATAGAATGACCTCCATTATTTCGCTACTCTAAATAGTTAGTTTATGCTGAAAAATACAAAAGCACAAGAAAAATAATTTTACCTTTTTTACAGTGGCAACACAACTTAAAAGTGTATCTGTGATCAAGCTGATTTCTTTGTTTTCTCTTTATTTTGATTAGGTTGGTCGGCTTTTCGCTCCGCTCTCCTCTTTATTCGCTCGGGTTGGCTGGCTTTTCGCTCTGCTCTCCTCTTTATCCGCTCGGGGTGGCTGGTTTTTCGCTCCGCTTTCCTCTTTATCCGCTCGGGGTGGCTGGTTTTTCGCTCTGCTTTACCCTTTATCCGCTCGGGTTGGCCCCTTTTCGCTCCGCTTCCCTCTTTATCCGCTCGGGGTGACCGGCTTTTCGCTCTGCTTTACCCTTCATCCGCTCGGGTGGCTCAACTTTCGCTCTGCTTTACCCTTTATCCGCTCAGGTCGCCTAAAATTGAAGCAACTTTACATTGAATGAATTGGTGTAAATACCCCTATAGGAATACCGAAAATACCTCTGTTTGAAGTTTAGCTTTATTGAATTCTTCCCTCATGACGGAAAGCACTAGTACATGATAAAATATAATGTTAGAGGAGTGAAATAAATGACAGAAACAAACTTTCCTTTTCCTTCAGATGGGAAAAGATACTATACATGGAATCGCTATTTACGTGAGCAATTTGGTCATAAAGTCTTTAAAGTAGCACTGGACGCAGGCTTCGATTGCCCAAATCGTGATGGTACCGTTGCTTTCGGTGGCTGTACATTTTGCAGTGCAGCAGGCTCTGGTGATTTTGCTGGCAATAAAGTCGATCCTATTGATGTGCAATTCGCTGAAATTCGAGACAAAATGCATCAAAAATGGAAGGATGGCAAGTACATGGCTTATTTCCAAGCTTATACAAATACACATGCTCCACTTCCCGTATTAAAAGAAAAATTTGAAGCGGCACTGGCGCAGGATGGCGTTGTAGGTTTATCGATTGCTACTCGTCCAGATTGTCTACCAGATGACGTAGTAGAGTATTTAGCTGAATTAAATGAGCGTACTTATTTATGGATTGAGCTCGGTCTTCAAACAGTGCATGAAAAAACAGCAAATCTAATAAACCGTGCCCATGATTATGCCACATATGTTGAAGGTGTTGAAAAGCTTCGAAAACATGGTATACGTGTATGCTCACACATTATTAATGGCCTTCCTCTTGAAGACTATGACATGATGATGGAAACTGCACGTGAAGTGGCAAAGCTTGATGTACAAGGCATAAAAATTCACTTGCTACACCTTTTAAAGGGGACCCCTATGGTCAAACAGTACGAAAAGGGCATGCTAGAATTTTTAGATCAGGAGGTTTATACAAAGCTAGTAGCAGATCAACTTGAGATTTTACCTCCGGATATGGTGATTCACCGTATTACAGGGGATGGACCCATTGATTTAATGATTGGGCCTATGTGGAGCGTTAATAAGTGGGAAGTATTAAATGGCATTGATGCAGAGCTTGAACGCCGTGGAAGCTGGCAAGGGAAATTTTATCAGGCTGAGGTTGTCAAATGAAGCTACAACGTGTTTTACAATATGCCAACAACTGTTAAAGGCTACAGTTGAGGAGGGTGATACAGTGGTTGATGCCACTGCAGGTAACGGTCATGATACATTATTTTTAGCACAGCTTGTCGGGGATAGTGGTCAAGTATATGCCTTTGATGTTCAAAAAAGTGCTGTGGATACCACGCTACTTCGCCTGCTTGATCATGGCTTAGAGCATCGTGGACTTGTCTTACATAGAGGGCATGAGGAAGTTGCTAAATATGTACACAAGCAAGTTGCCGCTGCCATATTTAATTTAGGTTATTTACCTGGTAGTAATCACGATATCATTACAAAGCCAAATACGACTATAGTTGCCATTCAAGATTTACTAAAGTTACTGAAGATTGGTGGACTAATTGTTTTGGTCATCTACCATGGGCATCCTGGTGGCAAGGAGGAACGAGATGCTGTCATCGAGTATGTAAGTCAGCTTCCTCAAAAATATGTACATGTACTAAAATATGAGTTTTTAAATCAACAAAATGATCCACCTTTTGTGATTGCTCTAGAAAAAATGAAAGATTACCCAATCGAATAATTTTTAAGGCATGGCTTCGATTCTCCATCGAATTCATGTCTTTTTTTGCTTATCAAAAGGAAATATCCCCCGATGGCGCGGGGGATAGGGAGGAGTTACTTATTTTCATGTCAAATTACCTTCATTAACTTAGCTTAAGTTAACTTTTTAAAGATTGTTGTTTCATTGCTTCTACATAGCGTTGATTAACTTTATCCCAATCGACAGTATTCCACCAATTTTTAACAAAATCAGGGCGACGATTTTGATAGTTCAAATAATATGCATGTTCCCACACATCGATTACGAGCAAAGGAATTTTTCCTTCAATTAAAGGTGTATCTTGGTTAGCCGTACTCATAATGCTTAGTTGATTATCCTCCAGCACAAGCCACCCATATCCACTTCCAAAACGAGTAATTGCTGCTTTAGAAAGCTGATCCTGAAAATTATCAAACGTTTTAAAATAATAGTCAATTGCCTGTCCAATATCAGCATTAGCCTCACCACCACCATTTGGACTCATCATTTCCCAAAATAAACTGTGACAGTAGTGTCCTCCACCATTATTTTGTATGGCTGTTTGAATGTCAACTGGAAGCAAATCAAGATTACTTAATAAATCTTCCAATGATTTATTTTGTAGGTCCTTATAGCCTTCTAAGGCCGTGTTTAAATTATTTACATATGTTGCATGATGCTTTGAATGATGAATCTCTAACGTTCTAGCGTCAATATAGGGCTCTAATTGATCGTAGTCATATGATAGTTGCGGTAAATGGAACACAGTCATTTTCTCACCACCTTCTAAAAAGTTTCTTAAAGGAAAAATAATTTCCTTAATACAAAATATATATTCTTTTTCCATTGCCGTCAATAGGAATTTTAATTTCTTTTTGCAAAACAAAAAAAAGCTATCAAATAGAAATAAAACATTCTATTTAATAGCTTTCCCTATATTACCTATTTATTTTGACGTTTTTTTATTATAATCAACCCAGAAATCTGCCCCTTTAATACCAAGTTCTTGAGGATCAAAAACAGGATCTTTTCCTTCTTTTTTTCTGTTTCTCATAATCCTTCAATGCCAGTATTGCAGGTTTCATAATGATTAAAATTGCTATAACGTTAATCCATACCATCAGTCCAAGTCCAACATCCCCCATTGCCCAAGCAAGGTCTGAAGTACGAATTGTACCATAGAATGCAGCTATTAAAATCGCAAACTTCGCAATCCATATGACGACTTTTTCAGCTGAACCAGAGAACAAATAAGCCACATTTGTTTCAGCAATATAGTAATAGGCCATAATTGTTGTAAAAGCAAAGAAGAATAATGCGATTGCTACAAATGGACCACCAAATCCTGGTAATGCAGAATCTACAGCAAATTGTGTATATGCTGCACCTTCCTTAATACTTTTCGCAAATGTTAGTTGTTCTTCTCCGGTAAGACTATTTTTGTTAAATTCTCCAACGTGAATAAATGGATCAGTACCTTCTGCTGCCTTTTCATCCTGTACATTATACATGCCCGTAAATAAAATCATAAATGCTGTAGCTGAACAAATTAATAATGTATCAATGTACACAGATGCTGCTTGAACAATCCCCTGTTTTGCAGGGTGCGATACTTCTGCTGCTGCCGCTGGGTGCGCTCCAGTTCCTTGACCAGCCTCATTTGAATAAATACCACGCTTAACGCCCCAAGCAATTGCAGAGCCAATAATCCCACCAAAAATTTCTTGAGCACCAAATGCGCTAGAAAAAAATAAGTGCAAATACGGATGGTATCTCTGCGATATTCATCCCAATAATAATAATAGCCATAATAATATAAGCTAAAGCCATAAACGGAACGATAATCTGTGCAGCATTCGCAATCCATTTAACTCCACCAATAATAATTGCACCTAATAATACAACAATAATAAGACCCGTAATCCAAGTTTGAATACTGAAAGCGTTTTCAACAGCAGTTGCAATTGCATTCGATTGAACACCTGGCATTAAGATTAACATGGCAATTAATGCTGCTATAGCAAAAATTATTGCGAACCATTTTTGCCCCATTCCCTTTTCTATATAAAAGGCAGGTCCACCTCGATATTCAGTATCTTTCTCTTCTTTATAAATTTGGGCTAACGTTGATTCCACATATGCGGTTGCTGCGCCAATAAAGCAATTGCCCACATCCAAAAAACAGCACCGGGTCCCCCCATACCGATGGCTGTAGCTGTACCAGCAATATTACCTGTACCTACTCTCCCAGATAATGCAATTGACATCGCCTGGAATGATGAAATCCCCTTTTCCGATTTTTCGCCTTTAAACATTAAAACAAACATATCTTTAATGTGTCTTATCTGTAAGAACCGTGTAATGATTGAAAAAAACAATCCAATTAACAAAATACCATAAATAAACCACGGTCCCCACAAAATATCATTCAATTTTCCAACAATCGCCTCCATTTTACCCCTCCAATGTGAAAATTCTATTTTATAAGTCATTATAGTATTACACTTTTCTGAAAATTACAATATTATATTTCAGAAATAATAAATTAGTAATTTTCTAGTAAATTGGAGAGGTCAAACATTACTCAATAATATACCCAATTCTACGAAGAGCATTGTTGATAAAATCACGAATATAGACGAAAATCTCTTCCCGCTCTATTTCATGAAATAGATTATGATAGCAATTCGCCCATTCCTTAAACTGAAACTCTGTAAATTCCTGCTGATGAAGCCAATTACGAGTTTGTTTAGTTTCTGTTATACTATCTTTTTCAGCTGTCATTACAAGCATAGGCATATTTGGGAATTCTGCCTTTGGTAATAATACTAAATTCCGCATCATTTGCTGTAGCTCTCGATACCACTTCACTGAGACAACTGACATAAAAGGAATCTCATCCTTCATCTCTTCTCTACCTTCTACACTGCGAGTCAATTTCTCAAATGTAATTTCATGTGTTATTTTAACATTAGCTGTAAGAGCACTTAAACTTGTTAAAGCATTTGATAGTTTACCTGGCAACAGCTTTAATTGAAGCCATGGTGAAGTTAAAATAATGCCTGCACTTTCATATTTTTTTCTTGTGCATAGTATGTAGTAATAATGTTGCACCAAGCCCATGTCCTATTAAAAACACAGGTAAATTATACGAAAAAGCATTCTCCATTAAATGTCTAGTATACTTGTTGTATTCTTTAAAATCCTCATCATGAACACGTGAAAACCTTGCATTGACACCATGATTCGGTAAATCCCCCATGACTATGTGGAAGCCTTCCAATCTAAGTTTTTCTATTAGCCATGCATACCAGCGGTGATTTTCATATGCACCATGAAGAATAGCAACCACAGCCTTTGCTTGTCCATCAGCTTCCCATTTCCACATTTACATAGTCCTCCTAAAAAAATAATTACACATTGATTATAACGAAATACTTAACTTTATTAATTTAATATTTCCATCAAGTTGCGTATTTGATACGATAATATTACATCATAGAAAGAAAAGAGGCGATTCTCATGATCTATCCATTTAAAGGTAAAACACCAACCATCGATCCATCCGTTTTTATTGCTGATTATGCGACCGTTACTGGGGACGTTACAATAGGTGCTGAAACAACTATTTGGTTTAACACTGTTATTCGTGGTGATGTGTCACCAACGATTATCGGTGAACGAGTAAGTATTCAAGATCTTTGTTGCTTACACCAAAGTCCGAAATACCCGCTAATTATTGAAGATGAAGTAACAGTGGGACATCAAGTAACTTTACATAGCTGTACAATTCGCAAAAATGCCTTAATAGGTATGGGATCAATCATATTAGACGGAGCAGAGATTGGAGAGGGTGCATTCATAGGAGCTGGCAGTCTAGTACCTCCGGGTAAGGTCATTCCACCGAATAGCTTAGCATTAGGTCGTCCGGCTAAGGTTGTTCGTGAATTAAATGCTGAAGATAAAGAAGATATGGAACGTATCGTCCGTGAATATGCAGAAAAAGGACAATATTATAAATCTCTTCAAGCAAATAATAAATAATACTAAGTAGCCCCATTTCATCAATTCATCTCTTCACCTGTAGTGGTGGGAGTCTTCTGTATCTGCCGCTGCCGCTACGCTTACGCGCATAAAACATCTGCCGCTGTGCTTTCGATACAAAAAACAACTGCTGAATGAAGATAAAATTATGGTTTCGGGGCTTCTTTTTCATATTAAGAAAAAGGGCTATGTAATTAAACTAGCCCCTTCCTAATTAATACTTTAATATAATTTATAATTCACTTTAACACTTTAGCGGGATAGCTTATAAACGTGCTCTTTCTCTTAAAGCCTCTGCTTTATCTGTTTGCTCCCAAGGCACATTTAAATCAGTACGACCGAAATGTCCATATGCAGCAGTTTGCTTATAGATAGGGCGACGTAAATCAAGCATTTTAATAATCCCTGCTGGACGTAAATCAAATAGCTCACGTACCCACTCGACAATCTCGCTTTCCTTCACTTTTCCAGTACCAAACGTATCAACAGCAATGGATACAGGCTGAGCAACACCAATTGCATAGGCTAATTGTACTTCAGCTCGTTCTGCTAAACCTGCTGCCACAATGTTTTTGGCTACATAACGTGCTGCATATGCTGCTGAACGGTCAACCTTTGTTGCATCCTTTCCAGAGAACGCACCACCACCATGACGCGCATAGCCACCGTATGTATCAACGATGATTTTGCGTCCAGTTAGACCAGCATCACCTTTCGGACCACCGATAACAAAACGACCAGTTGGGTTAATGAAATATTTAGTATTTGCATCTAGTAATTCACTTGGAACAACTGGTGCAATTACGAACTGTTTTAAATCTTCCTGAATTTGCTCAAGTGTCGCCTCTTCATCATGTTGTGTTGAAATGACAATTGTATCTACTCGTACCGGTATATTGTTTTCATCATATTCAATCGTCACTTGCGTTTTTCCATCAGGACGTAAATACGCTAGTTCACCAGATTTGCGCGCTTCTGTTAAGCGACGTGCTAATTTATGCGCTAGACTAATTGGTAAAGGCATAAGCTCCGGTGTTTCGTTACATGCATAACCAAACATTAAGCCTTGGTCACCCGCACCGATTGCTTCAATATCAGCGTCTGTCATAGAGCCTTCACGAGCCTCTAATGCTTGGTCAACCCCCTGTGCAATATCCGGTGATTGCTCACCAATAGCTACAAGCACTGCAAGATTTTCTGCATCAAAGCCATATTTCCCACGTGTGTATCCGATTTCCGCTACAGTATCTCGGACAATACCTTTAATATCTACATAGGTAGAAGTAGTAATTTCTCCTGCTACTAATACTAAACCTGTTGTTACTGTTGTTTCACACGCTACTCGTGCATTTGGATCTTCTTCTAAAATGGCATCTAAAATGGCATCCGAAATTTGGTCACAAATTTTGTCTGGATGTCCTTCTGTCACGCTCTCTGATGTAAACAGTCGACGGTTTGTCATTTGGTTTTCCTCCTATTACTCTTACAAAAAGTATTTGTGAATACGGTACTCATTACCCATGTCAAGTCCGATCCTAAGGATTGAACTCTCAAGCCGTTACTGCTGTCGCTTCGCTTTCGTTTCTATTTCGCCTTGGCGTAATTGCGTCCGGATTTTATATTGTGCCCGCACAATTCATTCCTTTGAAAATCCGTGACATCCGCCAGAGGCTTTATCTTCATTCAGTAGGTGTTTGGACACCCACTAAAAAGGAACCAAAATCGCATTTATCTCTACCTGTAAAGGTGGAGTCTTCTGTATCTGCCGCTACGCTTACGCGCATAAAACATCTGCCACTTTGCTTTTGATACAAAAAAAATATCTGCTGAATGAAGATAAAAAAACAGCTGATGCTTTTAACACGAGGATTTCGAAAGATCCGTCATTATAATAAGGAAAGAACTACATATACTTACCTTTATATTCGTTTTTAACAATAAAAAAAATCCTTTTCTCACGTTTACTACATGAGGAAAGGAATAATGACTTCGTAACCTTTCACTCTTATCGTTCAAGGGGTTTCCCTTGCATCAGGTTGGCACCAACGCATGTCGTGAAATAGTTCATGCAGGTTGCCGGGTTTCACAGGGCCTGACCCTCCACCAGCTCGGGATAAGAGTATCCGTTCAATATCTCATATTACGTAAAAGGTCGAACGTTGTCAAATATTTTTTGCTGTATTATTGTAAAGGTATGAGAGAAACTTAATGGTCAAAATACGATTGGCACCTGGGTGATGCTGTAAATGGAAGCAAATTAATCCCTATTACTACCTTATATCCTGTGTTAACATAAAAAGTGACCTAATACCTTCATCATAAAGCATAATATTTGTGGCTTAGAAGACTATCCCCCTACATGCGGGAAGATGAATTCAGTTTTGCTCTTCTAATCTTGAGTTAATAACCTTCCATCTTGTGCGAACCTCATGTTGGTCAAATGCCTTCAAACGCTGTTATGTTCCGGTGAATGAACGATGACAACTCTCATTTTTACTTTACTTTTTGTCGTTTTCTTGAAAAGTAATAAAATCTCAAAAATAATTTCTGAATTAGTATAGATTATTTAAGCAATTGTGTTATACTATTTTTGAAATTAAGAAATTCTCCCTCAAACTCAAGGGAATACTATAAAAAAAGGATGGTATTTAATCGATGAATTCAGTAGAAATTGCAAACGAACTGAAGGAATTATTAAGCGGCGGTAACATTAATGTTCAACTTTCGGTACCACAATTAGCTGAAAAGGCTACATCTCGTGGTGAGGCTATGTTAACAGTAGATGGCGCAGTTCGTGCAGAAACTGGCAAATACACTGGTCGTTCACCTAAAGATAAATATACGGTAGAAGAAGAAAGCACAAAGGATAAAATTGACTGGGGAAAAGTAAACCAACCGATTTCTTCTGAAGTGTTCGATAACTTATATGTAAAAGTAGTAAAATATTTAAAAGAACGTGACGAATTATTTGTATTCAAGGGCTTTGCCGGTGCCGACAAAGATTCACAACTAAGCATCCAAGTCATCAATGAATACGCTTGGCACAATCTTTTTGCTCATCAATTATTTATCCGTCCAACAGAAGAAGAGTTAGCTTCCCATGTCGCTGACTTCACAGTTATCTCAGCTCCTAACTTTAAAGCAGACCCTGCTGTGGATGGTACAGCTTCTGAAACATTCATCATTGTATCTCTTGAAAAGAAAACCATCCTAATTGGTGGAACTGAATATGCTGGTGAAATTAAAAAAAATCAATTTTCGGTATTATGAACTACTTATTACCACAACAGGGCATCCTTTCTATGCATTGTTCGGCAAACGTTGGTGAAGCTGGAGATGTAGCATTATTCTTCGGTTTATCTGGTACTGGTAAAACGACTTTATCAGCTGATCCTGATCGTAAGCTTATCGGTGACGATGAACATGGTTGGTCTGATAACGGTGTATTCAACATTGAGGGTGGTTGCTATGCAAAAACAATTAACCTTTCTGCCGAAAAAGAACCAGAAATTTACAATGCAATCCGCTTCGGTTCTGTTTTAGAAAACGTAGCTGTTGACCCAGAAACTCGTATTTGTGATTATGATGACGGTTCATTAACAGAAAATACACGTGTCGCATATCCGATCCAATATATTGATAATATTGTTGATCCATCTGTTGCAGGTCACCCAAAAACAATCATCTTCTTAACAGCTGATGCATTTGGCGTATTACCTCCAATCAGTAAATTAACAAAAGAGCAAGCAATGTACCACTTCCTAAGTGGCTTCACATCAAAACTTGCTGGTACAGAGCGTGGTGTAACAGAACCAGAACCAGTATTCTCTACTTGCTTCGGTTCTCCATTCCTTCCACTTCCAGCAACTGTCTATGCTGAAATGTTAGGTCAAAAAAATTGACGAACATGGTGCACAAGTATACTTAGTGAACACAGGTTGGACTGGTGGCGAATATGGTACTGGTAGCCGTATGAAGCTTTCTTACACTCGTACAATGGTACGTGCAGCAATCGATGGCAAATTAGCTGATGCTGAAACAATCCAAGATTCAGTATTTGGATTACATATTCCAACTGCTGTTGAAGGTGTACCAACAGAAGTACTTAACCCTCGTGATGCATGGGCAGACAAAGCAGCTTATGACAAAAAAAGCGACTGAGCTTGCTGGTCTATTCAATGAAAACTTCAAGAAATTCTCTAACGTTTCTGAAGCTATCACTACACTTGGTGGGCCATTAAAATAATTTGCTTATACAAAGGGAACGATTTGTAGTCGTTCCCTTTTTCTTTTACAAAATTTCGAATCGTAACATGAAGAACTAACTATGCAGTAGTGGTATTTTTAAGATGAGAGAGGAGCAGAGACATTGTTGCTGGAGATAATTATTGGGAAAAGTATATAATTATTTCCCACCATATCCTCGTTATGATCGCACAGTTTGAGGTATGGTGGGCCCAGTTACTGACGTTTCATCCATTCGCAAAGAGCATGGACGGTCTCACGATTTTTTTGCTGGAGGATATTGATGGGCAAAATGACGGTCATACCATGTTTCGTAAGTTTTATTGGCATCCTGTAAATAAAATTCTAATTGTCTAGCATGCTCGATATCTACATTTTCATCTTGATATCCATGAATAATAAGCACTGGAGCTGTAATATGCTCTATTTCAAATAATGGTGTTCGCGCGTCATAAGCCTCTGGCATACGGTTAGGCGTTCCTCCTATAACTCGCTTCATCATTCGGCGCATATCTATCCGCTCCCAATAAGTAGCAGTGGCATCAGAAACGCCTGCCCACGTTACAACAGATGTGATATCTCTGCGTAATATTGCTGTCCAAAGTGCCATAATCCCACCACGTGAGAAGCCAAAGACATGTATATTATCATTGCAGTACTGCTTTAAAACGTTTACTCCGTAAACAGCATCATATCGATCAGCACCTGCAAACTCATCTCGCCCCTCCCCACCACGATTACCTCGGTAATACGGTGCAAAAACAATAAAGCCCTGTGCTGCAAATTGCGCGACACGTGAAGGTCTAACCATTCCAATACTCTGCATGCCTCCACGTAGATATAAAAAGCCATCATATGTACCTTCAGCTTTTGGCTCAGCCAATAAACCCTTAACACGAATACCCAAAGATATATAGGTAATTTCCGTTAACCGAATAGCTGGATTCGGCGAAGGATAGGTGCGTTTTTCAACGATTTCACCATTGATCATCATGTTTCAACTCCTCCAGCATTTTTTTGCATACCTTCATCCTTCATATGAAAGCTTAAATTTGGATGATTCGCAAATTCATCGTCGGTTAACCAGGTCATCCCTGATGTCTCTAAATCAAATTCGATGTCCTCTTGCCTTGCAAATTGAGCAGTAAAAACCGTTTTACAAAATAACACTTCATCATGAACGGCATATTCTGCAAACCACTTTAAGTTTTTTTATATGAACACCTGTTTCCTCAAACACTTCTCGAATTGCAGCCTCTTCCAAAGTTTCTCCAGGCTCTTGCTTTCCACCTGGAACCTCGACGCCACGTCTTTTATGAATCGTGCATAGCCATTTGTTATCATATTTCAAAAAAAACAAGAACATGTTTAGGTTCAACTGTAAATTCTCCTCTTGTAAAGCTTAAATCCACTCGTAAACCATTTAAATCTGTAAATGAAAACATCCTTTTCAGCTCCTTCTCTTATTTCATACTTTGGGTCTAATCGATTACTAAAAATATTGGCATTCTTCAGCAGTTAGATTGTATCTGCCTCAAAAAAGAAGGAATCTCCCTCCTGTAATTCTCCATTCTTCACGTCCTTTTGGGGATACAGTTATTTTTAATATAGTGTAATTATGCAATGACAATCAACAAATAATCGATAATAATTTCCTCTATAGAGTAATTGGGAACACAACATTCAAAAGAAAGTCGTTTAAAATTAAATTTTCCATAAAAGTAAATGTGGAAAGTATAATTTTTAATCTGGTAGGCTTATGTAACTTTTTTTAGGATTAGAAATGTCAAATACATAGGGAGGGTGACATAAGTGAAAAAGCTAAAATTTATTTATCTATTTATTTTTTTTCTTTATTCGTGTTAATCGGCTGCGTTGATAAAAATAAAGATATTAATGTTTCTGTAAGTAAAAAGCCTGATGCACAGGAAGTATTATCATTAGATACTAATGCGGATATATTTCAATGGAATGATATCATTTATCAAACAAATATTGATTGGATTAATGAACTCCAGTTAACTGAAAATTTGAAGGTTGGAAAAATTGAAGCTAACTCTTCAAATGCAGCGGAATTTAAAAATGGAACAGCAAACAAGTTATCTGTGGGTACTGAAATTTTTACAGTAAAAGAACGAAATGATGTGTTAATGGTGAAAGATGGAGGAGAGCTTAAATTTTATTATTTATTAGCTGAAGGTTAAAAGAAATCTTTGCAATATTTCACACAAAAAAGCGTATTCGATTTAATTTGAATACGCTTTTTGCATTCCTAAATAACTTGTTTGCCATCGAAATAGACAGTTGGATTTTTGACGACACAATCTATATGAACATCTGCTGCATTTGCGCCACCAAATGGTACATTACTGCCAAATGCAATATGAATGGTGCCAAATACCTTTTCATCCTCAAGGACATTCCCACATAATATAGCACTTTTGTTTGCACCAATCCCAAACTCTGCAATGATACGACCATTGCCCTCCCCTAGTAATTCAAGTAATTTCGGGCCATCTGAACCGATTGCATCCTCTAGTCGACCATTGTGAAGCTTTAGTAATAATGGTTCTTTCAACACACCAATATTGGCAATAGAGCCATCAACTAAAATCTCACCATTTGCAGATGTTTCAATTGGAGCAATGTAGGATTCACCTGATGGAATATTACCATATTCTCCGGAATTGCGTACAATACCTGTTGAACGAATACCGGAACGATTTTCTACGCTAAACGTCAACTCATATCCATCTTTTACAATGTGAACATCCTTTGCAGTATTAAGTAGATTGACATAGCTTTCTACAAGTACTTCTATTTCATTTGCATCAGCATGAAGTGCCCCTTGCTCCAGCATTGCGAATGTAATGCCTGGCATTGTGGCAACTCGCCCGCCATTTTCACATGCCTTTTTTTCGAGCCATTGTATGTGTTAAAGAATGGGAGGTAATGCATAAGGTAACATCTACTTGAGACATCAGTGACGATATAGCGTTCACTGGTTCATGTCCAGATTTCTTCAATAGTGGCATCACAACTAGCATTGTGGTTTCCGTTATGCTTAAACCTGCCTGATGGAAAATTTCAGCAATCTCTTGTTTGTGAACATCTGTTAGAATCATCAGTGTTTCTGAGGATTGAACATTTAAATTATTTTTTTAAGATATTCAGTGCAATCTCCTGTAAATGCTGCATGTATTTTTTTCTCCTTAATTAAAATTCAAATGATACCTACGTATGATATTTTCAACCTCTTGTCTCGCCTGTGTTAGCGGTTCCAAAACTTCTGGAATACGTTGCTCTGTAAAACGGTAAGTAGGGCCTGATACAGTAACTGAACCCACCACTTCTTCTTCACTATTAAATACAGGCATTGCAAGTGCTAATACATCCGCAGTATATTCACTTTTACTAACAGCGTAGCCACATTCTCGTATCTTTACGAGTTCATCTCGAATTTCAACTGCATCTGTCATAGTATTGTTTGTGTAGGCGATTAATGGCTCATCAATCACTTTTGAAATTTGCTCTTCATTGAGGTAAGCAAGCATTGAACGGTAGGAGGCTCCTACATAAAGTGGTGTTCTACTTCCTCTAGATACTGTGAATTTCACCTTATTGACTGGCTCTGCCTTGAGCAAAGTTAACGCCTCTAAGCCATTTAATACCGTAAAAATAGCAGTTTCACCTGTTGTATCCTTTAATTTTTCGAGAATTGGCATGCAAAGTTGATCAATGTTTAAAGAATCATACATATTCATCCCAATTTCCCATAAGGCAATGCCTAATGAATACTTTTTAGTAATAGGATCTTTCGTAATAAATCCATTATTCTCAAATGTTTCAAGAATACGATATAAATTTGTATGATTCATATTCATTGCCATTGCTAGCTCACGCCCACCCCATGTGGGCTTTTCCTTTGTAAACATCTTTAAAACGGCAATAGATAAATTTAAGGTTTTTAGCATCTCTCTCATCCTTTTGATCTATTTATCTGACAGTAACGGGCAGTCCTATCAATTTTGGTGAGGAATTAACTGCCCGCACATGTCCGATTCGTAAAGTTCTAATATGTAGGGATGAGGAAAACCCTTCTGATTAGAACTTTACTTTATCTTGTACAAAAGATTACCTTTACGGTTACTTCAATAAGGGGGAATTATCGAGATAGTATCATGTATGGCAACCGTTTGTACAAGATCATTTAACTTTAATCAGTGGAGGATGAAGTTTGGGCTAGTGACCCGTCCTATACGTCATCCCCCACCGATTAAAATTCATTATCAAAAGTAAGAGAGGAGGTAGCTCCCCCTTACTTTTGATGTAAAAAAATCTATGACAGCCGTAATATAAACCTTTGCACAACGTACGATATCCTCTACACGCACTTTTTCATTATAGCCATGGATACTTGGCAAATAGGCTGGACCATATTGTAATACTGGAATATTATATTGTCTGAAATGACGAGCATCACTACTTGCCCATTGCATCACACCATATGCCTCTTTACCAGTAACAAATGAGATATTATCTACGATTGCTTGGCATACAGGGTTTTCAGCTGGTGTATAGTTGGCCACACTTTTAAATCCAAAACGTTTTATCGAATAGTCAATATTTAATGCATCTAATTTACTTGCCAATATTTCAGTAACTTGTTCTTGTGTAATGCCAAAAGGTAAGCGGCAATCTATTTGTACCTTACAATAATCAGGAATAACGTTGGACTTCGTACCTCCCTCAATTGTACCAATATTTACAGTAATTTTCTCTAACACTTCTTGATATTTCAAACGGTCTTTTTCCACTTCTCGCATGTATTTTTTAGATACTTCAATTAGGGGCTGGACTTCCTCTGGAATAGTAATCTCTAAATCCCATAAAGTACGTATTTCATTTATGGCAGAAATCGCATCTACAATAGCATTTCTTCCTGCTAATGGCGATAGGCTTCCATGACCAGGTTCCCCACGTACCTCTAATTCAAACCAGTACGAACCTTTTTGACCAATCGTAGGATTTAATGGTGATGAAGCTCCGCAATTAAACAGCCATCGCCCTTTACTAGATTTCGTTCTAATAGCCATGGGACTCCATACTCTCCACCTGTCTCCTCATCAGGAACGATCGCTAAAGTCAGTTTTCCTGGTAGCTCAATATTCAATTTCTTCAGCATCTTAGTTGCAAAAATAATTCCTGCTAATCCTGCTTTCATATCACTGGCGCCACGACCAAGCATCCATCCATCCTTTACTTCCCCTGAAAATGGATCGAAATCCCACTTAGCCAAATCGCCAACTGGAACCACGTCTGTATGGCCACAATAAACTAGCTCTTTTCCCTCTGTATTTCCAATAGAGGCTACTAAATTAAACATTTTATCCGCAGATTCATATTTTTCATAGGGAATATTTACCTCATTTAAATAATCTTCGATAAAAGTTGTTATTACCGTCGTATCACCTGGTGGATTGACGCTCGGAATTTGAATTAATTTTGAACATAATTCAATCAACTCATCTTTATTATGTTCAACTTCTTCAATTAGTTGTAACTTGAGCGCGTGTAAATCATTGTTCATGAGCAGGTACCTCATTTCCTTTTGTTTGTAAATGATTCATGCTTCCATATAAAATTTCGATAAGAGCAAATTGCTTTTCATCATAGAATGAACATTTTTTTGCACCATAAACCTTAGCTACTTCTAAGACAAATCGAACAACATTTTCTACATCTGTTACATGTGTGGCACCTGTTGCACAGCCTGCTACCACAGATTCTGTTGTAATGGCAACGCCTACAACTGGGCTTGTTGTGGCAACAGCTGGTTGTAAAATACTATTAACATGGAATAGACCATTTCCATATGGTGTAATATCTTGCGTAGTAATTGGCATGACAACAGGAGAAATTCCTGCCGATTGAGTATACACATGTAGTAAATCATCACTAACCTTCAAAATATAGCCTTCCTTAACGGTTGGGGTGATGGCAAACCCTTTATGGTTACATATTTGATTACCTTTTGTTGTATCAATTGATAATATAGCATCCATCATTTCATCAACTTCATTTTCATTCATAACACTAATATCTACTGGGGAATTCATAAATGGTACTGGCTCGTGCGGTAAAGTTGGGGCTGTTGGACAAATATGTGTAGTAAAAATAACGTCCCCCTCTAGCTGATCGCCCTTTAAAGCCATATCAATTGTTTTTGCTGCACTTGCCATACAGGCTAATGCACCATCACCATCAGAAACGAAGCCTGTCATTTCTGGGCGTGCTCCAATTCCACCTAAACGTCCAATAATACCTAATGTTGGGGCGTTCCCACCTGATGATTTACCGTTTTTCCCCTTAACCAAAACTCTTACAAAATCAGTGGAGCCATTGTCACCCTTAATCGTTTTTACAGTAACATCTGCAGAAGGGTCAATATTGTGTAAGTAATCTTTAACAACCTCCCCATTTACATAGATACTATCCATTAATTCGTATAATTCCATAACATGTTTCAATGACATATTCTTGCGCTCCTTTTTATTACCTCACAACATTTGATAGAGCTTCGTGAAATCGTTAGATAGACGTTCCCTAAGCTTCTAATAAAAGAATGCTAATGAGGCTTTTTTTTCATGTTGTATTTTCTTAGGCATACCCTAAGCTAGTGCTATCTTAATTCGCATTATATAAATGACAAGAGACTTGATGTGTTGCTGTAACTGTATCTAAAGTAGGCTGAACTTGTGCACATTTTTCCGTCGCGAATCGGCAACGTTTATGAAATGCACAGCCGCTCGGTGGATTGACTGGACTTGGAACGTCTCCTGATAAAATAATGCGCTCCTTATTATCAAAGGGATTATCCTTTGGAATAGCCGATAATAAAGCCTGTGTATATGGATGTTGAGGATTTCCATATATCTCTTCATATGTGCCAATCTCTACTATTTTCCCTAAGTACATAACGGCAATCCGATCACACATATAATTGACAACATTTAAATCATGTGAAATGAAAATGTAGGTTAGCCCAAATTCCTTCTGTAAATCTTTCAATAAATTAATAACCTGTGCTTGTACAGATACATCCAATGCTGAAACTGGCTCATCACAAACAACTATATCTGGATTTAATGCAAGTGCACGAGCAATATTAATGCGCTGCCTTTGTCCACCTGAAAATTCATGTGGATAGCGCTTAGCATGATAGGCACTTAAACCAACTGTCTCCAGCAATTCAATGACACGTTTTTTTGCGTGAGGCATCATCTCCAATACGGTGAATGGCAAGTGGCTCAGCAATTAAATATTCAATCGTTTTTCTAGGATCCAATGAGGCATATGGATTCTGAAATACCATTTGTATGGATTTTCGTGCCGAACGAATATCCTTTGTATTTAAATTTGCTAAATTTGTTCCATTAAACTCAACTATTCCTTCTGTTGGGGTAATTAATTGATTAATAAGACGTGCGACCGTTGATTTACCACAGCCAGATTCTCCAACAATGCCTAATGTTTCCCCTTTATATAATTCAAAGCTCACACCATCTACTGCTTTTACAAATTGTGTTGTCTTTTTAAAAGGAATAGAACTTTTAATAGGGAAATGCTTTTTCAAATTGCTTACTTTCAGGACCAACTCTCTATTCTGCTGCATTAAAAATTCCCTCCTTACGTTCTACAATTTGCTCTTTCGATTGCAGATGGCAGGCCACAAAATGATTTTCTCGTACCTCTACTAATTCTGGTACTTTACTGCGACACATATCTGTTGCCATTGGACAGCGAGAAGAAAAATGACAGCCACTGTGCGGCATCGTTAAATCAGGTGGACTACCTGGAATCGCTGGTAGCCTGTTTTGTTCCTGTGTGCCCATCGTAATTTGTGATTCTAGTAATCCCCATGTATAAGGGTGCAAAGATTGCTCATATAATTGCCTAGTTGTAGTAGATTCTACTGTACGTCCCGCATACATCACATTTACCTTGTCACAAAGTTCCCATACAACGCCTAAATCATGTGTAATCATAATAATAGCTGTATCATGCTCCTGCTGTAGCTTCTTCATTAAATCGAGAATCTGTGCCTGCACAGTTACATCTAGTGCCGTTGTTGGTTCATCTGCAATTAGCAGCTTAGGATTGCATGCTAGTGCAATGGCAATCATAACTCGTTGTCTCATACCACCTGAAAATTCATGAGGATACATTTTTAGGCGTTTTTCAGGCTCTGGAATCCCTACCATTTTTAACATATCAACGGCTTTTTCATTGGCTTCTTTTTTTGGATAAGCTTTCATGCGCACGAATAACCTCGATAATTTGATTGCCAACTGTAAGAACTGGGTTCAAGCTTGTAATGGGGTCCTGGAAAATCATCGACATTTCATTGCCTCGCACATTGCGCATTTCCTTTTCTGAAATTCCTAGTAACTCGCGCCCATTAAAGTGAATTTTTCCATTTGTAATTTTTCCTGGTGGAGAGGGGATTAAACGCATTAACGCTGTAGCTGTAACACTTTTTCCCGACCCTGATTCCCCTACAATTCCAAGTGTTTCTTTTTTTATTCAATTGTAAATCTACGCCATTTACAGCTTTCATCGTTGAGCCGCCACTTTTAAATTCAACCGTTAAATTTTCAACATCTAGTAAACGTTCAGTCATGATGCCACCCCCTTCCCTATCAAACTTTCATTTTTGGATCTAATGCGTCACGTAATCCATCACCTAATAGATTAATACCTAGCACTGTTAATAAAATACAGATTCCAGAGAATGTTGCCATTTGAGGATTCAACACTAGAAAATCTTTACCATCCTTCAGAATACTGCCCCATGAAGCAGTAGGTGGTTGTATACCTAATCCTAAAAAGCTAAGCGCTGCCTCAGAAATAATGGCCCCAGCCGTACTCATTGTGCCGTAGACAATTAACGGCGCAAGACAGTTTGGTAAAATATGACTAAAAATAATACGTGTATGTGTAGCACCTAATGAATGAGTTACTTCAATAAACTCCTCCTCTTTTACGCTTAACACTTGTCCACGCACCAATCGCGCAAACCCCGGTATATTGGCAATACCAATGGCTACGATAACGTTTACTAATCCTTGACCTAGCACTGTCATTAATGTAATTGCTAATAAAATAAATGGAAAAGCAAACAGACCATCCATTGTACGCATAATGATAGAATCTAAACGTCCACCAAAATAGCCTGCAACTAATCCAAGTAATGTCCCAAATACTGCCCCAAAGAGTACAGCGGCAACACCAACAACCATTGAAATCCGCGTACCATACACTAAACGACTAAACAAATCTCGACCATAGTTATCTGTACCAAGTAAATGTCCATCTGTATTCATTGGTAAAAATGATTTACCAACAGTCATTTCATTTGGTGGATGGGTCGCAATAAGCGGAGCAAAAATGGCTACAATGGTCATCAGTGTTACAATAATTAAGCCAATTGTTGCTAATTTATTTTTTAACAATTTTCGTAATAATGTATTTTGCTTTTTGTTGTCATTTACAATTACTTGTGCCATCGTTACTTTTTCCCTCCATCCGATTCAAGATTTACTTTCGGATTTACGACTTTATATAAAACATCCACGATTAAGTTAATAAGGACAAAGATGAAGGCAATAAAAATAACTGTCCCCTGTACAACGACAAAGTCACGCTTATCTATCGCATCTACAATAAGTCGCCCCATACCCGGCCAACTAAAAATCGTTTCAGTTAATACAGCACCGCCTAGTAAATTTGAGATTTGCATACCTAGTACAGTTAAAATAGGCGTTAATGCATTTTTAAATGCATGTTTACCGATAACTAAATATTCCTTAATACCTTTAGAACGTGCAGTTTTAATATAATCCTGTGAAATAACTTCCAGCATACTCGAACGTGTAATACGAGCAAATGTTGCCATCGGTATAGTAGCTAATGCAAATGCTGGTAACAGTAAATGTTTGATATATGGCCAAAGTCCATCATCTAAATTTCCCATCCCCGTTGCAGGTAGCCACCCCAGATTGACGCTAAAGAATAACACTAGCATAATTCCTAGCCAAAAAAATTGGCATAGAGACACCCACTAAGGATATAAGCATGACTACATAATCTATTATTGTATTTTGCTTTCTTGCTGCTAATATTCCTGCGGGAATCCCAATGACTACTGCAATTAGAAGGGCTGCCAGAGCTAATATCACTGTATTCGGAAATCTTTCTATAATGAGCCCAATGACAGATTCACTATAAGAATATGAATAACCCAGATTAAGTTGCGCTAGGTCCGCTACATAGGAAATAAATTGTGATGGGATCGATTTATTTAACCCTAACTCTTCCCTTAAATTCTCTACATCTTCCACACTTGCTTGAGGACCTAACATAACAGATGCCGGATCACCTGGAATCATTCTTGTAATAATAAATACGATGATTCCAACTACTAGCAGTGTCGGGATAAGGTTTATTAACCTTTTTAAAATAAATGAGCCCATTTTCCAAGACCTCCTTTTCATTATTAGAATCAGTGGTTCATATTGTGAATAACTAAATACTACACCCAGTGATAATTATTTGTAAATATATTTTTTTTCTGAATCTTTATAATTTTTTTATTTACTTTCTATTTACAAATGTGCTACTTTTATTTCGAACCTACCATTTTTGAATCATCGGTTCATATTGTGAAACAAAATATAAGGAGGCTAGCATGTATGAAGAAAATAAACGTAAAAAAAATCTGTACTATTACTGTTTTTAACTTTAATGATTGGGATTTTAGCAGCCTGTGGTGGTAACTCTGATAAGAAGAATACATCAGAAGAAAAAGAAGGCGAAGCTACATCAGGTGGAACATTAAATATCGGTCTTTCAGCAAATTCAAAAACTTTTGATCCCATTAAATACACTGGGGTTTACGAATCACAGGTAATGCGTCAAATGGGTGATACTTTAGTTGTTTATAACAAGGATTTATCAGATATCATTCCTTCCTTAGCTACGGAATGGAAAGTATCAGACGATATGTTAGTGTATACATTCAAGTTACGTGAGGGAGTAAAGTTCCAAAAAGGGAAATATCAAGACGGTCGTGATATGACTGCGGAGGACGTAAAATATTCGTTAGAGCGCTCAGCAAAAGAATCTGCAATGAATCGTCTAAGTGGCGTAACAGAGGTAAAAGTAATTTCTGATTATGAGGTTGAGATTCATTTAGCATCTCCAAATGCCGCATTACTTGCTATGTTAACAGATGCAGGTAACATCATTATCCCAAAAGAAGAGGTTGAGGGCTGGGGAGACAGTTTCTCTGAGCATTTCATCGGAACAGGTCCATTCAAATTAACTGAATGGAAAAAAAGACCAAGAAGTAAAGCTAGTCCGCAATGAAGGTTACTGGGGTGAAAAACCTCATCTTGATAATGTAACAATGAAATTTATTTCTGATCAAAACATGATGACAAATGCATTACGTTCAGGAGATATCGATATCGCAATGGATGTAAAAGGCCAAAATCGTGAAATTATTAACCAAGATAGCAATTTTGAGCTTTTAACAAATCCTGGCTTATCGATTGTTTATCTTGATCTTAATAACAAGGTAGGTCCAACGGCAGATAAGCGTGTACGTGAAGCTATCTATATGGCAACAAATGTAGAGGAAATTATCACTGGTGTTAACCAATGGGGTGGTGGCGATGTTTCTTATTTACCTCTGCCTCCAGGATCATGGGGCTATGATAAAGCTTTAATTGACTTAGTACCAAAATATAATCCTGAGGAAGCTAAAAAGTTATTAGCTGAAGCTGGATATCCAGATGGCTTTAAAACAGAAATTTTTGTATCTGAGGCACGTGTTCCTTACGCAACTATTTTCCAAAGCCAATTAAAGAAAAACTTAAACATTGATGTAGATATCAAGGTTCTTGAGTGGGGAACTTACAGTGATACAGTTGCTAAAGGAAAAGCATCCATGAATATTGGTGGCTGGACATGGTATCCAGATCCATACTTCTTCCTATACCAATTATTCCACACAAATCAAATTGGTGCTTTAGGTAATGGGAAGGGCTATAGCAATCCAGAGGTGGATAAATTATTAGAACGTGCGGTATCGGAAACAGTTGTCCAAGAAGAACGTGCAAAATTATATCAAGAAGCTTTAAAATTAATTTTAGCTGATGTTCCTCGTATTGAATTAGAGGCTACACAAACGGTAGCTGGCGTGAATAAAAAAAGTAAAAGGCTTTGAGGTTTCTGCAGATAACTCCGTACAAATTGTACACCCTAACGGGACGAACGTTTCAATTTCAAAATAATTTAACATGAAAAGTGGAGATGATTAGTCTCCGCTTTTCTATTCACAGGAAAGGGAGCGCAAACGATGACTCGTTATATGAATGGTCTTGTTTTCAATTCTGAGACTCGTAGTTTTGAAAATACTGATTTTGAAGTACATGGACAATATTTCACACAATTAAATACAGCTGAAACGGAAATCAATCTTCACGGCTATTACATTACACCAGGTTTTATTGATAGCTGCTCACAAATCGGATTAGCTGAAATTGGCATACGCTGGGAGGGTGATGATAGCTTTGAGTTTGAATCACATCTACAATATTCAGTTATTGATGGCATCTATCCCTTTGATACAGCGTTTAAAAATGCCCTTTCACATGGTATAACTGCCTCGCATATTGTCCCCTCTCCTAAAAGCTTGGTTGGTGCAAAAACGGCTATCATACACCATACACCTTCAACAGTTGATGAAATGGTGATTAAAAAAGATTTTGGCTATTCTTTCTCAATCGGTCAAAATGCCAAAAGTACATTTTTTTTACTGCGCAGAAAAAACCACTTACACGTATGGGCATTGCCAAAATTATGAGAGAAACGCTCCAACAAATTCAAGAACAAGAGCCGCTGATTCGCAAAATTTTGGTTCGAGCACATAAAGCTGTCGATATGGAGCTGATTGTTCGCCTTCAACAAGAGTTCCCTTTTGAATTTCATATAATTCATGGTACTGAAATTCCATTGCTTGAGGGAGCATCCTTTAATACGGTGATTGCAGGCCCTACCTTCCGTTATATTGAGCATAATGAAATGATGGCACTTTCACCAAAGTTATATTCACAATTAGCTGCACGTGAAATTCCATTTGTCTTTTGTACAGACCACCCAGTAAGCAGCTCAACTCATCTAGCATTAGAGGCATGTTTAGCAGTTCGAGAGAAATTGCCTCGTCAGGATGCTCTCTATGCATTAACGACAGGTGCAGCAACTTTACTTGGAATAGAGCATCTAACAGGGTCCATTAAAGATGGGCTATTAGCTGACTTTGTTATTTGGAATAAGCATCCATTAGATTTAGATGCAAAAGTAGTTGCTACTTTTATTAAAGGAAAGAAAGAATATTCATGGGAAGAGGGTATAACAATATGATCATTTTCCATAATGCAAAATTTGTAGCCGTCAATGAACAAAATGATACTTTTGAACAGCTATGGATAGATGATGGTCGCATTGTGTATACCGGACCAGCCAAAGAAATCCCTGACAATGCTGAAAAAAATAGATTTACACGGTGCATTTGTTACACCAGGTTTAATCGATATTCATGCTCATGTTGGTACATGGGCAGAGGTTACGGAGGATATTAACGATGCCAATGAATATAGTGAACCCTTTACACCCCTAATGCATGCTTTAGATAGTGTGGATATTCGACACTTCTCGTTTCAGCATGCTCTGGAAGGTGGCGTCACGACTGTACAAACAGGTCCAGGCAGTGCCAATGTTATCGGTGGTATTTGGAGCATTTTAAAAACAGCGGGACCAACACTTGCTTCAAGGATACTTGTTGAGCGCAGTGGGTTAAAGGGTGCATTAGGTGAAAATCCTAAAAACGTTTTTGGTAATCAGTATAAGCGTAAGCCTATGACGCGTATGGCCATTGCTCAATTGCTACGTGATGGTTTCCAACGTGCCACTCGCTTAAGTGAAGAAGAAAAATCGAAGCATGTCAAGCATAATTTGGAGCTGCGACCTTTCATCGAGGTGCTACGAGGAGAAATGCCCCTTCGCCTTCACTGTCACCGAGCAGATGATATTATGACAGCGATTCGTATTGCAAAGGAATTTAATGTTCAGCTACATCTAGAACATTGTACAGAGGGACATATGATCGTTGATGCTGTAAAGGCCAGTGGATTTAATGCAACCGTAGGACCCTATATGCTTACACCATCAAAATATGAAACTCGCAATTCAACACCGGCAATCGCAAAAATTTTTAAAGAGCATGCTATTCCATTTGCTATTATGACTGATCATCCATTTGTACCTATTCAATATTTGAAATATTGTGCATCTGAAGCTATTCGCTATGGATTGGATGAAGAAACAGCATTAAAAAGTATCACCATTCATGCGGCTACGCTTGTACAGCTCGATCATCGAATTGGCTCTTTAGAGGTAGGCAAAGACGCAGATTTTGTCGTATGGTCTCATCCCATTTTTGAAACGGAAGCAAAAGTACTACAAACCTATGTCAATGGTAAAAAAATATTACGAAGCGGAGTGAAGAAAATTGGCGAAGTCAAAAATCGCAATTGTAACGATTGGACAAGCACCTCGCAAGGATATGGCTCCTGATATTCAACAATTAAAAGATGCAGGTTTACATGTAACAGAATTCGGTGTCCTTGATTTACTGACTTCCTCAGAAATAGCAGCACTAGCTCCTGCTAGAGAGGATTCAGATGTTCTAGTTACTCTTCTTGCTACAGGTAATCAGGTAAAACTTAGTAAAAGGAAGCTGATGCCTTTTATCCAAAAACGGATTGTTGAGCTTCAGGAATTTACATGGATTTTACTTATGTGCACAGGTGATTTCACTAACTCCTTAAGTGGTAAGAATCTTTTGCTACCTGATCGTATGATGACCTATTTAGTCAAAGGGATGAATGCTGATTTAACGCTTGGTTTAATCGGGCCCGAGCCTGAGCAGCAAAAAAACTGTAGCAGAAAAATGGCAGAAGGCTCAATTTAATGTGACCTTCGCTGCCAGCTCCCCCTATCGTTTTAATGAACAGGATTTATTATTAAAGGCTAAAGAATTGCAATTACATGGAGCTGAATTACTTATCCTAGATTGCATGGGCTACTCAACTACCATGAAAAATACACTAAAAGACAAGCTTACAATCCCTGTTATTGTACCAAGAGAAGCTGTTTTTACTATTTTAAAAGCTATATGTTAAGGAAAGGAGGGTCACCTAATTCAAGTGACCCTCTACTTTTATACACGTTTATTAAAGTAAGGAAGCTGTTCCACAAAGGCCTCGTGTCCTCATCCCCATATTCATGAATAAGCGCATAAATTTTCATTAATCGTAAATCTATTTCATCATTTTCACGATCTAAGTGATATTGCAAATAAGGTAATTGTGCACGCCAAGCATTGGAAATTTCAAGCAGTTGCATTTGCTGAAAGATTCTTTCAAAAACATCCAATGCTTGTCGATCTATATTAAGCTCAAAATTCCACGGTCCTGCTTGCGGGTTTGTATAATACATTTTATCGGCTAGTGAAAAATATACTCGCTGGCGATCCATCTCTATAAAACACTCCTTTTACCACAGTATGGTGGTAAAAGTGCTGTTTTATTCGTTGGAATGTCAAACTTCCTTCACAATTTAAAAGAGTATCTACCTTATAATAGAAAATGATGAATAGGAAATGGAGTGAATGCCATGAGTTTAATTACGCTCTTAGTTGTGGCAGTAATCATTGTCATAATAATAACGGCTGCTACAATTATCAGTGTCAACCGCGCATATGCCTTTAAACATACAATTGATGAAAAGCCGCAACAAAGCTTTAGACAAAATGAGGATAAATTCAATTAGTATATTTTTCTATACAACTCTTTTATACTAATATTATTAAATGAATTTGGAGTGAACACTATGGGGGTACCATTACCAATAATAATTATGATTGCCATGATGATGCTTATGTTCGGCGTATCAGTCATTGTCCTTTTAAAGAAAAAAAGGAAGCTTTTTAACGCAAACAATTGATGCTAAGCCTGAGCAAGCCGAAGTACAACAAAAGGATCAGCAGCAATGAAATATCCCTTTATATGGCTCATAAAGTTTTATAGAAAATTTATTTCACCAATGACGCCGCCATCCTGCCGCTTTTATCCCACATGCTCCTCTTATGGACTTGAAGCCTTTCAAAAACATGGTGCCATCAAAGGATTTTTTTTAACAATTACACGTATATCAAAATGTCATCCATTTCATCCTGGAGGCTTTGATCCAGTTCCTGAAAAATGGCCTTCGAAAAAAAATTAATTTTCGAGGGTCATTTTTTCTTGTACTTTTTTTCAGATGTGCGTTATGATAATAACTGTTCTAAAAAAACAAATCGTAATGATTACTATTTGAAAGAGGTATATAATAATATGAAAAAAGCACTTTTATTGTTTTTAGTTACTGTTCTTGCTTTATTCACTGCGGCCTGTGGGGATAAATCATCAACAACATCCCCCAAACAATCAGAGAGTAAAGAGAAAATGACTATTTATACAACGGTTTATCCTTTAAGTTATTTTACTCAACGTATTGGTGGCGATTTTGTTGAGGTATCCTCTATCTATCCGGCTGGTGCCAATGAGCACACATTTGAGCCAACTCAAAAAGATATGATGAAGCTAGCAGATGCTGATCTATTTTTCTATGTTGGTTTAGGATTAGAAGGCTTTGTTGAAAATGCAAAAAAAACGCTTGCTAAAGAAGACGTAACTATGATTGCCACTGCCGATCATGTTTCAGATGAAAAATTAGCGATTAGCACTGGCCACACACATGCTGATGAAGAAGATCATGCTGCAACGGAAGAAGAGCACAGTCATTCTGAGGATGAACATGGACATGACAATCATGATCACGGAAATGTAGATCCTCATGTTTGGCTATCCCCTATTATCAGTCAGGATTTAGCCCTTTCCATTAAAGATACTTTAATTGAAAAAAATGCCAGAACAAGAAGCTACATTTACAGCAAATTACGAAGCATTAGTGAAGGAACTACAGGAATTAGATCAATCCTTTAAAGCGATGGCTGAAAAGGCACCAGAAAAGACTTTCTTCGTATCCCACGCTGCCTTTGGCTATATTGCAGGTCAATATGGCTTAACGCAAATGCCAATCGCCGGTCTGAATTCACAAAATGAACCATCTCAAAAAGAGCTTACAGCGATTGTCGAGAAAGCAAATGATCAACACATTCATTACATTTTATTTGAACAAAACGTTTCCTCTAAATTAGCAGAGGTTATCCAAAAAGAAGTGGGTGCAAAATCCCTTGTCTTGCATAATCTAAGTGTTTTAACAGCAGATGATGTTAAAAATAAAGAAACTTACTTTACACTGATGAATAAAAATATACAAACATTAAAAACAGCTCTAAGTACAGAAAAATAAATGAGGAAGGAGGTGCCCCTAAAATCTTATGGGACACCTCCTTTAGTATGACGTATTTTTCTTGTGGCATTCGTTTTTCAATTCTATCAATACTTGTTAGCCAGCTCTCTGTTGTGCTAACAGCTTCATAGGTTTTCTTTTGCCAATTCTTCATCAGCAAGATACTGTCTTCAATAAGAAAGGATAGCCCTACGTCTTGAAGAAGTATCTGAATTGTTTCCTCATTTTCCTTGGTCATTTTTAAATTTGTGGGCTTTATTAGCAAGCTTTTTAAAGGATTTTGATTATTATCGATTACAATTTTCCCCTTATTAAGAGAGAAATCATTATTTAGTATTTGTCTTGGTAGTTCCTCCACCTTACTGGTGCGTTGTAAATCAACATAAGCTTCACTTTTAGCTGCTGGAAAACTAGCATAATCCCACGAGTGATCCTGTGCTAGTTGGCGATCAGAAACTAAAAAAATATTGGTAACGCACCTCGCCTTTACGATCGGGCAATGGGTCATCCCATGTCACATCGATATGATACCAGTCATTTTCGAGCTTCACTAAAACCCAGGCATGTAGCTGTTCCCCAACGTTACCTGGTACGTATTGCACCTCAAAGTCTAACATCTCTAACATCCGATAAAGTACAAGTGCATACGCCTGACAAACTCCCTTATTTTCCGTTAATAATGTATAGGGAGAATATTGACTTCCGATTGTTTCCTTTGAATACTCGGCAGATAAAACAATAAAATCATGTGCAGCCTGTAACTTCTGCAATTCAGTTAATCCATACATAGGCGCAATAATATTTTTTAAAGTCTGTTCAACAAATGCTTCTTCTGCGGGTGTAATATGATACGTAAACTCAAAGCTAATGACAATATTATTGGCATAGCCATCATACTTCCATTTAAAACTAGAAATATTGGCATATATATACGGATCTTTGATTGCTTGTTTGATAAGATCAGATAGTTCATCTTTAATGTTTGATATGTCACCACTATATCGAATATCAAAATTAGTAGATAACTGCATGACTTCGTATTGAATGAGATTTTGTAGTGTTTCTATTGAATTAGCTGTTGCCATTTTTTTATGTTCATAGTTTGCGAATACTTGCACATGACTCATTTGTAGAACAAATACTATAATGACAGCATTATATATATATTTTCTCATATGAGCCATTCTCCTTTACTAAATAGTTTATGCCTAACATTCCTTATTATGTTAATAAATAATTAATTTAATTCTTAAAGCATGTAAATAAAATGGATTTTTACTACAAATAAAAGAGGCCCACACAAATGGGGGGCACTAAAGCTCTGAAACTTAAAAAAAGTCGATTTGCAGCACATTTTTTTGTGGCAAATCGACTTTTTCAGTTCAAGTGGAAGGCTTCTTTTTAGGTTATTGCTTTAACTTTCTGCGTAGTAGCTTATTCGCACCATTACGAGGAAGTTTATCTGTAATAATAATTTTTTTTGGGTATTTTATATCTAGCAAGGAATTTTTGACAAAATGCTAATAATTGATCGATCTGTATTTGCTCTTTTAAAACAACAAAGGCAATTGGAACCTGTCCCCACTTCTCATCATCAATGCCACAGACGCCCGCTTCCTTCACCGCAGGATGTGTAAGAAGTACGTTTTCAATTTCAGCAGGATAAATATTTTCACCACCAGAGATAATTAAATCTGCTCGACGATCAATGACAAATAAATACCCCTCATCATCCAAATAACCAATATCTCCTGTATATAGCCAGCCATCAACAGTTGCACTTTTTTTGTGCAAAACGGCCAATATAGCCTGGGGTAACATGTGGACCACGTATGCAAATTTCGCCTTCACCACTTAAATTCGGCTCAGCAATTCGAATTTGATTAAAAAAATAAAGGCTTTCCAGCTGAACCTATTTTAGACATCGCATCCTCGCTTGCTAAGGTTGCTGTCTGTGACGAGGTTTCTGTCATGCCATACGTTTGAGCTACTGCCAAATGTAATGCTTTGGCTCTCTTTAAATAATCAACTGGTACAGGTCCACCTCCTGCTAGCATCAGTTTAAATCGTGATGAGGCTTGCGCACTTCGCTGCTCAAGTGTATGTAGAATTCTTTCTAAGGTTACAGCGACCACTGACATATGTGTGACATCGCCATCGATAATATTTTGTGAAATAGCCTCAACATCAAAATAATCATATAAATGAACTTTATTGCCATACAAAAGTGAGCGCACTAAAATAGAAAAACCACTAATATGGAATAAGGCACCGCACATAGCCAAGTATCATCAGCTTGCAAACCTATATTAAGGACAGAAGATGTTGCACTTGCTTGATGATTGCCAACCGTTTGACGAACCCCCTTTGGAAAGCCTGTTGTACCCGATGTATACATAATAGATGTTGTTTGATGTAAGGACCATTCTTTTGAAATCACGATAGAGGCTTCAGTCCCTTTTTCGATAGCAGAAAATAAAAGGGGAGATGCATGTGAAGGTAGTTTTTCAATATCTTCGTCTGCAATTAAAATAACCACTGCCTCGGAATCCTCTAGCTGATAGGCTATTTCAGCCTGAGATAGCCTACGATTTAACATGACCATTTCACACTGTAAATGCATACATGCATAGATCATAATGACAAGTTCCGGCTTGCTTGGTCCCATTATCGCAATACGGTCTCCTTGCTTGATACCAAGGGCTGTAAGTTGTCTGGCACGCTGAATTGATAATTCATTTAATTGTTGAAATGTCCATGTTTGTTCTTTATATGTTAAAGCGTTTCGCAATGGTGTTAAATACGCTCGCTGTAAAATCCAATTTGGATACATCTTGTTGTCCCTCCTATCACTCTTTATCTTACCGCTTTCTAGCATCATCCGTCTATTTGAACGGGTTCTTTCATTCTATCCGTCAAATTTGGTCGCCAATCCCTCAATTTGAGCGACCAAACAACCACTTTGTCCATTCTATCCATCAATCCATCCATTCTACAAAGAAAAAGCTCGTATCTTTAATGAGATACGAGCTGTTCAATCCTTCATTTAATCAAGGGAATCTTGGGAATTGACCGAAGTCAGGTTGGCGCTTCTCTTTAAATGCGTCACGACCTTCTTTTGCTTCATCTGTTGTGTAATAAAGAAGCGTAGCATCGCCAGCCATTTGTTGAAGACCTGCTAAACCGTCTGTATCTGCATTCATAGCTGCTTTTAGGAAGCGAAGAGCAGTCGGTGACATTTGTAGCATTTCTTCACACCATTGTACAGTTTCGTCCTCTAATTGCTCATAAGGAACAACAGTGTTTACTAATCCCATATCAAGTGCTTGCTGTGCATCATATTGACGACATAAATACCAAATTTCACGTGCCTTTTTATGACCAATAATACGTGCAAGATAGCCTGAGCCATAACCAGCATCAAAGGAACCAACTTTTGGTCCAGTTTGTCCAAAACGTGCATTGTCAGCAGCAATTGTTAAGTCACAGACAACATGTAATACATGCCCTCCACCGATTGCATAACCTGCAACCATTGCCACAACAGGTTTTGGAATTACACGGATTAAACGTTGTAAGTCAAGAACGTTTAGACGTGGGATTTCATCTTCTCCAACATAGCCGCCATGACCGCGAACTTTTTGATCTCCACCTGAGCAGAAAGCATGTTCACCTTCACCAGTTAAAATGATCACTCCAACATTTTTGTCATCGCGTGCACGTGAAAAAGCATCAATCATTTCCATTACCGTTTTTGGTCGGAATGCATTGCGTACTTCTGGACGGTTAATCGTAACTTTTGCGATACCGTTATAAAATTCATACTTAATGTCTTCATAAGTATGTAAAGTAGTCCATTGACGTGTCATTGAATTGCCTCCTAATCAATATAATCCTCGTTTATTATCAAGGCACTAACGTAAATTGATTACGTTAAATACTCCTCTATTATTGTAGCAAACTCAGCGGGATTTTCCACATGAATTGCATGTCCAGCGTTATTTACTGTCATATGCTTAACATTTTTTAATAACGCTTTCATTTCTTGTGCAATTTTACAAAACTTCTCATCTAGAGTCCCCGTTATTAAAAGGACAGGAAATTCAAGCTGTGCTAATGACATCCAATTTGATGGCTGATTACCCGTTCCTATTCCACGTAAGCTTCCAGTCAAGCCCTCCACCTTCTGAGAAAGGCGTTCTGTCCTAATCATTTGTCTCACATTTTCTGGTAAAGATTTTTGGGATTCAAACAAAGGGATGTTCTCCCATGCATTGACGAATGATTGTAATCCATTGTAAATTATTTTTTTCAGCTAGTTCGTTATCTCTCACACAGCGTTCAGAACGCTCTTGTGAAGTTCGTAAGCCTGGAGAAGCACTTTCTAAGATAAGCCTTTTGATTCGCTCAGGGTAGGCGATTGCATAAGATAATGCGATCCTCCCTCCCATTGAGTAGCCTAACAGTGTAAATTGCTCTAGCCGTAGCTGGCTAATTACTTCCTCTAAATCTTGAATTTGCTCATCCATGGAGAAACGACTGATTTCCTCTGGTACTGCTGTTTGACCATGTCCAATACAATCGATCGCTATCACTCGTATATGTGGCAGAGCTTTCGCCAAATTTCGCCATGTAGCCGTACTACCTGTAAAACCATGTAGGGCGACAAGCGTTTGCTGTGCTCTCTCGTTCCAGATTTCAACATATGTTTCAAGTCCTCGAATCATTAGCTTTGCCATGCTTTTAACCCCGCATTAATGCGATTCCAAAGTGCCCGATGTGCATAAACATTTTCTTCTCTATCTGTGAAAATTTCAAGCAAACGCAATGAACGTGTTTTTACTGTTGTAAACTTCTCAGAAAGCTCCGAAATATCTTCTACACGGATATAGTCCATCTCATACATCTGAGCAATATCATTGAATTCAAGGGCAGTTGGTGTACCAAATAAATCTTCATAATGTGCTTCTACAGTGGATTGTGGTAAATAAGAGAAAATACCGCCACCATCATTGTTCATCACGATAATGGTTAGATTACACTCTTGGTACCTTGATGCGATAAGACCATTGATATCATGTAAAAAGGCTAAATCACCAATAAGTAAGTAGGTTTCACGGTTATTCCCCTGACTAAATCCCATTGCCGTTGACACGACACCATCAATACCATTTGTTCCTCGATTTGCAATGATACGAATATCTTTTGGTGTTGCCATTAAAAACGTATCAATATCACGCACAGGCATACTACTGCTCACAAAAATATCACTACCATTTGGAATAAACCTTAATAATCGGCTTACCATTGCTCCCTCATCTACAGCAGCTTCAGAATAGTGCTCAATATATTCAAGCGCTATATCATTAGCATCCTGCCATTCAGCTAAATATTGTGCATCTAGTGCTGTATCAGAGATGTCTAAATTCGTCAGCCATTCTCCTAACTCCGCATGAATAAAATGAGTAGATACACCAGAAGCGTCCCGGAACATCGGATCTTCATCAACTACAATATAAGCGGTTGGCTGGGAATTTGTAATAAACTGCATGATAAATTTAGAAACAGGCTGTGCACCGAAGCGAAGCACTGTATCAGGTTTAACCAACGCTTTAAACTCATCGCTCTTCATAATAGCATCATAAGTTGTAATAATATAAGGTAAACAATCCTCTGGTACTGAAGTACGCATATTTGATAGACTCTCGACGATAACTGGCCATTTTAACTGGCGAACAAAATCCCACATAATTGTTAAATCCGTGCCGAGTGGCAGCTCCCCAATAATAACAAAGCCTCGTTCGGATGCTCGTAAAATCGAGGATAATTCCTGCTGAGCTATCTTTGAAGGCATTAACTGAGCCATCCTACTTTGTTTAAATGCTGTTTCTGGTAACTCATCTCGAAAATCAATTAATAACGGCTCCCGGAATGGGACATTAATATGCACTGGTCCAAATGGTGCACTTGTAGCAATGGCTACTGCTCGTGCGATATGGCGCTCGATAAACGGTAATGTTGGTGCAGCATTATCCGCTAATGGGAAATCTACACTCCATTTGACATGTGAACCGTATAAATTTGGCTGATTTATCGCTTGTGGTGCCCCGACCTCTCGTAATTCATGTGGACGATCTGCCGTAATAACAATTAGTGGTACACGGGCATAACTCGCTTCCACAATGGCCGGAAAATAGTTTGCCGCAGCTGTTCCAGATGTACATAATAGTACTACAGGCTTTACTGTAGCCTTTGCAATTCCCAATGCGAAAAAGGCAGCAGATCGTTCATCTACCTGGCGATACATATGAAGCTGTTTCGTTGAAGCAAAGGCATAAGCCAAGGGTGTTGAGCGAGAACCTGGACTAACTACAACATTCTCTACACCAGCTTGTACAAGAGCTGCCACCATTTGATAAACGTATTCTGTTAAAATCTCCCTTTCATTCATTTAAATGTCCTCCTAACGCACGTAGCATTGGGCGGAATTTCACTAATGTTTCCTCATATTCAGATTGTGGCTCTGAATCAGCAACTATTCCGCCACCAGCGTATAAGTAAGCTTTATCTTTCAGTAAAGCAGCCGAACGTATGGCTACTGCAAATTCCCCGTTGCCTTCCGCATCTACCCAACCAATCGGTCCAGCATAAAGGCCTCGATTCATAGGCTCATACTTACGTATCGCTGCCATCGCCTCCGTTCTGGGAACACCGCCTAGAGCAGGGGTAGGATGTAAGGATTTTGTCAGCTGTAAAATCGTAGCCTCACTATTTAACTGCCTTCAACGGGTGTGTATAGATGTTGTATATCCCTTATTTTTAAGAGGCGAGGGTTATCAGGTATCCTCATATCAACACAATTTCTACGGAATGTGTCCGCAATCATGTCTACCACATATTGATGCTCGCCCCCATTTTTCGGGTCATTTAATAGGCTTTGACCATAAGCTTCATCTTCTTCTGCTGTCTTTCCCCTTTTGATGGAGCCAGCAATACAAGATGAAAAGGCACGTCCATTTTCTACCTTTACAAGTCGTTCAGGTGACGCACCAAAAAAACAATAAATCCTGACGCTCTAAACCAAATAAATAACTCTCAGGTTGTTCATGAATAATCTGTGACAGTACTTGAGGTGAAGAAACTTGCTCTTTGAATTGCAATGCAAGGGAACGTGCGATCACCACTTTATCTGCCTTTTTTTTGTTTAATCAGTGCTGTCACTTGGTCAATGGATGCAAGATACGGATCCTTATAAGGTTCGTAATAACTTGTGATTTCAGGCTTTGAATACGTTTTCACTTCTTTTACCTGAGCAGCATGAATTAGGTAATCTCTCTCTTTACGTAACGCTTCAAATTGATCCTCTGCCTGCTCTTTCTTTGTAATGAGATGAATGCTGACATAGGCTTTGTCATCTCGAATAACAAGCTGATATGTGGCAAGTGCAAAATAAGCCTCTGGAAAGTTGGTCCATTCTCCATCTACATTATTTTGCGGATCAAATGTAAAGCCACCAAACAAAATTGGCTGTAGCTCGCCCTGCCCCTTCATACAGTTACTTGTTAATTTTTTTCCATTCTGCTTCTACAGCATCATAGCGATCATTTTTGGCGTTATTCTGAATCGTATAGGCATGTCCTAGCCCTACTAATGTCATTGTTTTTTTCTCTATTTTGCCAATAAAATCGTTCACCTTTATAATTACCCTCGCCTGCTGCAAAAAATGCTAGTGCAGATAAGCGACTAACTTCAATTGTTTCCATATAAAAATGAAGGCTTTGGCCCAAAGAGTCCACTTCTACTTCTGTGGCTTGGTACCACTTCTGTTGCATGAAAATTACCTCCGTTGTTGCAATGTACATCAACAATCATGTTTGGCATTGTAACTGTTTCTCTATCTTTTCAGAGACAATGTGTGTAATGTTTGATTGTGCTTGGTTTTGCAATGTGGGTCAAAGTCCATCATTTTTTTCTAACCCTCTTTTTTTTGCACACAAAAACATTCATGACGTCTACCAGCCTTTACTTGATTCGTTTAAAAATTCGTCGTACTATGTAAGACGATTCTTTTTTTTCGTACGATTGCTATAAAATACATAAATTATCTCCAGCTCATAAATGCATGTTCTATTGTATCACTTTTTTTTCAGTAAACAGTATGTAATAAGCTGTGAACCTACCCATTTTCTCATTCTTCGTTTAAAATAAGAAGAGTCGACAACATTTGAAGGAGAGAAAGACCTTATGACCAAAGTCATTGAAGCTGATAGGGGTTTTAAAGTTTGGTGGCATTTAACACGTCCACATACTTTAACCGCTTCATTCGTTCCAGTATTTTTAGGAACAGCAATTGCACTAGCGATTGAAAAACAAACAATTGATTTTGGACTATTTTTTGCTATGCTCATTGCAAGTATGCTTATACAAGCAGCAACAAATATGTTCAATGAATATTATGATTACAAGCTAGGATTAGATAATGAGCATTCCGTTGGTATTGGTGGAACCATTGTTCGTCATGGAGTTCAGCCAAAAACAATCATGACCATCGCATTAAGCTTTTATGCAATCGCAATGCTACTTGGCATTTACATATGTGCCTCTACCTCTTGGTGGCTAGCTGCTGTTGGCCTCGTTTGTATGCTTATTGGATTTTTATATACGGGAGGACCATATCCTATTGCCTATTCACCTTTTGGAGAAATTGTATCAGGTGCCGTAATGGGAATGGGAATTGTTTTAATCGCCTTTTATATTCAAACGCTTACAGTGACATTTGATGCTGTTTTGCTATCTGTACCGAGTATGATCTTAGTTAGTGCTATCATGCTATCCAACAATATCCGTGATATAGTAGGAGATACAGAGGGAGGTAGAAAAACACTTGCTATTTTAGTAGGCCGAGATCGGGCAATTTCTGTACTATCTGGCTTTTTTATTATCTCATTTCTATGGGTAATCGCTCTTGTAGCCATTGACGGTATTACGTTTTGGGCTTTAATTATTTTCTTATGTGTACCAAAGCCTCTTCGTGCGATTCAAATTTTCCGCGATAAAAAAGAAGCAAAGGAAGTAATGCCTGCCATGAAATTTACAGCCCAAACTAATACATTCTTCGGCTTCCTCTTAGGAATCGGTTTATTAATTCATTATTTCTTTTATTAACATTAACTTCTGAAAAAAGAAAATGCAGCACCTTAAAGGGTTGCTGCATTTTTTTACATAGCGTCGAAAATTCTGACTTGCAATTCCACGAACTTCCTCGATAGAAAAATATTCACCTAAAGCCTCTAGTAAATTTTGTGCCTCTCCAGCATGAGCTAATCCATTTATCGTGGCATCTATCCCATCAAAGTCAGAACCTAGTCCAAGATGGTCTATTCCTACTATATTGGCTAGATGTTTGACATGCGCTACTAAATCATCCATTGTAGCATTTTCACCGATAAATGAAGGAAAGTAGACTAAATGAATATGTCCGCCATGCTCTACTAATGCCTTTACTTGTGCATCCGTTAAATTTCGTGGATGGTCACAAAGGGCACGTGCATTACTATGACTAGCGATGATATGCTTCGCTAATGGCAGCACATCCCAAAAGCTTTGTTCATTTAAATGAGAGACATCGATAATAATATCTCGCTCATTTAGCAAGTTTATAACCTCTTTACCAAATGGTTTTAATCCAAGGCTTGCATCCTGTTCAGCACCGTGTGCTACTGCATTTTCTTCATTCCATGTTAGGCCAACAAGCTTTACGCCTGCATCTAATACTAGAGAAAGTTTTGTTAAGTCCTCGCCAATTGGACTACAGCCCTCTAAGCTTAGAATAGCGCCAATTTCATGTGGAGCTAAAGTGTCCAATTGTGACCAATCCGTAATATGCACCATGCCCTCCGTTTGCAATACATGCGTATGAAAGGCTTCAATTTGACGCACCACTTCTAAAAACTGCTCGCTTTGAGGAACTTTAGGATTAATAAAAATAGCAAAAACCTGTGCCTTTACTTGCCCTAATTGTAATCTTCCCCGATTTGTAGCCAACTGTACATCATCTTCAAATTTTACATTTTCTAACGTAGTTAATTTCCATAATGCATCACAATGTAAATCAATTATATCCATATTATCACCCCATACAGCTATTATACTGCTTTAGGGTTGAAATACTTACAAACTTTTATCTTGAGGTGTATCAGAAGAGCCAAATTCCTCAAGCTCTAGGAAATCATCCGATTTTGAATTAGCAGATAACACGTCTTCTTCTACTGGTCTTAAATCGTCAGCTTTTTGTTCCGCATGTTCAACACATGTTAATGCTTTTGGCATTGCCTCTAAGCGATCAATAGGAATCTCTTCTCCACATACAGCGCATTTACCATATGTTCCTTCCTCCATCGCTTGAAGTGCCCGCTTTATTTCCTCTGCTTCGTCACCCCGATGCTCATCAATTGCCATTTCCGTTAGCTGATCCGTTAAATCACTCGCATTGTCAGCTGGATGATTATCATAATTAGAGAGCTCTGTCGCCTGTGGTCGCTCCGATTCATCAAGCCGCTTTTCTATCTCCTGTAATTCCTGCTCTAATTGCTTTTTTTAATTTTCCCATTACTTGTGGGTTCAAAAGAATCTCCTCCTCATACCCTCATTTTTTCCTAAATTACTATTTCTAAAACATACAAGTATGAAGAGGCTTCAACTTATTTTTTTGTATAATGAATAATGGCATCATGTAAAAATTGTGCGGCTCCTTCGGTAATGCGTTCATCATAATAGGCTGTAAAGCGTTCATCCGCCGTATACATTTGAGCAATTCCCGCATGAGCCTCTTTGGAATATTGTGACCAAGAAAAGCATAACCACCGCTTATGAAGCTCTGCTACCTCCATTGCCACATCATTATTTGTATCTCCGATTTCCATCGCTTCTTTTAAACGTTCAAATAGCTGCTGTTCTAGTTGCTGCATTGCCTGATACTGCTCCTCTGTCATATTCATTAGCTTTGCATTTGAAGCGTCCACCTGATCATCCCCATATTTTGCACGAATTTCTTGCCCGTATTGCTTTTCATTCTTTTCGATTAACTTTTCTTTAAATCCAATAAATTTCTCCTCATTTGTCATTGGTCTTTCCTCCTCAATTGATTGTATAGTTCTCTCCACTGTTTGTAATATTTGTTCAAGCTGCTCCTTCCGCTTAAGTAAAGCAGCACGATGCGTTTCAAGTGCCTCTTTTGGCTGAAAATCAGATGCTTGAATAATTTGTTGGATTGTAGCCAATTTCATATCTAAAGCTCTATAAAATAAAATCTGCTGTAGCATATCAACCTCAAACTGCCCATAAAATCGATAGCCTGCATCATTGGTTCGCCCTGGTTTCAATAATCCAATTTCATCATAATAACGAAGCGTTCTAGTACTCACGCCTGACATTTGCGCAAGCTCTTGAATTGTATATTCCATTTTCTCACCTCCCTTTAATGTTACTGTAAACCTTTACGTAGCGTTAAGGTCAATAGATATTTTTAAAATATCCATTGGAAGGTATTTGAAACCAATGTAAGTCTAAAACGTAAACATACTATTATACTTATTGGAGGCGATAGAATGGATAGCTCCTATAAAATAGCGATTATTGGAGGAACAGGGAGGGTGGGAAAACATTTAGCAAAGCATGCTATACAGCAAGGATATTACGTTCGGATGCTTGCGAGAAACCCTGAAAAATTATCGTATAAAAATGAAAAGATGGACATTGTGAAAGGTCAGATACAGGATATAAATACTATTCGAGAGCTATTCAAAGACTGTAATATTGTCATAAATACATTTGGGCAGCCAGCAAAAGATGATCCAATCTATAGCAAGGTCACTACAACTATTCTTGATGTGATGCAAGATTTGAACATTAACCGCTATATAGGTGTATCGGGTGGTTCTTTAACAATTGATGGAGACAAGAAAAGCCTGTTGAATCGTGTTGGCGCGAAGTTATTTGAAGTTCTCTTTCCTAAGATGATGGAAGATAAAAAAATTGGAGTGGAAAATTTTATCTAACAATAAAAATATTAAATGGACACTTTTTAGATTACCCTTTGTAAAAAAATAGTTTAACATCTAAGTCTATAAAAGTAGGCCAAACAGATATGCCTGGCATAAAAATTACAAATCAGGATATAGCCACCTTTATTATTAAACATCTAGACGATCCTCAGTTTATACATAAATCTCCGTTTATCTCACATTAATAAATATCACAAGTTTTTCATAAAAAAATGCAGTAGATAAAATTGATATCTACTGCATTTTAGTATTCAACTTTAGGTAGAGTTGCTGGGAAAAACAAATTATCTTTGCACTATAATTGACTGCGAAGTGAAATCCAACTTATTCCCACTATAATCTGTAAGCGTATTTCTAGATGAAGCTAGAATTGTCACATTTCTACCGTATTCAAACCCACTTTGAGGTATTGTAATTAGGACTCTATTATCTTGTGTATAAGTAGTTGTAGCTGCTATTGAATTACCATTTACAAGAATATCAAAATCCATAGGACTTCCATTTATAACTGGTTCACTGAAAGTAAGCTCTAATGTTTGTGAATTGTTAACATTAATAGTTTGTATCTTTGGTGCAATATTTTCTTTAAGATTGATTACTGCACGCACCTCATCGAATGATTCCATAGAGTTCGCCGCTCTTAAACCTTTAATTGTTATATTTCGAGCTCCAGTAAAATAATTGGAATCCTTTTTCAACGTAAGCTTAATACGATTTAAATTGGAGCCCTCTACAATTGCACTTTCAATCAGTGCATTATCAATACTATAATTTTGAATGTTTTGAGCAAGTGCTGCATCAACAGGATAATTGAAATTTAGATACACAATATTATTATCTCTAATCGAATTATCTGTTGCAGATGTTTGAATCCCATTATTCGGCAATAATGAAAGTTTATTGTTATTAATATTCAAATCACCATTACGCGAAAATTTAACATTTTGTACTTCATTGATAGGTACACCATATAAATTTGTTACGTTAAATAAAGTCAATTTACCATCATAAAGAGCTCCCTTTGCATCATAAGGGCCAAGTAATCCTGCTATCTTAACACGTAGTTTCGTAGGTTGATCTTTTACTATATGAATATCACTTTGAGGGCCTCTTGATAGTTCATATAAAATATGGTTATTCATATAGCTTCCAGTAAATGCTGCTTTTGCATAAGCTCCTAACTGTATAGGCTTATCAAAAGTTAATTGTAAATATTCTACATTATCTTCATAAACAATTTCAGAATGGGTTAAAGCAGGCGCTTTATCATCTCTAATAAAATTATACACTGTTGAGAAGGTTGCTGTTTCACCTGATAAATCAGTAATAACGCGACCAGTAGCAGTCCCAATAGTAGTAATTCCCTGAAGTATATTTCTTGGATCTACCGTTACATTGACTAAACGACCATTTTTAGGATCTTTCTCAACCTTATTGATGGTGAATGAAGTCTGTCCACTTTTAATGGATAAATCATATACATAAAGTGGTTGAATCTCCTCTGAAAACAATAACTGGAATGTATTTGGACCCGTTTGTGTGACAGTGGATAGCGCTGGCGGAATACCATCTCTATCCCCTTTTTTCACTGAGATAGTAGCTGGATTTGGTGAAATGATATTTCCTGCTAAATCTGTTGCTGCTACAAATGTAATCTGCATAGCTGCACCAGGTGCCAAATAACCGCCATTCACTGTTGCAGCTGATAAATCAAAGGTTGCTTCAGTAGCGTTTTGCTCAATGCTTCCCACTACATTCATCACCCTTGTTCCATTTGGTAACGTGAATTGAATGCGTTCATTTGGAAATGCTGCCATTGGCTCAGAAAACTGCACTTTTACAATTGAAGAGTTGTTTCCTTGCGTTGTTCCCAAAATAGTAGGGGGTTGCGTATCCCCAGCAGTGACAAAATTCGCATCTACTTGTTTAAGTAGTAGACCTTTTTCTGATTTAATGTTGTTAAGTACATAACGATGTGTGCCTTTCAATGGCTCATTGACTGTAAAGATGATTGATTTTTTTATCAGCACTAATTTCTGCCTTCACAATGGATAGTGATCTTAATGTATCCACATTAGAGAAAGCCGCAATATTATCCTGTAGTTTACCATCCGTTTTTAATACAGAAAGTGGATCAATTGCTAGGTTAAAAGCAACTTTAATTTGAGAGCCATTAATTCCCTCCACTGATATTACCTTTAGTTCATTGACTTCATATGTAACAACAGCTGAATAGGATTTATCATTAATTTTAAAATCCACCTTTGTTTCCACATTTTCAATAAGTGGCGTTGCTAATGTTACCTTGTGGCTTGTCCCGTCTGTTAGCGTTACCTGTAGTGTAGTCGCATCTACTACTTTCACTGTTTGGATAAGTAATGGCACCTCAGGAACTTTTATCATCTCTTTAATATTGGTCATAGTACGATGTAAAAAGGATGCAAATTGACCACGTGTTAGTGTGCTTTTAGGATTAAATGTTTTAACATTAGTAATCTTTGCATACTCAAGGGCAATAATAGCTTCACGATTCTCTACTGCTGCATTTTTTAAGTCCGTAATAGAGGATTTATGGTTTTCTTCTTTATACTTTGCAATTAAATCAATATCATAAACTGTCTCAATCGCTTTTACCAAATAAGAGGCCATTTGTTCACGCGTAATATTCGCTGAAGGCATTAACTTGTTGTTAGTACCTTTAGTTATGCCATTATCATAGATAAGCGCTGCATATTGTAGTAATTCTTTATCTTTTGTAGTTGCTGGCTGCATGTCCGTAAAACGTACTTTTTTTATTGTAATCTGCAGGAACTTGGTAGTGTTCGGATACTAGCCATTTTCCTAAAAATTTAATAACATTGCTTTGCGTAAGGGTAGCATTTGGTCTAAATGTGCCATCAGTATATCCACCAACTATCTTTGCATCTGCTAATGCCAAAATCCCCTCTTTATGGTCACTCTTTGCAATATCTGTAAAGGAGGCTGCACTTGCAGTAGGAACAACAGCTGCTGCAACCAATGCTGTAGATGCCGCGCTCACAATCCATTTATTTTGCTTTTTCTTCATATTTATAACCTCCTACTAATTCTATTCAACCTCTATTATAAAAGAAAGCTAGAGTTATTCCAAAGGATATACCAATATTATTGAGATTTACCATGGAATATTTGTCTAAATGACAGTAAATAATTTCGGTTACAAGTATATTTGTAGCTTATTCAGAATGAAAGATTATATCGAAGGATGTATAAGGATTTTTTTATGCTTTTAACATATCAAGCAAAAACAAACGAAGAAATCATAAAAAAAGCAGTAGATGTAAG
>BBDJ01000013.1 GCA_001312325.1 Lysinibacillus pakistanensis | reverse complement strand
CTATGGCTTAACAGAAGCAGGGCCGAACAATTTTTATATTGCTCGAGAGGATGCTTATTTGAAAAAGGGTGCAGTCGGGAAGAGCATGCAATTTAACGAAGCTAAAATTATTAATCGTACAGGTGATCCATGTGCCCCTTGTGAAGTCGGAGAGCTTTTCGTCAGAGGAAAGCATATGTTTCGATTTTATTGGAATAATCAGCAGGATACCGAACAAATTATACAAGATGGCTGGTTAAAAACTGGTGATTTAGCAATGATGGATGAGGATGGTGACTTTTATATCGTCGGGCGCAGTAAGGAAATGATTATTTCTGGTGGTGAAAATGTTTATCCGCAGGAAGTGGAACAATGTATTTTACGCCATCAGAAAGTGCAGGAGGTTTCGGTGATTGGTGTGACCGATGACTATTGGGGTGAAATCGTAACGGCATTTATCGTTTGTCAGGATAGAGCAGCTACAATCATAGAGGAAATAAAAGAGCTTTGCAGCAAGCATTTAGGGCGCTACAAAATACCAAAAAAAATTTATTGTCATCGATGAATTGCCAAAAACGAGTGTTGGAAAAATTGATAAAAAAAGTATTGCAAATGTATGTGAAAACATCTTCTTAGAGAAAAAAACGCTTGGATATACAAGCGTTTTTTTGTTTTATAAATGAAATGTTTCTTTAGGGGGATGAGCCATAAAAATAAAGAATTACTGTATTTCACTATACTTACCTCGCAAATTACAACTCATATTGATTAAAAGTGTTAATTTATCTTCATTCAGCAGAAGACTCCCATCTCTACAGGTGGAGAGATGAATGCGGTTTTGGCTCCTTTTCAGTGGGTGTCCAAACACCTACTGAAATTGGGGAACTCAGACTAAGAACTTCACTTCCTGTGAAAACGCCTGAGTGACCAACATCATGTTAGCCCAAAGCCTCCGGCGGATGTCACGGATTTTCAAAGGAAAGAATTGTACAGGCACAATTTATTCCTTTGAAAATCCGGACGCAATTACGCCAAGGTGAAATTGATTGATAAAGTCTTGAAATTATTTATCGAATCATGATGTAGTCCTGTATTAATAGAGTTTTAAATCAAAGTGACAATAATGTTAGATTCAATTATTGATTGTCACCTTAAGTGATGGTTTAAAGATACCTTTTTTTCTTAATATAGCTCTATAAAGCTTTAAAGGAGAGAGTGTCTTGAATATATCAGAAATAAATAATGATGTTTTCACAATGATTAATAGTTTAGGGAAAGAATTTCAATTTATCAATTTACCAATGATTATTATTGCTAAATACACAGTTTTTTTTCTTAGCTTTTTTTTGTTATTATGTTCTGGTTTACAAAAAAATAAAGAAAATAAAATAATGATCATTTGTGCAAGTATCGCTTTTATTTTGGCTGAAACTATGGGGAAATTTGCAGGGTTATTCCATTTTAATCACCAACCATTCGCTGTCCTTTCAAATACAAATCAGTTAATAGAAAAAGCAGTAGATAATTCTTTTCCAAGCGATCATACTATTTTATTTTTTTCATTCTGTATGTCATTTTGGTTGTTTAAAAAAGGAAGATGGGTCATCTGGATTTTGTTAGCAATATTAGTAGGAGTTTCACGCATCTGGGTAGGTGTTCATTATCCATTAGATGTACTTGTAGGTGCTTTTATTGGTATTGTTTCTTCAGTTTTAACTTACTTAACAGTTCCAAGATTAACAATAATAACAACCATTCTTACTAAATACGAATCCATTGAAAAAGTAATCACTAGCAAAAAGCACATATAGATTTCAGACAAAAATAATTAATAGCTAGAAGTGTAGAATTGAAGCTATGTTTGAATGTTATCATGCTTAACTTTGTATTGAATGATTCAATTTAAGCCCAGGTGCTTTGAGCCTGTGCTTTTTTTATATGTACATAAAAAAACCGGAAACCTTGTTTATTTTTTGGTTAAAATATATCCTTAATGGTAAATTAATTGTGATAAAGAATACTTACTTTATTTTCTAAATGTAGCTTTGAAATACAGTTTGCTCACAAACCCACATCTTACGCTAACTTAAAAGAACCCTTTTTGAAAAAAAGATTGATATCAAAACGGGTTCTTTCTTTGCAAAGAATTAACAATTTTTAACGAGAATATATAACCCTAAAAGATATTAGATAGATGATTAGACCGACTATAGGTATAGAAGCCGTGGAAAACATAGGATACCAAATATAATCTAGAAAATAATTCGGAATAAACATATATGAACCAAGAATAAATAAGGAATAAAATAATATAAAAACAAAAGAAATTCTTACTGCTTTTCCTGTAACTTCTATAGAACGTTCATCTGAAACATCATATTCGGGAAGGATATAATCTTTAATTTTCGCCTGTTTATTCTTTTTCACAACGACTAGTTGGATAACATTCATAAGTAATAAGATAATTGTGATAACTATAAATAATTGCCCTGGTAATTTACTTATATAAACAGAAAATCCGTCTAAATAACCTCTCTTCATTAATTCAAATTGTTGTTGAATTTTAACAAAATCATAAACCATAAAAGCTAACGAAGCATATAACAAAGTCCTTAAAATAACAGTCAACGACATATTCATCATTCTTCCTCCTTTTTGGTAAAAATCTCTTCTATTGGTTCATTGAAAACTTCCGCAATATTCATTGCCAAAAGGAGTGAAGGAATATAACTACCTTTTTCCAATGATACAATAGTTTGTCTGGTTACCCCGACTTTTTCAGCGAGTTTTCCTTGTGTTAAATTATATTTTGCTCTAAATTCCTTCACACGATTAACCAGCAATGTAATCACCTCTTCTTTCTTCTGATTGTAAAGTTCATTTGTCTTTTTGTCTAGTTAACTTTACTTTTTGAAAATTAAGGGTAATAGTTCAACAATAAAAAAAACGAATCTGAAAAGACGCAGTTCATCACGTATTCAATTAAATAGACCGTTTCCGGCACTATGCCATTAAGGTGACACTATAATATCCTTTTAATAAAAAAATGTACAAAGATGTGTAGAAGTGATGATTTTCGTTAAGATGAATAAACAAAACTCTAACTTTAAGGGGGCACTACCTTTTTAGAGGGTTATTTTTATTCGTTGGGTGTAAAGGTTAGGGATAAAAGGTTGAACAATTATTTCTAGTTGAAATAGGGAATGAAATTATGTGAGGGCTGGGGTTTACGAATACTATGGAAGAGCAATTGTAATCTAATTTAAATTATAATCAAAGAAGGTGAAAATGCTCTTGAGCAGGTTTTAAATTGCCGAGTTTGTGTAAATCACAACCTCGGCTTATTCATTTTCCTAGTTTTTTGATCTGATAATTCCAGCCTTAAATCGAATTTGACATCATAAGAATAATTTATAAGAAAAACGGAAAGGAATAGGTGTAAATTGTAGGAGTTGATAGCTATGGAATTTTATAAAGATGTAGAAATTTACTGTTACAGCTGTCGTAAAAAGACTATCTTTACATGTAAAGATATGAATGGAAAAAAAAGGCGTAGACAGCCACTGTAGTGAATGCTCAATCATTTGGTTCGAATGGCAAAACCGTGCAGTGGAGAGAGAGATGGAAAAGTGGGTTGAATTTAACCAAAAACTTATAAATTAACTTTCAATATTCAGGAGGGACTATCCAAAAGTTTATTTGATAATTTTTAGGACAACCCTGCATATATTTAATTAAATGTTAATGTTAACAATGTACATCTTACAAACGATTCATTTTTATAACATTTCAGTCAACAATGTAATTATTACACTTTTATTCACGATCATTTCTGCTAAAATATTCATAAAAGGGATATTTTGGGGGTAAAAGTTGAAAATTAATATTTGTTCAGCAACAAATGAGGATTATTTTGCTTTGAATACTCTTGTAAAAGAAGGACATGAAGAACATGTAATTGAAGAACCTACTGTTTTCAAAAGTGTCGAATCGGTTATGCCTAAATCTTATTTTAAAGAACTACTTAAAGATAACGACGGCAATATTTTTATTGCAAAGAATGGTGAATCTGTTATAGGTTTTGCTGTCATCAGCATTGAATCTTCTCCCTCGTTTCCATCTTTGGTTCAGCGTAAATATGCTTATATACATGATTTTGGTGTAAAAAAAAGAAATTCAAAAGCATGGTATTGGAAAATTGCTATTTGAAAGATGTAAAGAATGGGCTAAGGCAAGAGGGGCCTTATCTATCGAATTAAATGTTTGGGACTTCAATACCAATGCAATTGAATTCTATAAACATTTAGGGATGGAAAGTATAAGTAGAAAAATGAAGATAAATGTTTAAAATCAAGATTTCTAGAATAAGTTTGTTCAGTTTTTGTTTAGAACGATGTAGTATGCTATTCATGTAATCTTGTCAATGTCTTATTTCTACAAGCAGAGGGGACTAGGTATTTCAATCATTTGAACCTAGTCCTTTTTGTTGTTTAATTTGTATAGAGTAGTTCCTAGTGCTAAGATTTTGCTATGGTATTAAAAAAAGAGAAGATCATAAGACGACTAATCCAATATAATAAGGTGGGAAAATTATGAAAATAGCAGTATTATCAGATATTCATGGCAATAAAGAAGCATTAAAGACCGTATTAGATGATATACAGCAACGAAATATTGATAGTATCTATAATTTGGGTGATACTCTATATGGACCGCTTTTCCCGTTAGAAACATTTGATTTATTAAAGAGAATGGACATAAAAAGTGTTGGCGGAAATTGTGATCGTATGTTGTTACAAGCATCATCAGACAATCCAACTGCGCAATATGTAATAGGTATGCTGGAGAATGAGCATAAAGATTGGTTAAACAATCTGCCATTTTCCATTCAGACAGAAGATTTTTATTTCTGTCATGCCTCTCCAGAAAGTGATGAGCAGTATTTGTTACATGATATAACGCTAAACGGTGCAATTTTAAAGCAGCCACAAGACATAATGAATTTAGTTAAGGAAATTCCACAAAATATCATATTTTGTGGTCATTCTCATCTACCAGCCATTGTTTATTTACCAAATGGCAAGGTTATTGTTAATCCTGGAAGTGTCGGCTTGCCTGCATATGAGGAAGATGAGCTTCTATTATAAAATGGAATCGGGGACACCCTTTGCTAATTATACGATTGTGGAAAAACATGATAGCAATTGGATTTTCGCGCAAATAAATATTGCCTATGATGTAACTGATGCGATAAAGCAAAGTGAAAAACTAAATAGACCTGATTGGGCACGAGCATTAAAGTTTGGACATGTCTAGTAACAAGCTGCAAATTGCCATTGTTTGCAGCTTGAGTCAGGCTAATTAGATTTTAAAGTATGGTCTTTTTCTATAAGTACTTTAAACAGATTTTTCTTTTGAATAAAGAGGATAACAGAAGCTTGAATCGTCATGGCTACTATTAGCAGGATAAAGTGAGAATTGTGATAGAGGAAGAAGGACATAAAGTAAAATATTGGCGCCGATGATAAGTATGAAATATATTGATTTTTAGTGACCACATAGATAATAGTTGAAAGGCAAGTGGTTACTAGGAGAAGCTCAAGTACAATTCCAATGGAAGCACTATCCATGTAATATTGTAATTCATCAATAATTGTCATATAAAAACCCCCTTATAAAGTAATTAAATTGTAACATATTAACAATTGTGAGTGTGTATTTTTCAGGAAATTCTATAAAAAAATACTCCCATTAGCTAACAGTTTGTCAACCTAATAGGAGCATATTGTGGTTTGATTAGATTTCCTCCTGAAAATAAATTTTATAATACTTACGATTTGTAGCTTCATCATAGCCTACTTCGATAAGCTCATCTACCTGCTCGATATTTTGTACATTAACCTGAATTTCAATATTGGAATCTAGCTTTATTTTACGTTTATATTTTTTTTCGGCCTTTTCAAGTGCACTTTCAGAAATGATCGTTTCATAGGGCTTTACAGAATTTATGATTATATCCCTTTGTGTAGAATCTGTTTTATCGAATACCGTTTCGATATATTCATTTACTTGAAATTCATCCTCATTTCTAAAATAATCCAACGTTTTATTTAATAATCCTAGTTTTTCTGTGTTTGAAAAATTGTCCTCTTTAAGAATATACTTTTTACATTCAGTTAACGCCAAATTCGTTTTGTGATAATGTTCATCCGCTGCCTTAATCTTTAAAAAGCGCTCCTGCCAATAGACAATATCCTCTTTTCTCTTTGTTTTAATAAATACAGCAGGTACCTGTTCCTCACCCATATCCACGATGATGGCCATATTATTGATCTTTTTTACATTAATGCCGTCAATACCATGAATAATCATTTTGTTTTGATCATTTTTAACATCTAAAAACATTTCTTTCTCATCAATTTTAACAATGGCAACAATTTTTTTTAGCTTCATTCATGAAGAAGCAATTGTCAAACAAGCCAATAAATAATTCACCGCTTTTAATATTAGGATGCTGAGAGACACTATGTAAATGTCTGGCGATGCTTTTGGATTGCTCAAGAAAGCTCTTTTCCTCTTTAAAAATGGCACTAACATATGTATATACCTCATTTAAGGCAATATTAGTTTCATGGAAAAATTCATACTGCTGCTCTAAATCGATTTTACTAAATGCTAGTTGTGTAAAAGCGGCTTCTAGCATGACTTCGGGATGTGTAAACGATTCCTCACCTAGCACAAGTGAGTCGCTTATAAAATGGATGATATACTGTGCTAATTTACTTTCACTAACTTCTAGCATATTTCTTCACCTTCTATTTATTCAATGTAGATAATATACCATATTCTCTTTTATAAAACCTATTTGACGAAGATTGCTTATTGTAAGTTTAAAAAGCGAATGGATAGATAAAAATGGAGTTATAGAAGTAGAAAGCAGTTAGTGAGGGTGATAATGATGTGGGGAAAGGTGGTATCCTACATACCAGAATGGGGAGTATTTCTGCAAGGGTTTTTGGTATTTCTTATTCCTTATATTCTGTACAAATTGTTTAATGGATTGATACTTCATCGGAAGAAAAATGGAATGCTAGAAATCAAAACAACAGAAGTTGAAAAACAAAAATGGATAAATTCAAAGCATGTTCAAGTTTCGCTCACTGATTTTACAGGTGATATTACCCAAGACCTCTCCTTTATAAGAAACGCAATTGGACATAACTGGGATGTGCATTTTAGAGAGTTTTATCTTGGTAGCACTGGTAATCGTGCAGCAATCATTTTTCTGGAAGGATTATCTGATAAAGAGATGATTGATAAACATATTTTATCTTCACTAATGGGTAGCTTTTCAGAAACAAAAAAATCAGGAATTAAATCACATTGATTTACAAGAGCATATAACAAATCATGTTCTTGCAGTTAGTGATTTAACAAAGGAGCAGGATGTCAAAAAATCTGTAGCGAAAGTATTGATTGGATCCACTTTATTAGTAGTGGACGGTATGCAACATGTGTTTATATTGGGTACCACAAAAAAATAAATTGCGTAGTATTGAAGAGCCTGTATCGGAGGCCTTGGTTAGAGGTCCAAGGATAGGTTTTACAGAAACGTTAAGTAATAATACAGCTTTATTACGACAGCATGGAGAAAATTGTGATCTATCTATGATTCCTATGCAGGTTGGTGAGCGCTCCAAAAAAGAATTAGTCCTTGCCTATATAAAAGAGATTGCTGATCCCAACTTAATTGAAGAGGTCAAACATAGAATCAACAAAATAAATATAGATGATGTACCTGAATCGGGGTATATAGAGCAATTGATAGAGGATAATTTCCTTAGCCCATTTACACAAGTACAGAATACAGAACGGCCTGACAGAGTGATGGGGGCTTTGCTAGAAGGACGAGTAGCGATTTTGCTTGATGGCACACCTTATGCCCTAATTGTTCCTGTTACTTTTAGCATGCTATTGCAATCACCTGAAGACTATTATGAGCGTTGGCTACCCAGTTCATTAATTCGTCTGCTCCGATATCTAGCGGCTGGAATTACGCTTTTAGCACCCTCCTTATATATTTCATTTGTCTCTTTTCATCAAGCTTAATACCAACCAAACTAGCATTGTCCATGATGGGAACAAGAGAAGGAGTTCCTTTTCCTGCAATAATAGAGGCATTAATTATGGAGGTAGCCATTGAAATATTACGAGAAGCTGGGCTTCGCCTACCTAAACCTATAGGACCGACAATGGGAATTGTGGGAGGGCTGGTTATTGGAGAAGCTGCAGTTCAAGCAGGAATAGTGAGCCCAATTATGGTCATTGTGGTAGCTTTAACAGCGATTTCTTCTTTTGCTATACCTCAATACAGTGCAGGTATAACATTACGATTGCTTCGATTTGTTTCGATGTTTTTTTGCGGCAATATTTGGATTATTTGGGGTTGTATTGTTCTTCCTTTTTCTATGTAGTCATTTAGTAAAACTAAAAAGCTTTGGCGTTCCCTATGTAAGCCCAACTATTCCATATCGAGCGAGTGATTGGAAAGATTTTATGGTTCGAATGCCATTAATGATGATGAAGCGCCGTCCTAAGATGCTGCATACGAAAGATCCTATCCGCAAAGATTAATCCTCTAGAAAGGACATTGACTAAGCATGATAATTAGTTCACAAGATAAAATTAGCTCTTCACAGGCACTTGTTATCCTTGTCAATTATATTCTTGCAACTGGAATTCTTACACTGCCTCGAGCATCTGTAGAGAAGGTGAAAACGCCAGATGTTTGGATTAGTGTTTTTTTAGGCGGCATTATTGCGATGATTGCAGGAATTATTATTGTGAAATTAAGTCAGCAATTTCCTGAAAAAACCTTTTATCAGTACAATCAAGCAATTGTTGGAAAATGGCTTGGCTGGATGCTAAGCTTGCTGATTATTAGCTATTTCTTTACAATTTCTGCATTTGAGGTCAGGACAATGGCCGAGGTGACCTCTCTTTTTTTGTTAGAGGGCACCCCCACCTGGGCAATCATTCTGCTTTATGTGGGTTGGCTTATATTTGGTTAGTAGCGGTATAAACTCGATTGCTCGACTATTTGAAATCATTTTTCCCATTACATTTGTTATTTTCTTGCTAGTTGCCTTTTTAAGCTTTGGAATTTTTGAGCTAGATAATCTTCGTCCCGTATTAGGCTTAGGTGTTACCCCGATGTTAAAAGGAATAAAAACAGCTACACTGGCATTTTTAGGACCAGAAATTATGTTGCTACTAGTCGCCTTTATGAAGCCAGCTGACAAAACAAAGGCTGTTAGGATCGTATTAGTTGGCTTAATAATTCCTCTCATTTTTTTATGTGATTACTGTTGTAATGGTGATTGGGGCATTATCTATAGAGGGAGTTGTGACAAGAACATGGCCAACAATTGAACTGATGAGAAGTTTTGAAATTCCGGGCTTAATCTTTGAACGATTCGAATCCTTTTTACTTGTCATATGGATTATGCAAATATTTGCTACATTTACAATTACTTATTATGCGGCTGCATTAGGCCTGGCTCAACTCTTTCAAACTAATATTCAACCTTTCTTGTTTGGCTTGCTGCCTGTTATATATATAATTGCAATGACGCCAAAAAAATATAAATGACCTATTTAAATTTGGCAATCTGATAGGCCATGCAGCTATTATTCTTTTCGGTATACTACCAATATTTTTACTTATTATTTCAAAACTGAAGGGTGAAAAAGCATGACATTAATACGTTTGTATCAAAGGTTTCTGTTGGGGGCGATGTTAATCTTAATCCTTTTACCTCTATCAGGATGCTGGAGTAATAAAGAAATAGAAGATTTAGGTCTAGTAGCAGGCACTTCCTTGGACTTAGCTACAAACAGTGATTATTCGGGAAGCTTGGAGGAGCAAGAAGGGAGATCTTCAAATAGAGAGCTCATTACGATAACCAATCAATTAGTAACCTCAGAGACAACTGCTACTGGAGCAAAAGGAGGGACTGTGCATCAACAAGCCTATAAAAATGTTTCTGAAACTGGAGATACCGTACTTCCCACTTTACGAAATATGTTATTGAAAATTGACAAACGGGCCTTTGCAGAACATTCTAAAGTAATTATTATTGGAGAGGACTTAGCGAGTACATTGAATTTAAAACAGACATTGGACTTTTTTTCTAAGAGAGCTGGAGATAAGGCCCAGTGGCGTTTTGCTTATTGCTAAAAATCGTGCTAGTGACATACTTGAATCAAATGAACAGACAAAAATTCCAGCGTTTCAACTTAGGGAAATGATTCAAGGTCATGAAAGAACATCTAAAATTCTGCCTCCTATGACATTTGCCAAGTTAGAGGGGAAATTAAATTCGAATGCTAGCTTTTTGTTACAACATGTAGTTTCAGAAAATGGAGAAGTAAAATTTGTGGGTGCTGCAGTCATCGAGGGGAAAACAAAAACATTTCGAGGTTCTTTAAATGCATTAGAATTAGAAGGGATTTCATGGATAACTGGAAAAGCTAAAGGCGGTTTAATCGAAAGTTTTGACGAAAAGACAAATCAGCCTATCATATATGAGGCACTATCTATAAAAAGTAAAATTTCTCCTTCTGTTAAGGGAGAAAGTATTTCATTCCATGTCAAAATAGAATCTGAAGGTAGAATTGCAGAACATTGGGTGCTATCAGAACAAACATTTGACAATAAATTTCTGAAAATAGCAGAACAAACGACAAAAAAAAGAAGTAGAGCGCTTGATGGACAATGTATTAAAGAAGATACAGCAACAATATCAAACTGATGTTTCGGGATTTGGCAATAGCTTAAGAATTGAATATCCTAAAGTATGGGAAAAGGTTAAAAAGAATTGGGATCAAACATTCAGTGAGGTACCCATCACATATGAGGTCAAGATAAATATAAAAGATTATGGAACATCGGGCGATTAACCCTATTTGTTCTATAGTCTTTTTTGTTTTTTTGAAAAGATGTAGCTTTTGCCTTTAAAAGTTAAAAGGTCATTATCAATGTAGCCTTAAAGAATGGATATATTAGGGCTAAATAGTCGTCTCGAAACTTTGTATTGTTCAAGGTTTCGAGACTTTCTATAGGGATTTTTAGCGATCATATTCATAGTCATAGGGTACATCCTTACTCCCGCAGCCAGCAAGAAGAAACGAGAGAGAAAGTAATAGAATCATACTAACTACAAATTTTTTTCATTTCCGCTAACACTCCTTTACATAAATGATTATTTAAAAAGGCAGATTGGTTTTCACTTCACCTTTATAGTGTAAATGGATTGGCTTCATAAGTACATATTTATCCCAAATAAAACGGGCAAGTTAATAAGAGTTTTGTCATTTTTCATTTTGAATGAAAAATAAGCACCTTTACCATTATCAACACTTTTTACTAGAAGAGTTTGTAATTTCTCCTTTTAGGATAGACTTTTAACGAGTAACAGGAAGGAGGGGTCAAAAATTGTTACAATTTGATTCAAAAATAGTTGGAAAAGAAATTGGATTTGGCTATTTACGCGATAAAATCGAAGGTCGTGGGTTTACCATTGGCGGTAACTGGGAGTATTATAAAGGAAGCTTTGATACGGTATTGTGGAAAGAAGGCGGAGAGACAATTTATTTACGCGTGCCTTTTGTTGTAACAGAAGGAGAGCTAGATAACGAAGATGCCAAAATACGCTTCCAAAACCCATTTGTCATAAAGCATGTGGCAAATGTTGGATTAGATTATGATGAGGGCTCTTTACTAGATGCTTCAGGAGTAAGTCAATTTCAGACACCAGTTGACAAGGATGGTCATATTCATGATAAAAGTAGATGGATAAGTGCTGGTGAGCAGGTTGTAGAAAAAAAGAGTGCTTCCATACTTTCATTAAAATAGAGGATTCATTTAGATAAAAAATAATATCACTTAGTACGATTTTAAGTCTTTTATCCTTCATTGAATTTAGTACGTAATAATCAAAAAAAGAAAATTTAATTGTCAGAAAAAAATTGCCAATATTATAATAGAGCTAATTAATACTACTAAATGAGGTGAGTTAATGGGAAAAGCAGCTAGTGATGATTTTCTTCATTCATATCAAAAATTGCAGCAAGAACGACTCATCGATCGGAAAGAAGAGTATTTAGATGTGCTGGAAAAGACAAAGGCTAAAGGTGAGATTTTAGAATTTGATTCCTTTGTAGATATAGTAGAAGAGACGTCTAAATGACGTTTCATAGTGTTGAAAAACTAAATAGTCAAGGGACTCTATGTGAATATTTAGCCAAAATAAAGGTGATTTCCGTTCCAGTGGGCGAGCGACGAGCCGCTTCCTGCGCTGACGCTCCGTGCAGGGTCTCGTCTGTCTCGCTATCCCACGGGAGTCGAGTAGCCTTGCACTCCAATCAGCAATAGTGTAGAACTTTAAATATTTTCTTTCCTCAAAAGTAATGTAAAAGCATGTTACTCACCATCATTAAATGGATAAAATAGTGGTACAATTCTATAGCTGTCAACCTACATTTATGCATAAAACTACTTTGTAACTTTACAAAATTCACTTATTAAAATGTTACCAAAGCTCCATTTTGCGCAAATAGTGATGGTTAAGACTTCAAAATTTATCACTATACTTTTATGTGAAATGCCAGAAGAAAATACTATGAGCAGTGGTTGATTGGAGTGTAGACAGAGTGACTTATTGGGGATTCAGCGTCACAGATGAGACCTGGAGCTTCACAACGCGAGTGAAGCGGTTCATCGGAAGCCCCCAGGAAGCTCTGCTCTGCGCGAAAGCGAAGCGTCAGCGGCAAATGTTTTCTGTAGCGAAAGCAAAGCGACAGCTACAAAGCATTCAGTCGGAACAGAGATCAACCCCTTGTTTTAAAAAAAGGCTATACTTTTTAATTTGTCACCTTGATTTCATTGACATAATAGTATTTCAACTACATGAGACGTCTAAATGACGTCTTTTTCTTTTGTACACTACCGTCAGTACAAAATTAGAAGGGAGGATCGCTGATGAAAAAAAGCGAATATATTATTGTTACTACTACTGTTGTGTGTTCTTGGAGGGTGCACCGAAATCAAGCAAGATGAAAAACCTGAAAATGCTACAAACTTAACAACTTCAAATCTTGAAATTATCGCTGATAATCTACATACACCTTGGTCTATTCAAAAAAAGTGGAGATGTTTTTTATTTATCTGAGAGGCCAGGGAATATTGTAAAGATTGAAGACGGAAAAGTAGAAAGACAACATGTTGAACTTAATAAGGAGCTTTCTACTGCTTCAGAGGCTGGGTTATTAGGATTTGTTCTTGCTCCAGATTTTCCTGAGTCAAAAAGGGCATATGCCTATTATACGTATGTTCAAGGTTCTAAACAGTTTAATCGGATTATCACTTTGATGCTACAGGGGAACAAATGGAAGGAAGAGCGTTTGCTAGTTGATCGTATTAATAGTGGCACATACCATCATGGAGGTAGATTAAAAATTGGGCCAGATAGCAAGCTTTATGCAACAGTTGGCGATGCTACGGAGCCTAAGCTAGCTCAGGATTTATCCGCATTAGAAGGAAAAATTCTGCGCTTACATTTAGATGGATCTATCCCGGACGATAACCCTTTTCCTAATTCCTATGTTTATAGCTTTGGCCATCGCAATCCTCAAGGTTTGACATGGACATCAGACGGCAGGATGTATGCGAGTGAGCATGGAAATTCAGCTAATGATGAGATCAACATTATACAAAAAGGACAAAATTATGGTTGGCCGAATATAGAAGGCAGTGAAGAACAGCAAGGAATGGTCGCCCCAATTGTTACATCTGGACATGATACAACTTGGGCTCCTTCAGGAATGGATAATAATGAAGAGAAATTGTATGTGGCAGCATTAAGAGGAGCGGCAATATTGGAATTTTCTATAGAAACGCTGGAAAAAAAGAGAGCTAGTTTCAGATCTTGGTCGCATTCGAGATATTTACGTAGACAATCAATATCTATATTTCATTAGTAATAATACGGATGGTCGTGGTAATCCATTAACAAATGATGATAAGCTATATCGAATCCCATTGTAATATTGAAATATTGGCAGACAATTGCCTCTCTTAAATAGGGAGAATGTTGCAGACTAAGTAAAGGATTGAAAAAAAGGTGCTTAAAAAAAATTAGGCACCTTTTTTTATACTATGACATGCTACTAAGCATATTTGCTTTTTTTAATAATTGGTTTTTTTTAATTTTAATTTAGTTTCAATATCATTTACAAAGATCTCAAAATAAAACTTAAGTTCTTCAAAACCGGCGTGAGTATGCTTTTTTATATAATGGACATAGTCATTACTCAAGGATTTTACTACATGGGCTGCGACAGAATTAGAGATATCTTTAAAATATTCTGTCAGACATTGATGCAAGCTCGAATATTTTATTTGTTCTTCTAGCTCTGGAAACTCAGCAATTAAATAATCCTTTACTAGAATTTCTAATGCCATTCGATAGCCAGTCGTTGCTAGTTCAATTTGATCCAAATTTTCTGCCAATGCAGCTTGTCTATATATATTAGCAAATTGCGGAGAAAATTCAGCAATAATAATTGGAACAGCTTTATTTGTCATCTCTGGATAAACAGAATGAAAAGTAATGCTATTATTTGAAGTTTTACGGAAATGTGTAGTAACAAAATTTTTTTCTACAACCTACACACGAATGTGAAAGAAAATTCATATCAAAATGTAAATCATAAGATAGCTGTTTGGCATCGATTGTCGATGGAATCATCCAGACATAGCAATGGGGACATTGCTTAGGAATTAAATATGTAACAACATCGAAATAAGAGACACCCAATGTTGTAGAAATTGCTTGAAATTCTATAGCCATAATTCACACACTCCCTCTCAGTAAATTATAGCAATATCTTTTGCCCAATCACATGGTAATAATTATCTGTATTAGCTCCATTGAGCATAAAATAATCTCTGGTACTTCATAAAAAAAATGTGGGTGAGCTAGGGCAAGATTATTTAAATTAACGACTAATAGTGATAATAGTCTATATTAGATACTTATTATGCTATATGTTGAGAAAAATATTATATGATTGTGAAATATGTTTATTGATAATAAATAGAAAGCTCAGTTTCCTTAATGGAGGAAACTGGCTTTCAATGAATTATTGTGCAACATCACTAGCATTATCAATAATGCTTTGTGGGATATCAATTGTTTTTAGATGGTTGAATTCAGTGTATGTAATAACTGTCTTCGTTTTTGTTGATAATTCTTCATCTTCCACTTTAATTTTCATATCCATAATCACATCTATTTTATTTGTATCAAAAGTTTCTTTATCAATGTATATCACGTAGTTCATTTTATCAATCGTTAAGTTATCAAGAGGGTTTTCTTGAAGGTTAAGCTCTTGCATTGATTTTTGAATCTCAGAATCGATAAGTTCTTTAAATTTATCGCCCTTTGCGTCTAATGTTAAAACATATGCATCATCTGTTTGCTCAAACTTAAAATCACCAATAAATTTTTTTCAGCTGATCTAATTGTTCCTTAGCGTTTGCGGGTGATGCAGTTTCTTTTATAATCGCATCAATATCAGTACTTGGTAACTTTAACCATTTATCATCAGATGACGTTTCGTCTTTTACAAAAATGCCTAAATCCTGCTTCATATACATTTCAACTGATGCTTCGGTATTTTGGTCGCCTTCACTAAGCATATCTGGCGCTGTCGTTGTAACTGTAACGTGCATAGCAAGTGGTTCAGTAACTATATCCATCTCCATTTTTGAATCGCTAGTAAATTCCATCGCGTTTTCGCCTGACCCCATTTTTGTTTCTTGGGTCATCTCCATTTTGGCACTAGCACTTTTAACGTCTGCTTGACGATCTACCGCTTTGTCATACACTTGCTCTAGAGTAAGTGTACTTTTTTTTAGTTGTGTCTTTCGTTGGGGTAGCACTACTGTTACAAGCTGCTAGTGTTAATGCAAGTGCTCCAACACTTAAGACTTTAAAAAAATTTGTTCATTTCTTTCATCTCCTATTCTTGGTAAAAAAACAATATCTACTAGTATACATAACTATAAAAGGAAAAGATTCATTATTTTAAATAAAATTTTAATTCAATATTAAAATAATAGTAATTAACCAATTTTTACCTCTATTTTTATGTCTTCTTGCATATTAAGTGACAAGAAGAAGTAGTACCTGAATAATAAATGTAGGAGGAAGTGTTACAGAGAGTGAGTTAGTTAGCTCTAGATATTGAATGATTTTTTTGATGATATTTTTAAAACGTTGTAATTATTGTGGACGCAATTCATTTGATTGAAGTAAAAGTTTTTTTTCAAAAAAAGAAAAAGCCGAGAAAATAATTTCTCGACTTTTTTCTATCAGTTATAGCCCCAGATCATTGCAAATAATGTACCAATGATTGTGACAACACCTACGAATACAGAATATAATATCGTTGTATATAACGTTTTCTTATCTTCGGATTCACCGATGTGCATGAATAATACTAATTGTACAGTCGCTTGTGCTAGAGCAGTTACTAGTAAAATGCCAAATGCCATATTAAGTGACATATCGAATTTAACAACTGCTAAAGCTACAATTGTTAGTAATAGTGAGAAGCCGAAGCCCATCACATGTTGTTTTGGGAATAATTCCTTCATCAGCTAATCAGTCCTTTCAAGTAGACGAAGCTGAAGATGAAAATCCAAACAACGTCTAAGAAGTGCCAGTACAGTGAGAAGATAAACGCTTTGTTAGCCGTTTGTGGGTTTAAACCACGGTTAGCTACTTGCATTAAAATGGCAACGCCCCAGAAGAAACCAAATGTTACGTGGAGACCGTGCGTACCAAGTAAAGTCATCAATGCCGATAAGAATGCACTTGTTCGAATTGTTGCACCTTCATGAACATATGTCACAAACTCATCAATCTCAATACCTAAGAAACCAAGGCCTAAAAGCAGTGTAATGATGAAAAATGTCATCATGCTTTTTTATTGCCAATGCGCATTGCATGAACGCCAAGACCAATTGTGAAACTACTTGTTAATAATAAGAATGTTTCCCATAATACTGGTGTTAATTCAAAAATTTCAGCGCCATTTGGACCGCTACCTGTACGTGTATGAAGTGTGAAATATACAGTAAATAGTGTAGCAAATAACACGATTTCGGCGCCAAGGAAAATCCAGAAACCAAAAATTTTCAGGCGATTTTCCTCTGTACTATATTCTAATGGAAGTGAAGAATCGATTTTCATATTATTTATCACCTCTCAAGCTTTTCTCAGTAGCCATAACTTCCTCAACTGAAATGTAACGACCATGATCTTTTTCAAATGAACGATGAATCATAAAGCCAAATACACCAAGCATACTAATGATGGCTGGAATCCATAGATTGAATACAGCGAAGAATGCTGCAAGGAAGAAGAATCCGCTCATCCAGAATGGTGTGCCAGTGTTGTTCGGCATATGAATTTTTTTCAATTTTACCTGCTGTAATATCGCGACCTTCTTTTTTTCGCGAACCAGTATTCATCTAAACGTGTAACCGTTGGAACTACTGCAAAGTTATACTCTGGTACTGGAGAATGAGTAGCCCATTCTAGCGTACGACCATCCCAAACATCCGCTTTTTCATTACGAGGCATATGTTTCCAGCTGTAGTAGATATTGTACACGATTAACGCGAAACCGACAGCTAGACCAAGTCCACCAATGAACGATAGCATGTTCAATGGACCATAGCCAGTAGACTCAGAGTAAGTATACATACGACGAGCATAACCATCTAAACCTAAAATGAATAATGGGAAGAAGGTTACGTTGAAACATACTGCAATAAACCAGAAACCAGCTTTCCCTAACTTTTCATTTAAACGGAAACCGAACATTTTTGGCCACCAGTAGTGGTAACCAGCAAGTACACCGAATACTGTACCTGGAATTAATACATAGTGGAAGTGGGCAACTAAGAACATTGTATTATGATATTGATAGTCAGCACTTGCCATTGCAAGCATTACCCCTGTAACCCCACCAATTGTGAAGATAGGAATAAAGCCAAGAGCATAAAGCATAGGAGTTGTAAATTGAATTTTCCCGTGTCTCATTGTTAGCAACCAGTTAAATATTTTAACCCCTGTCGGAACAGCGATTGCCATTGTTGTAATAGAGAATACGCTGTTTACCATTACACCGTGACCCATTGTATAGAAGTGGTGGGCCCATACTAAGAATGATAGTAACGAAATAACGACCATACTCATAACCATTGATTTATAGCCGTATAAGTTTTTACGTGCAAATGTTGCAATGATTTCTGAGAAAATACCGAAAGCAGGCAGGATAACGATATAAACCTCAGGATGTCCCCAAACCCAGAATAGGTTGGCCCAAAGCATATCCATACCGCCATTTTGCATGGCAAAGAACTGTGTACCGAATTGACGGTCAAGCATCATTAATGCAAGTGCTACAGTTAACACTGGGAATGCAAATACAATAATAACGTTTGTAATTAAAATTGACCAAGTGAACATTGGCATTTTCATTAATGTCATACCAGGTGCACGCATTTTAATGATTGTAGTGATAAAGTTTACACCCGTCATTAATGTACCGATACCTGATAACTGTAAAGCTAAAGAATAGTAGTTGTTCCCAACAGTTGGACTAAACTCTGTCCCTGATAGCGGGAAGTAGGCTGTCCAACCAGCATCTGGAGAACCACCAATGATAAATGATAAGTTTAATAAACCAGCACCAGCTGCAAATAACCAGAAGCTGACTGCATTTAGACGTGGAAAGCTACGTCCCGTGCACCAATTTGCAGTGGGATAACAATATTCATTAAACCAATTACGAATGGCATGGCCATAAATAAAATCATTAATAAACCGTGTGTTGTAAATATTTCATTATAGTGTTGTGCATCTAGAAGCCCATTGTCTGGAACCGCCGTTTGTGCACGCATTAACAATGCATCAATACCACCGCGGAAAAGCATTAAAAGCGCTACAGCGATATACATAATACCGATTTTTTTATGGTCAACAGTTGAAAGCCAGTTTTTATAGAAATAGCCCCATTTTTTTGAAATAAGTAAGGCCAGCAAAAATAACAACTGCTCCAACGACGATACTAATAGCTGCCGCTAAAATCATCGGTTCTTGCATTGGATGGAAAACTTCTTCCATACTCATTGGATGCGCTCCTTTCAGATTTAAAAATTAATGTGAATGTGTTGCATTAGAATTTTCTTGTGAATCTGTTGAATGGCCCTCATGGTTCATCTTAGAGTGATCCATTTCTTTGTCAGACATGCTCATATGCTCACTATGTTCCATAGGAGCAGGACTAAATTCTAAATGTGTTGATGAATAGCTTGAACGACCAACATGCTCAGCTTTTAATAGCTCATCAAATTTCTCTTTTGTTAATGGTTTTTCATTTGCCTTTACATCTGAAACCCATTTATCAAAATCTTCCTGTGTCATAGATTGTGCTTCAAATTCCATTTCAGCAAATCCACGACCACTAAAGTTGGAGTTACGTCCCATATATGAACCTACCTCATCAGCTGCTAAGTGAATAGTAGTCAACATGTCGCTCATTGCGTATTTTTGACCTGCTAATTGAGGAATCCAAAAACTTGTAATTGGTCCGAAAGAGTACAGTTTAAATTCAATTGGTCGATCAACTGGAATATTTACGTAGTTTACTGTCTCAATTCCTTGCTCTGGATAGCTAAAATGCCATTTCCAGTTAGAAGAAGAAGCATAAATTACAAGCGGCTCTTGATTGTCATAACCATCTGGCTTGGCTTCTACTGTACTTGTTGTTCTGACTGTTACGATTGCTAAAAACGCAACAATGATAATTGGAATAACTGTCCATGTAATTTCAAGTAAATGACTGCCTTCTTCATGAGGTGGCTCATAATTAGCAGGTGCTTTTGAAGCACGATATTTTGTTAGCATAAATATTAAAAGTACATACACGACTAATAATATAAAGGCCATTGTGATAATGGATAAAATAATTGTGTCTGATAATGTTTTAGCATTTGGTCCTTTTGGATCTAAAATTGTTAGAGGTTCACATCCAGCAAGAATGGCAAGGGCACTAAATGCTACAAACATTAAGCTTAACTTCTTTTTCATGTTTGACTCCTTTCTATAGAACGACTATTCATAAATTTCATGATAAATTTCACATTTATAAATAGATGAGTAAATAAGGTCACCTCTTTTATTTGGTGTACCAATCAAAGTCCTAAAAGTACTTACAATGGCATGGTTCAATATGAAACATTGAATCTAGTGTTTGATTGGTCTAGTGCAAGCGTTTGCAAAGCCAAAAATCTGTGCAATCGAATTAAAGACTGTGCCATAATCAATCGACATAAATGGCGTTGTTTGCACATTGGATTATACGCCCCGTTTTACAGAAAAAAAATTATTTTGTTATAAATTTAATAGTAAGTAGGGGGTGAATATGAACATTTTTTTGAACAAAAAAACGTTATTTTAATATTGGTATTTTAAGGCTTTGTAAAATAAACACTGTTGAAACGTTGAAAATACTGAGTTTATGGTATTTACCTAAGTAAATAATTTTTTTTGTGAAAATACCATTTCACATTTTGGACGCCATTTTGTAATAAAATACGCGTGAAGTCAAAGCAGATAAAACATTTTGGTTGCGTTTTATTGAAAAAAGGAGTACATCAAAAGATAATTTAAGCATAAAAAAGGATAATTTTTCAATGTAAGGAATGATTATAAAGGGGGAATTTGGAATGAAATATTAATTATGTTAATATAATTATTGGATCTCTTTGATATCCAAATATTAGGTTGTTCATGTTTTGCTCGAAAAGTAAAAAAATGTTCTAAAAAAAGATAGCAATCTTAGAGTACACTAAGTTTGCTATCTGACATTCTAAGGAATCAGGCACCGAGCTTTAGCCATTTGGCAACTTGTCCATAAATGGCGTTTTGCAGTTTAGGTGATCGATTGTTCATTTTTAATGCGAAGTATAAAGTTTTCATGATATTTAATGTACATGTACGTCCGCTAAAAAAGCTTTCATTATAGCCTTGTGTTACTAAATGCATTTCAAATTTATCAAAAGCTTGCTGAACGAATTCGATTAATGCTTCTTCAGAGTAATTTCGATCTAGAAGGGCTTCGATAATCGTAACTAAGCGTTCCTCCTCATCGTTTACATAGACGGTATTTTTCCACGAAACAAGTTTTAATGCATGCAAAATGGCTGGTGCATACTGTAAATCGAATTTAGGGTGCTTAATCGTCATGGTCGCTAAATCAGCACCATGTGCAATACTGTGCGCCCATCCCTTATCTTGAACAAATCCTCGTGTATCTTTCTCTAATAATAAATACCGTCCAATCTTTTGAAAATAAGGCTCAAGTCGATTGGCGTCTAGTGTTTGTAATGAAGTATCCTTTGATAGTAACCCAGCAACCAATAATGCAGAAAATGATCGTGTAAAGACACTATCTGTCATTTCTTCCCCAATGTTCAAAAATAAGTAATTGTCACTAGAGGCTGTGTCAAATAAAAATTGTAGCTGCTGTGTAGTCAGTAAATTGTCACTTAGTAATTCAATAAAAGTACGGTATATTAATTGGTCCCGTAATACAGCGTCCGGTGAACCAATATGGTCTAACATCTCTTGTAACAACCATTCGCCATTTTTTTATCATAAATTCTTGACGTGTGGTAAGCGTCATAGTAGAAAAGGACTTCAATGCATCTTGAATATTCATAGTTATTTCCCCCGAAGTTAAATAATGTTCTATTAAAGTATTTTATCATCATAACAACATTTTTGTTTGTAATAGCGCCTTTTATAGACAAGTTAATGAAATAGTAAAGTTTTCTAGTGATATAGGAGCATATTTACAATGGGAATTCCAGAATCTAAAGAAAGTTGATATGATAGAAACGCCACGAAAAGGATAAACTTATTCAAAGACACAAAAAAAGACATACCTATTTAGTATGTCTGACTTTAACTATAAGATTACAGCTGATTTAACGCCAATTGGCCAATCTGTAACTGTACCCTGATTTGTTTTTAATTCTACAAGAATATTAGCATTTTTTTATGGCATCTATTAGCCATTCGCTGTAATGGAGATTCGGTTGTGGATGCTGTAAAATTTTTTGCATATCCTTTTTATCGATACTAAGAAGTTTATAGTTGCATTCAATGTGTACACTTTGGGGAACAATAAAAAGTGACTCATGTTGATGTCCAATTGAAATGGAGCCAGGAATGTAACCTTGGATACTTATAATATGCGTAATAGCTTCTTGTACGTATGAATCAACCTTAGTGCGAGTTAGAATTTCAAATTCAATCGGGTAATCTTGTTGAGGACCATCCGCTATTGAATATGAAATAACTTTTATTGATAGTGCCTCAAATGTTGGAGAAATACGATTTTCAAATTCACTGACTGTATCCATTAATTGCATGTATTCCACTCCTTGTAAAGAACTTTTGTTTCTTAAATGCAGTCTGCAATGATTTTTAAATAATAGATATTATTAATTATAATACAATTTATTACAAAATATGAATGCAAAAGCAGAGAATTTTTTTGTTAAAAATAAGCGTTGCAAAAATTGAGTTAGTGGTGCATTAGCTCCAGTGAAAATGTGAGATTTCTGCACCTTAGAAAAGGCTTGTCGGTTTGCTTATGGATAGAGAGACACCCTGTGTCATTTCATTCTCATATTCTGGTGAAGGGTCGACCTTTTAAAGTGTAGTGAAATAGTAGTAAAGAGGTGAGGGAATGACAAAGCGAAAACGACATGTTATAAAACATGACAATATTATTGTTTTTCCAGGTGCTGTTCAGACATTAATACGCGAAGGACATTTGTATGCGGAAAATTATCAATATGAAGAGGCAGTGGCAAGCTTTGAAAAAGCATTTTTATATGAAACAGGAGATGAATTAGCATTAAGTGCCTATGCTTATGCTTTATATGAATTAAAATCATATAACAAAGCTAAAGAAGTTTGTGAGCAATTGCTGGCTATGGGTACGACATTGTACGTGGAAATAATGGAATTATATATTACGGTATGTATGCAATTAAAGCAGTACCATCAAGTAGAGTCGTTAATTACGACATTGCTTGAGGAAGATGTGCTTCCATTAGAACAGATTGAAAAATTTCAACGATTAAAAAGCATAAATCAAGAAGTTGCAAGAAATCTTCAACAAAAGGAAGATGCACAGCGGTTAATAGAAGAGCAAGAATATGAATTGCTGAAATTTAGTAAGCTTACACCCGATGAGCAATCTATCCGGTTACATCGATTAATGGATACAAATGTGCGACAATTAAAAACGGCTTTAAAAGCTATTATTGAATGTACAACTATTCATCCGTTTGTTCAAAGCTTAGCGCTTATCCTTTTAGTTGAACAAGAAGTATCCATTGATATTACAGTTTCAAAATTTGACCAAACAATGTTCATAAACCCGATTGAATTGGTACTACCAAATCAGTTACCTCAGTATAATGAAGTGAAAAAAATAATTGAAAATAAATTACAGCAAGACCCAACAACATTGGAAATGGTACAATATTTAATGGCTAAGCATGCCATTGTAACGTATCCATTTGAATGGCACCCATATGAAGCCGATGATATTGCCTATAGTTATATTGACTTTGTGCAATCTATGCTCGGAAAAGTGCAGGAAATGGACTATGACCTCATCGAATTTTTACAAATGTTAGAAAAACTAACAGAACTACATGAAGTATGAAATAAGTTGAAACTATACGCATCTATGTTATACTAAAATGGTTGTCAAAATCGTAGTTACGAATGAATTGTCTAACATTTAAACTTGATTATTTATTTGGAGGTATTTATACATGTCAGCAAAATGGGAAAAACAAGAAGGTAATATCGGTACTCTTACAATCGAAGTACCTGCTGCAGAAGTAGACGCGGCAATGGACCAAGCATTCAAGAAAGTTGTAAAACAAATTAACGTACCAGGTTTCCGTAAAGGTAAAATGCCTCGTAAAATGTTTGAACAACGCTTTGGTATTGAATCTCTATACCAAGACGCTTTAGAAATCATCGTTCCAGATTCTTATGCAAAGGCTATTGATGAAGCTGGAATTATGCCAGTTGATTATCCTGAGATCTCTGGTACAGAAAACTTCGTACATGGTCAAGATTTCACATTCTCAGCTCAAGTAACGGTTAAACCAGAGCCAAAACTTGGCGAGTACAAAGGTTTAGAAGTTGCAAAACTTCCAGTAGACGTTACTGATGAAGAAGTAGAAGCACAAATTAAAGATCAATTAGCTCGTAAAGCAGAGCTTGAAATTAAAGAAGACGAAGCAATCGTAGAAGGTGATACAGCTGTTATCGACTTTGAAGGATTTGTAGGCGAAGAAGCATTTGAAGGTGGAAAAGGCGAGGACTATCCACTAGAAATCGGATCAGGTTCTTTCATTCCTGGTTTCGAGGAGCAACTTGTAGGTGTAAAAGCTGGCGAATCAAAAGACGTTGTTGTTACTTTCCCAGAAGAGTATCATGCGGCTGAATTAGCAGGAAAAAAAAGCTACTTTCAAAGTAACTGTAAAAGAAGTTAAAACAAAAGTTCTTCCTGAATTAAATGACGAATTTGTGAAAGAATTAGATCCAGAAGTAGAGAACGTTGATGCTTTACGTGCTAAAATCAAAGAACAAACTGCTGAACAAAAACAAGCAGAGTCAGATGCAGCATTACGTGATGAATTAGTAGAAAAAGCTGCAGAAAATGCAGAATTTGAAGTTCCAGCAGGTATGATTAACTCTGAAACTGATCGTATGTTACAAGAATTCGGTCAACGTTTACAAACGCAAGGTATGAACTTAGATCTTTACTATCAATTCTCAGGTCAATCAGAAGAAGATTTACGTGGACAAATGAAAGAAGAAGCTGAAAGCCGAGTTCGTGTATCTTTAACGCTAGAAGCAATTGCTGAAGCTGAGAAAATTGAAGCAACTGAAGCTGATATCGAAGCTGAATTAGAAAAAAATGGCTACTCAATTTAACATGACAAAAGAACAAATTACAGGTGCACTAGGTGGTACAGCGGTTCTTGAAAATGACATTAAAATTCAAAAAAACAGTTGAATTTTTAGTGGAAAACGCTAAAATTACTGAATAGGATTTTTTTGTAACTTGATAGATAAATGAAAACAAGGTACGGCATTATACCGTGCCTTGTTTTATCACATATTCTTTCTTTAGTTGAAAGCCAAGTCCCCTTTATATAGACGCTAAATAATTTGATGATGTTAAACTAATCTCACCATAAAAAGTAATAAAAAGTATCTCAAAATGAACATTTTTAGCAGAGATAGGTAGGTATTCTACACTCAAAAATACATAGTATTGTTTGACTTTTCATACGGTGCTAAATTTTAACTTTATTCAGTAGAGCTGGAGTAAATCAAATGTTACTGAACTTTTGAATGAGGCATAACGCACTAATTTTTAAAACTCCATAGAAAACATACATCCTCTTCTGAATAAAGTTAAGCCTTAGGTGAATGGTATAGATTATTAAAGGCTAAGTAACTAATTAAATGTTTGTAGCTTTTTACTTTAAGGCTTTATATATCCATCATGAGTCAATAATAGTATGATTGCTAATCGCTAGGTTTTTGGGAATTACAGTTAAAAATCTACGCTTTAACAATAATTCATGGCTAAATATTTGATGGCTATGCAAAAAAATAGTAGTATAACAAAATGAATTACGTCTTTAAGTATTTTAAAAATCTATAGCATAATTGCCAGGGCGTAAAATGATGCAGACAATTTATTTGATAAAGATTCAATAATCTTGTAAGATTGTTGCTTGAATAGGGGTGAAACATATTGTTCAAATTTAATGATGAAAAAGGCAATTTAAAATGCTCATTCTGTGGAAAGCCACAGGAGCAAGTACGTAAATTAGTTGCAGGACCTGGTGTTTATATTTGTGATGAATGTATTGAGCTTTGTTCAGAAATCGTTGTAGAAGAACTAGGCGTTGAGGAAGAAATTGAATTCCAGGACATTCCAAAGCCTAAAGAAATCTTGGCGATTTTAGATGAGTATGTAATTGGACAAGAACGTGCTAAAAAAAGCTTTAGCAGTTGCGGTTTACAATCACTACAAACGCATCAATACTAATAGTAAAATTGATGATGTTGAATTAGCAAAATCGAACATTGTGTTAATCGGCCCAACTGGTAGCGGGAAAACATTATTAGCTCAGACATTAGCGCGTATCTTAAACGTACCTTTTGCGATTGCAGATGCTACTTCTCTTACAGAAGCAGGGTATGTTGGTGAGGACGTTGAAAATATCTTACTAAAATTAATTCAATCAGCAGATTATGATATTGAACGTGCAGAAAAAGGAATCATCTATATTGATGAAATTGATAAAGTTGCACGTAAATCTGAAAACCCATCTATTACACGCGATGTATCTGGTGAAGGAGTACAACAGGCGCTTCTGAAAATTTTAGAAGGAACTGTTGCAAGTGTTCCGCCACAAGGTGGACGTAAGCATCCACATCAAGAGTTTTTGCAAATCGATACAACCAATATCCTATTCATTGTAGGTGGAGCGTTTGATGGAATTGAATCCATTATTAAACGTCGTCAGGGTGAGAAAGTAATCGGCTTTGGATCGGATCCAAACAAAGTAGACGTGGATGAAGGCTCCATTATGGCAAAGTTAATTCCAGAGGATTTATTAAAATTTGGGCTTATACCAGAATTCATCGGTCGATTACCAGTGCTTGCAAGTCTAGAGCAATTAAACGAGACTGCACTTGTACAAATATTAACGGAGCCCAAAAATGCATTGGCTAAGCAATACCAAAAAAATGCTTGAATTAGATGGTGTTGAGCTTGAGTTTGATGAAGGTGCCCTAACAGCTATTGCCAAAGAAGCAATTGAGCGTAAAACAGGTGCACGTGGTCTTCGTTCAATTATTGAGTCAACAATGCTTGATGTAATGTACGAATTACCTTCACGTGAAGATGTGAAAAAAATGTATCATTACGGCAAAAACAATTACGGATAAAGAAAAACCGAAATTGCTTCTTGAAGATGGCACTGAACTCGATGAAGGTAGCGACACAAAAACTTCAGCATAACAATCAGACGTGACTGAGTCTAATGGTTATGAGATAAAGAGTATTTAGCTGACTTCGATTGTGCAATATTCGCACAGATCGACAGTCAGCTTTTTATTCATTCATACATAAAGCCAATAATAATTAGATGTAATTTTTGGCTCGTTTGATTAACTAGTGTGAATCAGCTATTTAGACACATACTAGTAGAGCGGGATGTAAATTAGAAAATTTTGACGGAGGTGAATACCCGCATGGTGACAATACAAAAAAACAACAAATGTACCATTATTGCCTTTACGTGGCCTTTTAGTATACCCGTCGATGGTGTTACATATTGATGTGGGTAGAAATCGTTCTGTAGCAGCGCTAGAACAGGCAATGTTAGAGGACCAATTGATTTTGCTAGTAACACAAAAGGAAATGCATGATGAACAACCTGAAGAGCAAGATTTATATACAATTGGTACTATGGCATACGTCAAGCAAATGCTCAAATTACCAAATGGAACGTTGCGAATATTGGTAGAAGGTGTTGCACGAGCTACTTGGAGTAACTATAAGGCTTTGGAAAAGTATACGGTTGTTGATGTAGAAATACAGGAGGAAACGATTGATAAGGATGTGGAAACACAGGCTTTAATGCGTACGCTGTTAACATATTTCGAAAGATACGCTAAATCCTCCAATAAAATAACGACTGAAACCATTAATACAGTGGCTGACATTGAAGAACCAGGACGTTTGGCTGATATCATCGCATCACATCTGCCATTTAAAATTGCTGATAAACAAGAAGTATTAGAAATGCTTAGTGTCAAAAAGCGCTTAGACCATTTAATAATTCGTTTACACGATGAGCAAGAAGTGCTAGATCTTGAAAAGAAAATTAATACAAAAGTAAAGCAATCAATGGAACGTACACAAAAAGAATATTATTTACGCGAACAAATGAAAGCTATACAAACGGAGCTAGGAGACCGTGAAGGAAAAACGGGCGAGGTAGCTGAATTACGCAAGCGAATTGAAGAAACAGGTATGCCAGAAACAACAAAAGAGGCAGCGCTTAAAGAGCTAGATCGATATGAAAAATTACCTGGGGCTAGTGCGGAAAGTGGTGTTATCCGTAACTACATTGATTGGCTTATTTCTTTGCCATGGACAAATTCGACTGAAGATCGTATGAATATTGCTCATGCAGAGCGTATTTTAAATCGTGACCATGCTGGTTTAGAAAAAGTAAAAGAACGCGTATTAGAATATTTAGCTGTACGTCAATTGAAAAATTCTTTACGTGGACCAATTTTATGTTTAGCGGGTCCTCCAGGTGTTGGGAAAACATCACTAGCTCGATCAATAGCAGAAAGCTTGGATCGCAAATTTATACGTATTTCATTGGGTGGAGTCCGTGATGAATCTGAAATTCGTGGTCATCGTCGTACGTATGTTGGAGCAATGCCAGGGCGTATTATCCAAGGCATGAAAAAGGCAGGCACAATTAATCCAGTTTTCTTATTAGATGAAATTGATAAAATGTCTAATGACTTTAGAGGTGATCCAGCAGCAGCGATGCTAGAAGTTCTAGATCCTTCACAAAACAATTCTTTTAGTGATCATTATATCGAAGAGCCGTACGACTTATCGAATGTATTGTTTATTGCAACTGCTAACGATTTAAGTACAATTCCAGGCCCATTACTGGATCGTATGGAGATTATTTCTATAGCAGGCTATACAGAAATAGAAAAGGCTCAAATTTCGAAAAATCACTTAATCCCGAAGCAGCTTAAAGAGCATGGCTTGAAAAAAACACAAGTTGTTATAAAGGATGAAGCGGTACTAGATATTATTCGTTACTATACACGTGAAGCCGGAGTTCGTGGACTTGAGCGTCAAATTGCCACGCTTTGTCGTAAAATTGCTAAAATTATTGTCTCTGGTGAGAAAAAAACGTGTAACAGTAAGCTCGAAATCATTAGAAGAGCTCTTGGGTAAACATCGCTTCCGTTATGGACAAGCAGAGAAAGAAAACCAAGTTGGTGTAGCTACTGGATTAGCCTATACAACGGTTGGTGGTGATACATTGCAAATAGAGGTATCATTAACACCTGGTAAAGGAAAGTTACAACTTACTGGGAAGCTTGGTGAAGTAATGAAAGAATCGGCTCAAACAGCTTTGTCGTATGTTCGTACAAAGATGGCCGATCTAAAAGTAGATTCAGAATTCTTTGAAACACATGATATTCATATCCATGTTCCTGAAGGAGCTGTACCAAAAGACGGCCCATCTGCAGGTATTACAATGGCGACAGCGATTGTTTCTGCTATTTTACATCGCCCGATACGCCGTGAGGTTGGTATGACAGGTGAAATTACATTACGTGGCCGTGTACTACCAATAGGTGGTTTAAAGGAAAAGACACTTAGTGCCCATCGTGCAGGTTTAACAACAATTATCTGTCCAAAGGATAATGAGCGAGATATTGAGGAAATTCCTGAAAGTGTACGCGAGCAACTTACATTTAAACTAGTGTCATCGGCTGATGAAGTATTAGCCTATGCACTGGACGGAGGTTTTTAGAAAAATGAAAGTCCATAACGTAGAAATGGTCATTAGTGCCGTAAGACCAGACCAATATCCAGAAGATGGACTGCCAGAATTTGCATTAGCCGGTCGTTCTAACGTGGGGAAATCCTCCTTCATTAATCGAATGATTGGCCGTAAAGCTTTAGCACGTATTTCATCTAAGCCAGGAAAAACACAAACGTTGAACTTTTATAAAATCGAAGAGCAATTGTTTTTTGTAGATGTTCCAGGCTATGGTTATGCAAAGGTTTCGAAGACAGAGCGTGAAGCATGGGGAAAAATGATAGAGCGCTACTTCACAGGACGCAAGGAATTAAAGGCGGTCGTACAGATTGTAGATTTACGTCATCCTCCCACAGCAGATGATTGCCTGATGTATGATTTTTTTAAAGCATTATAATATCCCTTGTATCGTCATTGCGACTAAAGCAGATAAAATTCCAAAGGGTAAGTGGGATAAACATAAAAAAATTGTAAAAGAAACGCTCAATATGGAGAAGAATGATCCTCTTATTGTGTTTTCTTCAGAAAAAGGAATTGGCTTTGAAGAGACTTGGCGTACGATTGAAAATTTAATGTAATCAACTTCGCTTTGGCGTAATTGTAGCTGCCGCTACGCTTACGCGCAAAAAAAATCTGCCGCTATGCTTTCAATTCAAAAAACATTTGTAGCTGTCGCTACAGAAAATATTTGCTGAATGAAGATAAAACAACATCTATTGCGTCTATTTTTTTAGGACAGTAGATGTTTTTTCATTTATAAGTAAAAGCAACAATATAGGACGGAGGTTTTGGAGGAGAAAGTTATGTAGAAAATTGGGAAAATCGCTTGATGAATGAAAGAATTGACCGATAAATTAAATAGGAGGTGGACAGAATGGATATCGCAGCTTTATCAATTGCCATGAATCAAGCGACTTTAATGCAAAATGTATCATTAGCTGTTACAAAACAGGCAATGGAAATGCAACAGCAGAATACAGAACAATTAGTTGAAATGTTAGATGCTCCACATCCGACAGCCGGACATACAATTGACATCCAAGTATGATTAAAGGTAAGGTAGCTTGAGATTAGAAAGCTACCTCTATCTTTGTGTCTAATGGTTGCTCTAAAAAGAAAGTAGAATGCGTTAAAATGTAACTTTTTGAAGACGTAAAACTACCAATAATACGATATACTATTTATTATAACAAATTTTAAAGGAGGCGGGATTTGTTGAAAAAGATTCCATACATACTACTGATTTTGTTAATCACGGTTTTCGGGATGTCCTCGAGTCAAACAGCCAATGCTGCTACTCAAATGGTGACAGGATCCTTTGTTGATGTAACATTTTCAGAATATGCAAATCCAAACGGAGTAATAGAAAGAAAACTAAGTAAAATCACTCTACAAAATGATAGCGGTCGTACAGTTACATACAATATAAATGATAATGCCCGCCTATATATTAATAATACAGTCACTACCATTGATGGCTTTAAAATGGGAATGAAGGTAGAGGCAGATATATCTCTTCGAAGTGTTGTTGAGCTTCGCGGTTCATCTAATTCCACAATGGAAACTGAATCTACATCTCCTTCAGGCGGACAAAATACGAAAAAGGCAACAGTTACTGGGGTTGTCACAAGTATTGATCCAAATGGACTATTCATCATGTTTAAGCCAGATATTGGGGAGGAAACAACTTACTATCTAAATAAAGATACAAGCTATCAAAAAAAATTCCTCATCTGTGGATATAAGTGCACTCTATGTAGGTGATCGAATTAAGCTTAGTCTTAAAAATCTAAATACGTCTATTGTCACTAAAGTAGATATTAGTGAGACGGGTACATTAGTTGAAAATCTTTATAAAGGTGAAATTCAAGTTGTTAATGCTAATGCAAATAAATTAACGGTAAAAAATCAACATGCCTTTGTAAATTGGGACTTTGGCTCAGAAACGACAACTGCTTTATCTACGATGGATTTTTCATCAAAGGTACCTATTTATGTAGGGAATACAAAAATTGATAAAGGTCAGTTAAAAAAACTATATTGGCAGTGAAGCATACTATGCTACGGTTAAACAATTTGGTAAAGAAGTGATCGAGAAAATTGTTGTCTTAAAAAAATAACGAGCGTACTTACTATGAGCCTATGCTTTCTGTGGATACAAAATATCAATTATTAAAACTTAAATCTGCTGGTTCATTGTACTTCCATGATGGCACAATTTTAATTCGTAATGGGCGTTTAATCGAACCTAATGGCTTACTAGCTTATGGTACAGCCTTTGTAATATCGGACGGTGCTGCACGTGATAATTACGCACAGGTTGTCCAAGTGACAAGTGATAGCTTTATGTCTCCGAACTTAGCAGGTCATGAATTATACTATGGTCGCTTATCTCAAGCAGATGGCTATCTAATTGAAATTAATGATGCAATGAAGATTGAATCCAATGTCTTTAAGAAAACAGATCATGCTGTTCTATCAGTAAGTAATTCTACTAAGGCAATAGTGATGATGGGAAAAAAAGTATATAGTGTTATCCCTGATATTGAGCTTCATTTATTTGAAGGCGATTATGGCTACTTCTATGTGAAAGATGGACATATTCAGGCTGTTCATATCCTTGATAATGCTAAGCCAGTTGCACCATTAATGCTGGCAGGTAAACTGCAATCAGTTAAATCAACATATCCAGCTGTTATTAATGTAAAGAGTGTCAGTCAATGGCAAAAAGGTCGTTGGTATGAGGCAGGAGAAATGGTTGATATGAATATTGATCAAACTACCCTTATAAAAGCTGGTAAAGTTATTCAACCAGTTGATTTAAAGCCTTCTGATCGTTTAGTAGTATTATCAGATCGTTTTGGAAAAGCTCATTTTATTTTAGTAGATTAATTTAATAGAAATTGCGAGTCTCTTGTGAGTAAGATGGATGAAAGATAAGACTATATGCAAATGCGTATATCTATTCTTGGATTCTTGAAACTTGCAAGAGACATGCGAATTTTAAGCTTCATTCACTTATTTTTTTATACTTGATTTTTGGCAGCTCTATACAGATGTGCATGAAATGAAAGAGAGGAACAAAAAAACGAATGCGAAAACATTTATCTAAAATAATGTTAGTAGTTCTTGCAGTAGCTGTAATTGGCGCTACCATCCCGCAAATTGCATTAGCTGCTTCATTGGAAACTACAGGTGCTGTAAAAAAATGAATATACATATGAAGAAGCTGTTTTCATTACAGGGACACCAATTATTTTTAAAGGGACAAGTAAAGATATTAAAATTACCGAAAAAGAATCAAAGGGAAAATTAACAGAAACATATAGCCTTAAGCAACAGCGAGTAATGGTGCTACTTTAACAAGAAATATTGCCTATGAATCAGATGTTGTCGATTATGCTACGATTGGTCAAAAAACGTCCAATGGAGTTGTGAAAAAGTATACTGAAAAAAATTGTAGTCGGTAAAACTACCTATACGTTAGTTGATTACCAATTTTCCCAAGGTACAGTGACAGATAATCGTGCTGCTTCAGATTATTATTCTGGTAATGTGATTTCTAGAAAAACTTATTCCTTCCAGTCGGGAACAGGGAAAAATGCTGTTCAAAATACAGTAACCATTGATACTGATAGCCGACATGCTGGCTATGAAAATTCTGGGGAGCAACAGAAACACAAATTACAGAATCGGTTTATTCTTTTAGTGATGGCAAAACAAGCCATGTGAAAAATCGATTATCTACAAGTAAATCACGTGTACTAAACTATGAACAAAATCTAGGAAGCTTAGGAAGCTTTGATGGCGGGTATGCAGTTGTAAGTGAAAAAGATGTTATTTCTGAATATAATTATAACTTAGCCTCTGGACAAAAGGGGAAATTGGACTTAGATACTGAATATATGCCAACTATCGAACGATTAATTATTCCTAAATTTAGAGATTTAAACAATCATTACGCCAAGGAAGCTATTGATAAATTATACTCTTTAGGTATTTACACAGATACGAGTAACTTTTTCTCTCCGAACACACCAATGAAGCGTTTTGATTTTACAACGGCGATTGGTAAAGCGGTTGATTTACGAGTTATGCAAGAAAAAGAAAATAAATCGAAAAAAAACAGCATCTACAAGTGTTTTTAAAGATGTAAAGCGTACTGTAAAGGATTATGCCTACATCGAAACAGCTGTCAAGAAAGGAATTATTAAAGGAGTTACCCCTGAGTATTTTAAACCAGATAGTCCGATTACACGTGGGCAAGCGGCAACGATTTTTGTGCGTGCCTTAGGACTTGAAAACAAAGCACCAGACCCAGGCTATGTAACTAAGTTTACAGATGATGCTCAAATTCCAAATTACACAAAAGACGGAATTTACATTGCAAATGAATTAGGCTTAATGACAGGTGATCCTGTAACAGGTAGATTTAACCCTAACCAACCTTTAACACGAGCACAAGCATCAGTAGTGCTAGAACGTTTCTTGAATTATTTAGAAAATGACTTAAAACAAAACTATCGTGATGATATATTGTTCTTTAATTAAAGAAAGGACTGAACTAAATGGCACATGCTAAAAAAAGCATTGTTATCACTGCTTTGCTTCGTATTAGTATTTATGTCAGCAGCTCCTGCTGTTACTTGGGCAGCCACGACTATTCAGGATGTACCAACAAATAATAGTAAATATAAAGCTATATTATGGGCAGTTGATAATGACTTACTTTCATTGAATGGCGGTAATAACTTTTTACCAGATGAACAAATAACTGAACAAGAGCTTGTAGTTATGCTTGCGAAGCTTGATCGTAATTACGCATTAACGTATAACGAAAGTGTAGCGTATAACTTTTATAGTGATTTCTACTTACCTTTTAATGGTACGCATGCAACAGCAAATCGTTCCAAAGCAATAACACGTGGTCAATTTGCACGGGTATATGCAGCCTTTAAAGGTTTAGATTTAGACGAACCTCAAGCAGTACAATATTTATATACAAATGATATTTCAACAGGTAATACAGGCAAAAAAACATTTGCTGATTTTAATCCCTCGACAAAATTAACACGTGGGGATATTGCAGTCTTTTTATATCGTGCTGCACAAAATGGTTCCTTAAGTGTTCAAGGATTAAAACGTGCTGCTGCTGGCCGTGATAATGATAAAGTTACTTTACCATCAGGCTTTATGGGCTCAGGTAGTGCAGAATTTGAAGAACCAAAGGATAATTCCAATGATTTTACTGGACCAGAATATGTAAATAATGCTTTACAAAGCATCGATGTTGAAAAACCTGATTTAATTGCAAATGGAGTTGATTCAACATTAATTACTGTATCGTTAAAAGCTTGTAATGGTGATCCAATTGCAGACGATAAATCTTATACATTCCGTGTAACTTCATCATATGGTGCAACAATTGTGGATACAGCAGGCGATCCAGTTAGAAACATACAATCTGATGGCTCTACGGTAACAGCTATCGTAAAAGCACCTGCATTAACAAAGTCTGTCCGTGACACTATTTCATTCGAGCTAATTAACAATACAGATCCAGGTATGAAATGTCTAGTAGGTGAAAAATTAAATGCACAGGTACGATATTCACCTCAGCCAGAGATGCGTATAGATTACCAAGTGTATGATCCAGCCAATACTGATGATGATAATGGAAATGTTACACCTCCATTTAAACCATATGAAAAATTGCCTGAGTTCTTTACTGAAAATGTTATTGATGTTTACAATCCAGTTCCTTTAGACAAAGACGCAGATAAAAAGCTGTTTAGTATTGGACAGCAAACGAACGTAACAGATGCACTTGGAAATGTGCAAAACATGTATTTAAGATATGGTGGCTCTGATCCAAAATATCCTGCATTAGGTTATGAGCATGCTATTTTACAGTTTGAAAACTATGATATTTCTGTTTATTTATTTGAAGAATTATTAAATCGACGTTTGAAGGATTCCGTGACAACACCAGCTAAAACAGAGATTATGTATATGATTGCTGATGATGGCCGACCTATATATCGCGTGCAAGGAATTGACGATGCGATTGCTTCACAGGTTGAAAATATCAATCCGGTTGGTTCCATTATTCAACTTATGAATCATATGCCAGAGGAAAAGAAATTAACATTAGAGCATTATGATAGCGTCATGAAAATTTATGCTATTCTTACGAATTTAAGTAACTATGATCGTACAGTTCTATTAAAATATCAAGGCGGTAAATTACTTGGTCAAGTAGAGGCTTATAAAAAGCGTGTAGAAGCATTAAAAGAAAGCGCAGAGGCAGCATCTAGACCTTCTGGTAAAGATCGTTATACAAAAGTAATGGTTACATTAGTGAGAGCAGGCGGGGACCCTATTACTGATTATCAAGGGACTGTAAAAATTAAATTCGATGGTGTAGAAAAGACGGCTTCATTTGTGACAAATACTTCGGATTATTTAGACAAAACAGGCGGACCTGGAACAGCAGTAGCGTACTTTGACTCTATTATTTATGGGAAATCTAAAGTAGAGGCAACATTAGTCAATAAAATTGATCCACGTTATACCACTATTTTAAAAGATTTGACGGATAAAACGATTACTAAGGAAATTTTCACGAATCCATATTTCAGTAAAAATTCTTGTTCGTTAGCAACAGAGGTCGCATTTGTGGTGGATTACTCAGCATCCATGAAAACTGCTGACCAAACCAATTTCCGTGGTAAGAAAACGATGGAAGCTATAAATCAAATTAAGGCAAAAAAATAATATAGTAGTTGAAACGAATACAAAAGCTACTGTACTAGCAGAAGGCAGTACAGAGAATGTATTGAAAAAAGACCTCTATAAAACATCGAAAGAGAAGGGTGCTACAGATATCTTTGCAGGTATTGAATTAGCTCTTACGAAATTCTCAAACGATGCGAAAACTTCAAAAGCAATGGTTGTCATATCTGATGGCAAGACAAGTAAATCGAAAATGACAAAAGTGCTGAATGATGCGAAAAAGCAAGGCGTCAAAGTTTATACAGTAAGTATGGGTAAAAAAATCACAAGTTAATGATGCCGTTTTAATGCAGCTAGCTTCAGAAACTGGAGGAACTTATTATCATGCAATCGATAATTTACAGTTACATCAAGTATTCCAAAAAAATAATTGATGCGATATTATGTAAAACAACTTCTTCAAGCTGTGTAAACCCTGATAATCTATTTGAAGAAGCTTCTGTCACATTACGCAAAGGGAATATTACAATGAATGCTAGAATCGATGGTAATTGTTCAAATGTTGCGAAGGTTAATGTACGCTTCACCTCTGTAAGCGGAGATGTACAATTTGAATTAAAGAAACGTAGTGATAATGTTTATATGCTGACAAAAACAGTTCAAACTATGCAAGACTTCAAGGTGAACAACGAAATAGAATTTGTAGCATATGATAAAGATGATAAAATCATCACATTAAAGACTGTAACAATCACTAATTAATAGATAATAACTGCTCCTTATTGGGGCAGTTTTTTTTATTTGAAACAGGACGTATAATTTGTTACACTTAGTTTATAATAATTCTAATGTAGATGACGAATAACAGTTCTTCATGACATGTTCACAAATTATAGATGAACTTCTGTCGAACTGTGCTATAATGAGATTTGTGAATTAGAACGTGTGAGGTGTTATTCATGCATACCATCGTAGTAGGCTTGAATTATAAAACAGCGCCTGTTGAAATTCGTGAAAAGTTATCATTCATAGAGAGTGAACTACCACAAGCAATGGAAGCGCTGCAAAAACAAAAAAAGCATATTAGAAAATGTTATTGTTTCAACATGCAACCGAACAGAAATTTATGCTGTAGTGGATCAATTGCATACGGGACGTCATTTTGTAAAACAATTTTTAGCGAATTGGTTCAATTTACCTGCGGAGACATTTTCTTCTTACCTAACAATTCGAGAAGAGGACGAGGCAATTGAGCATTTATTCAAGGTGACAGCAGGAATTGATTCTATGGTTCTTGGTGAAACGCAAATTTTAGGTCAAGTAAAGAAAAGCTTCTTAAGTGGACAAGAGATTGGAACAACAGGAACGGTGTACAATCAGCTATTTAAACAAGCAGTGACATTTGCGAAGCGTGCACATAATGAAACGGCTATCGGTGAGAACGCGGTATCGGTTTCTTATGCAGCAGTTGAATTAGCGAAGAAAATATTTGGTTCATTACAGCGCAAACATGTGGCTATTTTAGGTGCAGGAAAGATGGGGGAACTTGCTATTGAAAATCTTTACGGTAGCGGTGTTGGAAAAGTAACCGTTATTAACCGTACATTTGAAAAAGCAGAAAGCCTAGCAGCTAAATTCCATGGTGAAGCAAAATCGATGAAAGAGCTACAATGTTCTTTACTGGAAGCGGATATTTTAATTACGTCTACAGGTGCAACCGATTATGTGATTGACTATGAACTAATGCAATTTGTAGAACGTTTACGCAAAGGTAAACCATTATTTATGGTTGATATAGCAGTTCCACGCGATATTGATCCGCGTGTTGGAGATTTACCAAATGTTTTCTTATATGATATAGATGATTTACAGGGGATTGTTGAAGCAAACTTAGCAGAGCGTGAACGTGCAGCAGCTGACATTACTTCAATGATTGGCAAAGAGGTTCTTCAATTTAAAGACTGGGTTGCAACTCTCGGTGTTGTGCCAGTAATTTCAGCGTTACGTAAAAAAAGCTAATCATATTCAAGAGGAGACAATGATTAGCATTGAAAATAAAATGCCAGATTTAACGGATCGTGAACGTAAAATTTTAAGCAAACATACTAAATCTATTATTAATCAGTTGTTAAAAGAGCCCATTTTACAAGCAAAAGAAATGGCGAATTCACCAAAAGCAAATGAACAGTTACGTTTATTCCAACAAATTTTTGGTATTGAGGATGCTGTAGAAGCTGAGGTAGAAGCAATGACAAAGCAAGAGCTTGATCGTAAAGAGCGTGTGCAATCATCACAAACTTCTACTGAACCAAAGTACTCTTTCTAAGATGTCTATACGTTCGTATTGAAGAGTGAACCTAATCTAGGATTGAGCAAATCCACGATTCTCTCACGAACTAGACTTTCTACTGATATTACATGAGGCGTTTTCGTATCTGTGTGGTAAACTAAGGATACGAAAACGTTTTTTCTTTTCTGGCTAAAGTTGAATACGTCTTTAGCAATTTTGATACAAAGAAGGGATGTCTATTGGCTGATTTGACAATGACAAGGCTTTATGAAGTAATGATCGTCTTGTATGCGATCAGTCTAGTATTTTACTTTACTGATTACTTTTATAAACAAGTACGAGCAAGGCGAATTGCTTTCTGGCTTGTTTCATTTGTATGGGTAATACAAAGTGCCATAATTTTATTAACCTTTGTGGAAACCAAGCGTTTTCCGATTTTATCCTTATCTGAAGGAATTCTTTTTTTATTCCTGGCTGCTCGTTACATTATCTATTTTTCTGCACTGTATTGCGCGGGTAGATCTACCGGTATTTATTATTAATATATTAGGATTTTTGTTCGCTAGTATTTTTACGTTTATGCCGAAAAGACCAACTGGAGCAGTTAGTGAAACTTTAATTTCGGAAATGCTTTTTATTCATATATCATTTGCGATTTTATCATATGCAGCATTTACGCTAACATTTGTTTTTGCGATATTGTATTTGATTTTATACCGGTTACTTAAAAAGAAAAAATGGTCCTATTTATGGACTAGGCTACCATCTTTGCAACAAACAAGTAGCTGGATGAATATATCATTTTTTTATTGGAATTCCTATGTTGTTTATAAGTTTAGTTTTAGGGTTTGAATGGGCACTATTAACGTTAGAGAGTCTTTCGATTTTTGACGCAAAAATCATTGGTTCCTTCATTATCTTAATTTTGTATTGCTTGATATTATATGTGAATCGCAAAAGCAAGCTAACAGGAACAACTTATGCATGGGTACATATTTACGCATATCTATTAGTTGTTGTGAACTTCTTCTTAGGAAGTAGTTTATCGCGATTCCATTTATGGTATTAGAAGAAAGGTTGGAGACTGTTGAGAAAAATTATTGTTGGTTCTAGGAGAAGTAAGCTGGCATTAACGCAAACAAATTGGTTTATAAATGAGTTAAAGGCAGCTAGCGTACCATTTGAATTTGAAGTAAAGGAAATTGTTACAAAAGGCGACCAAATTTTAGACGTACAGCTTTCAAAAGTTGGTGGGAAAGGGCTTTTTGTTAAAGAAATTGAACAAGCATTGTTTGATAAAGAAATTGATTTTGCTGTTCATTCGATGAAGGATATGCCCGCAGTACTACCTGAGGGATTAGTAATAGGCTGTATTCCTCCACGTGAAGATGCACGTGATGCATTTATTTCAAAAGGACATGTGAAATTCGCCGATCTTCCTGCTGGTGCTGTAGTAGGAACAAGCTCACTTCGACGTAGTGCTCAGTTGCTAACAGTCCGCCCTGATATAGAAATTAAATGGATTCGAGGAAATGTAGATACACGTTTGGCAAAGCTTGAAACAGATGAATATGATGCTATTATTTTAGCAGCTGCTGGTCTAAAACGACTTGGCTGGAGCGATGAAGTGGTGACTGAGTTTTTACCTGTTGAGGATTGTCTTCCAGCAGTAGCGCAAGGTTCTCTAGGGATTGAATGCCGTGGTGATGATACTGAACTATTAGCTGAATTAGGCAAATTAACAGATAGCATTACATGGCAAGAAGCACATGCAGAACGTGCTTTCTTAGCAGCTATGGATGGTGGCTGTCAAGTACCTATCGCAGGATATGCTAAATCGAATGGGGAAGAAATTACAATAACTGGTCTTGTTGCTGCACCAGATGCCTCTGTTGTTTATAAGGAGACAGTAGTAGGCACTGATGCGGAAGCAATTGGGAAAGAGCTTGCTGAGATTTTAACGAAGCAAGGTGCCTTTGAATTAATTCAACGCGTAAAGGCAGAGCAAGATGCAAAGTAATTTACCTTTAGAAGGTAAAACAATTATTTTGACAGGGACATCTAAAACGACAACAATTGTAGATGACATTACAGCTTTAGGTGGCCGTGCCGTTATTGCCCCATTAATTGAAACTTGCGAGCTAATTGATAGAAATGATGATGTACAAATAGAGTTAGCGCGTCAATTTGAATGGCTTATTTTTACAAGTCAAAATGCTGTAGATGCTTTTGCTAGTAAGATGCAACGATTTAATTTAAGTGCAAGGCATTTTCAAGGAAAGATTGCTTCCATTGGCACTAAAACGACTTCAGCAATAGAAAAGCTTGGATTCCATGTTAGTTTTATGCCTTCTATCTTTAGTGCAGATGTATTTGTTAAAGAATTTCCTGAAATAGCAGGTAGTAATCCTAGTTGTCTATTTATTCGTGGAGAAAAGGCGAAAAATACATTGAAGAAAGGTCTACCCTTTAAAATTAAGGAATGGACAGTATATGAAACGATTGAGCGTCATGATCAAAAACAAATCATTATTGAATGCATACGTGCAAGTAATGATGTTACGGTGATTTTAGCTAGTCCTTCTGCTGTTGATGTCTACGCAATGGATGTAGCTTCGGTTATTGGGTGGGAGGCGGCACATGTTGCAGCAATTGGTCATATTACAGAAGCGGCTATCTTAAATCACGGGGCTACTGTAGATATTAAGCCCAGCGTATATACTATGCATGCGGTCATCGAGGAAATAATGAAAGTAGGGAATAGAAAATGACAAAATTACAATTTCAAAGACATCGTCGTTTGCGTGCAAATGCAACGATACGATCAATGGTAAAAGAAACTTACTTACACAAAGAGGACTTAATCTATCCTATTTTCGTTATTGAAGGCGAAAATATTAAAAATGAAGTACCTTCTATGCCAGGTGTTTTTCAATTTTCATTAGATAAACTTGAAGTGGAAATTGATGAAGTCGTAGCATTAGGAATACCAGCAGTTATTTTATTTGGCTTACCGGCTGAAAAAGATGCGATTGGTACTGGAGCTTTCCATGACCATGGCATCGTGCAAGAGGCAACACGTCTTATTAAAGAACGCCACCCAGAGCTATTAATCATAGCAGATACTTGTTTATGTGAATTTACAGATCACGGGCATTGTGGCTTAATTGAAGGTGATCAAATTTTAAATGATCCGTCTTTAGATGTTTTAGCGCGTACAGCTGTGTCTCAAGCAAAAGCGGGAGCAGATATCATTGCTCCATCAAATATGATGGATGGCTTTGTTGCTGCAATACGTGCAGGCTTAGACAAAGCAGGCTTTGAACATATTCCAATCATGTCATACGCAGTTAAATATGCATCAAGCTACTACGGGCCATTCCGTGATGCAGCTGACGGTGCTCCTCAATTTGGTGATCGTAAATCATACCAAATGGACCCATCGAATCGTTTAGAAGCATTCCGTGAAGCAGAGTCGGATGTTGCAGAAGGTGCAGATTTTTTTAATTGTTAAGCCAGCATTAAGCTATTTGGACATTATTCGAGATATGAAAAATAATTATACTTTACCAATCGTTGCGTACAATGTTTCTGGAGAATATGCAATGATCAAAGCAGCAGCAATTAATGGTTGGATTGAAGAAAAAAAATGTAGTGCTTGAAACATTATTAGGTATGAAACGTGCTGGCTCTGATTTAATCATTACGTATCATGCTAAAGATGTTGCACGTTGGTTGGAGGAGAAATAAATGACACGTTCTTACGAAAAATCAAAACAAGCATATGCGGAAGCCATTCATTTAATGCCAGGTGGTGTTAGTAGCCCAGTACGCGCATTTAAATCTGTCAATATGGATCCTATTTTCATGGAATCTGGACATGGTGCTATCATTAAAGATATTGATGGCAATGAATATATTGATTATGTATTATCATGGGGGCCACTTATTTTAGGTCATACACATCCCGAAGTAGTTCAAGCAATTGCAGATGCTGCAGCGAAGGGCTCTTCATTTGGAGCGCCAAGCTATACAGAAAATCGTTTAGCTAAATTAGTGTTAGAACGTTTACCAGGCATGGAAATGATTCGCTTTGTATCTTCAGGTACGGAGGCAACAATGTCTGCATTGCGTGTAGCTCGTGGCGTAACGGGACGAGATAAAATTTTAAAATTTGAGGGCTCTTATCACGGTCATGGAGACTCATTACTAATTAAAGCTGGCTCTGGTGTAGCTACATTAGGCTTACCTGATAGTCCTGGTGTTCCTGCAGATGTCGCACGTAATACATTAACAGTTGCATACAATGATTTAGAGGGAGCAAAATTAATTTTTGAAAAGTATGGAGCTGAGCTTGCAGGCGTAATTGTAGAGCCAGTAGCTGGAAATATGGGTGTCGTGCCTCCACAGCCAGGCTTTTTAGAAGGTTTACGTGCATTAACGAAGGAATATGGAGCATTGTTAATCTTTGACGAGGTTATGACTGGCTTCCGTGTCGATTATAGCTGTGCACAGGCCTATTTCGATGTGACACCAGATATCACAACATTAGGCAAAGTAATTGGCGGTGGACTGCCTGTAGGTGCCTATGCAGGGAAGAAAGAAATTATGGAGCAAATCGCACCAGCAGGCCCAATCTATCAAGCTGGTACACTCTCAGGGAATCCATTAGCCATGACTGCAGGCTATGAAACATTATCTCGTCTTGATAAAGGCTCATATGAATACTTCAAAAAGTTAGGAGATCAATTAGAGGCTGGTTTCCGTGAAGCAGCAACAAAGTACAATATCCCGCATACTGTCAATCGTGCTGGTTCCATGATAGGATTCTTCTTTACAAATGAGAACGTGATTGATTTTGCTACTGCGAAAACATCGGATTTACAATTATTTGCGGAGTACTTCCGTCTTATGGCAGAGGAAGGAATATTCTTACCACCATCTCAATTTGAAGGATTATTTATTTCCACTGCACATACAGAGGAGCATATCGCTAAAACGGTGGATGCCTTCCATAAAGTATTTGCTCAATTAGCTAGATAAAGTTTAATGGCATGCTAGATTAATTTCTGGCATGCTATTTTTATATATCAAAAGCTGTTCAAAATTGGTGTTCGATATGAAGTGTTATCAAAATTATTTATAAAGAAATATTCTTCGTATTCCTATTCCCTGCGATAGTTGGTATTGTACATGTACTGATTGGCATGAACTTTTTTTCAACTATTTTAGCTGAACCTTATTTCCGTATTTGGCCTCCGATTGGTATTTTTATTGTAATTTACTCAATATACTACTTTATTACCGTTCAACTATATAAGAGAATAGTTCTTCCGAAATTCTAATGAAAACATAATAAAAACATTTGTCGTTAATGAACTGAAAACATAGGATAAATGAGTTTGATTACGATTTAAACAGAACTAAAAAAAAGACCACAACATATCTTTGTAAAGGACTAGGTGAGAACGTAGTCTTTTTGTGTTTATTCATCATACGGTCTAAACTTTTTTTATTTTGGTTTAGCTTGCAATATAAGAGTAATACACAATAAATAAGGCATGACTCAATCTTATCTTCTATACATCACGCCATTACTTATTTTGTATTTAATATGTTCATTATTAAAAGAGTAGTCGTACAATTTCCCTCCCTTCATATCATCTTATGTGGAAGGAAGTGAGGAGGCTATTAACTTGATAAATATCATAATTTGTTGAGTTCAAATATTTCTTGAACTCGTTTAATGAAAGTGTTAGTCTCATATTAAATACAGAATTGTAGATATTTTGTTTTTTTAAGCATATGTTGGTTATTACGGTGGGATTTTTAAGCGGTATTGATTCAAAGTATGAGCAAGGGAGAGAAGAGAATATGATGAATAGGTTAATGAAACGTGCGAGTGCTGTGCTGCTTGGCGTTTCATTGATGCTGACAATGGTTATGCCAGTGATCCATGCGAAGGAGCAATCACCACCCCTAGCACCATCGATTAGTGATTGGGCTAAAGAAACATTAAACGAAGGTGAAAAGTACGGAATTTATCCAACCCAATGGTATTATGAAGGCTTCCTTCAAGAAATCCCGGTGGAAAAGGTAAATGAACTGCTGGTATTAACGGAAAAGAAAATTGCCTCACTGGGCTTAACAGAGAATGAACAGTATAAGCCTGTAAGTGTAAAGAACGATAATACACGCGGTGATATTGTAAAGCGCTTGTATAATATCATAGCGCGCTATGATTTACCTGTTGGCAAAGATGCTATTAAATTTATGCAAGAGCATAACATATTACAAGGTTCTTCAAACGGACTGCAGTTAGAGAAAAAGGCAACGACGCAACAGGCTGTTATACTAGCAGTTCGATTCATTAAGAATATGTATGCGTTTGCAGGTCAAGGTTCAAAGGGGGTAGCTTGGGTAGTAGAGGATGAGGATACAGTTGTGTATTTACTGGGATCCATTCATCTTGGTACACCTGATTTATATCCGTTAAATAAAAACTTAATGACGGCATTCAATGAAGCGGATGCTCTGGTAGTAGAGGCAAATAATCTGGATACGGAAGGGTCTAAATACTTTACAGAAAAATCAATATATGCAGACAATTTTAAACTGAAAGATACTGTTACACCAGAAACATTTGCAAAGCTTGAGCACGTCGCAAAGCTTTATAGTCTCCCGATGGAACATCTGACATTGCTAAAGCCTTGGTATCTAGCTAATATATTTTCAGTGCAGGCAATGAGTGATTCTTTTGATATGACACCAGAAGACATGGGAATTCATGGTATTGATTTATACTTTATATTGAATGCACGTCTGCAGCAAAAACCAGTGATTGAATTAGAAGGTATAAAGGCACAAACTGATATGTTTGAAGGGTTATCGCCAGAAGCTCAGGAGCAATACTTAGTCTCTGCCTTGGATAGCATCATCGATCCTTCTAAAAATCAATCCAAAATCCATCAAGAAATGTTAACAAGTTGGAAGTATGGGGACGTTGAAACCCTCGCAAAAAGTTTCCAAGCGACAGTGGAAGAACAGTCAGAGTTTAATAAAATGCTATTAGGTTTACGAGATGAACAAATGGCAAAGAAAATCATGGATTTACTTAAAAAGAAGGAAGGTACGTACTTTGTTGTTGTTGGTTCAGGACACTTAGTAACAGAGAAAACCATTCGCTATCATTTGGAGAAAAATGGGTACGATGTGAAGCCATTTTATCAATAAGTAAATAGTATCCGAAGAGAAAAAGCTGCCATTTATTTTTCTTAATCAAGATGATTTTGCAGATTGGATGCTAGTAGATGAATATAAGAGTACCGTTTCTTCAATTGTTCAAAGGTTGGGGGTAAAAGCAAGGACAGCAGGTATACATCTAATATTCGCTACCCAAAGACCAGATAAGGATGCGTTACATGCAGTTAAGAGATAACTTAAGTAATAGACTTATATTAAAAGTGGGAAGTTCAGGTACATCTGAGATTCCGCTAGGAGAAAAAGGTTGAGTACTTATTAGGGAAGGGACATTTTGTTGCAAAACTATCTGGTGAACCAAACTTAATTTATGCTCAAGTTCCGTTTATATCTAGTAGTGAAATTCAGAATGTTAGTCAACTTATAAAGAAATGATTACTTAAAGAAGATGGTACTTAACACCATCTTCTTTACATGTTGTTGAAATACTATTATGTCAATGAAATCAAGGTGACAAATTAAAAAGTATAGCCCTTTTTCAAAACGAGGGGTTGATCTCCGTTCCGACTGAGTGCTTTGCCGCTGACGCTTCGCTTTCACGCAGAGCAGAGCTTCCTGGGGGCGTCCGATGAGCCGCTTCACTCGCGCTCCAGGGTCTCATCTGTGACGCTGAATCCCCAAGGAGTCACTCAGTCTACACTCCAATCAACCATTCTCATAGTATTTTCATTGGTATTTCACATAAATGTATAGTGATATTGATAAATTGAAGTCTTAGCCATCACTATTTTATGCAAAAATAAAGCTGATAACGTTTTTCTATGCGAAAGCAGTCCAGCAATAAGTAGCTTTATGTTTAGTTATAAAGTAGTTTTATGTACAAAAATGTAGGTTGACAGCTATAGAATTGTACTACTATTCTATCCATTTAATGTTGGTAAGTAATATGCTTTTACCTTACTTTTGAGTTAAGAAAATATTTAAAATTCTACACTATTGCTGATTGGAGTGTAAGGCTACTCGACTCCCGTGGGATAGCGAGACAGACGAGACCCTGCACGGAGCGTCAGCGCAGGAAGCGGCTCGTCGCTCGCCCACAGGAAAGCGAGTAGCCTGGAATGGAAATCACCTTCATTTGACTTAGTAGTGTTCACAAAGAATCCTTCGACCATTTAGTTTTTCAACACTATGTAAAGAAGATGGTATTTAACACCATCTTCTTTATTTTGGCCATATTTAACCACTAAGTTAGACAGATTCTATAAGGGCTGTACACTATAATTACAAACCTAAAGGAGCGTGTTTTCATGTCACATTAACGGCGAACTTTTACAGCCGATTTTAAACTTCAAATGGTGAAGCTATATGAAAATGGTAAATCTCGTGCAGATATTGTGAGAGAGTATGATATTACACCATCTGCACTGGATCGTTGGATTAAAAACCATCAAGAGACTGGTTCATTTAAGGCAGAAGATAACCATTCATAGGAAGAAAATGAACTAGTAGAGCTACGTAGAAGTACAACGACTGCGAATGGAGAACGATATCTTAAAGCAAGCAGTGCTGATCATGGGACGAAAATAGATGTGATTCGTCACAACGCTCACAAATATTCGGTATCAGCAGATGTTTTTTTGTGCGAAAGCGAAGCGACAGCAACAATGTGCGACGTCCTGCAAATTCCAAGAAGTTCATATTACTACCACTTAAAAATACGCAAAGACGATGAACGACAAGCACAAGAAGCTGATTTACAAGAGGCTATTTATGTCATCTTCAAAAAGGACTTCGTAACCACCCAATAAAGGAAGAAAAAGTATGTAAATTAATTTGTTGATAATCAATTTTTTTCAACTTCTAAAAACTCAAAATATAGCTTCAGATGATATGCATAAGATTTAATGGTGTTTTCTGCTCTTCCTATATTGAAAAGATATTTTAGATATTTCATGGCTGGAATAACGGGTTCTCCCTCTCGATTTAGTAGCATATATCTTTTGCCCTCGTCTGAGCCAATTTCTATTACCTTCATTTTCTTCCTCCGTTTCATTAAAAACTAAAAGAACTATAAAAATCACATCCATATATAGTATTTAACCATAAAAAAAGAACAGTAAGCTAACGTAGAAAACGTTAACTACTGCTCGTATTATAGGCTATATAAAATGGTCACTATAAGCTTTTCTACGCTTATAGTTTCTATACTTGCATTGTCATTTACTTTTTCACAAAAAAAAGTAAACCACCTCTGCCTCGCAAGCTGTGAGTAGGTTTACTTCTTCTCATTGCAAATCGCCTTTGAAGCGATTCGTCTTATTTATTTTATACACATCTTCACTATGAATTATAACACGGCGAAGATTTATACTCAATTAAGAATAGACATTTTTAAATAAGTTGAAGTTTCTGCATTCTTAATTAGATAAAATACAGAATGACTTGAATCATCGAAATGTAATGATGAAGGGATTTACCTAAAAATTTTTTTGTTGGGTGAAGGACCTGATTTTGTAAAAATTATATCTTTCAGCATAGTCAATTTTACGCGAAATCGTTTATAATATAGCTATTCATAAAAGAAAGTAGTGAATTGATATGGCAACAGGCACACATATAGTCGAAGTACCCGTAGGAATTGATCACGTATGGGATTTCGTCAGCGATATGGAAAAATGGGCAAAACTTGTCCCAGGTTATAACGCACATGAAATGATTGATGACAAACATTCAACATGGACTTTTAAAGGAAATGTTGGGGTTCTGAAAAAAACAGTTCAAGTTGAAATTACTATTTTAGAATGGGTAGCCCCAAGTAAAGTAACATTTGAATTAAAAGGTCTTTCTGATAATTTTACAGGTAACGGATATTTCCTTGCTGAAAGCATTGATGCAGAAAATACAAAAATGACAGGCTTTTTAGAAGTGGTAGCAGGTGGATTAGCAGGTCCAGTGTTAAATCCAATCTTTAAGCCAATCGTACCAAAAGCAACACAAATGCTAACAGATCGTGTAGCAAATAAAATTAAATTGGTACATGTATAATTTCATTTATTAGTAAAATGGCATACTAGGAGTTTTTCCTAGTATGCCATTTTTGGGGAAAAGTAAGAATCATTTTTCTTTCTGTCTCAATTTTTCAATAGCATACCGAACTCTCTTGCTTCATATGATGCAAGGGGAGGGATTATTATCGAACACAAAACTTGGAATATGCGTGAAACTTTCTGTTTTCCTGGATACGGCTGCCCAACAGAAATAGCAGCTGTGCAAATTAAGCCACAGTGGCAGACAATGCAATTAGAAGATTCATTGCGATTAATGGGTATTTATCACATTACAGCACATGTTCGCTTTGATTTCCAAGATATGCAGGCTTTTAATGATAAAGAAGAATTAATAAAAATTGATGCGCTCGATATTCAAGGAGATACTGGTTATTTTGAATATGCAGTCCCATTACATGTTGATTTACCTAAAGATTCAGCTCTTGAGGACTTAATGGTAAAAGATGTACGACCAACACTTACTAACCAAATGTGTCAGCTTGAATGGACTGTTACAAGTATTTTCAATGAGTCAGAACTGGTCTTAGAAAATGCTTCTGCTTTCGACCAACAATCGACTACTGCCAAAGCTGAAAAAGCAATGATTGTAGAAGAAACAGCACCGCTAAAGCAACATGTAGCTGTTTCGGCCCCAATAGAAGAGCAGACTGTAGTGAATGTTGCTTCAGCAAAACTTGATAAACTTGAAGCGAGTGAACAAAAAAACTGTATTAAGAGAATCTTCAAGTCATATTGTGGTTCGTGAGTCCAGTTCATGGCAGGAAGTACCTTCAATGATCTGGGATTTAGAAGAAGGCTATACACCGCTAAAAGTTCGTGTTTCAAATGATATCATTTAAGAGTAAATAGCATAGAAGTATTAGGAGCAATAAAAAGATGAAGTCTCCAGATGTTGGTACAATGATTACTCGTATAAATTGAAATGCACAAATTGGCACAATTATTGTTCTACAATAAAAGCGGAATTGTCTAAGCCAAGGTGGTAAAAAACAGGGATTATATTTACGTCGTCGCATTTAAATATCACTTCCTTTTCTATTTACTTTATTGTGAACACTAAAAATGACTAAATCACTTGAAAGATTGCACGATTTTGCGGTACAATGTGTAAAAATATTGATATAGATGCTATGACAGGGAAGAGTAAATTATTCGTACATTTTCAGAGAAGAAACGGTAGCTGAAAAGTTTCTATTTGTGCCTAATTGAACGTAGCCCTCGAGCAGCTTTAGTGAACTAACAGTAGTTAAAGCCGGTTAAACACCGTTACCGAATTAAGAGCCAGTAGTAAAAAGGCTTAAGTAGTGCTATTTCTATTCATAACACTTACTTTCCTCTGCTGGAATTAAAGGTGGTACCGCGAACTAAAACTCCTTCGTCCTTTTTGACGTTAGGAGTTTTTTTATTTTCAATTAATCTTCTGATGAATGTCTTTTGAACATGTGTCATGGAATGATTGAAGCTTTTCGATGTTTGCACAAGATAACACACAACAGGAGGAGTCAAAATGACAGAAAACATTTCAATGCCAACTAAATATGACCCACAGTCCATTGAAGCTGGTCGCTATGAATGGTGGTTACAAGGGAAGTTTTTCGAGGCGCAGCAGAAAGTGGGAAAAAACCCTATTCAATCGTTATTCCACCACCGAACGTAACAGGTAAATTACACCTAGGTCATGCTTGGGATACGACATTACAAGATATTTTAACGCGTATGAAACGTATGCAAGGATACGATGCGCTTTGGTTACCTGGTATGGACCATGCAGGGATCGCAACACAAGCAAAAGTTGAAGCAAAACTACGAGAGGATAATATTACACGTTATGATTTAGGACGTGAAAAATTCCTCGAAAAGACATGGGAGTGGAAAGAAGAATATGCTAATCATATTCGTGATCAATGGGCAAAGCTTGGTCTTGGATTAGACTACACGCGTGAGCGCTTCACTCTTGATAAGGGTCTTTCAGATGCTGTTAAAACGGTTTTTGTTGATTTATATGAAAAGGGCTTAATCTATCGTGGTGAACGAATTATTAACTGGGACCCTGCAGCGAAAACAGCTTTATCTGATATTGAAGTTATCTATCAAGATGTTCAAGGTGCGTTCTACCATATGAAATATCCATTAGCAGATGGCTCAGGGCATGTAGAAGTTGCCACAACACGTCCTGAAACGATGCTAGGTGACTCAGGGGTAGCTGTTCATCCAAATGATGAGCGTTATAAGCATCTAATCGGTAAAACCGTTATTTTACCAATCGTTGGTCGTGAAATCCCTATTGTAGCCGATGATTACGTAGATATGGAATTTGGTACTGGGGTTGTAAAAATGACACCAGCCCATGATCCGAACGACTTTGAGGTTGGAAATCGACACAATTTAGAGCGCATTCTTGTAATGAATGAAGATGGCACAATGAATGAGCTTGCTGGTAAATATAACGGTATGGATCGTTTTGAATGCCGTAAGCAAATTGTCGCTGATTTACAAGAAGCAGGTGTGTTAATTCGAATCGAAGAGCATATGCATTCAGTGGGACATTCTGAACGTTCTGGTGCCGTTGTAGAGCCGTACCTATCAGCGCAATGGTTCGTTAAAATGCAAACACTTGCTGATGCTTCACTAGAGCTTCAAAAGGATGAAGAAGGTAAAGTAAACTTTGTACCAGCTCGTTTTGAAAACACATACTCTCGCTGGATGGAAAATATTCGTGATTGGTGTATCTCTCGTCAATTATGGTGGGGCCATCAAATTCCAGCTTGGTATCATAATGAAACAGGTGAAATATACGTAGGTAAAGAAGCACCAGCAGAAGCAGAAAATTGGACTCAAGATGAAGATGTTTTAGATACATGGTTTTCTTCTGCACTTTGGCCATTCTCAACAATGGGCTGGCCAGACGAGACAAATGAAGAATATCAACGTTACTATCCAACAAGTACATTAGTAACCGGCTATGATATTATTTTCTTCTGGGTATCTCGCATGATTTTCCAAGGTCTTGAGTTTACAGATCAGCGTCCATTCAAAGATGTGTTAATTCATGGCTTAGTACGTGATGGTGAAGGACGTAAAATGAGTAAATCGCTTGGCAATGGTGTTGATCCAATGGACGTTATTGAGAAATACGGTGCTGATTCTTTACGTTACTTCTTAGCAACTGGATCATCTCCTGGTCAGGACTTACGCTATACTACAGAAAAGGTTGAAGCGGTTTGGAACTTTGCGAATAAAATTTGGAATGCCTCTCGTTTTGCGCTTATGAATATGGATGGTATGACATATGAAGAAATCGACTTAACTGGTGAGAAGTCAGTTGCCGATAAATGGATTCTAACTCGCTTAAATGAAACAATTGAGCGTGTAACATCCTTGGCAGAACGCTACGAATTTGGTGAAGTAGGTCGTGAGCTTTATAATTTCATTTGGGATGATTTCTGTTCATGGTATATTGAAATGGCTAAATTACCTTTATATGGTGATGATGAAACAGCTAAGAAAACAACTCGTTCTATTTTAGCTTACGTATTAGATCAAACAATGCGTTTATTACACCCATTCATGCCATTCATTACAGAAGAAATTTGGCAACACCTACCACATGAAGGTGAATCTATTACTGTGGCAGCGTGGCCAACTGTACGTACGGATCTTCAATTTGCTGAAGAAGCAGATAACATGAAGCTCCTAATGGATATTATACGTTCAGTCCGTAATATTCGTGCGGAAGTTAATACCCCAATGAGCAAAAAAAGTACCTTTATTTATCTCAGCAAAAGATGCAGCAACTGTAGCTGTCCTTGATGCAAATAAAGCATATTTAGAAAAATTCTGTAATCCAGAATCATTAACGATTGGTGAAGGCTTAGAGGCTCCAGGTCAATCAATGACAGCTGTGGTAACTGGTGCAGAGCTATTCCTACCACTTGTTGGACTTATTAATATAGAAGAAGAGGTTGCTCGCCTTGAAAAAGAATTAGAAAAATGGGCAAAAGAAGTGAAGCTTGTATCTGGAAAATTATCGAATGAGAAGTTCGTTTCAAAAGCTCCTGAAGCATTAGTGAATGCAGAACGTGAAAAATTAGCTGACTATGAGAGTAAACATGCGGCTGTATTAAAACGTTTAGAAGAGTTGAAAAATATGTAAGAAAGAAACAGTGGATGGCAATAAAGTCATCCACTGTTTTTCTTTTTGTGGAGCTAAAGATATGTATTGTATTAGGGAAAAATATATAGTAATATTTTAAATAATTAGTATAATAGGTGAAATATTTATCATTTTATTATAGGTATAAAAACTATTGAAATGTAGTGTGAAAAAATTAGGTCGTGCACTTTAAATGCAAAAGTTATTTATTATATGACTGTTCATTGGAATGGTCTTTTTTTAGGGTGGTAAATTGAATGGAGGCAAAGTATGGCAGGAAATATTATTACAATTATTACAAAAATCAATAAGGCTTGTGATGATTTAGATTTTGTTAGTGCAAGAGTATTGATTGAGACAAATCTTCTGAAATTATCAGAGGCAAAACAGTATCGTTTATTAAATTCAAATGGTCGCGTACTTATAAAGCATGTACTAGCTGATAGTAAGAAAGAGACATCAGAAAATAAAATAACAAGAAACGACTTATTAACTATAAAAAAAATTAATGAGTATTGCTCGGATTTTGATATTTCTATGCTAAAAAGAACTTTAAAAAGCTCCTTTGATTTAGTGCAAAGAGATGATATCCTACCATTGTTAAACAATGATGCTAAAATTATATTAGATAATATGGGAGCACTACTTGATGTACACCAGCATCAATAACTCGATACGAAATTGCTTAAAAACACACAGAACCTCACTTATTCAAGTGCCTTTCTGTGTGTTTTTAATGTTGGTAAAAGAGTGGTTAGCTGGGAGGAGCATTTTTTTATGAAATGTATGCGCATTAGGCAGGACTTGTACTAAAATAGAGATATTGTAGTAAGAGGGAGTGTTTCTTTTGTTTAAAACAATGAAAGAGTGTACAGATTTTATTTTTACATTAAAAGCAGTTGACCATAAACGTGCTCCGCTTGTCCTGATGCGAGAGGTGCTTGCGCTTTTAAATAATCCACAGGACAAATTTCGTGCTATTCATTTAGCAGGCTCAAATGGGAAGGGCTCCACTGTAAATGCGTTAAGAGAAATTTTGCAACTTGCTGGCTACAAGGTGGGTGCCTTTACCTCACCACATTTAGAGCAAGTGAATGAACGCATGACGATTAATGGCATTCCGATTGCGGATAAGGATTTTTTTACTTTATATGAATAGAGTAGTCGAGCAGATTCATTTACATTATAAAGGTGAGTTTCCAAGCTTTTTTTGAAGTTGTCACATTAATAATGTTCCAATATTTTGCAGATCAAGCTGTAGACATTGTACTTGTTGAAACAGGACTTGGAGGACGCTTAGATGCTACAAATGTCATTACACCTGAGCTTTCAATTATTACTACCATTTCATTAGAGCACACTGCTTTTTTTAGGCGATACTTTAGCGAAAGTAGCGTTTGAAAAGGCAGGGATCATTAAAGAGGGTATACCGGTTATAGTGGGCGTTAAAAATGAAGAGGCTCTTACAGTTATTCAGCAAGTTGCAGAAGAACGGCATGCACCATGCTTTGTGTTAGGGAAGGATTTTAATGTTGCAAATAAAATACAAGACACTAATTTGCAGTATTTTCACTACAAAAAAAGCTAATATTGAGATGACAGATGTTCCGTTAAAGATGGCAGGATCTCATCAGGTCAATAATGCGAGCCTCGCCATCACTGCTATCTTAACATTAAGAGAGAAGCAAGCATTTAACATTTCTGACGAGTCAATACGTCAGGCATTGGCAAATGCTCAGTGGGCAGGTCGTTTTGAGCAATTGCAAAGCAATATTGTATTAGATGGTGCCCATAATTCTGAAGGTACAGCTGCGCTTATTCAAACCCTTAAAGAGGTTTACCCAAATCAAAACTATCGCTTTATTTATGCCGCCTTATCAGATAAAGATCATGCGAACAGTATTGCCCTGATGGATCAAATAGCTGCATCAATATCCTTTACACAAATAGATTTACCCAATGCCATGCCTGCTGAAAAATTAGCTAGGCTCTCTATGAATAGGGCGAAGGAGTTTCATAATGATTGGGAGGAAATGGTCAGAAAAGTATTACATCAAAGAGATGAGAAAGACATTGTAATTATTACAGGTTCACTGTATTTTATTGCTGAAGTACGACAATGGCTTCAGGAGGGAGAACGATGATTCCTAATTTGAATCGTTATAAAGAAAAATGGAACGTTAAGAGTGATGATATTATTAAACCTGGTCTTGCTGCGATTGAGGAAGCATTAGTGCGAGTTGGTAATCCAGAAAACGGATTGCAAGTTGTCCATTTAGCAGGGACGAATGGTAAAGGCTCAACGCTTACATTTCTCGAGTCGTTAGCGAAGGAGCATGGCCTACGTGTAGGTAAATTTATGTCCCCCTGCATTGTCGATGTACATGACCAAATTCAAGTGGAGGGTCAAGCAATTACTAGAGCAGAGATGGACCAACTATTCCAACAAATGCAGGCAGCTGGACTTAGTGAAAAATTAACGGATTTTGAGCTCTTAACGGTTGCGGCATTTTTACATTTTGCTGCTAGTGATGTCGATATCGCTCTCATTGAAGCAGGAATGGGAGGCTTACTTGATAGCACAAATGTAGTGACACCAATTGTATCGATTATTCCAAGTATTGCTTTAGAACATACAAAATTTTTAGGCACTACCATTGAAAGAATCACCCATCATAAAGCTGGCATAATAAAACCATATAAACCTGTCATTATCGGTGATTTACCACAGGAGGCAAAGGATATTATCCATAAGGAGGCACGAGAAAAACAGTCAGCTGTCCTTGAACTTAACCAGCAATTTTCTGTTGGACAGGAGAAGGATGGAGAGACATATGAATATGATAAACAGAGCTTCCATCTATCAAAGCTAACTAGGTCAATGAAGGGAGCACATCAGGCAAATAATATGGCTTTAGCTATAACAGCCTTTCTTGAAGTGGCAACTGCACTAAATATAAAGGTAATTAAAAGTGCACTTGAAAAGGGAGTGAAAGAGGCAACCATTTTAGGGCGCTTTGAAGAAATTTTGCCTCATGTAATTTTAGATGGTGCCCATAATCCAGCAAGTGTTGAAAAATTAATTGAAACGATAAAAAGTGAATTTCCTGATGAACAAATTGCTTTGGTAATTGGCATACTTGCAGATAAGGATGTTCCACAAATATTGCAGCTTTTTGAGCAGATAAGTGATCATTTTTATTTTGTTGATTTTAATAATCCTCGTGCAATGGGTGCTCAGAAGATGCTAGAACTATCTGGCGCACCCTATAAAGAAGTTTTAGTGGACTATGCCTCATTTTTACAACATCAGTCTGAAAGAAAGCTAAAAACGATTGTAACAGGATCTTTATATTTATTAACAGAAGTAAGGAATAGATTAAAAAGTATTTAGTAGTTTCAGTACTCATTTTTTTATGGGTACTGATTTCACTTTGTGGTTAGAAGATGATGAATTAACCTAGTCGATTTTATTTTCTTTTAATCTCTCTAATATTAATTTTTAATTTCACGTCAGAAAAGCACAAGAAATCAACGTTACTAAAAATTGATTTCATAGTTAAGTAGAAAAAAATTCCAAGTAAATATTTTTAGCTAGATTTATTTTTCATCGCTAGCTCACCTATTTTTTCTAGGATAGTTTCCCAGTATGTTTTCATTTCCTCTCTAACATACTGATCTGATAGCTTTTCTTGATGAAAGCTAATCGTTGTTTTATTGTCTGCTTTTGATAAAATGCGAATTTGAACTGTTGATGGGCGCTCCCATCCTTCCTTTTGCCATGTCAGACGAAGCTGCTGTAGCGGTTTAACAATCCGAATTTCTCCTGACCCCAAATTGGTCATGTAAGTCTGACCTGGAATAAGAGAAATGCCAGTGCTTTCCCCCAGCCATAGATTTAATCCATCTGATGAAGTGAGAAGCTCCAAGCATCCTCCTGAGAGATAGAAAATGATCTTCTTACACCTACTTGAAAGCCAGCTGCTTTTGTTTGCCCAATAATTCTATCGTTAGTCATTCTAGTTTCACTCCAATAGTTTTTATTTTGTCTATAAATCGTTATTCGATTTCTCCATCAGGATTTCCTTTTCTATTTAGTAAAATAGCGTGTTTTTGAGGAAGAAAATAGTTGGTTTTTAAGGTATATTTTCTTTAAAACTACTATACCAAAATGTAGTAAATTAGCATTTACAGCTACTTTTTTTACATATACTTATATCAAATTGTCGTTGAAAGCAGACCGAGAAGTTGGAGGAAGAGGTGATGGATGCATGAAAATTGTCAGTCAGGTGATGAAAAAAACAAATATTTAGAGCAATGCTGATTGGAGGAATAGTCGGGCTTTTTGGTGTAGCAATTTTTCTAGGTATTCTTCAGGCAAGTACTCAATTATCTTTAAAAAAAATGATAGTAACGAAGTAGCAAGCAGCAATAATAAAGATACAGACACAGAAACAATTCCGACAGCGGGAGGTGCCACAAAGTCATCCATGTTTTTTGCGAGTCAAGCAGGGGTTTATTCAAATTATGAAAGTGCTAGCTCCTTTGTCTCCGAGCACCCTTCATTAAAAGAAAGTGCTATTGTTGAAGTGGATGGAAAATTTTATGTGTGGACGAGCATGGTAACAGATGAAAGCCAACTAACCTTTTTAGAAGATCCTGCTACTTTTAAAAAAAGCATTTAATGTAAGCAGTGACAGCTGTAAGGAGGCAACTATTGCAGAGCTTCCATCCGTGCTAGCTGATAAAAAAAGCTGCAAAATTAAATTTTAAGGAAAATTCAAAGGATTCTACACTTCCTGCTGATTGGCAATCGATTGGAGCGGCAGCCTCTTCTATTTCTAATGATGTCAGCATTATTCGCCTACAGGTTTTTGCCCATTACAAATCGAAAAATGCCTGTCTTCAAGTAAAATTTTAGTATGAAATCGGCATTATCTTGATTATTAGAAAATTTTCAAATACCAATTTCTCCGTTATGATAGCTAATAAGGAGGAATGGTTAAGTCATGTTTAAAACAAATCATAACCTTGTGCTTGCTTCTGCTTCACCAAGACGAAAAGAATTACTAGCTATGTTATCACTTCCTTTTGACATAATTACGAGTGAAGTAGAAGAGACAAGTGTTCAGGCAACAACGATGCACGATTATGTGAAAGGTGTAGCTCTATTGAAAGCACGGGATGTCGCAAAAAAAGGTTCCAAGTGCAACTATCATTGGTGCAGATACGATTGTTGTTTTTGATGAAGAGCTACTGCATAAACCAAAAACTCGTGAGGAAGCAATTTCCCATTTAATTCGTTTATCAGGCAAACATCATGCGGTCATGACAGCTGTTGCCATAATCGAGCCTAATGGTAATGAAACGGTGTTTGTTGAAGAAACTACCGTTGTCTTTCATCATTTATCACAGGAGCTAATCGAAGTATATGTAGATTCGGGAGATCCATTTGACAAAGCAGGTGGTTATGGCATTCAAACGGCTGGAACCCTTTTAGTGAAGAGAATTGAAGGAGATTATAACAATGTTGTCGGTTTACCACTTGCGTCGTTGTTTACGCAAATGGTAGCACTCGATATAATCCAATTTGCGAAGGAGTGAGGCTTTATTGCCGAATGATGTTTTACTTAGTATGATGATACGAGACGTGAATATTGAAGATCGTCCACGTGAGAGATTATTGCGGCAAGGTGCGATGAGTTTATCGAATCAGGAACTACTAGCTATTTTACTTCGGACAGGCACTAAAGAGGAGTCTGTTCTTGTTCTAGCAAATCGTGTATTAAGTGTATTTGAACGTTTACACCATTTAAAGCATGCAACTATTGAAGAAATGGTGGCGATTAAAGGAATAGGCGAAGTGAAAGCTATTCAATTATTAGCAGCCATTGAGCTAGGTAGGCGTCTTGCCCAGAAACAAAGTGAAGAAAAGTATACAATTCGATCCCCGCAGGATGCTGCTGCCTATTTAATGCCTGATATGACCTCCCTAAGCCAGGAACATTTCGTTACTCTTTTTTTAAATGTAAAAAAATCAAATTATTCATAAGCAAACGATTTTTATAGGCAGCTTAAATGCTTCAATTGTCCATCCAAGAGAAATTTTTCGCGAGGCTGTTAAAAGATCAGCAGCTTCTATTATTTGTGCACATAATCATCCCAGCGGAGTACCAACACCTAGTACAGAGGATATTGAAGTGACAAAAAGATTAATAGAAGCCGGTTATATTATGGGCATTGAATTAATTGATCATGTCATTATAGGCGATCATCAGTTATAAGTTTAAAAGAAAAAGGTTATTTTTAACTCTGCATTTATTGCAGAGTTTTTAATGTATATATTAGTTTACATAAAATGTTACCCATGGATGATGAGTCTTTTGTATTAAAAATAAATAATTTGTATTTTTTTTGCGATATACTTGCAAAAGCAAGCGAACCTTTTTTTTAGATAATACGTTATTGTATTCGTAGAAATATCTATCATATTCACAAAAATTGGTAGCCAAATACACGTTGTCTTATAACCATAAAAATTATATTCTAATCTATACGTACTATTTTAAGTTTACGAGGGAATTAAAATAGTATCTTTTCCGCAAGAAGAGGCATGTGGCACTACAAATTCTTGCGTTTTTCCGTTATAATGAAAGGTATGATTTTATCTTCATTCAGTAGAAGACTCTCACCGCTATAGGTGGTGAGATGAATGCTGTTTAGGTTTCTTTTCAGTGGGTGTCCAAACACCTACTGAATGAAGGTAAAGCCTCTGAATGCAAATACGGACAGAGGTATAATTGATGTCAACGAAAGTATGGCTTAAATAGAAAGGGAGTACACAATTTGTTTGGACTAGGAAGCAAAGATGTCGGGATTGACCTCGGCACAGCGAATACATTAGTGTTTATTAAAGGAAAGGGCATCGTTTTACGAGAGCCTTCAGTCGTAGCAAAAAAATACAAAAACAGGAGACATCGTTGCCGTTGGTAATGATGCAAAAAAATATGATTGGCCGTACGCCTGGCTCAATCGTAGCAATCCGTCCAATGAAAGATGGCGTTATTGCTGATTTTGATATAACTACAGCAATGATTGAATACTATTTAAAAGAAGCGTCAAAAAAATTCGGGTGGCAATTGGAAGAAGCCAAATGTCATGATATGTGTGCCTTATGGGATTACCTCTGTTGAGCAACGTGCCGTTATCGATGCTGCTCGTCAAGCAGGTGCTAAAGAAGCCTTTACAATTGAAGAGCCATTTGCAGCAGCTATCGGTTCGAACTTACCAGTTTGGGATCCTACAGGGTCAATGGTTGTAGATATCGGTGGTGGTACAACAGAGGTTGCGGTTATTTCATTAGGTGGTATTGTAACAAGTGAATCTGTCCGTGTTGGTGGGGATGCGATGGATCAATCTATTATTTCGTATATTCGTAAATCCTATAACCTAACAATTGGTGAGCGTACTGCGGAAGCTGTAAAGATGGAAATTGGCACAGCATTAGCAGAAGGTTCAGAAGAAAAAAATGGATATTCGAGGACGAGATTTACTAACAGGTTTACCAAAAACAATTGAAATTTCATCTAAGGAAATTTCTGAGTCTTTACGTGAAGCAGTATCATCAATTATTGATGGTGTTAGAAAAACATTAGAGCAAACACCTCCTGAATTATCCGCAGACGTAATGGAACGCGGCATAGTGCTAACAGGCGGGGGTGCGCTTTTAACGAATTTAGACAAAGTGATTAGCCAAGAAACAAATATGCCAGTCTTTATTGCGGAAGATCCGCTTGACTGTGTAGCTATTGGTACAGGTAAGGCGCTAGACCATATTGATTTAATTCGTCAACAACAAGTGAAAGGGTAAGGGGGTTTAGGCAATGCCACATTTTTTTTTCAATAAGAAAGTAATTTTGCTGCTCGTGGGCATGGTTTTTCTTGTGGCATTGATTAGCTTCTCATTACGTGATCGGACGAACGCAACTCTACCAGAGCAAATTATTAAAGATACTGTCGCGTCGCACAATCTATTGTTGCGAAGCCGGCGAACTATATTACAGGTATTTTTAATAAAATTGACTCCCTCTTAAACACGTACGAAGAAAATAAACGTTTAAAAGCACGCTTAGAAGATTTTGCGGTTGTACAAGCTGAAGCAGCGGATTTAAAATTAGATAACAAAAAGTTACAAGAACTTATTGATAAATCAGAGAGCTTAAAAGATTATAATCCAATTCATGCAACAGTTATTGCTAGAAATCCAGACCAATGGGAAGAAAAAAATTATTTTAAATAAAGGATCTTCACATGGTGTAGAAAAAAAATATGGCAGTTATGACAGCGAAAGGTTTAGTCGGTAAAATCATTTTAGTGACTCCTTTCACATCTGAGGTAGAGCTTTTATATACAAATAATCCAAACTATCGTGTTTCGGCGATGGTATTAGGAGATAAAGAAGCATACGGTTTAATCGAGGGCTTTGACAAAGAACGTAATGAACTCATTTTGAAGCGAATCGATTCTAGCTTAACAGTTAAGAAAGGCCAGCAAGTGGTTTCTTCAGGTCTTGGCGGTATTTTCCCTAAAGGAGTGCCAATTGGAGAAATTACGGAAGTAAGTACAGATGATTTTGGCTTAACAAAAATGGCCTATGTAAAACCATCTGCAGATTTTTCGATTTTAGACCATGTTGTGATTGCAAAACGCACATCGACAGTTATTGATGGGTTGGATGGCAATGCAACGAATAAGGATTTAACAAACCCATCAGAGGTGAATGAAGAGGAGGAAAAATAATGGTTCGATTTCTCATCCCCTCTGTAGCGGTTTTACTATTTTTACTAGAACCAGAGTTTGCGATGCTTTCACCAATTGAAGTGAAAGGGCATATCTATTATTTAGTTCCACGATTTTTAATCTTATATTTAATTTTTATATCCATCTATTACAGCCGTCAGCGTGCGGTAATGTATGGACTTTTTTTTGGTGTCTTGTATGATGTGTTTTACATTGATATTATTGGATTATATTCAGTACTATATCCGCTTATTTGTTTTTTTAGCAGGGTCTATCGTGAAAGTGATTCATCAGCACTTAGTTGTGACAACATCAATCTCAGTTATTTTAGTGGCTATTTTAGAATTTATACTCTATCAATTTTTCTATCTTATCGACTTTACAGCAATCCCATTATCAGAATTCTTACGTTCACGACTACTTCCAACAATCATTGCAAATGCTTTATTTTTAATGATGCTTGGTTGGGCTTTCAAATATTTAATAAATGCGCGTGTCTTACAGAGAGCACGTGAAGTTTCTTAACAAAGAGCAACGTGAGGTGAGGCATTCATGAAAAAAACAGTTAGTGAATATGAAGGGAACAAAGGATGGTTTTGTTCTTCGTTTAGATGATCAATGCGCATATGTCGATTTAGTAGAAGAATTAAAGAAAAAGGTTTCAGAAAGCGGTATCGATGGCAAAGTGAATGTCCAATTAGATTTAGGCTATCGATACTGTTCAGAAGAACAAATAAACGAGCTAATTAAAATTGTGCAGGAAACAGAGCAACTTATCGTTTCAAAAGTGCAAAGTGAAGTACTGACTATCCAAGAAAGCAACCAGAAAATGATTGAAAGTCAACAAGATACATATATAGGCGTGGTCAGATCGGGACAAATTGTGCGTTCGGCTGGTGATATTATCGTCGTTGGAAATGTCAATCCAAATGGACGTGTGGAAGCTGGTGGTAATGTGTATGTTCTAGGTAGACTTAAAGGTATTGTTCATGCTGGTCTTCATGGTAATAAGGAAGCAATTATTGCAGCATCCCGCTTTGAGGCAACACATATCATGATTGCTGATCAGGTTCAAGCAATGTCAGACGAACATGTAAAAGCGATTAATCATGCTGAGATGACATGTGCATTTATCGGCTACGATGGGCGTATTACGTACGATCAAATCCATGTGTTAAAAAAATATTCGACCATTGTTAAATGTGTCTAAGGGAGGAAGCTAGTGTGGGAGAAGCGATCGTCATAACTTCAGGTAAAGGCGGTGTCGGAAAAACTACGACAACGGCTAACCTTGGGACTGCATTGGCTCTACAAGGTAAAAAAAATATGTTTGGTAGATACTGATATTGGCCTACGTAATTTGGATGTAATATTAGGTCTTGAGAATCGGATTATTTATGATTTAGTTGATGTTGTTGAAGGACGCTGTAAAATTCATCAAGCACTCATAAAAGATAAACGGGTAGATGAGAAACTATTTTTATTACCTGCTGCTCAAACGACAGATAAAAATTCCGTTAATCCTGAGCAAATGAAGAGCTTAATAGAAGAGTTAAAAAGAGATTATGATTATGTATTAATAGACTGTCCTGCTGGTATTGAGCAAGGTTACCGTAATGCTGTTGCAGGTGCAGAGCATGCAATCGTCGTAACGACACCAGAAATCTCTGCTGTGCGTGATGCCGATCGCATTATTGGCTTGCTTGAGCAGGAAGAAATTACAGCACCTAAGCTCATTATTAATCGTATTCGTCAGCATATGATGAAAAACGGGGATACACTTGATGTAAATGAGATAACAACACATTTGTCAATCGACTTATTAGGTATAATTGTAGATAATGAAGATGTTATTTCATCATCAAATAAAGGCGAGCCAATTGTCATGGACCTGCAAATAAGGCATCCTTAGGCTATCGTAATATTGCTCGTCGAATACTTGGTGAATCCGTACCACTTATGGCGATTGAAAATGAAAATAGGGGTGTATTTTCAAAACTGAAAGCGTTATTTTCGAGATAAATCCTCGAGTCTTTTCGTGCATTTGTACGAGAAGGCTTTTTTTTGTTGGTTTAATGGAGAGAAGAGTCAAAGTGACAGATAGAAACAACGAAATGATTGAACTCTCACTATCAGGATATTTGGATTGTTCAAAGTTTTTTTTGCATGAATGGACATGCAATCACATATAGTGTGAAAAAAAGGATGAGGGCTTGTTTAAAAAAAATGGAAATGGTTGGTCACAATCTTACTTGTGGCTGGAATTATGCTAGTGATTCGTCTAGAAGATCAAGGGGTGTTGGATACACCTATGCGAAAGTTTGTGACAACATCTGAGGATTTAACTTATTTAAGCGAGCTTGGACAAAGCTGGTTAAACAAAGAGGATGAAGCCATTTTAGTATCGAGTGATGTTGGGCAAGCTGAACTTTTAGCGTTTGCAAATGCTCAAGTTTTTAAGGAAGGCTTTTTATTGCAGTATGATATAGGCTTACCTATCTATGCTGGACAGAATGGTTTAGTTGTTTTTACAGGTCATACAAAATATACAGGTAAAACGATGACGATTACCTACGATGATGGCACAACAGTTTCCTATGGTATGCTGGATAGTTTAGCACAGCTACCATATACAACAGTGCAGGCAAATGATTTAATCGGGATGAAAGAGGCTGGACAACTCTATCTATCAATTGAAAAAGATAAAACACATTATAATTTAGAGCAGATTGTGCAGTGGCTAGAATCAACAACAGCAGATGAGAATTAAATTACATCTTCTTTGTATCCCTCTCGTATTGTTAATGATTTTTAGTGGCCAAATTGCTACTATGCTATTATTTTAACTTCCTTACTTTGGCATGAGGCTGGACATCTACTAGCCGCAACGCTTTGTGGCGTTAAGGTAAAATCATGTGTTATTACACCATATGGAGGGGAAATCAAATTTGAAAATCCAGCGGTTGTGCCAGCATCATCACTCCTATGGATTGCCCTAGGGGGACCAATCGCTACAATAATAGGGATTGGCCTCGCTTTTTTTTATGCCGGAGCTTCTTGCCAATAAGCTTATCAATGTTCAGCTTGTCCTTTTAGCTATTAACTTATTACCGATTATTCCGCTTGATGGTGGTCGAATTTTTATGGCATGTTTGTTTTTATTTTATCCAAGTGTTCGTACGCTTGAATATTACTATTGGCTTTCTCTCATAATAACATCTATCATATTTATTTTAACGTTAATCAATCTACCACATTCTATTTTTTTAGCAACTATTTGTTTATTTATTTGGCTTCAAGCAATTAAAGAATGGAACTATCGAAAATATAGCTTAGCATTTGAGAAATATGTGATGAATAGATTGACTTAAAAAAAAGCATGTGGTAATATTTTAATGTTATTGTTTGTAGCACCTGTGCTACTACAACCGCTCTGGAAAGGTTTAAGTATCTTTGATCACCTTTATATACAGGCGAGTCTGAGTCTAAGAGGAGGTGCAGTAAAATGTACGCAATTATTGAAACTGGTGGTAAACAAATCAAAGTAGAAGCTGGTCAAGAAATCTATGTTGAAAAATTAGGTGTAGAAGCTGACGAGGTTGTAACTTTTGATAAAGTATTATTCGTTGGTGGCGAAAACGTTAAAGTTGGCGCTCCATTCGTAGAAGGCGCTACTGTAACAGCTAAAGCTGTGAAAGAAGGCCGTGCGAAAAAAAATCGTTGTTTTCAAAATGAAAGCTAAAAAGAACTACCGTCGTAAACAAGGTCACCGTCAACCTTATACAAAATTAGTTGTTGAAACAATCAACGCTTAATTGCGAGGTGTAACGAATGATACAAGTTACGATTCATCACGATGAAAATAGACATGTGTCAGCATTTGAATTTTCAGGACATGCTGAATACGATGAATCTGGTAAGGATTTAGTATGTGCAGGGGCATCTACCATTGCCATTGGTACGGTAAATGCTATTTATGCGCTATTACAAATCCAGCCAGAAGTCGAACAAGCTGCTGAAGGTGGAGGCTATCTTAAGGTAGACTTACCATCAGATTTAGAGCCTGAGATTGATGCAAAACTACAGTTAATTGTCCAAGTAATGACAGCCCAAGTGTATTCTATGGTGCAAAATTACGGACAATATATCCAAATCAACTACAACCAAGTAGGAGGTGGAACACAATGAAATTATTATTAACTTTAGACTTACAATTTTTCGCATCTAAAAAAAGGTGTAGGTTCTACTAAAAACGGACGTGACTCTGAGTCTAAACGACTTGGTGCTAAACGTGCTGATGGCCAATTCGTAACTGGTGGTTCAATTCTTTACCGTCAACGCGGTACAAAAATTTACCCAGGTACAAACGTAGGCCGTGGTGGTGACGATACACTATTTGCTAAAGTTGACGGCGTTGTAAAATTCGAACGTTTAGGTCGCGATCGCAAACAAGTATCTGTATACCCAGCATCACAAGAAGCTTAATTATTAAAGGACTGCTATTGAAGCAGTCCTTTTTTTTACTGCTACCATATATTTATTGTGCTATTCCTATAATTTGATACATACTATGACTTTTCACTAAATAGAGTTGGTGTAGCGAAATAACTCCTATAAACGAAAAAATTAATCAGAATATAGGCGAATACCATTGATAATTTGCAATAAAGTTTAATCATTAATCCTGATGTGATAATGCATAATTTTTCTCTTTCAGCAATCGGGCCATTTAACGGAGTAATTCTTATTGTGAAATTGAAGCTAATTTGAAATGATATAATGAAATATTGATTAATTGGGGGGGCAAAAAATGCGACGCTTTAAAAGCCGATACTTGTTTATAATTTTTGCTTTGTTGTTAACAGGTTGTGTAAACGTAGAAAAAGAAAAATCTTTAGAAAAGGAAAAATCGCCATTAACTACGCAAATAACCATTGAGCCCTATAACATGAGCGAGAAAGAAAACCTACTTATTAGCAAGACGGGTGTGGGGCAAATTGAATTTTTCAAGCTGAATGGCACTCCGAAAGACGAGGATCAATTGTACTTCTCAGTGGAGGTATTTAAAAACGGTAAGTTTAAAGAGGAATTGCTAAAGACTTGGGATGGACCTGAAACAAAATACCAAGACAGCTTTATTTCCTTTGGAATAAGTGACATTGAAAATGAAGGTCATTCTTTGAAACTAATCACAGGTACACCAACTGGCATTGCTACAACTGTTTATTCAAATAACATGACATCTTCTTCTTTCGGTAAGCTAGTCGACGGAAAAGTTACTTTAGAAAAAAATAAACCTGTTTATTTAGCAGCGTGGCTGGGCACTACTAAAAACGAGCTGAGTTTTGGTGGAGGTAATAATGGGGAAATACCTCGGGTATTGATGAAGCTGAACTCACATTTTTATACAAAGTTATATGGGCCGATAAAGAAAAGTAATAATTTCGACTTATTCAGCATATGAGCTCAAATGTGAAGGACACAGATAGAAATTAGCCAAAAATTTTATATAAAACCGATATAATAGCTAAGAATCTATTTTGATCAATCATTTTTTTCAAAATGGATTCTTTTTATTTATCGTAAAATTTAATTTTATTTCAAAGCAACGACAATGATATACGTAATGTATAGGGGAAATGGATTCTGTTTGATATGCTAAATTTGTGGAAGCTAGTGTACAGTCAATGAAATAGGTTTTGTAAGCCAAACACAATGATTTTTATGAATATCCCGAGACAGTTGTCACGGATTTTCAAAGGAATGGATTGTACAGGTACAATTCAAAATCCAGACGCATTGTTTATCTGTAGCGAAAGCAAAGCGGCAGATGTTTTTTTGCGCGAAAGCGTAGCGGCAGCGGCAGCTACAATTACGCCAAGGCGAAATTGATTGGTTATGCATCATAAAATTCGATGAAGAATTAAGGGAAAAATACAGTAAAACTTGTTATACTAGTAAGGATAACTTTATTGGAGTGAATGGGATGAACAATCAATCACTAACCATTAGTGAAGTATTACGTTTTGCAAATCATGATTATGTGAATCAACTTCAACTGATTCGCATGAATTTAGATTTAGGTAGAATTGACGAATCGAAAGAACTTATTCAAAATTATTCGGAGCAATTACGAAAAATTTCTATCCTTAATCGTTTACAATTACCACAAACAATTGAGTGGCTACAAACGGCAGGCTGGCGCTATCCTTCCTTATCATTAGAGCTAAGTGGAGAGATAAATAAGCCAGTTACCAATAATATTGATAGGGAAGTTGTAGATACCTTAAACAAAACAGTTATGCATGTTTATGATACATTAGATCCATTTACAGAACAGAAATTAGCGCTTGATGTACGTGTTGATGATCATACATTTGTCGTGACATTCACGCTAAATGGGCTATGGAGTGCTGATGCATTCACCGAAAAAGGTTTGAAACAATTAGACATTCAAACAATTGAGCAGACAAAAACAAGCTGGCGATATGTATTGAGTGCAAATAGGGAGTGAATTAAATGTTTGTCGATCACGTGAAGATTTATGTAAAAGGTGGCGACGGTGGTGACGGAATGGTTGCCTTTCGCCGAGAAAAATATGTTCCAAATGGTGGTCCAGCTGGCGGTGATGGTGGACATGGCGGGAATGTAGTATTTGAAGTTGATGAGGGCTTACGTACATTAATGGATTTCCGCTATAAACGCCATTTCAAGGCACCTCGTGGTGAGCATGGAATGAGTAAAGGAATGCATGGTAAAAATGCTGATGATTTAACTATTAAAGTACCGCCAGGAACAGTAGTTATCAATGAAGAAAATGAAGCAGTTATTGCTGATTTAGTAGAGCATGGTCAAAGAGCTATCATTGCGAAAGCTGGTCGAGGTGGACGTGGAAATTCCCGCTTTGCAACACCAGCAAATCCAGCTCCGGAACTTTCTGAAAAAGGTGAGCCAGGACAAGAATTAAATGTTATATTAGAGTTAAAAGTTTTAGCAGATGTAGGACTAGTAGGATTCCCAAGTGTTGGTAAATCCACACTTCTATCAGTTGTTTCTGCTGCTAAGCCAAAAATAGGTGCTTATCATTTTACAACAATCGTTCCGAATTTAGGTATGATTGAGACAGAGGATCATCGTAGCTTTGCGATGGCAGATTTACCTGGTCTAATTGAAGGAGCACATGAAGGGGTGGGCTTAGGTCATCAGTTTTTACGTCATATCGAGCGTACACGTGTTATTGTTCATGTGATAGATATGTCAGGGATGGAAGGTCGCGATCCATATGAGGATTATTTAACAATTAATGAGGAACTAAAACAATATAATCTTCGTTTAACAGAACGTCCTCAAATTATTGTAGCCAATAAGATGGATATGCCTGAAGCAGAAAATCACTTAACGGAGTTCCGCCAAAAAGTAGGAGAGGATATTCAAATCTTCCCCATTTCTGCGATTTCGCGTCAAGGCTTAAAAGAATTATTATTTGCTATTGCAGATTTACTAGAGGTAACACCTGAATTCCCTCTATACGATGATTTAGAGGAGCAATCAGAGGCAACAGTCATGTATAAACATGAAGCAAAAGGCGAAGATTTTGAAATCACTCGTGATGATGATGGTGCATTTATTATTAGTGGTTATGCCATTGAACGCCTATTCAAAATGACTGACTTTAGCCGTGAAGATGGAATTCGTCGTTTTGCTCGTCAATTGCGTGCAATGGGCGTAGATGAAGCTTTACGTGAGCGTGGTGCGCAAGATGGCGATACAGTTCGTCTGCAAGAGTTTGAATTTGAATTTGTCGATTAAGACAAGAGTTTTAGGGGGAAGCGTATGAAGAATGTTGCGAATCAGCGATATTATTTAGTTCGTGAAGATGTTTTAACAGATGCTATGCAAAAAAACTTTGGAGGCGAAGCACTTACTTTCAAGTGGCTCAGTTTCATCCATTTGGGATGCGGTAAAGCAGGTGGATTTATCGCGAAGTGCGTTTTACAAATATCGTGATGCTGTATTTCCTTTCCACTCAATTGTGCAGGAACGCATTTTAACAGTCTTTTTACAGCTTCAAGACCGTAAAGGAACACTTGCCAAGCTTTTAGAAACAGTGACAAACACACATTGCAATGTGCTAACTATTCATCAAACTATACCTATTCAAGGACGTGCTAATGTAACTTTGTCCTTAGATGTAACAAGCATGACTTGTGAGCTTGATGAATTAATACAACAACTAAAAACGTTAGATTTTGTAGAATCAGCGGAAGTTATTAGTTCCGGTGCATTGTAATAGCTGTTATGAATTACTGCTATAGGACGGCAAATAAGGATTTAAGAGGAGCAGTCTCATTAGAAATAGTATCTGATGGGACAGCTCCTTATTCTTATCATTTCAAAACGATTAGGATGTTAGTGAAGTTGTCAAAAACATATATAATATTTTAAAAACTACAATTGTAGTGAAGGAGGAAATTGCATGACAGAGCAGCATTGGGAAAAACGAATCGCATATTTAGGACCTGAAGCATCATTTACATACTTAGCCACAAAAGCAATCTTTCCAACTGAGTGGCTCGTCCCATGTGCAACAATTCCAGAATGCATTGAAGCGGTGGCAGATGGAAGGTAGATTTAGCAGTTGTCCCTATGGAGAATGCACTTGAGGGCTCTGTAACACTGACACTTGATTATTTATTTCATGAGGCAATATTATACGTTACAGGAGAGCTTCAGCTAAAAATCCAGCAGCATTTAATGGTCAATAAAGCCCAAAAGGATCATTGGGAATCAATTAAAGGGGTTTATTCACATCCACACGCCCTAGCACAATGTCATAAATACTTATTCTATCGCTTCAGCCATGTACCATTACAGCAAACAACTTCAACTGCCGCTGCTGCGAAATATGTATCCGAAAATCCAAACGAGTGCATTGCAGCAGTTGGTAATGCTGCAGCGGCAGAAAAATATGATTTGGAAATCGTTCAACCAAATATTCATGATTTCCATTTTAATCATACACGCTTCTTCGTATTATCAAAGCAAAATATACGGTTACCACAGGAATTATCAGATGGACAGGCAAAAACAACTTTTATGATTACGTTACCTACTGACCGATCAGGAGCATTACATCAAGTTCTATCAGTCTTTGCATGGCGACAGTTAAATTTAAGTAAAATTGAATCACGTCCATTAAAAACGGGCTTAGGTGATTACTTCTTTATGATTGATGTCTTAGCAGATGAAAAAGAACCTATGATGCGTGGGGCAATGGAAGAACTAGCAGCACTTGGTTGCAAGGTAAAGTCACTTGGTACTTACTTTACGTATTTGACGTCAGACGAATCATAGAAGCCAGCAAGGAGGTATAGTATGGGCGGTATTATTTTGTTTGATGGGGTCTGTAATTTTTGTGATAGCAGTGTACAATTTATTATTAAGCACGATCAGGCAGCATATTTTCAATTTGCATCCATCCAAAGTGATATAGGTCAAGCACTCCTTGCTAAATATAATGTGTCAGAGAATGTTGATAGTGTTATATTAATTGAGCATGGAAAGGCCTATGCTGAATCAACAGCTGCTCTAAGAATCAGCCGGAAATTAGATGGTTTTTGGCCAATCTGCTATCTTTTCACTCTTGTACCGCCATTTTTACGAAATAGTGTGTACCGAGTAGTGGCAAAAAAATAGATATCGTCTTTTCGGTCAAAAAAAAATGTGCCTTTTGCCTACACCTTCTCAGCAAAAAAAGATTTCTCAAGCAATAAAGCTATCCAATTTATTTTGGATAGTTTTTTTTGTCAAAAAAATGGCTAAAATTGCGGAGCCGCTTTTCTCCTTAAACATGTTACACTAGTATTAATGGTATTTATTTGGTAAAAAAAGGAGGTAAAAGTATGTTTTTGGTGGATATTCAAAAGGAGATTAAAAAAAATTGCACCAGCAATACAACTAAATAAAGAAAAAAAATAAAGATACTTTTTGTGGAAAAATTACAGAACAATGAACCAGATTTCCTACATATGTTTCAAGATGATGTCAACAGAATAGAAGGATTCACAATGTCTTTAATTGATATGGTTTTTGGAGCTGTGATGCAAGAATCTTTAAAGCAATTTATCCCATCCATAAAACCAATGGTACATCAGTACCAAAGCTTAGGCCTTTTACCAGATCACTATAAAAACTTAGGTAAATATTTAATAATTTCTATTCGCGAAGCATTGGAGGAAAGTGTAACACATGAAGAAATTATTGCATTTCAATTAATATTTTATCGATTAGCAGAAATTGCAACTCGATTAGAAAAAAAGCGACTACAAAAAAAGTAAAGGTAGGTATGCAAACATGGTTTTTTAAATCATTTAGAGTTGTGAAAAAAAGTACAGGAGAGCGATTTAGTTGTGTTAATTTATATTGTACCTATAGATGGTAAAATAGCACCCATACATGGAACAGATAACTTTGTTTCAGTGCGTTTAACAATGCTAAATGAAGCGCCTTCTCTTCAGAAAAGTTACCGAGTAATTGAAAAGATAGGCCATAAAGGATATGTAATGATTATTAATCGAAGTGCTAACATCCATAAAAATGATCATCTAACGGAATATTTATTTAATCAGTTATCTGAAGGGGATACGCTTGAGATTACCTTACCAAAACGTAGTAGCTGCTAGATTTTTTAGAGAAGACTAGCAGCTAAGAAAATACTATTGATCGGCAATTAAATAGCCCTTTTTTTTCTAATGTACGCTCAATCAAATTTAATATTTCAGTTGAAGGTGCAGAAATGACATGTAGATGTGTGCCTCCAGTGAGCTCGGATAGGTAGCTTGCTTGTGTTTCATTAACGCGTTCAATAAATTTTTTTAACCTCATGCCGATTAGATACCATGAGAGATGCAGTAATTTCACCATAAATTGGATGTTCCACGATAACATTTTTCACTGTTCCACCGCAGTCAACTATGGTCAACAGCTCATCTTCAGCATCCTGTGATGTATGGAAACAAGGGATTGTCCGTTCTACTGTGTGCTGTAAGTGCTCCTGGTGCATATAGAGATAGCCTTGACTAGTTGCAATAATAGGCTCATTTCTAGCCTTTAATAATGTCATATCGTTGACAATGACTTGTCTTGATACATTGGCGAATTTAGCTAGATCTGTGCCTGTTATAGGTGTTGTACTATTTTTTTAATTGTGCTAGAAGATGCAGTCTGCGTTCCTCACCTAACATTTTTTTTCATAAGAGATCACCTCTGCCTGTAATAAAGGAAGCAGTTTTCCTTAAAGCCTAGTGTACCATGAAGCATTTCTAACATGCGTGAATTTTTTTGTATCCAAATGAAACATTGAACATATGATACGTAGAGAGGAAGGGAGGAAAACATTGCGTATTCATATTGTTCAAAAGGGAGATACGTTGTGGAAGATTGCCAAAGAATACGGCGTTTCGTTTGAAGATTTAAAGAGACTGAATGCCCACCTTGCCAATCCAGATTATATTGTTCCGGGCATGGAAATTATTTTGCCTGAAAAAAATAAACAAAGATCCGCATAGAGAAGGACATCGAGATGGAAACAGAGAGGGGCATAGGGAAACAAACTGGGGAACACATCGAGAAGGGAATAAAGAGGGACATAGAGAAACGAATTGGGAATCACATAAAGAAGGGCAAAAGGAAACAAAAATGCACAAAGAATCACCTACAAAGCCAGTTAAAGAAAGTATAAAAAAAGAGGTACAAAGGCCAATGCCACCACCTGTTGTTGTGCCACCACCACCAATGCCAGAGCCACAGATGATACCAATTCCTTATCCAATGCCAATGCCGATGCCACAGCAGCCAATGTTTGTACCACAGCCTGTAGAGCTAAGCTGGAACCAGCAAGTAGTTATGCCACAGGTAGAGCAAACACAAAACGTTGCTCCACCACCAGTACAAATTCAACCACCGCCTATTGTACAACCAGCACCACAACCACCATTACCACAACCGATTTTTATCATGCCACCGCCAATGCCTGCAGTACCACATTGTTCTAGCTGCCATCAGCCAGTTCACCATCATATGTGGTGGCCAATGCAAATGCCGATGCAGATGCCTATGCAAATGCCAATGCCAATGCAGATGCCAATGGAACCACAAGTAGAAGCCTATACAATGCCACAGCAACCAACATCCTGTGAAATGAAGGGTAATCATGTAGCCGGAATGGAGAATTTCTTAGAGTCAAGCACATCGCCATTCTTCCAAAAACCTGAAACATTTACGCAGCCTCAATTCCAGCCTATGCCAGAGATGAATATGGGGCAGTCCTGTGGTTGCAATACTCAGCCAATGATGCCAAATTGGCAAATGGACCCATGTCACTGCCCACCGCCATGCCCACCACCGCCACCATGTCCATCGGCCTGCCCACCGCCGTGTCCGTCATGTGAGCCATGGGTGTCACCGCACTTATTCCCAGGCGGGATGACGCCTTATCGATGGTGAAAAAGCATACATTATCGAAGAATTGAAACCTAATATTTGGAAATATAAATATCGTTCCAAAAACTATTTTGTCAAGCGTGCAAAGCAATTAGAAATAGCAGAGAAGGTAAAGGCAATTCATCGACAGCTTGGACGGCTCGAACCTTCATTAGTTTTACCTATAGTGAATAGTGATGACGAGCATTTAATTGTGCAGGTGTGGCAAGAGGGTAGTCATAGTGCTAATTTTACTTATAAAAAGGACAGAATAGAATCTCTTAAGCTCTTATTTGCTTTACATGATACTCAAAAAAAATAGCTTGGCAAAAAGTACCAGGCTTGCACAACTATTCACAGCTTCTTAAATGGCAAATGCGTCATCTACGTTTTAAAAGCAGACGCAATGAATTTCGCGCTTTTTTAACAAAAGAAGAAATCGATCAGATTTTACACTATAGTGATAAATCCTTACAGTTAATCTCTATGGAGAACGTTCCCGAAAAAGATATTACACTTTTACATGGAGATGTTGTCCATCATAATTTTTTTTACGGTGCTCTAATGGTGAACTAAAGTTAATTGATTTTGATTTGGCACATCTAGGAGAAGCAGATGATGAATATATTTTATGGCTACATCGTGTATTGCCAGCAGTAGATTATGACCTTACTAAAATATTTTCAGAGTTACCAGAGCTGAAGCGATTAGATAAAAGAAAGTTACATCGTTTAAAATATCCTAATGAGCTATTACGTGAATGGCTTTTTGCAGTAGATTTACCATTAGATCAGCAACTAGTATTTTTAGATTATTTAGTACCGTTTACTAAACGTGCCCTCACATACTGGCCAAAATTATGGTACGATATTGATAGAATGATGAAAAAATGACCGTCTTTTGGCGGTCATTTTTGTGTGGATGTAACTACTATACTATTTCTTATAGTCGAGCATTCGTTCGCTATATGCTATAATCGAAGACGATGATTGTGAGGGATTATAGATGTATGATTATTTAAAAGGACAAATAACACGTATTACCCCTGAGTATATTGTGCTCGAGCAGCAAGGAATTGGCTGGCAGCTAAACACACCAAATCCATTTGCATTTAGAACATCTGCACTTGAACAACAAATTTTTGTACACTTACACGTACGTGAAGATGCACAAGTATTATATGGATTTCCTAATTTGGACCAACGAGAATTATTTCGTAAACTCATTTTAGTTTCAGGAATAGGGCCAAAGGGGGCATTGGCTATTCTAGCTACAGGAAACCCGCAGCAAGTAATTAGCGCAATTGAACGAGAAGATGAAACATTTTTAGTAAAATTCCCTGGTGTAGGGAAAAAAACAGCACGCCAGATGATTTTAGATTTAAAAGGCAAGCTGGGAACCTTATTGGATACAATTGAATTGCCAAGTACTGAGGATGAGTTACCACTGTTCGGTGTGAATCCGTTCAAACATGAGTTAGAGGAAGCCATTCTTGCTTTAATGGCACTTGGTTATTCTGAAAAGGAGCTAGAAAAGGTGCGTCCGCAGCTTGAGGAAAATGAAAAACTTCAAACGACAGATGCCTTTATGAAACAAGCGTTACAATTGCTACTTAAGTTGAAATAGTGAGAGGGGGAAAAGTACATGTCTGAACGTATGATGGCTAGTGAGGCAGGCAGCTATGATGAGCAATTTGAATTATCTTTAAGGCCCCAGCGATTGGCTCAATATATTGGACAGCATAAAGTAAAAGAGAATTTACAAATTTTCATTGAAGCAGCAAAGCTTCGTCAGGAAAGTTTGGATCATGTGCTGTTATATGGACCACCAGGACTTGGGAAAACGACATTAGCTGCTGTTATTGCCAATGAGATGAATGTCAATGTGCGCATGACAAGTGGCCCTGCGATTGAGCGTCCGGGGGATTTAGCAGCGATTTTAAGTTCACTAGAGCCTGGGGACGTCTTATTCATTGATGAGATTCATCGACTACCTCGTGCCATTGAAGAAGTGTTATATCCAGCAATGGAGGACTTCTGTTTAGATATTGTGGTTGGAAAAGGTCCTGAAGCACGTTCTGTACGCCTTGATTTACCTCCATTTACCCTTGTAGGTGCTACAACAAGAGCTGGCGCATTATCAGCCCTTTAAGGGATCGTTTTGGTGTGTTATTACGCTTAGAGTACTATGACGATAGTTCCCTTGCTGAAATTGTTGCTCGAAGTGCACATTTATTTGAGGTAGAAATGGAGCAAATAGCAGCAATGGAAATGGCGAGGCGTTCTCGCGGTACACCTCGTATAGCTAATCGCCTATTGAAACGAGTGCGAGATTATGCACAGGTGCTTGGAGATGGTATGATAACAGAGAATCTTGCAAAGCAAGCACTTGAGTTATTACAAGTCGATCCTAGAGGGCTTGATCATATTGACCATAAATTAGTGACCAATATGATTGAGCGCTTTCAGGGTGGTCCTGTAGGCTTAGATACCCTAGCTGCATCTATTGGTGAGGAGCGGGTTACAATAGAGGATGTCTATGAGCCGTATTTAATGCAAATTGGCTTTATCCAGCGTACACCACGTGGAAGAGTCGCTAGTCATCTAGCCTACGAACATTTTGGATATGATTATCCCCAACAAACATAGAAGAAGGAAGTTTTTTTCATGCGTGTAGAAGATTTTGATTTTGAATTACCAGAGGAGCTTATAGCCCAGACGCCACTTGTCGATCGAACAGCTAGCCGATTAATGGTTGTAACGCCTGGTTCAAATGAAGTGGAGCATCATCATTTTGCTCATATTTTAGATGAGTTACATGCTGGGGATTGCCTTGTGTTAAATGACACAAGGGTACTGCCAGCGCGTTTAATGGGTGTAAAAGAGGAAACAGGTGCCCATATAGAAGTTCTGTTATTAAAGCAAATGGCTGGTACTGATGAATGGGAAACACTTGTGAAGCCTGCAAAGCGTGTAAAAGTCGGTACAGTTGTCTCATTTGGAGCTGGCTTACTAACAGCCACTTGTACAGGAGAGCTTGATCACGGTGGACGTACATTTGAATTTAGCTATAATGGGATTTTTTTTATGAGATTTTAGAGCAGCTTGGTGAGATGCCCTTACCTCCATATATTCGTGAAAAATTAGAGGATAAGGACCGATACCAAACCGTCTATGCCAAAGAACGCGGTTCAGCAGCGGCTCCAACGGCAGGTCTGCATTTTACTGAAGGCTTACTAGAACAAGTGAAGGCAAAAGGTGTAGAGGTTGTCTTTATCACGTTACATGTTGGACTAGGAACATTTCGACCTGTCAGTGTAGATTCCATTGAAAATCACGAAATGCATGCTGAATTTTATAGTGTTACAGAAGAAGCCGCTTCAACGATTAATCGCATAAAACGTAATGGTGGTAAAGTGATTGCAGTTGGGACAACTTCTACACGAACATTAGAAACTATTGGCTCAAAATATAATGGGGAAGTGCGAGCAGAACAAGGCTGGACATCTATTTTTATTTACCCAGGTTATGAATTTTCAGTGTAGATGGCTTAATCACAAACTTTCATTTACCGAAATCTACCCTTGTCATGCTTGTTAGTACGCTTGCAACAAGAGAAACAATTTTAAGTGCCTATCATCAAGCTGTAGCGGAAAAATATCGTTTCTTTAGCTTTGGTGATGCTATGTTTATTCGTCCAAAGAGATAATTAAGGAGAAGAATCGGAGTACTGTTTTTACTTCAGATAAGAGAGGAATATTTATTTATGACACAACCAGCAATTCGCTATGAACTACTTCATACTTGTAAGCAAACAGGAGCACGTCTTGGTATCGTCCATACACCACATGGCTCCTTTGAAACGCCGGCCTTCATGCCAGTAGGTACGCAGCAACCGTTAAAACAATGTCGCCAGAGGAACTAAAGGAAATGAATGCAGGTATCATCCTATCTAATACGTATCATTTATGGCTTCGTCCAGGCAATGATATTGTCAAGGAAGCAGGTGGTTTGCATAAATTTATGAATTGGGATCGCCCAATTTTAACAGATTCAGGTGGCTTCCAAGTGTTCTCACTTAGTCAATTCCGAAAAATTGAAGAAGAAGGAGTTCACTTCCGTAATCATTTGAATGGAGATAAATTGTTTTTAAGTCCGGAAAAGGCAATGGAAATTCAAAATGATCTAGGTTCAGACATTATGATGGCCTTTGATGAATGCCCACCATACCCTGCAACTTATGATTATATGCTGCAATCTGTTGACCGTACAACTCGTTGGGCAAAACGTTGTAAGGAGGCACATAAACGTCCAGAAGAGCAAGGTCTTTTTGGTATTATTCAAGGTGGAGAATATGAGGAATTACGCCGTCGTTCAGCAGAAGCATTAGTTGAGTTAGATTTCCCAGGATACGCTATTGGAGGGCTGTCTGTTGGCGAACCAAAAGATGTTATGAATAGAGTTTTAGAGTTCACTTCACCATTAATGCCAGCAAATAAACCACGTTATTTAATGGGGGTTGGGTCACCTGACTCATTAATCGACGGAGCAATTCGTGGTATTGATATGTTTGACTGTGTATTGCCAACACGTATTGCGCGTAATGGTACACTAATGACTTCTGAAGGGCGTTTAGTTGTGAAGAATGCAAAGTATGCTCGTGATTTTGGCCCGATTGATCCGAATTGTGATTGCTATACTTGTAAAAATTATTCACGTGCTTATATCCGACATCTTATTCGTACTGAGGAAACATTTGGTATTCGTTTAACGTCATACCACAACTTACATTTCCTGTTAAAGTTAATGGAACAAGTACGTGAGGCAATCCGTGAAGATCGTCTAGGTGATTTCCGAGAAGAGTTTTTTTGATAAATATGGCTTTAATGGACCAGACGCGAAGAACTTCTAATATTTAGTAAAAAAATTATGAACATGTGTGAAATGTGAATATTTCTAGCAAAATATTGTCTATTATAGAAAAACTATTAGTAATATAGAAAATTTTTGGGCTTGTCCATCGCTTTTTAAGGGTGGAATAGTCTATACTAAAAAAAAGTGATAATGGAAAGGGGGCAAGAATTATGAATTCGTATGTACAATTTATACCTATAGTGTTAATGTTCGTTGCAATGTGGTTTATCTTAATCCGCCCTGCTAAAAAGAGACAGCAGGAAACACAAAATATGCAGAGCAATTTGCAACGTGGAGATAAAGTAATTACAATTGGTGGCTTACATGGTGAGATAGATTCGATTGAGGATACAGCAGTAACATTGAAAATCTCAGACAATGTACGCGTAAAATTTGACCGTCAAGCAATTGGACGTGTTGTAAATGAAAAATGACTAAACTTCGATTTAAAGGCGTTGTCCAACAAAAATTTGGACAACGCCTTCTATACTTTAATCCCCATATCACTGTATAAAATGCAACCTACACGGTCACCTTGTTAGTATGGGGGTGACTGTATGGAAGAATATTTAATTATTATTTTTAGAACATGCTTTATCTATGTGTTTATTTTGATTATATTCCGTTTAATGGGCAAACGTGAAGTTGGTGAATTATCCGTCATCGATTTAGTGGTATCTATTTTAATAGCAGAGGTTGCCGCATTTGCACTTGATGACGTTGAAACGCCTTTAATAAATGCCATTCTGCCAATTATCATGTTGTTTTTTTATTCAGATAGGCAGTGCTTATTTTTCGTTAAAAAAATAAAAAAATTTCGTGATTTAGTGGATGGTGACCCCGTTTTACTAATAAAGGATGGTGTCATTTTAGAAAAAGAAATGCGCAAGCAACGCTATAATTTAGATGATTTATGTCAGCAATTACGTGAAAATGGTACTGCCTCTGTTACAGAAGTTGCTTATGCTTATTTGGAGCCCTCTGGCAATCTTTCTGTTTATGAAAAAGATGAAAAAGCATTTGTATACCCACTTATTATCGACGGTGATATTCAAGAAAGACATTTGAAACTTTTGCATAAGGATGCTGAATGGTTAATGTCTGAGTTAACTAAGAATAATATTACTGATAGTAAAACTGTGTTTTTTTGTATTTGGGAAGAGAATCGGCTTCATATTCAACTGAAAGAGTCTTAAACCTTTTTCACTAATTTCCGCAGGTATCGGATATCCGTAAAACGTAGCTGATTTGAAAAAAATTAAAAAAAGTAAATAGTAAAAATAAAGTTACACAACTACTTAAAATAAAAGGTAAAGACATGATTGGTATTAAAAAAATACTGAGTGACACAAACCGCAATAAAGCAGCTATAAGGTACGACAAACATTCTAAAGCCTGCCCGTAAATTTTTGCGTTGTCTGACTGTTGCGATATGCAAAAATGAAGTAAGTAATACACCAAATCCAATTGCCACTACTGCCCCTTTTTCCTGTATACCTGGCTGAGAAGCGAGTACGAACATAACAAATAGCTTTCCTAGACCACCGTAAATGGAGTTCATCATGGCAGCGCGAGCCTCGCCAATTGCCTGTAATATCGAATGTAATGGACTTTGAATATAGTAAAAATAAAAAAATAGGAGCTAATATTTTCACATAGCCGCGATTTTCCTGTAAATGAAAGAGCTTCATCGCTAGCTCATCACCATGAACAAAAAAAGTACGTGGCAGCAAAACATCCCACTAGAGACGATAAACGCAATGATACGGAGATACGCTCCTGTAAAAGTGGTGTATGCTGACGCGCTACAGCATCGCTAACAGCCGGTATAAGGACGATTGAAAGCGCAGTGGATACAAAAGCCGGAAATAATAAAAGTGGCACTAGTACGCCCGAAATGACACCGTAAAGAATCGTTGCTGCGGAGGCGGTCAATCCAGCCATTGTTAGGGCCTTTAAAAAGATAATCGGCTCTAAAAACCATGTAAAGGAACCAAATAGCTTGCTTCCAGCAGAAGGAAGGGCTACTCGTAACATAGGGGAGGAAGGATATGCCTCGATTTTGTTTTTTTCTCGTCAATAATTTTTTTCTTTGAGATAATATAATGCATCCACAAATATAAGAAAGCAATGACTTCAGCTAGAAGCGTAATCCCCATGGCAGAGGCTGCTGTAACAGAAGCGTTATTATAGTTTGCTACATATGGCAGCATAAATGTGATAAAGCCAATACGTACAAGTTGTTCAATCATTTGAGACCAAGCTGTTGGTGTGATTTTCGCGATACCCTGTAAATAAGCGCGCAATAGCCCAGAGCCTACTGACACTGGCACAGCAAAGAGCGCAATCCAGAGCGTAAAGGTTGTCTGTTCATTATGTAATAATGTAGTCGAGATATATGGTATTGCTAGTGCAACAGCCGGCATAAAAATGATCATGCCAATAAACGACCAAAGGATAGCCGTTCGCATAACACCGAAGATGCTTTCGCGTTTGTTTTTTTGCTAGTAGCTCTGCTACAATTTTTGCCACAGCGATAGGTAGTCCAAGTTGAATGAGTGAGATAAAGAAAATAAAAGCAGGATAGACGGTCATATAAATACCGACTGCTTCTTCACCAGCAATACGCATAAACTGCATTCTATAAAAGAAGCCAAAAAGTTTAGATAAAAAAATCACAAACATCAAAAATAGTGTACCTCGTACAAAAGAACTCATGCCATCCGTCCCTTCTCAAGCCGCAAAAATTCATTTACACTATTTGTATGCAAACATGTCTTACGATACAACTTTGATTGGAGATGATTCAAAATGAGTGTGCAGCATGAGCAGCTATTTGAAAAAAATTCGTCCGGCAATTGATAGTAAGATAGGAGAGTTTCAGCATTATCAATACGATGCGATTACAGCAGAAGAACTTTGGCGCTATTGTATAGAGAAAAAAATGGCGCAAAAAAAATATCGAACAATTACGATTACATGAGATTATCGCTACTATTTTTTCTGTATCTCCGTCGGATATTGTATCTTTTAATCAAGTAGAATTTTTACAAAGTAATAATTGGTTTGCAGAGTTGAATGCGGAAGAGTTAAAAATGCTGCTTGGTCCAGTTAAAGCTTAAGAACTGTGTAGAATTTTTGTCAAATAATAAAAGAATACTAAAAGTGTTGAATTGACACCAAGCGCAACGTGTTTCATAATGAGTGTGTTGCGCTTTTTTTATTGAAATAAGTATTTTTACTGTCATACCTCTACTAGCTTTAAAAAAAGTAGCGGTTAAAAAGATAAATTTGCGCGTTATGAACGATTGAAATAAGTAGAGCAATCTTTTTGAAGCACAGGCTACATTATTCTACAGGAAAAGGAGGAATAGACGTTTCAAAAAGGTCTTGCTATTATACTTGTTTGTAGTGTAAGGAATGCCCTTACACCTATTCGAGGAGGATTTATAAATGAAACTAAAAAGTCGTATAGTTGCATTCGTACTATTAATGGTTATTTTTGTAGCAACCATCGGTACGACTGTAGGCGGCGTCTTAAAGGACATTAAGCTAGGCCTTGACTTACAGGGCGGGTTTGAGGTTCTTTATGAGGTGAAAGAATTAAAAAAGGGACAAGAAATTACACCAGAAGTAGTGTCTGCAACAGCATCAGCTCTTGGTAAACGTGTAAATGCTATCGGGGTAAGTGAACCAAGCATTCAGGTTGAAGACAAAAACCGCATTCGTGTGCAATTAGCCGGTGTCGAAGACCAAGAATCAGCACGTAAATTATTGTCTACTTCTGCAAATTTAACTTTCCGTGATGTTGATGACAATTTACTATTAGACGGTGATGACCTAAAGCCAGGTGGAGCAAAGGATTCCTTTGACCAGCAAAATCGTCCAATCGTATCATTAACGTTAAAGGATGCGAAAAAAATTTGCTGATATAACAAGTAAAATTGCGGCTAAACCAGCAGGTGAAAATTTACTCGTTGTATGGCTAGATTTTGAAGAGGGTGTGGATTCATATAAAGCTGAATCACAAAAAGCGAAGCCTCGCTATGCATCTGCAGCAACAGTTAGCCAAACATTAGATACAACAGATGTTATGATTAGTGGTAACTTCACAGTTGAAGAAACGAAAAATTTAGCTGGTATTTTAGAGGCTGGGGCACTTCCAGTAAAGCTTGATGAAATCTATTCTACGTCAGTTGGTGCACAATTTGGTGACCAAGCTTTAAAAAGTACAATTTTCGCAGGTATTGTGGGTGTAGTTTTAATTTTCTTATTTATGCTATTCTATTACCGTTTACCTGGCTTAATTTCCATTATTACACTTGCCATTTTCACTTTCTTAGTATTAGTTGTATTTGATTGGATTAATGCAGTGTTAACACTTCCAGGTATTGCAGCAATTGTTCTTGGTATAGGTATGGCTGTTGATGCCAATATTCTAGCGGCTGAGCGTATTCGTGAGGAACTACGTGTAGGTTATTCAGTAAAACAAGCATTCCAAATTGGCTCGAAGCAGTCTTTATCAGCAATTATCGATGCGCAGCTAACTACATTATTAGCAGCTGCTGTATTATTCCAATTCGGGACAAGCTCTGTTAAAGGGTTTGCAACAACATTAATTATTAGTATTTTACTAAGCTTCTTAACAGCTGTTTGGGGTTCTCGTGTACTATTAGGTTTACTTGTCAACAGTGGATATATCAATAATCCAGCTTGGTTTGGTATTGCAAAATCTAAACAGCATAGCTTAGATGAAAATATCGGTACTTTAGATTTATCAACAAAATTTGATCGTTTTGACTTTGTACACAATCGTAAGAAATTCTATACATTCTCATTAGCTATTCTAGTAGCTGGTTTAGTGGTTCTTGGTATTTTCCGTCTAAACCTTGGTATTGATTTCTTAAGTGGTACGCGTGTCCAAATTGAAGCGGATCAGACATTAACAAAAGAAGAAGTATCTAAATACTTAGATAGTATCGGCTTCTCATCTGAAGATATTATTTTGGCAGGTGAAAAAAAGTAACTCTGCGGTTATTCGTTATAAACATGACCTATCACAAGCGGAAATTTTAAAATTCAAAAAAAGAAGCAGGAGAAAAATATGGTCATGAGCCTGGGGTAAGTACAGTGTCACCAACTGTTGGTAAAGAGCTTGTGATTAACGCAATCAAAGCTTTATCACTGGCAGCTCTTGGTATCATTATCTATGTAGCGATTCGCTTTGAGTGGCGCATGGGTGTTGGGGCAATTGTCTCGTTACTACATGACGTATTCTTAATTGTTGCGGTATTTAGTTTTATGCGCTTAGAGGTCGATATCACATTTATAGCGGCGGTATTGACGATTGTTGGTTACTCCATTAATGACACGATTGTTACATTTGACCGAATGCGTGAAAACCTGGATCGATACGATACGATTAAAGACCGTGAAGTGTTAGCGGATATCGTTAACAAATCACTTCGTCAAACAATGGGTCGATCTGTTAACACAGTGTTAACAGTTATTATCGTGACAGTGGCACTTCTTATTTTAGGTGCACCATCGATTCAAAACTTCTCAATTGCGTTATTAGTTGGTTTAATAACAGGTATGTATTCATCTATCTGTATTGCTGCACAAATCTGGTATTCATTAAAAATTCGTGAAATGAAAAAATCAGATGGTCAAATTCACAAAAAAGAGAAAAAACAATGGGGAACTGATGAGCCTGTTGTTTAATATGAGCCCTTAAATTGGGGGCAGGGAAGGAAATTTTCTTTCCCTGCTTTTATGATAAAAAAAGAATCTGCATACTTTCATTGGAAAGTTGCAGATTCTTTTTGTTTTGTCCATTAAAGTCTAAATTGATGTAGTAAAGCCTGTAGTTGCTGGGCGTTATCACTAAGCTCCTCGGCTACTGCATTGACCTGCTGCATTGTGGCTACTTGTTCATCAACTGCCTGGGCTATAATTTGGGCGTTATTTGCTGAAATACCTGCACCTGAGGCGATTTCAGTTATTGAGGCCGCTACTTCTTGAGCGCCAGCCGAAATTTGTTCCGACGTGGCTGAAATATCTTCAATCTGGTCTGTGAAGTCTTGAACAGATGATGAAATGGCGTCAAAGGCATCACCTGCCTCGTAAATTTTAGCTACACCGTCTTGAACAGATGCCAAGCCTTCAATGACAGCATCCTCGACATTTCTTGTATCCAATTGAATCTCATTTGTAATAGCCACAATTTGACTCGCAGATTGTTTCGATTCCTCTGCAAGCTTTCGCACTTCATCTGCAACGACTGCAAAGCCTTTGCCATATTCACCAGCTCTTGCTGCTTCGATAGCAGCATTCAATGCTAATAAATTGGTTTGCTCCGTAATGGCTGTAATTACTTTTGTAATTTGTCCAATATCTTCAGATTGTTTACTAAGTTTTTTTTGTTAAATCAGCAATACGTGTCGTAGTTCCAGAGATTGTATCCATCTGCTCTTTGGCAGTTAAAATGGTTGTACCTCCTGTATGGGCAAGCTGTGTCATATTGAGTGCGTTGTGATGTAAATATTGTGTAGCCTCAGCGATACGTTGTACACCAGCAGCGGTTTCATCCATAGCGATTGTATTTTGCTGGGCTGCACTGGCCGAAGAAGTTAAGTGACTTGTTGTTTCTTTTACACGATGTGCAATCTCGCTTGAAGACGCTGTCACTTCCTCAGTGCTTGCAGAAAGCTCTTCAGAAGCAGCAGATAAATGCATAGAGCTGTCTTGTACACTTCCTATTAGCTTAGATAAATTTTGTTTTAATGTATTTACTGCTGTAGCAAGGATACCAATTTCATCTTTTGAGCGATAGTCAAGATGGGCAATTGTTAAATCACCTTGTGCTAATGCATCAGCTGCCTCAATGACCTGTCGTAGTGGTTGAACGATAGCTTTTTTTCACAAAATTCATAAAGTATAGTCCTACAAAAACACTAACAATAAGCAAGACAACGGAGATGATGATAGCTCTTGATACAGTTAGATTAACAGTTTGCTCTACGTTTTGAAGTTGCACCTCATGATAATCTAATAGCTCTTTTGTCAAAGCATAGATTTCCTTATTATATTTTGTCACATCATTATTTATGTAGGATAATGCTAAATCAGTATTACCATGATTAAATGCTTGCATCGCCTTTTCAGAACTAGCCAGTAAGTCGTTTTGTAATGCAGAAACTTGCTTCATAATATCTTTTGTGTAATCTGAACGTACAATACTAGTCAGTTCTTGAGTTGTCTCCGGCAATAGCTTTTCATATTTTTCTAAATTAGCTTTTGCTGTCTGATCTTTACTATTTAAAATATAGGAACGTAAAAATAGGCCTTGAGAGGCAAGCTGTTGCTGTATTTTTTTGTGTTAATTGCATTTGGACAATTCGATAATTTAATGTCTCATCTATATCTCTCTTAGCCACTTTAAATTGAAGAAATGAGAGAATACTTAAGATTAGTAGTAAACAAATTAATGAAATAAATCCTATATTTAGTTTTTTGCGAACGGACATTTACGTTCCTTCTTTCCTTCGTAATATTAGAAAATTAATGTTCTAAAATTACTATAACTTGATATTTTTACAAGGTCAATACTTGGTAAAAGCTTAAAATTAGGTAGTTTTACTTCCTTTTTGTTGAATAGATAAAAGGGATTTTTACTAATAATGTTTTTATCATTCCATACATATTTTTTCTTTTTCTCAGAATTCATTGACAATTTCAGTAGTTTGGCATAGAATAAGGCTAACTTTTTGTTCGGTAATGGTAGAAGGTTTCGGGAGCGAGACTAGCCAAAGAACAGATGAGCTGAGTTTAGATAAGAATAGCTGAGAAATTGTTGAATAAGAATAGTAGCATAAGCGTGCAATTTAGAGAGTCAGTGGATGGTGTGAACTGATTTGTAGCTTATGTGAATGGACTTATGAGAGTCGCTTTTATAAGAAAAGCGAACGGCTTCCCTACGTTATAGGGGGTGCTTTAACTTTATTGACCATGTAAAGGTTAAAAAGTAGATGTCTTCGGACTATCTTTGCGTATTGGATTTGTCAATGCGTAGACAGAGCACATAAGGGAGAGCAATATGCTCTAATAAGAGGTGGCAACGCGGTCTTGATCGTCCTCTGCAATTAGGAAATTCCTTTTTGCAGAGGGCTTTTTTTATTTTCTGCAATCTTTACATTCATAGGGAATTTTAGAAAGGAGCTTGGTACTTATGCTATCTACTAGTTCAAGAACAAAGATGAAAACGATTAATGGTGATTCTTTAACACCGATTTTAATTTTTAGACGCTTACAAGGTAATCATAAATTTTTGCTAGAGAGTTCAGCCAGCATGAGGGAGTAGGACGTTTCTTTTATTGGTGCTAACCCTAGAAAAACATACAAAGGCCAAGGAGATGAAATTCAAGAGTACTCCTATAAAACAGGAAAAACATATACACATAAAGGTGATTTATTTGTGCTATTGAAAAGATTAATGCCGCGAATTTCCAACACTACACTGTTCCCGTTTTCAGGAGGTGCTGTTGGTTATGTAGGTCATGGGGCAACGTCAATTTTTACTGAACAGGCTAATGTGGAGCTACCCGTTGTGCATTTTCATGTTTATGAGACAGTTATTGTTTTTGACCATGTAACAGACGAGGTTACACTGATTCATACAAATATAGATGCAGAAAAAAAGGAACCCAATTTAGAAGAGCTAGCACAACAGCTGATAAATGCTAGAGAGGCTGAGGATTCAGATTGTCATTATGCTCCAAAGCATTCAGCTACAAATGAACATTTTGAGAGCGCTCTTACTGCTATTAAAGATATTTTGGATGAGGAGACTACAAGGGTTGTGCTATCGAAGCGCCTAATAGCTGATTTTCAAGGAGATGCTTTTGCTCTATATCGTCAGTTACGGAAGAAAAATCCTGCAGCCTATATGTACTATATAGAATTTGAGGATCATGTTGTTTTAGGTACCTCTCCTGAAAGTCTTATTCGAGTTAAGGGTGAGCGAGTTATTGCATCGCCAACTGAAGGAACGCTCCCTAGAGGTAAAACGAAAGGAGAAGACTTGGAACAAGAACGGAAGCTAGTGGAAAACACAGAAATGGGAAAATCTCATGGGGTACTTGTTTCCGCTATTCAGCAAGAGCTGCAGTCAGTATGCTTCCGAGATTCGATTCAGGCAATTGAAACGATGAAAATTGAACGTTCAAAGCAAGCTTTACACATGACATCTAGGGTAGAAGGTCAAATTTTACCGATGCTTCATGCACTTGATGTCTTAGCCGCGACATTACCGCCCTTCGCACCAACGGAAATTCCAAAGGCATATTTAGAGAAATTAAGTCAGGCTGCTGGTATTTTTGGAGGTGCCCTTGGATTTATTGGCTTCAATGGTCATCTTGATTTTGCCTTAACAGGAAAATCAATGGTGATAGCCAATGAAACGATGCATATGCAAACAACTATAACGGTTACGAAATATACAAATACCAATGAAATTTCGAAACAGGTAGAAGAGGAAGAACGGGGTTTTTTTACAGCTATTTGAAAAAGAAGGAGGTCAACATTAATGGAAGCTATTCAGCAAAAGGTTCAGCTGCGAGAGCATCTCATTTATGAAGAAATGCTGGAGGCAGCAAATTGGATGTTCCAGGATGATACACCGAAGGAGGAAATTGCTTGCTTTCTAACAGCATTATCGACGAAGGGCGAAACGGCGCATGAAGTAGCGGCATTGGCAACTGTTATGCGTTCATTTGCTCTTAATGTACCTACAAGAGCAAGTGTATATATGGATAATTGTGGTACAGGTGGTGATGGTTTGAATACCTTTAATATCAGTACTGCCTCCGCTTTCGTTTTAGCTGGAGCAGGTGTTCAAATGGCTAAGCATGGTAATCGCAAAATTTCCTCAGCATCAGGAAGTGCGGATGTTTTAGAAGCACTCGGTATCCATACCCACATTACTATTGAGCAAACTGTTGAATTGTTGGAGACAGAGGGAATTGCATTTCTATATGCGCCAAATGTGCATCCGAAATTAAAGCGTATTGGTGAAGTGCGTCGATCTCTAGGTAAGCCAACAATTTTTAATCTTGTGGGCCCCCTTACGAACCCAGTTTCATTATCAACGCAATTTACGGGTATTAATCGACCTAATTTTGTCATGGAGTACGCTTCAGTTTTACAAATGCTTGGACGTGAGCGGGCGATAGTTGTTTCTGGGCCACAGGGGTTAGACGAGGCGTCATTAGCTGGGCAAAATACCTTTGTCTTGGTGGATAAAGGAGACTTAATTCCTTTTTCATTAACTGCAGAGGATGCAGGGCTTAGCTATGCGCCACTAGAGTCAATCCGAGGGGGAAATGCAGATGAAAATGCAGCTATTATGCGAAAATTATTAGCTGGTAAACAAAGTGCTTACTTTGACACAGTATTATTAAACGCGGGTATTGGGCTTTTTAGTTATGGTAAAGCTGAAACGGTAAAAGAGGGCGTAGAAATGGCGAGGGATAGCATTTTTAGTGGGCGTGCATTACAGAAATTAGAAGCAGTCGTTGCTTTCAGCGAGAGAATTAAAGAAGTGGAGGTTGGACAATGAATATTTTAAATAAAATTATTGAACAGAAAAAAAATAGAGGTTTGTGCTTTACTTGAACAGCCTGACCCACTTGCTTATTTTACAGAAAAGCCACGCCCATCATTATTTGAGCAATTACGAACATCGGAAACATTACAGGTTATCTCTGAGATGAAGCGTGCATCGCCTTCTAAAGGGCTTATTGCAGAAGGAGCAGATCCAGTTGCTCAAGCAAAAATATATGAACAAGCAGGGGCAGCGGCTATTTCTGTACTAACAGATAAGGAATTTTTTTAAAGGGTCCTTTAAGGATTTAGCCGAGGTAGCCGATGTTGTTCAAATACCTCTTCTTTGTAAGGATTTTATGATTGACCGTGTACAAATTCGATTTGCCAAATCATCAGGTGCATCCATTATTTTATTAATTGCCGCTGCATTAACAGATGAGATACTGCGAGATTTATATAGCTATGCGACAAGTTTAAATTTAGAGGTATTAGTTGAAGTGCATGATCTTCAGGAGCTTGAACGAGCTTTGGCAGTAGGAGCTCAATTGATTGGCGTTAATAACCGTGATTTACGCTCCTTTGAGGTGAGCTTAGAACGAACACGTGAAATTGCACAAGCTTTTCCGTTCGAAGAGGAGCGCGTGTTAATTAGTGAAAGTGGCATTTGGCACCAGGAAGATGCTAAAACGGTGGCAGCAATGGGGGCCAGTGGTGTTCTTGTTGGCGAGTCCTTGATGCGTAGTGGTGATGCAGGAGCCGCACTAAAAAGTTTACAGGTAAGCAAGTTGGAGGCATCTGTATGACAAAGGTTAAAATTTGTGGACTGAAGGAACAGCAGCATGTACGAGCGGCGGTAGAGGCAGGGGCAGATGCCATTGGTTTTGTCTTTGCCCCAAGCAAGCGCCAAATTTCTATTGAACAGGCACATCAATTAGCAAAAGAAGTGCCAGGAGAAGTTTTGAAAATAGGAGTCTTTGTGAATCCAAGTGTGGAGGAACTGCGAGCCGCTGTAGAAGGCGTGCCACTAGATTATGTGCAGTTCCATGGTGAAGAGACACCTGAATTTATCCGTCAGCAAGGTTATCCAGCGATTAAGGCGCTATCAGTCCGTGATGAAGAAGATGTTCGTGCGGCTGCTAATTATAATGTTGACTATTATTTATTCGATGCACCAGGCACTGATTTTAAAGGCGGAAGCGGCCATACATTTGATTGGACACTTCTAGAGATGGCAGGGATTCCGCGAGATAAATTAATATTAGCGGGTGGTTTGAAAGCTGAAAATATTGCGCAGGCTGTATCGCTAGTATCGCCCTATATGGTAGATGTATCGAGCGGTGTGGAGACAGATGGTATAAAGGACGAAGCAAAAATAAAGGCATTTATCCAGGCTGTAAAGAAAGGAAGAGCATAATGGTAAATTCAATAGCAAATAGCGTACCGACAAAGGAAGGACGTTACGGAAAATTTGGAGGACAATTTGTTCCAGAAACATTAATGACAGCCTTGCAGGAATTAGAATTAGCTTATGATGAGGCAATGAGCGATCAGAAATTTACGGATGAGCTAGCTTATTATTTACAACAATATGTTGGGCGTGAGACACCGTTGTACTACGCAGAAAACTTAACCCAGGTGCTAGGTGGTGCGAAAATTTACTTAAAGCGAGAAGATTTAAATCATACTGGTGCCCATAAAATCAATAATGCCATAGGTCAGGCACTACTGGCTAAACGAATGGGTAAAAAGAAAATTGTAGCTGAAACAGGAGCAGGGCAGCATGGCGTAGCAACGGCAACAGCATGTGCACTATTAAACCTTGAGTGTGTTGTCTTTATGGGTGCTGAGGATATCAAACGTCAACAGCTAAATGTATTTCGCATGGAGCTACTTGGTACAAAAGTGGAGTCTGTCGAAACAGGGTCTAAAACATTGAAAGATGCTGTTAATGCTGCACTTCGCTATTGGGTGACAAATGTTGAGGACACGCATTATATTTTAGGCTCAGCTTTAGGGCCTCATCCATTCCCCAAAATCGTCAGAGACTTCCAGCGTGTCATTGGTGTTGAAACGAGACAGCAAATTTTAGAAAAGGAAGGTCGTTTACCAGATGCAGTTGTTGCCTGTATCGGTGGTGGTAGTAATGCAATTGGTATGTTTCATCCCTTTGTCAATGACGAAGCTGTAGCGTTATATGGTGTGGAGGCTGCTGGAAGTGGTATTGAAACAGGAAAACATGCAGCGGCTATTGCTGGTGGTCAGCTAGGTGTTTTACATGGAGCATATATGTATTTATTACAGGATGATAATGGCTTTGTACAGGAGGCGCACTCTATATCTGCTGGGCTAGATTATCCAGGAAAGGGCCCAGAACATTGCTATTTACATGATATTGGCCGTGCTCATTTTGATGCGATTACAGATAGTGAAGCACTTGAAGGCTTACAGTTACTAAGTCGCACAGAAGGCATACTTCCTGCATTAGAGAGCTCTCATGCTATTGCTTATACAGCAAAGCTGGCGAAAACAATGTCTACAGATGATATCATTGTTATATGCTTATCAGGCCGAGGAGATAAAGATGTTCATACAGTCCGTAAAGCATTAGGAGGGGATGTATCATGACAACATTACAGCAGGCAATTGAACAAACAAAAAAATGCTGGTCATAAAGCATTTGTGCCATATATTATGGCAGGAGATGGTGGGCTAGAAACGTTAAGACCTACGATTCTAAAGCTTCAGCAATTAGAAGTGACGGCTATTGAGGTCGGTATCCCATTTACAGACCCTGTTGCGGATGGTCCAACAATAGAACGAGCAGGTGAACGAGCATTAGCGGCAGGCGTGACATTACGGAAAGTGCTAGAAGAACTGGCCTCCTTTAGAGCAGAAATTCATGTACCATTGGTGGTTATGACTTATTTTAATCCTATTTTAGCTTATGGCTTAGAGGAATTTGCGAAAGCTTGTGTGGCAGGGGGAGTAAAGGGGTTAATCGTTCCTGATGTTCCATTAGAGGAAAGTGCTATATTGCAGAAGGCATTAAATCCCCATAGTATTGACATCATTCAGCTAGTATCGTTAACAAGTCCACCTGACCGAATCGCACGTATCGCGGCTGCTAGTCAAGGTTTTGTCTACGCTGTGACAGTCAATGGCATTACTGGGGCTCGCTCAAGCTTTGCAGATGATTTAGATGACCATTTTGCTCGCTTACGTGAAGCAAGTAAAATTCCTGTTATGGCAGGATTTGGTATTTCGACACCTGAGCAGGTAATTAGTATGGGTGCGCTTAGTGATGGGGTTATTGTTGGTAGTGCGATTGTGACGGCACTACACGAAAAAAAATTGGCATAAGATTGAATCATTAGTGCTCGCTTCTAAAGGTGTGCTAGAGAAGTCTACTCTTTAATGAGTAGGCTTTTTTTTATGAGGGGGACAGAAACAAGAATTTAGCAGATAAAACTATCAATCTAACTGATAGTGCCAATCAGTTAGATTTTCGGTATAATAGCCTTCGTAAGGAAGTGAGAAGATGATTCTATCAAAAAAAAGATGGCGAGTGGAGCGACCAGATGCCAAACTTGTACAAACATTACAAAATGACCTACAGCTATCTGCAATTGCGGCAAAAATTTTAGCGGCACGGGGCTGCACAACAACCACTGATGCAGAGAGTTTATTAAATATGACAGAAGCAAATATTCATGACCCATTTTTAATGCATAACATGGCAGAAGCTGTGGCACGTATTGAGCAAGCACTTGAAAATGGAGAAAAAATATTAGTTTATGGTGATTATGATGCCGATGGTGTGACAAGTACAACTGTCATGCTTAATGTGCTACTTGATCTTGGAGCGGATGTATCGTTTAAAATTCCGAATCGTTTTATTCATGGCTATGGACTCATGGGGATTTATTTCGTGAAGCATGTGACGAGGGTGTCAAGCTAATTATTACAGTAGATAATGGAATTTCGGGCATTGAACCGATTCGTATTGCAAAGGACCTTGGAATGGATGTTATTGTCACAGACCATCATGAACCTGGCGATGAATTACCACCAGCGGATATTATTTTACATCCTCGTATACCAGAAGGGCATTATCCATTTGGCGAGCTTGCAGGTGTAGGTGTCGCTTTTAAGTTAGCGCATGCCCTATATAGGGAGTTACCTACACATTTAATAGAATTGGTAGCTGTCGGAACAATTGCAGATTTAGTACCATTAGTGGATGAAAATCGCTATCTTGTCAAACGAGGAATAGAAGAAATGCGCCGTTCTCTTAGCCCTTGGGTATTGGCAATGTGTGAAGTAGCAAGTGCCGAGCAAGCTAAAATCAACGAAGAAACAATCGGCTTTTATTTTGGTCCTCGCTTAAATGCAGTTGGTCGCCTTGGCGAAGCAGCACCAGGTGTAGAGCTATTAATGGCCGAGGATCATGCAAAGGCAACAGCATTGGCAAAACAGCTCAATGCATGTAATAGTGAACGCAAAGATATTGTTAAAAGCATAACAGATCAGGCAGTTGCTCTTATTGAATCGGATGAAAAAAATTCGCAATTCACTTGTTATAGTTATAGCAGGAGAGGGCTGGAATGCAGGTGTCGTGGGAATAGTTGCATCTCGACTTGTTGAACTTTATTACCGTCCAACAATCGTACTTTCATTAGACAATGAAAAGCGGACAGCAAAAGCTCTGCCCGTAGTATTGAAGGATTCCATTTGTACAATGAACTAGCCAAGAATAGAGATATACTGCCTCATTTTGGTGGACATCCTATGGCAGCCGGCATGACATTAGCTAGCGAGCATGTTGACGAATTAAGATTACGCTTAGATGCTCAAGCAAAAGCTTGTTTATCACAGGAGCAACTGACACCTGTATTGACTATCGACATTCCTCTGAAGCTGGATGAAATTTCAGCAGATGCCATTGAAGAAATTTCAACGCTTGGTCCATATGGTACAGATTTTCCAAAGCCTGTTTATGTGCTTGAAGATGTAGAGATATCCTCTATGCGGAAAATTGGGGCAGCAGAAAACCATATAAAAATGGAATTGACGGATGGCTATGAAAAATTGGATAGTGTCGGTTTCAATAAAGGACATTTACACGACGAGTTAACATATGGAATAAAAGTATCATTTACTGGGGATTTACAAATTAACGAATGGCAAGGGCGTAAAAAAAGCACAATTTATGATAGAAGATGTCCAAACGACAGAATGGCAATTATTTGATATTCGTGGTATTCGTCAAACGGCTCGCTGGTTAAATACCATTCCGAAAGAAGAAGTAACTTTTATTGCCTTCCGTCAAGAGACGGTGACTTACTACCAATCTCTTATTGGTGAGCCTATTTTAGCAGTAGATTCTTCACTTTCAAATGTGGAACAAAGCAATTATATCGTGCTTTTAGATTTACCACAAAATGTTCAACTGTTAGAAAATGTCTTGCAAAAAAACAGCTCCATCCCGTATTTATGCACATTTCTATATGCCTGATTCGCAATATTTCAATGGGTTGCCGACCCGCGAGCAATTTGCTTGGTACTATAAATTTTTGAAAAACCGTCCTGCTTTTCCACTCAATATGCATTTAGCTGATTTAGCAAAGCATACAGGTTGGCCGTTAGATGCATTAAAATTTATGACACAGGTGTTTTTTTGAGCTTGGTTTTGTTAAAATGGAGAGTGGACTGACGACTGTCAACGTGAATGCCACAAAACAGGCGCTTACGGAGGCACCGTCTTACAAACAACGTTCAGAACAGATTGAAATGGAGCAAAAGCTAGTTTATGCGCCTTATATAGAATTAAAACAATGGTTTGATGAACGATTACATTAATAGACGAAAAAGGTTCGTAGGAGGAGCAATAAAATGGATTTAAAGCAATATGTAACAACGGTTGAGAACTGGCCAAAAGAGGGCATTAGCTTCAAGGATATCACAACAATTATGGATAATGGTCCAGCATACAAATATGCAACAGATCAAATTGTCACGTATGCGAAAGAGTTAGGCGCAGAAATTATAGTGGGTCCAGAGGCTCGTGGTTTTATTATTGGGTGTCCAGTTGCTTATGCCCTTGAAATTGGCTTTGCCCCTGTTCGTAAACCAGGAAAATTACCCCGTGAAGTGGTAAGTGCTGATTATGGTCTTGAATACGGAAAAGATACATTAACTATGCATAAAGATGCCATTAAACCAGGTCAAAAGGTCTTAATTTGTGATGATTTACTTGCAACTGGCGGTACTGTTGAAGCAACAGTTCGTTTAGTGGAACAATTGGGTGGTCAGGTTGTTGGCTGTGCTTCCTAATCGAATTAACAGAGCTAAACGGCCGTGCAAAACTTGGCGATTTAAATGTGAAAACACTTATTGAATATTAATACAGACAAAGGAAAAGCGCCAAATGATTATGGCGCTTTTTTGGATGGATTTTTGACCGACTAAAAAAAATTGCTCAGGTGGGCCAAAAGCTGCTCAGTTCGCCTGTTGATTCGCTCGGGTCAACGAAAACATTGCTCGGGTTAGCAAGAAAACCGCTCGGGTAGCCAGTAGTTCCGCTCAGGTGTGCGTGAAAACCGCTCGGATTGTCCATAGGTACTCCACAATATAGTTACCAACCTCCTGAAAACTATGCTTCATCGTAAGAGCGAATGATTTTTTGGATGGTCCTTAATGTGTCATAGAAATTTGCATATTGATCAATGCCGATATCAGCAATAATCCTTTCTTGAATAGTCTGCCAAATAGGGGTGGCTTCATTTAGTTTTTCCTTTCCCTGATCTGTTAATGAAATAATTTTTGTACGAGCATCTTGTGGATTTTTTGTTAATTCAACATAGCCACTTTGCTTTAATATATTTATATTCCGTGTTACGGTGGTTTGGTCAAGTTGCAGAATTTCGCCTAATCGACTTATCGAAACGGTTTGTTGATGAGCGATATTGGCAAGCATTGAATATTGTGTGACCTTTAGACCTGTTGGCTGTAGCAACCTATCATATAATTGTGTCACTACTCTTGTTTTTTTTCTAAGGTTTGCGCAAACACATATCTGCGTATAATCTATTGTCTTCAGATTATTCTCCATTGTTCAGTTCCCCTTTATGGATTCAGATAGCTTCAGTATACACCTATCAGATGAGAAATACTGCTTGACAGCAAGAATTGCCCTTACTATCATTATATATGTATATACATATAATACAAACAAAAACATGTATATACATGTTTAACTTGAAAATCTTTCAGGAAATGAAGGTGTTAGGATGAAGCGTATTCATTATAGTTGGTTAATTCTTATAATCGCATTTTTCTCAATCATCGTAGCTGGTATTACAATGTCATCATCAGGCGTTTTTATCAATTCATTTGAAAAGGAATTTAATTGGGACAGATCCTTAATTGCACTAGCCTTTGCAGTTAGTTTGTTTTTATATGGGTTTTCTGGACCATTTATGGCAGCATTACTTGAAGTAGCAGGTTTGAAGAAGATGATGCTAGGGGCAATGGCGACCCTTGTAACAGGCTTGATCCTTACACTTTTTATGAGCCAACCATGGCAATTAGTCATTATTTGGGGAGGGATTATTGGCTTAGGAGCCAGCCTCTTTTTAACAGTGTTAAGTCCCTATGTCGCCAATCATTGGTTTGTAAAAAGAAGAGGGCTAGCGGTGGGAATTTTAACATCAAGTACAGCAACAGGGCAATTAATTTTACTGCCTGTACTAGCTATTATCATTGAGCAATTTTCTTGGAGACATGCGATTGGCTTAATTCTTCTACTTAGTACGCTTATGTTTATCATCATTTTGCTATTTATAAAAAAACAAACCACAAGATATTGGGATACTACCTTATGGACAGGAAGAAGAGCTAGAAATATCTCAAGAGCCTCATAAAAAAAATCCAATTACTATAGCTTTTAGTGGACTATTTGAGGCCATAAAGGTTAAAGAATTTTGGCTATTAGCGGGAAGTTTTTTTTATTTGTGGTCTTTCAACAAATGGATTAGTCGGCACTCATTTTGTATCCTATTGTATTAGCTTTGGTGTACCATTAGTTACTGCTGCATCGCTTCTTTCCTTTATGGGCATATTTAATCTCGTTGGTACTACTTTGTCAGGGTGGTTATCGGATCGTTTTGATAATCGATGGTTATTGTTTTGGTACTATCTTTTAAGAGGGATGTCCTTGCTATTGCTTCCTTACGCATTAGCACAAGGTTCACTTCCCTTACTAGCAATCTTTACAATTTTTTTATGGATTAGATTGGATTGCCACTGTACCTCCTACCATTAGTATTGCTAGAAAAACTTTTGGGACGAATAAAAGTGGTGTTATTTATGGATGGATTTTTGCATCACACCAGGCAGGTGCTGCTCTAGCTGCTTATGGTGGAGGGCTTATTTATAAGTTTTTCAATTCTTATACATGGGCTTTTTTCCTGGCAGGTGTTTTCTGTGCTTTAGCAAGCTTATTTGTTATTATGGTAAAAAAAACAGCCACAAAGGCAAGCTCAACCTGAATAATATTGAAAAAATGAACTCAATGATTTTATTGATTTCATTTTTTTTGACTTATAACAAACAAAAGTTTATAATGTAAACAAATATAATAAAAGGTGATGCTATGAATGAAAGAGAACAGGCGGTACTGGCATTAATTCGTCAAAATCCGTTTATGTCTCAGCAAGAGATGGCGGATAAGATGAATCTATCTCGTCCAGTCCTAGCCAACTTAGTGTCGAGCTTAACGAAGCAAGGAAAAATAGTAGGACGTGCGTATATTTTACCCGAGGAAAATGAAATTATTTGTATCGGTGGCGCAAATCTAGATCGTAAATTTCACGTGAAGGGGAACGTCCAGTTTGGTACTTCCAATCCTGCAAGCTCTTCATTTAGTGTGGGTGGTGTTGGGCGAAACATTGCTGAGAATCTAGGTAGGCTAAATCATCAGGTAACATTACTAACAACGGCTGGCAAGGATGCTGATTGGCAAGTTATCCATGAGGCTTCTGAGTCCTTTATGAATTTACGTTATGTTGAGCAATTACCAGATGCTTCAACTGGCTCTTATACTGCAATAATGGATGAGCAGGGAGAGCTAGCACTGGCTGTTGCAAACATGGAAGTATATGATCTGTTATTGCCGAGCTTGTTAAAGAAGCACGAGGCAATGCTTGTCAATGCTGGATGCTATATTTTGGATTTAAACTGCCCAAAGGAAACAGTAGCCTATATTCAACAGATGGCAATTGCCCGTGAAATTCCGTTAGTCATTGTGCCTGTATCTTCCCCTAAAATGAATCGACTACCTGATACATTGCAAGGGGTTACTTGGTTTATTTGTAACACGGACGAAGCGGAAACAATTGTAGGGCATGCAATTGAAAGCGCTGCCGATTATGAAAAAGCATTACAGCAACTACTTCAGTTAGGTGCTGAGCATGTCATTATTACAGCAGGAAGCAAGGGTGTTTTTGCAGCATCAACTTCGATTAAGCCTAGTCATTTTAAGGCTAAGATTATAGATAAGATTGAAGATGTAACAGGGGCAGGAGACGCCTTTGTCAGTGCAGTGATTCATAGCTGGCTTACTGGACAATCCTTCGCGACAAGCATTGATGCCGGTTTAACAAATGCTAAAAACACACTGGCATCCCCATACACAGTAAGACCTGAATTATCTGTAGATTTGTTAAAAAGTGAAATGGAGGAATAACAACATGAAAGAATTCATCGTATTATCAGAGGAAGTAAAAGCAGGGCAAGCAAAAGGTTTACCAATCGTAGCATTAGAATCAACAATTATCTCTCACGGTATGCCATATCCTCAAAACGTACAAACTGCGCGTGAAGTAGAGCAAATTATCCGTGACAATGGTGCAGTTCCAGCAACGATTGCTTTAATTGATGGGAAAATTAAAATCGGTTTATCAGATGAAGAACTTGAAATGTTCGGTAATGCGCAAGGAGTAGCAAAAACTTCACGTCGTGACTTAGGCTATTTATTGGCAACAAAAAAAATTAGGTGCGACAACTGTAGCAGCGACAATGATTTGTGCTGAACTTGCGGGCATTGAAATTTTCGTAACAGGCGGTATCGGTGGTGTTCATCGAGGCGCTGAAACAACGATGGACATCTCAGCGGATTTAGAAGAACTGGCACAAACAAATGTGGCAGTAATTTGTGCTGGTGCTAAATCAATTTTAGATATTGGTTTAACATTAGAATATCTTGAAACTAAGGGTGTACCTGTCGTTGGATTTGGCACAGATGAAGTGCCTGCGTTCTATACTCGTCAAAGTGGTTTCGATGTTAACTTTAAACTAGAAACCCCAGAGGAAGTGGCAGAGATGCTACGTGCAAAATGGCAATTAGGCTTGAAAGGCGGAGCTGTTATTGCAAATCCGATTCCAGAGTCTGAGGCGCTTGAGCATGCATTCATTACAGAAATCATTGAAAAAGCGTTAATAGAAGCAGAGGAGAATGGTATCCAAGGCAAAAACGTTACGCCATTCTTACTTGGAAAAGTAAAAGAATTAACAGAGGGTAAAAGCCTTGATGCAAACATTGCATTAGTAAAAAAATAATGCAGTTGTAGGAGCAAAAATTGCTATGGCGTATAATAAATTAAGCTAAATAATTATACGAAAAGAGAGACTCTTTGCGAATTATTACATTCGCAGAGGGTCTTTTTATTCATTATGAAGAAAAATTCTTCCATTTTTCACATTGTTCACGAGATTAACTAAACAAAATGACATAGTCGCTTTACAATAGGCTACAATATTTTATACAATTAAATTTATATCTAATCTGAAAAATTTGACGAGCAAGGTGGACATGTTATGGCGAAAGAGCAAATTTTGACTCCCGAGGACGTATTTGAGTTAGTCAAATCCTACATGAATGATGAAAATGTCGCATTCGTGAAAAAAAGCATATGAATTAGCGAGGAATGCCCATATAGAGCAATTCCGAAGTTCAGGTGAACCGTATATAATTCACCCAGTGCAAGTAGCTGGTATATTAGCTGAATTACAAATGGACCCTGAAACAGTTGCGGCTGGTTTTTTACATGATGTTGTCGAGGATACAGATTTTACGCGCGACGATTTAGTTCGTGAATTCGGCGAAGAGGTTGCAATGCTTGTTGATGGCGTGACAAAGCTGGGGAAAATTAAATATTTATCAAAAGAAGCGCAACAAGCAGAAAATCATCGTAAAATGTTTGTTGCTATGGCACAGGATATCCGTGTCATTTTAATTAAACTGGCTGACCGTTTACACAATATGCGAACGCTCAAGCATTTGCCTGCTGAAAAGCAACGCCGTATCTCTAAAGAAACACTTGAAATTTTTGCGCCACTTGCGCATCGTCTTGGAATTTCGACAGTTAAATGGGAGCTAGAAGATACAGCTCTTCGTTATTTAAATCCACAGCAATATTACCGCATTGTTAGTCTGATGAAGAAAAAAACGCGATGAACGTGAAGCCTATTTAGAAAATGTTATGGCTGAAATGAAATCACAGCTTACAGAGGTCGAAATTGATGCAGATATTTATGGTCGTCCAAAACATATCTACAGCATCTATCGCAAAATGGTGTTGCAAAAAAAACAATTTAATGAGATTTATGATTTATTAGCCATTCGTGTATTGGTCGATAGTATTAAAGATTGCTATGCTGTGCTAGGAATCGTGCATACGCTATGGAAGCCGATGCCTGGACGCTTTAAGGATTATATTGCAATGCCTAAGCAAAATCTTTATCAATCACTGCATACGACAGTAATTGGCCCTTATGGTGACCCATTAGAGGTGCAAATTCGTACAAAGGAAATGCATAAGATTGCCGAGTACGGGATTGCTGCACATTGCATATAAAGAAGGTAAAAAGATTGATACCGAAAAACAAAATGTTGATCAAAAATTAACATGGTTCCGTGAAATTTTAGAATTTCAAAATGAATCCTCAAATGCTGAGGAATTTATGGAATCTTTAAAATTTGATTTATTTTCTGATATGGTTTATGTATTCACACCTGAAGGAGATGTTATTGAATTACCAGCAGGTTCTGTACCTATCGACTTCGCATACCGTGTGCATTCAGAGGTCGGAAATCGTACAATTGGCGCGAAAATAAATGGTAAAATGGTGCCGCTTGATACACCGTTAAAAACGGGGGACATTATTGAAATTTTAACCTCTAAGCAATCTTTTGGCCCAAGTCGAGATTGGCTTAAAATAGCACAATCCTCACAGGCAAAAAAATAAAATAAAACAGTTTTTCAAACGTCATCTTCGAGAAGAAAATATTCTCAAAGGCAAAGAGATGATTGAAAAGGAAATCCGTGCACAGGATTATGACATGAAGGAAACCATGTCAGCTGAAAATTTAAAGCGTGTTTGTGATAAATTTAACTACACAAACGAAGAGGATTTATATGCAGCAGTTGGTGTGAATGGTATAACTGCACAGCAAGTTGTTAATCGACTAGCTGAAAAACGCCGCAAGGAACGTGAACAGGAAGAAGCACTCGAGAAAATCGAACAAAAAATGAAAAATCATGTTCCACAAAAACGCACAGAATCTGGTGTTATCGTAAAAGGTATTGACAATATGCTTATTCGACTTTCACGTTGTTGTACACCTGTGCCTGGGGATGATATTGTCGGCTTTATTACGAAAGGTAGAGGTGTTTCGGTACATCGTGCAGACTGCCCTAACATCCAAGTAGAGGATGAGCAGGAACGTTTGATAGAGGTTGAGTGGGAAAATGGGCTGACTCCTGAGAAAAAAGAATACCCAGTTGATATTGAAGTATCAGCCTTTGATCGACCTGGCATATTAAATGAAATTATGCAAATTGTTAGTGAAACGAAAACAAATATTTTAGCTGTCAGTGGCAGGGCTGATCGTGAAAAAAATGGCAACTATTCATTTAACCATATCGATTTCAAATATTTCGCATTTGCATAAGGTTGTAGAGCGTATTAAACAAACACCAGATATTTATTCAGTGCAACGAGTGATTAATTAAAAGAGTCCTTGGTGGATTAACTTTCTTTATGGACGACGGTAGAATTGAGGTTTTAAAGAATGAAAGTAGTTTTACAACGTAGTAAAGCGGCCACTGTTACGGTTGACGGGAAAGTAACTGGCGCTATTGATAATGGTTATGTCCTTTTGGTAGGAATAACACATGAGGATACACAAGAGGATGTTGACTATTTAGCCAAAAAAAATAGCTAATCTTCGCCTTTGGGAAGATACTGATGGAAAAATGAACCACTCCATTTTAGAGCATGGAGGGGCTATATTATCCGTCTCACAATTTACATTGTATGGGGATGCAAAAAAGGGGAATCGACCAAGTTTTACAAATGCAGCAAGACCAGAAGTTGCGCAGCCGTTATGGCAGGCTTTTAATGAAGCCTTACGTTCACACGGTTTACAAGTGGAGACAGGTATATTTGGTGCAATGATGGACGTTGCACTTACAAATGATGGTCCAGTTACTATACTTCTTGAGTCAAAATAATGGTACATTTCCTATGATTCCTTCATACACTATAAAGTATGGTTAGTTTTGTAGGAAGGAAGTGTCTTAAAGATGACGAAGATGGGAAGCATATCAAATCCATATTTATACGAAACTCTTAACATGTTGATTGGTCAGGCTATTGTAGTACAAACCGAGAAAAATATTCAGCAAGGTGTATTAGCTTCAGTATTACCTGACCATATCGTTGTAGAGATTAGTCGTACGCCTTTCTTCATTCGTATGGAGGAAATTGTATGGGTTACCTTGGCAACAGTTAAAAAATAAGTAAGTGGAGGCTTCAATTCACAATATGTGACTGGAGGTTTTTTTTATGATGTAGAGTCATTTTTACTATATAATTATCTAAAAGTTTCGTCATTTAGAAAGGGGAAGTTAAACAATGCAAAGAGTAGCCGTACTTGGTTCATTATTTTTCTGGAATAACATAAAACAACATTTTTCGGCATTTCCTCATGTGCAATTTATTCATTTCCCTTACACAGTACCTGAGCAAAGTGTTGAATTGATTGATGAGGCAGCAGCTCAGACAGACATTTTATTATTTGCTGGCTCGATTTCCTATCATTACTGCATAGATAAGATTAAAGCTAAAAAGATTCAAGCAACCTATATTTCGTTTGACGAATTAACATTGTCACTATCATTGCTATCCATACAACATAACCAGAAGGTAGAATTATCTAAACTATCAATTGATTTACCTAAAAAAGATATTCTAAATCAAGTTTTAATAGAATCGGATATACAACCTCCAAAGCTACATGTAATAGATTACGCTTGGTATATGATCAAAACGAAAAAATAAATCACTTCCAAATTGATGACTATATAATGTTCCATAAGGAGTTGTATAAAGCAGGGAAAACGGAGCTAGCACTTACTAGCTTACATGCTGTTTATGAAGCGTTGAAACAAGCAAGAGTCCCAGCAAGCTATATGGTTGAACGGAAACAGACATTTATCTCAACTGTAAATAGAGCTCTTAATGCTTATAAAAACACCCTATTAATTTCATCACAAATTGCTGTTGTATCAATTCGTAGCAGAGAGAATTCTACTATTTCTAATAAACAATTGTGGATGGAGAATCTTGAAAAAGTATCAAAAATGTTTCATGCAAGGGTAGCTCAATCCCTTCAAGAGCCCTACTTAATTTTTTTCTACAAGAGGCGTAATTGAAACAATTGATAGGGTCTACTTAACATCATTAATGAGACAGTTTGAAGCACAATTTGAAACAACTTTTCATATTGGAATAGGATTTGGATATTCATTACATGAAGCTGAGAAACACTCCTCCCAAGCATTGTTTTTTACAACAAAATTTGACGAGCATTCCACTGTTTTGTGCCTTGTTGATGAAGAAAGCCGACTTCATGGACCATTATTTGAAAATAATAAAAAAAATTGCATTATCGAATAATAATCAGCAGATTTTAAAGGTTGCTGAAAAATTAAAAATGAGTGCTAAAAATTTAAATTTAATTAGGCAATTTATTAAGTTAAATAAAAATCGACCTTTTTCTGCAACAGAATTAGCAACGTATATAAATCTTTCTCGTCGATCGGCAGAACGAATGATTAATCGATTAGTTGAGCGAAATTATCTTGAATTATCAGGTGAAGAGCATCCATATCATCAGGGGCGTCCACGAAAGCTATATAAAGCAACAAATCTATTAGAGATATGAAATGATAGAAAATTAATACTTTACAATAAATTTGAACTATTGTATATTTATTTTCAATTAAACGACATATAGCGACAAAATTTTTGAGGAGGAGTATCCATGAAATAGAAAAAAACGCTAATGTCTGAATTATTGAAGATGGGTGGGTGGAGAAATGGAAAATGAACAAATGGAAAATGAACAAATGGCTAAAAAGAAAAGCTGGCTAAAGGTACCTCATACATATACGATCATTTTTGCTATTATTTTTCTTGCAGGTATTTTAAGCTATATTATTCCGGCAGGGGAATTTGACCGTGTAGAGGACAAGGAAGGTCGAATGCTGGTTGTAGATGGAAGCTACCATCATATTGAGAGTGAACCTGTATCATTTTTTTGAAATGTTTACTGCTATTCCAATGGGGCTAGAAAAGGGAGCACAGATTATATTTTATATTTTTCTAGTAAGTGGTGTGTTTGGAATTATTCGTGCTACTGGTGCGATAGAAGCAGGTGTTTATAAGGGTGTAAAAGCATTAGAGGGCAGAGAGAAACTACTTATTCCATTATCGATGATTTTATTCTCTGTTGGTGGTTTCACAATGGGGATGGCAGAAGAAACAATTATTTTTGTGCCAATCGGGGTAGCAATAGCCCGTGCAATGGGGTTTGATGCAGTAACAGGAACAGCTATGATTACGCTTGGTGCTGCTAGTGGTTTCTTTGGAGGAATGCTCAATCCATTTACAGTAGGGGTTGCACAATCTTTAGCTGATGTACCTTTATTTTCAGGGATTGGCTTCCGTGCAGTTGTATATGTGTTTGTATTAGGCTTTGCGATTTTCTATGTATCGCGCTACGCCTTTAAAGTCAAAAAGAATCCGCAGGCAAGTGTTATCTATGATATTGAACAGAGGGCAAAATCAAATCTTTCTACAATTGCTATGCCAACCTTAACAGGAAAGCATAAATTAGTGTTCATTGCGATGGCTTGTGGAATAGGTTTTAATATTTATGGAGTCTTTAACTGGGGCTGGTTTTTAACTCAATTAACGGCATCCTTTTTAATTATGGGCTTAATTGCAGGCCTTTTAGGGGGATTAAAACCTGGAACAATTTTTGATTCCTTTATTGATGGGGCTAAGGCTGTTACGTTTGGTGCGCTTATAGTTGGTTTTGCACGTGCCATTACAGTTGTACTTGAGCAAGGGAAAATTATTGATACAATTGTTTATGCCGCATCGGAAACGATTGGTCATTTGCCACATTCTATTAGTGCAATCGGAATGTTATTTATTCAAGCTCTCTTAAACCTGTTTATTTCATCAGGTAGTGGTCAAGCTGCAGCAACAATGCCAATAATGATTCCAATTACAGATTTACTAGGTTTAGAGCGCCAAGTTGCTGTTTTAGCATTCCAATATGGGGATTCATTAACAAACTCAATTATTCCTACTTCATCGGCCTTGATGGCATATTTGGCTGTTGCGGGTATTCCTTATGAAAAATGGATAAAATTTATTTGGAAGATGATTCTTGGCTGGGTTGTTATTGCCTGTATTGCATTAATTGCGGCTGTCGCTTTAGGAATCTCTTAAAAGAAAAGGCTGTGCAGAAGAGTAGATTGATATCTTCTATCTGCACAGCTTTTTGATGTTAATTGCCTTCATTAAAATAATTTAAGATGCCTTGATAAATCCCCAGACTTGCTTGTTCTCTGAATTTTGCTGTTGTCACGACACGTTCCTCACTAGCATTACTTAAGAAGCCTAATTCAAGAAGGATAGCTTTTTGCCGATTTTCTCGTAGTACTAAAAAAATTCCCTTGCTGAGCTCCACGATCTCTTAAATCTATTTTGCTGGACAGCCCATTATGAATGGCCTCTGCAAGAGCCTTTTGGTTACTGTTCATATAGTATGATGTAAAGCCATTAATGGAGCTATCGTCCGTTGCATCGTAATGAATACTAATAAAAGCATCTGCCTCATGCTGATGGGCTATAGAGACACGTTTTCGGAGTGCTACATATTCATCCGATTCTCTAGTCATCACAACGTTGGCACCAGCTGCCCTTAACTTAGAAGCAAGCAGAGAAGCAGTTTTTAATGTGATTTCCTTCTCATCCGTTCCTCGTTGTCCCGTGGTGCCATGATCATTACCACCATGTCCAGCATCGACCACAATTGTAAGCCCATTTAACGTTCCTTTTTTTACGAGGCTCAGAGGTATTCTTTTTAGTCGTTACAGCTTTGTTGGAGGTAGTAGTCACGACCCAATTCGCTACAAATGCTGTTTTGTCACCTAATTGTATTTCATAAAAATCATCTTTCGCGCCCACAATAGGATAGCTTTTGCCAGCATCTACACGTTCTACAACCTCAGCTGTTGTAGTTGCATCTGTCCGTAAGTTTGTCCCATTATAGATAATTGTCACAGATTCCAACTCTGTAGATGAGGAAGATGTGGATTTAGTTTTTTTCTACATTTGAAAATGTTCCATAAAAACTATATACCCAGCCAGTTATTTTCTTATTGTACTGAATTTGTACCCAATTGTGTTCTTGGGCTAATACTTTAAAGGCTTGTCCCTTTTTAACAGAACCTACTTTCTTGGCATTTAAATCTGGCTTTTTTTCGAACATTCAGTGTATCTACTAGCACTGTAAATGTTGTATCCTTGTTCATCTTTTTTTGTAGATACTTCAATGACAGGTTTATCAGAATCAGCTTTTTTTTCAGGTATATTATTAATGGTTACATAATCGGTTGAAACCCAGCCAACTAGCCCGTTCCAATCGATTTTCGCCCATTCGCCACTTTCTTCAATCAGATTCGCTTGGTTCCCTGTTGATAGTTGCCCAAGAACCGCCGAAGAAATATCGGGCTCAGTGCGAATATTAAGACGATCAACCTGTGAAATGATAGTTTTATCAATGGTTTGTTTAGCATTTATAGGTGCAGTCAGCCATGATGCTACCCAACCTTCGTCATTGCCTGCTTTTACTTGAATCCAGTCTCCTTCTCGAGCTATAGAAGTTAAAGAATCACCTTCTTCTAACGTCGTAATAATGGGGTAGGACAGTCCTGGTCCCTCACGTAAATGAAGAATCGACCCCGTCACTTTTAAATCACTGGTGTCAGCAAACGCCCTTTGACCATTAATTTTACTTGGAATGGCAATCGTTAATATTAGCACGAAGATAATCATGATATGTAAAAGTTTTGTTCTCATCAGATTCCTCCTATTCCTTGTGCTATTTTACCATGCTTTAGTAATAGAATTCGTGGGAAAATGGTAATGGAATTTGTTGTTTTCGTAACTGTTTCGTGAAAAATACAAAAACAGTTGACATTGTCATTCGTTGTGACTAACATAAAGGGTAATCAAAAAATGATTTACTGCTTATGACCAAGCAAGTAACGTGTACCTCTATTGGAAAAGAGAGGGGAAGACCTAGGCTGCAATCTTTCCTACAAAAATGTATAACGTGAACAACACTTGAGAGGCTTTTTTTCTGAAAAGTAATGCTTAGTAGGAAAAAAACGGAATCGGCCGTTATCCGATTATGAGGAGGACGCTCGTTATTAGACGCGTCAACTAGGGTGGAACCGCGGAAGCTTCTATAGCTCTCGTCCCTTGCAATATGCAAGGTGGCGAGAGCTTTTTTTATTTCTAAAAGATATGGAGCTCGCACAATCCAGAGGAAAAAAACGGTTAGGTTAACAAGCAGACACTCAAAATTTTCATAAGTAATAATAGAGGAGGTAATTACATGAGTTTTAAAGTACCACGTGGGACGCAGGATATATTGCCGGGGCAATCAGAAAAATGGCAAAAAGTCGAGGCGATTATTCGAGATATTTGTCATGTTTATCGGTACAACGAAATCCGTACACCTATTTTTGAGCAAACAGATTTATTTGCACGTGGTGTTGGTGAAACAACAGATGTTGTGCAAAAAGAAATGTATACCTTTGAGGATCGTGGAGGGCGATCATTGACGCTTCGTCCTGAAAATACAGCTGGTGTAGTCCGTGCTTATGTTGAGCATAAAATGTTCGGTGCCCCAGACCAGCCAGTTAAGTTATCCTATTTAGGTCCAATGTTCCGTTATGAGCGTCAACAAGCTGGGCGTTATCGTCAATTTGTACAATTTGGCGTGGAGGCAATTGGTTCAGCTGATCCAGCTATTGATGCCGAAGTGATTGCACTAGCTATGGATGTCTATGAATCAGCAGGCTTAAAGGATTTAAAATTAGTCATCAACTCACTTGGAGATAAAGTTACACGTGATACACATCGTACGGCATTGCTCCAGCATTTTGAACCACATATTCATGAATTTTGTACAGATTGTCAAAATCGATTACAAAAAAAACCCATTGCGCATCCTAGACTGTAAGGTAGACCGCGAGCATCCTTTAATGAAATCCGCACCAGCATTAACGGATTTCCTAACGGAGGAATCAGCAGCTTATTTCGCTCAAGTTAAAGCGTATTTGGATATTCTAGGTATTTCATATGAGGTTGATCCAAACCTAGTAAGAGTCTTGATTATTACAACCATACGACATTTGAAATTATGTCAACAGCTTCTGGCTTTGGCGCCATTACGACTCTTTGTGGTGGAGGGCGCTACAATGGGCTTGTCGAAGAAATTGGTGGACCAGATGTACCGGGAATCGGTTTTGCATTAAGTATTGAGCGTCTTTTACTAGCTCTTGAAGCTGAGGGAGTTGAATTAGACACAGCATCAGGTCTTGATGTCTATATGATTGCTATGGGTGATGAAGCAAAGCTAAAGGCAGTTGAATTAACAAGTACCTTCCGTGCGAAGGGCATTGCTACGGAGATGGATTATTTGGATCGCAAAATGAAGGCACAAATGAAATCCGCAGATCGTTTAGGCGCTAAGTATACAATTGTATTAGGTGACACAGAGCTGGAGGAGCAAGCTGCAACTATTAAGCATATGCAGTCAGGCGAACAACAAAAAGTTGAATTTTCAGCATTAGTGAATTACCTATTACAGCAATCATAAATTTCATCTAAAAAAAAATCATCACTAGCAATGATGGACAATCAAGAGGCATTATTCCACAGTTTATAGGAATGAATGCTACATAAATAAAGATTATTTGGAGGAACTAAATAAATGGCTACAAGAACACATGCTAGTAACGAATTATCAGAACGGTTACAAGGCGAAAAAGTTGTATTAAAAGGTTGGGTACAACGCCGCCGAGACCTAGGTGGTTTAATTTTTATTGATTTACGTGATCGTACAGGCATAACACAGGTTGTTTTCAGTCCTGATGTTGCTGAGGCACATGCTTTAGCAGATAAAGTACGTAGTGAATATGTCATTGAAGTGGAAGGGACAGTTATTCTTCGAGCAGAAGATCAAATTAACCCAAATGTGCCAAATGGAAAAATTGAGGTAGAGGCATCGAAATTAACTGTTATTAATACAGCAAAAACACCTCCATTCCAAATTGAGGACCGCACAGATGTTTCAGAAGATTTACGTTTAAAATACCGTTATTTAGACCTTCGTCGTCCAGTTATGTATGATACATTTAAGCTACGTTCAGATGTTACACGTACAATTCGCAATTTCTTACAAAACGAAGACTTCCTAGAGGTGGAGACACCAATTTTAACGAAATCTTCTCCAGAGGGGGCTCGCGATTATTTAGTACCATCACGTGTCCATGAAGGTGAATTTTATGCATTACCACAATCACCACAGCTATTTAAGCAATTATTAATGGTTGCAGGATTTGAGAAATATTTCCAAATCGCACGCTGCTTCCGTGATGAAGACCTACGTGCAGACCGCCAGCCAGAGTTTACACAGGTCGATATTGAAACAAGCTTTTTAACACAAGAAGAAGTTTTAGAAATGAATGAACGCTTAATCCAAGCTGTTATGAAGGAAGTTAAAGGGATTGAAATACCTGCTCCATTCCAACGCATGAAATATCAAGAGGCGATGGACCGCTACGGCTCTGATAAGCCTGACGTACGCTTTGGCTTAGAGCTTGTTGCTTTAAATGATATTTTTGATGGCTGTAGCTTTAAAGTATTCGCTGATACAGTAGCTCAAGGAAAACAAGTAAAAAGTATTAATATTAAAGGTGCTGCAGAAAGATACTCTCGTAAAGATATGGATGAATTAACAAAATTCGTTGGTATTTATGGAGCAAAAGGTCTTGCTTGGTTAAAGGTAACAGAGGAAGGCTTAAATGGTCCGATTGCGAAATTCTTTGACGAGGCATTAGCAAGTGCATTAATGGAGCGTATGAAAGCAGAGGTTGGAGATATTCTTGTATTTGTTGCTGATCAAGCATCTGTTGTAGCAGCTTCTCTTGGTGCACTTCGTACGAAATTAGGCCATGACTTAGACTTAATTGATGAATCACAATTTGCCTTCCTATGGATCACAGATTGGCCGTTATTAGAATACTCTGAGGAAGACGGTCGCTATAAAGCAGCACATCATCCGTTTACACGTCCATTTGATGAGGATATTCCTTTAATGGAAACGGATCCTTCTGCTGTCCGTGCACAAGCATACGACATTGTACTAAACGGCTATGAACTTGGTGGAGGCTCACTACGTATTTATGAACGTGAGCTACAGGAAAAAAATGTTTGCATTACTTGGTTTCTCAGAAGAGGAAGCAAGAGCACAATTTGGCTATCTATTAGAAGCATTTGAATACGGTGTACCACCACATGCAGGCCTAGCATTTGGTCTTGACCGCTTTGTTATGTTACTAGCAGGCCGCAACAATTTACGTGATACAATTGCATTCCCGAAAACAGCAAGTGCTAGCTGCTTATTAACTAGTGCACCAAGTGCTGTTTCTACAGAGCAATTGGATGAGTTAAATTTAGCAATTAAAGCATTTAAAAGATAATTAGTACTTCTAAATACCTGGATTCTCTAGCAAAAAAATGTTGGGAATCTAGGTATTTTTTTGTGTTTTCGCAGAAATTTAAATTTTTTTAACGAAAAATCGTTTGAATTATCTGAAATATGGTGTTATGATAACTGTAATACGAATCCTGATGTGTTTGTTTATCTGCTGATTCTACTTAACAGTTTTGACCGAACATTATAGAATTGGGAGCCTTCATTTTGTAGTCGCAAACATGCCCTAACAAGGAGCGGGACGTTTAAAACTGCAAAGCGGGCACCCCCCTGCGACTTGCGGGTTCAAAACGAATGTTTCTTGGCATTGCTGCACAATCGGGATTCGTCCATACAAAGTGAAACAAAAGGAGCGTGTATTGCTCTTTTTTTTATTGCCCCAAAACAATAATTTCATCGATAGGCTAGTGAATAATTATAATTTAAAGAAAAATTTAGAAAATATGAAAAAAATTACTTTTTATTTTTATGAAAGCATCATATAATTGGTATAGACAACTATACCAAATAAATATTGGTAGCTTGTTTGCTTTAGCAATACTCCTTCATAGGGGAATAAAGGGGGTGACTCATTGAAGGGGACACTATTAATTTCAAATGTTACGATAGTTAATCACGATAAGCTGCCGTATAAGGGCGACTTGCTGATTAACAATGGTAAAATCAGAAAAATAAGTCACGCATTATCCGACCGTGCTGAGCATTATATTGATGGCAAAGATAAAAATTGGTTCTTGCTTCCTGGCTATATAGATATGCATATTCATGGTTCTGCTGGTCACGATACGATGGATGCCACCCCATCTGCCTTACATCAGATAGCTCGTTCTTTAGTAAAAGAGGGAGTAACAGGCTTTCTTGCTACTACAATGACACAATCAATAGAAGCAATTGAAAGCGCTTTAGCCAATATTGCACTTTTTGAAAATAATGAAGATGAAGCATGCTTACTAGGAGTTCATGTAGAGGGACCATATGTTTCAAAAAAAAGGGCAGGTGCACAGCCAGTTGAATACATTATATTACCCTCCATCGAACAATTTGCAGCATGGCAAAAAAATAAGTAACCAACGTATCAAACAAATAACGATTGCCCCTGAGGTAGAAGGAGCTTTGCCTTTCTTGAATCATTAAGGGGCTCACAGATAATTCCCTCTATAGGGCATTCTGATGCAACCATTGAGGATGTGGAGAGGGCAGTTGAATTGGGTGTAAGCCAGGCTACACATTTATATAATCAAATGCGTCCTTTTCATCACCGTAATCCGGGTGTCGTTGGAGGTGTGTTAGTAGAGGATGCAGTGAAGGTCGAGATCATTGCAGATTTTGTGCATAGTCATCCTCAGGCTGTCAAACTAGCGTATCGGTCTAAGGGAGCTAAAGGAATCATTTTAATTACCGATGCGATGCGGGCGAAAGGCTTACAGTACGGTGATTTTGATTTAGGAGGTCAAACCGTTCATGTTTCCAAGGCTGGGCACATTTGTCTAATGGCGCTTTAGCTGGCAGCGTGTTAACGATGGAACAAGCAGTAAAAAAATATGAAAGCGATCACAAATTGCTCATGGCAGGAAATTGTTGCAATGTCCTCTACAAATGCTGCTGAGCAATTAAAGCTTACAACTAAGGGACGTATCATGGAAGGCTTTGATGCAGATTTTGTATTACTTGATGAAAAATTAAATGTGCAAAAAACTATTTGTCAGGGTAAAGTTGTATTTGAGAAATGAAAGTAAAGAGGCGATAAGGATGGTGCAAGACTTGTTAGATAAAAATTCTCATATACCTATCTATATACAAATAGAAGAGATTATTAAACAACGCATTTATTTAGAAGAATACAAGATTGGAGAAAACATTCCCTCTGAACGTGAGCTTTCAACGCAATTTGATGTCAGTAGAATGACTGTGCGTCAATCTATTACAAACTTAGTGAATAGTGGCTTACTGTACCGAGAAAAAGGAAGAGGCACCTATGTAGCTAATCCAAAATTAGAGCAACCATTAAAGGGATTAACGAGTTTCACTGAGGACATGAGAGCTAGAGGGATGGAACCTAGCAGTAGAGTTCTTCGATTTGAAAAAATTGTACCCCCAGTTGATGTGGCAGGAGATTTAATGTTAGAGCCTGGCGAAGAGGTATTCTTTGTAGTACGAATTCGTAATGCGGATTCTAAGCCAATGGCAATCGAAAGAACATATATTCCAGTAAAAGTGTATCCAGAGCTAGATGAAAAGAAAATTATGGGGTCTTTGTATGCCTTGATTGAAGCAAAGTTCCATCAAAAAAATTGGCAATGCCATTCAACAAATGGAGGCAGCTATTGTTACAAAAGAAGATAGTAAATTTTTGCAAATTAATCATACAGCACCTGTCTTAATTATTAAACGTACAAGTTATTTATCTGATGGCGTTCCGTTTGAGCTTGTGCGTAGTACTTATCGAGCTGATCGTTACAAATTCATTAGTGAAATTAAAAGGTGATTCTATGTATGCATACTTTCTAGAAATACAAAAGCTAATGCAAACCGTGCAAGAGCAAGAACATGCTCAAATAGCGGAAGCTGCACAGTTAATTGTGGAACGGCTTCAACTTGGTGGTATTGTGCAATTATTTGGCTGTGGTCATTCTCAACTTTTGGCCCAGGATGCATTTTATCGTGCGGGGGGCTTGTACCCGTACGCCCAATCATTATTGAACCTTTAACATTACATGCAGGTGCATTAACATCATCCAAAAATGAAAAGGATCCGACGATTATTGAGCAGTATAAGGAGCAATTTGACTTTCATGAAAATGATGTATGTATCGTTATCTCAACTTCTGGTCGAAATCCTGCCCCAATAGATGCAGCTCTTCTAGCGAAACAATCAGGGGTAGTTGTTATATCACTACAGTCTCTTAAATATCATAATCAGCCATCACGCCATCCAAGTGGAAAACGTTTAGAGGAAATTGTGGATATAATGATCAATACGCATACACCAATAGGCGATGGTGTTCTAAGCTACAATAAAATACAGTTTGCACCCGCTTCCACAGTAATTGGGTCATTTATTTTAAATGCATTATTTGGAGAAGTGATAAAGAATATGGCAAGCGAAGGTTGTGTATTACCAGTTTTTGAAAGTAATAATGTTGAATCCAATCGGTCTCATAATGAGGCTTTGATAGCTAATTATCAACATCGGATTAATTTTAATTGAAAAAACGGAGGGGATATCGATGAAAAAGATGTATAAAATAACAGCGCCAGAGGGACTACATGCTAGACCTGCAGCATTACTTGTAACTGCTGTTACACCATTTGAATGTGATGTTGCCTTAACATATAAGGAAAAGTCAGTAAATTTAAAATCAATTATGGGTGTTATGGCTCAGGGAGTAACTCCGGGAAGCATTGTAGAAATTTCAGCAGAGGGTCCTGATGCAGAGAAGCTTTTTCAAACTGTTACAGAAGTACTCATTTCTAAAGGAATTGGTGAGGAATGCTAGAAATACAGGGAATAGCAGTGTCTGATGGCATCAGCTTTGCAAAGGCATATTGTTTAAAGGACCCAGATTTATCGTTTGAAAAAGTAACTGTTTTGGATATACAAGAAGAACTAGAAAGATTCAAGACTGCTAGGGGGAAAGCAAAAAAAGGAGCTTCAAGAGATTTACGAAATTGCTCTGGTCAAATTTGGTGCAGACAAGGCAGCGATTTTTGCGGCACATTTATTAGTGTTAGAAGACCCAGAAATGATTGCAGCAGCTGAGTCGAAAATTGTATCAGGAATGAATGCTGAGTATGCCTTAGATGAAGTAGCGAAAATGTATATCGAGATGTTCGAGGGGATAGACAATATTTATTTGCAGGAGCGAGTGGCAGATATCAGAGATGTCTCTAAACGAATTTTAGGGCATTTGCTAGGCATTGAAATGGTAGATATGAATCGTTTAACCTCTGATGTTGTCATTGTTGCAGCAGATTTAACACCCTCTATGACAGCGATGCTAGATACGAAGTATGTAAAGGGGTTTATAACGGATATTGGTGGTAAAACGTCACATTCTGCTATACTGGCACGAACATTAGAGATTCCGGCAGTAGTGGGCACTAAAAACGCTACACAAGTTATTCAACAAGGGACTCCGATTATTTTAGATGGTACAAATGGCAAAATTATTGTGAACCCTACCTCAGAAGTATTAAACTTTTACAAGCAACAACACAAACAGCACATAGCAGCGTATGAAGAGCTTCTCCAGTACCGTTCAATGGCAAGCTTTAGCGCTGATGGATGCGCTATAGAAATAGCCGGTAATATTGGCAAACCAGAGGACGTAGATATGGTTCTAAATGCTGGTGGTGATGGTGTAGGTCTTTTTCGAACGGAATTTTTATATATGGGACGTCAGGAGCTACCTTCAGAGGAGGAGCAGTTTCAAGCCTATAAAAATGTACTTGAGAAAATGCAGGGAAAGCCAACAATTGTTCGGACCTTAGATATCGGCGGTGATAAGCATCTACCTTATTTAAAACTACCAGCAGAAATGAACCCTTTTCTTGGCTATCGAGCAATTCGAATTAGCTTAACACAACACGATATTTTCCGCGAACAGCTTCGTGCCTTATTAAGGGCAGGTGTTTATGGTCATTTAAAGATAATGTTTCCAATGATTGCAACTTTGGATGAATTTCTAAGAGCAAAGGCCATTCTTCTGGAGGAGCAGCAACATTTAAAAAAAATAATGGCTATTTAGTAGCTGAAAACATAGAGATCGGCATAATGATTGAAATCCCATCAGCAGCTATTATAGCGGACATTTTTGCTAAGGAAGTAGATTTTTTTTCAATTGGAACAAATGATTTAATTCAATATACATTAGCGGCAGACCGCATGAATGAAAATGTATCTTACTTATACCAACCATACCATCCAGCCGTTTTAAGATTAATAAAAAAATGTTATTGTTGCAGCCCATCAGCAAGGTAAATGGGTCGGTATGTGTGGAGAAATGGCGGCAGATGAAATAGCCATACCAATTTTACTAGGATTGGGATTAAATGAGTTTTCAATGAGTGCCTCCTCTATTCTAAAAACGAGAGCGCATATTGCTAAGCTTTCAAAGCAGCAATCAAAGCTACATATTGAGCGCATTTTACTACTCTCTACAGCAGATGAAGTGAAGGAGTATGTAAAAAGGCACTTAATAAGTCCATGAATTTCAAAAATATTCAGTATTGAATAGGGGTGATTTATTTTATGGATATAAAGATGATTCCACCAGAAGATTATTGTCAGGTACATCAACTAAGAGATTATTGTTTTCCTAATAAATATATAGGAGCACGCCGTGAGGATTTTCAATACTGGATTGAGCATAGCATAACACTTGGGGCTTATGATGGACAGAAGGTAGTTGGTCAGCTACTAATATTACCTCTTAATATAACTGTACATAGTAAGAGTTATGCTATGGGGGGAATTGGTTTTGTAGCAACCTATCCAGAATATCGGCAGCAGGGAATTATTAAAAAGCTAATGACAGCAGCACTATTGAAAATGAGAGAAAACGGGCAATCCGTTTCTGTCTTAGCCCCTTTTTCTGTTTCCTTTTATCGTCACTTTGGCTGGGAGCTATTTTTTGAAAAACTACATTACTCCATTCCGAAAATGCTATTTCCTAATTTTGGAAAACAATTAGATGTTATTAAGCGCATGAGCTTTGAATGCCGAGATAATGGCCTTTATCGTGACATTAAGGATTTTCATAATCTACAGGCACTTACTCGTAATGGGGGTATGCTACGAAATAATGCGTGGTGGCAAAGGTTAGAGAGAAGGATGCCAGACAGTCATTTGGCGGCCTATTTTAATTCTGATAATGTAGCAGGCTATATTCGTTATACGATATACAATGAAATATTTGAAATTCATGATTTTATAGCAGAGGATTTACTAGCAGAACAAGCAATTTGGCGCTTTGTCTCATCACATGCCGCAAGTGTTACTAGCATTAAGGGAATTACCTCTAGCGACCATCACTTTGGCTTTCATTTTAAAGAACCACAGTTTAAAAGAGAGGTTGTTCAAGATGTCATGATTCGAATAGTGGATGTTCTCTCTTTTATGCAGCAATATTCATGGCAGGAAATGCAAGAGCCCTTGTATGTGCGTATAGAAGATTCCTTTTGTGCATGGAATGAGCATATCTTTAAAATAAATAAAGATGGAAATGTTTCAATTGTAGAGACTAATTCAATCCCTGCGATGCATATGTTAGCATTACCAATCAATCTTTTTTTCTGCTATGATGATAGGCTACCTTTCTGTTAGTGAAGCAGTTGAATATGCCCACAAACAGCTTACACAAGAGCTTATTGAGCGATGGCAGCTTGCAATACCTACTGAGAAACCCGCCTTTTACGAGTATTTTTAATGGGTTATATAGATGAATTATAAAAATTTTTTTAAACTTTTTTTCTGGACTATACCAGTTTGGTGAATCCTTTTATTCGCCTGAAAGAAGGATATAGCCCAATTTTTGAAACGATTTTCTAGTGAGGGAAATAGTGTAAAAAGTATATTGTGGTATATACCAATTGGTGCTATTCTCAACTTAAGTAAGCGATTTCAAAGCTGAAAACAACAAATTTTCGCTAGTTAAAAAGACCATATTAATAATTAAAAGGAGTGTTGAAAATGAAAAATATTATGCTTGTATGTGTAGCAGGAATGAGTACTAGTTTACTAGTGTCAAAGATGCAAAAAGCGGCACAGGATCAAAATATGGAGGCAGATATTTATGCAATTGCTGAGGGGGAGGTCGAAAAAGTAATAGCTACGAAAATGCCTGACGTGCTTTTACTAGGCCCCCAAGTTCGTTACTTAAAGGGATCATTTGAAAAAAAATTTAAGGATATGAATTTTCCGATTGATGTTATTAATATGGCTGATTACGGCATGATGAATGGTGAAAATGTCTTGAAGCAGGCATTAACGCTAATTGGTTAAGGGGGCGGCAAAGTCGATGGAAGAAACTGCATTAATGACATCCATAATGGGCTTGATTGTGCATAGTGGCAATACAAAGAGTGAGTGCATGGAAGCGATTCAACTAGCAAAAAAAGGGGCAGCTTGTTGAAGCAAAAGACAAAATAAAGCTTGCTAATGATGCTTTGATTGAAGCACATCATTCTCAAACGGCTTTATTATCACAAGAGGCAAGGGGCGAAAAAGTAGAAGTTTCCATGCTGTTAATCCATGCTCAGGATCATTTAATGAATGCTATAACATTTCGTGATTTAGCTGTGGAAATGATTGAGTTATATGAACGAATCAAAGGGGAGTAGCATCGAATTTTGATGTCCAAATAAAAAATAAAGGGAGTGTGTGAAATGTTCCGTTTTTTAGAAGAAAAATTTGTGCCAGTTGCTGCTAGAGTAGGGAATCAACGTCATTTAGTTGCCATTCGTGATGGGTTTATTACAATCATGCCATTGACAATTGTTGGATCATTTGCTGTGCTTATTAATACTTTTCCTCTTGAGCTATATCAAAATGCACTCGATTCCATTTGGAAGCACGAAACCTGGACTCAGTTTGGCGGCAACATCTGGGGTGCGACATTTGGAATAATCTCACTATTATTAGCATTTGTCGTAGCATACCACCTAACAAAAAGTTATGACAAAGATGCGTTATCTGGTGGTGTGATAGGGCTTGCTAGTTACATGACCTTTGGGACATTTGGGGAGGGCGGCTTAACAGGGCTAACGACAGGTACTGGAGGCATATTTGTAGCCCTCATTACAGCCTTAATTTCTGCTGAATTATTCTCACGTTTATCGGGCAATCCAAAGCTTTTAATAAAAATGCCTGTGGGAGTACCGCCAGCAGTTTCAAAGTCGTTTGCCGCATTACTACCAGCAATTATTATAATTGGTTTAATAGCATTAGTACGTACAATTATTTCTGCTGGTTTTGATATTCCAGATATTATTGGTACATTTTATTCAACCGTTCAAGAGCCATTTATGGGCTTAACAAATACATGGGTAGCAGGTCTTATTTTAGCGTTTATTCCAACATTTTTATGGTCATTTGGTGTTCATGGGGCAAATATTATTGAACCATTTATGCAATCGATTAATCTACAAGCAATTGATGCCAATGTTGCAGCAATCTCAGCAGGTAAAGTAGCACCGTATATTATTAACAAACCATTCTTTGATGCTTTTATCAATATGGGTGGTTCAGGTACTACAATTGCCTTAATCATTGCTATTTTCATCATTGCGCGGAAGAACAAACAGTATAACACGGTCGGTAAGCTCTCGGCAGCACCAGGATTGTTTAACATTAATGAGCCATTGCTATTCGGTTTACCAATTGTTTTAAATCCAATTCTATTTGTGCCGTTTATTTTAACGCCTATGATCAATGTCACAATTGCTTTCTTTGCAACTAAATGGGGCTTAGTACCAGCAGCGACAATAGCTGCACCATGGACGACACCTCCTATTATTAATGGTTTTTTTAGTAACACAATCATGGCGCGGTGCGGTGCTTAGTATTGTTCTAATTGTTGTTGCTATCTGTATCTATTTACCATTCTTATCGATGGCGAATCGTATGGCAAAACAAAATGAACAACGAGCTGCTGAAGCGGAGGCTCAAAGTAAACAGTCTGTTACACAATCAAATAATCAAAAAGTAGAAGTGTAATGGCTGATTAACGGAGGTATTTGAATTGAGAAGATTAGGTATTTCACTCTATCCTCAGCATAGTACACTAGATCAAATGAAGCGTTATGTCCAGCTAGCCCATGACAATGGCTTTGATCGTATATTTACCTGTCTAATGTCGTTAAATAACAATGAGGAGCGGCAAAAATTACAGCAAATCAATAAATTTGCGCAGCGACTTGGGTTTGATATCTCGGCTGATGTTGCACCAGCAGTCTTCGAAGACCTAGGCTTACCCTTTAAAGATATCGGCTATTTTAAAGAACATTATCATTTAGCGGCTTTGCGCTTAGATATGGGGTTTTCTGGTCAGGAAGAAGCTTTTATGTCACTTGATGCAAGTAATGTGAAAGTAGAGTTAAATATTAGTAATGGTACTAAGTATGTAGAAAATATTTTATCCTACCAACCAAATAAAGATAATATTATTGGCTGTCACAATTTTTATCCAAGGCGTTTTACTGGTCTTTCTCGTCAGCACTTTTTAACAACCTCTAAGCTGTTCAAAACGAATCATATTCGCACAGCTGCCATGATTTCATCGCAGCATGCCAAATATGGACCTTGGGAGCAAACCGAGCATGGCTTGCCAACATTAGAAGAGCATCGTTATCTACCAATTACTGTGCAAGCAAAGGATTTATGGCATACAGGATTAATCGATGATTGTATTATTGGAAATATGTATGCCTCTGAAGAAGAGCTCCATGCTTTAGGTCAATTAAATCGTCAAAAACTTGAGCTTAAAATTGTACCCTCTGCTGAAACATCTGTTTTAGAAGAAGCGATTCTATTTAAGGAGCCTCATTTTAACCGTGGGGACGTTTCAGAATATATGATTCGAAGTACACAGTCACGCGTTAAATATAAAAATGGTGACTTCCCTGCACATGATACAAATCCATTAAAACAGGGCGATGTGACCATTGATAATAATCTGGATATTCGTTATAAGGGCGAACTGCAAATTGTTTTGAAGGAAATGCCCAATGCTGGTTCAACAAATATAGTAGCTAGAGTCGTTGAGGAAGAACAATTTTTACTAGCATCTATTCAGCCATGGGAATCATTTGGCTTTACGAGATGATAGTGCGAATAGAGAAAGGGGTTGAGAAATCAATCCTTTTTTTCTTTATGAGGAAAGAGGTGAAAATGATGTATGTTTTAGCGATAGATGGTGGAGGCACAAAAACATCTGCGGTCCTTTGTGATGAACATGGAAATATTTATGCTAAAGTAGTGACAACTCGTAGTAATCCGACAGCAATGAATCTTCATTATTTTGAGTCAACAATTCATACAATCATGCAAAACTTACAGCGACAGAACTCTCAAGTATTTTCAGCTATACATAGTTGTTATGCTGGTATGGCTGGGGTGAAGGAGCTTTATGCAGAGAGAACTGTAGAAGAAATAGTACGACAATATGTTCCAAGCAAAGCAATTATCTCCGTCGAAAATGATGCAATAATTGCTCTTTATTCAGGAACACTTGGTCAGGCAGGTATTGTTCAAATAGCAGGAACTGGTGCCATAACAATGGGCTACGATCTACAGCAAACTTTTCATCGTGTAGGAGGCTGGGGGTATCTGTTTGATGATGAGGGCAGTGGATATGATTTGGGGGCACAAGCGTTGAAAGCAATTTTTCAAGGCTATGATGGCAGAGGAAGAGCAACAGCTTTAACGGATGCCATACTAAATTATTTTGCTGTAGCTAATGTACCACAATTAATAGAATGTATCTATGGAGAAGAGCATCCACGTACAGTTGTTGCTCCTTTGAGCAAATATGTTGCTGCGATGGCTGATCAGGGTGATGAGGTTGCCAATAAAATTTTAGAAGATGCTTGTCAAAAACACTACAGAGCAATTAAATCTTGTTACAAGCAAATGATTTGGGGAACAGAGCATGTCCCTGTTGTCTTAGTAGGAGGAGTATTTAAGAATGAAGGTTATTTTCTACCTAAGTTACAGCAGCTCGCGAATGCTGATGACATTCCATTACAATTTATAACCCCGTTGCTACCACCAATTGGAGGTGCAGTCATTGCAGCTTTGAAGGAACTAAATATCCAGCCTTATCCAAGTTTTATAGAAACCTTTCAAAAAAAATGATGAACAACTAAGCAGTTAATCGTGTTTAAATAGGGGCATTTGAAGGGAAATACCTTTCAAATGCCCCTTTAAATGTTGAATATTTTTTTAGTTATAATTTTCACTTGAAGAATAACATGATAAAATGTAAGATAGGTTTGATTTTATCTTAGTATTTAACTAGGTTTACTAATAAAGTGAGGGCCTCATCTCTCACAAAGTTTATTTCTGCACATGTAAATAAGACAAAAATTATAATAGACGGAGAGTGTAAGAATGTTACATCAATTTTCACGTAACGAGCTCGCTATAGGTACAGAGGGTCTCGAGAAATTAAAAAATACAACAGTTGCCATACTTGGAGTAGGTGGTGTTGGGTCATTTGCAGCTGAGGCGTGTGCACGAAGTGGGATTGGGCGCATTATTTTAGTGGACAAGGACAATGTTGATATTACGAATGTGAATCGCCAATTAGTCGCTTATCTTTCGACAGTTGGTAAATCGAAGTCAGGTGTTATGAAAGAGCGAATTGCAGATATTAATCCACAATGTGAAGTGATTGATATGCATATGTTTTACACAGAAGAAACATATGAAGAATTTTTTGCACAAGGCATTGATTATGTGATTGATGCTAGTGATACTGTTATGTATAAAATTCATATTATGAAGGAATGCTTAAAGCGTGAAATTCCAATTATTTCAAGTATGGGAGCGGCGAATAAAATGGACCCTACTCGCTTCCAAATTGCAGATATTTCAAAAACTCACACAGATCCATTAGCAAAAATTATTCGTACAAAATTACGCAAGGAAGGTATTCATAAAGGAGTTACAGTGGTATTCTCTGATGAAAGCCCTATTGTAGTTCGACCAGACGTTGTTGAGCATGTTGGGAAGCCAGATGCAGCTATTCGCAAAGCGAAAATGCCACCATCTTCAAATGCGTTTGTACCTTCTGTTGCAGGTTTAATTGCAGCGAGCTGGGTAGTGAATACAATCTTAAAAGATGTAAAAATCACTCGTGTGCAGGGATAATATTTTAGTAAATTATAATAACCCTTCTTACGCGGTGTAAGCAATAAAGAGCAAAATTGAACAATTTGATAGAAGTAGCTGTCTCAATAGACTTTGGAGGTAGCTACTTTTTCTGTGTTACAATAGGAACGTTGTAAAAAAAAGGAGGCGGTTAATAGTGGAACAAATCTACCAAATGGAATACAGAGGCTTAAATTTGTTCGATGAAATCAGTACAGTAGAGCTTGCTATTGATGAACAAGGGCAAACAATACATATTTTTGATACTGGACAGGTTGTGAGCCCCATTTTTAATTTTGATGTTTCTGCCTACGAGCTATCAGAGGGTTTTTACAAAATGGCAGACATACTTCGCCATAAACGTATATTGACTAATTATCAGCAGGGTAGCGATTGGACGCTTAGTGAATGGCTAATCACAAACAATGCTTATTTTTATGTACCAAAACAAAGAATAAAAAAAATATGTACAGGGAAGCATTATAGAAATTGTTGATCGTGCAAAGGAGCAATTTTTATTTGAGGAATATGTACAAAGGATTTAATTTTATCAAAATAGATTATCTTACGTACACAAAAATGCTATTAATTCACGAAATTGTCTTATTTTCTTCATGTCCACACTTCTTGAATTGGTTTATTGCTATAATTTGAATAATTCCAATTGATAATAGATCGATTTGTTTGGAATGTACAGGACTGCTTAGGGGAGTAGGAATGACGTTTAGAAAACAAATGAGAACATGGGAGAGTGGTAAAATGGAAATTCAAGTAATTCGTGATCATTTAGATATTGTAAAACTACAACAAAAGATGGATGCTATTGTATTTGACTATTTGGATACATCCAATAATTATCCAAAAGCTATGAGAGAACTAAATCCTTTATATATACAGGTCACTACATTTTATAAAGAGTATGTCACTAAAAGGCAGGTGAAATACCAGATGCCAATACATACTGGCATTTGTTTATAGACTGTAGTGCAAAATTATGCTATTTTTTTAGCCGCATCAACCTATTATTCTTCCAACGCGCTACAAAAAAACGCCAGAGAAAATCGAACGATTATTAACAATTGCTGCCTATTCACTACCTAGTATCGAACAGGAAGAAAATGCGCAATTATTAGCTGACATGTTTGCTCTTTATAAGGAAGTTGTCAATGATGACGAGAAAGCGGATTCATTAAGAAATAAGGTGCTTGAACAAAAAGGTTCAGTGAAGCAATGTCTACAGCATTTTAAACAATTTGTTGATAAAGAAGTAAGAGAATAGTTTGACAGATAATCTTTTCTTTTACATTTCAGAAAAAAAGAATACGTAACTAGAATCTGCTTACTTTCTGTGGTTAAGCCTACAACCCTTGTGTTGTAAGGTGGTATTTTTCCGATGAAGGTTTGCGGATTTTTTTATCTTCATTCAGCAGCTATTTTTTTTGTATCGAAAGCAAAGCGGCAGATATTTTATGCGCGTAAGCGAAGCGGCAGCGGCAGATGTTTTATGCGCGTAAGCGAAGCGGCAGCGGCAAATGTTTTATGCGCGTAAGCGAAGCGGCAGCGGCAAATACAGAAGACTCCCACCTCTACAGGTGGTGAGATGAATGCGATATTGGTTCGTTTTCAATGGGTGTCCAAACACCAACTGAAATTGGGGAACTCAGGCCATGAACTTCACTTCCTGTGAAAACGCCTGAGGACTAACAACATGTTGCTGCC